>NZ_JAKOEN010000001.1:0-5714 GCF_022355455.1 Pseudomonas sp. KSR10 | reverse complement strand
CCCAAAGACAAACCCCCGGCCATCTTTCGATGATCGGGGGTTTGGTGTAGAAGCTTGACGATGACCTACTCTCACATGGGGAGACCCCACACTACCATCGGCGATGCGTCGTTTCACTTCTGAGTTCGGGATGGGATCAGGTGGTTCCAACGCTCTATGGTCGTCAAGCAATTCGGTTGGGGAGTCGGTGTTCAGTCGCTTCCCCTAATTGGGTATGTGATGGTGTTGCTGTATTGGTTTCGCTTGCGAGCGATGCGTCTTTTCGGTTTGTTTGTCGACTTCAACCGTCTGACACGCAAACATCAAATTGTTTGGGTGTTATATGGTCAAGCCTCACGGGCAATTAGTATGGGTTAGCTCAACGCCTCACAGCGCTTACACACCCCACCTATCAACGTCGTAGTCTTCGACGGCCCTTCAGGGAGCTCAAGGCTCCAGTGAGATCTCATCTTGAGGCAAGTTTCCCGCTTAGATGCTTTCAGCGGTTATCTCTTCCGAACATAGCTACCCGGCAATGCCACTGGCGTGACAACCGGAACACCAGAGGTTCGTCCACTCCGGTCCTCTCGTACTAGGAGCAGCCCCTCTCAAATCTCAAACGTCCACGGCAGATAGGGACCGAACTGTCTCACGACGTTCTAAACCCAGCTCGCGTACCACTTTAAATGGCGAACAGCCATACCCTTGGGACCGGCTTCAGCCCCAGGATGTGATGAGCCGACATCGAGGTGCCAAACACCGCCGTCGATATGAACTCTTGGGCGGTATCAGCCTGTTATCCCCGGAGTACCTTTTATCCGTTGAGCGATGGCCCTTCCATACAGAACCACCGGATCACTAAGACCTACTTTCGTACCTGCTCGACGTGTCTGTCTCGCAGTCAAGCGCGCTTTTGCCTTTATACTCTACGACCGATTTCCGACCGGTCTGAGCGCACCTTCGTACTCCTCCGTTACTCTTTAGGAGGAGACCGCCCCAGTCAAACTACCCACCATACACTGTCCTCGATCCGGATAACGGACCAGAGTTAGAACCTCAAAGTTGCCAGGGTGGTATTTCAAGGTTGGCTCCACGCGAACTGGCGTCCACGCTTCAAAGCCTCCCACCTATCCTACACAAGCAAATTCAAAGTCCAGTGCAAAGCTATAGTAAAGGTTCACGGGGTCTTTCCGTCTAGCCGCGGATACACTGCATCTTCACAGCGATTTCAATTTCACTGAGTCTCGGGTGGAGACAGCGCCGCCATCGTTACGCCATTCGTGCAGGTCGGAACTTACCCGACAAGGAATTTCGCTACCTTAGGACCGTTATAGTTACGGCCGCCGTTTACCGGGGCTTCGATCAAGAGCTTCGCTTGCGCTAACCCCATCAATTAACCTTCCGGCACCGGGCAGGCGTCACACCCTATACGTCCACTTTCGTGTTTGCAGAGTGCTGTGTTTTTAATAAACAGTCGCAGCGGCCTGGTATCTTCGACCGGCATGAGCTTACGGGGTAAACCCTTCACCCTCACCGGCGCACCTTCTCCCGAAGTTACGGTGCCATTTTGCCTAGTTCCTTCACCCGAGTTCTCTCAAGCGCCTTGGTATTCTCTACCCAACCACCTGTGTCGGTTTGGGGTACGGTTCCTAGTTACCTGAAGCTTAGAGGCTTTTCCTGGAAGCATGGCATCAACCACTTCTCCTTCTAAAAGAAGGATCGTCATCAGTTCTCGGCATTAAGACCCCGGATTTACCTAAGATCTCTGCCTACCACCTTAAACTTGGACAACCAACGCCAAGCTGGCCTAGCCTTCTCCGTCCCCCCATCGCAGTAACTAGAAGTACGGGAATATTAACCCGTTTCCCATCGACTACGCTCTTCAGCCTCGCCTTAGGGACCGACTCACCCTGCGTCGATTAACGTTGCGCAGGAACCCTTGGTCTTTCGGCGTGCGAGTTTTTCACTCGCATTGTCGTTACTCATGTCAGCATTCGCACTTCTGATACCTCCAGCAAGCTTCTCAACTCACCTTCACAGGCTTACAGAACGCTCCTCTACCGCTCAACTTACGTTGAACCCGTAGCTTCGGTACCTGGTTTGAGCCCCGTTACATCTTCCGCGCAGGCCGACTCGACTAGTGAGCTATTACGCTTTCTTTAAAGGGTGGCTGCTTCTAAGCCAACCTCCTAGCTGTCTGAGCCTTCCCACATCGTTTCCCACTTAACCAGGATTTTGGGACCTTAGCTGACGGTCTGGGTTGTTTCCCTTTTCACGACGGACGTTAGCACCCGCCGTGTGTCTCCCGTGCTGACACTTGCTGGTATTCGGAGTTTGCATCGGTTTGGTAAGTCGGGATGACCCCCTAGCCGAAACAGTGCTCTACCCCCAGCAGTGATACACGAGGCGCTACCTAAATAGCTTTCGAGGAGAACCAGCTATCTCCGAGCTTGATTAGCCTTTCACTCCGATCCACAGGTCATCCGCTAACTTTTCAACGGTAGTCGGTTCGGTCCTCCAGTTAGTGTTACCCAACCTTCAACCTGCCCATGGATAGATCGCCCGGTTTCGGGTCTATTCCCAGCGACTAGACGCCCTATTAAGACTCGCTTTCGCTACGCCTCCCCTATTCGGTTAAGCTCGCCACTGAAAATAAGTCGCTGACCCATTATACAAAAGGTACGCAGTCACCTAACAAAGTAGGCTCCCACTGCTTGTACGCATACGGTTTCAGGATCTATTTCACTCCCCTCTCCGGGGTTCTTTTCGCCTTTCCCTCACGGTACTAGTTCACTATCGGTCAGTCAGTAGTATTTAGCCTTGGAGGATGGTCCCCCCATATTCAGACAAAGTTTCTCGTGCTCCGTCCTACTCGATTTCACTTCTAAGATCCTTTCGCGTACAGGGCTATCACCCACTATGGCCGCACTTTCCAGAGCGTTCCGCTAAAATCAAAGAAGCTTAAGGGCTAGTCCCCGTTCGCTCGCCACTACTAAGGGAATCTCGGTTGATTTCTTTTCCTCAGGGTACTTAGATGTTTCAGTTCCCCTGGTTCGCCTCACACACCTATGTATTCAGTGTGTGATAACCATCTTATGATGGCTGGGTTCCCCCATTCAGACATCTCCGGATCACAGTCTGTTTGCCGACTCCCCGAAGCTTTTCGCAGGCTACCACGTCTTTCATCGCCTCTGACTGCCAAGGCATCCACCGTATGCGCTTCTTCACTTGACCATATAACCCCAAGCAATCTGGTTACTGTCTATAACGTGAAGACGACATTCGCCGAAAATCCGCATTTCGCTCTCTCGAGCAACTCGCAAATTTTACCTTGACTTGAATAATCACCAGTGAAAGTAATTACCCAAATCTACTTCTATCACATACCCAAATTTTTAAAGAACAGTTACTGGCGCAAAGACCAGAAATCAATCCGCTCCCCTAGGAACGCATTCATTTCTGTACTTTCAAGCGATGTCGAGGTAATGGTGGAGCCAAGCGGGATCGAACCGCTGACCTCCTGCGTGCAAAGCAGGCGCTCTCCCAGCTGAGCTATGGCCCCATCTACAGATCGGCCACATCCCATGACAATTGGTGGGTCTGGGCAGATTCGAACTGCCGACCTCACCCTTATCAGGGGTGCGCTCTAACCAACTGAGCTACAGACCCAATCGTCTCTCTCGGGTCGAAACCCAATCGCTTTTCGCTAGTGAATCAAGCAATTCGTGTGGGAACTTATGAAGAAGCTGAAGTCTTCGATTAAGGAGGTGATCCAGCCGCAGGTTCCCCTACGGCTACCTTGTTACGACTTCACCCCAGTCATGAATCACTCCGTGGTAACCGTCCCCCCGAAGGTTAGACTAGCTACTTCTGGAGCAACCCACTCCCATGGTGTGACGGGCGGTGTGTACAAGGCCCGGGAACGTATTCACCGTGACATTCTGATTCACGATTACTAGCGATTCCGACTTCACGCAGTCGAGTTGCAGACTGCGATCCGGACTACGATCGGTTTTATGGGATTAGCTCCACCTCGCGGCTTGGCAACCCTTTGTACCGACCATTGTAGCACGTGTGTAGCCCAGGCCGTAAGGGCCATGATGACTTGACGTCATCCCCACCTTCCTCCGGTTTGTCACCGGCAGTCTCCTTAGAGTGCCCACCATTACGTGCTGGTAACTAAGGACAAGGGTTGCGCTCGTTACGGGACTTAACCCAACATCTCACGACACGAGCTGACGACAGCCATGCAGCACCTGTGTCAGAGTTCCCGAAGGCACCCCTCCATCTCTGGAAGGTTCTCTGCATGTCAAGGCCTGGTAAGGTTCTTCGCGTTGCTTCGAATTAAACCACATGCTCCACCGCTTGTGCGGGCCCCCGTCAATTCATTTGAGTTTTAACCTTGCGGCCGTACTCCCCAGGCGGTCGACTTAATGCGTTAGCTGCGCCACTAAGATCTCAAGGATCCCAACGGCTAGTCGACATCGTTTACGGCGTGGACTACCAGGGTATCTAATCCTGTTTGCTCCCCACGCTTTCGCACCTCAGTGTCAGTATTAGCCCAGGTGGTCGCCTTCGCCACTGGTGTTCCTTCCTATATCTACGCATTTCACCGCTACACAGGAAATTCCACCACCCTCTGCCATACTCTAGCTTGCCAGTTTTGGATGCAGTTCCCAGGTTGAGCCCGGGGCTTTCACATCCAACTTAACAAACCACCTACGCGCGCTTTACGCCCAGTAATTCCGATTAACGCTTGCACCCTTCGTATTACCGCGGCTGCTGGCACGAAGTTAGCCGGTGCTTATTCTGTCGGTAACGTCAAAACAGCAAGGTATTAGCTTACTGCCCTTCCTCCCAACTTAAAGTGCTTTACAATCCGAAGACCTTCTTCACACACGCGGCATGGCTGGATCAGGCTTTCGCCCATTGTCCAATATTCCCCACTGCTGCCTCCCGTAGGAGTCTGGACCGTGTCTCAGTTCCAGTGTGACTGATCATCCTCTCAGACCAGTTACGGATCGTCGCCTTGGTGAGCCATTACCTCACCAACTAGCTAATCCGACCTAGGCTCATCTGATAGCGCAAGGCCCGAAGGTCCCCTGCTTTCTCCCGTAGGACGTATGCGGTATTAGCGTTCCTTTCGAAACGTTGTCCCCCACTACCAGGCAGATTCCTAGGCATTACTCACCCGTCCGCCGCTGAATCAGGGAGCAAGCTCCCTTCATCCGCTCGACTTGCATGTGTTAGGCCTGCCGCCAGCGTTCAATCTGAGCCATGATCAAACTCTTCAGTTCAATACTGCTTGGGTTTTGAGAAAACCCTAAACTTGGCTCAGCAATCGCAAATCTCTTCTCCTAAAAGAAGAGCACTCAATGATTTCTCGTTGAGTACATTGTGATGCTGATAATCTTGCTGACCATCAGTCTTACCTCACAAGCACCCACACGAATTGCTTGATTCAGTTGTTAAAGAGCGTTTCGATCAAGTCTTTCGTCTCAACCGAGGCCGCGCATTCTACAGCAGCCTTGTTTCTCGTCAAGCTGTTTTTGAAGAAGTTTTTCTTTCTTCTCAACCGCTTGCGCTTCCGATCAACCTGCGCCTCTCGTCAGCGGGAGGCGAATCATACAGCGTCCAAAACCGCTGTCAACCACCTCTTTCAACCGCCTCCGATCAACCCGACCGAAGCGCCAACAGGACTCAACCTCCACCCTGCCAGCCCGGCGCATTCTACT
>NZ_JAKOEN010000021.1:60530-71974 GCF_022355455.1 Pseudomonas sp. KSR10 | reverse complement strand
CCCGCCCAAAAGCCAAAAGCTTCGCCCCGGGTCGGGGCTCCTACAGGACAGAAAAAAGCGTTTTCCCGTAGCGAGTACAGGTTGTCACCTTAACGGCAGGGGCTTTGCCTTAGGACGTGGCTCCCACTGGCCCTGGATTTGCGCCAGCCGCTCGAGTTCTTCGTTGACGGCGCGGCGGTCGCGCGGGTTATCGACGTTTGCGTCGGCCTCGTCGCGCAGGGCCTGAATTTCCTCATATAGGGCGTCGAGGTGCGCCTCGTTCGGGTCGCCGTGCAAGGCATTCTTCAGGCATCGCAGCAGCGTGATCAGTACTTGCGGATCATGGCCGGCATAGATGCGGATCGGCGCTATCACGTTCTGCAGCATGCGCTGGATATCCGGTTGCGGGTAGAAGAGGCGGGGTCGCCTGTTGTCGACGCAGCCGATGTCGTAAGGCGGCATGCCGCTGAGCCTTTTCAGCAGTACGCCGATCAGATTGACTGCCCGCATCGCTGTGCCGGGGTCGTTGATGGCTGGACTGATGGCCTTTACCGCTATTTCCGAGATCTGGCGCATGCCGTAGGAAACGTTGGCGCTGGCGAATTCCTTGTCATGGAAATCGAAGCAATCCAGTACGTCGGCTGCATCGTCTTCGCTCAGTGGCTCGCTGAACTTGATCAACGGATGACCGTCGACAAGGAAGAATCCGGGCTCTACCTGGATCACGGCCAACGAGTCGTACTTGCGCAGTATCTTCCCCAGTTGGCGTTCATTCACTTCGCGCAGGTACCCTGGCCGAGCGGCAGGCAGGCACCACCAGTCGGTTGCGTCCGGGATCCCGGTGACGTCAGCGATCCGCTGCCTGCGCTTGTTCAGGTTGGTTGAAGCTTCGCTGTAGAGCTGACTGACGATCCAGTCGACTTGGATCGACTGTGACACTGAACGAATGAACGCAACGAACAACGCCATGCATAGCATGCCGAACAGCAGCGCCAACGGCAGAGCAAGCGTTGGAACGCTGGCCGGTTCGTTCTTGTTCAGGGTGCCGATCATCAGCAGGAAATAGACGATGCTGCCCAGGTAGATTCCGAGAATCACCTGATTGCGCGTGTCGCTGATCAGGCCAGGCAGCACGCGTGGTGACAGGCGGGACGCCGCGCCGTTGAGCACAACCATCACCATGGAGAAGCTGAACACGGTAAGAGAGATGACACCTGTGATTAGTGTTCCGAGAATTTCACGGCTGTTATCGGCATCTACCAGTCCTGGCGCTAGATCGTCGCGCAAGGCTGTAGCGAGGGGAGTCGACTCGAATGCCCATACCACAACGGCGACGACGACGTATAAGGCGGGAATCAGCACCGGGTAGAAGGCAATGCTTTCCCTGATGCGTTTCGTGACACGGAAGAATACGTTCGCTGGATCTGACATCCTCGAATACCGACATGGCAGGCTCGGCCCTGGCATCTCTATGACCACAAAGGGGGAGGAAGTACGCCTTGGTCGAAGCGTCTATGCTCTACGGAGAACAACGCTTTTTTTCGACGGCTAACGCCAGCGGAACGCTTCGACCCCGTATAGCTCGAACGTGAAGTCTTCCAGGCGCTTGGTTTGATTTGTATGGTTCGCCTGTGAAGCACGCTTAGTCGAAACGATAACAAGACCAACGAGTGAGGAGTTTGCCCATGAGTGCTGCGTCCCTGTATCCCGTGAAACCGGAAGTTGCGGCTCGGTCGCTGACCGATGAGGCCGCCTATAAAGCCCTGTATCAACAGTCGGTGGTCAACCCTGACGGCTTCTGGCGCGAGCAAGCAGAGCGCATTGACTGGATCAAGCCTTTTACGCGGGTCAAGCAGACCTCCTTCGACGATCACCACGTTGATATTCGCTGGTTTGCCGATGGCACGCTGAACGTTTCGGCCAACTGCCTGGACCGTCACCTCGAAACGCGGGGTGACGAGGTCGCGATCATCTGGGAAGGAGACGATCCGTCCGAGCACCGCCACATTACTTATCGCGAGCTGCATCACGAAGTGAGCAAGTTCGCCAATGCGTTGCGTGGGCAGGACGTGCATCGGGGTGACGTGGTCACGATCTACATGCCGATGATTCCGGAGGTTGCGGTGGCGATGCTGGCGTGTGCACGCATCGGCGCGATTCATTCGGTGGTGTTCGGTGGTTTCTCGCCCGAGGCCCTGGCCGGCCGAATAATCGATGGCAGTTCGAAAGTGGTGATCACTGCCGATGAAGGGTTGCGCGGCGGAAAGAAGATTCCGCTGAAGTCCAACGTCGACGAAGCGCTGACCAACCCGCAAACCAGTTGCGTACAGAAAATCATCGTGGTGCGCCGCACAGGTGGCGACATCAGATGGCACTCGCATCGTGATATCTGGTACGACGATCTGATGCGAGTGGCCGGCGATGTGTGCGCGCCGAAAGAAATGGGCGCCGAGGAGCCACTGTTCATCCTTTACACCTCCGGCTCCACCGGCAAACCCAAGGGCGTGATGCACACCACGGGCGGTTATCTGCTCTATGCGGCCCTGACCCATGAACGAGTCTTCGACTATCGGCCTGGTGAGATTTACTGGTGTACAGCCGACGTCGGTTGGATTACCGGGCACAGCTACATCATCTACGGGCCGTTGGCCAACGGCGCGACCACGCTGATGTTCGAAGGCGTACCCAATTATCCGGACGTCAAGCGGGTCGGTCAGATCGTCGACAAGCACAAGGTGAATATCCTTTATACCGCGCCCACGGCGATCCGCTCGATGATGGCCGAGGGGAGTGCGGCAATGGAAGGCGCTGACGGGTCGAGCCTGCGCCTGCTCGGTTCAGTGGGCGAGCCGATCAATCCCGAGGCCTGGCACTGGTATTACGAGACGGTTGGCAAATCACGCTGCCCAATCGTCGATACCTGGTGGCAGACCGAGACGGGTGGCATTCTCATCAGCCCTTTACCCGGTGCCACCGCGTTGAAACCGGGTTCCGCGACGCGGCCATTCTTCGGCGTGGTGCCCGGCCTGGTGGACAATCTCGGTAACCTGCTGGAAGGTGCCACCGAGGGCAATCTGGTCATCCTCGATTCCTGGCCGGGGCAGATGCGCAGCATCTATCGCGACCACGATCGCTTCGTCGATACCTATTTCAAGACCTTCCGCGGCATGTATTTCACCGGTGACGGCGCCCGCCGGGACGAGGATGGCTACTACTGGATCACCGGTCGGGTGGACGACGTACTGAACGTTTCCGGCCACCGCATGGGCACGGCGGAAATCGAAAGCGCCATGGTGGCGCACCGCAAGGTGGCCGAAGCGGCGGTGGTGGGTGTGCCGCATCCTCTCAAGGGCCAAGGAATCTACGTCTACGTGACGCTGCTGGCGGGCGAGGAACCGTCCGATCAGTTGCGCCAGGAGCTGCAACAGTGGGTACGCAAGGAGATCGGGCCGATCGCCGTGCCGGACGTGATCCAATGGGCGCCGGGCTTACCGAAGACGCGTTCGGGCAAGATCATGCGGCGTATCCTGCGCAAGATCGCCACCGATGAGTACGACGCCCTGGGTGATATTTCGACGCTGGCCGATCCGGGTGTGGTGCCGCAGTTGATCGAAACCCACAAGCAGATGCGTCTGCGCTGAGTTGAGCGACGAGGCCGGCCACTGCGCTGGCCTCGTCGTTTTTCCTCAGGCGTTCGGAAGCGCGCGTTCGGCTTCCTGGTTGGCGGCCGGTTTTTCCTTCGGGACACCGGCAACCGTCAGCTCCGGGAAGCTGCCGCCGATGAACTCGACACTGCGGGTCGGGAAGGCGAATTGCACACCCATCTCGCGGATGCCGTCGAGCAACTGCAGATTGATTTCCTGCTGGGTGTCCATGTATGCGTTGTAGTCGGACACCTGCATGATGTAGACAACTTCGAACGTGAGCTGGCTGTCGTCGAAGGCAAGGAAATGCGCACGGTCGAACTTGGCGTTGTTCAGCCCGTCGATGATTCGCCTCACCAATGCGGAAACCTCACGAACCTTGTCCGACGGCGTGTTGTAAGTAATGCCGAACTTGAAGACGATGCGCCGTGTGTTCATGCGCTTGTAGTTGTGCAGGATCTGCTTGAGGAGATCTGCGTTGGCGCAGACGATCTGCTCGCCGCTCAGCGCGCGGATGCGTGTGGTCTTCAGACCGATGTGTTCGATGTTGCCGGCAACGCTGCCAAATACGACGAAATCGCCGATCTCGAAGGGCTTGTCCACCCCGATGGACAGGGACGCGAAGATGTCGCTGAGCAGCGTCTGGACCGCCAGGGCGATGGCGATACCGCCAACGCCGAGGCTGGCGACCATGGCGGTGATGTCCACGCCCAGGTTGGCCAGTATTGACAGCAGCATCATGGTCCAAATGACGATGCGGATCATGATGCCGATGATCGTCGTGGTAACCGGGTTTCGCGCTTTGCCGTCGCGAGTCAGGCTTTCCATCCATAGACGAACGGCGGTATCCATCCACAATGCAATCTGAAAGGCGAGGGCGATGAACCAACCATGGGACATCGCCGACTCCCAGCGATCTGGCAGTTCGACAACCTTCAATGCGATCAACAGCGAAAGAGCGATCAGCAGCAAATGGCTGGTGCGGCTGAGCATTTCCGCCGCAATGGTGACGAAGCCGCTCTTGGATCCTTTGCTCATCTTTCGCAGGCGGTTGGTAATGATCCGCAGAACTGCCTGCAGAATGAGGTAGCTGACAATCGTGACGCCAGCGATTATGGCGATGTTGATCCAAAGCCTTTCGTTCAGCATCACATCCCAATTCATCAGTTCGAATCCTCCAAATATGCGCGACCAGGCGCTGAGCAGTGGCTCCTTTTTCAGTAGCCACTGCAGCGCATTAGTTCCGCGATAAACGAAGAGAAGGCGTATGGATGGGATGGTGCGGTGGAGCGGTGCAGTAATCGTGGAAGCGATGCGGCGACGTCAGCGCGGCGGCACGACTGCTTTCAAGTCCTGGTAACCGCCGGCATTGATGACCTGACTGTAGCCCAGTTCACGAAGCAGATCTTGCGCCGCGGATGATCGACGACCGCTGCGGCAGTAGAGAACGACCGGGGCGTCTTTGTCGGGTGCGACACTGGCGGTGCGCTCGGCAAGCTCTTGGGTCTCGATTCGCGTTGCGCCAGGGAGCGCACCTTCGGCGTATTCCTGGGCGGTTCGAACGTCAATCAGGACGCTGTCGGCGCGCTGCAGTGCCGCCAGGGCGTTGGGCTGATCGACCTCGCCGCCGACCGCCGCTGTGGCTAAAGCCATCAATAGCAGGGATACGCGATACATAAGCGTTCCTATGTCGTCTGTTTCTGGCGATCAACTGATAAGGCGAGTCAGATTGGGCAGGATCAGAATGACCGCTGTGGCGAACAAGATCATGGTGGCCTGCCTGACTTTCTTGTGCTTGAACATGGTAGCGGCCTTTTAATGGGTCTACGCGTGAACGCTGTCGGTTTGAATGGCCGTTGCGTCTTGCGGGTTACAGCTGCGCCTTTCATCGAAACGACGTAGCGGGATATGCATTGGCCGAGACACAGAGGTCTGGTCCGCTTTCCAGACGTGCTCTGACCTAAGTCCTTCTACTGACCTAAATGTCAGGTTAATCCAAGCAATATACGGACCAGGAAAAGCGAAGGCGTGGATAGAGGACGCCTCTCTCAGACGGAGCTGCGTTTTCCTGGTGATCTGCTTCGTCGCGCCGAGAACTTCTCGCTGGGACGACTCGATGCCCGTCCCGAATCATTCTGGATTTAGATTCAGGCGCTGTGGAAGGCTCGGCTTCTGGCGACGCGCCTGATTTGCTGGCGCTTGGGCCGATGTGATGTTTGTCCACGGATAATCCTGGCTTCCTGTACCGCTCGTCAGAGAGGCCCCACAGCGGAACCGGGCGGGTGGACAATCGGCAGTGCCGTGATCGCCCTCAATCAAATGATGGAGCGAATGGAAACGTTGTCATCCAAGGCGGCATTTGCGGCGTGTGGAATCGGAACATCCGAGTGGTAACGGAATCAGGGGCAGCGCGTTCTGCTAGCCAAGGCTGCGGTACGCAAGGCCAAGCATCTATATGGTGTGCTCTGGAGTGGTATTCCTGGAGACAGAAACGACAAAGCCCCGATCATCGGGGCTTTGTGTTCGATCTGGCGGTGAGGGTGGGATTCGAACCCACGATACGATTTCTCGTATACACACTTTCCAGGCGTGCTCCTTCAACCGCTCGGACACCTCACCGGATCTCGACGGAGTTTGATGTCCGTCGAGGCGCGCTAATGTAGCCGAAGAGCTGGCGGATGGCAAAAAGTTTTTTAGTTTTTTCATGCGGTTAAGGCGCCGTTGGAAAACTGGCTTAGCGGCCGTGGCGATGAACCTATCGTTCCGTTAGGGTTCCAACGCCTAGGACTTCGGTGCCAGCTTCAGCGCAATCGAACTTAATGAATATGAAGAGCCGGGAAAGGCTTGATGAAGTTATTCAAAAGCAGGCGTAAGCGACCTGAGGTAGTGGAGGTCGCCACAAAGCGCCGTCTGCACGTCAGTCATCTGGAACTCGGCATGTACATTTGCGAGCTGGATCGGCCTTGGCGTCAGACGGATTTTCTATTCCAGGGCTTTCCTCTGCTCAAGCTCGAACATATCCAGGCGGTGCGCGAGCGCTGCGACTATGTGTTCGTTGACGACACCCGTCGAGTGCTGCTTGATCAGGGCCAGGTGGTCGTGCCCTCGGCGACGCCACTGCGCGTGAAGCGTACGATGCCCCGTGTCCCTCTCTCGCTTGAAGTCCACGAAGCGCGCGAAGCCTATCGCAGCAGCGAATTGGTATTGGAGCAGGTACTGCTGGATGTCCAGCAGGGGCGGGCGATTGACACCAAGGCCTGCCAGGCGCTGGTCAAACGGAACCTGGAAAGCATGCTGCGCAACGAAAGTGCCATGCTTTGGCTGACGCGCTTGAAGTCACAGGACGTGTATACCAGCTTGCACTGCTTATCCGTTTCCATTCTGGCGATGGGCTTCGGTACCCACCTTGGGCTGCCTGATGAAAAGCTGGAAATACTGGGTATTGCCGGCCTGCTGCACGATGTCGGCAAGATGAAGATCGATCCTGCCATCCTCAATAAGCCAGGCAAGCTCACCCAGGAAGAGTTCGATCAAATCAAGCTCCATCCGGAATTCGGTTATCAGGCGCTGTGCAACCAGGATGACATTCCCGCCGTAGCGGTCCAGGCCGCGTATGGCCACCATGAGCGGTTGGATGGCAGGGGCTATCCGCAAGGGCTCGCGCAGTATCAGATCCCGTTCACGACACGGGTTATTACCATCGTCGATGCCTTCGATGCGATCACCAGCCATCGTGCCTACGACGATGCGCGACCGATCCAGGCCGCGTATGACGTGCTGCGCAGCGGTTCCGGCCAGCAATTCGACGAAGCCCTGGTGCACGAATTCATTCGCTGGCTTGGCGTCTTTCCGGTGGGCACGCTGGTTGAGCTGCACACGGGTGAAGTCGCGCTGGTGCTGGAAAAGCACCAGCATCTGCACTTGCGGCCCAAGGTGGTCGTTCTCCGGGATGCGGAGAAGAAGCCCTGTGAGCCGCGCTATCTTGATCTGTCCCAATTGACCGTCGATGCCGACGGAACGCCTTATCGGATCCGTAGCGGCATCTCCGATGGTTCCCACGGACTCTTTATCGCCGATCCGCAGCTACAGACGATTCTGCATCCCGAGCTGCTCGCAGTGCTCGAACTCGAGCCCGAGAAAGCTGACCACTGAGCCAGCGCTCCCTGCACATGCGGCCCTGTTTCGCCAGATTCAGCTCTCAAATCATGACTTGCCGGTCAGTCACGGCGCTTTACCTGACGGGTCGTGCTGAGTAACTTCTGTGGACTTCTAACAAGGAATATTCGTCATGAGTGATCTGGTTTCCTACGAACTCGAAGACGGCATCGCCACGCTGGCTCTGAACAACGGCAAGGTCAATGCATTGTCTCCGGCTGTATTCGAGGCGCTCAATTCGGCATTCGATCGCGCCGAGCAGGACCGTGCCGTAGTGATTCTCACTGGTCAGCCGGGGATTCTGTCCGGCGGCTATGACCTCAAGGTGATGACTTCGAGCCCCGAAAACGCGATTGCCCTGGTATCCGTCGGTTCGACGTTCAGTCGACGGATGCTTGCTCATCCTTTCCCTATCATCGTTGCCTGTCCGGGCCATGCCATCGCCAAGGGCGCGTTTCTACTGCTCTCGGCCGACTACCGTATCGGCGTTGAAGGGGCGTTCAATATCGGCCTCAACGAGGTCCAGATCGGCATGACGATGCACCATTCGGGCATCGAGATCGCCCGGGATCGCCTGACCAAGCCCGCGTTCCAGCGCTCGGTAATCAATGGCGAGATCTTCAATCCGCAGGCGGCGCTGGATGCCGGCTTCCTTGACAAGGTCGTCCCGGCGGGCGAGTTGATGGTTGTTGCCAAAGCAACCGCTACGCAGTTGAAGAAAATCAACATGACGGCCCACAAGAACACCAAACTCAAGGCTCGCAAGGCCCTGCTCGAAACGCTGGATCGGGCCATCGAGCTGGACCGGCAGCACTCGGTCGTGTCCTGAAGAGAATTTTCGCCCGAGCGCCCATTCCTGGTGGGCCTGCGTTTAAACTGAGTGTGCAGCGCCCCGCCATGGCGGGGCGTTTTATTTCCTATTCGTGTCGCCTCGCAGGAGAGTCCTGATGTCCGCCCCGCACACCCCGGTAGAACGCGCTGATTTCGACCAGGTCATTGTTCCCACTTTCGCACCCGCCGCTTTCATTCCAGTGCGCGGCCAGGGTTCGCGAGTATGGGACCAGAGCGGGCGAGAGCTGATCGACTTCACCGGCGGCATTGCCGTGAACGTACTCGGCCATGCTCATCCGGCACTGGTGGCGGCGCTGACCGAGCAGGCGGGCAAGCTCTGGCACATTTCCAATATCTTCACCAATGAGCCGGCGCTGCGTCTGGCTAAGAAGCTCACCGCCGCGACCTTTGCCGATCGGGCATTCTTCGCCAATTCCGGCGCTGAAGCCAACGAGGCGGCATTCAAGCTGGCGCGCCGCTATGCTCATGACAATTACGGTCCGGAGAAATGCGAAATCATCTCCGCTGTGAACAGCTTCCATGGCCGGACGCTGTTTACCGTGACCGTTGGTGGCCAGCCAAAATATTCCGATGGTTTTGGGCCGAAGATTCAGGGCATCAGTCACGTCCCCTATAACGATCTCGACGCGCTTGCCTCCGCCATTTCGGACAAGACCTGTGCCGTGGTGCTGGAGCCGATACAGGGCGAAAGCGGCGTTCTGCCTGCTGATCAGGCGTATCTTGAAGGCGCCCGCAAGTTGTGCGACCAGCACAACGCGCTGCTGATCTTCGATGAAGTTCAGACCGGAATGGGGCGTACCGGTGAGCTTTACGCTTACATGAATTACGGTGTAATCCCGGACATCCTGACCAACGCCAAAAGCCTGGGCGGCGGGTTCCCGATTGGTTTGATGCTGGCGACGGAAGACGTCGCCAAGCACTTCAGCGTCGGCACCCACGGCACCACTTATGGCGGCAATCCGCTGGCGTGCGCGGTGGCCGAAGCGGTAGTCGATATCGTCAATACGCCCGAAGTGCTGAGCGGAGTGAAGAGCCGGCACGAACGTTTCAAGCGCGGGCTGCTGGAGATCGGTCAGCGTTACGGTCTGTTCAGCCAGGTGCGTGGCATGGGCATGCTGATTGGCTGCGTACTCGACGATGCATGGAAAGGGCGGGCGCGCGACATCTTCGATGCGGCCGAGCGAGAGGCCCTGATGATCCTGCAGGCCGGCCCCGATGTGATCCGCCTGGCACCGAGCCTGATCATCGAAGAGGCAGACATTGCCGAAGGCCTTGCGCGCTTCGAACGCGCTGCTGCAAAACTGACTCAGGCCTGAAACTCAGGCCTTCATCTTGGCAGGGCGATTCTGTCCTGCCTTTTCATTGAGAATCTGACATGAGCGATAGCCTGCAACTGATCCTGGAAGACGTAGACGGTACCCAGCTGGAGACATCCTGCACCCGTTTTGCCGTGGTGTGGCAGGGCCGGGAGGTCTGGATTCAACAAGTCGGCAATAACCAACTGATGATTGGCGTCGATGTCGAAGACGGCGACACCGAATACGCCAACCTGCTGCTACGTCCGCTGGCTACCAACCTGGTTAGCCTCGAGCTGGAAATGGAGCCGGTCGAGGCCGCCGAGGACGATCACGTTCATGGGCCGGACTGCAACCACGACCACTGATGACACCACCATGCTGGAACTTGGCCGGCTGCTGGAGCTGACGCTGGCCGGACGCGAGCCCGATCACAAGGTTCAGCTCACCGCTGTGGGCGCCAGGTTGCAGTGGCTGGGTGAGGGCGTACTCGAAGTGACGCCCCCGCCTGGCCAGGATGCTGGTTTGGACCTGGTGCTGTCGGCCGGCGTGCATGGCTGTGAAGTTGTCCCGATCAGATTGCTCGATCGCCTGATACGAGCGATCGGAAGCGGCACGATCTATCCGCGCGCCCGACTGCTGTTGTTGTTTTGCAACCCGCCGGCGATGCGCCAGGGTGTGCGTCGGGTTGGCCAAGACCTGAATCGACTGTTCTGTGGCAAGCATGCGGGCGGCTCCAGTGTCGAGGCTCGTCGCGCTGCGCAGCTCGAAGCGCTGGTGGCGACATTTTTTCGTGCGCCGGGCCGTCGACGCTGGCATTACGACCTGCACTCGGCCATGCGCGCCTCGAACCTCCCGCAGTTCGCCATCTGCCCCTGGGTCGCCGGGCGTGAGGTTTCCCGCCAAAGCCTGATGCGCCTCCGCCACGCGGCGGTCGATGCAGTGCTGTTGCAGGAAACACCTTCCGGAACCTTCAGCGCCCATACTGCCACGCGTCACGCGGCCGAGGCCTTCACCCTGGAAATGGCCGAAGCGCCCGGTGGCGTCTGGCCTGGGTGTCTCGATGAATTTCTCCAGGCGGCTCATCGGTGGATCGAGGCCGCCGAGCCTGCGCACGCACCCCGCCCTCGACCCTTGGCGACGTTCCGGCTGGCGCGGGAAATCATCAAGCGCAGCGAGGAGTTCGTCCTGCGTTTGCCCGCTGACATAGAGAACTTCGCTCCGCTATCACCCGGCACGCTGCTGGCCGAGGACAATGATGGTGTGCGCTGGGTGGTCGAAGAACTGGGCGCTCGAATCCTGTTCCCGATGGCCGATGTGGCGATCGGCGAGCGCGCCGGCCTGATCGTCGTCCCCTGCGACTGAATCAGCGATTGCCTTGGCCGTTTGCGCGCTTTTGTAAGAGACCCGACCCGGGGCGAAGCTTTTAGCTTTTGATCTAGTAGGAGACCCGACCCCGGGGCGAAGCTTTTGGCTTTTAATCTTGTAGGAGACCCGACCCGGGGCGAAGCTTTTGGCT
>NZ_JAKOEN010000021.1:60009-60520 GCF_022355455.1 Pseudomonas sp. KSR10 | reverse complement strand
CATTCGCCGCGAGGGCGCGCCTCCCACAAAAAAAGCACAGCAAAAGCACAGCAAAAGCAGGTCGCGGCGGGGCGCAGGCGCTTCGGTCTGCTTTTGGCTTTTGATCTTGTAGGAGACCCGACCCCGGGGCGAAGCTTTTGGCTTTTGGGTGGGCAGGAAACCCGCATTCGCCGCGACGGCGCGCCTCCCACAGAAAAGCACAACAAAAGCACAGCAAAAGCAGGTCGCCGCGGGGCGCGGGCGCTTCGGTCTGCTTTTAGCTTTTGATCTTGTAGGAGACCCGACCCCGGGGCGAAGCTTTTGGCTTTTATGTGGGCAGGAAACTCGCATTCGCCGCGAGGGCGCGCCTCCCACAGAAAAGCACAGCAAAAGCACAGCAAAAGCAGGTCGCCGCGGGGCGCGGGCGCTTCGGTCTGCTTTTAGCTTTTGATCTTGTAGGAGACCTGACCCGGGGCGAAGCTTTTGGCTTTTGATCTTGTAAGAGACCCGACCCCGGGGCGAAGCTTCTGGC
>NZ_JAKOEN010000021.1:0-59946 GCF_022355455.1 Pseudomonas sp. KSR10 | reverse complement strand
AAAAGCACAGCAAAAGCACAGCAAAAGCAGGTCGCGGCGGGGCGCGGGTGCTTCGGTCTGCTTTTGGCTTTTGGCTTTTGATCTTGTAGGAGGCCCGACCCCGGTGCGAAGTTTTTGGCTTTTGGCTGGGCAGGAGCCCGCATTCGCCGCGAGGGCGCGCCTCCCACAGAAAAGCACAGCAAAAGCACAGCAAAAGCACAGCAAAAGCAGGTCGCCGCGGGGCGCGGGCGCTTCGGTCTGCTTTTAGCTTTTGATCTTGTAGGAGACCCGACCCCGGGGCGAAGCTTTTGGCTTTTTGGCTGGGCAGGAGCCCCGCATTCGCCGCGAGGGCGCGCCTCCCACAAAAAAAGCACAGCAAAAGCAGTCGCCGCGGGGCGCGCTTCCCACAAAAAGCAGAGCTGAGCTGGGGTTGTCTTAGATGCCGGTTGGTGGGTTGTTGAGCGAGTCGTTACCGGTCACTGTGGCAGTACCGGTGGCCGCCTGGGCGCTGGCTCTCAAACGCACATCGTCGGCGTCGCTGCGCTCGAGTGGCATGCTTCGTGAGTTGCCTTCGGCCATCTTGGCATGCTCGCTGACTTCGCAGAGCACGCGTTTGGCTTCGCAGTGGCCGGTGAACCCGCGCGTCAGGGCCATGCCCCCCATCGCCAGCTGAATCAGCCCGCCTAAGCCGCCCCGGCCGAGGCCTTTGCCGACGAAGTACAGCCCGCCGATGATCGATGCGGCGCGCTCCCAGCCATGCACGTTCTGCGATGTCCTGTTCATGCCTGATCACTCCAAACAGTGGTATGAGAAGTGACCGCGGCACGCAGGCGCGGTTCCGGCCGCAAGTCGGCGGGCGGCATCCACGCCAATGAGGCAGTCCGCTTATCGATCAGCCATGCCGAAGACCTTGAGGACAAAGGCATACTCCAGCGCAACATCCTTGAGCGCCTGATATCGACCGCTCATGCCGCCGTGTCCGGCACCGAATTCGGTCTTGAGCAGCAGCAGATTGTCGTCGGTCTTGGCGGCGCGCAGCTTGGCGACCCATTTGGCGGCTTCCCAGTACTGCACGCGGCTGTCGTTGTAGCCCGCTACCGCAAGAATGGCCGGGTAGGGCTGGTTGCGCACATTCTCGTACGGCGCGTATGCCTTGATGCGTGCGTGGACTTCAGGCTGGTTCGGATCGCCCCATTCGTCGTACTCGGTCACGGTCAATGGCAGGTCGGCGTTGAGCATGGTGTTCAACACGTCGACGAAGGGCACTTCGGCGATGGCCGCGCCGAACAACTCCGGCCGCAGGTTGAGCACGGCACCGATCAGCAGGCCACCGGCACTGCCGCCGCTGACGGCGAGTCGAGCGGGCTCGGTGTAGCCCTCGGCAATCAGCTTCTCGGCACAGGCGATGAAGTCGCTGAAGGTATTGGGTTTGTGCTCCAGCTTACCGGCGCGGTACCAGGCCTCGCCGAGGTCGCCGCCGCCGCGCACATGGGCAATGGCAAAGATGAAGCCACGATCGAGCAACGACAGCCGTGCATGGGAAAACCAAGGGTCCAAGCTGTGGCCGTAGGCGCCGTAGCCATAGAGATACAGCGGCGCGGGCTTGCCGAAGTGCTCGCGACGGCCAACCAGGCTGATCGGCACCTGGGTGCCGTCGGCAGCCGTTGCCCAGATGCGCCTGCTCTCATAGGCATCGGCGTCGAAGGGGCCTTCGACCGGCGTCTCCTTGAGGACTTTCTGCTCGCCATCGGCCAGGTTCAGCTGGCGAATCTGCGCTGGGCGGTTCAGGGCTTCGTAGCGCAGCCGGATCACCGGGCTGTCGAATTCGAGCGTGTTATGCACGTGCAGGCTGTAGGCCGCGTCGGGTAGCTGTAGCCGATAGGGCTCGCCAGCTGATGGGCGCACCTCGATGATCGGTAATCCGGCCTCGCGCAGGCTCAGCGTAATGGCGCCAGCGTTCAGACTGACATCTTCGAGCATCACCGCATCGCGATGACCGATCAGTTCCTGCCAGTGCTCGCGCTGCGGTGTGTCCTCCGGTGCCTGGTACAGCGCGAAATTGATGCCGGTCTGGTTGCTGCGTATCAGCCAGCGCCACTGTCCGTCGAGCAGGCCATGGTCGGGGAAGTACTCGTGATCCTCCTGGCGTGGCGCCAGGCAGATCCAATCGCCTTCAGGGTCATCGGCCGACAGCGCCCAGGCTTCGCTGGTGGTCTTGCTGTTGGAGAGGATGACCAATTGACGCTCGGAGCTGGCCCGGTAGCAATGCACGAAAAAACGCCCGTCCGGGTCGTGATAGACCTCGGTACGGCCGCTTTCGCCCAGACGATGGCGGTAGATCTTATGGGGGCGGTGGGTGTCGTCGAGCTCGCCGAAGAACAGCGTCTGGTGGTCGTTGGCCCAGGTCATGCTGCCGTCGCAATCCTCGAACGGCAGGGTGGTCACCTCGTTTGTCGTGAGGTCTTTAACGAACAGTTGGTAGATCTCGTCGCCTTGGGTATCAAGGCTGTAGGCCAGTTTGCTGTGATCCTGGCTAACGCTGAAGGCCCCCAGCGACAAGAACCCGCCAGCGGCCAGTTCATTGGGGTCGAGTAGCAGTTGCTCGGCGCTTTCATCCACTGTGAAAGAGCCATCTAACGGCCGCGGGCACCGGTAATGGCGCGGATATTCGTCGCCCGCAGTGGTGCGCTGGTAGTAGAGCCAGGGTCCCCAGGGTGAAGGCAGCGACAGGTCTGTCTCGCGGATACGTCCTTTAATTTCTTGGAAGAGCGTCTCGCGCAGTTCGGCCTGATCGGCCAGTTGCCGGTCCAGATAAGCATTTTCCGATTTCAGGTAATCGAGCACCTCGGGGGCGTCACGGTTCTCCAGCCACTTGTAGGGATCCTGGCCTGTAGCGACGCGGGCGATGGGGGCAGACATGCATAACTCCTGAAACACGGCCGCGAGCTGACGCGGCTAACGAGGTTGGGGGCAGGCGCAGAGTGTACAAGGTGGCTCGTCAGCGTGTGACGGTACAGGGCGGTGTGGGTTCATCAGCTACTCGCCGGCAATCATCGGCGTGAATGGCTGTCGATGCATAAATCGAGACATCTCGAGCGGCAGCATCGCAGGGCTTGGCTAGGCTTATCGGTCTGATCGCGAGTGAGCGCCACTGACTGATCGGCCAGCCGATTGACAATCGATCGCTTTTCCATGAAGGTGTGCTCACCCAAATCAAACGGGCGTATGAATCGAGCGTTTGCCACGCAAATGCCGTCAGCCCGGTTTATCGTGTCGGTGGGTGTCGTTTCACCGGATGTCGCTATATCAGTATCCGGTGACGGTCTTCGGGCCGATGACGTGCGACGCGTAACGTTCAGCTTCCATACCGTGGAGATCAGTTGATGATTTACGAAGGTAAAGCCATCACGGTTAAGGCTCTTGAGAGCGGCATCGTCGAATTGAATTTCGACCTCAAGGGTGAGTCCGTCAATAAGTTCAATCGCCTCACCCTCAACGACCTGCGCCAGGCCGTCGACGCCATCAAGGCCGACGCTTCGGTCAAGGGCGTCATCGTTACCAGCGGCAAGGACGTGTTCATCGTCGGCGCCGACATCACCGAGTTCGTCGACAACTTCAAGCTGTCCGACGAAGAGCTGGTAGCCGGCAACCTGGAAGCGAACAAGATCTTCAGCGATTTCGAAGACCTCGGCGTCCCGACCGTCGCAGCCATCAATGGGATCGCCCTCGGCGGTGGCTTCGAGATGTGCATGGCCGCTGACTATCGCGTCATGTCGACCGTCGCCAAGGTTGGCCTGCCGGAAGTCAAGCTGGGTATCTACCCGGGGTTTGGTGGCACCGTTCGTCTGCCGCGCCTGATCGGTGTGGATAACGCCGTCGAGTGGATTGCATCCGGTAAGGAAAACCGCGCCGAAGACGCGCTCAAGGTTCGCGCCGTGGATGCGGTCGTCGCTCCGGAGCAGCTGCAAGCTGCCGCCTTGGATCTGGTCAAACGCGCTATCTCCGGCGAGCTGGATTACAAGGCCAAGCGCCAGCCGAAGCTGGACAAGCTCAAGCTCAACGCCATCGAGCAGATGATGGCCTTCGAAACCTCCAAGGGTTTCGTTGCCGGTCAGGCTGGTCCGAATTACCCGGCGCCGGTCGAAGCGATCAAGACCATTCAGAAGGCTGCCAACTTTGGTCGCGACAAGGCCATCGAGGTCGAGGCTGCTGGCTTCGTCAAACTGGCCAAGACCTCGGTCGCGCAGAGCCTTGTCGGCCTGTTCCTGAGCGATCAAGAACTGAAGAAGAAAGCCAAGGCCTACGACAAGCAGGCCCGTGACGTGAAGCTGGCCGCCGTATTGGGTGCTGGCATTATGGGGGGTGGTATCGCCTATCAATCGGCCGTCAAGGGTACGCCGATCCTGATGAAGGATATCCGCGAGGAAGGTATCCAGATGGGCCTGGACGAGGCCTCCAAGCTGCTCGGCAAGCGTGTCGAAAAAGGCCGTCTGACCGCTGACAAGATGGCTCAGGCGCTCAACGCGATCCGCCCGACCATGTCCTACGGTGATTTCGACAACGTCGATATCGTCGTTGAAGCCGTGGTCGAGAACCCGAAGGTCAAACACGCCGTGCTGGCCGAGGTGGAAGGGCACGTTCGCGAAGACGCGATCATCGCTTCCAACACCTCTACGATTTCCATCAGCTACCTGGCCCAGGCGCTCAAGCGTCCGGAAAACTTCTGCGGCATGCACTTCTTCAACCCGGTACACATGATGCCGCTGGTGGAAGTGATTCGTGGTGAGAAGACCAGCGAAACCGCCATCGCCACCACCGTCGCCTACGCCAAGAAAATGGGCAAGAGCCCGGTCGTGGTCAACGATTGCCCGGGCTTCCTGGTCAACCGCGTGCTGTTCCCTTACTTCGGCGGCTTTGCCCGCGCCATCGCCCATGGTGTCGACTTCGTTCGTGCCGACAAGGTGATGGAGAAGTTCGGTTGGCCCATGGGGCCCGCCTATCTGATGGACGTCGTCGGCATGGACACCGGCCACCACGGCCGTGATGTTATGGCTGAGGGTTTCCCGGATCGCATGAAGGACGACACCAGGACCGCCGTTGACGTCATGTACGAAGCCAACCGCCTCGGCCAGAAGAACGGCAAGGGCTTCTATGCCTACGAGATGGATAAGAAGGGCAAGCCGAAGAAGGTGGTCGATCCCCAGGCTTACGAATTGCTCAAGCCTGTCGTCAGCGAGACCCGCGAGCTGTCCGACGAGGACATCATCAATTACATGATGATCCCGTTGTGCCTGGAAACCGTCCGCTGCCTGGAAGACAAGATCGTCGAAACCGCAGCCGAGGCCGACATGGGCCTGATCTACGGCATCGGCTTCCCACCCTTCCGTGGTGGCGCGTTGCGCTACATCGATTCGATCGGTGTCGCCGAGTTCGTGGCATTGGCCGACAAGTACGCCGACCTGGGCCCGCTGTATCACCCGACTGCGAAGCTGCGTGAGATGGCTGCCAGCGGCCAGAGCTTCTACGGTTAATTGAGGAAAGAATAGAATGAGCCTTAATCCGAGAGACGTCGTCATTGTCGACTTCGGCCGTACCCCGATGGGTCGTTCCAAGGGCGGCATGCACCGCAACACCCGCGCCGAGACCATGTCCGCGCACCTAATCGATGGCTTGTTGGCACGCAACCCGAAAATCGATCCGGCCGAAGTGGAAGATGTGATCTGGGGGTGCGTCAACCAGACTCTGGAGCAGGGCTGGAACATTGCCCGCATGGCGTCGCTGCTGACCCGCATTCCGCACACCAGCGCCGCGCAGACCGTCAGTCGCCTGTGCGGCTCGTCGATGAGCGCGCTGCACACCGCCGCTCAGGCGATCATGACCGGTAACGGTGATGTCTTCATCGTCGGTGGTGTCGAGCACATGGGCCACGTCGGCATGATGCATGGCGTCGATCCGAACCCGCAGCTGTCGCTGTATGCCGCCAAGGCGTCCGGCATGATGGGCCTGACCGCCGAAATGCTGGGCAAGATGCATGGCATCACCCGCGAGCAGCAGGACGCCTTCGGCGAGCGCTCGCATCGTCTGGCGCACAAGGCCACGGTTGAAGGGATGTTCAAGGACGAGATCATCCCGATGGAAGGTTACGACGAAAACGGTTTCCTCAAGGTCTTCGACTACGATGAAACCATTCGTCCGGAAACGACCCTCGAGAGCCTGGCGGCACTCAAGCCGGCGTTCAACCCCAAAGGCGGCACCGTGACGGCGGGTACTTCCTCGCAGATCACCGACGGCGCTTCCTGCATGATCGTGATGTCGGCGCAGCGTGCGCAGGACCTGGGCGTCCAGCCGATGGCTGTAATTCGCTCCATGGCCCTGGCCGGTGTCGATCCGGCGATCATGGGCTACGGTCCGGTGCCTGCGACTCAAAAGGCGCTCAAGCGTGCCGGTCTGACCATGGACGACATCGATTACGTCGAGCTCAACGAAGCCTTCGCTGCCCAGGCACTGCCTGTGCTGAAGGATCTGAAGCTGCTCGACAAGATGGAGCAGAAGGTCAACCTGCATGGCGGCGCCATCGCACTGGGGCATCCGTTCGGTTGCTCCGGAGCGCGTATTTCCGGCACCCTGTTGAACGTGATGAAGCAGAAGGGCGGTACCCTGGGCGTGTCCACGATGTGCATCGGTCTGGGCCAAGGTATCACCACGGTGTTCGAACGCGTCTAAGCTGTTCGGTGACACGGAAACCGGGGCCACGTGCCCCGGTTTTCATTTTGATGGGTACGCATTTTTCAGAGGCAGCCGAGATGCAGGTCACGCCAGGCCGTTATCGTCACTACAAAGGCCCCGAATATCGGGTATACGCAGTTGCCCGCCATTCCGAAACAGAAGAGTCGGTGGTGTTCTATCAGGCGTTATATGGGGATTTCGGCCTTTGGGTGCGTCCGCTCTCGATGTTTACCGAAACGGTGGAGGTCGACGGCGAAACGCTTCCCCGTTTCGCCTTGATCGAGGCCGAACCCAGCCGTTTTTGAATGCTATCTCGGTGGGCGGGCTTAACCCTTGCGCTTGACCTCGACTCTGTCGCCACTATATATAGCGGTGCTTTCGGACCGCGTGAAAGCGATTTCACTCGGTTTCTGGCCGGTAAAGCCTGCGCCGAGCAAGCCGCTTGCTGCGTGAACATGAAAGTTTTCCGGAGCAATTGAATGCTCTTTGCAGTCCCGTAAAAAGGACTGCTTCGCTTCTCTCTGGCAGACTGAGCGTCATTTGCAGCGTTCGGCTACTGCCGGTTCATTATTTCTCAGTTCATCTTTCGATTCAGGAACTCTCCTCTCCATGGGTAAATCGCTGGTCATCGTGGAATCACCGGCCAAGGCCAAGACAATCAACAAGTATTTGGGCAACCAGTACGTGGTGAAGTCGAGTATCGGCCACATCCGCGACCTTCCCACCAGCGGCTCTGCCAACAAGGAGCCCGTCAAGCGCGGCAAGGCGGCGGCTGCCGAAGCCCCTGCGCTGTCGCCGAAGGAGAAAGCCAAGCGTCAGCTGTTCGCCCGCATGGGGATCGACCCCGAGCACGGCTGGAAGGCCAAGTACGAAATCCTGCCAGGCAAGGAAAAGGTCATCGAGGAACTGCGCCGGCTGGCCAAGGAAGCCGACACCATCTATCTCGCGACCGACTTGGATAGAGAGGGGGAGGCCATTGCCTGGCACCTGCGTGAATCCATCGGTGGCGACGACAGTCGCTACAAGCGGGTAGTTTTCAACGAGATCACTAAGAAGGCGATCCAGGAGGCGTTTTCGAAACCGGGCGACCTGGATATCAACCGGGTCAACGCGCAACAGGCTCGACGCTTCCTCGATCGTGTCGTGGGCTACATGGTCTCGCCGCTGCTGTGGCAGAAGATCGCCCGCGGGCTCTCCGCTGGCCGTGTGCAGTCGGTTGCGGTAAAGCTGGTGGTCGAGCGCGAGCGCGAGATCCGCGCCTTCGTTCCGGAAGAGTATTGGGAAGTGCATGCCGACCTGGCGACCGCCGAGCAGGCGAAGGTGCGGTTCGAGGTCGCTCGCGAGAACGGCGAGGCGTTCAAGCCGCTGAACGAAAGCCATGCCATGGCCGCGCTGGAACAGCTCAAGGACGCCAGCTACAGCGTCGCCAAACGTGAAGACAAACCGACCAGCAGCAAGCCCTCGGCGCCATTCATCACTTCCACGTTGCAGCAGGCGGCGAGCAATCGCCTTGGCTTTGGCGTGAAGAAAACCATGATGATGGCCCAGCGGCTCTACGAGGCGGGATACATCACCTACATGCGTACCGACTCGACCAACCTCTCGGCGGATGCCCTGAGCATGGTGCGCAGCTTCATCGAGGATGAATTCGGCAACAAATACCTGCCGGAGAAACCGAATTTCTACTCCAGCAAGGAAGGTGCGCAGGAAGCCCACGAGGCGATCCGCCCGTCAGACGTCAATCTGCGCCCGGCCCAGTTATCGGGCATGGAGCGCGATGCCGAGCGCCTCTACGACCTTATCTGGCGTCAGTTCGTGGCGTGCCAGATGCCACCTGCGCAGTACCTGTCTACCAGCGTGACCGTCACTGCGGGCAACTTCGAGTTGCGCGCCAAGGGCCGGATTCTCAAGTTTGACGGCTACACCAAGGTCATGCCGCAGCAGAGCAAGAGCGGTGAGGATGACGTGCTGCCCGAAATGAACAAGGGCGACGGGATGAAGCTGATCAAGCTCGATCCGAGCCAGCACTTCACCAAGCCGCCGGCACGCTACTCCGAAGCCAGCTTGGTCAAGGAAATGGAAAAGCGCGGTATCGGTCGGCCGTCCACCTACGCCGCCATCATTTCGACCATCCAGGACCGTGGCTACGTCTCGCTGCACAATCGGCGGTTCTACTCGGAGAAGATGGGCGACATCGTCACCGAACGCCTTTCGGAGAGTTTCAATAATTTGATGGACTATGGCTTCACCGCCGGTATGGAGGAAAACCTCGACGACGTCGCTCAGGGTGAGCGCGAGTGGAAGCATGTGCTTGACGAGTTCTACGGTGATTTCCGCAAGAAGCTCGATGTGGCCGAAGCCAGCGACAATGGCATGCGCGCCAATCTGCCGACTCTGACCGATATTCCATGCAAGGTCTGCGGCCGGCCGATGATGATTCGCACCGCCTCCACCGGCGTGTTCCTCGGCTGCTCCGGCTACAGCCTGCCGCCGAAAGAGCGTTGCAAGTCCACCGTCAACCTGATCCCTGGCGATGAAATCGCCGCCGACGATGAGGGCGAGTCAGAGTCCCGTGTGCTACTTGGCAAGCATCGCTGCCCGATCTGCACTACGGCCATGGACGCCTATCTCCTCGATGAGACCCATAAACTGCACATCTGCGGCAACAACCCGGATTGCAGCGGCTATGAGATCGAGGAAGGTCAGTACCGCATCAAGGGCTACGAGGGACCGAGCCTGGAGTGCGACAAGTGCGGCAGCGAAATGCAACTCAAGACAGGCCGTTTTGGCAAGTTCTTCGGCTGTACCAACGCTGAGTGCAAGAACACGCGCAAGCTGCTGAGAAGCGGCGAGGCGGCGCCGCCAAAGATGGACGCGGTGAAGATGCCAGAACTCAAGTGCGAAAAAGTCGACGATACCTACGTTCTGCGTGACGGTGCGTCCGGGTTGTTCCTCGCCGCCAGTCAGTTCCCAAAGAATCGGGAGACTCGTGCCCCGCTGGTGGTGGAGCTGATTCCGCACAAAGATGAGATCGATCCGAAGTATCACTTCCTATTGAGTGCACCGCAGAAGGACCCCGAAGGCCGTCCAGCCGTGATCCGCTTCAGCCGAAAGACCAAGGAGCAATACGTGCAGACCGAAGTCAACGGTAAACCGACTGGCTGGAAGGCATTCTACGATGGCAACAAGTGGAAGGTAGAAGACAAGAGCACCGGTAAATAAGCGACAGCGCCACGTTGAGCCGGGTACCCCGGTCTCAACGTGCAGCGTTTCAACTGTTGGGAGGCCGTCGCCATGGCTCACGAGCTGTATACCCGTACCAATCAAAAAATCTACTTTGCCGGCCTCGCCCTCGAGAGTTGGCGACGGGCCGAAGAAAAAGGCGCGATGAACGCTCCGGGGCTGATCCAGGCGGAGCGAGAGGCCAGCCTGTTCCATCTGTACGGCGCGGTGCTTGGCCTTTGTCACGAGGTTGCAGGCTACTATCGTTTGCCAGATGCCAGTGCGCCGCGTGCGGAATTGCTGCTGTCACGTCCCTCGCAGGATTCTTCGCCGAGCCCCGAACTGGCTGAACTGATCGAGCTGGCTGACCACTCCGGGACTTGGCTTGCGCAGTTGTTGAACGCCCATGCGGCGTTGTTCGCGCCGCCACGCGCGCCGGCCAAGCCCAAGACCGACCCGACCATGCCGTTGATCGAGGCCGTCAGCGTAGGCGAAGAAATTCCAGCGCTGACGCGTGAAGAGGTGGAGTCCTGGCGACGCAGTCTGAAGGACCTGGCCTTGCGTTTTCGCGAATCGCTTACCGAATGGTAAGCGGGCAGGCGAGCGATCCTCGTGTCTCAGGTGTCACCTCACGCTCGGTGCTTGAATCGCAATACGAGGGCGATCCCACCCAGAATGGCAAGGCCCGCAGCCACCAATCTGCCCGTTAGGGATTCCCCCAGAAGCAGGCTTCCCGCCAAAGCGGTGAGAAGCGGCACGCTCAGTTGCACACTGGCCGCCTGGATGGCCGCCAGGCCCGGCAGGGCGGCATACCAGATGGCGTAGCCGATACCCGACGTAAGCCCGCCGGATAACAGCGCATAGACTACCCCGGCGCTGTTCCACTCGAGCCCATTGAGCGCCAGCAGGCCCAGTACGGCCATGATCGGAAGGCTGCGAATAAAGTTTCCGGCGGTGGCCGCCAGTGGATCAGGCGTTCCTTTTCCCAACAGCGAGTACGCCCCCCAGGCGACCCCTGCCAGGGCCATCAACAGCGAAGCTGACAACGACGGTGTGCTCGTACCAGGAAGCAGAAGCGCGACCAGTCCGCCCGCAGCCAACACTATCCCGACCGTTTGCAAACGATGCAGTCGCTCTCCTTCGAACAGCCCCCAGACGATCATGCTCAGCTGAACCGCGCCGAACAGCAGCAGCGCGCCGGCACCGGCATCGAGGTGCAGATAGGCATAGGAAAACGCAGCGGCATAAGTGAAGAGCGCCAGGGCGCCGTACCAATTGCCGGCCACCCTCGACGGGCTTTTGCGCAGCCACAGCAACAGCCACAGCACCAGCGCTCCGGCAAACAGGCGCAGCGCGGTAAAACTGGCCGGATCGATCTGGCTGTCGCGTAGTGCCGCGCGGCAAAGTAACGAGTTGCCGGCAAAGGCGAGCATGGCCAGTGCTGTCAGCAGAAGGGTTCTGAAGGTCATCCTGAATTCCTTGGAGCCAGTGGGATGCCCTGACCGCTGGCATGGCTTGGTAAGGCATTATCCTACTGTGCCGTTGCGTAATGACGCACCTTCTTCGCCGAATACCAGCCTGACGCTATGCGGCGTATGTCCAAACGGAGAACGACCAGTGCTGTCTACAGGTCGGTCGGCTGTTACAATGCGCCGTTTCACGGGGAGCAGATTCATGCCAACGTCTTTTCTGGAAATCGTCGAGCTACCCGACGGGAGCATTGTGCTGCGTCGCGCTGAAGACGAAGGCGTACTGGTTACGTTGGACTTCTCTGACGATGCTAAGGTTTTTCTGCAAGGTCAGCATGTCGAAATTGCCAAGGCGATGTTCAACGTCGGCGTGCAGATGGCGGGGCGAGTATCGGAAGGAGAGCTCGAACGAGACGACGAAGAGGGGCCGCGCGTCCTGCATTAAGGATCGGATTGCCTGGTAGCCGTTGCGGCTAGGCAGATTTCGGCACGTCCGTGTGCTCGACGATTCGGGCGTCAATGACCCAAGCGAATGTTCAGGCTTTGCGCGTTGCCCTGAGTGGCCGCTACGCGTAGTTTCAGTCGGCTGGCCTTGTCGAGGCGCGGGAACCAGGTAATGACCGTATGGCTGCAGCCGGACGAGAGCGCCTTGCACGCCAACTCAAGGGAACCCTGGGTTTCGCGGGCCTGCAGCAGCAAGATGCGATCGCGATTAAGACCGGTTTCTCGAAGCCAGCTTTGCGAAAGCGACGCAGGAGGTGCGATCAGTGTCAGCCATCGTATATCGGCTGCCCCGCTGAGTTCGCGCAGGATCGGGGAAAGCAACAGGCGACAGTGATCGCCGCTTCCGCTCAGAGTCATTTCGCTCAGACAATCATCGGCAGGGTCCTTGGGCGCGGTAGCGACATCTTCGAATGGCGTCAGACGATGTGCGATCAGCCCCTCGAACAAGGTCAGTTGTGGTGGTTTGCTTGTGCTGAGTTGAGGGTGGTACTGCATGAGCCTCTCCTTTAGCGGCGAATCACGCCGACGCTTAAACCTTCAATAACCAGTTCCTGCTGTTCGAGATCCACTTCGATGGGCGCGAATTCCGGGTTTTCGGCTAATAACCAGACCTTGTCACCCTCGCGCTTGAAGCGCTTCACCGTGACTTCATCATCGATCCGAGCCACGACGACCTGACCGTTGCGTGCTTCCCGTGTGGTATGAACCGCAAGCAGGTCGCCATCGAATATGCCGATATCCTTCATGCTCATTCCGTGTACACGCAGTAGGTAATCGGCCTTGGGATGGAAAAATGAAGGATTGATCTGACAGGATTCTTCAACGTGTTGTTGCGCAAGAATTGGTGCACCGGCGGCAACCCGGCCAATGACGGGTAACCCGCTCTCTTCAGTAGTTGGTTCGAAGCCGGGAATACGTATTCCGCGCGAAGCGCCCGGCGTCATTTCGATAGCGCCTTTGCGAGACAAAGCCTTGAGATGTTCTTCAGCGGCATTGGGTGATTTGAAACCCAGCTCCTGAGCGATCTCCGCACGTGTCGGCGGATAGCCGTTGTCTTCCAGGCAGCGCTTGATGAAGGCGAGAATTTCCGACTGGCGTGGGGTCAGCTTGATCATGAGCGGTCTCTGTTCTTTTATACAGTGACTGGGATTATATACAGTGCTTGATGCTTGGCAATCTTTGTTTGGTTGAGGGCTGGGCCGGCTTGGTGCAAGCTTTGGCGGCCAAAAGAGTGTTCAGGCGCTTTCTTGGTTGACTTGGAACAGGTTGAAACGTAAGTTTCAAACGATTGTTTGTCAGGGGAGGGGGCATGGCGCAGTCTGAAACAGTGGAGCGTATTCTTGATGCAGCGGAACAACTGTTCGCTGAGAAAGGCTTCGCCGAGACTTCGTTGCGCCTGATCACCAGCAAGGCCGGGGTGAATCTGGCGGCGGTGAACTATCACTTCGGTTCGAAAAAGGCCCTTATCCAGGCGGTCTTCTCGCGTTTCCTCGGACCCTTCTGCATAAGCCTCGAGCGTGAACTGGATAGACGTGAAGCCGAGTCTGACCGAAAGGAAAATCTCGAGGAACTGCTGGAGATTCTGGTTGAACAGGCGCTCGCCGTAACGCCACGTAGCGGTGACGACCTGTCGATCTTCATGCGGCTGTTGGGCCTCTCCTTCAGTCAGAGCCAGGGCCACCTGCGTCGTTATCTTGAAGATATGTACGGCAAGGTGTTTCGTCGTTATATGTTGCGCGTGCATGAGGCCGCACCTTCGATTCCGCCGATCGAACTGTTTTGGCGCGTGCATTTCATGCTCGGCGCCGCAGCGTTCAGCATGTCGGGAATCAAGGCGCTGCGAGCCATCGCCGAGAACGATTTCGGCGCCAAAACTTCCATCGAGCAGGTCATGCGCATGATGGTCCCGTTTCTCGCGGCCGGTATGCGGGCCGATTCGGGCGTGGAGGATCCAAGCCTGGTACAGGCGCATCCGATCGCCCGGCGTAACGCGTTGGCGATGCCCGCGAAGGGTTAACGTGCATGCTCAAGGGGGGATCGGCTAAGCTTGCCGTCTATGCCCGATCTCGATTTTCTTCATATTTCCATTGCCGACCAGCTGCTCTACGGGTTTTCCAGTGGCAGGCTGTGTGTTCGGCTGCCCATCTCTACAGCGCGTAACGGTGCCGGTGAGCGCAACGGGTCCGGCTGCACGCCGCGTGGCCTGCACCGGGTACGCGCGCGTATCGGCGAGGGATTGCCGTGCGGGGCCGTTCTGCGTGGCCGCCGCTGGACCGGGGAAGTTTGGAATCAGCAACTACACGACCGCTTTCCTGGACGCGACTGGATCTTGAGCCGAATCCTCTGGCTCAGCGGGTGCGAGCCCGGATTCAACCGTATGGGTGCGGTCGACACCTTCCGTCGTTATATCTATTTGCATGGCACGCCTGATTCGGAGCCCATGGGCGTACCGCTTTCCCATGGCTGTATCAGGCTGCGTAATGCCGACTTGCTCGATCTTTTCCCTCGGGTGCCGGTTGGCTGTGCCGTACAGATAGGCGAAACGGCCTGTCCGGATTGGTCGAGCGCGACATTGAATTAAGGATCTGCTCACTATCATGCAAGGTTCATTGATGCTGGACATCGCCGGCATCTGGCTGACCGCAGAGGATCGCCAGTTGCTGCGTCAGCCGGAAGTCGGCGGGCTGATTCTGTTTGCCCGCAATATCGAACATCCTCATCAGGTGCAGGAGCTTTGTCGGGCAATTCGAGCGGTACGGCCCGATATCTTGCTGGCCGTCGATCAGGAGGGCGGGCGCGTTCAGCGGTTGCGGCGCGACTTCATTCGTCTGCCAGCGATGCGCGAATTCGCGTCGCGTGCTGATGCGAAGGTCCTAGCAGACATCTGCGGTTGGGTAATGGCCACGGAAGTGCTGGCGGTTGGACTGGATTTCAGTTTCGCGCCGGTGCTCGATCTCGATCACCAGCGCAGCGCCGTGGTGGGTACCCGTGCGTTCGAAGGTGATCCACAGCGAGCCACCGAGCTCGCCGGGGCGTTCATCCAGGGGATGCATCGCGCCGGAATGGCCGCAACCGGCAAGCACTTCCCGGGCCATGGATGGGCTGAGGCCGATTCCCACGTGGCGATCCCCGTCGATGAACGGGGGCTGCAAGCGCTTCGCGAGCATGACCTGGTCCCGTTCCAGCGGCTGGCGAGCCAGCTCGATGCGGTGATGCCCGCGCACGTGATCTACCCGCAGGTGGATGACAAGCCGGCCGGTTTCTCCCAGCGATGGCTGCAGAGCATCTTGCGTACGGAGCTGGCCTTTCGCGGGGTGATCTTCAGCGATGACCTGTCGATGGCCGGTGCCCATGTCGCCGGCGATGCGGCGAGCCGGATCGAGGCGGCGTTGACGGCAGGCTGCGATATGGGCCTGGTATGCAACGACAGGGGAGCGGCCGAGTTGGCACTATCGGCGCTGCAGCGTCTCGGCGTGCAGCCATCACCGGCGTTGGCGACGATGCGCCGCCGCGCGGCGGGCTCGCTGGAGTATAAGCAGGATCCGCGTTGGCATGCGTCCATCGCCACGCTCAAAGCAGCGGAACTGATCGCTTGACCAAGGAAACAATCATGACTGTCCACGCCATTATCGGCGGCACCGGCCTCACGGAGCTGCCCGGGCTCACCCTGGATGAAGCGGTGCCCATGGAAACACCCTACGGCTCACCATCGGCCGACCTTCTTCGTGGCACATATGCGGGGCGAGAGGTGCTGTTTCTGGCTCGCCACGGCCATCCACACCGTATCCCGCCGCATCAGGTGAACTATCGCGCCAATCTGTGGGCCCTGAAACGCGCCGGGGCACAGGCGATCATTGCGGTGAATGCGGTTGGTGGCATTCATTCGGCGATGGGCGCAGGCCACCTATGCGTACCGCATCAACTGATCGATTACACCTATGGCCGCGAACACACCTTCTTCGAAGGCGACATCGAGCATGTCACCCATGTCGACTTTAGCTACCCCTACGATGAGTCATTGCGCCAGCGTCTGATCGCCGGTCTGGCAGCCGAGGGCTTTTTGTTCAGCAGCCACGGCGTTTATGGCTGCACTCAGGGGCCGAGGCTGGAGACGGTTGCCGAAATTGCCAGGATGGAGCGCGATGGCTGCGATATCGTCGGAATGACCGGTATGCCCGAAGCGGTTCTAGCCCGCGAGCTAGAGCTGCCATATGCCTGCCTGGCCTTGGTAGTCAATCCGGCCGCCGGTAAAACGTCAGGCATCATCACCATGGCGGATATCGAGGCTGCGCTGGCGGAGGGAATCGTCAAAACCCGTGCCGTGCTGGCGCGCGCGCTGGCAGGCTAAAAAGTTACCGACACGAGGTGCGCAGCGCTTGCAGCACCGGAAGGCCGCAGCGATGGGAAGGGGGCTAGCGGTCTTCCAGTACCGCAATGAGAGCGGTCGCAAAGGCGTAGCAGGGACGCGATAAATTCGCCAAACAACCCCATTGCAGGCAATCTGCCGCTTGCTACACTTGGCCGTCCTTTGGAGTACCGGAATGCTTTGCCACGCACCTATAAGAAGAATATCGAGAGCAGTGGTTTTGCTGGGTTTGCTGTCAGGCCTTGCCGGTTGTTCGACCTGGTTCAGCAGTGATTTCCAAGACCCAGGTGTCCAGCTCACCGATGTCGAGATCATCAAGGCGAGGCTCCTCGAACAGCAGTTCATGCTGCGTTTCCGCATCGACAACCCCAATGAGCAGAGTTTGCCTGTGCGCGGCCTCGTCTACACCGTCCACCTCAACGACATCGAGCTGGCGAGCGGTGAGTCCAGTGGCTGGACAACCGTCCCCGCGCATGGCTTCGAGTACTACGAAGTGCCGATCTATACCAACCTGTGGCGGCATATGAAGTACATCGTGCGATTGCTGGAAAAACCGGACCGTCCGATTGCCTATCGTCTGGAGGGCGAGCTGAAAACGGGCCTGATGCTCGGTCGACGCGTGCACATTGCAACCAATGGCGAGATAATCCCCGGCAACTTTATCCCGGAGTGAGCAACACTGATGAACCAAGACGCCCATGTGCACGGCCCCGATTGCAGCCACGATCACGATCACGACCATGCCCCCCATGTCCATGGACCGCATTGCAACCATAGCCACGACCCGGTTCGAAATCCGCTGAAGGATGTCGGCCGCAACGACCCGTGCCCGTGCGGAAGCCAGAAGAAATTCAAGAAGTGCCACGGAGCCTGATCCGCTCATGACGCCGCTCGCCATAACGTTGCTGGTTGCCGCTCTGCTGCTGATCGCGGCATTGGCTGGATACGCCTTGCATCTATGGCGCCGGGTTTGGCGAAGAGAGCGGCAGCTGGCCGATATGCAAGCGCAGCAGCATGCCGCGCTTGCGGCGGATCTGCGTGTGCTTGCCGGCAGCCTGCTCGACGAGCAGGTACCGCTGATCGAAGGCGCGATCCGGATCAAGGTGCTATTGGATAATTACGACTCGAATCTTGGCCAGGATCCGCGCTGCCAGGTTTTCCAAGTGCTATTCGAGGCGACTGAAAAGGTGCCGACACACGCTGCCTGGAAGGCGCTGGACAAAGCCGAACGGCGCCGCCACGAAGCCAACTTCAGTGCGCTCGAATTACAACACAAGGCTGAGGCTCGCCGGTCCGCCCGCTGGTTGCTCGACGAAGTGTTGCCGAAGAACCGCGAAGCTGCCTGAGCGCGACGGCATCGCGCGTCACACCCATCTATCCTTCTGTTCCGTAGTGCCCTGTCTGTAAGGAGCCGTCGATGTCTTTGCGTCTGCCGTTCGTTCTGGTTCGCCTGACCTTGGGCGTTGCATTGGTAGCTGGCGGCCTCATTGGCTGTCAGTCTTATCTGGACAGCCGCTACAGCGATAGCCTGCCACCCGCGCATGGCGTCCAGGCCATCACTGGTTTGGACAAGAGCGTAAGCATCAGGCGCAATACGTTGGGCATGCCCTTGATCGAGACGGCGACATTCCACGATGCGCTGTTCGGTCTCGGATACGTGCATGCGACTGACCGTCTGAGTCAGATGGTTAACTTGCGGCTCATGGCCGAGGGACGTTTGGCGGAGATGGCTGGGCCTGGTGTGCTGGAGATCGACCGTTTCATGCGGGCGGTGAATCTTCGGCAAAGCGCTACCGTGCTGTATCGAGAAAGCTCGCCGCGGATGAAGCGGTTTTTCGAGGTCTATGCTCGCGGCGTCAATGCCTATCTGTTCCGCCATCGCGAAAAGCTGCCAATGGATCTGGCTGCCGCCGACTACACCCCGGAATACTGGAAGCCTGAAGATTCGGTGCTGATCTTCTGCCTGTTGAACTTCGGACTGGCGGTCAATCTGCAGGAAGAGATCGCGTCGTTGGTCATGGCTCAGCAGGTAGGCAGCGATAAGGTCGCTTGGCTGCTACCGACCTATCCCGACGAGCCGCTACCCTTCGATGAAGCCGACAAGCTGAAGGGGTTGAAGCTGAGCGGCGAGATACCAGGGCTCGCCGCGCTCAACAACGCGGCCTCCGGGGTTGCTTCGTTGAACATGTTGGGGGTCGCCGCTTCCAACAACTGGGCGATATCCGGCAGCAACACCCGCAGCGGCAAGCCGCTGATGGCCAACGACACACACTTGCCGCTGTCGATGCCCTCGTACTGGAATTTCGTGCAGATCCGCTCGCCGAAATTCCAGGCCGCCGGGGTAACGATCGCAGGCGTGCCTGCGGTGATCGCGGGCTTCAACGGCAAGCTGGGCTGGGGCATGACCATGGTCATGGGCGATACCCAAGACCTGTTTCTGGAACAGGTGCGCCGCGAAGGCGGGCGATTGCTGTACCTCGCCGATGGCCGATGGATCCCGGCGCGCGAGCGCCACGAGACCTTCTTCATCAAGGGTGGAAGACCGATCCGTGAAACGATCTACGAAACCCGCAACGGCCCGCTGCTGAACAGCGTACTCGGCGAGCGCAAGCACCCGTTGCAACCGCTGCAACTGAGCAGTGGCTACGGGTTGGCGCTGAAAACGACGCAGTTCGAGGCTGACCAGTCGCTGGATGCGTTTTTTGACCTGACCCGCGCGCAGTCGGTGGATCAGGCTTTCGAAGCAACCCGCGAGATCCGCGCGGCCGCGCTCAATATCATGTTTGCCGACGAGCAGAGCACGGGCTGGCAAGTGACCGGTCGCTACCCGAATCGCCGCGAAGGCCTGGGATTGTTGCCATCGCCGGGTTGGGATGGGCGTTACGACTGGGATGGCTTCGCCGATCCCATGTTGCATCCCTATGACCAGGACCCGCCGCAAGGCTGGCTGGCGACGGCCAATCAGCGCACCGTGCCCAAGGGCTACGGTATGCAGCTGTCCAACTCCTGGTATTACCCGGAGCGTGCCGAGCGCGTGGCCGAGCTGCTTGCGCAGGGCAAGCAGGACAGCCGCAGCGTGATGGCGATGCAGTACGATCAGACAACAACCTTCGCCGCCAAGCTGCAGGCCATGTTTCAGGCGCCAGGGATGGCGGAGCCGCTGAAAGCCGCCATCGATGCGCTCGCCGAACCGGAGCGGGGCAGGGCGCGCGTAGCGCTCTCGCGATTGCTGAGCTTCGATGGCAAGCTCGCCGCGGACTCTGCCGATGCGGCCCTTTATGAAAGCTTCCTGATGGAATCGGCGCGACAGACGTTTCTGGACGAGCTGGGGCCGGAAAGCAGTGCTCCATGGAAGGCGCTGGTGGAAACCGCAAACGCCTCATACTCCGCGCAGGCTGATCATCTGCTGGGCCGCGATGACAGTCCGTTCTGGGATGACCGGAACACGCCACGCCGGGAAGACAAACCCGCAATCCTGGCGCGTTCACTCGCCGCCGCGTTCAGCCGCATGGAAGCCGCGCAGGGGGCTGATCGCGATGCCTGGCGTTGGGGAAAACTGCACACCTATACTTGGCGCACCGGCAGCACGCAGCTGGCACCTTACCTGCCGTCCAGCCAGCGCACCGGCATCAATGCGATCAGCGGCTATCTGGACCGCGGGCCATACGCGGCGGGCGGCGACCACAGCACCTTGAACGTATCGGCCTACCGCTGGGGCGATAACTTCGATACCTGGCTAATCCCGGCGATGCGCATCATCGTCGATTTCGGGCGCGACGAGCCGATGATCGGGCTCAACAGCTCCGGTCAATCCGGCAATCCGGCCAGCCCGCACTACGCCGACGGTATCGACGCCTGGTTGAAGGGCGGCTATATGAGCTTCCCGTTCAAGTCCGAGAATCTGGACAAGGTCTACGGCACCGAACGGTTGCTACTGACCCCGGCACGCCAGTAGCCTCGCGGCGCCTAGCGTTACACCCGCAGCACTTCCACTACCGTGATGGACGCCGGGTCCGGGTAATGCCAGCGCACCTCGACATCCCATAGCCGCGTCCCGTAGCGGCGCTCCGGTGTCGGCGTTTGATAGGCCGGTCGCGGATCTTGCGCCAGGCACTGTTCGATCAGTGCCTGCAGGGGTTCGCCGAGCCGAAGCGCTTCGCAACGGGCTTGTTCCAGGCTCGTCTCCGTCCAGCGCACGGGGATGAGTTCCGGGGCATCGTTGGCCAGGCCATTGTGCGCGTCGTCGACGGCATCGGCGTAAGGAACGTAAGGCTTGATATCCAGCACTGGCGTGCCATCGAGCAGGTCGATCCCCGACAGATGAAGGCGGCCGGGTTCGATCCGCTCGAGCCTGACCACAGACTGGCCGATGCCGTTGGGGCGGTGCGTCGAGCGGGTCGCAAACACACCGACCATGCGGTTGCCGCCTAGGCGCGGCGGGCGGACCCGTAGACGGGGCTCGGCCTCGAGCGCCTGGTGGAACAGAAACAGCAGCCAGACATGACTGACCTGCTCAAGCCCTTCCAGCGCGTGCGCCTGATCGAACGGTGGATGCAGTTCCAGTATGCCCCGGGCCGCCGGTGCCAGCTGTGGCTGCCGCGGGATGGCGAATTTTTCCTTGAAACAGGAACGGACGACACCGATTGGCGTGACGGAATAGGGCATGTCGAGGCTGTGATGTGAAAACGTGGGCCGCCATCTTACCTGCTCCCGTGTCGGTGCACCGGCCATCGAGGCCGTATTCAGAGCCTTGGACGTCTGTGAATAGCCGCTCGGTGTCGCCAGCGGCGCGCGTTTGCAGCGCGTGGTGGGATCTATGGTCAGCCGTTTTTCGGACATAGACTATTTTTAAGGTGTCGCTGTCCTTCCCATCCATCATGGGGCGCCCCCTGTGCCTCGCAGACGCTGACGTCCCGCTCAGCATTGCGTCTTTATCAGGCGATCATGACGTTCCCTTGCAACTATGCGCCCAGCCTGACGCCATTCATCGCGTTGCGATGTCATAAAAGCCAGAACAAGTTCAGGAGACAGAACTGATGAACGAGGCTGAGCTCTCACCCGGAAACACCAACGCATCTCACGACCGCATCAATCCCGTGGTTTTCTACAGCTCGGCAATCGCCATTGTGCTGTTCGCCATCTGGGCGATGTTCTTCAAGACGTCATCCCTTTCAGTCATAAACGCCGTTCTAGGCTGGATATCCAACACCTTCGGCTGGTTCTATTTTCTTGCCGTGCTGGTCTATCTCCTCTTCGTGGTAGTCATCGCCACCACCCGTTATGGCAAGATCCGGCTAGGGCCCGATCATTCAAAGCCTGAGTTCAACGTGATCACCTGGGCGGCAATGCTGTTCTCGGCGGGCATCGGCATAGACCTGCTGTTCTTTTGCATCGCCGAACCCATCACTCAGTTCCTCGAACCACCGGTGGGCGAGGGCAGCACCGTACAGGCAGCGCGCCATGCGCTGGAGCTGACCTTCCTTCACTGGGGGCTGTCCGGGTGGGGCGTCTATACGTTGGTGGGCATGTCCCTGGCCTATTTCAGCTTTCGCCAAGGCCTGCCGCTATCGATTCGCTCGTCGCTCTATCCGATTTTTGGCAAAGGCATATACGGCCCCATCGGACACACCGTGGACACAGCAGCGGTGCTGGGAACGGTGTTCGGCATCGCCACCAGCCTCGGCATTGGCATCATTCAGCTGAACTTCGGCCTGAACTACATTTTCGGCGTACCGGAGGGCACCTTCACCCAGGCGGTGCTGGTGGTGCTGATCGTGGTGTTTTCGGCGATCTCGGCCGCCACGGGGGTGGAGCGCGGGATCCGCCGGCTGTCCGAGTTCAATATGCTGCTGGCGGTCCTGCTGTTGTTGTTCGTGCTGTTCGCCGGCAAGACGACCTTTCTGCTCAACGCGCTGGTGATGAACATTGGCGACTACTTTTCCAATTTCATCAGCTTGTCGTTCGATACCTACGCCTACGATCAGCCCACCGACTGGCTGAATGCCTGGACCGTGTTCTTCTGGGCCTGGTGGATCGCGTGGGGCCCCTTCGTCGGTCTGTTTCTGGCGCGCATCTCGCGTGGCCGGACCATTCGCGAGTTCGTCGTTGGCACCTTGCTGTTGCCGCTGGCTTTCATGATGGCCTGGATGTCGATCATGGGGAACAGCGCCATCGACATGGTCATGCACGGCGCTGTCGAGTTCGGCGCGCAGGCGGTCAGCAATCCGGGTTCGTCGATCTATCTGTTTCTCCAGAGCATGCCCTGGGCCGGCCTGACCACCGCGGTAGCGACCATCCTGGCGATCGTCTTCTTCGTCACTTCGGGCGATTCGGGTTCGCTGGTGCTGTCCAATTTCACCTCGATTCTCAAGGACGTGAACAGCGACGCACCGGTATGGATGCGCGTTCTGTGGGCAGCCATCATCGGTGTGTTGACCCTGGCGCTGCTGATCGCCGGTGGGCTGACGGCGTTGCAGGGGACCGTGGTGATCATGGGGCTGCCGTTCTCCATCGTCCTTCTGTTCATGATGGTGGGATTGTTCAAGGCCCTGCATGTCGAAGGTGTGATGGCGGACAGTTACCAGAAGAGCCTTTCCGGCCAGCTGTCCGGTCGGGCGACGCTGGAGCATGCGAACCTGAACTGGAGCCAGCGCCTTTCGCGCGCGATGAGCTTTCCCAGCCAGTCGCAGATCCGCCGCTATCTGAGGGAAGTGGGCAAGCCGGCGATGGAGGAGATACGTCAGGCGCTGGGTGAGAAGGGCGTGCCGGTGGACATCATCGAGGGCGAGAGGGGCAACGAGCATCTGATTCTCAACGTCAACCTGGGCAGTGAATTGGACTTCACCTACCAGATCTGGCCGGTACGCAGCGCGATGCCGTCGTTCGCCGTACGGACCCAGAGTAGCCGGGCGCACTACTACCGTCTCGAAGTGCACCTGCGGCAGGGGAGTCTCGGCTATGACCTGATGGGTTACTCCAAACGGCAACTGATCGAGGACATCCTCGACCACTACGAGCATCACATGCAGTTTCTGCATCTGCAGCGCGAGAAAGGCACGCTGGCCGACAGCGCATCCGAACCGGGCACCGCCCCAGGCGCCAGCTGATCACGGCGCGGCGAACGGCAGGTTCGCCGTGGCTCGCCGACACGGGCGACTCGGTCGCCCCAAACGGATTCGAGAGAGGTGAATATGGCTTGTTATCCACGGCAACGACTCTACATCGACGGAAACTATGTCGATCCCAGCGGCGGCGAGGTGTTCGAGAGCATCAACCCTGCCAACGGCGAAGTGCTCGCTGAAGTCGCTCAGGCGACCCGCAGCGATCTCGAACGTGCGGTGACCAGCGCCGAGAAAGGACAGAAGCTCTGGGCGGCGCTGACCGGCATGAAACGTTCGCGCATTCTGCGCAAGACGGTCGATCTGCTGCGCGAGCGCAACGACGAGCTGGCCCTGCTGGAGACCCTGGACACCGGCAAGCCTCTGATGGAAACCCGCAGCGTCGATATCGTTACCGGTGCCGACGTGCTCGAGTATTACGCCGGTCTCGCGCCAGCCATCGAGGGCGAACAGATTCCCCTGCGCGAAACCAGCTTCGTCTATACCCGACGCGAGCCCCTCGGCGTGGTGGCTGGGATCGGCGCCTGGAACTACCCGATCCAGATCGCCCTGTGGAAGGCCGCGCCCGCGTTGGCGGCCGGTAACGCGATGATCTTCAAACCCAGTGAGGTGACCTCGCTGAGCGCGCTCAAACTGGCCGAAATCTTTACCGAGGCGGGCCTGCCGGCCGGTGTGTTCAACGTGCTGACCGGCGCCGGTGCCGCAATCGGCGCCATGCTCACCGAGCATCCGCGCATCGCCAAGGTGTCCTTCACCGGCGGCGTGGCGACCGGAAAGAAGGTCATGGCCAGCGCTGCCAGCTCCTCGCTCAAGGACGTGACCATGGAACTGGGCGGTAAGTCGCCGCTGATCGTTTGTGACGATGCCGACCTCGACCGGGCGGCGGATATCGCCGTAATGGCTAATTTCTTCAGCTCTGGCCAGGTCTGCACCAATGGCACTCGGGTCTTCGTACCGCGTAAGCAGCTGGCCGAGTTCGAAGCCAAGCTGCTGGAGCGGGTCCAGCGGATCCGCATGGGCGATCCGCAGAACGAGCAGACCACCTTCGGCCCCATGGTCAGCTTCGGCCATATGCAGAGCGTGCTGGGCTACATCGCCAAGGGCAAGGCGCAGGGGGCCCGGCTGCTATGCGGTGGCGAGCGGGTGACCCACGGTGAGTTCGGCCGCGGCGCCTACATAGAACCGACCATCTTCAGCGACTGCACCGACGACATGATCATCGCCCGTGAAGAGATCTTCGGCCCGGTGCTGAGCCTGCTGGCCTATGACGACGAAGAAGAGGCGGTGTGTCGCGCCAACGACAGCGACTACGGCCTGGCTGCTGGTGTGGTGACGCGCGATCTGGCGCGCGCCCACCGCATCATTCACCAGATGGAAGCCGGTATCTGCTGGATCAATACCTGGGGCGAGTCGGCCGCGCAGATGCCGGTTGGCGGCTACAAGCAATCCGGCATCGGCCGCGAGAACGGAATTTCTTCCCTGGCGCATTACACCCGGCTGAAGTCGGTGCAAGTGGAGCTGGGCGATTTCGCCTCGGTGTTCTGAGCCGCACGAACGCGCCGGCCTGTATGAAGGAGGATTCATGGAATACGACTACATCATCATCGGCGCCGGCTCCGCCGGGAATGCACTGGCGGCGCGTCTGACCGAGGATGCTGACGTCAGCGTGCTGCTGCTGGAGGCCGGTGGCCCCGATTACCGTTTCGACTTCCGCACCCAGATGCCCGCCGCGCTGGCCTATCCGCTGCAGGGGACCCGTTACAACTGGGCATACAGGACCGATCCCGAACCGCACATGAACAACCGTCGCATGGATTGCGGCCGTGGCAAGGGGCTGGGTGGATCATCACTGATCAACGGCATGTGCTACATCCGCGGCAATGCGCTGGATTACGACAACTGGGCTCGTATGCCAGGGCTCGAGGATTGGACCTACCACGACTGCCTGCCGTACTTCCGCAAGGCCGAAAGCCGCGATATCGGCCCCAACGATTACCACGGCGGTGACGGCCCCGTCAGCGTCACCACGCCCAAACCCGACAACAATGTGTTGTTCCATGCCATGGTCGAGGCCGGCGTGCAGGCCGGCTACCCGAAGACCGACGATCTGAACGGCTATCAGCAAGAGGGCTTCGGCCCCATGGATCGCACGGTCACGCCCAATGGCCGTCGCGCCAGTACCGCGCGCGGCTATCTCGACCAGGCCAAGGAGCGACCGAACCTGACCATCGTCACCCATGCCGTAACCGACCGGGTGCTGTTCGAGAACACGCGGGCGGTTGGTGTGAAATACCTGCGCGGGCGGGAACAGCCGACCATTGTTCGCGCCCGCCGCGAGGTGCTGCTCTGTGGCGGCGCCATCGCCTCGCCGCAAATACTGCAGCGCTCCGGAGTCGGGCCGGCGGCGCTGCTGCGCGACCTGAACATCGGGATCGTCCAGGACCTGCCTGGAGTCGGCCAGAATCTGCAGGACCACCTGGAGATGTATCTACAGTACGAGTGCAAGCAGCCGGTCTCCCTTTACCCGGCACTGAAATGGTGGAATCAACCGGCGATCGGTGCCGAGTGGCTATTCCTCGGCTCAGGAATCGGTGCCAGCAATCAATTCGAGGCCGGTGGCTTCATTCGCAGCCGCGATGAGTTCGAGTGGCCGAATATCCAGTTCCACTTCCTGCCGGTCGCGGTCAACTACAACGGCAGCAATGCCCATGACGGTCACAGCTTCCAGGCCCACGTCGGCTCGATGCGCTCACCCAGCCGCGGACGCGTTCAGATCCGTTCGATCGATCCACGGGTCGATCCGAGCATTCTGTTCAACTACATGTCCCACGAGCAGGACTGGCAGGAGTTTCGCGACAGCATCCGCCTGACCCGCGAGATCATCGCCCAGCCGGCGCTCGACCCGTATCGCGGCAAGGAGCTGAGCCCCGGTGCGCAAGCACAGAGCGACGCGGAGCTGGACGCCTTCGTTCGTGAACATGGCGAAACGGCCTATCACCCGTCCTGCTCCTGCAAGATGGGCACGGATGAGATGGCCGTGGTCGATGGGCAGGGCCGGGTGCATGGCGTGGAGGGTTTGCGGGTCGTCGACGCATCGATCATGCCGCAGATCATCACCGGCAACCTCAACGCCACCACCATCATGATCGCCGAAAAGATCGCCGATCGAATTCGTGGGCGACAGCCGTTGCCTCGTAGCACCGCCGCTTATTACGTCGCCAATGGCGCGCCGGTGCGCCAGCCATCGCTGCGCAACTGAGGCGGCAACGAGAACACCTGGTTTGCCGTTTTCAGCGGCGAAAACGGCATTGATCCAACCGACCCGTTGCGACCGTCGGTGGCATGCCGGACTTTGGAGTCCCCGCCGTAAGCGGACGGCCAGCTCAGACCGGTGATGGCTCGCGCCGATAGGCGTAGGTCTCGGCAAAGCGCGAGAGCATATAGGCACTGCAGGTGGTGTCCGGGTAGCGAGGAGGGTTGCCCGGCCCTTGGCAACCGGGCAGGCAGCTGATGACCGTGTCGGGATTCGGCTCGGCAAAGAACGGCATCGAATAGCGGTCCACTCCCAGTGGGCTGATCACCCGGTGCGGCGTGGACTTGTACCGGTCGTTGCTCCAGCGCGCCATCATGTCGCCGATGTTCACGACATAGGTTCCCTCGATGGGCGGTGCGTCGATCCACTCGCCGTGTACGTTCTGCACCTGCAGTCCGCCGGCCTGATCCTGGTAGAGCAAGGTGATGCAGCCGTAGTCGGTGTGGGCGCCTGCACCCTGCTGTTCGGGGGCGGTCGCGCTTTGCCGTGGTGGGTAATGAATCATGCGGAACACGCTGATGGGCTCGACGAAGCGCTGGTCGAAAAAGTCCCGGTCGATACCCAGCGCCGTGGCGATTGCGCGCAACAGCGTGCAGGCCAGCGCATGCATGTCCTGATAATGCTGTTCGAACAAGGATTCCCAGCCGTCGATGGCCGGATGTCGATTGGGGCCGCGCAGCGGCTTGCCGGCGAGCACCTCCGGGTGATCGGCTGGCATGTGGAAGCCCATGTCGAAGGTTTCTTTCAGATCGCTCGGCTTGCTCGGGTCGAGCTGCTCGGTGGCGATCGCTCCGTAGCCGCGGTGGTGCCGGCTTTTAGTGATGTCGATGGCGAGCTTTTCGGCTTCCGGCAGTGCGAAGAAGGATTGCGCACGTGCCTTCAGCTCACAGATGCGCGCCGCATCGATCGGATGGTTGCGAATGTAGAAGAAGCCCCAGTCACGGCAGGCGGCGTCGATCTGTTGGGCGATCTCGTTCCAGCCGTTTTCGTCTGTGGCGTAGAGCGGGGCGATATCGATGATGGGCAGTTGGTTCATTTCGGATCTCTCGGTCGCAGCCAGAGGCCAGAAGCTAGAAGCCCACGCGACTTCGCGCAGCATCTAGCGCCCGGCCTCAAGCGACAAGCTTGCTTATCGGCTACTTCGGCAACTCAGCGGTAATGCCTTGCACGTAGTAGTTCATCGACGCCAGATCTCCATTGCTGGCGGTCACCCCATCGGCGATGCGCACGGTACCTGACTGATCCTTGATCGGACCGGTGAAGGGGTGCAACTCCCCGCTGCGGATGGCGGCGATGATCTGTTCCGCTTCGGTCTTCACCTCCGCCGGCACCAGGTCGCTGATCGGCAGGCTGATGGTGTCTTCGGCCAGTCCACCCCAGAAGTCCTGCGGCTTCCAACTGCCATCGATCACGGCTTGTGCCGACTTGACGTAGTGCGGTCCCCAGTCGTTGACGATGGAAGTCAGTACCGCCTTCGGTCCGAAGTGAGCCATGTCCGAGGCATAGCCGACCGAATAGACACCACGACGTTCGGCAGCCTGGATCGGCGCCGGGCTATCGGTGTGTTGGAAAACCACGTCGACCCCTTGGTCGATCAGCGCGTTGGCGGCATCGGCTTCCTTGCCCGGATCGAACCAGGAGCTCACCCACACCACCTTGATTTCGGTGCCGGGGTTGTACTTGTCCAGCGCCAGCTGGATGGCATTGATGTCGCGGATCACTTCGGGAATCGGGAACGAGGCGATATAGCCGACCTTCTTGGTCTTGGTCATCTTCGCCGCAAGGAACCCACCCACGTAGCGGCCCTCATAGGAACGAGACAGGTAAGTGCCGAGGTTCTTGTCCTGCTTGTAGCCGGTGGCGTGCTCGAAGGTGACCTTGGGGAACTGTTTCGCCACCTTGAGCGTCGGGTTCATATACCCGAAGGACGTGGTGAAGATCAGGTCGTAGCCGCCCTTGGCCATGTTGCGGATCACTCGCTCGGCGTCGGCGCCCTCGGCAACGTTCTCGACGAAGGTGGTTTCAACCTGATCGCCGAGCTCCTTTTCCAGATGCTGACGACCCATCTCGTGCTGGTAGGTCCAGCCGTGGTCGCCGATCGGGCCCACGTAGACGAAGCCGACTTTGAGCGGATCGGCTGCAACGGCGGAAAGGGCAGTGCTCAAACCAATCGCTGCGGTGAGGCCGCGGAACAGGGATTTCCGGGTGTTCTTCTGCATGGGTGTTGCTCCTGGTTGCATATTTTTTTGCGTGTCCGCTGTGAGGCTGCGGTTTGGTTTGCAAAAAACTGACCAACTGGACAGATACCCGCTGAGGTTCCCAATCCACCTCTCCGGCAGTTGCTGGCCGAGCCAATGGTGGATCCGGCTAGGTGCGACAGGCAGCGTTGCTGCCACAGTTTGGTGCATCAGAACGATAGACCACGGGAGATCTTTCATGCTGACGCTATTGCGAGAAGAGCGCTTCCTGCTCCTGGCCCTGTTGGCCGCCGTCGTCGCCTACGTGGTTGAAGGCAGCTTGCTCAGTGGCGGACGCGTCGTCGCTTTGACCGCCGTCGGCGCACTCGTGTTGATGATCGTGATGGCGTCGATACGGGTCGCACACCACGCCGAGATCCTCGCGGAAAAGGTCGGAGATCCCTACGGAACGATGATCCTTACGCTCTCCGCCGTATTGGTCGAGGTGGTCATCCTGGGCATCATGATGACCCACCACCCGTCACCAACGCTGGTGCGTGACACCATTTACTCGGCGGTGATGCTCGATCTCAACGGTATTCTGGGCCTTGCCGCATTGATGGGTGGCCTTCGCCACGGCGAGCAGCCGTACAACGACGATTCGGCGCGTACCTACAGCGTGATGATTCTTACCGCCATGGGTGTGTCGATGGTGGTGCCGGAGTTCATTCCGCGTGAAGACTGGCGGGCGTACTCGGTGTTCACCATTGGCGCCATGCTGTTGTTGTACGGCCTGTTCTTGCGCATGCAGGTCGGTGCGCACAGCTACTTCTTCAGCTACAGCTATCCGGAAAAGCGACGGCGCAAAGGCGAAGTGGTGTCTGAGGCGACGACCAGCCGTGGCCGCTCGATCGGTCTGCTATGTGCCGGCATCGTGATCATCGGCGCGCTCGCCGAGGTGATGTCCCAGGCGCTCGATGTCGGGTTGGAAGGCAGTGGCGCGCCGCCTATGCTGGCCGCGCTGCTGGTCGCGGCCATTTCTGCCAGCCCGGAAATACTCACCGCCTTGCGAGCAGCGCTAGCTAATCGTATGCAGTCGGTGGTCAATATCGCGCTCGGCGCTTCGCTGTCCACGGTCATTCTCACGGTGCCGGTGATGGAAGCGTTGGCGTTGTATAGTGGACAGCCGTTTCAGATGGCGATGTCGCCGGTGCAGACGGTGATGATTTTCATCACCCTGATCGTGGCCGCGATCAACCTGAACGACGGCGAGACCAACGCGATCGAGGGCATGACCCACTTCGTGTTGTTCGCCACCTTCATCATGCTTTCGCTGATAGGGCTCTGACGCCCATCAGCCAGATGGACTTTCATGGACGTACATATCTACCTCGCCGGTCCCGGCGTGTTCCGCGCCGATGCACTCGAGCATGGCGAGCGACTCAAGGCGCTCTGCGCCGACTTCGGCTTCATTGGGCTGTACCCGCTGGACAAGCAGGTGCCGCGCCACATCGTCGGTGCGCGCGAGCAGGCTGCCTGGATCTACCAGGCCAATCTGGACCTGTTGGAGCAAGCCGATGCGGTGATCGCCGACCTCAACTTCTTCCGGGGCGGTGAGCCCGACAGCGGCACCAGCTTCGAAGTGGGTTATGCCGTGGCTCGTGGCAAGCCAGTGGTGGGATATCTGGACGGCGCGGGCAGCTATGCCGAGCGCCTGCAGCGCCAGTTGCCGCATCTGTGCGGACAGCCAGGCTTGGACTGCGACGGCTTACAACTGGAAGCCTTCGATCTGCCGGTGAATCTGATGCTGGCGGTGCCGGCCCGGTTGGTTGCGGGCGGCGCTCGCGAGGCGTTGTTATGCCTGGCTGACGAACTGGCGGAGCGATCCTAGGCCCACTCGGTTTGCCAATGCGCCTCGAGTCGTCGGGCTAACGCGGAACACCGTCGCGCCCACCGGGCGGAGCGGGCTAGGGGCTTCAGCCCGACGAGTCTGCGCGAGGGTGGGCTTCAGTCCACCAGGGCGAGTGCCGGGTCATCGGTCAATGACCTGCTTTCCACGGCTGGCCCAACGACACCGGTGCATACAGGCGAGTACGGATCGCGTCTCGCGACAGCAGCACCAGCACCATGATCGTTGCGACGTACGGCAGCATCGCCAGCAGATTACCGGGGATCGACAGGCCGAGCCCTTGGGCGACCAGGTGCAGAATGCTGGCCAAGCCGAACAGATAGGCGCCGAGCAGTACGCGACCCACTCGCCAGCTGGCGAACACAACAAGCGCCAAGGCGATCCAACCACGCCCGGCGGTCATGTTCTCCGCCCACATCGGCGTATAGGCGAGCGACAGGTAGCCGCCGGCCAGCCCGGCCATAGCGCCGCCGAACAGCACCGCCAGTACCCGCACGCGCAGCACCGGTAGGCCCATGGCGCTGGCGGCGTTGGGATTCTCGCCGACCGCCTGGATGATCAGACCCATACGGCTTTTCAGCAGCACCCAGGCGACCAGGGCGAAGAGTGCGAAGGACAGATAGACCAGCAGATCCTGGGCAAACAGCATGCGACCGATCAGCGGGATGTCGCTCAGGAAAGGAATGGCGATGGGTTCGAAGCCCGCTAGCGGCTTGCCGACCCAGCCGGCACCGATGAACGACGACAGGCCAACACCGAAGATGGTCAGCGCCAGCCCGGTCGCCACCTGGTTGGCGTTGAAACCCAGCGCCACCAGGGCGAACAGTTGCGAAAGCAGCATCCCGCCCAGGCAGGCAAAGACCACACCCAGCCAGAGGTTGCCGGTGGCGAACGCGGCAATGAAACCGGCCACTGCGCCGAACAGCATCATGCCTTCTTGACCGAGATTGAGTACGCCAGTCTTTTCGCAGACCAGCTCGCCGAGCGCCACCAGCAGCAGCGGTGTACCGGTGCGGATCATGGCGTAGAAGATATTGGTCAGTAGATCGATATCCATGGTGTTCCTTAGCGGGAAGCCAGAAGCGGGAAGCTGGAAGTAAAAGCGGCAACTGCATTGGCGGAGCGAGTCGCGGCGTTCATGGCTGCACCGCTGGCTGCAGGCTGCCAGCTTTCGGCTTCAGGTTTCGCCCGAGGCGCGGCCGATAGAGAATCAGTACATCGCACGCCAGCAGGAAGAACAGCACCATGCCCTGAAACAGCTGCGTGATCGATTGCGGCAGGTTGGCCGCCATCTGTGCGTTTTCGCCGCCGAGGTAGAGCAGTGCCATCAGCAGGCTGGCAAAGACGATGCCGAGTGGGTTGAGCCGGCCGAGAAACGCCACGGTGATGGCCGCATAGCCGTAACCAGGCGAAACCTGTGGTACCAGTTGACCGATCGGCCCGGTCACCTCGGCAACGCCGGCCAGGCCAGCCAGTGCGCCACTGATCAGCAGGGCGACCCAGACCAGGCGCCTCTCGCGAAAACCGACGAAACCGGCCGCGCGCTTGTCCAGTCCCAGCACCTTGATCTGGAAGCCGAGAAAGCTCTTTTGCAGCAGAACCCACACCACTACGAGCGCCAGCAGGGCGAAATAGAAACCGGCGTGCACGCGCAGCTCCTCGAACAGTTGCGGTAGGCGCGTGGCGTCGCCGAACATCGCCGACTCGGGAAAGTTGAAGCCTAGCGGATCCTTCAACGGCCCGTGCACGGCGAACAGCAACAGGTTCAAGGCGATGTAGTTGAGCATGATGCTGGTGAGAATCTCATTGGCGTTGAACTGGGTGCGCAACCAGGCGCAGAGTCCGGCCCAGACCGCGCCGCCGAGGGTGCCGACTGCGAGCGTGAGGACGAGCGCCCAGCGCGAATCCCAGTCGATGATATGCACCGCCAGTGCGCTGCCGGCCAGCGCGCCGATCAGCAGCTGGCCCTCGGCACCGATGTTCCAGATGCGCGCGTTGTACACCACCGCCAAGCCCAGCGCACAAAGCAGGATCGGCAGCGCCTTGACCAACAGTTCGGAGACGCCGTAGAGATCGCTGACCGGATCGATCAGTAGCACGCGCAGGGTTTCCAGTGGCGGATGGCCGAGCGCGGCGAACAGCAGCGCGCCGCTGAGCAGAGTCAGCAACGCGGCCAGTAGCGGCGAAAGCCAGAACATCGGTCGCGACTGCTGACCACGTGGTTCGAGGGATAACAGCATGCGAAGGCTCTCAGGCGGCGGTGGGCGTGGGTTGATCGAACTGGCCGGCCATCCAGCTGCCGACATCGGTTGTGGTGGTCTCGGCCGTCGCACGCAGCGCCGACAGGCGGCCATGGCTCAATGCCGCGATGCGGTCGCTGATCTGGAACAGCTCTTCCAGGTCTTCGGAAATCACCAGAATGGCGGCACCGGCGTCGCGCAGCTCGATCAGCTCACGATGAATCGCCGCGGCGGCGCCGACGTCCACGCCCCAGGTCGGGTGTGCCGCGACCAGCAGTTTCGGTTGCTGCAGGATCTCTCGGCCAAGAATGAACTTCTGCAAGTTGCCGCCGGACAGGCTGCGCGCCGGCGTATGGGTGCCGGGAGTCTTCACCGCGAAACGTTCGATGATGCGCCGAGCGAAGGCCTCGACCCGGTCATGACGGATCAGCCCGCCGCCGATCAGATCGTCCTGCTGGAAAGCAGTGAGCAGGGCGTTGTCGGACAGGCTCATGTCAGGCACGGCGCCATGCCCCAGGCGCTCGGCCGGGATGAAGGCCATACCGTGGCGACGGCGCGCGTCGGGACGCAGGTGCGCCACCGGCGCATCGAGAAAGCGAATGCGCGCACCCTGGCCGCGAGCCAGGCGCTGCTCGCCGCTGAGCAGCGCCAGTAGTTCGTCTTGGCCGTTGCCGGCGACTCCCGCGATGCCGACGATCTCGCCAGCGCGTACCTCCAGCATCAGATCCGCCAGCGATACGCCGAACGGGTCGACGTTATGCCAAGACAATCCCTCGACCCGCAGGAAAGGCGCACCGCCCCGGGCCTTGGGATATTCGGCTTCGAGCCCTTCGGCATCACCGACCATCAGGCGCGCCAGGTCCATGTCGGTGCACTCGGCCGGTACGCACTCGCCCGATACGCGTCCGGCACGCAGCACCGTTGCGCGCTCGCAAAGGGCGCGAACCTCGTTGAGCTTGTGACTGATGAACAGGATGCTGCAGCCTTCGGCAGCGAGCCGGCGCAGCACGACGAACAGATCGTCGGCCTCTTGCGGCGTGAGCACCGATGTCGGCTCATCGAGAATCAACAGCTTGATGTCCTGCATCAGGCAGCGAACGATTTCCACTCGTTGGCGTTCGCCGATCGACAGGCTGTGCACCAGCCGCTGCGGCTCCAACGGCATGCCGTAGCGTTGCGATACCTCGCGGATCTTCGGCTCCAGCTGCTTCGGCGTGCCGGCTTCGGCACCCATCGCCAGTGCAATGTTTTCGGCGACGTTGAGGGTTTCGAACAATGAAAAGTGCTGAAACACCATGCCGATGCCATACGCGCGCGCCTGTGCCGGGTCCCGCATGGTCACCGGCTGCCCTTCCCAACGAACCTCGCCGGCGTCCGCTTGTGTCACGCCGTAGATGATTTTCATCAGGGTGCTTTTACCAGCGCCGTTCTCGCCCAGCAGCGCGTGAATTTCGCCTGCTTGGATCGACAGGTCGATGCGGTCGTTGGCCAGGCAGCCAGGGTACCGTTTGGTGATGCCAGCCAGTTGCAGGCGTGCAGTATGTGATTCGGGCATATAGGCGTCCGCTGGATACTTCATGACCAGAGCATTAGCAAAAAACTGGCCAGGTAGTCAGGAAAATGCTGCGAAGCATGGATCAGCAGGCTGCGTGATCAAGCAACCACAGGACGAGGGTAGTCTGTGCTTCGCTTTGGTGCCTGTTCGTACGAAGTGCGGTGTGCGCGCACCGTTTCTGGGCGGGACGACATGGGCAGATGCAAATCGGAGGTGAAGGCGCTACGCCTGTAGGCGTAGCGCCTTGGTGTTACTGCTCGGCCGGGTCCGGTACTTCACGCAGCGCCTGGGCCGCGTCAATGGCACGAGGAAAGCCCGCCGTGACGGTGGTCAGGTAGATCACCTCCTTCAGCTCGTCACGCGTGACCCCGTGGCGCAGTGCATAGCCCGCGTGGATTTTCAGGTACGGCAGGTTGCCCTGGGCGGCAAAGGCGGCAACGGCCGCCAGTTGCCGGGTGCGAGCGTCCAGAGCCGTACGGCCCCATACGTCGCCCAACGCGTAATCGGTGATGCCCTCGGCAAGAAACGGATAATCCCGTCGCAACGCCTCGAGTACTGGCTGACCGGCACCGCCGGACAGATGATCCATGACTTGCAAGCCACGTTCGCGCCGTTCGCTGCCAACTGTTTCTGGTGAAGCGAGCGCGAGCGGGCCGAAGATGCCTAACCAAGTGGCAAACATTAGCGTGCTATTTGCAATCCTCATCGCAGCGACCTCAGTAAGGGCTGGCTGTAGGGCGGACAATCAGTTCGCTGACATCGACGTCGGCAGGTTGATCGACGGCATAGGCGATGGCGCGGGCGATGGCCTCGGCCGGAATGGCGATGCGCCGGAAATCGTCCATGACCGCCCGGGCGTTGTTGTCCGAAATGCTCTCGGCCAGTTCCGATTCGGTCACGCCCGGCGAGACCAGGGTGACGCGGATGTCGCCGCCGACCTCCTGGCGCAACCCTTCGGAGATGGCACGTACCGCATATTTGGTCGCGCAGTACACCGCCGCGGTGGGGCTGACGGTGTAGGCGCCGATCGAAGCGATATTGATGAACTGGCCTGAGCGCTGGCGTTGCATCAGTGGCAGACCGGCGGCGATGCCATGCAGCACGCCGCGGATGTTCACATCTATCATCCGGTCCCATTCTTCGACCTTTAGTGCATCGAGCGATGACAGCGGCATGACCCCGGCGTTGTTGACGATCACGTCGACGCGGCCGAAGCGCTGTTCGGCGAAGTCGACGAAGGTCTGCACATCTTCGCGCCGGGTGACGTCCAGCGCCTTGCATGCGGCCACGCCGCCAGCCTCGTTGATGTCGGCTACAAGCCGTTCCAGGCGATCCAGGCGGCGAGCACCCAGCACGACGCTGGCGCCCTGCGCGGCCAACAGGCGCGCCGTTGCTTCGCCGATACCACTGCTGGCGCCGGTGATGAGTACGATTTTTCCGTTGATGTTCGACATGTGTCCTCCGCGGTTCATTGGGTGCCGGCGTCGGTGGCGCCGTCGAATGAATCTTGTCGCGGAGGGCGTTCGCTGCGTTATGTCGATCCTGCCGGGCGCTTGCCTGATGCTGGTGTGTGCGCTATCGGACGCCTTGGTACGGACCAGTCGCTTTCGCTTGCGGCCCATGGCCGATCATTCAGACGTTGGGAGGCCGGCCTCGGCGAACGGCTGTCATTGCGACATAGCGGCTTAGCCTGCAACGGCGGGACTGCGCGGCAACGTCAGGCTGGCGGTGTCAGGCCACAACCTTTGAGGATGACCCGGATCAGAGTCTCCGTGCCGCGCTCGAAATCATCCTTGGTCACCCGGCGCTGGCCGGTGATGCGGCGGATCTGGTCGGAGAAGTCCGCATAATGCTGGGTGCTGCTCCAGATCAGGAAGATCAGATGCATGGGGTCGACCGGGTCCATTTTGCCCGCGTCGCTCCAGGCCTGGAACACCGCAGCGCGGCCGCGGAACCACTCGCGGTAGTCTTCGTTGAAATGCTCCGACAGGCATTCACAGCCGCTGATGACCTCCATGGCGAAGATTTTCGAGGCCTGAGGCTGTCTACGCGAAAACTCCATCTTGGCGCGGATGTAGTGCGCCAGCGCGGTGGCCGGATCATCCTCGACGGTGAGGTTATCGAAAGCGTTGTCCCAAAGCTCGAGGATATGCCGCATCACCTCGACATAAAGTCCCAGCTTGTTGTTGAAGTAGTAGTGCAGATTGGCCTTGGGCAGCGCTGCACGCAAAGCGATCGCGTTCATGCTCGTGCCCTTGTAGCCATAGCGGGCGAATTCTTCTGCAGCCGCCGAGAGAATCAGTTCTTCGTTTTTCTGGCGAATCCGGCCGGTGCGTTTGCTGGCAACAGACGGCTGGGTGAGCGTTGCGTCGAAAGTATTCATAAGTCCGTTCCCTGTGGTGGCGGTATCAGCCCGATGCGCTTCCTAATGCTAGCGTAGGCGGCATCGGCTGATTTTCCTCGCGACAGCAGCAGATCGAGCAGATTTGTCGCAGTCGTTCAGGAGTCGGGGCTGCAAGAAACTGACCAGCCGCTTAGGTTTACCGGTGCGATTCGGGTCGTGTACCCGAAGGGCTCTGGCACGTCGATTTTGACTCCCTTGTCTGCCGGCTGCACGGGCGTCCGACCCGCATTCGTGCACCAAAATGGGATCATGGGGCGAGGCTTGCCCTCTTTTGTAGCGCATCTGTCTCCGCTGTCGGCAAGGCCGGCTCGCAACGGACCGGCCGAAACTACTTGTGCCGCCTCGTAGCAATGGCAGTCATCATCCGATAACGACCGCCATGGTCTCAGGCTATGTCAGATACGACTTCCAACCGAACGCCGAGGGGCGAAGCGCGTGGCCGTTCGTATCAGAAATGAGCCTTGACGATGAAGTTGGTGACGTTGTTGTCGGTATTGAAGGCACTGCTGTCCTCGATTCCATACTTGTTCGTCCAGTAGTCATATTCGATACCGACGTAGAGCTTGCCTGGCGTGTAATCGAGCGCCTTGCCGAGGTCGTACTTGACCTGCGGGTTGAAGTGGAAGTTTTTGGCCAGGTAGTCCCCCTTGGCCTTGGAGCCCGCGTCGTTGACGACCCAGTCGATAAAGCCATCGAACAGGATGTCTGAGTTGCCCACCGGGAAGGTCATGGCCCAGGTCGGTGTGATCTGCCACTGGCCGCTCGGCGCGCCGGTGATGCCGTCAGGCTTGCGGTAGTAGGTGTTGATTGAGAGCCGGTCGAAGCCGGGCACTTCCAGATCCACCGCTGGGCCGAGCAGATAGTTGCGATTGCGTCCTTCGCCGCGTTCGTAGGTGGCCGAGAGCAGCACGTCCGTGACCGGGCCGAAGGAGAGATCGGCGCCGGTGATCTTGCCCAGCGACAGGCGCGGGCTGAACTCACCGTAGTAGGTGTGGCCGTCGCTGCCGGAGATGCCGTTGTACCACTTGTTATCGACGAACAGGAACATGTCCCCCCAAGTCCAACCGCTGGCATGTTCGAAGGTGATGGTCTGTTGGATATCGCCTTCTTTGCCGCCGGCACCGTCTACAGAGAAGTTCTTGCCGTAGAGATAGGTCAGGCTGTTGTTTTGCCACAGCATTGGTGCGGCGGCCGCCTGGCCTGCGAGCGTCAGGCTGCCCGTGAGCGCGGCGATGGTCAGAATGGACTTCATAGAGGAGAGCTCCTATTGCGTTATGTGGCTTGTTTTTCTTGGCCGGATGGTCAGATGTTGCTGCTTAAGCAAGACCTGCGCCAAGTATTATTTAACGATGGGGGCTCTTTGAATATCTTTTTATTTCAAGTACATAGTTTAGTTCATGAGGCGCTTGATCGATTTCTGCAAGCGCCTTTACCTAATGCCGCTCCATAAAAAACCTGACCGTACCGACAGTGCCCCAATTTGATGCGGGCAATTGGCCATCAGGGCCGAACTCAACGTGGCGCGACGTCAGGGCTGCCGCGGCGCCACCATTGCTCCTTAAGGTGGCCGATGATGATCGCTACCGGAGAAACGAAAAACCCCGCCGATTGGCGGGGTTCTTTTGTCACCTCGAGCCCCGCCGGGGCGAGGTCTTTATGGGGTTTTGGCCGACTTTGATCAGATGGTCTCGGCCCACAGGTCGTACTCGTCGGCGTTGGTCACACGAACCCAGACCTTGTCGCCGGGCTGCAGCGGATGTTCGCTGTCGACGTAGACCATGCCGTCGATCTCCGGGGCATCGGCGTAGGAACGACCGATCGCACCATCTTCATCGACTTCGTCGATCAAAACTTCGATTTTCTGACCGACCTTGCGCTCCAGCCGCGCGGCGCTGATGGCCTGCTGGTGGGCCATGAAACGGTCCCAGCGGTCTTGCTTGATCTCATCCGGCACCGGCTCCAGGCCCAGCGCCTCGGCCGGTGCGCCCTCGACCGGGGAGTACTGGAAGCAGCCGACACGGTCCAACTGTGCTTCGGTGAGCCAGTCGAGCAGGTACTGAAAGTCCTCCTCGGTCTCGCCGGGGAAGCCGACGATGAAGGTCGAACGAATGGTCAGCTGCGGGCAGATCTCGCGCCACTTCTTGATGCGAGCCAGGGTCTTGTCCTCGAAGGCCGGGCGCTTCATGGCTTTCAGTACTTTCGGGCTGGCGTGCTGGAAGGGAATGTCGAGGTAGGGCAGCAGTTTGCCCTCGGCCATCAGTGGAATCACGTCGTCGACGTTCGGGTACGGGTAGACGTAATGCAGACGTACCCACACGCCCATGCTCGACAGCGCCTGGCAGAGCTCCAGCATGCGCGTCTTGACCGGCTGACCGTTCCAGAAGTCGGTCTTGTATTTCATGTCGACGCCGTAAGCGCTGGTGTCCTGGGAAATCACCAGGATCTCCTTGACGCCTGCCTTGACCAGACGCTCGGCTTCGCTCAGCACATCGCCCACCGGGCGGCTGACCAGCTTGCCGCGCATGGAGGGGATGATGCAGAAGCTGCAGGTGTGGTTGCAGCCTTCGGAAATCTTCAGATAGGCGTAATGGCGCGGGGTCAACTTGATGCCCTGCGGCGGAACCAGATCGATGAAGGGATCGTGGTCGATATTCGGCGGCACCACTTCATGCACGGCATTGACCACCTGCTCGTACTGCTGCGGACCGGTGACGGCCAGCACACTGGGATGCACGTTGCGGATGCTGTCTTCAGCCACGCCCATGCAGCCGGTGACGATCACCTTGCCGTTCTCGGCGATGGCCTCGCCGATGGCATCCAGCGATTCGGCCTTGGCGCTGTCGATGAAGCCGCAGGTGTTGACCACCACCACGTCGGCGTCCTGGTAGGTGGGCACGATCTGATAGCCCTCCATGCGCAGCTGAGTCAGGATGCGTTCGGAGTCCACCGTGGCTTTGGGGCAGCCCAGTGATACGAACCCGACTGTTGGCGTTTTGCTCATCGACAATGACCTCGGAACAGCGCATGAAAAAGGCGCGCGAGTATACAGAGCTGGATGTTTTTTAGCCATGTCGGTCGTCGTGCTCGGCCGGTGTGAGTCCACGCCGGCCGAGTAGGGTGTGCCCCTGTCGGCTAGCCGTCCCGGTTGGAATCTTCCGTTGGGTCCCGATCCAGTTCGGCGACCTCTGATCGATTGCGGCCCTGCTGCTTGGCCCGGTACAGCGCGCCGTCGGCCAGCTTGAACACGCGATCGATTCCGTCGGCGTGTACCGGCCAGACGGCAATACCCAGAGAAATGGTGATATGCCCCACCGGTGCAATCTGCTCCTGCTCGACACACTGGCGCAAGCGCTCGGCGACCCGTAGTGCGGATTCGATGCTGGTGTTTGGCAGCAGCATCAGAAACTCCTCGCCACCACTTCGGCACAGCGTGTCGGCGCCACGCGAGCAGGCGGTCATCAGCTGAGCGAGATGAAGAATGACCTGATCGCCAACGTCATGGCCGTAGTTGTCATTGATGCGCTTGAAGTGATCGATATCCAGAGCAATGACGGCGAACGAGTGGCCTTCGGCGCTTAACGCGTCCAGAGCCAGGGTAAGACCGCGGCGGTTGTGCAGGCCGGTCAGCGGGTCGGTCTGGGCATCGAGATTGAGCTTGCCGATGCGTTGGTGCAGCAGGCTGATCCCCAGCTTCAAGGCGCGCTTGAGCTGCGCGGCTTCGAAATACCAGGAGCGGATACGTTGGATTCTTTCCGCGCTGGTAGGGGCGTCCATTTCGCCGGCGCTTCTCGCCAACTGCCAGAGCGGGCGTGAAATCAGCGCTGACAACCACCAGACGCCGATAAACGTCAGCAGTGCGAGGGGGGCTGTTTGCCGCAGGATCTCGAGCATCAGATTGTCGAGTGGGTGCAGCGTCACCGCGGTCGGCCGTTGCGCGACGATGCCCCAGCGGGCGGTTGGAACCGCTGCAAAGCCGGCTAGCATGTCCTGCCCCTGGCTGTTGATGACCCGCTGGCTGCCCGACTCGCCGTGGATTACCCGATCGATGACTGGGTTTCCCTTCACGACGGTGCCTAACCGTTTGGGGTCTGGGTGGTACAGCAAGCGCCGGTTCTGATCAACGGCGTAGAGATAGGAGCCGTCCTGGTAGTAGTGCTCGCCAAGCATGCTGTTGAGTATGTTCGGCTCCTTGAGACTGATGACTCCGCCGATATAGCCTAGGTAGGTGCCTTCCTTGTCCACGATCGGATGCGAGATCAGGACCACAGCGTACCGATCGCTGAAATGTAGGGGCTGCTGATCAGCGCTCTACGCTCTCGAAGCGCTTCGCGTGCACCGGGCGAATCCAACCGCTGACCGATCAGCCGCTCGGCATTACGCGACGTCGCGCGTATTACGCTCCAGGCATCGGTGACGACCACGGTATTGAAGCTGTTCGTCTGCAATCGTAGGCGTTCGGCCTCGCTGAGTAGCTTGCCGTTATCGTTGAACTGCCCACCGAGGATACCCGCGCTGTATGCGAGCTGTTGCTGTACCGAATCGAAGAAGGTTTCTGTGCCGATTGCAAGCTTGAGTGCATAGACCCGGTTGGCCTCGAGGGTACTGTCGATGAGTGAATCGCGCTGCACCTGATAGCTCGCATAAAAGCTGATGCTCAGCGTAATCAACCCGCTGAGGATGGCCAGCATTACGATCAGCCGTCGCAGGTCTACGCGAAACAGTGGGGCAAAAGGCATGGGGTCTGATTGTGGTAGGCAGGAAGGAATCGTGATGCATGGTAGGGCGTTTGACTACAGGGCTCCAGACCTGCAACGAAATCTATGAGAGATGGGCCTATCAAGCGAGGCAGACGCATTGGTCAGGGGGCTGGGCTGAGGTCTGTACGGCTGATGCTCGCTCGCGCTCCGGGCAGATAGCGTTTCAATCGCAGCGCTGGAGACTCGATCAAATGCCAGGATAACGCCGCGATAGCGATACTCGCTGACAGGCTGATCGCCATGAACGCACCCAGTGGCAACTGCGGACTGGACCCGTGCATCAGCAGCTGTTGGATCGGAAAGCTGAAAATGTAGATACCGTAGGAAAAATCGCCATATTTGCCGAACCGGGACAATCGCGGGATGGGCAGGTGCGCCAGATAGATAGTCAGGTAAGGCAAGGTCAGGACGTGGACGAACAGCCACAATTCAGTCTGCGCGCTGAGCAGCGATACGGCCAGCAGCGTCAGCGCGATCTTCCAGTTCCACGGCACGCTGCGGCGAAACAGGTACAACGCCGAGCCCAGGAAGAAGAACATGCCCAGTCGGGTCGACTTGCGCAGAATGTCGCTTTCCAGGCCCAGGCTCGGTGCCAGCTGGAAATGGATCAGTATCAACGCGATAGGTACCACCAGCACTGCGATACGGCCGAATACACGGAGCAATCCCATCAGCAGCAAGGAAACGTACATCAGCACTTCGTAGGGCAACGTCCAGACGGAGCCGTTGACGGTTTCGGGAAAGGGATTGCCGGTAAACACCTCGGGCAGATGGAAATGCGTAATCAGCGCGATGTTGCCGAGGTAGCCCAAGGTCTGGCGGTTAAGAAAGTACTCCTCGAGTGACAGCTCGGTCGCCAGCGGCCCGACAATGAGCACGGTCAAAAGTACCGATACGCCCAACGCCGGGAAAATCCGCAGGGCGCGTTTCGCGGCGAAGTCCAGCGGACTGCGACTGTTGATCCATGATGCGGCGATCAAAAATCCGCTCATGACGAAGAACAGGTTCACGGCAATGTCAGCGGTATCCATGGATCCGGTAAACAGCCGTACCGGTTCGACTTCGCCGGCCCCCGACAGCCAATAGCAGTGGCCAAGGACCACTGCCGAAGCGGCAAAAAAACGCAAGAAGTCGAAGTTGTTCTGCTCGCGCTGAGTCGAAGCGATATCCATGGGCAAGTCCTGGTGATCCGGGCGCCAGCACTGCTACAGGCAGGGCTCAACGCAACGGGAAAGTTTTGCTCATTCCCAGAACGCCGTTTTCGCCGTCATGGATGGCTTGTTCGATAAGCGCTAGGCGCTCTCGGGTATTGCGCAACCGGGCGATCAGGCGCAGCAGGGTGAGAAAGATCGCCCGATTGAGGCGATGCAGCCGGGGGGAGGCGGCCCAGACGTTCTTGTCGAACCAGGCTTGATTGCGTGCGGTGTAATAGGCGCGGAAGTCCGAGTCACCGAGCAGAAAGGCTTCGTAGATATTGCGTGTGTGCGCCTTGATGTTCCAAGACTGCTCAAGCTCGTCGATTACCGCATCGGTGAACAGGAACAATCGCCCCCCGCTTGCGGTGATGCGCCGGGTGTACTCAGTGTCGTCGACGTATAGCACCAAATCTTTCAATGGCAGGCCGATGCGCTGGTACAGACTGCGATGCGCGAGCATGCCGCCGTAGGGAGCGAAGGGCAGACTGATACTCGCCAGCCGCTTGCCGGGCCGTTTGGCCCAAGGAAGCCTACGCCAGATCTTGAAAGGTAACTGGGCGATGTGAAAGCCGAAATAGCTGGAGCGCGGCTGCAAGATATAGCGCGGCGGTACGCCTTGGGCGATGTCGGCCTGCTGTGTTGCCCGGTAGCCCAGTACTGCCACCCGATCCGGGCCGAGCAGGCTGCCCAGACGCGCGACCTCCCGATGCAGGATCGACACTGCGGCGGCCGTCGGGGCGTTATCGTCATCCATCATCCAGATGTAATCGGCGCCGCCGGCCAGCGCGGCTTCGAGCGCCACGGCATAGCCATTCGCCGAGCCGGTATTGTGTTGCAGCTGAATCAATCGGACCTTTCCCGGCCAGCGTTCTGACAATTGTTCCAGCGGTGCGAGCGCGGCGTTGCTCACGATGATCACTTCGTTAATCTCGACGAACGCCAGCGCGCGCTCGATCAGCTGCTGCAAATAAGCCAGCCGATCTCCATAGGTCACGGTCACCACGGAGGTTTTCGGGGTCATTGGGGGGCTCTGCATGAATCGGGGGGAACGATCGCCGCGTCAGAGGGCGCGGAAGGGCCGTCTGACGAGGCGCTTAGGGACAGCAGCGGGACGCGTGCGGTTCGAATTTCAGAGGTCGCTGGTCATTTTCATCCTCATCAGCGCAGTCGGATCGGCGTCGAGAATGTCGTTGTCTCGGTCTGCGGTAAAAAAAGCATGAAAGACACTGATCAACCGACTGCCGCCAGGCATTCCCGGTAGTTCGGGGGCCTGGAATATTTCGGTATAGGAATACCCGTCGGCATAAATCAGCGATTGCCTGTTTTGGTCTTCACTGTCCATAGCGCCTCCAAAAGGTCGCAGGGTTAGAACGAGTAGCGGATGCTGTCGCCAGAGCGGATGTAATGGTTATCGGAGAGCGGTTTCGCCAGGCGTACGGGGGACGGGGATACCGTTACGCGGCGACTGCTGTCATCGCAGGAGGGAACGCCCTGGCGAACACCATGATCGAAGGCGATTGCTGCGGAGTCACCGCTGGCGCAGCTATACGTGTCCCGCGCAAGACTGTCGTATCCCTGCGGATACAGTTTTGCTTTGGCACGTTCGGAAATTTGCGTGGCAACGGTCGTCCCGCAGATCAGCAGGGCGATGCTCAGTACGCACGTGGTGCGGATGCATTGGGTTGCAGTGTTCATCCTTGAAACCTCGCAATTGTAATGAGGTCTTGGTCAGGCTTGCTTCATTGGAACCGCGGCGGGGTAAACCGGCGTAACGCTTGCCGGAGTTACGGTCGTTCGGTGCAATAGCGCGTCCTGCCCTTGAAGCAACGAAACCTCTCGAACCCTAGTATCTACGAAAGCCCTGATCTCCTGCCTGAATCGTTCGGTTGAAAAACGCTCCGCGCTGGCTCGGCATGCATCAGGAAAGATGTGATGTGCTTCCGATTCGAATTCCGCGATCGCAGCGATCAGAGACTCGGGCGTCTGCTCGGGGTAGAACACCCCGGTCGGCTCCGGATGATCAATGCCCCGAACGGTTTCCAGTACTCCGCCTCGACCGTAGGCGATGACGGGCGTTCCGCACGCCTGGGCTTCGATCGGCGCGATACCGAAGTCTTCCTCTGCGGCGAAAACGAATGCACGCGCGCGCTGCATGTAGTGCAGCAACACCGCGAAATTCTGATAACCCATCAGCGTCACGTTTGGCGTTGCGAGCTCCTTCGCTTTTTCCATCTCGGGCCCTGCGCCGATGACGATCAGCTTCTTGTCAGGCATCCGGGAAAACGCTTCGACGATCATTGGAATGCGCTTGTAGGGCACCATCCGTGAGGCCGTCAGATAGAAGTCTTCCTTGTTCGCATACAGCGTGAACTGACGGGTGTCGACGGGTGGATAGATGACGGTTGATTCGCGCCGATAACTCTTGTTGATGCGCCGGCCGATGAAATGCGAGTTGGCGATGAACTCGTCCACGCCGCTCGCAGTGCGCTGATCCCACATACGCATGTAGTGCAAAAGCATGCGTGCCAGCTTGGCCTTGAAACCATGGTCCAGGCTGGCCTCGTGCAGATACTGATGCTGAAGGTCCCAGGCGTAGCGGATCGGCGAATGCACGTAGCTGATGTGCAACTGGTTCGGTCCGGTGAGTACGCCCTTCGCCACGGCGTGACTACTGGAAATCACCAGGTCATAGGCCGACATGTCGAGCTGTTCGATGGCCAGCGGCATCAGGGGCAGGTACTTCTGATAGTGCGTCTTGGCCTTGGGAAGCTGCTGAATGAAGGTGGTGGTGGCGCGCTTGCCGCCGAGACTGCTGCGATCTTCATCGGAGAGGAAGTCGATCACGGCGAACAGGTCTGCTTCCGGCCAGGTCTCCAGCAGCCCGGCGAGCACCCGTTCGGCGCCGGCATAGGTCACCAGCCAGTCATGAACAATGGCGATTTTCATACGATAGCCTTTCAGGGATGAGGTGGCAGCGGGATCAATCGTCGAGCGTTCGGCGACTGGGGTATCGAAGTGCGGCGATGGGCATCTGTCGACGAGGGGGTCAATGCTTCGGCTGGCTGAACGGGAGTCGCTGTAGGCCTGCCTTATTGCCGTCGCGTACGTTGGTGAATGCCTGGTCGATCAGCCGGGAAACCTGTCGGGCCGATGAATTCCAGCAGTACCGTGCCACGTTCGCCTTGCCACGCCGCCGCAAATCCTGGCGCAAGGCTTCGTCGCGCAGGATCCGCTGCATGCAATCCGCGATGTCCTTGACCTTCAGCGGGTCGAAGTACAGGGCGCTGTCGCCCAGTACCTCCGGAATGGAGGCGGCACGTGCGGCGATGACCGGGCAGCCGCAGGCCTGCGCCTCGAGCGGGGGGATGCCGAAACCTTCGTAAACGGACGGGAACACGAAGGCTGTTGCGCCCTGGTAGGCCTCCACCAGTTCTTCATCGGTGAGCCGGCCGAGCATGCGGATTCGACGGCTGCCGACAACGTCGTGGAGGCTGCCGGAGAAGACTCGATTCGAGTCGCCAATGATGCGTAGCTCGACGTCCTCGAGCCCTTCCATTCGCAGGAACGCGGCAACCATCCTGGCGAAGTTCTTGTGCGCGCTATGAGAGGACACGGCCAGCAGGTAAGGCGCCGAGGCCCGGGGACATTGCTCTGCGCAGAAGGGCTGAAAGCGTGCATCCACTGCGTTGGGCACCACCCAGATGTGGCGCGCCGGATAGCCGTAGAAACGCGCTATTTCTTTCCGGGAAAATTCGCTCACGGTAATCAAGGCCTTGATTCGTTTGAGTAAGAGGGGGGTCAGGTTGCGATAGGTGGCCCGGAATGCTCTCGAGTAGCTTTCCGGATGCCTGACATAGGTGATGTCATGGTGGGTCGCGATCTGGTTGCCGTAGACCAGCGGGGCGGTATTGCAAAATGAGACCAGCGGCGGACTGCCATTGCGTACCAGCCACAGCGGGAGGTCCACCTGCTCCCAAAGATGTCCGCGGTGGCGGCCGATGCGAAGCACCTGCAGTTGCTCGGCACTGTCGTGCAGGCGGATATCCTGGGGGGCGACGAACACCAGATCGTCGCGTAGGGTTTTGAGTTGCAGGCTGATCTGTTCTGCGAAGCGCTGTACTCCCCGTATTTCCTGGGTCAGAAAGCGAGCATTGATCACAATCATCTGAAAATCCTCTTTTCAAAACGGTTCCCGAATCGAGATCTTCTGCTAGGGGCTGGTACGAGCCGCGGCGGACTTGCCGAGGCTGATGATTTTGGGAAACCCATTGAGCTCCACAGTGGCGGTACAGGTGCTCGCGTTGACCGGACAGGTCCACATCGTGTCGCCCAGGGTTCGGCCGTTTTCGGGGTGTGCGGTATCGATCAGTTCCAGAGGGCCGGTGACCTTGCCCGTGGATTCGATGCTGACAGCGCGGGCCTGGTCGGTGCTCCAGGCGACCAGAAGTTGCTCGTCCGCGTTGCCGAAACGCATCAGAACGGTGTTATTCCCGGTTTTTTCGCGATGGCCAAGGAATTGGTAGTGCTGGACGATCGGGCCGACTGCCTCGAGCACCCGGTAGGCTGGCTTGAGGCTGTAGTCCTGACGGACCAAGCCGAAGTTGTGCTCTCGCTCGCGCTTGTCGGTCCCGTCGTTTCGGAAGTCGTACCACCACATGCCCCGCACGTTCGGCAGCGTCCTGACGAGCAGGAAACTGCGCGCCAGATAGGCAGCCTGCAGGTCTTCATCGATGCCGCAGGAACCCTGATAGGCCGGCCAGCTCATTTCCGTCAGGTACAGGGGCACCGGCTGACCGGCCGCACGGGACAGTTCCAGGTCGACCTCGGCAAGCCACTCGATCCAGGCTTCCGGGGTGTTCTTTCCCCGGCCGCGACAATGGACGTACGGGTGCAACGAGAGGCCGTCGATCGATTGCATTACGCCATTTTCGATCAGGCGCAGGGCGAAACCCGACTCGATGCCCTTGGTGGTCACCGCGCCGGCCAACACCTTGGCGTCGGGATCGTGCTGGCGAATGATGCCTGCCGCATCGGCGATCAGCCGGGCATAGTCCTGAGTGAACTGAGGATCGCTCGGGTCCTCGACGTCCCACTCGTTCCAGACTTCGTAGTGCTTGACCCGCCCCCGAAACTGCTGGGCAACGAAGGCGACGTAGCGATTGAAGGCGGCGCGTACCGGTTCGCTGCGCGGCTTCTCTCCACCGCCGTGAAAACGATTGCCGTACCCCAGAATGAACAGGCTATCGAGCTCCTGCGCTTCGTTACCGGCGAGATAGCGATCCCAGTGCGGCTCCACCTTGAGCTGGTCGCGGTTACGCTCAAGAAACGCCCAATGCGCGTCGGTTCGTACCGACTCGATACCGGCGTCCCGTAACAATTGGTTGCCCTGGCTGCGGCTGTCGCGAAGATGCAGGTCATGCGAGCAGACGCCGACGATAAAGGGCTCTTCCGGCTCAACTGCCGAAGCCTGCAGTGCCAGGCCCGACACGGCTGAGACAAACACCAAACGGCACAAAAGAAGGCGGGTGCTCATGACTGGGCTTCCCAGGGTCTATGCGCATGCGGTTGCGCGGTAGCGATCGGGTGGTGTGGCCCTCGGTGCAGCACTTCCCGTGGCGTCAGGGCATGGGCGATCGCCATTCCGAGGAACAGGGTGGAGGTGGTCACCTCCAGGACGTCGGTCGCCCAGCCGATCAGGCAGGTACAGAAAACGATGCCCAGCAGGGCGTGACGGATGCGCGGGCCTCGGTCGTGCAGGCGCAGCATTAACGGAAACAGCAGCAGATATAGCAGGACGCCGAACACCCCTAGCATTCCCCAGAGATACAGCGCTGTGTTGTCGGCGATGCTCAGCAGCTCCAGCCAGGCCAGCGGAAAGGCCGCTGCGCTGCTGCCGACCGCACCGAACCCTGCGCCCCACCAGCCCCAGCCTTCGTTGGTGATCACGTCGATGAAGTTCGGCCAGCTGTTGATCAGACGGTCGTTGAAGGATGCAAGCAGACTGGCGCTGTAGGCTTCGCTCTGCGGAATGTTCAGCAACAGGCTGGCGATCGGCAACGCCATCCCCGTCAGCACCGCGATGAAAAATGCCGTAGCGCTGGGCATGCGGTAGCCGGCGAGGAACAGCATCATCAGGGTCAACAGGTAAGCCGCCGCGGTGGACTTGTTGGTGGTGAGGAAGATCGCGCCGAAGGCCAGCGGGTAAAGCAGCATTCGCAGCAGCCGCGAATGCAGGAACGCGGCCAGGTACAGGCTGTACAGCGCGATCATCACCGCCAGGTTGGTCGACATACGGGCAAAGCCGGCTAGGCGGTCGGTACTGCCAAAGGCCCAGGATTTGTTCGCGGTCAGCTCGACGTCACCCATCATGTAGCTATAGCCCTTCCATGGCACGTTGGTGAACATGTCCAGCGCGATGCCGAACAGTGAGGCAACCAGGCACAGCCCGGCCACCCATCCCAGCAGGGTGGCTCTGCTTTCCAGGTAGCCGCCGCAGAACAACCCGAACAGCAGCGGGATGTAGATGAACAGGCTGAAGCCGACGTTCATCAGCGCGGCCCCGTGCAGCAACGCCAACAAACCCGAGACTGCCAAGGCAAACAACACCAGCCACACCCCGGGCTTGTTTCGCGCACGCGGCAGTTCCAGCGCGACCGCCGCCAGGCACGCCAGCTTCGGCACGTAGAGCAGGGCGGAGATGCCAGCCATGTCCAGGTAATAGCGCAGCGCGCCGGCAAAGGTTTCGCTGATCAGCAGCGAGGCCGCGATCAAGGTCAGCAGGGTTGGCTTGTCAATCGCCAGCGGGCTCGACCTGGGGCGCGTGATGGTCAGCGAACTCGGGGTCATCGTGGGCTCTCCGGCCGTGTAGCGCGGTATGCAGGATCGACTGGTACTGATCGAGCATTCGCTCCATGTTCAAAAAAGGCGCGACGCTGGTACGCGCCTGCCGCGACAACCGCTGGCGCAGGCTGCTGTCCAGGTAGAGTTTGAGCATCGCCCGGCCAAGCGAGTCAGGATCGGCCGGTGTGCAGAGCAGGCCGTTGTGGTTGTCTTCGATGATTTCCCCTAGGCCGCCCATGCTCGTCGCGATGACGGGCAGGTGCTGGGCGCAAGCCTCGACCGCCACCAGGCCGAACGGCTCGGCCCATATGGACGGCACCACCAGCACATCGATGTTGCGCATGAAGGCATTGGCATCCTGGTAGCCGACAAAACGGACCTTGGCCGGATCGGCCTTCGCCTTGAGCTGTGCCTCGTAGTCCAACTTGCCGCGCCCGGCGATTTCCAGGGTGGCGTCGATGGAAAGCTGCTGGAACTGCTCGATCAGCCAACCCACGCCCTTGTTTTCCGACAGCGTGCCGATATAGCCGAAACGCAGCAGCCCGCTGTGGCTGTGGCGCTCAGGAGGCGCACTGGCGCTCTGCACGATGCTGTTATGCACCACATGGCGGGTGGCTCGGCCGAAATAGCCTTGGGCGGTGAGTCGGTCCAGAACGAAACGGCTGACACCGATCACCGCGTCGACCTGAGCGGACGCTACGGCGTGATGCCGCCGAAAGGCCGAACAGAGCGTGCACTGCCGCTCGCAGCTGCGGCCTTTATTGAACATGGTGTCCTTGGGGCACAGCAGATAGAGGTCATGCAGCACTTGAACGATCGGCACGCCGGCGGCACTTATTTCGTCCCACGCCGAGATCGACCAGCCCGTCAGGTTGTGGCACATCACCAGGTCCGGCTGTTCGCATGCGATCACTTCGCGAACGTGCTGGCGCATGCTGCGGTTGTAACGATCCCGGTAATGCCAGCCAAGGCGACGCAACGAGCTGGGTCTGTTTTGGGTGAAATGCCAGTAAAGGTTGTGCAGGCCGGCGCGATAGATCCGTACGCCGTCTAACGTCTCCTTCTGAACGCCGGGCTCCGGTCCGGTGACCAGCACCGCCACATCATAGCCACGAACCTGCAGCCCTTCGGCCAGCTGGCGTACGACGATCTCCGCGCCTCCGCCCACATGGGGCTCATAGAGACTGTGCAGAAACAAGATCTTCATGGTTGCAGTCCCCGAATCAATCGACGCCGCAGCCAAGCGCGGCCCTGTGAGACACGCCGCAACCGCTGAGGTAGCGCGTTGGCACGCGCACTTTCTGTTCACGCTGCAACAGTTTCAGCAGGATCACCGAACGCTCCTGGCCATCGGCGCTGACGAAGATCGCCTCGAGATCGCTAAAGCTGCCGCCATGTAGTTGCACGCGCTCGCCGGGTTGGAACTGCGGCTTTTCGGCCGGCACCGCGAGGCGTTGACGCAGTTGTTCGATAAGTTCGTCCCTGACCGGCGTCGGCTCGCCTCCGAAGGACACCACCCGGGCGACGCCACGGGTCGAGCGAATGGGATACCAGTTGTCCAGTTGACGATCGAGGCGGATGAACAGGTAGCCCGGAAACAGCGCTTCTGGTGTCTTGCCGTTTCCGCTGGGCTTCTGCGGCCTGTAACACTCGAACGCCTGGCGCACCAGATGCTCTTCGGCGCGGGCCTCCTGGCGGGGTTTGGTTTGAATCAGGTACCAGTGCGGATTGCTGCCAAGTGCTGTCATGTGAAACCTGCCTTCCATAGGGGAGGTTGCCGATGTCCGTTTTGTCGAGGACGTTTATGCCTGCAGTGCCGTCTGTTGCTCGACCCCTTCGATCAGAGAAAAGCGTTTGAGCAGGGCCTGTGCATCTTTCTGGCTGTTGAACATCAACACGTCGATGATTGACAGTGAAGGCACGAACGGCTGGTTGAACTGCGGATAGCTGAGGTCGTCCATGCGCAGAAATCGCAACGACAGGCCGTGAGATCGGAAGAGGGCTGGACAGTAAAGCGCCACACCGCCGATTGGATTGATATAGAGCGCGGCACCCAGCTTCTTCGCGATGCCGATGACCCGCTCCTGCTTATCCATGCGAGCCGGCAGCCCCAGCTCGGAGCCGATACGGATCGGCGTCGTGATGTCCAGATAGGCACAGACGCAGCGGATCGAATGCTCGGTAAAACGGGCCAGATTGCGTTCCGGATGCGTCAGGATCTGGCGGATCAGCGGAACCACTTCAGCCTTGTACGGCGCGCGCGAATAGGCGAGTTCCAGTGTCCTCAGCAGTTTCTGGGCTTCGCGCGCGAAGTCATCGCACAGCCAACGCTGGTTGATCGGGTCGAACCCGCCGCCTTTGCGCAAGGGAAAGGTGATCAGCTGCGGCTGTCCGTTCACCAGTATCCGGTTACGGTTTATCCATGAACCTTTGACGTACTGGAGATCGTCACCCAACACGAAAACATCGCTGCGGGCGATCAGCTGAAAATAGCCCAGGTAGGGGAACAGGTAAGGTTGCATCATCGCGGCGGTTCCGAACACGGCGTCTCCCTCGCATGTGTCAGGCTTTTTGAGAATAGCTGTAATAACCGTAGGCGCCGGTTTCATAGGCGGTGCTCGAGGCCCTGCGCTTGACGCCATTGAGAATGGCGCCTTTGAGCAATACCCCGTTCTGTGCCAGACGTCGCTTGGACGTCTCGACCTGGCTGGCCGTGCTCAGCCCGTAACGTGCGACCAGCAGACAGGTGCCGGCCAGCTGTGCGACCAGCACGGCATCGGTAACGGCCAATACCGGGGGCGTATCAATGATGACGAAGTCGTATTCCCGCTCCGCCTCTTTGAGCAACTTGGCGAAGTTGTCGTGCATCAGCAGCTCGGACGGGTTTGGAGCGGAAAAGCCGCTGGCGACGAAGTGCAGGTTGGCCTGGTCGGTCTTGTTGGTCACCGCCGCGAGACGCAGTCCGCTGGCCAGCGCATCGGACAGGCCGTGGCGCGGCTCCTGACCGAACACGCCCGCGAGATAGCCGCGACGCATGTCGGCATCGATCAGCAACACTCGTTGGCCCGCCTGGGCGATAACCGACGCCAGGTTGCTGGAAACGAAAGACTTGCCCACCGACGGCGTGGGGCTGGTGATCACCAGGGTTCGATTGCGGGCCTCGAGCATGGCGAACTTGAGGCTGGTGCGCAGGCTGCGCAGCGACTCGATCGCCAGGTCCGCCGGATCCGCTCCGCCCAGCAGCTTGCTTCGCCCATCGCGGATTTTCCTCAGGCGGTACAGGTGCTCCTGTTTCGCCGAGAAAGGCAGCGCGGCATACACCGGGATACCCAGGTGCTCGATCGTCTCGGGGCTTTCGATGCCGCGATAGAACACCTGGCGTATCAGAATCACCAGCGCTGACACAAGCAGCCCGACGAAGATGGCGATCAGCACCACCAGCGGCTTGATGGGCTTGGCCGGCTTCTCCACCACGGCGTAGGCACTGTCGATGATGCGCACATTGCCAATGGTGCCCGCGCGCAGAATGTCCTGTTCCTGAGCCTTGTCCAGCAGCAGTGTGTAGGTGCGAGTCGTGACCTGCATGTCGCGATTCAGGCGCAACAGTTCCTGCTGGGTCATCGGCAAGGTATCGATCTTGCTCATCAGCGCGTTCTTCTGCGCTTGCAGCTGAGCGATCTTGGTCATCAGCGTCTGATAGGTCGGGTGTTCCGGGGTAAAGAGCTGGTTGTACTCCGTACGCTTGAGATTGTGCTCGGAGATCTGCGACTCCAGCGCGACGATCTGGTCCAGCACACTCTTGGTCTCGATGCTGATGTCCACCGACTGGGCGCTGGTCTGATAGGCATTGAGGGCGGCTTCGGCCTTTTCCAATTCCTTGCGTACCAGCGGTACCTGCGAACGCAGAAACTCCAGGCGCTGCGCGGCTTCGGCGGAGCTGCGTTCGATGTTCTGGCGCACATAGAGCCGACTGATCTGATCGAGCACATGGTTGGCCTTGTCCGCGTCCGGGTCTTCCAGAGTGAGGTAGATGATTCCGGAGTCCTTGCCGGCTTCACCCACCTTCAACCGCTTCTGGTAGTCCAGCGCCGTGGTCTGCGGGCGGCTACGCACCACGAAGAACTCTGTCCCCGGGCGGGCCTTGAGTTCGGCGATCTGGACGCGGAAACCCTCGTGCCGCACGGCTTGGTTGATTTTGCCATTCAGCAGCAGTTGGTCGTCCTCGTCGTACAGGCTGAATGCACCTGCACTGCCGGCACGCAGCGTCAACTTTTCCCCCAGATAGGCTTCGGGTACGTCCAGCTGAAACACCACCAGCTTCTCTCCGCCCCAGGCGTAACTGTCCATGCCCAGCAGTGGCGTGGCGAGCTCGCCGTCCTTTTCTGGATCGTGCAGACGCGCCATGTAGCTGCCGAGGATCGGGAAATATTTGGGGCGGGCAGTGATGTAGAGCTTAAGAGCGTTAACCGTGCGTCCAAGGACCGAGCGCGACTTGATAAGCTCGATTTCAGTCACCGCCTGGGAAACCGAGTTGGGCCTGGGAATAGCTTCCGGAATGCCCGTTATCCCGGCCTTCTTCGGTTCGATCTGGATCATCGCGCTCGCCCGGTAAACGGGCGTGGCGACGATCGCATAGGCCACGCCAAGCAGGGCGAAGAGGGCGGTAATGGTGAAAATCAGTGCTTTGTGATCGAACGCCACGCGCAGGATGCGCGCCAGGTCGATGCGATTGTCTCCCTCGTATTCCAGCGAAGAGCGGGCCATGACAGTCATTGCGGATCCTTCCTTGAGTGTTGCGCTATCAGTGCGACAGAAGCCAGCCATGCCGGTCAGGCACCGGGCGTCAGTCTGCGTAACAGATTGATGCTGATGTTCTGGAATATCTGGCCCAGCGCCTGAAGCTTGCTGAGCGGCGATATCGATGCCAGTGCCTGGGAGAAGACCTGGATCATGAAATATTCGTAGAGCGACTGATCGCCGATCCGTTGGTAATAGCGGGCGAGGCTGTAATAGGCGTGCATGGACATCTGGATGCGTTGCTTGCTGCTGCGCATGGAGAAGATCCCGCCCTCATGCACGCGGTAGCCGGCGGGCTTGATTTCAGCGATGAACTTGCCCTTGCCATAGGCACCGAGCAGGGACCACCAGCAGATGTCCAGCACCTCGACACCGCGCAGCTCCGGCGGCAGTTCCTGCAGCAGATTGCGAAAGCATGCCGTCAGGGTGGAAACCGGTCGCGCCTGCATCAGCTGGCGAGCGGTGGCATCCCGGCGGAACTTGCCCTGCATGTGGGGACTGCGGACCACCCCCTGGGCGTTGAACATGAAGGCATCGTGGTACGTCATCACGTAGTCGCGATGCCGTTCGAGAAAGTCGACCTGGATCTGCAGTTTGCGCGGATCGGTCCAGTAGTCGTCCCCTTCGCAATAGGCGATATACCTGCCGTGCGCCTGCGCGAACAGCTGAGTGCTGACGGTAACCCCCTGGCGGTACTGGTTTTCTAGCTGATAGATCGGTTTGATCAGGCTCGGGTAGCGCGCGGCGTATTCACGGATGATCGCGGCGGTGGCGTCGGTCGAGGCGTCGTCATGGACGATCACTTCGAAGGGAAAATCCGTCTCCTGCAGGAGGAAGCCGTCCAGCGTTTCCCGTATGAACGGTGCATGGTTGTAGGCCAAGCAGACGATGCTCACCAGGGGGGCGAACCTATTACCCCAGGCGGCCATGAGCTCTTGTTCACGCTTTGGTTGAATATCCATTCAGACACTCGACTTTGTCATCAGTACGTAAAGCCGCAACACGACGGGCTTGGAGGTGAAAGCGACTAGCGTCAGGCAGATAAGACCGCTGACGGCCAATCCCAGGAAGATGTCGAAGCGGTTCTCGCTGGCGATCGCCGCGAACACGGGTTCGCCGATCACGAGACCCAGGCCGGTCATGGCGGTGATGCGTAGCAAATCCTGTAACCATTGGCGGTGCACGCCGGCGGCAAAGCGCTTGTGCACCATTGGCGGCCAGATCAGGAAGGTCAGCATGCGCAGCCCGAACCAGGCCAGCGCTGCGCCATACACGCCATGCTCGAGCGCGGCATACACCACCAGCGGAATGCTGAGCGTAGCGCTGATCAGGCTGAACCAGACGTGGAGGCGTAGCTGTCCGTGAGCGTATTGCAGATAGAACTGAAATGCGGTGACCGCCATGATCGCGCTGCCGAGTACGTACCAGGGCAGCACCAGCCGGCTCCATTGCGCCGCCTCCTCATCGCCGGTCCAGGCGAAGATCAGCTCAGCGGAGTGGAAGGCGATGACGCCCGCTAACGGAAACAGGAAGCTGCAGACGAACCGGGTGGCATTCAGGTAGAGCGCCTGCATGTCGGCGATCCGACCTTCGGCGACGAGCATCGTCATGCGCGGCAGCAACGTCTGTACCAACGGGTTGGTCAGCGTCATGATTCCGGTCGACATGAGCGCCACCAGCGAGAAATAACCGTACTCCTTGAGCAGCAGCACGTTGGAAAGCAGCACCTTGTCCAGCTGCGTCAGAATGATCCATAGCACCGAAGTGAGCGACATGCCGGCGGCGAAGGGCAGCACCGGCTTGACCACTGCCCAGTCGAAGCCGGTCAGCAATCTGGGGTTGGGCATCAAGGTATAAGCCTTGGCCGCGAACAACAGCGTCTCGATCAGCGCGACCGCCGTCTGGAAGAGAAAGAAGTCCAGAGGGTCCTGGCTGATGCTGGCCACCAGAAACAGGCCGCCAAAGTAGCGCAAGGTGGCGATCAGGATATTCGCGCCGTTCAGCCATGCATGCAGTTCGAGCCCCTGCAAGCCACTTTTATAAAGGGTGGCGTACAGCTTCAGCCCGATCATCAGCCCCATCAGGCTGATGCAATGGACAATCGTGGCCGTGCTCAACTCCTGCGCTTGCAGCCATTGATGAGCGATCCAGCCGCTCGAAAAATGGATGGCCAATACCGTCAGCGATGCCAGCGGCAGGAAAATGATTTCGAACGAGCGCAGCAGCCGCCCCGGTTCGTAGCGCTGTGCCGCAGTGTTCTGCCTTCCGCGAAAATGGGCGATCTGACGCACCAGCGACGGTGACAGACCCGCGTCCAGCAGCTGCAGCCAGGCTTGTAGCACCGCGAAGAAACCGATCAGGCCGTAGGCCTCCGCGCCCAGATGTCCGAGATAGAAAGGCAGAATGAGAATGCCGATGAGCAGGGCATATGCCTGCCCGGCGTAGCTCAAGCCGGTGTTGCGGATCATCGATAGCTTTCGATCGGACATGTAATCGGGCCGCCGAGAATGAATCAGTAAATGTTCTTGAGCTCGGAATCAGGCAAGCCGAAACGCTGCTCCATCAACCCAGTTGCGTTGACTTGTGGCCATAGACGCTCGGTTTGCCGCTGATCACGCCCCGTTGCGTCGCGTAGCAACGTCTGGACCACGGTGTTCTGGATATGCCGCGGCAAGCCGGGATAAATCGGCAGGCATAGCACTCGGCGACTCAAGGATCTCGACTGGATCTGCGGCGGTTGCGGTTGCAGATAGCCGAGAGTGTCCAGAGAGGGATAGAAATAGCGCCTGGGGTTGATGCCCTTGGCGTTCAGCGCCACGCGACAACGTAGCAGCTGGTCTTCGTTGGCCAGTGCAATCGGGAAATAGCTATGGTTGCGTAGGGAGTGTGGTTGCTGTTGCTGAAGATCGAAGTGGTCACTCAGGCGTTCTTCATAGAACCTGGCGATCTCTTCCCGTTGCTCGAGAATCATCGCCATGTCGTCGAGGATGCACAGGCCCATGGCGGCGGCAAATTCGTTGAGCTTGGCGTTGATGCCGATGCCGTCGATGATGTCGGTGTCGACAATGCCGAAATTGCACAACAAACGAATCTTGGCGGCCAATGCATCGTCATTGGTGACGATGGCCCCGCCTTCGATGGTGTGGAAAAGCTTGGTTGCATGAAAACTGAGCGTGCTGATATCACCCCAATTGAATACCGAGCGCTCCTTGTAGCGCACACTGAACGCGTGGGCGCCGTCATAGATCACCTTGAGGCGATGCCGTTCGGCGATCTGCGCGATGCCTTCCACATCACAGGGGTTGCCGAACACGTGCGTAGCGACGATCGCGCAGGTGTCGCGGTCGATCCTCGCTTCTATCGCCTGTGGATCCATGTTCCAGGTGGTCCTGTCGATGTCGGCGAATATCGGTCGGATACCTTCCCACTGCAGCGAACTGGTGGTGGCGACGAAGCTGAATGGGGTCGTGATGGCGCTGCCTGAGAGGTTCAATGCCCGATAGGCGATCTGCAGCGCCAGGGTGCCGTTGTTCGTGAGGATGATGTTTCGGACACCCAGATAGTCCCGCAGGCGATCTTCCAGCTCGGTGAGCAGCGGCCCGTGGTTGGTCAGCCAGCCGGACGCATAAATGCTGTCCACATAGCCGAGAAACTTGGCTTTGTTACCCAGATACGATTTGGTGACATGGATCATCGTGATGTCCTTATCGGTCGTCACATCGAGATCAGGAAGCGATAACTAACGGCGTCGGCCTGCTTCGGTCATGCGATTGGTTGTGTACCGAGGGCGGTTGCGCGCCGGGCGCGGCGTTGGTTCAGCTTGAGAATCAGGCGGGTCGTAAAGCTGCCAGCATGAGGGTCGCCATAGTGCAAGATGGCGGTTGCTCGGCGACTGGCAGGGTCGCAGGGCTCGTTTGCATGCAGCGTGCGGTAGCCCCAGAACAGATACAGATTGCCGGGAACCAGCTGCAGCCGCTCCGGCTTCAGAATACGGTGGCGGATTGCCTTGGTTATCAGCTTTCGAGTCACTGCATTCTGCAACAGTGCTTTCTCAAACACGTTGACCAGCACACTCGAGCGCACGCCTCGAAGATTGGGAAAAATAATCAGATCACCGCGATCGACGCCGTTCTGAGGAATCTCGATGGGCAACAGTACCGTCACAAGACTTGCGTCGTAATGAAAGCAATTGGATTCGCGACGGCCTGAATTTCCCTGCACACAGCGCAGCACTTTGAGAATCTCGTCGCTGTAGGCAGCTTTTCCAATGCCTGTCTGGTAGAGGCTCGCCAGTAGCTCCCGAAACTCTGGCGCAGCGCCTAGCTCGCCTATTAGAGAACTTTCTATCGCAGCTCCACCATGGTGAGCGAAGTATTTACCATTATGTTTTTCGGCATCGATCCTGACATGTTGCTGCAGCGACGATAGTTGTTCTGGTGTAAGGAAATTTGCGATGCAGGAGCTCCCTTTCAAGTTCATTTCCTTGGCAATTAATTGTTTCGCTTCGATGTCGAGGCTGCGGAACTGGATAGTCACGATGAACTCCGAGTTGAACTGCGGATGAATCTACGGGAATTTTCCGGGAGGGGTGCTTGTTAGGTACGCAAGTCGGAATGAAAACGTGTGCAGAAATAGCGAACCGTTAATGATCAATATAATGGCGAGTTAAACGGATAATGTATAAAAGATGCCACGCAAATTTCTTTTTTTTCATTAAGCAAAGCTACCGCCACTGCCGGGTTACGCCGTCATCCGACTTGCTTCCTGAACGGTACCCAACTCAGTACTCGCCAGGCATGGCGCGGGCTTTAGGCAAAGCTACCGCACTCGGCTGGGATTCGAGAGAAGCTTTAAGGTGCGAATACTGTTAGCGCAGAACAGCAAATAAGCTGTAACGGGGATGCCATCCCTGCGCACTTCTTGGCTGCAATACCTGGTTTTTATTTGGTTTGCGGCTCCGGAAACGTCCTGTCTCATTTGTGTGATCTAGTTATCATTCAGATCCAGGCGGCAGTCAAGACGAAAACCTTGTTTTTTTGATGGATTCTCTGACCGCCTGTCGTAATGCATTGATAGACAAAAGAATGCTCGACTGCAGCGGGCATCAGCAATAAAAGTTATTTTTAAGGGCATACATCTTTGGAACTAAGCCGAACGATCTATCAATGTTTAGTTGAAAGATGAGCAAGTATCCATGGGGCGGCCTTAGGCAGCTTTAAACGAGCGGAGTGGCACGACCAGGCGGGCAGAGGCGGGGGGAAGAGCTAAGCAGCGCGTCTGGCAAACAGAAACGAAAAAGGCCACTCGCAAGAGTGGCCTTTTCGTATTTGGTTGCGGGAGCCGGATTTGAACCGACGACCTTCGGGTTATGAGC
>NZ_JAKOEN010000007.1:0-111778 GCF_022355455.1 Pseudomonas sp. KSR10 | reverse complement strand
TAGAAGTTGCGCGCATTGACGGTGATCTTGGTGTCGTCGACGAAGCCTTCGGCGCTGGCGGCCAGCGGGGCGAGGGCGGCAATGGATGCCGCGAGCAACGTCGGGACCAGGATGCGGTCTGCTCGGGTGTTGTGGTTCAGGTGCTTCATTGTTGTTATCCCTTTTTCAAGGTTGAGGGCCCCCCGCCGCAGTCGCGGATGCTTCAAAGCGAGGGGGAGTGATACGCCGCCGCTGGCGGCAATCCGGTTAGTCGGGTGGCGTCATGACAGCCACCGCACAAGGCAGAGTGTGATGGAGGGGAACAGCACCAGGACCACCACACGCAGGACATCGGAGATCAGGAAGGGCACCACGCCGCGGAAGGCATCGCGCAGGCTCACGTCGCGGGCCATGCTGCTGATGACGTAGACATTCATTCCCACCGGCGGCGTTATCATGCCGATCTCCACCACCATCAGCGCCAGTACGCCGAACCAGATGGCCTTCTCGGTCTGGTCCAGTCCATAGAAATCGAGGCCCATGATCAGCGGGAAGAAAATCGGAATGGTTAACAGGATCATCGACATGGTGTCCATCACGCAGCCGAGGATCAGGTACAGAATGAGGATCCCGGCGAGCACCACGAACGGCCCGACGCCGCTGTTGGTGATGGCCTCGGCTAGCGCTACCGGGAGCTGCGAAATAGCGAGAAAGGAATTCATGATGTCGGCGCCGAGCAGGATCATGAAGATCATTGCGGTGGTTACCGCTGTGCCGTAGAGCACTTCCTTGAAGCCCGCCCAGCGCATCCCGCCGAGCACGACGGCGAAGATACCGGTGCCGACGGTGCCGATCGCTGCGGCCTCGGTGGGGGTGAACCAGCCGCCATAGATGCCACCCAGTACCAGCACAAAGATCAAGAATACCGGCCATACGCCTTTCTGCGCGGCCAGGCGTTGGCGCCAGTTCATGCGGGGCTGTGCCGGACCGGCGTCTGGATTCATCCTCACGTAAATGGCGATCGCGACCATATAGCCGATCGCCGCCAGCACACCCGGAATGAACGCCGCCATGAACAGCGACGAGATGTTTTCCTGGGCGAGGATGGCGTAGATCACCAAGACGACCGACGGCGGGATGAGGATTCCCAGGGTGCCGCCGGCGGCCAGGCAGCCCACCGACAGCGAGCCGGAGTAGTTGTACTTCTTGAGTTCGGGCAGGGCGACCTGGCCCATGGTCGCGGCGGTGGCAATGGAGGAACCACAGACTGCGCCGAAGGCCGCGCAGGAGCCGACTGCCGACATCGCCAAGCCGCCGCGCCAGTGGCCGATCATCGCCGCAGCGGCGCGAAACAGCCCTGTCGCCAAGCCGCCGCGTGAGGCGAACTGGCCCATCAACAGGAAGAGAGGAATGACCGAAAGGTCATAAACGGTGAATCGCGCATAGGCGACCGTTTTCAGGTAGCTCAGCAATGGTGGCCAGCCGCTGATGGCAACGTAGCCGCCGACACCGGTCAGCAGCATGGCGATGGCAATCGGGATGCGTGCCACCAACAACACCAGAAGGATAGCGAGAAACAGTCCACCGATTTCAACACTGCTCATATGGACTGGCCCTTACCGCGAAAATCCTGCCACGCGGTGTACAGCGCCACCAGCGCCAGCAGGGCGAAACCAGGGGCGAAGGCGGTCATCGACCACCAGATCGGCAAGCCCATGATGATCGATTCCTCGCCGGTGCCGTAGGCATCGACGGTACCGACTACCGAGCGCCAGGCCAGCACCGCCGCGGTCAGCGCCATCAACAAGCCGCCCAGGGCGTCGAGACCGTTGCGCACCTGTGCCGAAGCATGCAGGGTGAAGACGTCGACAATGACATTGCCGCGTCGTAGCTGGCACAGCGGCAAAAAGAAGACGATAGCGATGCCGCAGCTCATCTGCACAAGCTCGACGTCGCCGAGCAGCGGCTCGTCGAAAAGCGCGCGCATGGCGATGCTGTAGGTCGCCATCAATGTCATCGCTACTAGCAACAGGCCGCCTACGATGGCTAGCAAGCGCGACAGCACGTCGAGCAGGCGGCCAAGGGGATCCGCAGGCGCCGGGGCAACCTGGGCAATGGGTTCGCTCATGTAACTCTCCAGGGCAGCACCGTCGGTACTGCCTGTATCGATCAGTGGGATAGCTGGGCGTTGTATTGCTCGATCAGTTGGCGAGCTTCTTCCAGCAGCGCTTTGCCGTTCTCGTAGCCTTTGCTTTCAACTTCATTGATCCAGTCTTCACTGACCTTGCTGGTAACCTGAACCCACTTGGCCTGCTCCTCCGGGGGCAGTACGTAGATTTCGTTATTGCGCGACTGAGCCAGCTTGTGGCCCGTTTCCACCACCTGGTTGTCCCAGATGCGTCCAGCTTCGCGGGAGAGTTCGCGACCGCTGTTGGCATCGATAATCTGCTTCAGATCAGCGGGCAGATTGTTGTAGGTGTCCTGGTTCATCCCGACGATCAGCGCGGTGTGCATCAGCGCCGGGGTGCCAACAGCGGTTTCGGTGTGGTACCTGACCAGTTCGTGCAGTTTGAGCGCAGGGACTACGTCCCATGGCAGCACCGCACCGTCCACAACGCCTTTGGACAGGGCTTCGGGAACCTGCGGGACGGGCATCGCCACAGGCGTAGCGCCGAGCAGCCCGATGGTCTTGGCGGCGGTGCGGTTGGCTGCGCGCAGCTTCTGGCCGCGGAAATCCTTCAAAGTATGAATAGGCTTTTTAGTCGTATGCACGAGGGCACCATCAGTCAGATGCGTGGCCAACAGGTGCATGTCGGCAAATTCGTCCTGTCCATGTCTTTGAATGAAGTCCCACATGGCCTGGCTACTGGCTTCCGAGGAACTGCTCATGAAGGGCAGTTCGAACGCCGCGGTGAGCGGAAAGCGGCCGCTGCTGTAGCCATGCAAGGTCCAGACGATGTCGGCTACGCCATCGCGAACCTGATCGACCAGCTGCGGTGGTGTGCCGCCGAGCTGCATAGAAGGATAGAACTGGAACTGAATACGTCCGTTGGACTGCTGGGTGATGCGTTCCGCCCAAGGTTTGAGAAATTGCGCCTGGGTCACCGAATGTGCGGGCAGGAAGTGGGCCAGTTTCAGGGTGACTACTGGTTCATCGGCATGGGCCGCGCCGTTCAGCATGAGGGACCCGAGCGCAAACATGGACAGCAGCGTTTTGGGGAGCTTGAGCATCACGTCATCCTTTTTTATTCATTGTTATGTTCGAACGGCGTGTCTGGAAGGGAGCAAGGCTCGCCTTGGCGGACAGCGGCTCGTATCGCCGATGAATCGTGCAAGCTCCGGTCTGCGCAATCAATCGGGCATGCTGCTTACTGTGCGATTATCGAACGGCATCCTTGCCGTTCGGCTTAACGGCCAGCTTCTAATAGAAGGCGTCAGCCTTGTGCGAGCGATGGGACGCTGTGTTTGCCGGCCCATTGCCGGGCTGCATAACTGTGGCTACTACTATCAGCGCATGGAAATTCCGTGGAGCGGCTAGGCTCATTGGGGCAGATCGACATCGATGAGAGTGACTGCAACGTCTGCCAGTTAACTGCCCGCGAGGGGCCGCCCACTCCTAGCGATGGGTTTGTTGTCCTTCGGATCAAAAGGAGGATCTGTCATCGACACTGGAAGACAGATCGATCGGAGCCTCGAGGTATATAGGTGTGGACGGGATGCGGATGGATTCTCTGAGGAAAGCCGCGGCGCAGGCACTTGCATCTGGCGATCCACTTGGCGCTCTCAAAAGGGTCGCGTTGTGCGACGATCCGGCAGCGCTTGCGCTTCGGGGTATCGCAATGGCACAACTCGGGGATTTCGTGCGAGCGAAGGCCCTATTGCGTGACGCCGCCTTCGGCTTCGAAGAGGCGGTGCCCCGCGCCCGGTGCGTTGTCGCCGAAGCCGAGATCGCGCTTGCTTCACGCGATCTGGGCTGGCCGTCGCAAAGGCTCGACGACGCGAGAGCGACACTCGAAGCGCATGGAGATTGGCCGAACGCCGCGCACGCGCGTTTGATCGAGCTTCGGCGGTTGGTTCTGATCGGCCGCATGGACGACGCTGAATGCGCTCTGGCCGCACTGGATTCGGCAGTACTTGGACCCGCATCCAAGGCGATCCATGAGCTGGTCGTTGCAGCCATAGCGCTCCGGCGTCTTCAGGTCGATAGCGCGCGCAGGGCGCTGGCACGAGCCGAGGATGCGGCGAGCCGAGCATGCATTCCCGCTCTGAGTGCGGAGCTGCAACGTGCCTCCGCTGCATTGAGCAAGCCGGTCGCACGGCTGACTACGCAGCGCGACGACCGACTGGTGCAGCTGGACGAAGTGCAACAGGTACTGACGTCGGGCATGGTCGTTGTGGACGCATGCCGTCATATCGTGTGTAAAGGCAATGCGAGCATTTCTTTGATCAAACGCCCTGTGCTGTTCGAGCTGATCCGCGTGCTGGGAGAAGCCTGGCCGGCAGACGTATCGCGACGCACCTTGATTGAACGAGCATTCCGGGCCCGGGCCGTCGATGAGTCGCACAGGGCTCGGTTGCGTGTGGAGATCGGGCGTCTTCGAGCATTGCTGTTGGGGCTGGTTGGCGTGACTGCAACGAAGCGGGGATTCGTGCTCGCGCCGCTTGCGACGGACGAGGTCGCTGTGCTGACACGCCCCGCCGAAGAGAAACACACGGCCGTGCTCGCCTGCTTGGCTGACGGTGAGTCCTGGTCGAGTTCCGCGCTTGCCCTTGCGCTCGGAACCAGCCAGCGCAGCGTGCAACGAGCATTGGACTCGTTGGCGACGGTCGGTAGCGTGCAATCATTCGGTAGCGGTAGGTCGCGGCGCTGGATGACGTCGCACACGCCTGGTTTCGCGCCGATCTTGTTACTCCCCGTTTCCGTGATGATGTGACTAGGATCTTCCCACCTGTTAAGGAGGAATGGACACATGAACCGATCAGCAGCACACATCGCACGAGAATACGGACCCTTCGATGGCATCGAGAGCGTGCATGGCGTCAGCTATGATGGCCAACACGTCTGGTTTGCAAGCGGAGACAAACTGCATGCGCTCGATCCATCAACCGGCGAAACCCTGCGTTCGATCGATGTCTGCTCGGATGCCGGAACGGCATTCGACGGCCAGTACCTGTACCAGATATCGGGCGACCTCATTCATAAAGTCGATCCCACGGACGGCACAGTGCTTGCCACCATTACGGCACCTGGAGATGCATCGGGTCTGACATGGGCAGAAGGGACGCTCTGGGTTGGCCAGTATCGCGGGCGAAAGATCTATCAACTCGATCCTCAAACAGGCGCCATTCTTCGAACCATCGAGTCCAACCGTTTCGTCACAGGCGTCACCTGGGCCGACGGGGAACTCTGGCATGGAGTTTGGGAGGAAGGCCAGAGCGAGCTGAGGCGCATCGACCCGGCCACAGGCGACGTGCTGGACGCCGTCGAAATGCCTGAGGGTGTCGGCGTATCCGGGCTCGAATACGATGGCACGGGCCGCTTCTTCTGCGGCGGTGGCCCAAGCGGCAAATTAAGAGCCGTTGACCGCCCCATCTGACGTCTCGCTGGTTGCAATGGCCTATGCGTTGGCCCATGCCTTGCCTGGATGAGCGTTATCGACAAAGGGCAGGTTACAGCCGGAAAGCCAGACGGCCTTCCGGCGTCCTGCCACTGCTGCAGGACACTCGTAATCGAGTTGGTTTCGGCGCGCTCCTGATGGCGTTCTCGGTGGAGGCGAATAGGGCATCGGGTGCTGGTTCAGGATGTCCTCGTGTGCCCGTGTGTTTCAGCTTGCGCCTACCGCAAGGCCGAGCTGATGTCATACGGAAGGCGGTTGCGGCTGATTACGCGCTTCGCTGTTCCGACTGAAGGTTCAGCACCAATCGCGGCTTCACCGTTCGAAATTTGCAGAGGCTCATCGAGAGCCTCACTGCGAGGTGAAGCATGCAAGTCGAATCCATGATGTTTACTGAAGTACAGGCGGCGAACGATCCTGACGCGCAGGCGCCCCTGCCCGGGGATCCGGACGGCGCTAGCATCAATGATGCCCCGATGTCCGACCCCGAGGAGCCGGAGCTCACCGATGAAGACATCGACATGTTTGAAGATGACCCAACTATCCCGACCGAATAGGCAGTTGATGTCGTTCACTCAATGCTGATGGCACAAGCTCACTGGCTCGGGCATCACACGGGATGTGGACGGAAATAAAAAACCGCAGCCGCCCAAGGGGCTGGCTGCGGTTCTTTTTCTCAGGCCGCGCTGGACCTGATGCCTTTCACGTCATTAGCGGTTGAACGCCGCACCGGTACCGACCACGGTGGCCGACGGCAACAGCTGGCTGATGAAGCGGTTCCAGCGAGTGATTCCGGCCGGCCCTACGAACACCACATCCTGCGGCTGGAGCGGGAAGCTTTTGGCCAGGGCGAAGGCGGTGGGGGAGGCCGCGTTCAGTTGGAATACCTTGGCTTTCTCGGTGGCGATGTTCTCTGCGCCACGGATGACATAGACCGCTTCGCCGTCAGCCGTATCCTGTCGAATGCCGCCTGCAGTACCGATGGCATCCATCAGATTGAAGCTCGAGGCCTTGAAGCTGAGCGCCTGTGGCTGGGTGACTTCACCGAGCACATAGATCTTCTTCTGGTCGTTGTAGGGCAGGTGGAGCTGGTCACCGTCTTTCAGGTAGACCTGGTTCAGCCAGGAATCTGGACGGTTGAGGTCGTCGAGGTTAAGCATGTACTCGCGACCGTCACGCTTGAGGATCAGGCTGGACAGGTCAGCGGTCTCGGTGTCTACACCGGCCTGGCCGATGGCCTGGACCAGCGTAATCGGGGCGGTGGTGACTGGTACTTCGCCAGCCGTATTGAACGCGCCGGACAGGACTACGCGCTGGCTACCGTAACGCAGCAATGCAACGTCCACCTGTGGGCTGTCAATGTAATTGGCGAGGCGGCGTGCGATGTCGGTTCGCAGTTCTTCAATAGTACGGCCCGCAGCGTTGACGGTGCCGATGTAGGGGTAGAACAGGGTGCCATCAGGGCGAACCAGGCGCCCGTTGGCATCGAGTTGCTGCTGCGGACCGGACGGTGCTGTCAGCTCCGGATGATCCCATACGGTTATATAGAGAAGATCGTTGGCGCCGATACGGTACGCCTCCGGTTTGTAGTCGATCAGTTCCTGCTTGCTGGAGGTGCCCCTGTCCGAGGACAGCTCGCCCTTGAGCATATCGGGAGTGATGCGAATCAGCTGTACAGTACCGTCTTCTGATACCGCACCGTCCTTGAATTCATCCGGATCAAGGTGTTGGCCAGGCGAAAACACGCATCCCTGGAGCACCAGCACGGAAGAGAAAGCGAGAGCAAATAATGGTTTCATGGTTCTTCATCCTTGACGGAATAGTTGTTTTACGAAGTGAAACAGCAGATTCACTTGGAACTGAAGGAACGAGCGAAATTGATTCGTCTATCAACAATCGGTTTTTCGAAAGTGCAAAAACGATTCAATATCTGCTTCTCCTGATGCCGCTACCGCAAAGCGCTGGAAGTCGTACGTCATGACTCGATGTGAGACCTGTTTCGGAAGAGTTACTGACAGGCTTCAGTCAACCTGCTTAGCGCTTTCACGAGACTGCAACAGGCGCTTGCCGCTCACCGTAGCCATAGACCGCTCCGTTTCTCGGGGGTTCAAGACAATGCGCACAAATCAGGCATTGATGTAGCAAGCATTTGTGGTGCTAAGCGATGAGAGCGTCTAGAACGGCAATTCGTTTCTTTTCACCCTGGGGCGCGGTTGCGGCACGCATGCAAATAAGCGGAGAAGTAAGGCTTATGAATAACCGTACGCCATTCGATGCTCGTATCAGTCGAGCTTAAAAAGGATCGAAGATACCCGCTCTGTTATAACCAATCGCAATGCCCTTAGGCCCTCGGCAACGCCGCTGTTATTGAAAAAAGTATTAATTCTCCAATGGCTGTTCGATCATCCAGCGCAAGGTATCCTTCAGTTCTATCTGGGGAAGGTCGCCGATAAGCGAGTCCAGCTTGGTTCTGCAGCCGAACAGATTTTTTACATCAGCGCTGCGCACGAAGGTTGGATTAACCCTGACCTCCATTCGGTGGTCGGATATGGCGGCCGCCTGCTCAAGAACATATTCGAGCGTATACGCAGAACCCGAGCAGATATTGACCGTTTCGCCGATTGCGGCGGGGGTTTCCAACAGTCGTCGATAGGCCTGTACAACCTGACGGACATCGCAGAAGTCGCGGGCGATATCCAGATTCCCCAGTTCGATAACATCGGCGCGACGACGTGTGTGCGCGACGATTTTCGGGATGAGGAATTGCTCAGCCTGACCAACCCCCGTGTAATTGAACGGCCTGCTGATAATCAACGGCAACCGCCCAACGTATAGTCGCGCCAGGTACTCCATTGCTGCTTTGCTCACAGCGTAATCGTTGGCCGGAGCAAAAGGTGAAGATTCGTCCAGTACGCCTTCGGTAGCGTTTCCATAGACATTCGCACTGCTGGCCAGGAGCACGCCTTCCAGGCCGGTAGCTGTTGTGCGTAGCGCTTCGAGCAGGTGACGAGTGCCGAGCAGGTTGGCGTTGTAGATCGCGTCCGCGTCGGTATGTGCGACAAAAGACACGGCGGCCAGATGGACAACATAGGTGGGCCGTACTTCCGTCAACAGTGCTCGCAGCGTCTCGGTGTCGTTCAGCGAACAGCAATGAATGGCTGAGACCGCCATCGGCAGTTCACCCATGGGTTGGCGATAGCTGAGGCCATGAACCTCGTAGCCGTAGGCTGCGAATTCTTCTGCCATATAGCGGCCGGTAAAACCGGTGACGCCGGTAATCAGCACTTTACGCATGTTCTTCCCGATAGCATGAAATTCCAATTTCAGCGGAGCGATCTATCCCTGGTATAGGCATGGGATGTTGCGTCCCGGTTACGGTCGGCTGGCTGATTACAAAGCGCCGTTGGAACGGCGCCTTTCATCTTTCTGATCAGTTCAAGCCAGCGCCGACCGTGAATCGCTGGCATAAACAAGCTGGCCATCGTTCAGGGGAAGTGAGCTCAGAGAACAGGTCCGGTGTCCTTCGCGGTTCTCTGGCGGAGTGTGCCGGTGCCCAACTAAAGCATCCAGTACAGCTCCGCTCAGTGGGCGATCAACCTTCCTAGAACGAAAAACCCTGCTGGTTGCGGCGCAGGTCGGCGTCCACCATCATGCGGCACAGCTGTTCCAGCGAAGTTTTGGGTTCCCAGCCCAGCACGTCTTTGGCCTTTTGCGGGTCGCCGATCAACAGATCGACTTCTGCTGGGCGATAGAACTTTGGATTGACCCGCATAACGACCTTGCCAGTCGCCGTGTCGATAGCCTGCTCCTGCTCACCGCTGCCTTCCCATCGCAGTTCGGTATCGACTGCCTTGAATGCCAGGGTCACGAAATCACGCACGGTTTCGGTACGGTTCGTCGCCAGTACGAAAACGTCAGGCTCGTCGGCCTGCAGCATGCGCCACATTCCTTCGACGTATTCTTTGGCGAAACCCCAATCACGCTTCGCGTCGATGTTGCCCAGTTCGAGCACATCCAGCTGACCCAGTTTGATCTTTGCCACTGAATCGGTGATTTTCCGGGTTACGAACTCGCGGCCGCGCAGAGGCGATTCGTGGTTGAACAGGATCCCGCTGCAACCAAAGATGTCGTATGACTCTCGGTAGTTGATGGTCATCCAATGCGCGTAGAGCTTGGCGACGCCATAGGGACTGCGAGGGTAGAAGGGGGTGGTTTCCACTTGCGGAATGGCTTGAACCTTACCGAACATTTCCGAGGTGGAGGCCTGGTAATAGCGAATCTTCGGATTGACGATACGAATGGCTTCCAACAGGTTCACAGCGCCTGCGCCTGTGATGTCCAGGGTGGTCAGCGGTTGTTCGAATGAAACCCCGACGAAACTTTGTGCCGCGAGGTTGTACACCTCGGTTGCACCGCTGTTCTCAAGTAAGCGGATGCTGGAGGACAGGTCGGTAAGGTCATACTCAACGAGATGCAGATTGGGGTGTTTGTCGATACCCAGCTCTTCGATTCGCCAGAAATTTACCGAGCTGGTACGCCGAAAAGTGCCATATACGGTGTAGCCTTTTTCCAGCAGAAGCTCCGCCAGATAAGCGCCGTCTTGCCCTGTGATGCCCGTGATGATTGCTTTCATGTTCTTCCCTGTTTGAGGTTAGATTTTAGAATTGCTCTTGCTTCGCTATTGTCTGGAAAGCAGCAGCGAAGCAGTATTCGCGAGTTTGTTTCGTTAGTTGCCGACCAACATAACGAAACGACGGTGGCATGCCCTTTGGCAGCCCTTCGATATCCGATCAAGACTCCTGCTTTGCGGGGCTGGCTTTTTGCCTCGAGCTTTTTTCCCGTAGAAAGGCGGGCACGATATACAACGCATCAATCCAATAACGTTTGGCCAGCCTGCGGGGTTCCATGCACATGCGATGAAGCCACTCGAGCTTGTATTCGCGCATCCACTTCGGCGCACGCTTGATGGTGCCCGTCGCAAAAGAGATGGACGCACCAATACAAAAGCCCATGCCAGAACGCTCATGAGACTGAGTCGCCGCGGCCAGAACTTCTCCGCGCGGCGTCCCTACGGCATACAGAACCAGTTCCGACGGGTTTTCCCGAACGAATTGCAAGCAACGCTGCACTTCTTCGGGGTTCTTGATGAAGCCCATCGGCGGGTTGTAGTGATACAGATCGATGCCGGGGTAGAGCGCTCTGAGCTTGTCGGCTTCCGACTGCAACGAACCAATCAGAACCACGCGCAAGCGATCCTCGTCGGCCCATTTGAGAATATCCAGGGTCAGGTCGCTGCCCGGAATGGCCTCGTCCAGATGCACACCCAGGCGTCCCAACAACGATAGAAGAATACGGCTGTCACAGAGCCTCCAGCGGGCTTTGGCGTACGCATCTCGGAGCTCTTCGTCATGCTCCAGTTGAACGAGGTGATCCACGTTCGGCGTTACTACAAATGAATAGGGTTGCTTAACACCCTCTCGGATGTAGCTCAATAACGTTTTCTTATTGCCGGAATAGAAGTCTATTCCGAACGCATTAGTATCACTTGACACTCATTGCTACTCCCTTGAAAGCGCCCTTGATACCCGACCAGGCGAGGGTGGGATTTCTGAATTCCTTTATCGTTGTAACGGCTGAAAGCAAGAATGCGGAAGTAAGTGCGAAGAGCGGTCCATAGAATCGCTTATTGAAGCGAGTGGCCGCTCGGTTGCGATAGTAATGATAGAAAGCCGAGCGATTTCCCAGGCTGAGAGAGCCATAGTGGAACAGGCGGCTTTCTGGAATGACCTTGATCGAGATACCGAAGCGCCTGGCGCGGTATTGCCAATCCACTTCTTCGAAGTACATGAAGTAGCTTTCGTCCATCAGGCCGATCTCCTTCGTCAGCGCCGCTGAAAACGCGAGACTGCAACCCATTATGTAATCGGGGTCATGCTGGAGGTTCTGCTGCTGCAGTGCTTCGAGGCTCTGGTTTTTTCCAAGCAGGCGTGCCTTGCCCAGGATGGGGTACAGCTTTCCGCCGCCGTAACATTCCAAACGCCCGGTGTCGGCGCTCAGCACGAGTGAACCGACGAACTGGCGGTCGTCCCGCTGCAACGCTTCGAGTAACGGCGAGAAAGCATCGCTGTCGACATACGTATCGTTGTTGACAACCCAGAAGTAGGTGGGCTGGAGATTTTCCATCGCCCAGCGCAAGCCATAATTGTTGCCGCCGGCATAACCGTTATTTTCCGGATTGCAGAGCAACGTTACCTTTGCATATGCCTTTTCATCCAGCCATTGCTGGAAGGCAAGGGCTGACCCATCCTGGGAGTCGTTGTCGACGATGACGATATGATCGATTGTCGAGCAATGAGTGAGCAGGCTTTCTGCGCAGCTGATAGTTTCAGTAGCAGCTTTGTAGTTGAGAATAAGTGCGACGTTCATGTACTCGTTCCTTGCTGCGAAGATGGCGTGCGCGTAAAGCATGTACAACGAAAAGCATGACAACGATCGGTTGTGCGTATTCGAACAGGCCGCTGAGTGGCCATATCACGAAGAGCGCCAGCATGACCGCGTAATTGAAGCCCATGTCCGGGTTTATGTTGCGGGCGATGCGCTGATAAATGAACAGCGACATTGGCACCACCAGGAAGGTCAGAAACCCGAAGCGGAACATGGTTCCGATGATCCCGACGTCCGACAGGAAAAAATGTTCACCGAAATAAGGAATGAAGCCGTCCTGCCACATCAGCGAAAGTGAACCGCTGGGAAGCCAGTTGACCAGATCCAGATGATTGAATATGGCGGCGATCGTGTAACGACGCACGCCATCGTCTACATCGCCTTCAAGACTGTTTTGATAGAACTCGATGTTCAGCCCCAAGGTTTGGAGAAGTTCTGGATAGAAATAGAAGGGCGATAAGATAATACAGAGTGAAGCGGCCCATATGATGGCCTTGGCCCTAAGAGAAAAAAGCGTAAAAGCAAGGCAAAGTACAATAAGCTGGCGAGTTTGCGTTGCGAAAACCAGCGTCATGAGAAGTATCGCGGCCATGATGAGATAGAGGTTACGCGCCCGCTTGTCGCCATTGATCGGAGACTTCCCTCTCGCCCAGGTCTGAATGCAATAGAAGTAGGTAAAGCAAATTAGAAAGGGGCCTATGGAGGAGCGATCTGGACGGTCCCATGCTGTTTGCTCTGTGCGCAGATCAGGCAACAGGCCGAACTTGAAGCACCATGAAAGAAATACTGCCAGCAGCGCCGCGCCCAAGAGCGAATGCTCGAACTGGCGGGTCGTCAGTTTTTTCGCGAGCAATAAAAGAGGTGCGAAACCAAAAGCGAACAAAATTCTTCGTTCTTCGATAAGCCCGTAAGCAATGGGTTGGCCGAACGTATAGAACGAGAATATCGCCGGCAGCAGAGTAAATACCAAAACGCTATATAAGGCGTAGTACATCAGAACGCGCAATTCTCGGGACGCATCCTCTGCAGCTGCGAGCACGAGAAGCAACGATGCACCAAGGCAAACCGCCAGATAGGCTTCGTTGAGAAATTTGAATCCGATCGGGTTGTGCGTGCTATCGCCGAATACAGAGAAATGTAGAACGAGCGCCAACACCGTCAAAGGTAAATAAAAGAATCTTGAGCTGATGTTTGTCATCACCTGGGTCCTTAGGTGCTTTTCCATTGTCCAGACCAACTACGCCGCAACAAACTCAAGCCATTGAACGTTGTCGTACCGATGCTTCGATGCGTCGTCCTGGTATCGCTGTTACCGGCCTGCCTTTCATCGCGCAGCAACCGTCGGTAACCAGACTCCTTCGATAGGCGGGTCATTCGAGTTTCGCTCGCATTAATCCGCTGATGCTCGGTCGAAACGTTGGACAACCGGTTAGTGGTTGGGTTGCGTGTGATTGCCAGTTTTGCCAAAAATTTCTGACTGCCGTCACACCGCCGAGGTGCTACGCGTTTCTCCACGGCGGATACGCGGATAGGGTAGCTGGGCATCGATCAAGGCCGCGGCGTCGGTCCGTATTCCGTACAGCTATTGGCGATGTTCTTTTGCAGCACCTCCATTTGCGGCCGGTCGTTACCGTCGATGGGCTCAACGGCCAGGACGTACTTGCCCCAACCCGGGCCGCCGGCCCAATAGGCACTGGGAATGCAGTGTTCGTTGAGATAGCCGAGCAATTTATCCATGGCGACCAGCATCGACTCGGAATGGCCAGGTACGCCGTACTCACCCAAGAAACCTCTAAGGTTGTGTTCCTGCAGCCACTCGACGAAAGGTCGGACTCGCTCCACCCCCAACATGGGGCTGACGGTTTCGTCCGCTGCATAGCGTCCGGAAAAGTCTTTGTCGAAGTACAGGTGACCTTCGTAAATGAGCTTGTCTGCGGGGTCTTCGATCAGAAAGTCTTCGTTCACCTTGCGCCAGTGGAAAGTGCTGGCCCAGCGGTCGCCCTCCACGAAGATCAGGGTGTTCATGTCCACCTGACGGATCGCATCGACCGCCGCCTGTGCCGCAGCTGGCCACAATCCCTTGGTGGAGTGGGGCTCGTTCATGATGTCGTAGCCCAGGAGGGCGGGGTGATCCTTGAACTCTTCGGCGAGTTTTCTCCAGACGCTGGCGTAGGCTTCGTATGGCACTTCGGGAGAGCCGATCAGGTTGCCCTTGTATCGGCCATAGTTGTGCATATCCAGAATGACTTTCTGGCCATGCTTGGCCGCGTAATCCAAAGTGCGCCTAATCAGGCGGATCTGATCGAAGTTCACGCCTTTGTATAGGTCATGTTGCACGCGCTCCCAGATGAACGGAAAGCGGATCAAACGGATATTTTTGTCCGCGTAATACTTGAAGTATTTTTCCTCCGGGTAGAAATAGTTAGTGCCGACCTTACCGGGCGTTATATGAGGTGCGAAATTGGCACCGGACATATTGATGCCGATCAGGTCGATACCGGCGCTATTCTCGCTGGATTGAGCCTGCGCAAGCGATACACAGCTGACCAGTGCCAAGCCTGCAGCCAGCCGTATCGCGCCAAGCACGGGCGAAAGAAAGCAACGTGTCATATTTACCTTGATCTCCAATTGAACTATCTGCAACTGGGCTGGCATTGACTGCGCAACCTGCGCGCACCGTTCGCTAACGAATGCGAGCGAACGGGAACGAGTAGTCGATGCGGAGCAACGAGTGGCAAAAGCTGTTGTTCGTGAGGCCGGCATGCGGTACATGCCGGGTACACTCACTTGCTCTGATAGTCGTACTGGTAGTAGCCGTACTCGCTGTAATTCGACGCCTTGCGAATCACGGCATTGAAGATCACACCTTTGACCAGAAGCCCGTTCTGCTCGAGACGGCGCTTGGCGACCTCGATCTCCTTGACGCCGTTCAGGCCGTAGCGGGTAACCATCAGCGTGGTGCCAGCCTGGCTGCCGACCAGGGCGGCATCGGTGACTGCGAGGATCGGCGGCGTGTCGAAGATCACCATGTCGTACATCGTGCTGATTTCTTTGACGAAGCGAGAGAAGTTCTCGTGCATCAGCAGCTCTGACGGATTGGGTGGCAACTGGCCGTGAGCAATCACGTGCAAGTTGTTGAGCTGGGTCTTCTGGATGGCGTCGAACAGCGTGATGCGCCCGGACAGGATGTCCGAAAGCCCTTTCTCACCCTGGCAACGCATGACTTTGTGCAGATACCCCTTGCGCATGTCGGCGTCGACCAGCAGCACTTTTTTGCCGGATTGCGCGATTACCGCCGCCAGGTTGCTGGTGACGAACGACTTACCGACGGCTGGACTGGGGCCGGTGATCATCAGGATATTGTTCTTGGCCTCGATCATGGCGAAGTGCAAGCTGGTGCGCAGGCTACGCATGGCTTCGGTCGCCAGATCCGCCGGATCGTTGATGGTCAGCAGATAAGAAGCACTGCTTTTGTCCCGCTTGAAGTTGGCCAAACGTTTTTCCAGCGCGCCCTGCTTCTCGCTGAACGGGATTGCGGCGTACACCGGAATGCCGACTCGCTCGATCTCTTCTGGATTCTCCACGCCGCGCTTGAGCGCCTCGCGAACATAAACGAAGGCGACTGCGAGAAGGCCTCCGAGGAGGATGGCTGCAATGACGATCAGTGGCTTGTTCGGCTTGACGGGCTGATCGATGTCGGCTGCCGCGTGGTCAATGATGTGCACGTTGCCCACGGTACCGGCACGGATAATGTCCAGCTCCTGAGTCTTGTTCAGCAGCATCGAATAGGTTTCGGACGACACTTCCACATCACGGGTCAGGCGTAGCAGTTCCTGCTGGGTCGAGGGGAGGGTGCCGATCTGTTTCTCCAGCTCGGCCTTCTGCATCTGTAGCTGATTGATCTGATTCATCAGCGCCTGGAAGTTCGGATGCTGACGGGTAAAGCGGCGTTCCATCTCGGTACGCTTGAGGTTCTGCTCGGAAATCTGCTTTTCCAGATCGACGATGCGATCCAGTACCGATTGGGTTTCGGCCGAGATGTCTACCGAACGGTTGCCGGTCTGGTACTTGTTCAGCGCTGTTTGGGCGGCATCGAGCTTCTTGCGAACTTCCGGTACCTGTTCGCTGAGGAATTCCAAGCTCTGGGTCGCTTCGGCGGCGTTGCGTGCGACGTTCTGGTCCACATAGCGCTGCGCCACTTCCTCCAACACCTGAATGGCCTTGTCCGGATCGGTGCCTTCCAGGGTCACATTGACGATGCCGGACTGCTTGCCGAGCTCGCCAGCGGAGAGGCGATTCTGGTAGTCCTCGGTGGTGGCGTAGGTGCGGTTCTTTATCACCGTGAAGGTGGTACCTGGCCGCGCGTTGAGCTCGGCGACGGTAATTCCGTAATCCGGCGTTTCGACCGGTTCGCCAACCACACCCTGAGCGACCACTTCGTCGTCGGGGTCGCGCAGAATGAAGCCATTATTCTCAGCGGCTTCCAGTGTCAACTCTTCGCCATGCATCTTGTCCGGCACGATCAGCTGAGTGACACGCAGCGATTCACCGCCCCAGGCGTAGGACTCGAAACCGTCCGGGTACCAACCCAGCTCGCCTTCTTCAGTCGGCTCGAAGCGGCGATACACGAACCCGCCGATCAGGGGGAAGTAATGCGGCTCGATGTTGATGTCGAGGTTGAGCGCCTCCACCGCGCCGCCCACAACGGAGCGCGACTTGAGCAGTGCGATTTCGGTCTGTGCCGGGGAGACTGCCGGTGCGTTGCCCACCACATCGGTGAGGCTGGGCAAGCCATTCTTCGGCTCGATCTGAATCATCGCGCTGGCCAGATACACCGGCGTGGCGAGCAATGCGTAGGCGACACCTAGTGCCGCGAAGAAGCCTGTGATGGTGAGGATCAAGGCCCGATTATTGATGAGCGTGTCAAAGAGGTGGGCCAGGTCAATGTCCTTGTCCTCTTTGGTTTCGTAGATGGGGCGGGGCATGGTGGTCATTGAAGTTCCTTCTTCTTATTTCAGGTAAGGAAGCCAGCTCTCGACGGACTGCGTCAGAAGGCTGTGGACATGTTCGAATGCGGGCTTGGATTGACGAAAGGGATCGGGGATTTCCATGTTGTCTAGCCATTTACCCATCAGAAAGGTCTTGCCATGTACTTCGGGGGCTATCTGGCGGATGTGCTGGACGTGACTGTGCTCCATGGTGAGGATCAGGTCGGCCTGGTGCAGCATCTCGCTATCGACCTGCCGAGCACGGTGGGACCTGTGTTCCAGGCCGTGGTCGGCAAGCACCTCATGTGCGGTCTTGTCCATTGGATTGCCTACTAGTGCACCTATGCCTGCCGAGCTAATTGTCAGGCCTTTACCCTGGAGCCTGTGCGCCAGCAACGCTTCGGCCGCCGGGCTTCTGCAGATGTTGCCGACACAGACGATCAATATGTTCTGGAACATCTCGCTTAGCCTCTCAGCCCCGAATTCCTGGACGGATGGGCATGCGTGTAGCAGAACGCAAATCTGATATTTGCTCGCTTCATTAGTTCAATCTTCCTGCTGCGCTCGCGCATGAAGTGGCGTATCGCCTTGATGGGGCCGGTCAATGCGTGCTGCAGTCAGTAGACGTCCCTATTGAATAGCAAGGCGGGAATGGTCCGGGCGAGGATGTAGATGTCGAACCAGACCGACCAGCGCTCGATGTAGTCCAGATCGAACTCGACGCGCTTTTCGATCTTTTCGAGGGTGTCGGTTTCGCCACGATAGCCATTGATCTGTGCCCAGCCGGTGATGCCGGGCTTGACGCGATGGCGCGCGGAGTATTCCGAGACGGCGTCTTCGAACAGCACGCCCGCGGCTTTGGTCGCGGTTGCATGAGGGCGCGGGCCAACCATGGACATGCTGCCGAGGAAGACGTTGAGCAGCTGGGGCAGCTCGTCAAGGCTGGTTTTGCGAATGAAGCGACCTACACGGGTGATGCGGTCGTCGTCACGGGTGGTCTGGCGCTCGGCATTGGCATCCGACTTGGCGTGGTACATCGAGCGGAACTTGAACACCTCGATCAGCCGGTTGTTGTAGCCGTAGCGTTTCTGCTTGAACAGTACCGGGCCGGGCGAGTCCAGTTTGATCGCCAGGGCCAGCAACAGCATTACGGGCGCGGCGGCCAGCAGAGCCAGGCTGGAGAGGATGATGTCCTCGATGCGCTTGAACATTGGCGACCAGCCGCGCAGCGGCAGATCGGAAGCGATCAGCGTCGGCAGCCCGCCGACTTCGGTGATGCGCTTGTTGGCGTGACGGAAGGCGACCATGTCCGGGACCAGCAGCACGTTGACCGGCAGCTTGCGCAGTTCATTGATCACTTGGCCGATGCGGCTGTCGGCGAACCAGGGCAGGGCGACTAGAACCTGGGTGACTTTTTCTTCGCGGATCATTTGTTCCAGATCGCGCGTATTGCCCAGCAGTGGGAGGTCGGCCAGCGTTTTGGGCAGGCGCTCCAGGCGGTCATCAATAAAACCGAGTACGCCGGTGCGGATGTCGCGGTGATGGGCTAGATACTCGGCAACGCGCAGGCCGTTATCGGTGCCGCCGAGGATCACCGCATTTTGCAGGTATACACCTTTGGCCATCAGGCGACGGAACAGTGCAAGCATCATCAATCGCTCGGCGCCGAACAGGACGCCGCTGGCAATGAACCAGAAAGTCAGGTGCTTGGCTTCCAGGTAGCTGAACATGCCCAGCCCCTGGTGCATGAAGATCAACAGGCTGAACGCAGCAGCCCAGGCCACCAACATGGTGCGGAAGCGCAGCAGTGTGCTGAACACTTCTTCGCTATAGATACCGACCGACTGGAAAATGACTACGCTGATGACGCCGAAAAACATCAGAAAGGTACTGAAAGTACCACCACCCGCCGGCAGTTCGAGCGGCAGAAAAAGCAACAGCAGGACGCCCGGCAAAACAGCGGTCAGTCCGTGAATCAAGCGAACGCTGGCAAGGAAATAATCAACAAAACTGGGGTGGGCGTACTCAAGGGTTCCAACGGACTGTAAGCGCATACAAGGCTCCTTCCTACGGCTATTGCTAGCTCAATACTCGTTTTGATCGCCGCGATCCGCGGTTCTGATGGCAGGCCGCTATCGCAACCTTCACCTGGACACCTGCTCCGACCGCCTTCCAGGAAATGAGTTCACCGTCAGGGTGCAAAGTGCTTAGTCAGTCGTGAGGATTAAATTCGCTGCTAAAGGGCTGATATTTAAAGGTTATGAGCAAGGGCTGGTTCCGCACCGAGCGTTTTCGGGGGCGGTCTCCTGACCGATGGTCAACGCGATGTGTCGCTGGGCTTAAGTCGCGGTTGGTCCCGGACTCACAACTTTCTGGTGCCGCAGCAGGTCCTATTTGCCGATTACCGAATGGAAGTTATTGGAAATGAATGAACCCAAGGCGTTACTTGTTCTTCACGGGAAACAGGCGCTCAACGACGAGCTGCGTGCCGCAGTCAACGAATGGCGTCAATTGGGAAACGAACTGGCCGTACGGGTGACCTGGGAAGCCGGTGATACCGCACGCCTGGTGCAGGAAGCGCTCGCCGCGGGATACCGAACACTGATCGCTGGAGGTGGAGACGGGACCGCGCGGGAAATGACCCAGGCTTTGCTCGAAAGTGGTTCGGATGCCAGCCTGGCGATAGTGCCGTTGGGTACTGCCAATGATTTCGCCCAAGCCGCCGAGATTCCGCTGACGCCCTTCGAGGCGCTGACCTTGCTCAATCGCGAGCCGGTGAGGGTCGATGTCGGAGAAATGAACGGTGAAACCTTCCTCAACATGGCCACCGGTGGCTTCGGTTCCAAGGTCACTGCTACGACTTCCGAAGAGCTGAAGCGGGTGCTGGGGGGCAGCGCATATCTGTTGACCGGCTTGTCGCGCTTCAGTGAACTGCGCGCTGCCTGGGGGCGCTTTGTTGGACCTGACTTCGCCTGGGAAGGCGACTTTCTAGCACTGGGTATCGGCAACGGTCGTCAGTCTGGGGGTGGGCAACAGCTGTGTCCGCAGGCTTCGATCGATGATGGCCTGTTCGATATCTGCATCGTCCCGGCGCCTGCCGATACGGTAGGCACCTTGGGTACGCTGTTGAGCGGTGGGCTGCTGGGAATCGATACCGTTTCAGTAACCGCGCGCGTGCCATGGATCGAGGTTGAAGCGCCGGATGAGATCGACATCAACCTTGATGGTGAACCCTTTGCAGCGAAGCGTATGCGCTTCTCGGTGAAGCGTAGGGCGTTGCGACTGCATCTTCCCGACGGCAGCCCGTTACTGCGGGATGAGCCACTGCCTCGAGCTGATGGCGAGCCCGCCTGACCGCGGCGTACCCACTACCGGCTGATCAATCAGGTGGCTCGCTGCGGGCCGATAAAATACTTGTTCCGATAATAAAGCGCGAAGCTTTGCGGCCGATAGCTTGTTACATCCCTTATTCGCAAGGAGCCCGCATAATGGCCGGCATTCTAGAGTCAGTCGATCAACGCACCCGGTTGGTGGGGCAAAATCGTCTGGAAATCCTCATGTTCCGGCTCTCGGGTCGCCAGCAATTCGCGATCAACGTGTTCAAGGTCCAGGAGGTGGTGCAACTGCCGAAGATGACGCTGATGCCACACCGGCACGGCTCGGTCTGCGGCGTCGTCAATCTGCGTGGCCAGACGCTCCCGGTGATCGATCTATCGCGTGCCATCGGGCTGCGCCCACTGGTGCCGGATGAGCGCAGCACCATCATCGTGACCGAGTACAACCGCTCGATTCAGGCGTTTCTAGTCGGTGGCGTGGACCGCATCCTCAACCTCAACTGGGAGGAAGTGTTGCCGCCACCGACCACGGCGGGACGCCAGCATTACCTCACGGCGATCACCAAGGTCGACGATAAGCTCGTCGAGGTCATCGACGTGGAGAAGGTGCTGGCCGAAATCGTCCCGTACAACACCAGCATCGCGCCCGAACGTCTAACCGATCCGTTGCTCGAGCGCGCCAGGGGGCGTGAAGTGCTTTGTGTCGATGACTCAACCGTCGCACTGGCGCAGCTGCGCGAGACCCTCAGCCAGCTCGGCATCACCGTACATGCCGCCAGCGACGGCATGAAAGGGCTGAACCGGCTCAAGGCGTGGGCCGATGCGGGAGAAGTGCTCACCGATCGCCTGCTGATGGTGTTCACCGATGCTGAAATGCCGGAGATGGACGGCTACCGGCTCACTACTGAAATCCGTAACGATCCGCGTCTGCGTGATCTGTATGTGGTGCTGCATACGTCCCTTTCCGGAAATTTCAACCTGGCGATGGTGCAGAAAGTCGGCTGTGACAACTTCCTTTCCAAGTTCCAGCCGGAGAAACTGGTGGATGTCGTCCGAGAACGCCTGTTGCTGGACGAAACTCGCTGACCCGTCCATCTGATCGAGGCACCCGCATGCACCTTTCCTCGTTGTACCGTTTTCCGCTCAAGTCCGGTTCCGCTGAGTTGCTTGAGGAGGGGCGATGCGACGAACTCGGTCTGAGCGGCGACCGCCGCTGGATGGTGGTGGATGCGGCGACTGGAAAATTCCTGACACAGCGAATACTGCCGCAGATGGCATTGCTGACCGCGCGCTGGCAGGGCGAAACGGCGCTACTGATGTGCGCCCCCGGCATGGAGACGCTGCGGGTACCAGTGCCTGGCCCGGACAGCATGATGCGCGGCGTGCTGATCTGGCGCGAGACCCTGCGGGTACCTGATGCCGGTGATGCCGCGGCGGCCTGGCTGACGCGCTTGCTCGAACGCCCGTGCCGGCTGGTGCATCTGCCAAACGCGCTGGGCATCCAGATCGACCAGTACTATGCCCGACCTGGCGAGCTGACCGGATTCAGCGATGGCTTTCCCTTTCTACTGATCGGCCAGCGATCACTTGACGATCTTTCTGCACGGGTGGGACAACTGCTCGACGTGCGACGGTTTCGGCCGAATTTGCTGATCGCCGACTCGGCCCCCTACGCCGAGGACGGCTGGCGGCGCATTCGTATTGGCGATATGGAGTTTCGCGTAGTCAAGCCGTGTTCGCGCTGCATCATCCCGACCATCGATCCGGTCAACGGTGAGAAGAGCCCGACCCGTGAGCCACTGGCTACGCTGATGAACTACCGAAAGGGGGATGGCGGGGTGTTTTTCGGACAGAACCTCATCGCCGAGGGCACTGGCGTGCTGAAGGTGGGCATGCCTGTGCAAGTGCTCGAATAGGTTCGGATAGCAAAACCGCAGCGCCGCAGAATGGGGTGCGTCCCCATCGTGCGGCCGGCATTTTTAAGGCCTGCCATCGCCATCACTGCCCTTCGAAATAGCGCTCGTGCCACTCGACCAGGGGCTGTGGTGCGTTGAGCTTCTGTCCGTAGATCACCGAGTAGGTCAGCACGTTCTGCACGTACTGGCGGGTTTCATCGAACGGGATATTTTCGACCCAGACGTCGAACGGCAAATGTTCGGCGTTCTTCAACCATTGACGAACCCGCCCGGGACCAGCGTTGTAAGCGGCTGAGGCGAGCACCCGGTTGCCTTTGAATTGACCGTAGATCTGACTGAGATAGGCGGCGCCCAGCTGGATGTTGACATCGGGATTGAGCACCTGTTGCGGTGATGAAAGCGGGATGCCGAAGCGTCTGGCGGTTTCCTTCGCGGTGGCCGGCATCAACTGCATCAGTCCCGTGGCTCCGACGTGCGAACGGGCGTCGGCCATGAAGGCGCTTTCCTGGCGTGTGATGGCGAACACCCAGCTTGGATGAATCTCCCGCGCTTTAGCTGCCTTCACCAAGCTGTTGCGATGGGCCATGGGGAAGCGAATGTCCAGATCGTCCCAGTACTTCGCCTGGCTGATGGTGCGAATGGCCGGGAAGTACCATTCCATCTCGTAGGCTAGCCGTGCTTGCGCGACCAGCTCTTCACGGCTGAACAGCCGACTGACGTGGTACCACTCCCGGCGCCCATCGACGATCTGCCCACGCGCATGGAATTCCATAGCACGGCGGATACCCGCGGTGTTACGGACCTTTTGAATCAACTTTGGATCCAGCGCAAGTGGCTGATGGTTGAGCTTGTAAGGCGCTTGGATGCGGTCGGCCGAGAGGAATCCATAGAAGTCGCGCTCGCTGGCGACCGGCCGGTAGAGCTGAATGGTTTGTTCGTCATTGGGCTTGGCCAGCTCCCGACTGCGTGCTTTCCAATAACGCCAACGGTTGCTGTTGGCGAGCTCCTCGGGGAACCGTTGGGTCAGCGCGTAGGCGTCGTCCCAGCGTCCCAGGCGCAAAAACGGGCGCGCCCGCCATTCGCTGACGGTATCGTCACGCAGCTCGGGATCGTACTCGGCCATAACCTTCAGTGCGCGTGCATCGAAGCGCTTGGCCAGGGTGAGACCAATCTGGCGAGCGATCGCGACCTTTTCGTCCGTTGAGAACGACAGGCGCCTGGCGTATGTCTCAAGCAGCCGGAGGGCCTTTTCCGGATCCTTGCGTGCAAGCCGGCGCAGGCCGATCGAGACGATATCGCCCATCGTCTGCGTTGGCGTCATGAAGCGGCCCGTCTGATCAAGCATCTGCGGCTTCTGCGCGACATCGATCAGCAGCTCGCCCTGCGCTTTCAGCGTCGGCAGGCTTTTGGTGAGGAAACTGGCGAGGCCGTAGTTACCGTTCTCGACCGCCAGTTTGGTGCGCTTCCAACGTAACTCTTCGGTGAGTTGTCCGGCGGCTTCCCAGCGGTCGAATAGCGCATCGCATGCGTTGTGCTGTGATTTACCAACCAGCCAGAGCCGCTCGGCGGTCTCGTAACCTTGTTTCGTCTGTCCACTGGCGAGCTGGTATTGGCCGAACAGGCAGTCCAGTTCGGTGAAGTTCATCTTCGGATCGTAGTGCGCGACGAAGGGCCGCCAGTCGCCGCGCGCGGCGAGCAATCGCAGCCAACGCAGTTTCATCCAGCTGGCCTGGGGCAAGTCGCCATGCTCAGCCAGAAACTTCTCGACTTCGTCATTGCTGGCGGACTTCAGCCGTGCCGTCAGCTCGTCATAAGCCAGGTAAGGTTCCAGCGGGTAGTCCCGCAGCGCGCTGGCGTAGCGCCGATACGGGCCGCTGTCGCCCTTGGCCAAGGCTCGCTTGGCTTCGTCGTAATACTGCCGTTGCTGCTGAAGGCTGGCGGCTTGAGCGGTTTCGAGGGTGACGGCAGTGAACAACAGACAAAAACAGATACTGGAGAGTCGACCGCGCATGAGACTTCCGAAGACGGGGGCATGAGGGATTGCTGCGCTAGCTTAGCTTGGCCGCGCTGGCAGTTAAACGAGGATTAAGCTGTTGAAACCAACAAACTAGTACGTTCCGACGAACGTACGATAAGCCAGACGTGGCGCGCCTGGGACGCTGGCGGAATCATGATGGCAGGTTGTGGATGAAGCCCTCGGACGCATGCCCGCAAACGCGGTGACGTCCGTCTGACAGGCGCATTCTGCTAGACTGCGCGCCCTGTTTTCCGGAGGTAGTCATGACCCTGCTCAAGTTGACCAATGTGTCCCTCGCCTATGGCACCAATCCATTGCTCGATGGAGTGTCCTGGCAGATTGCGCGGGGTGAGCGGGTGTGCATCATCGGCCGCAACGGCACCGGAAAGTCCAGCATGTTGAGTCTGGTCAAGGGCAGCCAGTTGCCCGATGACGGCGAAATCTGGCGCGCGCCGGGGCTGAAGATCGGCGAGCTGCCGCAGGAGCTTCCGCTCGCTGACGAGCGCACCGTGTTCGACGTGGTAGCCGAAGGCTTGTCCGGCGTCGGTCAGTTGCTTGCCGACTACCATCACCTCAGCCAGAACATCCAGAACGAAGCCGACTTGGACAAGCTGATGCATGTCCAGCAAGAACTCGAAGCCAAGGACGGTTGGCGTCTGCAGCAGCTGGTCGATAGCACCTTGAGTCGTTTGCAGCTGCCAGCCGACAAAACCCTCGCCGAGCTTTCCGGCGGCTGGAGGCGGCGCGTTCTGCTGGCTCAGGCGCTGGTATCGGAACCCGATCTGCTGCTGCTGGACGAGCCGACCAACCACCTGGATATCGGCGCGATTGCCTGGCTGGAAGAAGCGCTGACCGGTTTTAACGGTGCGGTGCTGTTCATCACACATGACCGTGCGTTCCTGCAGAACCTGGCGACTCGCATCCTCGAGCTCGATCGAGGCCACATGATCGACTGGAACGGCGATTACGCCAGCTTCCTGGTGCACAAGGAACAACAGTTGGCGGCTGAAGAAACGGCCAATGCGCTGTTCGACAAGAAGCTTGCGCAGGAAGAGGTGTGGATTCGCCAAGGCATCAAGGCCCGCCGTACTCGTAACGAAGGCCGTGTTCGTGCACTCAAGGCATTGCGAGCCGAGCGCAGCGAACGCCGTGAGCATCAAGGCAAGGCCAACATCCAGGTCGACGCAGCGGAGAAATCCGGCAAGCAGGTCATCGTCGTCGAGCATGCAAGCTTCGCTCATCCAGGCGGCGAGCCGTTGATTCGCGATTTCTCGATGGTGCTGCAGCGTGGCGATCGGATTGGTTTGCTCGGGGCCAACGGAACCGGCAAGACCACACTGCTCAAGCTGCTGTTGGGCGATCTGCAACCCACCAGTGGCACGGTTGAGGCGGGGACCAAACTGGAAGTGGCGTATTTCGACCAATTGCGTCACCAGCTGGAACTGGAAAAGACTGTCATCGACAATGTCGCCGAGGGGCGCGACTTCATCACTATCGACGGCCAGAATCGCCATGTTCTCAGCTACCTCGGTGACTTCCTGTTCAGCCCGCAGCGGGCCCGCACGCCAGTAAAGGCACTGTCTGGCGGAGAACGGGCACGCCTCTTGCTCGCTAAACTGTTCAGTAAGCCGGCCAACTTGCTCGTACTGGACGAGCCGACCAACGATCTCGACGTGGAAACCCTCGAGCTTCTCGAGGAGGTTCTACTCGGGTTCCAGGGCACGGTATTGATGGTCAGCCATGACCGGGCGTTTCTCGATAACGTGGTCACCAGTACGTTGGTTTTCGAGGGTGACGGGGTCGTTCGCGAATACGTCGGCGGCTACCAGGACTGGCTGCGGCAAGGCGGCTCGGTAAAACTGCTCGGCGTAGCGGAGACGAAGGAAGCCAAGGAAGCGAAAGTCGAAACACCACAGAGCAAGCCCGCGACACCCAACGCCGAACCTGCCCCGGCGAAGAAGAAACTCAGCTACAAGGTCCAGCGCGAACTGGAGGCGCTACCGGGAAAAATAGACGCAGTCGAAAAAAACATCGCCGCGTTGCAAGCCGAAATTGCGCAGCCGACGTTCTATCAGCAGACTGCGGAGCATACTGGCGAAACGATATCGCGTCTTGAGGCGCTGCAGGCAGAACTCGACGAATTGCTGGAGCGCTGGGCCGAGCTGGAAGACTGAAGCGCACGCGTGGTGGAAATCCCCCCGTTCTGTCCAGCACATCTCTCGATGCCATAGATCAGCCCTTGATGTTCCGCATGGCGTGACCCGGACACCAAGACTAAACGACACCTGTCAGCATTCCAGACGGAGCTTAGATGGCAATTGATTACCGCATCGTCCTGGACGACGAGCATGAGTTCAGCTACCGGATCGAGCTGGACCGCGTCTACGATCACGAGGCTGCCAGTCAGGCACCCAAATGGACGCGCCTGGATCATCAGCAGTGCAACAATTGCCCACTGAGTCGGGACAGCTTCAGCCATTGCCCCGCCGCTGTGGACCTGCACCGGGTCATCGAGGACTTCCAGGGCCTGCCTGCGGTGAAGAAAGCGCAAGTGCGAGTGCGTACGCCGGAACGGGAATACAACAAGCTGGTAGGGCTGGAGGAGGGGTTGCGTGCGCTGCTCGGCGTTATCATGGCCACCAGCGCCTGCCCGGTGCTGGGCAGGCTCAAGCCGATGGCGCATCAGCATCTGCCGTTCGCCAGCAATCAGGAGTTCGTGCTGCGCGCGGTCTCGCTGTATCTGGCCCGGCAGTACTTCAATTTACGTGAAGGACGCCATGCCGACTGGGAGTTGCGTGGCCTGGTGCGATCTTTCCAGCAACTGCAGTTGGTCAATCAGGCGTTCTGGCAGCGAATCCACGACACCTGTCACGGCGACTCCAATCTAAAGGCTTTCCTGACGTTTTTCTCCATGGCAACCAGCCTGACCTATTCACTGGAGACCCAGTTGAAGAAAATCAGACCGCTGGTGATGAGCGCCGGAGAGGGGCCGGAGATGGCCTGAGCCGCCAGGGCTCAGGCGCAGAATCGGTGAAGTTACTCGGCCTTGGTCAGCCGAACAGCAAGCACGTCGCAGGGGGCTCCGTGAAGAATGTCATTGGCGGTAGAGCCGAGCAGCAGCGCCAGACCATGACGGCCGTGACTGCCGACAACGACAAGATCGCAACCTTGTTCCTTGGCCAGCCTGTGTATCTCCTGACGGGGCTGTCCGTAGGCTAGATGACGCTGCTCGACAGTCAGGCTGGGGTAACGCTCAGCGAACCCGGTCAAGCGCTCACGGGCCTGGTCGAACTGCTGCTGCTGCAGCATCGATAGATCCATCGGCACGTCACCGCCGAAGGCCATGGCCATTGGTTCGATGACGTGGACCAAGGCTAGTTTTGCGCCGCTGGCGATGGCCAATGCCTCGGCGCGTGCTACGACCGGGTGGCATTCGTCGTTCAGGTCGGTAGCGACCAGAATATGCTGGTAGGTCATGATGGCTCTCCTGATGTGTCCGTGTGACAAGTATGGCTTCTCGGCACGCTACTGGCGCTTTCCGGCCCTTTTTTGTTTTCAGCGTTTATACGGCGTTACATGGATGATGACCAGCTTGTCATTGCATTGCGAACTGGCAGCCGGCAGGCTCGCCACTGTTATCATGCGCGGCATTACACGCCGGTGAGCACACTGCCTTACACACGAGATCGTCATGTTCCTATTCGCCAATGATTACCTACTCGCCTGGACAGCTTATGGAGTGGCTGCACTGGGAGCTCTGCTGGTGTGGTTCCGTGTCACGCGACCCCTGTGGCGCTGGCTGCGCGAGCCGCTGCGGCTGATCGCAGCCGTACTGCTACTGACACCCACCATCGTCGATCCCACTCGGGAACTGTTCGCGCCGGCTGTGGCGATCACCGCGCTGGATCTACTGTTCAAGGTCGGCAACAACGCCTGGCGTGCAGTTGCGGATTTGGCACTCTACGGGCTGATCGCATTCGCGCTATACGCAGTATTGGTGGCGCTGCGCTGGCCGATCGAGCGCCGGCTCGGGCGGCGGCGCACAGCATCTGCAGCAGAGGAGGACGCTCGTACCTTGCGGGAGCGGCTCGAGGATGACGAGCAGGTGGACTACCGCCCCTCCAATCGTTACCAGTCACGGACCGAGCCCAGGTTATGAGCGAGTCGACCGGCTAATACCGGGCACTCGGAACACAAGAGATAGCGGGAGATCATGCATGTGTGAACTGCTCGGCATGAGCGCCAACGTACCGACCGACATTCATTTCAGCTTCACGGGGCTGATGCAGCGCGGGGGGCGCACCGGGCCACACAAAGATGGTTGGGGCATCGCTTTCTACGAAGGCCGTGGTCTGCGTCTGTTTCAGGATCCAGTGGCCAGCTGCGAGTCCGAAGTGGCGAAGATGGTTCAGCATTACCTGATCAAGAGCGAAGTGGTGATCGGTCATATCCGTCACGCCAACGTCGGCAGGGTCGCGCTGGTCAATACCCATCCCTTCGTGCGAGAACTGTGGGGGCAGCATTGGTGCTTCGCCCATAACGGTCAGCTCGCTGATTTCAGTCCTGCGCGTGGTTTCTACCAGCCAGTCGGCGATACCGATAGCGAGGCGGCGTTCTGCGATCTGCTTAGCCGGGTGCGCAGCGTGTTCCCCGACCGCGTGGCTGCCGAGGACCTGCTCCCTGCACTGCTCGACGCCTGCGCGGGCTACCGTGCCAAAGGCGTATTCAATTGCTTGCTGAGCAACGGTGAATGGTTGTTCAGTTTCTGCAGCACCAAGCTCGTGCAAATTACTCGGCGCGCTCCCTTTGGCCCGGCACAACTGAAAGATGCCGACCTGACGGTCGATTTCACCGTCGAAACAACGCCGAATGATGTCGTTACCGTATTGGCAACCGAGCCATTGACTGATAACGAGCAGTGGCAAGTTCACCAGCCGGGCGAATGGACGCTCTGGCGTTTGGGCGAGTGCGTTGCGCGCGGGCAGGTGCAGTGATGCTACGAAGCTATTTGCGACTGACGGTGTTCGCCCTTGGCTTGCTGATTGGCGTCCAGGTGCCGGGCTTTATTCAAGCATATGAACGTCACGTCGAGGCGCGCCGGATCGAAGCGCAGCAGGGGCTGCTGGGCTTTCAGGAAACGGCCGGACGGTTCTTCGAGGGCAATTTGAATGCGCTGGTGGAGCACTATCGTGCCAGCGATGATCCAGTTATCCAGAGTGATGCACGCAGTGTCGCGGCGCTCGTGGAACGCGCACGCCTGCTCGATCGTGAGTGGCGAATCATGCAGGGTCCCTGGTATGCACAAGCCTGGCATGTGTTCTTCGGGGCCGACCAGGCCATTCGCCATCAGGTCTGGAGCAGTTACCGCTTTCAGGTCCTGCTGGCGCCCGAGGCGATCGCTTGGGGGGTCGGCTGTGCATTGCTGTTGGCCTGGATTGCCGAGAGCATTTTTCTGCTGATCCGCCGATTGCTGTTTCCGCAGCGTCGACCACGTAATGTGCGTCGCGTCGCTCGCTCGGGTCGTCCAGGTGATAATGCATAGCGAGCCCAGGCGGGTTCGCTATGGCACCGTGACGGTGATCGGTTGGCTGCTATTTCGCCAGAAATTTCATCCCTTCTTCCAGACCGCTCAATGTCAGCGGGTACATCCGATCCTCCACCAGCTCGCGGATGATCCCTGTGGATGAGGTGTAGCCCCAGGTGTCCTTGGGGTAGGGATTGATCCAGATGAGTTTCTTGTACTTGGCCATGAAGCGCTGCATCCAGACGTAGCCCGCTTCCTCATTCCAGTGTTCGACACTGCCACCGGGTTGGGTCACTTCATAAGGCGCCATGGCGGCATCGCCGACAAATACCACTTTGTAATCAGGGCCGTATTTGTGCAGCAGGTCGAGTGTCGAGGTGCGCTCGGAGGTGCGGCGAAAGTTGTTCTTCCAGACCGACTCGTAGATGAAGTTGTGGAAGTAGAAATACTCCAGGTGTTTGAACTCGGTTTTGCAGGCGGAGAACAGCTCTTCGCAGACCTTCACGTGAGCGTCCATCGAGCCGCCGATGTCGAACAGGATCAGCAGCTTCACCGCATTACGTCGTTCCGGGCGCATCTGGATGTTGAGTAGCCCGCCGTCTCGAGCGGTGTGGTCGATGGTGCCATCGAGGTCCAGCTCGTCCTGCGCACCTTGACGGGCGAATTTGCGCAAGCGGCGCAGGGCGACTTTGATGTTGCGAGTGCCCAGTTCGACCTGATCGTCGAGATTCTTGTATTCGCGCTGGTCCCAGACCTTCACCGCCTTGCCTTGACGCTTGCCAGCATCACCGATGCGAATGCCTTCGGGGTTGTAGCCACCGGAACCGAACGGGCTGGTGCCGCCGGTGCCGATCCATTTGTTACCCCCGGCGTGCCGTTCCTTTTGCTCTTCCAGGCGCTTCTTGAATTCCTCGATCAGCTTGTCCAGCCCACCGAGGGACTCGATCTTGGCGCGGTCTTCATCGCTCAGGGAGCGTTCGAATTCCTTGCGTAGCCATTCTTCTGGAATCAACGCCTCAATGTGTTGATCGAGGTTTTCCAAGCCCTTGAAGTAGGTGCCGAAGGCGCGGTCGAACTTGTCGAAGTGGCGCTCATCCTTGACCAGAATGGCCCGTGACAGGAAATAGAATTCGTCCATATCGGCGAAAATCACGTTGTGTTTCAACGCGTTGATCAGGTCGAGCAGCTCGCGTACCGACACCGGCACCTTGGCGGCGCGCATTTCATTGAACAGGCCAAGCAACATGGCAGAACCTCGGGCGTACCGTCATCACGGCACCTTGCGTTTGGTGGTCAGAGGTCTTCGTCGTGTTCCGCGAGCCCGTCGCTGATCTCGTACCAGTCCGCCTTGGAACCGACGAAAATGTGCTCCTGGGGCGGGACGGGCAGCGAAGAGTCGAGCGTGCCGGCAGCGACGCCGACCTCATGCTCTCGGTTATCGACGAATTGCAGATTGGATCCGCAGCGAATGCAGAACGTCCGCGTCACATGTTCGGAGGAGTGGAAGACGCCCAGCTGATCCTTGCCGGAGAGGAAGTGAAACGCTTCCAGCGGCACGCTCGCGTAGGTCGCGAATGCAGCCCCGTGCGCCTTGCGGCACATCTTGCAATGGCAATGGGTGAGCTGGTTGATCGGTGCGTCGATGCGATACCGCACGACACCGCAGAGGCAACTACCGGTATGCGTTTGCATGGTTCTTCCTCCAGTGTGTGGGGCGGTCGGCTCCGCTTGGAGCCGCCGCCGTTCAGCGGCTGGCGCGACGACTCATGAATGCCAGACGCTCAAGTAATTGCACGTCTTGTTCGTTTTTTACCAGGGCTCCAGCCAGGGGCGGAATCGCTCGGGTCGGATCACGTTCGCGCAGCACGGCTTCACCAATGTTGTCGGCCATCAGCAACTTGAGCCAGTCGACCAGTTCGCTGGTGGATGGCTTCTTCTTCAACCCGGGTACCTTGCGAACATCGAAGAACACGTCGAGGGCTTCGGCCACCAAGTCCTTCTTGATGTTCGGATAATGCACGTCGACGATCTTCTGCAGCGTTTCCCGGTCAGGGAAGGCGATGTAGTGAAAGAAGCATCGGCGCAGGAAGGCATCCGGCAGCTCCTTTTCGTTATTTGACGTAATGATGATGATCGGGCGCTGCTTGGCCTTGATGGTTTCATTGGTCTCGTAGACGTAGAACTCCATCTTGTCGAGTTCCTGCAGCAGGTCGTTGGGGAACTCAATGTCCGCCTTGTCGATTTCATCGATCAACAGAATAACGCGCTGTTCGGACTCGAACGCCTCCCACAATTTGCCCTTCTTGATGTAGTTGCGTACATCGTGCACCCGGTCTGAGTCTAGCTGCGAGTCACGCAGGCGGCTCACCGCGTCATATTCGTACAGGCCCTGATGGGCCTTGGTAGTGGACTTGATGTGCCAGGTGATGAATTTCGCACCGAATGACTCTGCCAGTTGCTCGGCGAGCATGGTTTTGCCGGTGCCCGGCTCGCCTTTCACCAGCAACGGGCGCTCCAGTATGATGGCTGCGTTGACCGCCAGTTTGAGGTCGTCGGTGGCGATATAGGATTGGGTGCCTTCGAACTTCATCAGGATTTCCTTGATCGGGCCTGGCACGCAGGCGCTTCGTGTTTGAGTCAGAGATCGACTATAAGGGATGGGCCCTTTAGTGTGAACGCGAGAGAATCATTCAGTCACTGAATGGGCGCAGGCCGCTCAACCGTGCTCCGCTATTTGTCGTCTTCACTCAGTGAACGCTCGAAACGGGCCGAAAATGCTTCGACGAAAGCGTTCTGCAAGATGGCGATGAAGGCCTGAAACGGGCTGACCTCGGTGTTCTTGGTGCTGCCGGATAGCTCAACACGCGTAGCGAACTGATCTTTGCTCTGGTTCTGCAGGACTTCTTCGCCGCCACCGACCACGGCTTCCCAGATCCCACGGAAGAAGCCCTTGTCTTCGTTCTCGACGTCCTGCTCGAAGTTGAACACTTCGACTTGGTGCAGCAAGGGCTTGATGTAGCCAGACAGTTGACTGTCGTTGGCCTCTACTTCCATGATCAAGTCACCGGTGCCGCCGGCGAAATCGAATTTGCCGTAGGCATTGCTGAAGTCGTTCAGCTTGGTCAGCTCCACCCCGGTCAAGCGCAGGTTCACTTCAAAATCTTCCCAGTTGGTGTAGGGGTCGAAGCTCGCGGTGGCTTCCATAGGGGCATGGTTCAGAAACTTGGCGTTGCCTTCGAACGTCGCCACGCGGCCTTGCCCATCCGCCGTGTTGGTCAGGTTGTAGAGACTGGCGTTAATCGCGTTGGCGTAGATATGCACTGGCGGATCGGATTCGAAGTTGCGGAACGATAGCTGACCGTCGATGACACGCAGCTCGTTCAAGGTAAACGGCACCAGCTCCTCAAGCCTTTCGCGCCAGTCGACCCCTTCGCCGGTCTGCGAGTCGCCGGCGTCCTTGCCGTCGACGAAATTCAGTTCTGGCTGTTCCAGCCGGACCTCACCTACCAGGGCGCGGTGCTTCCAGAGTGCTCGCCAGCTCACCCCGATATCGATTGTCGGAGCGGTGAACAGAGGGGCTTGAACCTGCTCGTTCTTCTTCTCTATCAGCACCCCGTCAATCTGATATGCACCACGCCACCAGGCCAGATCGACGTCGTCGACATGGCCGCGATACTCGCCCATGTCCGCCAGCTTGTCGTTCAGGTAGTTGCGCACCAAGTGGGGCAGGGCAAGGTGGATGATCAGCAGTAGCAATGCCAATGACAGAAGTATCCACAGCGGGAGTCGGTAACGTCTTTTCATGGAGTGGTCTGGCCGAAGGTGTGGTCATCGAACTGCCTTTACTTGAAGGTGGACCGTTGCTCGTATCGGTGAGTTCGGCTGGACGAGTCATGAGACTGGGCTTAGGCTGATCAGTCTGATTTTCCACTCGCAGGGACACTGTCATGAGCCGCATCTTCGCTGACAATGCGCAGGCCATCGGGAATACCCCGTTGGTGATGATCAATCGGTTGGGCCCGAAGGGCGTCAGCATCATGGCCAAAATCGAGGGCCGCAATCCGGCCCATTCGGTAAAGTGCCGGATCGGCGCGGCGATGATCTGGGATGCCGAGAAAAGCGGACTGCTCAAACCAGGCATGACGATCATCGAGCCGACTTCCGGCAATACCGGCATCGGTCTGGCGTTCGTCGCCGCGGCACGTGGCTACAAGTTGGTATTGACCATGCCGGCTTCGATGAGCCTGGAGCGGCGCAAAGTACTCAAGGCGCTTGGCGCGGAGCTGGTGCTCACCGATCCGGCGAAAGGCATGAAGGGCGCCATCGAGAAGGCGACGGAAATCGCCGCATCGGACCGTGACCAGTATTACTTGCCGCAGCAGTTCGAGAACCCATCCAACCCGGGGATCCATGAGAAAACCACCGGGCCGGAAATCTGGAACGACACCGAAGGCAACATCGACGTACTGGTTTCGGGGGTTGGGACTGGCGGCACCATCACCGGGGTTTCGCGTTACATCAAGGGCACCAAGGGCAAGAAGATTCTCAGTGTGGCGGTCGAGCCCGCCAGCTCTCCGGTAATCAGCCAGACGCTCGCGGGAGATGAGGTCAAACCGAGCCCGCATAAGATCCAGGGCATCGGTGCCGGCTTCGTGCCGAAGAATCTCGATCTGTCCATTGTCGATCAAGTCGAGCTGGTCAGTGATGAAGAATCCAAGGCCATGGCGCTGCGCTTGATGCGCGAAGAAGGCATCCTCTGTGGCATCTCTTGCGGCGCCGCCATGGCTGCGGCGGTGCGCATGGCCCAGCGGCCTGAAATGCAGGGCAAGAACATTGTGGTGATTCTTCCCGATTCCGGCGAGCGCTACCTGTCCACCATGTTGTTTGCCGACCTGTTCGGTGAGCTGGAACTGCAGCAGTAACACCCGTTGCGCCGATCTGGCTTGGCAGAACCGGCGCAGCACCGCTATAGTCTGAAACCTGCTTCTCCAATGCTTCGAGATCGGTATGAACCGCACATGCTTCTGCAACGTCGCTGACCACGAACGCCCATACGCGGGTGGTTTCGCAGCTCTTGCACGCATGCCGATCACATCTCCCCGCCATCCTGCGAGCCCACCACCGGGCTTGTTCCTGGCTCCGCCACCGCCACCCGCGCTGGCTTGAGTCACGCCGGTTCGCCGGCACTTCCGTCACTGCATTTGCCATTCGTTGGCGCAGTTTCGTATGCCTGATCAAAGGTGGCAGGATGATTTCTTTCTCACGCAACAACCTGGTCGCGTATGCGACTACGGGCCTTTTCGTGCTGCTCTGGAGCAGTGGGGCAATCGTGTCGAAATGGGGATTGGCGTACGCGTCGCCGTTCGCCTTCCTGTTGGTTCGTTTCGTTATCGCGCTGGTGGCGTTGGTGGGGGTGGTGAGGCTGGCCTCGCTATCGCTGCCTGACGGATGGAAGGCGCGTCGGTATGCCTTGACCACCGGTCTGGTGCTGCTGGGCAGTTATCAGATCTTCTATCTGCTGGCACTGGATCTGCAGATGACGCCGGGGGTCATGGCGACTCTGCTAGGCGTGCAGCCGATCCTGACGGCCGTGTTGCTGGAGCGCAAACGGCTAAGACCGCTGCGGCTGTTCGGATTGCTGCTTGGTCTGAGTGGACTGGTGCTGGTGGTGTATCAGAGCCTTGGCGTGGGAGGGCTGTCCGTGGCGGGCGTGGCCTGTGCTTTGCTGGCACTGTCGAGCATCACGCTGGGCTCGATGATGCAGAAACGAGCCAAAGGTGATCCGCTACGTGCCATGCCCTTGCAGTATCTCGCCGGGCTTTTGCTTTGTTCGCTGTTCGTGCCATTCCAGCCCATGAACATAACCTTCGAACCGGGCTTCTGGCTGTCGGTGTCATGGATGGCGTTGGTAATCTCGGTGGCCGCGACCTTATTGTTGTATCGACTGATCGCCAAGGGAGATCTGGTCAACGTGACCAGCCTGTTCTATCTGGTGCCGGCGGTGACGGCGGTAATGGACTACCTGGTGTTCGGCAACCGGTTGGCGATGCTCAGTCTGGTCGGCATGTTGCTGATCGTGCTTGGTCTCGTTCTGGTATTTCGGCCAGCGCCGGACCGTCGTTAACTTCGTTGGAGGCAGGTGTCGCCGCGGTCGTGGCCGGCGCCTGCTTGAGTACGAGCCAGAGCGCCACGGCAATCAGCGCACCGCCATAGGCATAGGCCCAGTCCAGCGGTTCATCAAGAAACAGGGCGCCCCAGAGCACACCGAAGGGTGGAATGATGAAGGTGACCGTCAGGGTACGAACCGGGCCGATGTCTGCAAGCAGGCGAAAATACAGAATATAGGCGAAGGCGGTACAGACGATGCCGAGCCCGGCAAGGCTGAGCCAGACGGTGCTGTCACCCCAGGAAACCGGGGGCGCTGTCAGCAGTGACAGGACGAACAGTGGCAGCAGACAGAGTGCCGCTCCCGCTTGGCTGCCGAAGGCAACCAATTCGCTACTCAACCCGCCGTGCTGGTTGATCCAGCGACGAGTCAGGAAACCACCGAATCCATAACAGGCGGTCGCGCCCAGGCATGCGAGCGCGCCGATCAACAGCTGTGCGTCGAATGCCACGGGGCCGGTACGTGTCAGCAGCGCCACGCCGCTCAGGCCGAATAGCACTCCGACCAGTTTCGCTGCCGTCAGCGCTTCGGCGAAAAATAGAGCACCAATGATTACGCCCATCATTGGTGTGGTTGCGTTGAAAATCGCGGAATAGCCGGTTGGCAGAAATTGCGCTGCCAGGGCATAGAGCGCGAACGGGACGCCGGAATTGATCATTCCGAGAATCAGACACAGTTTCAGCTTGCCGCGAAAATCCCAGCGGATCCGCATCATCATCAGAATCGCCAACAGGCCTAGGCAGGCAAATAGTACCCGGAAGAACGCAGTGGGAAATGTCCCGAGTTCCGGCGCGATGATTCGCATGAACAGGAAGCTGGCGCCCCAGATGGCAGCGAGACCGAGCAGGCGCAGTAGGTCTGAAGGACGCATGGGAAACTCCGACGACGGGACACCGAAGTGTTGGCGAGGTCTGCCTGTCTGGCAACCCGAATCACGCTTTCAAACCGGCTTGCGACCCGCTGCGGTCCTTTCATTGCGATCGGTGGCTGGATAAGCTCGGGCTTCCATCGCTGGAGACGATCGCCATGCTGTCAAAATCGCCGGACGCTGAAATCGCGCGGCAGATCCTGCTGGGCTTCGATAACTACCGTGAACATTTCCGGCTGATCACTGAAGGTGCTCGGTCCCGGTTCGAACAAGCACAGTGGCAAGATGCTCAGCATGCCTCGGCGGCACGCATCAACTTGTACGAACAGAAGGTCGGCGAAACGGCAGCGGACCTGCGAGCGTTATTCGAGCCAGAGGTACTGCTGGATGTACAGCAGTGGCCGCAGATCAAGAGCGCCTATATCGATCAGATCAATCCCCGCTTTGACGATGAATTGTCCGAGACTTGGTACAACTCGATCTTCTGTACGTTGTTCAGCCATGACTGCATCAGCGACGGCACCATGTTCATCCATACCACTCGGCCCTCCAATCGTGCCCACGAGCGAAAGGCCCAGACGCGTCGGTATCAGCCCGGCGGTGACCTTTACGGCATGCTCGCGCAGATCCTTAGGGACTTTGCCTTCTCCGTACCCTACGCGGATCTGAACGGTGACCTGCGGCGGCTCGAGGCGCAGCTGCAGGTGTCCTTGCCAGACTGGGTATGCAAGGACCCTGAGCTGTCGGTTGAGCTTTTCTGTTCGGTGCTCTACCGCAACAAGGGCGCCTATCTGGTTGGACGGCTCTTCACACGCGACGAACAATGGCCGCTGGCGATACCGCTACTTCACCACGAAGGCGCGGGAATCGTCGCCGATGCGTTGATCACCGACGAAGCGGAAGTCTCGATCATCTTTTCGTTCACGCGCTCGTATTTCATGGTCGAGGTGCCGATACCCGCGGAGTTCATCGGATTTCTCAAGCGCATCATGCCGGGCAAGCACATCGCCGAGCTGTACACCTCCATTGGGTTCTACAAGCACGGCAAGTCGGAGTTCTATCGCGCGTTGATCAATCACCTGGCAACCACTGATGACTGCTTCATCATGGCGCCGGGTGTGCGCGGTATGGTCATGAGCGTGTTTACGCTGCCGGGCTTCAACACGGTCTTCAAGATCATCAAGGACCGCTTCTCTCCGACCAAGAACGTCAACCGGGCGACCGTCATCGAGAAGTACCGGCTGGTTAAAAGTGTCGACCGGGTAGGGCGCATGGCCGATACGCAGGAATTCGCCGATTTCCGCTTCCCTAAGTCCAAGTTCGATCCCGACTGCCTGGCAGAACTGCTTGAGGTTGCGCCGTCAACGGTCGAGGTACAGGGCGATACGGTGCTGGTGCGCCACTGCTGGACCGAGCGGCGGATGACGCCATTGAACATCTACGTGGAGAGCGCCAGCGAACAGCAGGTACAGGAAGCGCTGGAGGACTACGGACTGGCGATCAAGCAACTCGCCGCCGCCAATATCTTTCCCGGCGACATGCTATTGAAGAACTTCGGTGTGACCCGTCATGGCCGGGTAGTGTTCTATGACTACGACGAGATCTGCTTCCTCACCGAGGTGAACTTCCGCTACATCCCCGAGGCTCGTTATCCGGAAGACGAAATGTCGTCCGAACCCTGGTATTCGGTCGGTCCGAACGATGTGTTTCCAGAGGAGTTCCCGCGCTTTCTGTTTGCCGATATCAAGCAGCGTCGCCTCTTTGCCAAGCTCCACGGCGAGCTGTACGACGCCAACTATTGGAAGGGCCTGCAGCAAGCGATAAGCGATGGCAAAGTGATCGATGTCTTTCCGTACAGGCGCAGGCTGGAGGCTGCCCAGTGAGTGGTATGTGGCGAACGCTCGCGGTCAAGGCGGGTCGCAATTTATAGAGCCAAACCACATAGGCTCGGAGGCTGACAATCAGCAACATTTGTTGCAGGCAACGGCGCTTTTCTTGGGTTATGCTGATTACGAAGCCCATGGCTCCACCAAGACCCGTTACCAAGCAGGAGGGTTCATCATGAAAGCATGGCTCAGTAGTGTGTGCTGGAATCTGGCAGTGGCGCTTGGCTTCATCGAACCGCCACGGCTGCAACCGATACCGGTCCGCGCGCAACGAGGCGAGTCAGCAGCCAAGAGGCGCTGACCCGTACAACCGGGGGTTGAATTTCAGCGCCCGGGCATCACCGGACCACCCCGTTCTATGGCTCGTTGATAAGCGGGGCGGTCACGTATCCTTTGCAAGAACGCACTCAGCCTCGGGCGACTGGCATCCAGGCCCGCTCTCGCTTGGGCGGCTTCTAACGGGAAGCTCATCTGAATGTCGGCAGCGCTGAATTCGTCCCCGGCGAACCATTGGCTTTTCTCTAGTTCCTTCTCCATGTAATCCAGATGGAGCTTTAGCTGTGGGCCGATAAATGCCTTGTTCGCGCCTTTGGCGATTGCCCGCGCCACCGGCCGAATGAAAAAGGGCATTGGCCCGTTGCCAATGCGATCGAATACCAGTTTGAGCAGCAACGGCGGCATCGCTGAACCTTCGGCGTAGTGCATCCAATAGCGAAAGCGAAGGTATTCGGATGAGCCTATGGGCGGGGTCAGTCGGCCGTCGCCGTAGCGGTCGACAAGATACTCAATGATGGCGGCGGATTCGGCCAGAGTCAGGTCGCCATCGGTAATGACGGGCGACTTGCCGAGCGGATGCACCTTCTTCAGTTCAGGTGGAGCAAGCATTGTCTGCGGGTCTCGAGCGTAGCGCTTGATCTCATAAGGGAGTTGCAGTTCTTCCAGCAGCCAGAGCACGCGTTGCGAGCGGGAATTGTCCAGGTGGTGCAGGGTGAGCATCGGTGCAGCCTCTTTACAATCGGTGACCGCGACTAGCTTAGTCCACCGTTACGTTTCTGCCGGTTGTGGCAGACTTCGCCTCCATTCAGGAGAAGCCATGTCCCGTCCACAATGCACGCGTTGCCAGCGCCCGTTGAGTCATTGCCTCTGTGCTTTGATCCCCTCTGTTGCCAGCACCACTGCTGTGCTGATCCTTCAGCACCCTAGCGAAACGAGACACGCCCTGAACACGGCGCGCTTGGCAGCGCTGGGTCTGACCAATGCCGAGCTCCGAACGGGCGAAGTATTCGAGGATCTCCCAGACGATGGCCTCGAAAGCTACCTGTTGTTTCCCGGCGAGCAGGCCGTGTCGCTTGTGGATTTGGCACAGAAGGGTGGGCCGCTGCGATTGATCGTGCCGGACGGCACCTGGCGCAAGGCCCGCAAGCTGCTGCACCTCAATCCGCGTCTTGCCGACCTGCCGCGTGTTGCACTACCAGAGGGCCTGATGTCCCGCTATCGACTGCGCAAGGCCCCGATGCCCGGTGCGTTGTCTACCCTCGAAGCGATTGTGGCTGTGTTGAATACGCTTGAGGACACCGATAGGTTCGATGTGTTGCTGGGACCGTTCGAAACGATGATCGAGCGGCAGATCGCGGCGATGGGCACAGAGGTGTTCCAGCGCAATCACGCAAGCCGCCAGCACCGGTGAGCACGCATCCGTGGCTTAGCGCGGCGGACGGGTTTTCAGGCGGAGGATGTACAGCGTCACCAGTGTCGCGCTGGTCAGCATTCCGATTCGTGCCCAGAACATCGGCACTAACCAGCAGGACACGCTGATGCTCAGCCACATCGTTACGATCGAATAGATTTTTGCCTTCAGCGGGATGCCTTTGCCTTCCAGATAATCCCGGAACCAGGGACCCAGCCTCGGGTGCATCACCAGCCAGTTGTAGAAGCGCTGTGAACTGCGGACGAAGCAGGCGGCGGCAAGAAGAAGAAAGGGCGTAGTCGGCAGGACCGGCAGAAAGATGCCGATGACGCCGAGCGCAACGCTCAACCAGCCGATACCCAGTAGCGTATAACGCACTACCGGGTTGCGATACGTCGGGATATCGCGGTGCGCCAAGAGGTTACCCGGGTTTAATGTTTGCGCGGTTTAAGAAGCGCCGGTTTCTCTTCGGGGGCATGGCAGATCAGGTACAGCGCGGTGAGGATTTCAGGGATCTGCGCGACCATTTCCCCGACCAGATCCTGATCCTCGGCGATGTCGCTGAACTCGGGTTGCTCATCGAACAGCCCGGAGCCGACCATGATCGGCAGGAGCAGCTCGCTGACTTCCTCCTCGGAATCTTCGAACCACACCGACTCGCGCATGAACACGCCTTCCATGAAGCCGATGCACCAACCGCGCAGATCGGATTCGTCCGGTTCGTCGCCCATGTCGAGCTCGCAAGGCAGTTCCATATCTTCGTCACTGGCCAGCTGCCGGGCGATATGCGCCTTAAGCTGAGTCAGTGTCGCCTCGATGGCTTCGCGCTCGGTGTCGTCGGCGTACTTCGGCGGCTCGGCGAACAGCGCATCGATCCACTCGCGTTCGGGCACCTGCTCCGAGCAAATGCACAGCGCGGTCAGGTAGCCGTGCGCGGCGATGTAATCCAGTGCTTCTTCATGCAGGTCATCTGCATCCAGAAACACTTGCAAGCGGGCGAGTTGCTCGGCGAATGACATCGAAGACTACCTTGGGATGAGAACAGCGGTGATTCTAGACGAGCTGCGGGTCTCCCGCTACCGGGCGCTATCAGGCGGTAGTGGCTGGGCCAGCTTTCGCGCGCCGTCGTCCTTCGACAGATAGAAAAATACCGATGGAGTTCCGCTGCAATAGAACTCACCGTCCGGCTATCGCGTCATCGTGGTGTTCAGCCTGAACCCCGCGCCCGTGTCGCGTATACTCGCGCGTCTTGTTTCGGAGACCGGCATGCTCGATCAGGCACAGCGCATTCTAAAAGATGTTTTCGGCTACGACGCCTTTCGTGGCAACCAGGGTGCGATCATCGAGCGCGTGGCCGGCGGCGATGACGCACTGGTGTTGATGCCGACCGGTGGCGGCAAATCGCTTTGTTATCAGGTGCCGGCATTGCTCCGTGACGGCCTGGCAGTAGTGGTATCGCCGCTGATTGCGCTGATGGACGATCAGGTGGCCACGCTCGAGGAGCTGGGTGTTGCTGCGGCAGCGCTCAATTCGACCCTGACGGCTGAGCAACAGCGAGACATCGCCGATCGCCTGCGCCGCAACGAAATCAAAATGCTCTATCTCGCACCCGAGCGGTTGGTTCAACCGCGCATGCTGGCGTTCTTGCAACGTTTGGAAATCGGTCTGTTTGCCATCGACGAGGCCCATTGCGTCTCGCAGTGGGGCCATGATTTCCGTCCCGAGTATCTTCAGTTGGGGCAGCTTGCAGAGTTTTTCCCCAGCGTCCCGCGAATCGCGTTGACTGCCACGGCGGACAAGCGCACCCGAGAGGAAATCGTCCAGCGATTGCATCTGGAGAATGCCGAGCGTTTTCTTTCCAGCTTCGATCGTCCGAACATCTTTTATCGCATCGTGCCCAAGGAACAGCCTCGCAAGCAGTTGATGGCCTTCCTGGCGGAGCGTCGCGGCGATGCTGGCATCATCTACTGCATGTCGCGCAAGAAGGTCGATGACATTGCCGCCTTCCTCACCGAGCAGGGTTTTCCTGCGCTGCCTTACCACGCCGGGTTACCGAACGATCTGCGGGCTTTCCATCAGAAGCGCTTCCTCAACGAGGAAGGCCTGATCATGGTGGCAACCATCGCCTTCGGAATGGGGATCGACAAGCCCAACGTGCGTTTCGTCGCTCATCTTGATCTGCCCAAATCGCTGGAGGCGTATTACCAGGAAACCGGCCGTGCGGGTCGCGATGGCCTGCCTGCTGATGCCTGGATGGCGTATGGCCTGCAGGATGTGATTTTCCTCAAGCAGATGCTCAACAATTCAGAGGGCGATGATCGGCACAAGCGCATCGAGCAGCACAAGCTCGACGCCATGCTCTCGCTGTGCGAGGAAACCCGCTGCCGTCGCCAGGTTCTGCTGGCTTATTTCGACGAGCAGATGCCCGAACCTTGCGGTCATTGCGACAACTGTGTCGATGGCGTACAGACCTGGGATGCCACCGAACCGGCGCGGCAAGCGCTGTCGGCGATCTACCGCAGCGGACAACGCTACGGCGTCGGGCATCTGGTCGATATCCTGCTCGGCCGCGACAACGAGAAGATTCGTAGCTTCGGCCATCAACAACTGTCGGTGTTCGGCGTTGGCAAGGCGCTATCGGAAGGGGAGTGGCGTTCGCTGTTCCGTCAGTTGGTCGCGCGGGGGCTGGCGGATGTCGACCTGGAAGGTTTTGGTGGGTTGCGACTCAGCGACAGCTGCCGTCCGTTATTGCGTGGCGAAGTCACCCTCGAACTGCGCCGCGAGCTGGCTGCCAAGGCGCCGAAGACCTCCGTCAGCGCGGCGAGTCAATTGGTTCGCAGCGAGGAACGCGAGACCTGGGAGGCGTTGCGCACGCTGCGCCGCAAGCTCGCCGAAGAACATGGCGTACCGCCTTACGTAATTTTCCCGGATGCGACCTTGCTGGAAATGCTCCGCAGCCAGCCGAGCTCGCTTAGCGACATGGCGCGCATCAGTGGCGTGGGTGCGCGCAAGCTTGAGCGCTATGGCCAAGCGTTTCTGGAAGTCCTGCAGGGTACGGCGAAGGCGGTCAGGTCCCCTGCGGATGTGCGTCATGAGCTCATCACCCTGTCGCGTGCCGGTATGACGCCAGCGCAGATAGCCCGACAGCTCGATTGCAGCGAGAAGAACGTGTACGCCATGCTCGCCGAAGCGATCGGCCAGCAACAGCTCAGCTTGGAGCAGGCGCTGGATCTACCCGAGGAATTGCTGGGCGAGATCCAGGAGGCGTTCCTCGATGGCGAAGGCGAGCTTCCTCCCGTTGCGTCAATTGCCGAGCACTTCGTCGGACGTGTTCCAGAAGCGGTACTGTTTTGCGTTCGGGCGTCATTGCAGGCCGAATTCGAACTCTGATCGCCATACCTGGCATATAGTCCGGCGTGGCTAGCCGGCGCCTCGCTTGTTGCCTATTGCGCTCGGGCTGAGGCTTGTCCTGCAACTCACGGTTACGTTCCAGAGTAGAGGGCCGCTTGCCAGCATTTTAGAGCTGTGGTTAGCTCACTAATAATTAGTTTTGCAGGAACGCCGCTCCATGTACCCAGACCAACACCGCTTCGCCATGCAATTGGCGCAACTTTCGCGTGGCTGGCGCGCCGAGCTGGATCGCCGGCTGGCCGATCTAGGCTTGTCGCAGGCCCGGTGGCTGGTTCTCCTGCATCTGGCCCGGTTCGATCACGATCCAACCCAGCGCGAGCTCGCGCAAAGCGTGGCGGTCGAAGGTCCGACGCTGGCCAGATTGCTGGACAGCCTTGAAGCTCAGGGGTTGGTGCATCGCCAGCCGGCGCCCGGGGATCGCCGTGCCAAGCTCATTACTCTTGGCGTGCCGGCGCGCCCGTTGATTCAGAAGATCGAAGCGATCTCCACCCAGGTTCGGCAGGAGCTCTTCGAAGGCATCGACGAGGAAGACCTGCGCAACTGCCAACAGGTGCATGAGCGCATTCTGGCCAACCTGGTCAAGGCCAAACGTTAAAGGCCGGCGTGGGCTAATCACTACCGAGATCGCCGCCCTTGTCGTCGTCGATTGGCGCGTCGTTCTTCCTCATCCGACTGTTCGCAAACCAGGCGGCGACCGCCGTTCATCCTTTGCTCCTAGGCTGGTTTGCATGGTAGTGGCACAATGCCATAGCGCGTTCGCCGACGAAATGCATCCATCTTTTTCTGTATCTGTCGATAACCGCGTCACAGTTCAGTAATCGAACAGTGGGTCGGCGTCCATGCACGCCGCTGGTCGGCTGTGGAGGTTGTTATGGCACTAAGTCGTCGAGTCTTGTTAATGGTAGCCTCGGGCTCGCTGATCTATTCCGGCCTGGTGTCTGCCTTGGGCATGGGCGATATCACACTCCACTCCGCGTTGAATCAGCCGCTGAGCGCTGAAATCGAGTTGCTGGATGTGGCCGATCTGTCGGCCGATGACATCCGTGTTGCCCTGGCTTCTAGTAATGACTTCGCCCGTGTCGGTGTCGAGCGCCTGGCATTCCTGCAGGATCTGAGCTTCACCCCCGTGATTGACGGTACCCGCAGCCGGATCCGCGTGGCTTCCAACAAGTCGGTTAATGAGCCTTACCTGAACTTCCTGGTCGAGATCACCCGGGCGAAGAGCCGGATGTTGCGCGAGTACACGGTTCTGCTTGATCCGCTGCCGACCACGCCGGCTCCCGATAACGAGGTGGTCAGCGTCCCGCAAGCGGTGGCTTCGCCAGTGCGCGCCGAACCAGCTAACTTTTCAGAGCTCGCCGAATTGCCGCAAGCGTCGCTGGGCAAACGCCATCGGGTTGCGAGTGGCGAAAGTCTCTGGATGATTGCAAACGCTTATGTCGCTGACGGCGCGCAGGGTTCCCAGTCGCAGTTCATGCGCGATATCCAGGCACTTAATCCGAATGCCTTTCCCGATGGCGATCCGGGGCGCCTAAAAGCCGGTGCGAACCTGCTGTTGCCAGATTCGGCGGAGAGAGCTGCCACTACGCTTGCCGAACCTGTCAGTGCACAGCCGATGGCTGAATCCATCGCCCAGAATCATCCGATAGCCAGTTCTGAGCCTGCCGATGCCTCGGCACTGGACGATCAAATCACGGCTCTGCGCCGTCAGCTGTTCGAAGAGCTGGCGGCCAGTCGAGAGGAGAACCAGCAGCTCAGGCAGACGTTGGCCGACTTGCAGATGGAGCTCGAGGCTGTCACCGGGCAATTAGTCGAGCAGCAGCGACCACAGGCGACCGCTTCGCCTCAGCTTGAACAATCGATTGCGCCAGTGGATACGCCTGAGCAACCTGTCGCTGAGCCGTCAGCTGCACAAATGGCCATTGCCGAGCCGGCATTCGGGTGGCAGGACTGGACATTGGCTGGCGGAGGCGTGCTGGTAGCGCTGCTGCTGGGTGGGCTGTGGTTCGTGCGCCGCCACAAACGAAACGTCGAATTCCCGGTAGCGGTTCCCGTATCGGTTGTACCGCCGACACCTACGGCGCCTGTCGCGCCGACGGTGGCGCTGGAGATGCCTCGCCAGCCCGCGCACGCCTCCGTCAGCGAAACGGACGTGCTCGAGGCGGCGGAGATCTACCTGTCCTACGGTCGCCGCGACGAGGCGCTCGAAGTGCTGCAGCGCGGTATCGAGCGAGCACCCGAGCAGCTCGATATTCGCTTGCGCCACCTCGGGCTTCTCGTGGAGTCTGGTGATATCGACCGTTGCCGCGCCGCTGCCAATGCTTACCTGCAAGCGGGAGGTAGCCAGGCGCAGCTGGACCCGCTGCTGACCGTGTGTCCCGCCTTGGCTGCGACGTTTGCATCCGCTAATCATGAGTCATCGCTGGATCCAGACGTCACGTTCGTACTGAACGAGTTTTCTCCGTCGCCGTTGGTAGGCCTGGCGCCCATGGTCGCCGAGCCACGCCTGGCTGAGAGTCGCGAGCAGATTGCCTCTGAAGATTCACAGCCCTGGCTGGATGGCATTGACGAAAGTGCATTGACGCTCGGCGACCTGCCCAGTCTGTTCGATAATTCCTGTAGCTTCGCGTCGATTTCGGCGACCGAAGAACTGCGCCAGCTGGAGGCAAACCCGGAGCATCTGGTTCGCCTCAATCAGGCTGCCGCCTACATCAAACAGGGCGACATGGAGAGCGCCTGCGTCATTCTGGAAAGCCTCGCGATCGAAGGCGACGAGAAGCAGCGGCAGCAAGTCAACGAGTTGCTTGCACAGATCGCCTGATCGAGGTTCCGGTATGAGCGCTGGGCGAGGCCATCAAAAGCTGCGCCCAAGATTCATGTACAGCGCGCGCTCGGATTCATCGTTCAGGCCGTAGCTGAAGTTCAGCGGTCCCAGGGGCGTTTCGTAGCCGATAAAGATGCTGCCGGCGTTGATATAGCCACTATCGAACGCGTTGTCGTTGTTCCAGGCGCGACCGCGTTCAAGCGATGCCCCCAAGTACAGCGGGAAATCCAGTGGCAAGAACGAGCGCGGCGTCATCCTGCGGAAATAGATCATGCGGGCCAGGCTGATGTTCTGACCGGAGAGGGCATCCTGGCGAAAGCCCGACAGCTGCCGTGCGCCACCGAGCAAGAAGCTCGATGTGACGATCTCGGCGTCGTCCAGGGTGCGTCCATAGCGGCCACCGAAGACCAGCGTATGCAGGCCGAAACTGACGGCCTTATCCAGGCGAAACTCCCATTGGCGATAGCGCTGATCCGAGCCGAGACTTGGATCGTACTGGCGCAGGGTCAGCCCGATATCTTCGCCCTCGCGCGGAAAATCGACGTTGTCCACCGTGTCGAACGAATACTGCAGCTGGTAATAACCTTCCTCGAAGTTGAAATCCGGTAGCTGCTGGTCGCCGACGCGAATGTCTGCCTCGCCCCAAGCCTGACCTACACCGAAGCGGATTTCGCCATTGTTGGCAATCTGTCGCCCCAGGTTCAGCCCATAGCCGTATCGCTGCAGGCGGTATTCGGCAATGGGGTCGTTATCGATGATCGCCTCGATGTTCTGTGTCTCGGCGAACAGGTTGGGTGCAACGAACCAGCGCGAACCGGCATCCAACGGCTGATAAAACTCGCTGAACAGCTCCTGGCGATCGCCCAGCTGCAGGCGTGTCAGCCACTCGGCGCCCAACTCGTTGATGCCGTTCTTGCGATAGCTGGCGCCGATGTTGAATGCGCTGTCGCCGCGAAAATCATCCGAGAGGTTGATGCCCAGGCGCAGGTAGTCGGTGCCGGAGCGCTTTTCACGGGTGGTGATGACCAGCGTATTGCCCGAATTGCCATGCACCACGCGGTATTCGACCTGTTCGAAATAGTCCAGTCCGTACAGCGTGCCCATGTCATTCTGCAGATCCTGGAGATCCAGGGGCTTGCCCACTTGCTGGCGGATGTGCCGGCGGATGACCGCGTTGCCCACTTTCGAATCGTTCTCGATGCGCACCGCGGTGATCAGTGGTGTACGAGGCTCGGCTGAGCGGGCGAGGCTCAGCGCAGGGTTGCCACCGGTTTCGCTGCGCATGGCGGTCAGACGGGCGTCCAGCGCGGTGGCCGCACGATACCCTGCGTCGATAAGCGCTTCCGTGCGGCCGAAATCGGTCGAACCGACCCCCGCCAGCATCGGTTGTACCAGCAGGTCTTCCTGACGCAAGGTCGCCAGCTGAGCCTCGGAGTTACGTCGGGTCATCATGGTGATCGATTGATTGAGTACATCGACGACCGTAAGCAGCTGCTCGCGGGGCTGCAGTGGCGTGCCGATGTCCACCACGATCAGCCGATCCACGCCCATGTCGCGGGCGACATCCATGGGAATGTTGTCGACCATGCCGCCGTCGACGAGCAGACGGCCTTCGATTTCGACCGGGGCGAACACCGCAGGGATCGACATGCTGGCGCGAATGGCTTGGGGCAGATGGCCACTACGGAAGATGACTTTCTTGTCGTTGGCGATATCGGTTGCCACAGCGCGAAAGGGTATTGGTAAGCGATCGAAATCACGGGTGTCGCTGGTGTGCACGAGCAGGCGTTCGAGCAGTAGGGCAAGGTTCTGCCCTTGGATGACACCCAAAGGCAACCCTAGGCTGCCATCGTCGCGGAAGCTGAGTTTGCGCTTGACCAGGAAATCGCGGTCGTCCTGTTTGCGTCGAAAAGGTACATCCTGCCGCGGCGGATCATCCGACAGTACCTCTTGCCAGTCGAGATCGAGTGCCAGCGTTTCCAACTCCTCGACGCTATAGCCTGCGGCGTAGAGCCCACCGATCACCGCACCCATGCTGGTACCGGCAATCGCATCGATTCGCACGCCGTGTTCCTCCAATGCCTTCAGGACGCCGATATGTGCCAGTCCTCTTGCAGCACCTCCGGACAGCACCAAACCAGTGCGGGGCTGGGAATCGGCGAATCCTGTCAGCGGCATCAGGAGGATCAGCAGAACGAGTAGGCGGGACATGGCAACACCGGCGGGAGGATTGCGAAATGGCGGCTATTATAGGCGTCCGTCAGCCCACGAGCGTCCCTGTCATGGCCGATAGCAAACCGGAAATCGTCATTACCTACTGCACCCAGTGTCAGTGGCTGCTGCGTGCGGCCTGGCTGGCTCAGGAACTGTTGTCCACTTTCGTCGAGGACTTGGGCAAGGTCTCGTTGGTGCCGGCCAGTGGCGGTACATTCCATATTGCCTGTGACGGCGTGCAGATATGGGAGCGCAAGCGCGACGGCGGCTTCCCGGAAGCCAAGGAGCTGAAACAGCGCGTGCGCGACCAGATCGATCCGCAACGGGATCTCGGGCATAACGACAGATAGATCAGACAGTAGGGGTGTTCCGACCGGCAGCTGGCGGTGCTGTGCTTTCACGGGCAAGAATCTGGTAGTCGACGATCGAAACTTCCCGCGGCTTCGGCATGCCCGCACGCTGCGCGGCCGCGCTGGCCAGCAGCATTTCTCCGGCGCGCCAGCCGATTCGGTACGGGTCGACGGACACGGTGGTGATCGTCGGCGTGCAATGGCGTGATACCTCGAAGTCGCCAAAACCGGCGATGGCGATATCGTCCGGTACGCTCAGGCCTTGACGATGGCAATGCATGATCGCGCCAAAGGCCGAGAGATCGCTGACGCACATCACCGCGTCCGTGTCGGGCCATTGCTCCAGCAGGCGGCTTATGGCTTCGCCGCCGTGGCTCATGGTGATCGGCGACTGGCCATGGTCGACCACCCGGGAATCGAGATTCAGCTCACTGAGCGCCCGCAGATAGCCTTCACGACGCTGCAGGCCGCGATGATCCAGGGCTGACGCTCCGCCGATGAAGCCGATGCGTTGATAGCCGCAACCGTGCAGGTAGCGAACCAGAGCCGATGCGGCTTCAGCATTGGAAAAGCCCACGGACTGTTCTATCGGCTCGTCAGGCACGTCCCAGGTTTCCACCACTGGCACTTTTGACTGCAACAGCAGTTTGCGCGTGACGTCCAGGTGGGCACTGCCGGTCAGCATCACGCCCAGCGGCCGGTGCCGCAGCAATGTCCGCACCAGTAACGCTTCCTGCTCGGGGTGATAATCGGTGTCGCCCAGCAGCAGACGCAGGCCCTGCCCCTGAATGCAATCATTCAGGCCGCGCACCGTGTCGGCGAAGTTCGAACTGTTCAGCGAGGGCACCAGCGCGACGATGAATTCGGAGCGCCCGCTCGAGAGGGTGCCGGCCGAAGCGTCGGGCAAGTAGCCAAGGCGCTCGATGGCTTCCTGAACGCGCTTTCGCGTCTTCTCGCTGACGCTCCGCCCAGCCAGCACTCGCGAAACCGTCATCTTGGAGACGCCGGCGAGCCTGGCGACATCCGCCATGCGCGGGGGCGATACGTCTGGCGCGAGGATGTTGTCCGTCATCGGTACGGGTTCCGGCAGTCACTGGTGGCATCGGAGTATACCTGCGGCCCGTTGTCGGCCTGGTCGTTCACCGCGCTTTACAAGGCGAATGTTATCGGTAACATTTTGCGCTGTGACGAGCGAGTTGCTGCTCCTTGGATGTGTTGTGGATGATTTATTCGATATCCGCTTCTGTGTTCGGCGGCTGGCGTCCCCCTAACTGATCGGCCGAGGAGCGTCCTGGCCGGCAAAAACAAGAAGGGCTCCCATGACCCAAGCTGACAAACGACCGCTGCGCAGCCAGCAGTGGTTCGACGACCCCAGCCACTCCGACATGACCGCCATCTACGTCGAGCGCTACATGAACTACGGGCTCACCCGGGGCGAGCTGCAGTCCGGCCGCCCGATCATCGGCATTGCTCAGACTGGCAGCGACCTGGCACCCTGCAACCGGCACCATCTGGAGCTGGCCCAGCGAGTCAAGGCGGGCATACGCGATGCGGGTGGCATACCCATGGAGTTTCCCGTGCATCCGCTGGCCGAGCAGACCCGCCGCCCGACGGCAGGCCTGGATCGCAACCTCGCCTATCTGGGCCTGGTGGAGATTCTTCACGGCTATCCGCTCGACGGTGTCGTGCTCACCACCGGCTGCGACAAGACCACCCCGGCGTGCCTGATGGCGGCCGCCACCACCGACCTGCCGGCAATCGTCCTGTCCGGCGGGCCCATGCTCGACGGCCACCACAAAGGCGAGCTGATTGGTTCGGGGACCGTGCTGTGGCATGCGCGCAAACTGTTGTCCTCCGGCGAGATCGATTACGAAGGGTTCATGGAAATGACCACGGCGGCGTCGCCCTCCATCGGTCATTGCAACACCATGGGCACCGCACTCTCGATGAATGCACTGGCCGAGGCGCTGGGCATGTCGTTGCCGGGTTGCGCGAGCATTCCCGCGGCTTATCGCGAGCGCGGCCAGATGGCTTACCTCACCGGCAAGCGGATCGTTGACCTGGTGTTCGAGGACGTTCGCCCGTCGCAGATTCTGACCCGGGAGGCGTTCGAGAACGCCATCGCCGTGGCCTCGGCCCTTGGCGCGTCGAGCAATTGCCCGCCGCACTTGATTGCCATCGCTCGCCACGCCGGCGTTGAGCTGTCGCTCGAGGACTGGCAGCGTGTCGGTGAAGAGGTGCCGCTGCTGGTCAACTGCATGCCGGCTGGCAAGTATCTGGGTGAAGGGTTTCACCGTGCCGGTGGCGTGCCGGCGGTGATGCACGAACTGCTCAAGGCGGGGCGCTTGCACCCCGGCTGCGCGACTGTGTCCGGCAAAAGCATTGGCGAGATCGTCGCCGCGACCCAGGCCCACGACAGCGATGTGATTCGCCCCTACGCGGAGCCGCTCAAGCACCGCGCCGGCTTCATCGTGCTTAGCGGCAATTTCTTCGACAGCGCCATCATGAAGATGTCGGTGGTGGGCGAAGCCTTCCGCAGAACCTATCTGGCCACCCCAGGTGACGAAAACCGTTTCGAGGCGAGGGCGATTGTGTTCGACGGGCCGGAGGACTATCACGCACGGATCAACGACCCAGCACTGGAAATCGACGAGCACTGCATTCTGGTCATCCGTGGCTGCGGCACCGTCGGTTATCCGGGCAGCGCCGAGGTGGTCAACATGGCGCCGCCGTCCGATCTGATCCGCCGCGGCATCGATTCGCTGCCGTGCCTGGGCGATGGTCGCCAGAGCGGTACCTCGGCCAGCCCCTCGATTCTCAACATGTCCCCAGAGGCCGCGGTGGGCGGTGGGCTGGCGCTGCTTCGCACCGGCGACCGGCTACGGGTGGATCTCAACAACCGTAGCGTCGATTTACTGGTCGACGAAGTAGAGCTGGAGCGACGGCGCCAGGATGCCATCCCGCCGATTCCAGAATCGCAAACTCCCTGGCAGGAGCTGTATCGGCAACTGGTCGGCCAGCTCTCGACAGGTGGTTGTTTGGAGCCTGCCACACTCTATTTGCGCGTGATCGCCAACCGCGGGGAGCCGCGCCACTCGCATTGATCGAATACCGAGTCCGACTGCAGGCCAGCCGGGCAGGGCGTGCTAGTCGGCCGCGGTCCGCGCGCGCGGCAGAACGATGCGGCCGGCGTTCATCAGGTCCATGGGATCGAACAGGGCCTTCAGGCCGTTGAGCAGCTGCACGTCCTCCGGTGCCATTCGAGACAGATAGGCCTGTTGCTTGATCCGCCCGATACCGTGCTCGGCACTGATGCTGCCATTGAAGCGATCCAGGACGGCGAATATCACGTCCTCGATGTGCAGCAGCAGGGCGCTGACCGCTTCGTTGTCCAGACCGAGGGGCGGCAGGATGTTGAAGTGCAGGTTACCGTCGCCGATGTGCCCGTAGACCAGGGTCGTCGCTTGCGGCGAGATCTCGGCGACCGCCTGACTCGCTTGCTCGACGAACGCCGCGATGGACGAGATGGGCACCGAGACGTCCGTTCGCAGGTGCTCGCCGCGCAAACGCTGGCCTTCGACCATGCCCTCACGGATCAGCCATAGCCTGCGCGCCTGTTCACCACTGCTGGCAAGCGCGCCATCGTGCACCAAACCGTCGCTCATGGCTCGTTCGAGGAAACCGTCGAACAAGCCTCGTAAGTCCAGCGGCCCGGAGACGCTCAGCTCCAGCAGCACATAGAAGGGGTGGGGCTCGGACAGCGGATCGGACAACAGTGGAATCGCTTCGAACGCCAGCTCCATGCCGATCCGAGGGACCAGCTCGAAGGCCGACAGCAGCTCGCAGCACTCTCGTCGCGCACGGGTGTACAGCAGCACCGCATCGGCCGCCGACGCGACGGCCAGCCAGGCCGTGAGCGTGCGCTGTGGGCGCGGCGAGAGCTTGAGTACGGCTCCGGTGACAATGCCTAGCGTGCCTTCGCTGCCGATGAACAACTGCTGCAGGTTGTAGCCGCGGTTGTCCTTGCGCAGAGCGTTCATGCTTTCCCAGACTCGGCCGTCAGGCAGCACCACCTCCAGCCCCAGTACCAGCTCACGCATCATGCCGTAGCGCAGCACATTCACCCCGCCGGCGTTGGTGGCGATGTTGCCGCCGATCTGGCAACTGCCTTGAGCACCCAGTGCCAGCGGAAAGTAACAATCCGCCGCCTCGGCCGCCTGCTTGACCTGTTCGAGCACGCAACCCGCATCGACGGTCATGGTGAAACCGATGGGGTCGAGCTGGCGGACGCGGTTCAGTCGTTCGAGGCTGATTACCAGCTCCGGTCGAGTGCGGTCGGGCAAGGCGCCGCCGACCAGGCCGGTATGCCCACCTTGCGGCGACATGGGAATGCCGTGCTGTGCGCAGAACCGGACGACGGCAGCCACCTGCGCTGTATCGGCCGGCCGGACCACTCCCAGCGGTGTGCCCAGGTGGCTGCCACTCCAATCGCTGACGTAGCGTTGAAAATCCTGCGCGTCACGCATTACACCGGCTTCGCCGAGGATCGAAACCAGCCCTTCGAGCATCTGCTGACGGGAAATCTTCATGCGTAATTCCTTCGTTGGGAGCAAGCCCCGCGCTAGCGATACCAGAGCACCAGCCCGGGAAAGGCGAGGAACAGCACCAGCAGCGCCAGCAGCGTGAAGTAGAACGGTAGCAACCGGTGCACCAGCTGCTCCATGCCGACCTTGCCGACCCCGCAGCCCACGTAGAGCACCGTGCCGACGGGTGGCGTGATCAGGCCGATGCCAAGGACGAAGGACATCAGCACGCCGAAGTACACCGGGTCGACGCCGAGCTTCACCACGATGGGCGTCATCAGCGGCGCGAGAATCACCATTGCCGGCGTCAAGTCCATGAAGAAGCCGACCAGCAGCAAGAACAGCGTGAGGATGCCGAGGATGACGAACTTGCTTTGCGAGAGCGCGCCGAGGGCCTCGACCAGCTGCTGCGGAATCATGTTGGCGGTCAGCAGCCAGGCCAGCACGTTGGCGAATGCCAGCAGCAACATGACGATCCCGGTGAGTTTGCCGGTGGCGATACACAGCTGGAAGAAGCGTTTCACCGTCAGGCTGCGGTAGACGAACATCGAGATGACGAGCGCATAGACCAGCGCGAAGGCAGCGCTCTCGGTAGGGGTGAAGACTCCGGTGAGAATGCCGCCGACGATGATCACCGGCAGCAGCATCGCCAACAGCGCACCGCGCAGCGCCTTGCCTAGCTCGCCGACGCTGAAGGGCTGCGCCTTGCCGATCTTTTTTGACTGGAAGTAGGTGGTGATGGCCAGACCCAGGGTGATCAGGACTCCGGGCACGATCCCGGCGAGAAACAGCTGCGAGATCGAGGTGTTGGTCACCACGCCATAGAGAATCATCGGGATCGACGGCGGGATGATGATGCCGACGACCGAGGAGGCCACGATGATCGCCGCGGCCAAAGGTGCCGGGTAGTGATGACGCTTCATGGGTTCGATCATCATGCTGCCGACCGCCGAAGCATCGGCGACCGCCGAGCCGCTGATGCCGCCGAAGAACATCGAGGTAAGCACGGCAATCTGTCCCAGGCCGCCGGAGACGAAGCCGACCATGGCGCTGGCCAGGCGCACCAGGCGCTTGGCGATGCCACCTTCGCTCATCACCTCGCCAACCAGGATGAACAGAGGGATTGCCAGCAAGGGAAATGAATCCAGGCCGTTGATCGCCTCGGACACGATGGGCGTCATCGCGTAGTCGGCGTAAAAGAAGATGAACAGGCTTATCGCCGCCAGGGCGAACGAGATCGGCACGCCCACCACGATGGCCACCAGCAGGCCGATCAGAATGCTCCAGAGGATCATGTCGAGCTCCGGCTGAATATCGAGAACAGGGCGATGGTGTTGGCGATCAACGTCAGCACCGCCATGACCGGCATGGCGCTGTAAATGAAGGTCTTGGAGATTTGCAGCAGGGGCGTGACGCTGACGAAGCCGGACAGGATGTCCTTGAAGCCGATCAGGATGCAGATGCAGACCGCATAGATGACGGCCACGGTGATCAGGCTGAACGCCTTCTGCAGCGGGGCGGCAACAAGGTTTTTGAAGTAGGTCACCGAGACGTGCTCGTCGTTCAGGCTGGCGAGCCCGGCGCCGAGCAGGACCACCCAGATGAACATGATTCGGGAAAACTCCTCGGCCCAGACGAAGGAGTAATTGAGGACGAAACGACCAAAGACATTGGCGGCGACACAGAACACCACGCCCAATACCAGCAGGCCGATGGTGATTTCCAGCGCTGAACGCAGAACGCCCAGCATGGCCTGGAGAGCAGATGAGTGACGGGTCATGGGAACCATACCTGAAGGCTTACGGGAGGCGGGCAGGCACTGGATGCCTGCCCGTGACGGGGCGAGGCGTCAATTCTTGCTCAGGATCGCATCCACCAGGTCTTCACCGATCTGTGACTTCCACTTCTCGTAGACGGGCTCGAGGTGCTCCTGGAAGACGGCTACCTGCTCGGGGGTAAGCTCGGTGACGTTCATGTTCGAGGCTTTCATTTCCGCCTTCAGCTGGTCATTCATGGTGCGGCTGACATGGCGTTCATAGATGCCCATCTCCTTGCTCGCATCCACCAGCAGTGCCTGGTATTCAGCCGGCAGGCGATTCCAGAATCGCTCGGAAACCAAGGTCATGAACGGCGTGTAGACGTGGTTGGTTTCGGTTGCGTAGGGCTGCACTTCGTTGAAACGCGACGATGAGATGGTGATCCAGGGATTTTCCTGGCCATCGACCACACCCTGTTCCAGTGCGGTGAACAGCTCGGCGAAGGACATCGGCGTCGGGTTCGCACCGAGGGTGCGCCAGATGTCGATATGAATCGGATTCTGCATGGTGCGGACTTTCAACCCGGCCAGGTCGTCAGGCGTCTGCACGGCCGTTTTGCTGTTGGTCAGCTGACGGTAGCCGTTCTCGGCCCAGCCGATGGCGACGAATCCTTGCCCGGACGCATCCTTGAGCATTCTCTGGCCGATCTCACCATCGAGCACGCGGTCGGCGTCTGCCGGGGTGGGAAACAGAAACGGGAGATCGAACACCGCGAGTTGCGGCAGCATGCCAACGAGTGGAGAGGTCGACGGTGCCGTCATTTCCAGTGTGCCGGCCTGTAGCGAACTGACCGCCTGTAGGTCATCGCCCAGCTGCGCGCTGTGGAACAGCTTGACGTTGACGCGCCCTTCGCTGCGTTGCTCGACGATCTTCTTGAAGTACTCCAGCCCCCGGTATTGAGCGCCGGACTGGGTAGTACCGATGCTGAACTTGATGTTGAAGGTGCCTTTGTCCGGGACGGTATCGCCCTTCACCTCGGGAAGCGGTGGAAATTCCGGCGCGGCGGCCGCCTGCAAACACGCAAGGCCAATGCCCAGCGCGCCGAGTATGGAAATCACCTGTTTTCTTGTCTTTGTTTTCATCGTGGCATTCCGTTTTGGGGTGAAGGTCTGCGGGACGGGTGGTTCAGGGTCGCCTGCTTTGAAGGCATCTGCGATGGGTAACCTCCTGGCTCATCGGTCGCTTGGGCTCGCATCCAGCTGCCAGGCTGCACCCGTGGGGAACAGATGCTCGGCGAGCGACGCGGCATGCATGGTGATGCTGCTACCCGCTGCGGTCGGCACCCGGTAGCGACCGCGTTCCACACGCACCGGATCGACGAAGTGTTCGTGCAGGTGGTCGACGTACTCGAGCACGCGCCCCTCGAGCGAGCCGGACACTGCGATGTAATCGAACATCGATAGATGCTGGATGTATTCGCACAGGCCCACGCCGCCGCCGTGCGGGCAGACCGGCACGCCAAAACGGGCCGCCAGCAGGAGGACCAGGATGGCTTCGTTGAATCCACCCAGACGGGCGACATCCACCTGGCAGTAATCGATCGCACCCGCTTGCAGCAGCTGCTTGAACATCACGCGGTTCTGGCAATGCTCACCCGTGGCGACGCCGATGCCATCGAGGCGCCGACGGATTTCGGCGTGGCCGAGGATGTCGTCGGGGCTGGTCGGCTCCTCGATCCACATCGGGTTGAACTGCGCCAGCTGGCGCATGTTGTGGATCGCCTCGTCGACGTCCCAGACCTGGTTGGCATCCATCATCAAGGTGCCGGCTTCGCCGATTTCTTCACGCAGGATGCATGCACGCCGAATGTCTTCCTGCAGGTCGCCGCCGACCTTCTGTTTGAAATGCGTCCAGCCCTCGGCCAGCCCTTCACGGGCCAGCCGGCGAATCTTCTCTTCGGAGTAACCGAGCCAGCCGGCCGAGGTGGTGTAGGCGGGGTAGCCGCGCTCGATCAACGCCTGTTCGCGTGACGCCTTGCCACTGGCTTGGCGCTGCAGCATGGCGAGTGCTTCTTCCGGCGTCAGCACATCGCTGACGAAGCGGAAATCGAGACAGCGCACCAGCTCGTCGGGCGACATATCGGCCAGCAACTTCCATAACGGCTTGCCTTCGATCTTGGCCCAGAGATCCCAGACCGCATTGACGATGGCAGCGGTGGCGAGATGGATCACACCCTTCTCGGGCCCCAACCAACGCAACTGGCTGTCGCCGGAGATGATCTGGCGCCAGAACCGGCCCATGTTCTCGGTGATCGAGGCGAGGCTGCGCCCCTCGACCATACCTGACAGCGACCGGGCTGCGGCAACACAGATGTCGTTGCCCCGGCCGATGGTGAAGGTCAGACCTTGGCCGGTGAGGCCGCTGGGCGCATCGGTGTACAGGGTGACGTAGGTCGCGGAATAGTCGGGTGCGGCATTCATGGCGTCCGAGCCGTCCAGGGAGCGGGACGTCGGGAACCGGACATCCTGAACTTCGACCCGAGTGATCGTCGGCATTGCGGGTTTCCTTCCGGTGCGTCTTGTTCTTGTTGTTGCTGTCGCGACTGATGAGACGCGGCGCACGATGGTGCTCAGCGGCGGGATGTCCCCTCGCCAGCACTGAGGAAGGTATAGACGGCTTCGACCGCGGGACTAATGAGGCTTCTTCATTGAACGATAACGGGGAGTTATTCGACGTCTGAGATCTGGTTTGGTCGTCAACCACAGCCGCGTCGTTATGGCACGACGCGTAACACTCAAAGCTCGCTGCGCCCTCGCAACAGAATCTCCATCAATTCCTGCGCATTGCTCGAGGGCGTCTGATGCTTGCGGGTGAGGATGCCGTACCGCAGCGATTGGGTGGCCAGGCTGGTGGACAGTTCGCACAGCAAGCCCTGCTCGACTTGCTGCCGAGCGATGGCTTCGGGCAGTAGTGCCAATGTTTCGCTGTTGCGCAGCAGGTAGAGGGTGGTCTGCACCGAGGTGGTTTCCACGACGTTACTCGGCGGCGCGACGTCGAGCTGGCTCAGCAGTTGCTCGAGCATCTGTCGCATCGGCGTGTCGAAGGGGTAGAGCACCCAAGGCCAGCGCGTTAGTTCGGCTGGATGAATGTCGCGCTGTGCGCTCAATGGATGATCGCGTTTGCAGACCAACCAGAACGGCTCTTCGGCCAGCGGCTGGAAGTCGAAGCGCTGCTGCTGGCGGGTGTTGGTAAAACGGGCTACCACCAGATCGAGCTGCTTGTTTTCGAGCATGTCCAGCAGGTGATCGCTGGTCTGCTCAACCAGCTCGATCATCAACAGCGGTCGCCGTCGCTTGAGTTCGACCAGCGCCACCGGGATGGTGGCGGCGGTGGCGGCGATGATCGCGCCGATCTTGATGTTGCCGTGGCCGCCCTTGCGCAAGGTATCGAGCTGATGGGCGAAGCGCTGGGTGTCGTTGAGGGTACTCTCAGCATGCTGAATGACCACCTGCCCGAGCTCGCTGGGTACCAGCTTGCGTGACAGACGTACGAACAGCGCGAAGCCGAACAGCTCTTCGATATCGCGCAGCATCTTGCTGACGGCCGGCTGGCTGAGGCCCATCTGCTCAGCTGTGGTGTGCATGTTCGCGGTACGCGCCAGGGTGGATATCAGCACTAGATGGCGGTATTTGAGCCAGTTTTTCAACGCGGGCAAATTGCCCTGTTCAACGCTCATGATCGGTCTGTTCGACGGCGGAGTGATAACGAAGTCATATCGAACCCTGAAAATTTGTCATTAGAAGCCAGGCGGTTTGGCTGCCTAAAGTGATGATCGCCGCGCCCGCAGTCCGGGTAGCACCCTCTGGATAGTACTGCAGGCTGCAACGCCATGGGCTCGTTGCCCTGCTAAAGGCGCGGCGTTCCTTATCTTCGCCAAGGTAACCGACCTATGCCGCGCCGGATTCAGCTCACTCTCGAAAACACCCTTCCCGTCGATGGCCTGCAGGGCACCCTGGTCGGACGCGTCTGGTTGCCCGGCGACGTGGCCGGCCCGACCCCTGTGCTGTTGCGCGAGGGCGGCGTCTATGACCTGTCCCGCGTGTCAGCCACCCTGAGCGGTCTGTTCGAGGAGCCCGAACTGTTGCAGCGTTTACAACAACTGGACGCGCCGCGGATCGCCAGCATCGAGGCGCTACTGGCCAACAGCGGTGAAGATCGCGACCCGGCCCGGCCTTACCTGTTGGCGCCGGCGGATTTGCAAGTGATCAAGGCCGCTGGTGTGACATTCGCCGCCAGCATGATCGAACGTGTGATCGAAGAACAGGCGGCGGGCGATCCGGCCAAGGCCGAAGCGGTGCGCGGCCAGGTTCACCAGGTTCTGGGGACGGACCTGTCGCGCATCCAGCCGGGCTCCGAGGCGGCGATGGGCCTCAAAAGCTTGCTGATCGAGCAGGGCCTGTGGTCGCAATATCTGGAGGTCGGTATCGGTCCGGATGCGGAAATATTCACCAAAGCGCCGTTGCTAGCGACGGTTGGCACCGGGGCTGAAATAGGCGTTCATCCGGGCTCGGCATGGAACAACCCCGAGCCAGAGGTTGTGCTGGCGGTCAACAGCCGTGGTGCGGCGGTGGGTGCAACCCTGGGCAATGACGTCAACTTGCGCGACTTCGAGGGTCGCAGTGCGTTGTTGCTGAGCAAGGCGAAAGACAACAACGCTTCCTGTGCCATCGGGCCCTTCATTCGATTGTTTGACGACAGCTTCGCCATCGACGATGTGCGCCGCAGCGTGGTGGAGCTGCGGGTCGAGGGGGAGGACGGCTACGTACTCAACGGCAGCAGTTCGATGGACCAGATCAGTCGGGACCCGCTGGATCTGGTGGAGCAGGCAATCAACCGCAACCACCAGTATCCCGATGGTTTCCTGCTCTTTCTCGGCACCTTGTTCGCGCCCACCGAGGACCGCGATACGGCGGGTTCGGGCTTCACCCACAAGCTGGGCGACAAGGTCAGCATACGCAGCGATCAACTGGGGGCGCTGCACAACCGGGTCAACCACAGCGATGCGGTGGCGCCTTGGGAGTTCGGGGTGTTGGCGCTGCTGAAGAACCTCGGGGCACGCGGCCTGCTTTAGCCCACGCAAGGCTCGGCCGCTGCCGAGCCGCTTTCGTCCTGCAGCTCTTCGAGCAATAGCCGCGCCGCTGGCGACAGGCTGCTCCCGTGCCGGGCGATGACACCATAGGGTTCGCTGCGCGAGTGCAGTGTCAGCGGCAGCTGACGGATCATGGCGAAGCGTTCGCCGAAACGGGCCACCGACAGCGGCATGACGGCGACCAGCTCCGGATCCTCCTGCAGCAGGCTGAGGGTGGTGAAGGTGGAGGCGGTTTCGACCGGGTACCGCGGGAACTCAAGGCTGGCTTCGCTGAATTCGCGCTCGAGCAACTGGCGCATCGGCATGTTCGCCGGGTAGATGACCCAGCGATAGCCGCTCAGATCGGCCAGGGTCAGCGGCGCCGCGGCGTCGGCGAGCGGATGGTCAGGATGGGCGACCACGGCCAGCTGCTCCTCATGCAGGGTCAGGCAGTCATAAGCGTCCGGACGCCGGCTGACACTGCTCCGGCAGATCGCCAAGTCCAGCCGGCCTTCGTCGAGCAGGCCGAGCAGGCGCGCACTGGTGTCCTCGACGATCTCCACTGACAGCTCCGGCTGCTTGCGCCGCAACCGGCCCAGCACGCGCATCAACAGCGGCACGGCGCCCATTATCACGCCTATCGAGAGACGCCCACCATGTCCTTGCAGAATGCCGACCATTTCTTCGCGCAGGTGCGCCAGGTCGCTGTGGATCAGCCGTGCATAGCGGATCACGCAACGACCCAGATCGTTGGGTTGCAGCCCTTGGCTGCTACGGGTGAACAGTTCGGCGGCGAAGGTCGTTTCAATCTCGTGCAGCGCCTTCGTGGCGCCGGGCTGGCTGATCGAGACCTGTTCGGCGGCACGGTGCAGCGAGCCCTGTTCATCCAGTGCGATGAGAAGGCGCAGCTGCTTGAGGCGCAAGCGAGAAACGATGGAGGGCAGGGCGGCGATCATGGGGATGACTGGAAGTTATCACTCAATCAGAAGCTTTCATTAGGCACCACCTACGGTGCTTTTTAAAGTGGCCGCAGCAGATGCCTGCGATTGCAGGCCCTTCAATAAGAAGAGGAAGCCTCATGCGGTTGATTCAATTCGAGAACGAACAGGGCCAGCGTCAGGTAGGCGTGGTGATTGGCGAACGCATCGACATGTTGCGCGGCGTGAGCAGTACCCGCGAGCTGGCACTGGCGGCGATTCGCAACGGTAACAGCCTGGCGGCTCAGATCGACGTGCAGGGCTGCGATGCCGGACCGTCGTATAGGCAACTGCTGGATGCCGGGCGAGTGCTGCCGCCGCTGGACCATGAAGACCCTGCGCATTGCCTGGTCAGCGGTACCGGCCTGACTCACTTGGGTAGCGCTTCGACCCGAGACAAGATGCACCAGCAGGTCGAGCAGACCGCGGAAAAACTGACCGATACCATGCAGATGTTCCGTTGGGGCATGCAGGGCGGAAAGCCGCAGCCGGGAACCGTCGGCGCGCAGCCCGAGTGGTTCTACAAGGGCGATGGCAGCATCCTGGTGCGTCCCGGTGCAGATTTTCCTGCGCCCGATTTCGCCGAGGACTTCGGCGAAGAGCCTGAGCTGACTGGCCTTTATGTCATTGGCGACGACGGCCAGCCATACCGGCTCGGTTTCGCGCTGGGCAATGAATTCTCCGATCATGTGACCGAACGCAAGAACTACCTGTATCTGGCTCACTCCAAACTCAGGTTCTGTTCCTTCGGACCGGAGCTGCGGATCGGTGAGCTGCCCGCGAACCTGGCTGGTATCAGTCGCATCCGCCGCAACGGCGAGGTGCTCTGGGAGAAGGAGTTTCTCTCCGGCGAGGACAACATGTGCCACAGCCTAGAGAATCTCGAATACCATCACTTCAAGTACGCTCAGTTCCTGCGACCCGGTGATGTACATGTGCATTTCTTCGGAACGGCTACCCTGTCGTTCGCGGATGGGATCAAGGCGCAGCCGGGTGACCAGTTCGAGGTCAGCCTCGATGCCTTCGGTGAGCCGCTGCGCAACGGTATTTCCATCCGCAAGCCCGGCATCGGCGCGGGCGGGGTGAAGGCGCTCTGATCGAATCTGCGCAGTTGTAATCGTCATACCAGGCGAGTCACCGACCCAGCTTTGGAGGTCGGCGGCATTCGCCCACGGGCCGTCGGCCATGCTCCGCACGCCATGCGGAGCCCCCTGAACCAACAGGTAGAGGAGATATTCCATGTCCGCCATTCTCGGCCACAATTACATCGCCGGTGCGCGTAGCGCCGCTGGCACCCATAAGCTGCAGAGCCATGACGCCACCAGCGGCGCGGCGCTGCCGTTCGAATTCATTCAGGCGACGGAAGACGAAGTGAACGCGGCGGCAGAGGCCGCTGCCGTCGCCTACCCAACCTACCGTGCCCTTCCAGCCGAACGGCGCGCCGAATTTCTCGATGCCATCGCAGATGAGCTCGACGCGCTGGGCGACGACTTCGTCGCGCTGGTCTGTCAGGAAACCGCACTACCGGCCGGGCGCATCCAGGGTGAGCGCGGACGTACCAGCGGTCAGATGCGGCTGTTCGCCAAAGTGCTGCGCCGCGGCGATTTCTACGGCGCGCGTATCGATCGCGCCTTGCCGGAGCGCAAGCCGCTGCCGCGGCCCGATCTGCGCCAATGCCGGATGGGCCTGGGCCCGGTCGCGGTGTTCGGTGCCAGTAACTTTCCGCTGGCATTCTCCACTGCCGGCGGCGATACCGCCTCGGCGCTGGCCGCCGGCTGCCCAGTGGTGTTCAAAGCGCACAGCGGGCATATGGCAACGGCCGAGCAGGTCGCCGATGCGATCCTGCGTGCCGCTGAGAAAACCGGCATGCCCAAGGGCGTGTTCAACATGATCTACGGCGGCGGTGTCGGCGAGTGGCTGGTCAAGCATCCGGCGATCCAGGCGGTCGGCTTCACCGGCTCGCTACGCGGTGGACGTGCGCTATGCGATATGGCGGCGGCGCGCCCGCAGCCCATTCCGGTCTTCGCCGAGATGTCCAGCATCAATCCGGTATTGGTACTGCCCGAAGCACTTAAAGCGCGCGGTGACGCCATCGCCAATGAGCTGACGGCTTCTGTGGTGCTGGGCTGTGGCCAGTTCTGCACCAATCCGGGCATGGTCATCGGTATTCGTTCGCCAGAGTTTTCAGACTTCCTCGAGCGACTCACAGGTTTCATGTCCGAGCAGCCGGCGCAAACCATGCTCAACGCCGGAACACTGACGAGCTATGCCAAAGGCCTGGAGCATCTGCAGGCGCATCCGGGTATCACCCATCTGGCCGGCGCCGCGCAGGACGGCAATCAGGCGCGACCACAGCTGTTCAAGGCCGATGCGCAATTGCTCATCGACGGTGACGAGTTATTGCAGGAGGAGGTCTTCGGGCCCACCACGATCGTTGTCGAGGTCGCCGACAAAGCGGAATTGCTGCGCGCGCTGCATGGCTTGCGTGGGCAGCTCACTGCTACCTTGATTGCCGATGAGGCGGACCTCAGCGCTTTCACCGATCTCACTCCGGTGCTGGAGCAGAAGGCCGGACGCTTGCTGCTCAATGGCTATCCGACCGGCGTCGAGGTGTGTGACTCCATGGTGCATGGCGGGCCGTATCCGGCAACTTCCGATTCCCGAGGCACCTCGGTGGGCACCTTGGCGATCGACCGTTTCCTACGGCCGGTGTGCTATCAGAACTTCCCCGAGGCACTGCTGCCGGAGGCGCTGAAAAACGCCAACCCGCTGGGCATCAACCGCCTCGTCGATGGTGAAATGACCCGGAGCGCGATCTAGCTCAATCCGACGGCTGATGTGATGCATCAGCCGAACGTCATCTGGGTGCCATTCAATGGCACCCTTTACCGATGGCGATCGCGCGTTGGCAGATGGACTGTCATTGCTCGTGGTTGCTGTGGCAGTGCCATCTCGGTCGGCGTTATGCCAGCGCGGTCTGCTGGGCGACGTCGCGTAGCAGTTCCAGCACGTTGCGTGCGGCTGGGGAAAGCAGCCGCTGGTCCTTGGTGATGATGCCAAACTCCATCAAGCCCTGATTCAGGTCGGTGTCGATGCTGGCGTCGACGTCGATTTCAGCGAGCATCCCATAACGTGCGTAGTGCGCCAGTACATCGCGCGGCAGCACTGTCAGCATGTCGTTCTTCTCGACCAGCGTGGTGACCATCAGCAGGTTTTCAGCGTTGACCACCTTGGTCGGCGGCCGCATGCCAACACGCTGGAACAAACCATCGAATTCCTGACGCAACACGCTGCCCGCCGGCGGCAGCACCCAGTCGGCGGCGTTCAGTTCGGCGCGCGACATCGGCCGCTGGATGAGTCCCGCGCGCGCACAGATTCGCAGGGGTTCCTTGGCCAGTGGTTCGAAGCGCAGGTCGTGCTGCTGGCTACCGGCAAAGAAGCGCGCCACCAGAAAATCCAGCTCGCCGTCGTCAAGGATCGCCATCAGATCGCGGCTCGAGCCGGTCCGGATGCTCAGTTCCAGGTTCGGGAAACGCTGCTTGGCACGACCGACCACTTCTGGCAACAGCTCAGCGCAGGGTGTGAGGATGGTGCCGATCCGAACGTGGCCTTGCTGCCCTTGGCGCAACGCGTCGACTTCGCTGTAGACGTTGTCCAGTGTGTTCTGCAAGCGCCTGGCGTGGCGAATCATGGTCTCGCCGTAAAGCGTCGGGACTACCCCGCGCGCATGTCGCTCGAACAGGGCGACGCCAAGCCCGTCTTCCAACTCCTTCAGCAGCTTCGAAATGGCCGGTTGGGAAATCCCCAGGCCTTCGGCGGCGCGATTGAGGTTCGAGGTGTCGCCTAGCGCTACCAACAAAGGGATGTGACGGTTCTTCAAGCGAGCTCGTACGAACCAGTTGCTGTTGATCGGTTTCATGTCGGATATATCCGTTTGCGTATAGGTGCGGCGAGATTTTGTATTTGTTGATGATGGCTGCGCTCTTTAGTCTTTTCAACAGCGGGACAGGCCACGCCAAGAAGCGCTGTCACCGTGGCCGAAGATGCCGAATAACAATAAGTGGAGAGGCAACTATGCAACCGACTATTCCCCGTGCCGGCCTTGTCCTTGCGGCGAGCCTGATCCTTGCTTCCGGCAGTGTCGCCGCTGCTCAGGAATGGAAATTTCAGATTAACGTCAATGCCGGTGACGACGAGTACCGCATCGCCCAGCAATGGGCCAAGAGCGTCGGCGAGAAAACCAACGGCGAGATCACCGTCGAGGTCCTGCCGACCGGCACCATCGTGGGTAACAACGAGACGCTGGACGCGGTCGGTGCCGGCATCATCCAGGGGCACATCACCGACCCCGGATACTTCTCAGGCAAGAACCCGGCTTTCGCGGTGTACGGCAATATGGTCGGCGCCTGGAGCGGTCCGACGCCGTTTCTCGATTACATGCGCAACGCTGGCGGCGAGGCGGGCTACAACCGCCTGGTCGAGCCATACAACGTTCACCTCATTCGTGCTGGCGCCGTGGGGGCCGAATCCCTGATCAGCAAGCGCAAGATCGAAACGCTCGGCGATCTGAAGGGCCTGAAGGTGCGTGCGCCGGAAGGCATGGTCTCGAACATCTTCAAATTGGTCGGCGCGGCGCCGGTGAATCTGCCCACCTCCGAGGTATACACCGGGCTGGAAAAGGGCGTGATCGACGCAGCCGACTACACGGTGTTCTCCACCAATTACCAGCAGGGCTATCACAAGTACGCGCCATTCGCCGTCTATCCCGGCTTTCACTCGATGCCGATGAAGGACATCTCGGTCAACAAGGCGCTGTGGGATGAGCTAACGCCCGAGCAACAGAAGACTCTCGAAGACTCTGTCGATGCGTTCACCGAACAGCTGGTCAGCGATCTGCAGAAAAAGGACGAGGAACAAGTTGCGCTGGCCAAGCAGAAGGGCGACGTGACCCTGACCTCGCTTTCCGACGATCAGTTGAAGAGCTTCCGCCAATCCGCCCGGGAAGAGTGGGCGCGCTGGCGTGAGCGTAGCCCCCAGGCCAAGGAGGCGGTGGATTCGATCCAGGCCTACTTGCAGGACAAAGGCATGCTCTAAGCCGCACCTTGCGGTTCCTCTCTTCGATGACCAACGGCTCCCTGGCTTCGGCCGGGTAGTCCGAGGAGTTTCGCTGTGAAAAATGCTCAACCTTCATCTGACGATCATCTCGACGCCTGCGCCCCCGAACCGGGCCGCGGATTGCTCGATCGCGGCGTTCGTCGCGCCGGCCAAGCCATCGCCTGGCTGGTGTTCATCGCCATGCTGGTCAGTGTGTTCGAGGTCATCATGCGCTACGGCTTCAACTCGCCGACCGAGTGGGCGCACGAGACCACGACCTTTCTGGTCGCTGCGATCTTCGCGCTGGGTGGGCCCTATGCGTTGGCGACCAACCGGCATATCCAGATTCGCATCCTGCTCGACCGGCTTTCGCCGCGTAAGCGGAGCTGGCTGGAATTGCTGAATCTGCTTTTGGGCATCCTGTTCTGTTTGGCGATCGGTTATGCCGCCTGGGTGCTGGCCTATAACGCGACTCACGCGCCCGATGGCAGCTGGCGCCTGGAAACCTCCGGGTCGTCCTGGAACCAGCCGCTGCCGGCCTTCACCAAGATCGTCATTCTCGCCTCGATTGCCCTGATGTGTGTGCAGCAGGTGGTGCGGATCGCGACTCACCGTCGTGCACGTCATGATTCGGATGCCGCGCAATGACCATCGAGATCGCAACCTACCTGATGATCTTCGCGATCTTCGCTTTGCTGGTGTTGGGCCTGCCGCTGGCCTTCGTCACCGGCCTGGTGGCCGCCGGTTTCACCCTCGGCTGGTTTGGACCTGTGGCGGTGCCGTTGGTGGCGAGCCGGATGTTCGGCTTTATCACCGAATACTCGTTGGTGGCCGTACCGATGTTCGTCTTCATGGCGGGCTTGCTGGACCGATCGGGTCTGGCGCGGGATCTGTTCAATTCCATGCGCTTTTTCGCCGGTCGGCTGCCGGGCGGGGTCGCGGTACAGACCATCGTCGTGGCGTTCTTTCTCGCTGCGATTTCGGGAATCATCGGTGGCGAAATCGTCCTGCTCGGCGTGCTGGCCCTGCCGCAGATGCTTCGCCTGGGCTACGACAAGCGCATCGCCATCGGCGTGGTCTGCGCGGGTGGCTCGCTGGGCACCATGGTGCCGCCGTCGATCGTGCTGATCATCTACGGGCTGATCGCCAGCGTCTCCATTGCCGACCTGTTCAAGGCGGCGATTATGCCCGCGGCGCTGTTGATGGGCAGCTACATGCTCTACGTGGTGGTGATGTGCATGCGGTATCCGCATATGGGTGGTGCGCATCTGGAGAAGGACATCAATCAGCCACGACTTACGTTGGCCGAAGCCTTCAAGGGCATGTTCTTTCCGATCGCCATCGCCGGGTTGGTGCTCGGCAGCATCTACGGCGGTATCGCCTCGGTCACCGAGGCCGCGGCCATGGGCGCGCTGGGTGTGTTGCTGGCCGTGCTGGTGCGCGGCGAATTCAGCGTCAAGCTGCTTCAGGAAAGCCTGACCCAGACGCTGGAAACCTGCGGAATGATTGTCTGGATCGGTATCGGTGCGGCCTGTCTGGTCGGGGTCTACAACCTGATGGGCGGCAACCGCTTCGTCTCATCCGCGATTACCGGGCTGGAGGTGGCGCCCTTCGTCATCGTGCTGGTGATGATGCTGATCTTCCTGCTGCTGGGCATGTTTCTCGACTGGATCGGCATCGCCATGCTTTGCCTGCCGATCTTCGTGCCCATAGTCGTCGAGCTCGGCTACGACCCGGTGTGGTTCGGCATTTTGTTCGCGGTGAGCATGCAGGTGTCCTACATCTCGCCACCCTTCGGCCCTGCTGCCTTCTATCTCAAAAGCGTGGCGCCGCCGGATATCACGCTGACCGACATCTTCCGTTCGATGGTGCCCTTCATCGTCATTCAGATCGCGGTACTCGGCCTGCTGCTGTATTTCCCGGCCATCTCGACCTGGCTGCTGTAATCAACCCGAACGTTCAATCTGGCGGGCCCGGCGGGTCAGCCGCTGAAACAGGTGCATCGCAAATGACCGACAAACGCCCCCTACGCTCCGCTCAATGGTTCGGCACCACCGACAAGAACGGTTTCATGTACCGCAGCTGGATGAAGAATCAGGGCATTCCGGATCACGAATTCCAGGGCAAGCCGATCATCGGCATCTGCAACACATGGTCCGAACTGACCCCTTGCAACGCGCATTTCCGCAAGATCGCCGAGCACGTGAAAAAGGGCGTGTTGGAAGCAGGCGGGTTTCCGGTGGAGTTTCCGGTGTTCTCCAACGGCGAATCGAACCTCAGGCCGACCGCCATGCTCACCCGTAACCTGGCCAGCATGGATGTGGAAGAGTCGATTCGTGGCAACCCCATCGATGCGGTGGTGCTGCTCACCGGCTGCGACAAGACCACCCCGGCGTTGCTCATGGGGGCAGCAAGTTGCGACGTTCCCGCCATCGTCGTTACCGGCGGTCCGATGCTCAACGGCAAGCATAACGGCCGCGACATCGGCGCCGGGACCATCGTTTGGCAGATGCACGAGGCGTACAAGGGCGGCCTGATCAGTCTCGACGAATTTCTTTCGGCCGAGGCTGGCATGTCGCGCTCGGCCGGCACCTGCAACACCATGGGCACGGCCTCGACCATGGCCTGCATGGCCGAAGCGCTGGGTACTTCGTTGCCGCACAACGCGGCGATTCCCGCAGTGGATTCGCGCCGCTACGTGCTGGCGCATCTGTCCGGCATGCGCATCGTCGAGATGGTTCAGGAAGACCTGCGGCTGTCCAAGGTGCTGACCAAGCAGGCGTTCGAGAATGCCATCCGCGTCAATGCCGCCATTGGCGGTTCGACCAATGCGGTGATCCATCTCAAGGCGATCGCCGGGCGGATAGGCGTCGAGCTCGATCTGGATGACTGGACGCGCATCGGCCGGGGCATGCCCACCATCGTCGACTTGCAGCCGTCGGGGCGCTTCCTGATGGAGGAGTTCTACTACGCCGGTGGCCTGCCCGCTGTGATCCGTCGGTTGGGTGAAAACCAGTTGTTACCCAACCCGGATGCCTTGACCGTCAATGGCAAGTCGCTGTGGGACAACTGCGCCCAAGCACCGATCTACGGGCAGGACGAGGTTATCCGTGCGTTGGACAATCCGCTGCGCGAGGACGGCGGCATCTGCGTGCTGCGCGGTAATCTGGCACCCAGCGGGGCGGTGTTGAAACCCTCTGCGGCGACACCTGAGCTGATGAAGCACCGAGGGCGTGCGGTGGTCTTCGAGGACTTCGACGACTACAAGGCGCGCATCGCCGATCCGGAGCTGGACGTCGATGAAACCTGCGTGTTGGTGATGAAGAACTGCGGACCCAAGGGTTATCCCGGCATGGCCGAGGTCGGCAACATGGGGTTGCCGCCAAAGGTACTGGCGAAGGGGATTACCGACATGGTGCGAATCTCCGATGCGCGGATGAGCGGGACTGCCTACGGCACCGTGGTGTTGCACGTCGCCCCCGAAGCCGCCGCTGGTGGACCGCTGGCAGTGGTGCGTAACGGCGACTTCATCGAACTGGATTGCCTGGCGGGCCGCCTGCATCTGGACATTCCCGATGCAGAGTTGAAAGAGCGATTGGCTGCCTGGCAAGCGCCGCAGGGCTTGTTGTGGGACGGCGGCTATCGGCGCCTGTTCGTCGATCATGTACTACAGGCGGATGAAGGCTGCGACTTCGACTTCCTCGTGGGCTGTCGAGGGGCGGACGTACCGCGTCATTCCCACTGACGGCAGTGCTGTCCGCTGCATGCCCGGCGTAGCTAACGCTGCGCCTTCGGCATCTCTGTCAGCGATGCTGCGGCACTGGTCCCAGCCGGAGCCTTGAGACGGCTGGTGATCACCGTGGCGAGAATGATCAAGGTACCGCCGATCAGCATGCGCAGGGTGGGTTGTTCGTTGAACAGCCACCACGCGAAAGCAATCCCGTAGACCGGTTCGAGGGCGAAAACCACCGCCGTGGTCCGCGCCTTCAGCACCTTGAGGCTCGCCACGAACAGGCTGTGCGCCAGTCCCGTACAGAACACGCCGAGTAATCCCAGCCATAGCCAGTCCAGCACTGGTACCGCGGGAAGTGAGGTCCAGGTGACAGGCAGCAGACACAGCAGGATGGTGCCGTTTTGCCAAAGTGCGGCCTGTACCGGGTCGACGCCGCGGGTGACGGCACGGTTGAGCAGCGAGAGCAGGGCGAACGTCAGCCCCGAGAGGATGCCGTAGAGCAGCCCTACAGTGCTTTCACTGGCGAGATCGAAGTGTGGCGTCACCAGCAGCAGGCCTGCGCATACCAGTCCCACCATGGCGAACTCGACCGGACGGGTACGCTCGCGAAACAGCAGTCCTTCAAGCAGCACCGTGAAGGCCGGGAAGCTGGCGAAGCCCAGCGTGGCGATGCCGACCCCTCCGATCTTTACGGCCATGAAGAAGGTGAGCCAGTGCCCGCCCAACAGCACGCCGCCGAGCAACAGGCCAACACGCTGCCGCCCGCTTGGACGGTTGCCGCCGACACGCAAGAACTGCGCTGCCAGCAACAAGGCGATGACGGCAAACAGTGCGCGGCCAAAGGTGATGAGCAGGGGCGGACTTTCGGCCAGCTTGCCGAATACCCCCGAGAGGCCAAACATCAGCGCGCCGAAGTGGATCGCCAATAAGGCGTTGCGGTGGGTCACGGTAGATCCGCCTGCTTGGATCGGCCTTGAAAAGGGGAAGCAGAGGTGTCGAATAAGTTCATCATGGAGCCTCGCGATATGCGTTGGAGCATCGCCCGCAGCGTTGAGCCACCAGGGTAGGTCGTGCGGTGCGGCTCGTCTGTCGCGTCAGTCTCGTGATTTGTCGTGCGTCTCGCGGCGGATGGCGCGAGGCGTAGTGCCGTATTGGCGGTTGAGAGCGGCCGTGAAGGCGCTTTGCGACGCATAGCCGACGCGTGCGGCGATCTCGCCGACTGCCAATTGGGTACTGCTCAGTAGCTCTCGGCCTTGTTGCAGGCGGCGCAATCGGATGAACTCTTGTGGCGTCAGGCCCGTTTCGCTGACGAAACGTACATGGAAGCGTTGTACGGAGAGGCCGGCCAGTCGGGCGAGATCCCTGACTTCAAGCGGATGCGCCAGATGCCGGTCGACGTGGGCATGGAGCGCGGCCAGCGGAAGCGACTGCGGTCGGCTGATTTGCTCGCAGCCTGCCCCCAGGCTGGCCAGCAGCAAGGCTGCGCCTTGTGCGCCAATGATTGAATCGTTGATCGGGCTGGCGGCAAGCCAGCTGACGAGCTGGCTTTGGGATGGCGTCAGCTGTAGTGCTGCGGACTGCTCCAGCAAGCGCTGAGTGGAGCTGGCGTGATGACCAAGGTGCTGTTGTAACCAGCCGCCATCGGGTATGTCCACGACCAGGCAGAGGCTGCCATCGGTGCTACCGCATGCGTGGCGCGCATCACTGGGTACTACAGCAAGGCGTTGTTGTTGAATGCGGCTACCGTGCCCATCAATCTCGAAATCCAGCTGTCCCCGCAGGCCGAACACCAATTGCGTATGTTGATGGCTGTGAATGACCTGGTCCTGGTTGTAATGACGCAGGGACAGGATGGGCGACATGTTTACCTCGACTGCAAGCGGATGGCGTGGCCGGCTGCGGCGGAATTCGACGCGTGCCGTTGGCACTACATGATGACTTTGTCGCGCAGTTTGTCAGCCGCCTGGTTGAGCGCCTGGATGACACGTTCCTTGTCGAAGTTCTGGACACCGTTGGTATCCAGGTACATGGAGAAGCCCGGTAGTTCGTGTTCGACGAAACTATTGGTTGCGCCGAGATCGCGCCGAAAATCCACGACCTGATAGATCTGAACCGGTCGGCTGAACCCCTTGACCGTGATCTGGCCATTGTCGCGGCACATGATGACGTCTTTGACCAGGGAGTAGGTCTCGTGGGAAATGAGAATTTCCCCGGCTTCGGCGGAGCTTTCCAGACGGCTGGCCAGGTTAACTTCGCGGCCGATGATGGTGTAGTCCATGCGGGTGTCGGCACCGAAGTTGCCGACCGTGCAGTAGCCGGTGTTGATCCCCATGCGGATTTCCATCGGCTTCGTAATGCCTTGCGCCCGCCATTGCTGGCGCAGCACCTTCATGTGTTTGCGCATGGCGATGGCCATCGATACCGCCGCCACCGCATCCTTTTTTGCGCCTTGGCTGGTGGGGTCGCCGAAAAACACCATCACGCAGTCACCAACGAACTTGTCGATGGTTCCGCCGTACTTGAGGGTGATCTTCGACATCTCGTTGAGGTAGTTGTTGAGCAGATCGGTCAGGGCTTCTGCTTCCAGCTCTTCGGCGAGCTCGGTGAAGCCCTTGATATCCGAAAAGAACACCGTAAGTTTCTTGCGCTGGGTTTCCAGCCGTACGCTGCGCTTGCCGGAAAAGATCGACTCCCACACCTGCGGGGATAGGTATTTGGCCAGATTACGAGCCAACCGTGCGGCTTTTGCCTGCTCGGCTTCCACTTCGCGGCGCGCCTGTGCCAGTCGCTCGCCCTGCTGGTGCACGTAGTAGGCCGTGATACAGACATACAGGGTGGTGAACAAAATGCTGACCGCCGACACCAGAGTAGGGGTTGCGCCGTCGAAGCGCAAAGGCACCAGCAGGCTGGTCAGCCCGGCACCGATGATCACCATCAGTATGGTCATCAACAAGTGGCGCAGGCTGCCAATAACCAGTGCGCTGAAACCGAGGGTCAGCAGAAACATCATGCTCGGTACGAGGATGCAGCCGAGCAGCACGATTCCCGCGCCGGCATTCAAGGCGTCGAGGCACAGCAGGGTCTGCGAAGTTTGCTCCGGGTATTCGCGCTTGAAGCGATAACTCAGGTGATAGGCGAAATGCGGATAGAGAAGGGTATAGGGGACCATCCACAGCAAGTCGAGGGCGAATTGCTGGGTATAGACACCGGCGGCGAGCGTGGCGGCGCAGGTCAGGTAGGCGAACACCCGGGCGTAGTACTCGCGCAAGGGGCGAGTCGCGAGGCCGTTACGCCGTTCACCGGTCACGGTTGGCATGATGGATAACTATCCCTGAAAGGTTCCAGCGCTCTAGGATGCGCCGTTGGAGGCAACAGCGCATCGAACGACGCTGACCGGCGATCATAACCAAGTCATCGTCATTGCGCCAAATCGCCCGTCCAATCCGTGACGGGCCGCGAGTATCGAGCGGGCCGTGCCTGGCTCAGCCTCAGAAGCGAATCTTTCCAGTGAGCATATCCTTGAGCATGACCCAGTCGCCCAAAAAGCTGTACAGCGGATACTGGAAGGTCGCAGGCCGGTTCTTCTCGAAAACGAAATGGCCGACCCAAGCAAATCCGTATCCAGCCACCGGCATCGCCAGTAGCCACAGCCATTGCTGGCTGATGAGCGCATAGGCAAGGATGGCCAGCACCAGCAGGCTGCCCACGTAGTGCAGGCGGCGGCAGATGCGATTGCTATGCTCAGCCAGGTAGAACGGATAAAAATCAGCAAAGCGGGTAAAGCGTTCGGCGGTTTGCGTGCTCATGCGGCACCTCCTGTTATTGTCGTCATCGCAGTCTAGATTCGCTGACGCTTGCTCGCCATAGGGTTTCGGCTCGCGTATTGCGGACCGGCATCAGAAACCCCGACAGCGCCCCGATGGCATAGGGCTGGCGTGGCGAAGCCAGCGCTGACGGCAGTTGCGCCGGAACTTGTGCTGCGGCGCGACGGCCTTAGTTCCAGAGTCCATACAGCGGCATGTTCTCGCCGCTCTGTCCAACCCTTCCAGAGGATGCTCAGCATTGGCCAGTAGCCTGCTTGCCCTGATCGACGATATCGCGACGGTTCTCGATGACGTTTCCGTCATGACCAAGGTCGCCGCGAAGAAAACCGCGGGTGTACTCGGCGATGATCTTGCCCTCAACGCCCAGCAGGTAACAGGCGTCAAGGCGGATCGGGAATTGCCCGTCGTCTGGGCGGTGGCCAAGGGATCATTTCGAAACAAGTTGATTCTGGTACCGGCCGCCCTGTTGATCAGTGCGTTCATTCCGTGGGCGATTACGCCGTTGCTGATGCTCGGCGGTGCGTTTCTGTGTTTCGAGGGCTTCGAGAAGCTGGCGCACCGTTTTCTGCATCGAGACGACAACCACCATGCACAGCAATTGCAGGCTCTGGCGGACCCGCAGGTCGATATGGTCGCCTTTGAGCGGGACAAGATCAGCGGCGCGGTACGCACCGACTTCATCCTCTCGGCCGAAATCATTGCCATCACGCTGGGTACCGTGGCGGCCGCGAGCTTCACCGAACAAGTGGCGGTGCTGGCGGGCATCGCGGTCATCATGACCGTCGGCGTGTACGGGCTGGTCGCCGGTATCGTCAAGCTGGACGATGCCGGTCTGGCCTTGAGTAAAAGCGCCAGTGGCGCGGCGCAGGCGATCGGGCGGGGCATACTGACGGTGGCGCCCTGGTTGATGAAATCGTTGTCGGTGATCGGTACGGCGGCCATGTTCATGGTCGGCGGTGGCATCCTCACCCATGGCATCCAGGCGATTCACCATTTCATCGAGGACAGCGCCCAGAACACCGTGGCGTTGCCCTATGTCGGCTCGGTGTTGGCTGGGTTGCTGCCGACGGTGCTCGATGCGGCATTCGGCATCCTCGTCGGGGGGCTGGTTTTCGCAGCGCTTACGCTGGGCCGTCGGCTGTTCAAGGGCAAGACCGACGCGGTCTGAGTGCTCACGTTTGAGTGGCGCGCGATTCAGCCGTATCGGCCTGTTCATTGGCTTGGATATTCAGGGGAGAGAAGGGGATGGATGCATTCATGCAGGCGGCAATCGACGAGGCAAGGAAGGGGCTGGCCGAAGGCGGCATTCCGATCGGCTCGGTGATCGTCCACCGAGGACAGATCATCGGGCGTGGACATAACCGACGTGTTCAGCAGGGCAGCGCTGTACTGCACGGCGAGATGGACGCCTTTGAGAATGCCGGACGGCAACCGGCCTCTGTTTATACCGAATCGGTGCTCTATACGACGCTGTCGCCTTGCTCGATGTGTAGCGGGGCGATCCTGCTATATGGGATTCCCAAAGTCGTGGTTGGCGAGAATCAGACGTTCATGGGCGAAGAGCTGTTGCTACGTGGCCGCGGTGTCGAGGTCGAAGTGTTGCAGGACCCAGGCTGCGTCGAGATGATGCGCAGCTTTATCGCCAATAGCCCTGAACTGTGGAACGAGGATATCGGCGAAACCTAATTGGATCAGTGACGCCAGAACGAGGGTGTCAGCATGACCAGTACGGTAATGATTTCCAGACGGCCGAGCAGCATGCCGACTGAGAGTAGCCACTTTGCAGCGTCTGGCAGAGTCGAGAAGTTGCCGGCTGGACCGATGATCGGCCCCAGGCCGGGACCAACGTTGCAGACCGCTGAAGCCGCGCCTGTGAGTGCGGTGATCGGGTCCAAGCCAAGTAGCGCCAGACACAGGGCCAGCACGCCGATGGTCATGGTGATAAAGAATGAGAATGTCAGAATCGAACGGACGATTTCTTCGTCGAGGTTGTGACCGTTGTACTGCTGGCGTATCACTGCTCGCGGGTGAACCAGTTGCTTGAGGTTCGAACGCAACAGGGCATAGGCGACCTGGAAGCGGAACATCTTCAATCCGCCTGAGGTGGAGCCGGAACATCCGCCAAGGAACGTGAGGTAGAAGAATGCCATGACGGCGAATCCACCCCATTGGGTGTAATCGGTAACGGCGAAGCCGGTGGTGGTGATCACCGATACCACGCTGAACGTTACGATTCGCAGCGAGTCGAGCAAGTTGTCATCATGGTTGAGCCAGTACCAACCGCTGAATAGAAGGCTGGTGAGCGCAAGCATCAGGAGAAATCCCCTGACCTGCTGATCGCGGAATAAAGCGCCGCGATTTCCTCGTGCGGTAGCGACGTACAGCGTAAACGGCAGACTGCCCAGCACCATGAAGAAGATCGCAACCCAATGCGATGCAGGGCTGAATTTGCCGAGGGACGCGTCGGACGTCGAATATCCCCCTGTCGACACGGTCGACATCGCGTGGTTGATGGCATCGAAGCCGCTCATCCCGGCTAGCCAGAATGCAACGAAGGCGGCCAGCGTAAACGCCACATAGATTGCGATCAGGTATTTGCCGGCCATGTGAGAGCGGGGCATGACCTTTTCCGACCAGTCTGATGACTCGGTCTGGAATAAGCGCATGCCACCGACTCGCAGAAACGGCAGGATCCCCACCGCCATACCAATAAAGCCGATGCCTCCAAGCCAGTGCAGCAACGAGCGCCACATCAACAGACCCGGCGATGCACTATCCAACCCTGAAAGTACAGTTGCGCCAGTGGTGGTAACACCTGACATGGTTTCGAAAAAGGCATCGGTATAGCTGATGTGCTGAATGAGCATCAGTGGCAGGGCGGCGAAGCAGCAAACGATCACCCAGCTAATGGTCGTCAGGAAATACATGTCGCGAGGACGCAGGTGGGTGTTCGCCGGGCGGCCTGGCGCTACCAGAGCGAAACCGCAGCTGAAGGTGATGAGGCTCGCCCAGATGAACGCTTGGAGATCATCGGTACGATCGAAAGCGAACAGCGTGATCATTGGAATGACCATGCTGACTGCAAGGGTGATCAGGAAAATGCCGAGGATGAAACCGATAATGCGCAGCGTCGGCAAGGCCATTTTTGATTGATGCTCGGCTCGAAAAATGAGGCCGCCATTCTACGCCTGTCGCAGCGGCAGTAAACCGGCTATCGGCCCGCTGGAAAATCTTTTGTGGAGCACCCCGGGAGGCTCTTCCCAAGTCCGTTGCGATGATTAGAATAGCCGCCCGGGCGCCGGCCCTTTCCCGGTTTCTGGGTGTTCACCTTCCATGTCGATCGACAATCCCTGCCTCACGTGCGGCGCCTGCTGCGCGTATTTTCGTGTGTCCTTCTTCTGGGGCGAGTGCGCCTCATCCGGTGGTACCGTACCCGACAACGTGACCGTGCAGGTCAGCCCATTTCATGTTGCGATGCTCGGGACCGAATCCAAGCCAGCGCGGTGCGTCGGCCTGATGGGCGATGTGGGGTGTGGCGTGCGTTGCACGATGTATGAGCAGCGCTCGAGTACCTGCCGCGAGTTCGAAGCGTCCTGGGCCGATGGCCAGCACAATGCCCATTGCGACGCGGCCCGGGCCGCCCATGGCCTGCCACCATTGACTCCGCCTTTGGAGCCACATCTGTCGCCTGATCGGGTCGCCTGACCATCGCCTGTCAAGCTGTTAGCCGCTAGGTTGCCAAACAGGCCGTTGTCGAAATGGTGCCGCGCGGTCGCGATGAAACGCCAACACCCCCTAGAATGTCCGATTCGTTTTGGAGGTGTTGGATGGATGCTCTTGACCTGTTGTTCAACCGCGTTTCAGTTACGCGACTCGCTGATCCGGCGCCGACGGCCGCTCAACTGGATGTCTTGTTCCGCGCGGCACTGCGCGCACCGGATCACGGTCAGCTTCGGCCGTGGCGCTTTCTAACCGTTCAGGATGGCGCGCGCGAACGGCTGGGCGAGGTGTTCGTCGAGGCGCTTCGTTTGCGTCAGCCGGATGCGCCAGAGGACGCCCTGACCAAGGCGCGCAAGATGCCGCTGCGCGCACCGCTGCTAGTCGTTGTCATCGCCCAGGTGTTGCCGCACCCAAAAATCCCCCGATCCGAGCAGGTGCTCGCGGTTGCTTGTGCGGCGCATGGTGTGTTGCTGGCGGCGCATGCCCAGGGATTAGGCGCGGTCTGGCGCACCGGTGAGTTCGCCTATGACCGGCATGTGGCACAGCGATTAGGCCTGGCGGAGAACGAACAGGTACTCGGCTTCATTTATCTAGGCACGCCGGAAGGCAATCTGCGGACGCCGCCGGAGTTGGATCCCCAGTCTTTCGTCAGCCGGTGGAACGGCGCGCAGTAGAGCTCAGGTCGGGGATGGAAGGACCGGGCAGTTTTAGCGGCAGCCTCAGGCTGGCGACGAAACCGCCCTCGGGATGATTGCCCAGCAACAGCTCTCCGCCATGCCGTTCGGCGGCGCGGCGGGCGATCGCCAGTCCCAGCCCATGACCGGCAGTGGTCTGCCCCGGCGCGCGGAAGAACGGTTCGCTCAGTCGCGCGAGGTGGGCTTCATCGACACCTGGACCGCGATCACGAATGCTCAGGAGCAGCCAGTCGTTGTCGGCAGTGGCGTACAGCTCGATCGGCGCGCCTTCTGGATTGAAGCGCAGCGCGTTGCGCAGCAGATTGTCCAGCGCTCGCTCCAGCATGTCCGGCCAACCGTGAAATTCAACCGTGGCATCCATCCGGGTTTCGATGCGCTGGGCAGGCGACACGATGCGTGCATTTTCTTCCAGTTGCTGGAACATGGCCGGCAAATCGACCGGGATCGTCGCGCCGGGCTCGGCATCCAGTCTCGCCAGCGCGAGGATCTCACTGATGAGTGCCTCCAGGCGGTCACATTCCTTCGCCAGTCGCGGCCAGATGGCTTCACGCTCCGTCGGGGTCGCTCGTTCGGCGAGCGCCAGGGCAATGCGCAGCCGCGCAAGTGGCGAGCGCAGCTCATGGGAAACGTCACGCAACAGCTGTCGCTGGCTGCCGATCAGGCTCTGCAGGCGCGCGCCCATGCGATTGAAGTCCTTGGCCAACACGCCGAGCTCGTCGCGTCTGGTAGCCAGACGGGCAAGCGAATTCTGCTGATAGGTAGTCTGCCCGAGGTCATGTACGGCGCCGCGAAGGCGGTCGAGGGGGCGCGTGATGGACAGGGTGAGTAGCAGACTGAAGCCGGTCAGCACGACCAGCGTGATGGCGATCGCGCTCAATGGCCAGAACAGGCTGCCACGGTGCCAGGCCTGCAATTCGGAATTGGGAATACGGTAGATGAACAGGTAGGTTTCGCCGCTGAGCGGGCTGGTGTAGTCGGTGGTCAGGCGCCGCCAAGGCAGGCGTCCCGAGAGGTTTTCCTGTCTTGCTTCGAATGCGGCGGCGCGTGCCGGAAAGGTTCCGCGGATGATCGGTTGGCCGTTTTCGGCCAGTACCTGAACGTCGATATGGAAGCGTTGTCGGTGTTGTTCGAGCAAAAACTGCGCAGGCAAGGGGCCCTGGCGCTCGTAGACTCTCGTCCAGATTTCGGCCAGATCCTTGACGCCAGGATGCCGATTGATGATCCAGGAGTCCTGGTTTAGCGCGCGGCCCAGCAGCATGGCGAGGCCGGCCACCAGCGCGATGGCCAGCCAGAATGTTGCAAGGATACGCCAGAACAAAGATCGCAACGGTCATCTCTCTACGACAATGCCCAGTTCGCGCCTCCTCGGTGAGGCGCGACCGGCGGGTTGGTTTCGGACGCACAAGCCTGGAATTAGCTCTTCTGATCGCGCTCGGCTTTCCATTGCTGGAACTCGGCGCGCTCTGCTCGCTTGGCTTCCATCTTCTCGTGCATTTCGTCGAACTGCTTCTGTTGCTCGGGCTTGAGCAGGTTGCGCATCTGTTTGTGGGTGTTTTCTTTGCTCGACTTAAGTTCGTCCAGCATGGCCTTTCGCTCGGCTTCGGGCAGTTTGTCCAGGTAGCGCTGGGTGATTTCGCGACGTTGCTTCATCTGGGCCCCCATCAGGTCGCGCATTTTCGCTTTCTGTTCCTGAGTGAGGTTCAGCTGTTCGAACGGGGCATGTTTGCCGCCATGATGGCGATGGCCCTCGTCGGGCATCGCCATGGCAAGGGTGGGCAGGGCGGAAGCGAAAAGCACGGCTATAACAGTCTTGCGCATCATGAGGTCTCTCCTGTGTATGGGAACCGATCGCCAGAACGCCTGCGCGCTTTGCGCTTCGATCGGATGAGCTCAGTCTAGGGAGCGCAAGGTCAACGGCGGTCAGTACAGGGTAAAGGCTCGGTAAAGCCGATCAGGAGGCGTAAAGGTAACCGCGACTGCGAAGGGCGACGATCCTCGGACGACCATCGGGATGAGGGCCAAGCTTGCGCCGCAGGTTGCTGACGTGCATGTCGAGGCTCCGATCATACAGGGTCAGTTTGCGACCGAGGGCGAGCTGCGCCAGTGCCTGCTTGTCCAAAGGCTCGCCCGGCTGGCTGAGCAGCGCTTCCAGAATGCGGCCTTCAGAAAGCGTCAGGGTGACCTCGTGATCGCCGACGCTAGCGACGCCGCGCGCCGGGCTATAGCAAAGATCGCCCAGCTCCAGTTGAGTTGGCGTGCTTGCCGGCTGGCTGCGCCGCAGCACGGCACGTAGCCGGGCGGTGAGCTCGCGGGGATCGCAGGGTTTGGCCAGATAATCGTCTGCGCCCAGTTCCAGGCCGAGGATGCGATCCAGCGGTTCGCCGCGCCCTGAAAGCATCAATACCGGCAGGTCCGGATGTTCACTGCGCAATTGTTTGAGTAGTTCGAGGCCGCTCCCGTCGGGCAGCATCACATCGAGCACCACCGCAGCCGGCTGGTGTTCGGCCAGTGCCGCGCGGGCGCTTTGACCGTCGTGGCAGGCGTGAGCGACAAAACCCTCTTGGGCGAGCCAGCTCACCAGCAGTTCGCAGAGTTCCTCATCATCGTCTATCAGTAACAGTTCGCTCATGCCTTTGCTCGTATCCGCTTCAGTTCAACCATTGCCGGCGCCGACGTCCCCGCGTGGTGAGAACGCCCAGCAGGAAACCCAGCACGCCGACGCCGCCGCCCACAGCAAACCACTGCTGCTGATCGTTCAGCAGTTGTGGTTGCGGTTGCGCCTTCGGTTGGACTTGCTGCAACTGCATGCGCAGCCGGTGGTTCTCTTGGCGCAGATGCGCCAGCTGCGCCCGCTCGGCATCGGTAATGGCCATGCTGAGGCTGTCGTTGGGCGCTTCGGGCTGTAGTTCATTGTCGGACAGGCGTTCTTCGAGCTCCACCTGTGGTCGTTCGGCAGACGGATCGATTGGACCTTCCTCGGCGTTCACGAGCGGCATGGCAACACTCAGGAAAAACAGCAGGGTTAGCGAACCTTGGCGCATCGGAACTCCTTTTTCCTTAAACGGCCGTAGAAACCCCACGACCAGAGCAATATCTGACGGCGTCAGCCGATCGACTCAGGGAAAGACTTGCTTGAAAGGTTTGACGACCACTTCTCCGTAGACGCCGGCAGCCTTGTACGGATCAGCCGCCGCCCATGCTTCCGCGGCTTGCAGGGATTCGAACTCGGCGACCACCAGGCTTCCGGTGAACCCGGCAGCGCCTGGGTCGTTGCTATCGATGGCTGGATGCGGCCCGGCGAGAATCATGCGGCCTTCGCTTTTCAGCTGCTCGAGACGCGCCAGGTGGGCCGGGCGGGCCGCCAGACGATTCTCTAGCGAGTTCGCTACGTCGGTGGCGATGATGGCGTAGAGCATGTTTACTCCTATGATTCTTCAGGTTCGGGTTGCATGTGGCGGGCCAGGTATACGGCCTGACCTGCCATGAAAAGCAGTGTCAGCCCCAGGCTGCCGAAGATCTTGAAGTCGACCCAGATAGAGGGGTAGACGAAGGCGACGAACAGATTGGCGAAGCCGCAGATGAGGAAGAACAGGATCCAGGCGACATTAAGTTTTGTCCATTGTGCCGGCTGCAACTGTACCGCATGGCCCATTACGCGTTGGATAAGCGGCTTTTCGCCGATGAAATGGCTGCCGGTGAACGCTAGCGCGAACAACCAGTTCAGCACCGGCGCCTTCCACTTGAGAATGGCCTCGCTGTGCAAGGCCAGGGTCAGTCCACCAAACAGCAGGCATGCGGCAAGCGTCAGCCATTGGCTCTTGGTCAGCCGGCGCTGATGAATGAACAGCGCGGCATACACGACGACCGAGCTGATGATGAGCGCCGCGGTCGCGTTGAAAATGCCGCCGACGGTGACGTTCAGATCCGCCAGTTCGAAAGTTCTGGGCTCGAGTTTGTACACCACGAAGAACAGCAGCAGCGGAATGAAGTCGACGATTTGTTTCACGAAGAGAGCCAGAAGCGGTATGTGGGCGGCATAATAGCAAACCGCGCTTTCGGCGGAACGCTGCCTGCGGACCATTTCCTGGACGCGGCGCAAGCTTTGGCGAAGTGGATGACGGCACGAGCGCTGGCGGCGACGGTCAGTAACAGTATGCCGCCAAGTCCCTGGAGAATAGGTCCCGAATGATTGTTGATCTGCATTGCCACAGCACCGCGTCCGATGGCGTGCTCTCGCCCGACGCACTGGTTGAGCGGGCATATGCACGTGGTGTCGAATTGCTCGCGCTGACCGATCACGACACGTTGGAAGGTCTCGATGCCGCCCGTGCCATGGCAGAATCGTTGGGGATCCGGCTGGTCAACGGTATCGAGCTATCGTGCGTCTGGGGCGGCGCGACTATTCATATCCTCGGCTATGCGTTCCGCCGGGACGCCGCGGTGCTGCAGAAGGCCATCGCGGAGTTGCACGACGGCCGCTGGCGTCGGGCGGAACTGATTGCCCAGCGCTTGGAAGTGAAAGGCATGCCGGGCGCGCTGGAAGGCGCACGAGCCGTGCAACAGGAGCTGGGTGACAGCGGCAACGCCCCGGCACGCCCGCACTTTGCCGAATTTCTGGTGCGCGCCGGCCATGTTCGCGACCGCGCCGAAGCATTTCGTAAATGGCTCGGCTCGGGCAAGCTCGGTGATGTCAAACAGCACTGGCCGAGTCTCGAACAAACCGTAACTACGCTGCGCGAAGCGGGGGCTTGGATCAGTCTGGCGCATCCTTGGCAATACGACTTCACCCGTAGCAAGCGGCGGCGTCTGGTGGTCGAGTTCGCCCAGGCCGGTGGCCACGCGCTGGAAGTCGTCAACGGCATGCAGCCGCTGGAGCAGGTCGGCGGTCTGTCGATTCTCGCGCGTGAGTTCGGCCTGATGGCCAGTATCGGCAGCGATTTTCATGCGCCTGGCGACTGGTCGGAGTTGGGAATGTATCGAACCTTGCCGGATGATCTGCCGCCGCTGTGGAGACATTTCGACCATGAACCATGCGAGTCTGCTGCCCGCTGAACAGGGAGTTCCCGTGAGCCAGTTTTTTCAAGTACACCCGGAAAACCCGCAGGCCAGGCTGATCAAGCAGGCGGTGGAAATCATTCGCAACGGCGGAGTGGTGGTTTATCCCACTGACTCGTCGTATGCCATTGGCTGCTCGATGGGCAACAAGGCGGGTATCGAACGTATTCGCCGCTTGCGCCAACTGGATGACAAACACAACTTCACGCTGGTCTGCCGTGATCTGTCCCAGCTCGGCCTGTTTGCCAAGGTCGACACTGCGGCCTTTCGTCTGCTCAAGACGCACTTGCCGGGGCCGTACACCATCATCCTCAGCGCCACCCGAGAAGTGCCACGGATGCTCTTGCACCCCAAGCGCCGCACCATTGGCCTGCGGGTCCCGGCGCAGCCGATCGCCCAGGCGCTGCTTGCCGAGCTCGGTGAGCCATTGATGAGTGTCAGTCTGATACTGCCCGGCGAGACTGAGCCGATGAGCGATCCCTATGAAATGCGCGATGCGCTGGAGCATCAGGTGGACCTGATCATCGACGGAGGTTACGGTGGCGTCGAGGCCTCCACGGTCATCAGCCTGGTGGACGGCGATCCGGAAGTTGTGCGGGTGGGGTGTGGTGATCCCGCGCCTTTCGCTGCCTGACCCGATCCGCTTTTTCGAAAACTACGAAGGAAACCCTTTTGAGCTCCATGGATTCGCAGCGACGTGTGGTCTCTGGAATGCGGCCCAACGGCCGCCTTCACCTTGGTCATTACCACGGCGTATTGAAGAACTGGGTCAGGATGCAGCATGAATATCAGTGCTTTTTCTGCATCGTCGACTGGCACGCTCTGACCACCGATCACGCTGCCGGTAGCGATATCGCCCGGCATGTACAGGACATGGCGATCGATTGGTTGGCGGCAGGGGTTAGCCCGAGCTCCGCAACCCTGTTCATTCAATCCCAGGTTCCTGAGCATGCCGAGCTGCATCTGTTACTGTCGATGATCTGTCCCTTGGCCTGGCTGGAGCGCGTGCCGTCCTATAAAGAGCTACAGCTCGATTCGCAGCATAAGGATCTCGGCACGTACGGCTTCCTCGGTTATCCGCTGCTACAAGCCGCCGATATTCTGGCCTACCGAGCCGGGGTCGTGCCGGTGGGTGCCGACCAGTTGCCGCATATCGAGTTCGCGCGTGACGTGGCGCGACGCTTTAATCATCTCTATGGCTGCGAGGAAGACTTCGAGGCGAAGGCTGAGGCCGCCATACGCAAACTCGGCAAGAAGAGCTCCAAGCTCTATACCAGCCTGCGCAAGAGCTATCAGGAACAGGGCGATCTCGAGGCGTTGAACACCGCCCGCGCCCTTCTCAAGGATCAGCAGACCATCACCATCGGGGATCAGGAGCGTCTGTTCGGGTATCTGGAAGGAAGCGGCAGATTGTTGCTGCCCGAGCCGCAGGCTCTGCTGAGCGATTCGTCCAAGCTGTCGGGACTCGACGGCGGCAAAATGGCCAAGTCGGCCAGCAATTCCATTTTCCTGCGCGACACGCCTGACGAAATCGAAGAGAAGATCAAGCGAATGCCCACCGATCCGGCACGGGTGCACCGTCACGATCCCGGTGAGCCGACGCGCTGCCCCGTCTGGCAGATGCACCTTTCCCATTCGGGAGAGGAGGTCTGCCAATGGGCCGAACAGGGCTGCCGCAGCGCGGGTATCGGTTGTCTGGAATGCAAAGCGCCGCTGATCGAGGCGATCCAGCTCGAGTTGGCACCGCTCCAAGAGCGGGCTCAGGATTACGAGCAGAATCCGGATCTGGTGCGCAGCATTCTGGCTGAAGGGGCCGAACAGGCCCGTGACGAGGTCCGGGAAACGCTGATGGTCGTGCGTCAGGCCATGGGCCTGAACTACCGCTAGAGGTCGCGGGGCCACAGGACTAAGCTGTTGCCGCTTTCAATATCCTTCGACCGTGGAGAGAGCATGCAGGAACCCCAGGCCGCCGCGCCGATCGATCCGCCCGGCGAGCAGTTACGGCTGGCGTTGGTCTACGGTGAGGCATTCAACAATCTGCCGCAGGATCTCTATATCCCGCCAGATGCGCTGGAGGTGTTTCTCGAGGCGTTCGAGGGGCCGCTGGATCTGCTGCTCTATCTGATTCGCAAGCAGAACATTGACATCCTGGATATTCCGGTTGCGGAGATCACCCGCCAGTACATGGGCTACGTCGAGCTGATGAAGGCGGTGCGTCTGGAGCTGGCTGCCGAATACCTGGTGATGGCCGCGATGCTGGCGGAAATCAAGTCGCGTATGCTGCTGCCGCGTTCGGCTGAGGTGGAAGAAGACGAGCTCGACCCGCGTGCCGAACTGATACGCCGGTTGCAGGAATACGAGCGCTTCAAGGCGGCCTCCGAAGATCTCGATCAATTACCACGTGTCGGTCGCGAGCTACATGTGCCGCGACTGGATGCGCCGGATGCACGGGCGCGCAAGCTGTTGCCCGAGGTCAGTTTGGAGGAGCTGCTGATCTCCATGGCCGAGGTGTTGCGCCGTGCCGACATGTTCGAAAGCCATCAGGTCACGCGCGAAACGCTGTCGACTCGTGAGCGCATGAGCGATGTGCTGGAAAGGCTCAAAGGCGGCGCTTTCGTTCCCTTTGCCGCTCTGTTCACGATCGAGGAAGGTCGGCTTGGCGTAGTGGTCACGTTCATGGCGGTGCTCGAACTGATCAAGGAATCCTTGGTCGAGTTGGTGCAGAACGAACCCTTCGCGCCGATTCATGTTCGAGCTCGGGTCGAATAGTTGTTTGTGCGATTTATGGATGAGCCGAGGTAGTCAAGGTTGAATCTTTCCGATCCCAAGGATCTCGCTTCGCTGCTCGAAGCTTTTCTGCTGGCGGCGGGCAAGCCGATGTCGATCGACCGAATGGCCGAGCTGTTCGAAGAAGCTGAGCGGCCCGCGCCGGCACTGTTGCGCAAAGCACTGGAGGTGCTCGACAAGTCCTGCAAGGGGCGTGCGTTCGAACTGAAGGAGGTTGCCAGTGGCTATCGCCTGCAGGTTCGCGAGCGCTTTTCGCCCTGGGTGGGGCGGCTCTGGGAGGAGCGGCCGCAGCGCTATTCGCGCGCCTTGCTGGAGACCCTGGTGCTGATCGCCTACCGGCAACCGATTACCCGGGGCGAGATCGAGGACATTCGTGGCGTCGCGGTTAACAGTCAGATCGTCAAGACACTGCTGGAGCGCGAATGGGTGAGAGTGGTTGGCCATCGCGACGTTCCGGGGCGACCGGCCATGTTCGCCACCACCAAGCAGTTTCTCGATCACTTCAACCTGAAGAACCTCGACGAGCTGCCACCGCTGGCGGTGCTGCGTGAAATGGAGCCCGAGCCGCTGCCAGTGGATGTGGAAGAAGCGCCCGTGCCGGTGGCGTTGCAGGCTCGTGCAGATCTCGAACAGGAACCGGAGGAGGCCTCTCGCGGGCAAACCAGCTTTCGCAGCCTGCTGGCCGAGCTGGACAGCATGGAAACAGGTCTCAAAACCGACTTCGACGACCTGCGTGACGAAGCGGACGACGAAAGCCAACGTCTTCCAGACGAGGATCGCCGCGATTATTGATCCGCGGACTGCCGGCCTGCCAGATAGCTGCTGTAGTCGGGGATGCTCAGGGAGTGGGCTTCATCGAGCAGAGGGCTCGACAATAGATAGTCGGCGCTGCTCTCGTTGGCCGCCAGCGGGATGTTCCACACGGCGGCAACCCGCAGCAGCGCTTTCACATCTGGATCATGGGGCTGCGGTTCGAAGGGATCCCAGAAGAACACCAGCATGTCGATCCGTCGCTCGGCGATGCGTGCGCCGATTTGCTGGTCCCCGCCCAGCGGGCCGCTGATCATGCATTCCACCGGCAGCGCCAGGCGCCGTTCAATCAGTAGGCCCGTGGTTCCGGTCGCGAGCAGTTCATGCCTTGCCAGCCGCTCTTTCTGCCGGTCGGCCCATTCCAGCAGACGCTCCTTGCAGTGATCGTGCGCTACTAGCGCAATGCGCTTGCGGGCGGGCAGTGTCGCGGTAACGAAATCGATACGGTTCATGTTCTTCCCTGGCTGATTGGGCGGTAGGGCCGAAGCGCTGACTACGGCGCCTCGTGCAGGGCGCGGCAGGTATCCAGCATCCGATTGGAAAATCCCCACTCGTTGTCATACCAGGCCATCACTTTCAGCAGTCGTCCGCTAACCTTGGTGTGGTTGGTGTCGAAAATCGACGACATCGGATTGTGGTTGAAATCACAGGAAACCAGCGGCAGCGAGTTACAGGCCAGTATGGGCGAGCGTCGGCTGGCGTCCAGCATCAGTGCATTGACTTCCTCTGCAGTGGTTTCCTGGCTGAGCTCCAGGGTCAGGTCCACCAGCGATACGTTGATCACCGGCACCCGGACGGCCATGCCGGTCAGCTTGCCGGCCAGCTCCGGCAACACCAGGCCAACGGCTTCGGCGGCACCGGTCTTGGTCGGGATCATCGACTGAGTGGCCGAGCGAGCGCGGTAGGGGTCACTGTGATAAACGTCGGACAGGTTCTGGTCGTTGGTATAGGCGTGGATAGTGGTCATCAGCCCGTGCTCGATACCGTATTCGCGTGACAGCGCCTGTGCGACCGGAGCCAGGCAGTTGGTGGTGCAGGATGCATTGGAGATGATCTGATGCGACTGGCGCAGAATGTCGTGATTGACGCCGTAGACGATGGTGGCATCGGCGCCGGAAGCCGGAGCGGAGATGATGACCTTGCCGGCGCCGGCCTGCAGGTGAGCGCTGGCTTTCTCGCGGGAGGTAAATAGACCGGTACACTCGAAGACCACATCGACTTCGTGCTGGCGCCAAGGCAGTTCTGCCGGGTTGCGGATCGCCGTCACGGCGATCGAATCTCCATTGACTATCAGCCGATCATCGCCGACCTCGATTTTTGCGTCGAAATGACCATGGACGCTGTCGTACTGCAAGAGGTGGGCATTCATCGCCGAGCTGCCGAGGTCGTTGATCGCCACGACCTGCAGATGTTCGCGGTAATCGTGGCTGTACAGGGCACGGAGGACGTTGCGTCCGATACGGCCGAAGCCGTTGATGGCGATACGAATGGTCATAATGAGTCCCTGGCGGAATTTGTTGTAGGAATTACAAGATTATTCCTGTCAAAATAGAAATCAAGCCCAAATACATGTTGTTTTGTTGGTAAAACTACAGATTCATGAGCAGGAGTGATGGCATGCACCCGCGGATTCAAGAAGTTACCGAACGTTTGATCGAGCGCAGCCGTCCGTCGCGGCAGCGCTACCTTGCCCAGATGGCCGGCGCGGCGAGCGATGGGCCTCAGCGCGGCAAGCTGCAATGTGCCAACTTCGCGCACGGTGTGGCGGGTTGCGCATCGACCAGCGACAAACAGCAGCTGCGGCTGATGAACGAGGCCAACGTGGCGATCGTCTCGGCGTACAACGACATGCTGTCGGCGCACCAGCCGTACGAGCATTTTCCGGAGATCATCAAGCAGGCGTTGCGAGACGTCGGCTCGATTGGCCAGTTCGCCGGCGGCGTACCGGCCATGTGCGATGGCGTGACCCAGGGCGAGGCGGGAATGGAAATGAGCCTGGCCAGTCGCGAGGTGATTGCTATGTCGACCGCTATCGCACTGTCACACAACATGTTTGATGCGGCGCTGTATCTGGGCATCTGCGACAAGATCATCCCGGGCTTGATGATCGGTGCCTTGCGCTTCGGCCATCTGCCGGCCGTGTTCGTACCGGGCGGGCCGATGCCATCGGGCATTCCCAACAAGCAGAAGGCCGAGGTTCGCCAGCGCTACGCCGAAGGCAAGGCCAGTCGTGAAGAGCTGCTGGAGTCGGAAATGCTGTCCTATCACAGCCCGGGCACCTGCACCTTCTATGGCACGGCGAACACCAATCAGGTGGTGATGGAAATCATGGGGCTGCACCTGCCGGGCTCGTCCTTCGTCAATCCCTATACCCCGTTGCGCGACGAGCTGACCCGCGAGGCGGCGCGCCAGGTCGCTCGCCTGACCCCGCAGTCCGGCAACTACTTGCCACTGTGCAAGATCGTCGACGAGAAGGCGATCATCAACTCGGTGGTGGCCCTGAACGCCACGGGCGGCTCGACCAACCACACCTTGCATATTCCGGCTTTCGCCCAGGCGGCGGGAATCCAATTGACCTGGCAGGATATGGCCGATATTTCCGCGGTGACGCCGACACTGGCCAAGGTCTATCCCAATGGCCAGGCCGACGTGAATCATTTCCATGCCTGTGGCGGGGTGCCTTTCATGGTGCGTACGCTGCTCGATGCCGGCCTGTTGCACGAAGACGTTTATACCGTGGTGGGTCAGGGGCTCAAGCAATACACCCAGGAACCTTTCCTCGAAGACGGACGGCTGGTCTGGCGAGAGGGCCCGCAAGATAGCCTCGATGAAGCCATCCTGCGTCCCACCGGTCGTCCGTTCTCGCCCGAGGGCGGCTTGCGCGTACTGGAAGGCAACCTCGGGCGTGGCGTGACCAAAATTTCCGCGGTCGCTCCGGAGCACCGTGTGGTCGAGGCACCAGCGCGAGTGTTCAGTGACCAGGCGGAGTTGGCGCAGGCATTCAAGAACGGCGAGCTGGAAAAGGACTTCATCGCCGTGGTGCGCTTCCAGGGGCCGAAGGCCAACGGCATGCCGGAGCTGCACAAGCTGACGCCGTTCCTCGGCGTGCTACAGGATCGTGGCCATAAGGTGGCGCTGGTTACCGACGGACGCATGTCTGGTGCATCGGGCAAGGTACCGGCGGCGATTCACGTCAGTCCCGAGGCGCTCGATGGCGGTCCGTTGTGCCGAGTGCGCGACGGTGATGTCATTCGTGTCGACGGTGACACGGGCGAACTCCGTGTGCTGGTTGATCAGGCCGAGTTCGATGCCCGCGAGCGGGTGATGGCACCGAACGATTTGGGCATCGGTTGCGGCCGCGAGCTGTTCGGCTTTCTCCGTGCCGCGTTCAGCCCGGCGGAGAAGGGCGCGAGCGTGTTTACCGAGGAGCTGGAGGCGCTCAAGTGACGGCACTGGTAGGCGATATCGGTGGCACCAATGCCCGCTTCGCGCTGTGGCGTGATCAGCAGATCGAGTCGGTGAGGGTGTTGCCGACCATTGATTATCCGCGTCCTGAAGATGCCATCCGCGCTTATCTGCGCGGCGTCGGGCAGAGTGTCGAAGCGCTGCAGGCGGTCTGTCTGGCCTGTGCCGGCCCGGTTTCCGGCGACGAGTTCGTCTTCACCAACAATCACTGGCGCCTGAGTCGCAAGGCCTTCTGCCAGGACCTTGGCTTGAGCGATCTGTTGCTGATCAACGACTTCACCGCGATGGCGCTGGGCATGACCCGGCTGGGTGACGACGAACTGATTACCGTCTGTGAAGGCCATTCCGAGCCGGGGCGTGCGCGTCTGGTGATCGGGCCGGGGACCGGCCTCGGGGTTGCCACGCTGCTGCCGATGCCAGACGGTAGCTGGCATGCTTTACCTGGCGAAGGGGGGCATGTTTGCCTGCCGGTCGGCAGTGTTCGTGAAGCCGCGCTCTGGCAGCACCTGCACGAAAAGCTCGGTCATGTGAACGCCGAAGCTGTGCTCAGCGGTGGTGGCTTGCTGGAGCTGTACCGAGCCAGCTGCGCGCTGGATGGCGAGCCTGCAACCCTGACGACTCCGGCAGAAGTGACAGCGGCTGCGTTGAGCGGTGATGCAACCGCTGCAGCGGTGTTGGAACAATTCTGCGTATCGTTGGGTCGGATTGCCGGCGATAACGTGTTGACCACCGGTGCGCGCGGTGGTGTCTATGTGGCTGGCGGTATAGTGCCGCGTTTCGTCGAGTTCTTCATGCGCAGCGGTTTTCGTCAGAGCTTTCGCGACAAAGGTTGCATGAGCCGCTATTTTGACGACGTCCCAGTCTGGGTGGTGACGGCCGATTATCCTGGTCTGGAGGGCGCTGGCGTCGCGCTGCAGCAGTTGCTGGAGGTCGTGCCGACTGGGCCTTGAACGGCCTTGAAACGATATATAACAAGAGAAGGGATGCCGGGTGAGCCAGGCTGGAAGATCGATTCTGCTGGTCGATGACGACCAGGAAATTCGCGAATTGCTGGAAACCTATCTGAGCCGTTCGGGCTTTAGAGTGCGCACCGTTGCCGACGGCGCGCAGTTTCGCGAAGCCATGGGCGGGGATACGCCGGATCTGGTGATTCTCGACGTCATGCTGCCGGACGAAGACGGCTTCAGTCTCTGCCGTTGGGTGCGTGGACACCAGCGGCTGGCACAGATGCCGATCATCATGCTGACCGCCAGTTCCGACGAGACCGACCGCGTCATCGGCTTGGAGCTGGGCGCGGACGACTACCTGGGCAAGCCCTTCAGCCCGCGGGAATTGCTGGCGCGAATCAAGGCCCTGTTGCGCCGGGTCAGCTTCGCTCATGAGCGCGGTAGCGATGTGCTGGCCTTCGACGAATGGCGGCTGGATATGGTCAGCCACCGGCTATTTCATCAGGACGGCGAGGAGGTGCTGTTGTCCGGTGCCGACTTCGCCTTGCTCAAGCTTTTTCTCGATCATCCGCAGCAGATACTCGACCGCGACACCATCGCCAACGCGACTCGTGGCCGCGAGGTGATGCCGCTCGACCGAATCGTCGACATGGCGGTCAGTCGTCTGCGCCAACGCCTTCGGGATACCGGCAAGTGCCCACGATTGATTCGTACCGTTCGCGGCAGTGGCTACCTGCTCGCCGCCCAGGTGTTGCCGCATCATGACTCGCTCGGCTAGGCGTCGCTGGTTGCTGGTGCCGCGTTCGCTGCTTGGACGGATGCTTTTTCTGACCCTGCTGGTGGTGTTGCTGGCACAGGCGTTGTCGAGCTTCATCTGGGTGTCGCAACTGCGCGCCAGTCAAATGGAGGGATTGCTGACCAGTGCACGCAGTCTGGCGCATTCAATGGCCGCCAGCGTCAGCTATTTCCGTTCGCTGCCGCTGGGCTATCGGCCGCTGGTGCTTGATCAATTGCGCAGCATGGGCGGTACGCGCTTTTTCGTATCGCTGAACGACAAGCCGCTGGAAATGCAAATCTTGCCACCCACCGAACGCAAGCAGGCGGTGCTGGCGCAGGTCGACGAGGTGCTGCGTGAACGCTTGGGCAAAAGTGTCGATATGTCGGTTAACTTTGTCAGTCCGGACGACCTGCGTATTTTCAATGGCGGACTGAAGCTCGACGAACTGCCGCGATCCTGGGCACATTACGCATTGAGCCTGGAACCGCTGAATCCGCCCGTGCTGGTCACGCAGATCCAGATCGCCCCTGACGAGTGGCTCTATCTTGCTTCGCTGATGCCGGCGCCGTACGTCAGCCTCGAAGACCAAGGAATCCCTAACCAGCAACTCTGGTTCATCTTTCTCACTACCAGCTTTCTGCTGTTGTTCATCGGCATCCTCGTTCACTGGCAGAGCCGTCCACTCAAACACTTGGCGCGCGCGGCGCGAGAAATGTCGCTGGGTAGCGAGGTTGAGTTGCTGCCGGAAGCGGGCGGCAGCGAGGTGGTCGAGGTCAGTCGGGCGTTCAACAGCATGCGCGAACGCATCGGTCGCTACCTGACCGAGCGTAGCCAGTTGTTCAGCGCGATCTCCCATGATTTGCGCACCCCAATCACGCGGCTGCGGCTGCGTGTTGAACTACTGGATGACGAGACGCTCCAGGGCAAATTCAGCCGGGACCTCGACGAGCTGGAGTTGCTGGTCAAAGGCGCTTTGCAATGCGTCAAGGACACGGATATTCACGAAAACATCGAACCGCTCGATCTCAATTTGCTGCTTGATTGCGTCACCGAGCCCTACTTGGCACCCGCCGGGAATGGACGCGTGACAGTTCAGGGCCGGGCGCTCGCGCCTTATGCCGGCAAGCCGTTGGCGCTAAAGCGTTGCATCGGCAACCTGCTGGACAACGCGTTGAAGTATGGCGAGCGGGCGCATCTGTTTATCGAGGACGACAAGAACATCTTCGTTTTGCACGTTGACGATGAAGGCCCTGGCGTGCCGGAAACCTGGCTGAAGCAGGTATTCGAACCGAACTTTCGCTTGGCGGCCAAGCAACCCGGCTATGGTCTCGGACTCGGTATCGCACGCAATATCGCCCACAGCCATGGTGGCGAGGTCAGCCTTTGCAACCTGCAAGAAGGCGGGCTTCGCGTGACCTTGCGTCTGCCCCGCAAGCTCGAGTGAATGTCACCAGGTGGTGACGATGGTCGGCATGTTCGTTACCCGACCGGTTCCGAGTGCCCGCTAGACTCCGGCAACGGGTCGATGAGTTGGCCGATGCACCGTGAAGGGCAAAACGCTTCTGCCCTTGAGCGGCCCGAACTCATATAAATGCTCACAGTTCTCCACGCTGACCGCTCACGGTCATTGGCAACGACATACTCGCTCGCACGGAAAAATAATAATGAAAACCGCTGAATTATCCTCAAGCAGCTGGCTGCAGAAGCCTGCCCATTTGGCGTGGTTGGCTGACGAAGGCATGCGTCTGCTGCCGTTCGCCAGGGCTTCGCGAGTCGACCAAGGATTCGCCGCACTCGATGCGAGCGGGCACCTCCCGGAACACGCCTGCGCCGAGTTGATCCACACCACGCGCATGACCCATTGTTTCGCCCTGGCGCATATCCAGGGTATTCCCGGATACGCCGAGCTGGTCGACCACGGGCTCGCCGCGCTGCGAGGCGCCTTGCACGATGCCGATTTCGGCGGTTGGTTCGCCGATGCAACGCGCACGGGCGACAAGTCGGCATACCTGCATGCCTTCGTTGCCCTGGCTGCCAGTTCCGCGTTGGCTGCTGACCGTTCTGCAGCGTTGACCTTGCTGGACGAGGCGATCGCGGTCCTCGAGACGCACTTCTGGAGCGACGAGGAGGGCGCCTTACGTGAAAGCCTGAGCCGTGATTGGCAGCAGGAAGAGCCTTATCGCGGCGCCAACAGCAATATGCATGCTACCGAGGCCTTTCTTGCCCTGGCCGACGCCACTGGCAACACGGTGTGGCTGCTACGCGCCCTACGCATCGCGGAGCGGCTGATCCACGGCCATGCGGCGGCAAGTGGGTATGCAGTGGTCGAGCATTTCGATCATGAATGGCGTCCGCTGCCGGACTATAACGACGGTAACCGTGCCGACCCGTTTCGCCCCTACGGCAGCACACCGGGCCATAGTTTCGAGTGGGCGCGCCTGCTGCTGAACCTGGAGGCTGCCTTGGAGCATGCCGGACTCGTTGCGCCCGGATGGTTACTGGATGACGCCTGCGAGTTGTTCGCCAAGGCCTGCCGTGATGCCTGGAACGCGGACGGTGCTCCCGGGTTGGTGTACTCGCTCGATTGGGAGAGCCAGCCCGTGGTGCGCGCGCGCTTGCATTGGGCGCACGCCGAAGCCAGCGCAGCGGCCGCGGCGCTGCTCAAACGCACGGGCTCTGCGGTTTATGAGGACTGGTACCGCTGCTTCTGGGAGTTCTCTGCGAGCCACCTCATCGATCTGAAAAACGGCAGCTGGCACCATGAGCTCGATAGCGGAAACCGACCGGGGAGTAGCATCTGGCCGGGCAAACCCGATCTCTATCACGCCTATCAGGCCGTATTGTTGCCTCGCCTACCTCTGACGCCGAGCCTGGCAACGGCCCTCGCTGCTGTGTAACGGAGCGGTGACACACGCGCATCCCTTCGTTACGTCTTAAGGTATTTACCCGACTTAGAATCCAATGCAGCGCAAGCCTTGAGCTTGCATGCATAACAACAAGAAAAGGTATCCAAATGAACGCGATAACTCGCCTCGCCACAGTTGTTTCTCTCGCCTCCCTGTTTCCCCTCTCGGCACTGGCTGCCGATTCCAAGGGCACTGTTGAAGTTGTCCACTGGTGGACGTCCGGAGGGGAGGCCGCCGCTGTGAATGTCCTGCGCGACTTGGTCAACAAAGAAGGCTTTACCTGGAAAGACGGCGCAGTCGCTGGCGGCGCAGGCTCCGCGGCCATGACCGTACTGAAGACACGTGTGGTATCCGGCAATCCACCCGGCGCAGCGCAGATCAAGGGCCCTGATCTGCAGGAGTGGGGCGCTCTCGACCTCCTGAGCCCGCTCGATGAAGTGGCCGAGGCCAATAACTGGGATGGCCTGCTGTCGAAGACCGTGTCCAACACCATGAAATATGACGGCCACTACGTCGCGGTGCCGGTGAATATTCACCGCGTCAACTGGCTGTGGATCAATCCGAAGGTGTTCGAGAAGGCCGGGATCGACAAGGCGCCCACCACCCTCGAAGAACTCTATGCCGCGGGTGACAAGCTCAAGGCTGCCGGCTTCGTGCCATTGGCTCACGGTGGCCAGCCGTGGCAGGACAGCACGGTTTTCGAAGGCCTGGTGTTGGGCATCATGGGCGCCGATGGCTATCACAAAGCCTTCGTCGAGCATGACGAGGCGACCCTTACCAGTCCGCAGATGACCGAAGTGTTTACCGCGCTGAAAAAACTCTCCACGTACATGGACGACAATCGTGCCGGCCGTGACTGGAACCTCGCCACTGCACAAGTAATCGACGGCAAGGCCGGGATGCAAATCATGGGCGACTGGGCGAAGAGCGAATGGACTGCTGCCGACAAAGTGGCAGGCAAGGACTATCAGTGCGTACCGATGCCCGGCACCGCTGGCAGCTACACCTACAACATCGACTCCATCGCTATGTTCAAGCTCAAGGACGAAGGCGACGTCGCGGCGCAGCATGCCTTGGCACGGATCGCCCTGGAGCCCGAATTCCAGTATGTGTTCAACCAGAACAAGGGTTCGATTCCGGTACGTTCCGACTTGGACATGAGCAAGTTCGACAGCTGCGCACAAGCCTCGATGAAGGACTTCAAGGAAGCCGACCAAAATGGCCAATTGGAGCCGAGCATGGCGCATAGCATGGCCACCAACTTGGCGGTGCAGGGCGCGATCTTCGATGTCGTGACCAACTTCATGAGCGAGAAGAACGCCGATCCGAGCAAAGCCGGGGCGCAGCTCTACGCGGCGATCAAGTCCGCCCAATAGGCTGACTAGGGCCGATGTTCCGCGGCCCTTTCTCCTTCGTCAAAGCTTCCCGCGACAGGACTGCGGACCTGTCGTAGGGAGCGCTTGGCCCGGATTTCACTTCTGACTGGTAATGCCCGATGAGTGTCGCGACGGTAATGACCAAGCCCTCACCCCTGGATGCGCTTCAGCGCTGGCTTCCTAAATTGGTGGTGGCACCGACCATGTTGGTGGTCTTGGTCGGCTTCTATGGCTACATCCTCTGGACGCTGGTGCTGTCCTTCACCAACTCCAGCTTCATGCCGAGCTACAAGTGGGTCGGCTTGCAACAGTACGCCCGCTTGATGGAAAACGAGCGCTGGTGGGTGGCGAGCCAGAACCTGCTGGTATTCGGCGGTCTGTTTATTGGCATCAGCCTGGTGATCGGTGTGTTTTTGGCGGTGTTGCTGGATCAACGCATCCGCCGTGAAGGCTTCATCCGGACCGTCTATCTGTACCCGATGGCTTTGTCGATGATCGTCACCGGGACCGCCTGGCAATGGTTGCTCAACCCAGGTCTTGGCATCGACAAAATGCTTCGTGACTGGGGTTGGGAAGGTTTTCGCTTCGACTGGCTGGTCGACCCAGACCGTGTCGTTTATTGCCTCGTGATTGCGGCGGTATGGCAGGCCTCCGGCTTCGTCATGGCGCTTTTTCTAGCCGGGCTACGCGGCGTCGACCAATCCATCGTGCGTGCGGCGCAGATCGACGGTGCCAGCCTGCCGAGCATCTACATGCGCATCGTCCTGCCGAGCCTTCGGCCGGTGTTCTTCAGCGCCGTGATGATCCTCGCTCACATCGCTATCAAGAGTTTCGATCTGGTGGCGGCGATGACAGGGGGAGGGCCCGGGTATGCGTCCGACCTGCCCGCGATGTTCATGTACAACTTCACGTTCAGCCGCGGCCAGATGGGCATCGGCTCCGCCAGCGCGATGATGATGCTGGGCGCGATCCTGGCGATCCTGGTGCCGTATCTCTACTCGGAACTGCGGAGCAAGCGTCATGACTAGGACATTCAGCCCGAGCCGTCTGGCCATCCACGCCACGCTGCTGCTGGCGGTTGTGTTGTATCTGGTGCCGCTTGTGGTGATGTTGCTGACCAGCTTCAAGACGCCCGACGACATCCGCACCGGCAACTTGTTGTCCTGGCCTGAGGTGTTCACGGTGATCGGCTGGGTCAAGGCCTGGGGCGTGGTCGACGGGTTCTTCTGGAACTCGGTGAAAATCGCCGTACCCGCCGTTCTGATCTCCACAGCGATTGGAGCCTTGAACGGCTATGTCTTGTCGATGTGGCGCTTCCGCGGTTCCCAGCTGTTTTTCGGGTTATTGCTGTTCGGCTGCTTTTTGCCGTTCCAGACCGTGTTGCTGCCTGCCTCGTTCACGCTCGGAAAGTTCGGTCTGGCCAACACCACGGCCGGCCTAGTGCTGGTGCATGTGGTCTACGGGATCGCCTTCACCACGCTGTTCTTCCGCAACTACTACGTGAGCGTACCTGACGCCTTGGTCCGTGCGGCACGCCTGGACGGTGCTGGATTCTTCACTATCTTCGGGCGAATTCTGCTGCCCATGTCGACGCCGATCATCATGGTCTGCCTGATTTGGCAGTTCACCCAGATCTGGAACGATTTCCTTTTCGGCGTGGTGTTTGCCAGCGGCGACTCGCAGCCGATCACCGTGGCGTTGAACAACCTGGTCAACACCAGTACCGGTGCCAAGGAATACAACGTCGATATGGCTGCGGCAATGATCGCCGGGCTGCCAACGCTGGTGGTGTACATCCTCGCCGGCAAGTATTTCCTGCGTGGGCTCACGGCCGGCGCGGTCAAGGGTTAGGAGAACGACATGGCTGCACTTGAACTTTGCAACGTCCGCAAGAGCTATCCGGGTAGCTCCAACGACACCTTGAAAGATATCGACCTGAAGATCGAGGACGGCGAATTCCTAATCCTGGTTGGCCCTTCAGGTTGCGGAAAATCAACCTTGATGAACTGCATTGCCGGGCTCGAGGACATTACCGGCGGAGAGATCCGTGTGGACGGGGCCGACATTAGCGGCGCAAGCCCCAAGGATCGCGATATCGCCATGGTGTTCCAGTCCTACGCGCTGTACCCGACCATGACCGTTCAGGAAAACATTGCCTTCGGCCTGAAGATGCGAAAGGTGCCGGCGGCGAAGATCGACGAGGAAGTGTCGCGAGTCGCCCAGCTGCTGCAGATCGAGCACCTGCTGGGGCGCAAGCCGTCGCAGCTATCCGGTGGTCAGCAACAGCGCGTGGCGATGGGCCGTGCACTGGCGCGGCGGCCAAAGATCTACCTGTTCGATGAGCCCTTATCGAACCTCGACGCCAAGCTTCGGGTCGAGATGCGCACCGAGATCAAACTGATGCATCAGCGGCTGAAGACCACCACGGTGTATGTCACCCATGACCAGATCGAAGCGATGACTCTCGGTGACAAGGTCGCAGTGATGAAGGATGGCGTCGTCCAGCAGTTCGGTACGCCTAAAGAGATCTACAACAATCCAACCAACCTCTTCGTTGCCATTTTCATCGTTTCACCGCCGATGAACTTCATTCCGCTGCGACTGATCAAGCAGGGCGGCGCCTGGCAGGCGCTGCTGGACAGCGGTCAGGACCGTTGCGAGTTGCCACTGCGCCTGGCTGATGGCGAGTCGTTGGAAGGCCGCGAGGTGATCCTGGGTATCCGTCCGGAGCAGATCACGCTCGGCGCTGGCGGCGGTCTGCCGTCCCTGTGGGCCGAAGTGCAGGTAATTGAGCCCACCGGGCCCGACACCATGGTCTTCGTCGAGCTCAACCAGACCAAGGTCTGTGTTCGTCTCGCTCCGGACGCGGCGCCCGCGCCTGGCTCCAGCCTGGATCTGCTGTTCGAGCCAGACAAGGTGTTGTTGTTCGACGCACAGACAGGCGAGCGGCTGGGTATCACCCAAGGAAACGGCTCCGCTGGGCATAACGGCATCGTCACCCGGTTGGTAGCTCGTTGATCGGAAGTGTGAGGAAAAGGACCGGTCGCGGTATATCTGCGTACCGGCGCAGGTTTCGTCTGAATGTTATTGATGTGCCTGGTTTTTCGGCGACGCGGGCGAGCCCGGATCGCTAAAGTTCGAACCGCAGCACGCAGGTAGCTGGCATGCGGATCGTAAGGAGAGCCTTCACCGGCTCGATCCAACGGCAGTAACAACAATAAGAGCTAATTGGAGCGGATATGAAAAAAACCACACGCCTGGGCCTCGCGGTATCGCTGGCGAGCCTCGCCATGCCATTCACCGTTCAGGCATTGGATTTCAACGGTTACGTGCGCAGCGGCGTAGGCGAATCGAGCGGTAGCGCTTCGCAAGCCTGTTTCCAGCTGCCGGGAGCCCCGTCCAAGTTCCGTCTCGGTAACGAGTGCGAGCAGTACGCGGAGCTGGGACTGCGTCAGGACCTGTTCACGCTGAGCGATGGTTCGGTGCTGAGCGTCGAGGGTATGGCGGCGCTCTACAACGAATATGACCACACACCGAAGTTCACCGGCGACCATGGCTGGGCGCGGATGGTGCAAGCCTACGCCGAATGGAGCAAGGTGCCGGCACTCAATGGTGGTTCGTTGTGGGCGGGGCGGCGTTTCTACAAGCGGAACGACATCCATATCTCCGACTTCTACTACTGGAACCAGAGTGCCACTGGTGCCGGTATCGAAGACATGGAGATCGGCGGGCTGAAGTACAGCTACGCATTTTCCCGCAAGGACAACGTGTTCCAGGAAAACTACATCAACCGTCACGATTTCAACGTCGGGGGCTTCGACAGCAACCCCGGCGGCGAACTGGAGTTCGGTGTCAGCTACATTGACGAGCCGGATCGTGAGGATGCCAACAGCGGCTGGGCCGTTACTGTGCAACACAAGCAGGTTGGTTTCCTGGGCGGCAGCAACACCTTCGCTCTCCAGTACGGCGAAGGGCCGGGTACCGGTCTCGGCTATACCGGCGACGTGACGCTGGGCAGCAGTGACAAGAGCTGGCGGGCGGTCGAATACTTCGACTGGCAGGTCACGCCGCGTTTCGGTGGGCAGTTCCAGGCCGTGTACCAGAAGGACAAGCGCCAAGGCGGCGGCGATCAGGACTGGATCTCGGTTGGCGTGCGCCCGGTTTATGCCTTGAGCGACCAATTCAAGCTGGTCGCCGAGCTCGGGCATGATCAGATCGATGCACCGGAAGGCACCCGAAAGCTGACCAAATTCACCGTGGCGCCCACGTGGTCACCGGCTGGCCCCGACTTCTGGGCTCGTCCTGAGGTGCGCCTGTATTACACCTATGCCCAGTGGAACGAAGCGGCACAGGACGCGGCCAATCTGATGGCAGCCGGTAGTGCGCTGTCCGACACCGGCGCCTTTGGTGGCGACCAACACGGTTCGAATTTCGGCGTGCAGGTCGAGTACTGGTGGGACTGATCGAGCCGATAGTCCGATTCGGTTAGAACCTCCAGGCGAAGAGGGCCTCTACTTAGCCAAGGCGGTAGGGTCCTCAGGCTGATCGGAGGTGGTTTTGGGCGACAAGGCGAAGAATCCGTGCGTCAGCATTTGCAAGCTCAAGGACGACGTCTGCATCGGCTGCGGTCGCAGCCGGGACGAGATGAAAGCCTGGAAGAGCATGAAGAACAAGGAGCGCAAGGTGGTCAACGCGCTAGCCGTCGGGCGGCTGAAGGCGTTGAACAAAGCGCGGAAGAAAAAGCAGTGATCAGCTTTCTTCGGCCGGATAGCGGGTGGCCATCAGGCTCTCCTTGATTTTGCGCAGATGTGGTTGGAAATCGACCCCACGCCGCAGGGTGACACCGGCTGCCAGCGCGTCGAGCACGGTCAACTGGATGATCCGCGAGGTCATCGGCATATAAATGTCCGTGTCTTCCGGCAAGGGTATGTCTAGGCTCAGCGTGCAAACTTTGGCCAATGGCGAGTCGGCAGCGGTCAGTCCCAGAACGGAAGCTCCGTTGTCACGCGCAATCGACGCGGCCTCCACCAGCTCGCGCGTGCGACCGGTGTAGGAGATGATTACGAACAGATCGCCGGTATGCGCTACGGACGCCAGCATCCTTTGCATGAGCACGTCGCTATGAGCCGTCACCGGTAGGTTGAATCGAAAGAACTTGTGCTGGGCATCCAGTGCTACCGATGCGGACGCACCAAGGCCGAAGAAATGGATCTGCCGCGCCTGGATCATCAGGTCCACGGCATGGCTGATGACTTGTGGATCGATCGCCTGACAAGCGCTGTCTAGTGATGCGATGGCGCTGCCGAAGATCTTTCGTGTGTAGGCCTCGGGGCCATCATCCGCCTCTACCGCACGGCTGACATAGGCTGCGCCGCTCGCCAGGCTCTGGGCCAGCTGGATCTTGAGCACCGGATAACCGGCGGCGCCGAACGACCGGCAGAAACGATTGACCGTCGGCTCACTGACCTTCGCCGCTTGTGCCAGCGCCGCAATACTATAGCGAGTGGCCTGTTGCGGGTCGCTCAGTATCACCTCGGCGACCTTCCTTTCCGCTTTGTTCAGCTCGTCGAGCCGATTTTTTATCTGTTCCAAGAGATTTTTCATGCGATCCATGTCTCTTCTTTCAAGGGGCCGTGCTCGCGGCGGCTGTGAGATGCCATCCAGAGCGCGAAAAAAACAGGTTATGTTGTTTTAATAACAACATTATGCGCTTAAACTGCGCTAACGAATCTGTCATGCAGCTTAATTTGGTTAGTATAAAAAACATGCCTGCTATTACTGTTGACGCGACCACCTTTGCTTTGTTCGGCGCTCTGGGCGATTTGGCACTGCGCAAGCTGTTTCCCGCACTTTACCAGCTAGACCGAGCGGGGCTCCTTCATAGCGATACGCGCATATTGGCGCTTTCGCGGGATAAAGGAGAGCCTGCCGTCCATCTGGAGCGGATCGATCAGGCATTGCGACGGTACATCCCTGCCGCGCAACTGGACGAAACGGCGCTCGCGCGCTTTCAGACGCGGCTGGAATACTTCACGATGGATTTCCGCGACGCACATGATTATGCGGCGCTGGCTGAGGCGGTGTCGTCTGACATGCCCTTGATTGCGTATTTCGCCACGCCTGCCTCGGTTTACGGTTCGATCTGCGAACACCTCGCTGCGGTCGGATTGGCCGAGCAGACCCGCGTCGTGCTGGAAAAACCCATCGGACACGATCTTGAATCCTCGCGCGTGGTCAATGACGCGGTCGCAAAGTACTTTCCCGAAACCCGGATTTACCGGATCGACCACTACCTTGGCAAGGAGACGGTACAGAACCTGATCGCACTGCGCTTCGCCAACAGCCTGTTCGAGACCCAGTGGAATCAGCACCACATTTCTCACGTCGAGATTACCGTCGCCGAGACGGTCGGCATCGAAGGGCGATGGGGGTATTTCGATCAGGCCGGACAGCTGCGCGACATGATCCAGAACCATCTGCTGCAGCTGTTGTGCCTGATCGCGATGGATCCGCCGAGCGACCTCACCGCCGACAGCATTCGCGACGAGAAGGTCAAGGTACTCAAGGCGCTGGCACCGATCACGCCGGAACGCCTCGGTCAGCAGGTAGTGCGCGGCCAGTATGTGGCTGGTTCGGTCGGCGGCAAGGCGGTTCCAGGGTATTTGGAGGAGGAAAACTCCAACGCCGAAAGTAGCACCGAGACCTTCGTCGCGCTGCGTGCCGATATCTGTAACTGGCGCTGGTCGGGCGTGCCGTTCTATCTGCGTACCGGGAAACGCATGGCCGAAAAGGTCTCGCAGATCGTCATCCATTTCAAAGAGCCACCATTTTATATTTTCGCGCCTGAGCAGCGTTCGCTGATCAGCAACCGGCTGATCATCCGCTTGCAGCCGGACGAGGGCATCTCGCTGCAGGTGATGACCAAGGAGCAGGGGCTCGACAAGGGCATGCACCTTCGCAGTGGGCCGCTGCAGCTCAACTTCTCCGAGACCTACAAGAGCTCGCGCATTCCCGATGCCTATGAGCGCCTGCTGTTGGAGGTGATGCAGGGCAATCAGAATCTGTTCGTGCGCAAAGACGAAATCGAATACGCCTGGAAATGGTGTGACCAGCTCATCGATGGCTGGTCGCGCCTCGGTGACGCACCGAAGCCCTATCCCGCCGGGTCATGGGGGCCGGTCGCGTCCATCGCCCTGATCACTCGTGATGGGAGGTCTTGGTATGGCGATCTCTGAACTTGAACTGCCTTCGGGCGTAGTTGCACATAGCCTCGCTGATCCCGATCAGATGGCCCGGGCGTTGGCTGATCGGGTCGCCGAGGCGCTGAGCTACGCTGTAGCGACTCATGGCTGTGCCAGCCTGGTGGTGTCTGGCGGCCGCAGCCCCATCGCCTTTCTAGAGGCATTGTCGACTTGCCCACTGGACTGGGCGAAGGTGCAGGTGAGTCTCGCTGACGAGCGGTGGGTCGATGTCAACGATGCCGACAGCAACGAAGGGCTGGTTCGCCGCCATTTGTTGCAGAATGCCGCAGCCGATGCGCAACTGCTCGGTCTGTATCAGCCGGCCGAAACACTTGAGCAGGCCGCTCGGCTGGCTAGCCACCGATTGGATGATCTGCACCAGCCCATTGATGTACTGGTGCTCGGTATGGGCAACGACGGTCATACCGCTTCGTTGTTTCCGAACAGTCCATTGCTGGCCCAAGGGCTCGATCCAGATGGGGCAGCCCATTGCCTGCCGATGCAAGCACCTGTCAGCCCGGAACAGCGCATCAGCATGACCTATTCATTGCTGGCCACCGCGCGGGTTCAGTGCCTGGCCATCCAAGGGCCGGCCAAGCTGGAAACCCTGCGTCAGGCAATGCAGCTCGAAACCTTGCAGATGCCCATCCGCGCATTTCTGCATTCCCCGTTAGAGATCTACTGGTGCCCGTGAGGCCCGAGGACTTTCCATGACCATGGACCAGAAAAACGCACTGATCGAAAAGATCTGTACCGAAGCCCGAATCCTTCCAGTCATCACCATAGGCAGCGAGGAGCAGATCTTGCCGTTGGCCGATGCACTCGCCGCGGGCGGCCTGAAGGCGTTGGAGATCACGCTGCGCTCGGCACACGGCCTCACTGCCATCCGTCGCCTGCGTGAAGAGCGGCCTGAACTCTGTGTGGGCGCAGGCACGGTGCTAGACAAGCGGATGATGGACGAAGTCGAGGCAGCAGGCGCGCAATTCATCGTCTCGCCGGGTTGCACGGATGAGTTGTTGCAAGCGGGCGTGAACAGCTCGGTGCCGTTGTTGGCTGGCATTAGCAATGCGTCGGACATCATGCGCGGCTACGCACTCGGCTACCGCCGTTTTAAGCTTTTCCCAGCCGAGGTATGCGGTGGTGTTGCGGCAATCAAGGCACTCGGTGGACCCTTCGGTGATGTTCGCTTCTGCCCGACTGGGGGCGTCAATGCGAGCAACGCGGCGCAATACCTGGCATTGCCCAACGTGATGTGCGTTGGCGGAACCTGGATGATTGACGGCGCGGCACTGAAGAACGGTGACTGGGCAGCGATTCAGCAAGCGACGGCTGACGCACTGGCGGCGCTGGATAAACGCTGAGCCTGTAATCACCTGGCGCGCCGCTCTGCGCGCACCTTGGTTCGGGCTGCTAACCTTCCTAGTGCTTTGGTGAGCCGGGCCGCGTATAGTGCGCGGCCTTTCTATCGGAACTGCCACACCGGGAGGTGCCCAGATGACCGAACACGACGATGAAACCCCTCATATTGCCCACGGCGAAAAGCTGCAGAAGGTCCTGGCCAGAATTGGCCTGGCTTCGCGCCGCGACGTGGAGAACTGGATTGCCGCTGGCCGGGTCAAGGTCAACGGCGCCGTAGCGACGCTGGGTCAGCGCGTCGATCTGCATGATGCGATCGCGGTCGATGGTCGCTTGCTCAAGCGCGAAGAAGCCGCTGAAGTGGTTCGCCGTGTCCTGATCTACAACAAGCCGGATGGCGAGATTTGCACTCGTGATGACCCAGAGGGTCGCCCGACGGTTTTTGATCGCCTGCCCCGTCCGAAAGAAGGGCGCTGGATCAATATCGGTCGTCTCGATATCAATACGACCGGCCTGCTGCTATTCACCACTGACGGCGAGCTGGCCAATCGCCTGATGCATCCGTCCTATGAGATGGACCGTGAGTACGCAGTGCGCGTGCGTGGTGAAGTCGACGACGAGATGATCGAGCGCCTGAAAACGGGCGTCATGCTTGAAGACGGGCCGGCGCGATTCACCGATATTCAGCAAGCGCCCGGTGGGGAAGGCTTCAATCATTGGTACCACTGCGTGGTGATGGAGGGGCGCAACCGCGAGGTGCGCCGTCTTTGGGAGTCTCAAGGTCTCGTCGTCAGCCGGTTGAAGCGTGTGCGCTTCGGGCCGGTGTTCATGACTTCGGACCTGCCTATGGGGCGCTGGCGCGAGATGTCTCAGAGCGAAGTCGACATCCTCAGCGAGGAGGTGGGGCTCAAGCCGGTGGCGCTACCGGGGATGAAAGCGAAGACCAAGGAGAAGCTCGACCGTATGCAGCGCAAGGTGGCCAAGCCTATCGGACGCGGCGAGCGCCGCCCCAGGGTTCTGCGCTCGGCTCATGAAGCGGATGCATCGAGTGGTGGCAATAACGGTCGTCGTACGCGCAACGATCAGCCGGCGCGCAAACCGCGTGACGCCGATGAACGCAGCAAACCGAGTCGCGGCACACCCGTGGCGGAGCGGCCGAGTACTGTCGGGCGCAATCGCGGCAAACCGTCGCCCGCCAAGCGCAATGGGCCGCCGGCCTCTGAAGGGCAGCGTCCTGGCTTCGGACGCGGTGATCGCTCCAAACGTCCTTGAGCTGTGGATGCAAGCTAAATGAGAAGGGCGGGGCCATAATGGCCCCGCCCTTTTTTTTTCGCCAGCCATTCGAGCGAATGCTATACCGAGGCCGCGCACATTCGATTGCGTCCGTCGCGTTTGGCTTGATACAGCGCCTGATCGGCCCGACGCAGAAGCGCTTCCTGCGACTCGGATGATTGATAAGTGGCGCAGCCAAGGCTAGCCGACAACCGGACCTGCTTTTCCCCAACGAGAAAACACAGGTTCTGGATGGCGGCTCTGATTCGCTCGGCTACAACAGCGGCCGCCTCAAGCCCGGTGTTGGATAACACCAGAACAAACTCTTCGCCGCCAAAACGAAAAACCATGTCCACGTTGCGCAGCTGCTCTTTAAGCAAGAGGGCGGTCGCTTTCAGTGCGGCGTCTCCCGCCTGGTGTCCGTGGGTGTCGTTAAGGGTCTTGAAATGATCCATGTCCAACATGATGACTGACATGGCCTGATCATGGCGTCGGGACAGCTCAATTTCCCGAGCCAGGTTTTGCTCCAGGGCCATGCGGTTCCCCGCGCCCGTCAGCGAATCTTTGAGCGAGGCCTGAAGGGCATGCCGGTAGAGCAGAGCATTGCGCAATGGAAAGAGCATGCAGTTAACAGCGCTTTCGAGCTGCTCCAGCGCCAACATGGATAACTGATATTGGCTGAACAGGCGGAGCTCGCCGAGAGAGTCGGCTTGGTTGGACAGCGAATAGTTCACGACGAATCCCTCGGCTTCGCCAAACTGAAGGTTGGAGTCAGTGCCGACATGGCGATAGGACAGGCCGCGCAACGGGACCAGGTTGCAGACTTCGTCAAAAAAGAACCCCAATAACCTGTCAATCTCCAGGCTGGTCTGCAGGCGTGATGCCAGATTACGTAACAGCTCGGAAAGGTCGAGCTGACGTATCGATAGCGGCTTGTTGAAATTGACCTCCAGACGCCGGACGCGAGCGGTCTCGATATCGGTGGTATTGTCCTGCTTCTCTGGCAGCATAAAGTGAACCTCGAACGCAATTGGCGCTGGTAGAGGTTCTAAAGCGAATTTAATGCCAGTTCAAGAATGTCTTTTTGTATCAAAGACTTAGCGTAATTTTTCTGGCGTTACGGCAAAGAGTTGCCAGCGGAACGGCGGAGTGATGCCAATATGACATGCCCACCGTTACGAAGTGCCGGAAAACAGGCGCTTTGGATGGTGTAAGTTACTGAGCGTTCAACGCCTGGCCGTTGATGCCCGTGCTGTCTGGCCCCATCAGATAGAGATAGACCGGCATGATATCTGCCGGTAGCGGGTTGACCGCCGGATTTTCCCCTGGGTAAGCCTTTGCGCGCATGTCCGTACGAGTCGCGCCCGGATTGACGCTATTGCTGCGCACGGATGCGGTGCCATCAAGTTCATCAGCCAACACCTGCATCAACCCTTCGGTCGCGAACTTCGATACGGCATAACCGCCCCAATAGGCGCGGCCTTTCCGCCCAACGCTGCTCGAGGTGAAAACAACCGAGGCGTCGTTCGACAATTTGAGCAGGGGGAGCAGACTACTGGTGAGCATGAAGGCAGCGTTAACGTTCACCTGCATGACTCGCATGAAGTTGTCGCCGGACAACTGTTCGATCGGTGTGCGCGGGCCGACGATGCCTGCATTGTGCAGCAAGCCATCGAGTCGCCCGAACTCTCGCTCGACGGTCGCTGCTAGTTCGTCGTACTGGTGTGGTAGGGCGGTTTCCAGGTTGAGTGGTATGACCGCCGGCTGCGGCCCGCCGGCGGCTTCGATCTCGTCGTATACCCTGTTGAGGTTGTCCTCGTTCTTGCCCAGCAGCAGGACGGTCGCACCGTGCGCGGCGTAGGCTTTGGCGGCGGCTTCGCCAATCCCGCGGCCTGCGCCGGTGACCATGATGATCCTATTCCTGAGCAGGTCGGGGCGGGCCGAGTATTTGAACATCTGAAGCCTCATGTAATCGTGGGTGACACCCACCGGGTGTTATCAATAAAGTGGCCGGGCGACGAGTCAGCTATTCCCGGTCGTACGATGCAGCAAGGCAAGCAATTCAAGGGGATGATCAACGACCATGTCCGCTCCCCAGGTATCCGGGTCGTCATCGGGGTGGACATACCCATAACGCACCGCTGCCGTACGGCTCCCTGCTGCGCGTCCGGACTCGATGTCGCGTAAATCGTCACCCACGAACAGCACGGTCGAGGGGTCGAGATCTAGTTGGCTGCATGCCAGCAACATTGGTTCCGGGTCGGGTTTGCTCTTGCTGACGTGGTCGGGGCAGACCAGCACGGCAGAGCGCGAAGCGAGGCCCAGCTGATGCATGATCGGCTCGGCGAAGCGCAACGGCTTATTGGTAACCACCCCCCAGATAAGATTTGTCTTTTCGATCTCGACCAGTAACTCCTCCATACCCTCATACAGGCGGCTTTCGACGGCACAGTGCTCCTGATAGCGGTCCAGGAATTCGAGCCGCAGCACTTCGAACTCATCAGACAGGGGATCGACATCAAAGGCGCTGAGCACCATAGCCCGAGCTCCGCCCGAAACGACGTCGCGGACCTGCTGGTCCGGAACGCGATCAAGGCCGCGTGCCAGACGCATGGCCTGTGCGACAGCGATGAAATCCGGCGCGGTGTCCAGCAGCGTGCCGTCCATATCGAATAACACTGCACGCAGACGCATCAGGCCTCCCGAAGCGTCTGGATCATGTAGTTCACATCCACATCCGGCGACAGCTTGTAATGTTTCGTCAATGGATTATATGTCAGGCCGATAATGTCCTGGACTGCAAGCCCGACCTCGCGGCTCCATGCGCCGAGCTCCGATGGGCGAATGAACTTACGAAAGTCGTGGGTGCCCCGCGGCAGTAGTTGCAGAAGATACTCGGCACCTACAATGGCGAATGCATAGGCTTTCGGGTTGCGGTTGATGGTTGAAAAGAACACTTGCCCGCCAGGTTTCACCATCTTGTGACAAGCGCGAATAACGGAGGCTGGATCGGGAACATGCTCAAGCATCTCCAGGCAGGTCACGACATCGAATTGCTCTGGTGACTCTTCGGCCAGCGCCTCGGCAGTAATTTGTCGATAGTCGATTTCCAGGCCGGACTCGAGCAAATGCAGTCGTGCAACGGACAGAGGGGCTTCGCCCATGTCGATCCCAGTCACTGTAGCGCCGCGCTGGGCCATGGCTTCACTGAGAATCCCACCGCCGCAGCCCACGTCCAAAACCTTCTTGCCGGCTAGCGAGACATGCTCGTCGATCCAGTTGACCCGAAGCGGATTGATCTCGTGCAGCGGCTTGAACTCACTTTCCCGGTCCCACCAGCGGTGAGCCAGGGCTTCGAATTTGGCGATTTCGGCGTGGTCGACGTTGCTCATGATCCGTTCCGTTTGAAAGCTTGAGGGAGAAGCTTGAGCTGCAAATGCTCATGTTGCCACCTTCTGTCAGACGAAGAGGCTTTGGTGAAGCGCTTCGTGTACGTCAGTTTGTCGCAGCACCGCATGAGCGGTGCTCGTTTAATGCTTAGCGCCGATCTTCTTCCCCCAAGCCTTGGCTGTGGCAATTAGGTGCTCTTCATCCATACGGATCAGTCGACGATCATCGACCAACTGCTTGCCGCCCACCCATACATGGCGTACGCAATCTCGACCGCTGGAATAGATCAGTTGGGAGACAGGGTCGTAGACGGGCTGTTGCGCAAGGCCTGATAGATCGAATGCCACCATGTCTGCGAATTTTCCTATCTCCAGTGATCCGGTGTGATCGTCCAGTCCGAGAGCGCGAGCGCCATTGAGCGTTGCCATGCGTAACGCGCGATGGGCATCGAGAGCCGTCGCCGATCCTGCGACGGCTTTGGCAAGCAGCGCGGCGGTACGGGTTTCGCCCAGCAAGTCGAGGTCGTTATTGCTGGCTGCGCCGTCGGTCCCTATGCCGACATTGATTCCGGCCTCCCAGAGGCGTTCGACTGGGCAAAAGCCGCTGGCTAGTTTCAAATTGGACTCAGGGCAGTGAATGACGCTGCAATTGTGTTCAACCAGCAAGGCGATATCTTCGTCATCGATCTGGGTCATGTGGACGGCTTGAAAACGTGGGCCTAAAAGCTGCATGCGGGCCAGCCGAGCCAGTGGGCGTTCGCCATGCTTGCTCAGTGACTCTTCTACCTCGTGCGCTGTTTCATGGACGTGCATATGAATGCCGATGTCCATTTCCGCGACAAGGGTTCGAATGTTTTCCAGCGTGCCGTTTGCCACCGAGTAGGGCGCATGTGGACCGAATGCGATACTCAGGCGAGGATGATGCTTGAGGTCGTCGTACAGCGCGACGCCTTTGCGAAGCGCTTCGTTGGCGTCGCGCGCGCCTGGGATAGGGAAGTCCAGCACTGGGATCGCTATCTGTGCACGAATGCCGTGCTTGTGCACGAGCTGACTGACTACGTCTGGGAAGAAATACATGTCAGAAAAACAGGTGACACCGCTTTGAAGCAGCTCCGCGATCGCCAGCTCGCTTCCGGCTTGTACGAATGCCTCGTCTACCCACCTGCTTTCCGCTGGCCAAATGTGCTCGCGCAGCCACGTCATCAGTGGCAGGTCGTCGGCCAGTCCGCGAAACAAGGTCATGGCGGCGTGCCCATGAGCATTGACAAGCCCTGGGGCCAGGAGCATTCCGGTGAGGTCCCGTGTTTCGCGGGCAATGTATTGGACTGCCTCCTCGCGAGGCGCTATCAGCACGATGCGGCCGTCACGGATGCCTAATGCATGGTTCTTCAGGACAACACCGGCTGGCTCGACCGGGACGAGCCAAGTTGGAAGCAGCAATAGGTCGAGCGGATCGGCAGGTGTATGCGGCATTTGGGTCATCGATTGATCTAAAGAAGGGCCCAGTGTAAAGCCTGTCGAAGGTACTTTGAAGGAAGCCGGAGGAAACTCTACCGTCGGCAAACTGGGCAGGCCTATCTATATGCACGTACGTAGCCATTTGCCCCGTAGAGAAAACTGAAAACAACCGTTGACGTGGTTTTGTGAGTGCCTATAATGCG
>NZ_JAKOEN010000020.1:188-92912 GCF_022355455.1 Pseudomonas sp. KSR10 | reverse complement strand
TCTGTGCACGACGCTCCCCTTGTGGGAGGCGCGACCCGCGGCGAACGGCGACGGCTCGGCGCCCGAGAAGCTTCGCCCCGAGGGCGGGCCTCCCACGAAAGCAGACCGGACATGGCGGTCAACCTCAAGCCGCCGGCTCGAACAGCCGCACGGTCTGCACCTCGTCGCCGCGATTCAGCTGCTCCTTGAGCAACTTCTCCTGCTGGCGAGCCTTGGCGATGGAGCGCTCCTTCACCGGGCCGTAGCCACGGATCTGTTCCGGCAGCGCGGCTATCGCCACGGCGGTGCGGTAGTTGCTTGGCTTGAGTTGCGCCAGAAGCTCAGCGAGGTTGCGTTCGTACTCGCCGATCAGCTCGCGCTCGACCCGCCGATCATGGCCGTAACCGAATACGTCCAGCGGCGTCCCACGCAGGAACTTCAGCTTCGCGAGCACATTGAAGGCATTCAGCACCCATGGTCCGAGTTCACGCTTGCGCGGCTCGCCAGTGGCGCTGTCACGCTTGGCCAGCCAGGCGGGCGCCAGGTGGAACTGCAGTTTGTAGTCGCCTTCGAACTGGGCTTCGAGCTGCTGACGGAACTCGGGCTCGCTGTACAGTCGCGCCACCTCGTATTCATCCTTGTAAGCCAAAAGCTTGAAGTAGTAGCGCGCCACCGCTTTGGACAGGGCCAGGTCATCGGCCGTATCCACCTCACGCACGCGCTCGACCATCGCCCGATAGCGCTCGGCGTACGCCGCGTTCTGGTACTGGGTGAGGAAGTCCACCCGCCAGTCGACGATCTCTTCCAGGGTCTGGCAGATCGGTCCGGCCAGGCTTGGCTCGGCCACCTCGGCCGGGCGCGCCAGTTGCTCCACCACCTCGCGTTCGAGTACTGCACGACGGCCCCAGCGAAACGCCTGCAGGTTCAGCTCGGTGGATACGCCATTGATGGTGATGGCCTTTTCGATGGCCTCAGCCGACAGTGGCAGCAATCCCTGCTGGTACGCGAAACCGAGTAGGAAAAGATTGGTGGCGATGCTGTCGCCCAGCAGTCGGGTCGCCAGCCGCGTGGCGTCGATGAAGTGGGTCTTCTCCGCGCCCACCGCGTCGATCAGTGCCTCACGCATGGCCTTCCCTGGCACTTGGGCGTCGGGGTTGCGGGTGAATTCGGCGGTCGCCGACTCGTGACTGTTGATTACCGCATGGCTGATCTGGTCGTTGAGGCGGGTCAGCGAATCGTCGCCGGCCGCGACCACCAGATCGCAGCCCAGCAGCAAATCCGTTTCACCGGCGGCGATGCGCACGGCATAGATGTCGTCCTGCTTGGCGGCGATGCGGATGTGTGTCACCACCGGGCCGAACTTCTGCGCCAGCCCGGCCTGATCGAGCACCGTGCAGCCCTTGCCTTCCAGGTGCGCGGCCATGCCCAGCAGCGCGCCGAGGGTGGTCACGCCGCTGCCACCGACACCAGGAATCAGCACATTCCAGGGGCGCTCGAGGGTCGGATGCTGCGGCTCGGGCAGCTGCGCCGGATCGAGGCTGGCGCCAACGGCTTCCGGCTTGCGCAGTCCGCCGCCGTGCACGGTGACGAAGCTCGGGCAGAAGCCTTCGACGCAGGAGAAATCCTTGTTGCAGGCGTTCTGGTCGATCTCGCGCTTGCGCCCCAGCTCGGTTTCCAGCGGCAGGACCGCCAGGCAGTTGGACTTCTCGCCGCAGTCGCCGCAACCCTCGCACACAGCGGGGTTGATGAAGGCGCGCTTGGCCGGATCTTCCAGCTTGCCGCGCTTGCGCCGACGGCGCTTCTCGGTGGCGCAGGTCTGATCGTAGATGATCACCGAGACGCCCTTGAACTCACGCAGCTCGCGCTGCACGGCATCCAGATCACGGCGATGATGGAAACTGGTGATCGGCGCGAAGGTGTCGCGGGTCGGGTATTTGTCCGGCTCGTCGCTGACCAGGGCGATGCGCTTCACGCCTTCATCGGCGATCTGCCGGCTCAGTTGGTCGACGCGCAGCTCGCCATCGATGGGCTGGCCACCGGTCATGGCCACCGCATCGTTGTAGAGGATCTTGAAGGTGATGTTCACGCCCGCCGCCACCGCGGCACGCACGGCCAAACTGCCGGAGTGGAAATAGGTGCCGTCGCCGAGGTTCTGGAACATGTGCGGCGTGTCGGTGAACGGCGCCTGGCCGATCCAGTTGACGCCCTCGCCGCCCATCTGAGTGAAGGTCTCGGTACGCCGATCCATCCACTGCACCATGTAATGACAGCCGATGCCGGCGGCCGCGCGGCTGCCTTCGGGGACCTTGGTTGAGGTGTTGTGCGGGCAGCCAGAGCAGTAATGCGGCGTGCGCACCGTGTCGTAATTGCGTGCCGCCAGAGCCTTTTCCTTCGCGGCGAGAAAGGCCAGACGCGCCTGTATGCTGTCGCTGGTGTAGATCGGTGCGAGGCGCTTGGCGATCACTCGCGCGATCATCGCCGGGGTCAATTCGGACAGGTTCGGCAACAGCGAATTACCCTGTTCGTCGAACTCGCCGACTACCCGCGGTCGCTTGCTGACCGGCCAGTTATAGAGCTGCCCGGTGAGTTGATCTTCGAGAATGCTGCGCTTTTCCTCGACCACCAGGATCTCGTCCAGGCCCTGGGCGAACTCATGCACCGAGACCGGTTCGAGCGGCCAGCTCATGCCGACCTTGAGCACCCGCAAGCCGACCGATGCGCACAGCGCCTCGTCCAGGCCGAGATCGTCCAGCGCCTGGCGCACGTCGAGATAGGACTTACCGGTGGTGATGATGCCCAAGCGCGGATTTGGCGAGTCGAGCATCACCTGATTCAGGTTGTTGGCCCGGGCGAAGGCCCGCGCGGCGTAGATCTTGTAGAGGTTGAGACGTTTTTCCTGGGCCAATGGCGGGTCTGGCCAGCGGATGTGCACGCCGTCTTCGGGCAGCTCGAAATCATCGGGGATGCGCGTCTTGACGCGTAGCGGATCGACTTCCACCACAGCCGACGAATCGACGTTCTCGGCGATGGTCTTGAGCGCCACCCAGCAACCGGAATAGCGCGACAGCTCCCAGCCGATGATGCCGTAGTCGAGAATTTCCTGGACGTTGGCCGGATTCAACACCGGGATCGACGCGGCGATGAACGCGTGCTCGCTCTGGTGCGGCAAGGTCGATGACTTGCAGCCGTGGTCATCTCCAGCCAGCAGCAGCACGCCGCCATGGGGCGAGACACCCGCCGCGTTGCCGTGCTTGAAGACATCGCCTGAGCGGTCCACACCCGGGCCCTTGCCGTACCACATGGCGAATACGCCATCGTACTTGGCACCGGGAAACAGGTTGGTTTGCTGGCTGCCCCAGACCGCCGTCGCCGCCAGTTCCTCGTTGAGGCCCGGCTGAAAGTGGATGGCGTTCTGCTTGAGGAAATCGCGCGCCTCCCAGAGGCTCTTATCCAAGCCTCCCAGTGGCGAGCCGCGGTAGCCGGAAATGAAGCAACCGGTGCTTAACCCCTGCGCCTGGTCGCGCTGGTGCTGCAGCATGGGCAGACGGGTCAGCGCCTGGGTGCCGGTAAGGTACAGATGTCCGGTTGCGAGCCGGTACTTGTCATCCAGGCGGATCTCGGCCAGTGACATGTGGCGCTCCTATTTGTTTTTATCGGAGTCTGGACAGTGTTGTTCACTGTCCGCCTAAAAAGTCGTGGGCGGCTGCACGGCAAGCCGTCCCACGCCAGCGACCGGCAGGGGATCACCCCACCGTTGCGCGTTGGATAAGAGTCTGGCCGTGCCGAGGAGAGATTTTCTTTCTACTTTTGCGGTGTAAACGCCTTCAGGTGCATGATTCATCCACTTACAACAACAAAATAGGCACAACCATGCAGACCCCGCTGAGCAGCATCGACCGCAAGATTTTGCTGCTGCTGCAACACAACGCCGATTTGTCTGCTGCAGAGATCGCGGAAAAGGTGGAGCTATCGCAATCCCCCTGCTGGCGCCGCATCAACCGCATGCAGGAGGAAGGGCTGATCGAACGCAAGGTCGCCTTGCTCAATCCCAAGAAGCTCGGGCTGAACATGACGGTGTTCGTCAACATCAAGCTCTCCGCTCACGGGCGCAGCAACCTGGACGAATTCGAGCGCGCCGTGGTGGGTTATCCCGAAGTGCTGGAATGCCACACCATGGCCGGCGAGTCGGACTATCTGCTCAAGGTGGTGGCCAAGGACATCGACAGTTACGAACGCTTTCTGCGCGATCAGCTGTTGCAGCGCCCCCATGTGCAGGAAGCGCACAGTCATATCGCCATGAGTGAAGTGAAGCGGACGACCGAGCTGCCGCTGGATTAACGGCGTGGCAAGGGGATTTGGAGTGAACGAGGGCCGTCAAGAGCGCTCGCGACCCTCGTGGATCAGCTGCAACAGGCGCCGTACGGTCTGCTCCAGAGGGCCGGAATTGTCCAGTAGCAGCGCCTCATTCTGCTCCGCCGTCGAGCGAAACTGCTCATTTCGCGCCAAACGGGCTTCGATTTCCTCCAGCGGCTCACGCCCCCGAGCCAGCAACCGCTCACGCAGCACAGGCAATGCCACCGTAAGCAGCACCGCCTGTAGCTGTGGATAGCGTCTACGCGCTTCGGTCAGATAACCCCGCGACCCGTTGACCAGCACGTCCTCGCCAGCCGCCAGCCAGTCGTCGATCTGCGTGGAAATACCGTAATGCAGCCCGTGGGCTTGCCAATGCAGAGAGAAGGCACCGCGATGACGCAACTGCTCGAACTCCGCCTCGGTCACGGCGATGGCATCTTCCCCTGTGGCTTCGGCGGAACGGGTGATGACGCGTCGGGCGATTCGGCATCCGCGTGCCAGCAACGGCTCGCGGGCGGCTTGTAGCAGGCTGTCCTTGCCCACGCCGGAAGGGCCCATCAGATAGATCAATCGTCCCGTCATAAGAATTCCCTTCGTCATCGTCGCTGGGCCGGTCGGCTCATCGAATGGGTCTGTCCGTCAATCGAGCCCCGGGATACCCGTCACCCGGTCGCCCACCTCGAGCTGATGCTCGCGATACCAGCCCTGGTTGACCTCGAGCGCATAGCGCGCCGGCTCTTGCGAACAACGGATGGTCTTATCCAGCGGCGTCAGGTCGACGAGATCGACAATGCGCCCGTGTTCATCCATGAAGGCGGCCGACAGCGGCAGCGGCGTGTCCTTCATCCACAGGCAATGCCGGCGAAAATCGTCGAAGCGGAACAACATGCCGCGGTCCGCCGCCAACTCTGCGCGCCCCATCAGCCCACGCTCACGCTCGGCGGGGGAGCGCGCGTACTCCGCCTGCAAAGGTGCAACACCCACGCGTAAGTCGAGCAGCACCTCGCTGGCAGTAGCGGAGCCAATGCAAGCCAGGCTGGCCAGCGCTAACAGCAAAGCGGTGCGCATTGAAGGTTCGCCCTCAACCGGAAATTCAGGTCGGCGAAGCATACAACGTGGCGGCGTTATTCTTCGACGATCGATGCCTCGACCACCGCCCGGTCGCTGTCGCCGTACCGCTTCTGGCAACCCTCGCAATAGAAGCTGCGGCGTTTGCTGCGACCCAGCGACTTGGCTTTGACGAAGGGGACCTTGCAACGCGGGCAGATGGATTTGGTATGCGCCAGCCAGTGCGCTTTGAGCGTACCCTCGCGCTTCCATTGAAGAAATTCGAAGCTGTAGGTGCGAACCTCCCTGGCGAGCTCGCGCAGCTTGGTCGCCGGCAAATCACCAATAAGTGACAGCGGATGGATCCGGGTACGAAACAGCACTTCATTCTTGATGATGTTGCCAGAACCGGAGAACAGCGTCTGATCCAGCAGCGCGTCGCAGGCCAACAGGCGTGGCCGCGCGCGCAGCTTTTTCAACGTCGCGCGGCCATCCCAGGCGTCGCTCATGACGTCCGCGCTCCAGTCGTAGGCCTCGTCGAGCGAACCTTCGATGGGCTGCACCGAGCAGCCGTAGAAATTCAGCTCGCCATCGGCAAAACCCAGGCTCAGGCGCGGTGTGGAGTCCTTGCGCTCGTTGATCCGATAGCTGCCGAACAGAAGCAGATGAATGCGCAGCGAGACCTCGTCCAGCTCGATGAGAAAATGCTTGCCCCAGCTGCGAAACGATCGAACCGTCTGGCCCACCAGCCGCGCCTTGTCGAGCTTGGCGCTGCCCTCGGCGCGGTCGATGGTTTTGCCTTCAAATTCGGCGACTTCTTCTCGAAGAATGACGATGGATGGGCCTTCTGGCATGGCGATATCGCTTCGGCTGGTCGTTACCTATATCGACTGGAGCCCGGCGTGAAGGTGCGGCTGGAGCGACCAGGGGTGGGCTCATGAACGCTATTACCAGCGCAGGCCCCGCGCGACCGGAGGACGTTAAGGCTCCCGCGTGCCCGCTCGTGCGTGCGTACGGGAACGATCATTGCGCCCAAAACTGCTGCCCAGCCTAATCAACCAGCCCACCGGCGATGTCGCGCGATCAGGGCGTGAGATACGAGGAGCGAGTCAGCCCCAGCCGCAGCGCGTCGATGTACTGGGTGCGTTCTTTGGCGCTGAGCCGCGCACTGGACACTTTGTCGCGGTAGTAGGTCATCAGCTCCTCGGGCGACAGATGCACGTAGCGCAGCATGTCCTCGATAGTGTCGTGGGTTTCGATGCCCGCGTGGTAGAAGCTGCCGTCCTCGCGCTGATAGACGTTGACCGAATCGGTATCGCCGAACAGGTTGTGCATGTCGCCGAGGATTTCCTGGTAGGCACCCACCAGGAACACACCGAGGAAGTATTCCTCCCCCGCCTGGATCTCATGCACCGGCATGCTGTTCTCGATGCTCTGCTCGTCGACGTAGTGCTTGATCTTGCCATCGGAGTCGCAGGTCAGGTCCTGCAGCACGGCACGGCGCACCGGCTCTTCGGTCAGCCGTTGCAACGGCACGATTGGCAGAATCTGGTCGATCGCCCAAGTATCCGGCAGGCTCTGGAACACCGAGAAGTTGCAGATGTACTTGTCCGCAAGCTTGTCGTTGAGCTCGTCAAGCACAGCGCGGTGCGAGCGCTGGCGCGCCTTAAGCTGGTTATAGAGGCGACGACAAATGGCAAAGTAGCTCTGCTCGGACAGCGCCTTTTGCGCCAGACTCAGCTTGCCTGAGGCGTACTGGGCAGCGGCCTCGCTCATGTAGTGTGTCGCGCGCCAGTAGGTTTCGGTAACCATTTCAGGATCTGACGGCCCCAGCAAGTCGGCCAGCGACTGCACGATTTCGGGCAGCTCGTCATAGTTCTCTATCGTCGGCGCCTCGTCGTTGTGGCGCTCGAAATCGGTGACCTGCATCACCAGCACCGCATGGTGCGCCGTCATGGCCCGACCGCTCTCGGAGAAGATATGCGGGTGCGGCAATTCCTGCCGGTCGCAGAACTCCTTGAGCATGCCAACCACGGTGCCGGCATACTCATCGATGTCGTAGTTGATCGAACTGGCATTGCGCGAATGCGTGCCGTCGTAGTCCACACCCAATCCACCGCCCACATCGATGTGATCGACGGGCAAACCGAGCGCGCGCAATTCGGCGTAATAACGGATGGCTTCGCGAAAGCCGTCGCGATAGTCGGCCAGGTTGGCGATCTGCGAACCCATGTGGAAGTGCAGCAGCCGCACGCCCTGCTCCACGCCTGCCGCACGGAAGCGTTCGATGACGGTGAGCAGCTGAGCAGCTGACAGGCCGAACTTGGATTTCTCGCCGCCCGTGTCGGCCCACTTGCTCGATGCCAGGGAGGACAACCGTACGCGCAGTCCAACCTGCGGGAGGATCTTCAGCTCCGCGGCTTCTTCGATGACCATGCCCACTTCGGACATTTTCTCGATGACGATGAAAACGTTATGGCCGAGCTTCTGCCCCATCAGTGCCAGGCGGATGAACTCACGATCCTTGTAGCCGTTACAGACGATGGTGCCGCCCTTCGGCGCTAGTGCCAGCACGGCCATCAACTCGGGCTTGGAGCCGGCCTCGAGGCCAATGGCGACGTTCTGCGTGGCGATGATGTTCTCCACCACCGCTTCCTGCTGATTGACCTTGATCGGATACAGCGCAGTGTATTTGCTCTGATATTCGAGGCGCTCGATGTTGGCATCGAACGCGCCGGTCAGACGACGCACGCGGTCCTGCAAGATGTCCGGGAAGCGCACCAGCAACGGCAGCGTCAGTCCGGCATCACGCAACTGTTCGATCAGTCCGGTGAACTCGATCGCCTCGCCCGCGGGCCCCTGCGGGCGCACCTCGACATGGCCGTCGTCGCTGATCGAAAAGTAACCGGCGCCCCAGTGGCGAATGCCGTAAACGCTACGGCTGTCCGCTGCGGTCCATTGGCTGCCGTCATCTTTACGTGTGCGTCGTACGGGCATTTAAGCCTCCTGAGAAAAGGGTGAGTCTGCCGAGCCTAGAACACGACAGAAAGGCTATCCCGGTTGGACAGCCTGTGCGCAAAGAAATAAGCGCAAAACGTGATTGGGTAAGGTACTGACCTCAACCGCCGGATTTTTTTGCCTTGAATCCACGCTTGGTCAGTTCATCCAGTAGCAGCTGAACATGATCGCCCTGGATTTCTATGATCCCATCCTTGAGCGCGCCGCCCGTCCCGCAACGGCGCTTGAGCGCACCGGCAAGCTCCTTGAGCTCGGTTTCGGCAAGCGGTACGCCTGCAATGGTTGTCACGGTCTTGCCACCGCGGCCCTTACTCTCCCGGCGGACCCGGGCGATGCCGTCGCCTTGCGCAATGACCGACTGCTTGCAGATACAGGCGTCCAGCGGCTGGCTGCAATCGGGGCAGTGCCGCCCGGCATCGGTGGAAAACACCAGCCCACCAAGGCCTGAAAAGGAAGTGGTTTTCTTGGCCACATGAACCTCTTGAGCGAAGAAATCGGCGCGGTTATCCAGGCGCCGCAAAGCCGCGCAATTTAACAGCAAAACAGGCGGACTCGAAGGGTTGCGCACGCCATGGCCGCGAACGGGTTCCGAAACCGGTACGGATATCAGAGCCGGCCACTAGGCGCGTACGGTTGAGGATCGACGCATGGTCTGTTGCCAGTCATCAGATCGGCAAGCAGCTGGCACGAAGCGGGCGCCACCACCAGGCCGTTACGAAAGTGTCCGCAATTGAGCCAGAGCCCGTCATGACCAGGCACCGGGCCGATGTAAGGAACCCCCTCCGGCGATGCGGGCCGCAGCCCGGCCCAGTGCTTGATCACCTCAGCATCTGCCAGAGCAGGCAGCAAATCGATAGCGGTCGCTCTGAGGCTATCCAGAGCCTCTTCGGTAGGCGTTTTGTCGAAACCGACGTCTTCCAGCGTGCTGCCTACGAGGATATGACCGTCACGGCGCGGAATCGCATAACGCCGCTTGGCCAGCACCATGCTCGGCAGGAAGTCCTCGGCGCACTTGAAAAGGATCATCTGCCCTTTCATGGGCCTAACCGGCAGCTCCAACCCAAGCGTCGCCAGCAACTTGCCACTCCAGGCTCCAGCCGCGACGACGACGCGATCGGCACGCATTTCTCCTTGGGCCGTTCGCACACCTACGACCCTCTGCCCTTCACGAAGGAATCCAGTGACGGGGCAATGCTCAACGATGTCTACGTTTGGCAGCTGGCTCAGCGCCGCCCGCAATGCCTGTAGCAGCCGAGGGTTACGCACGTTGGCGACACCCGGCATGAACACGGCTTTTGAGAATCCTTCACCAAGCGAAGGAACCGCTGCATGCACCGCATCCATGTCAACGCGATGCAGCGAACGCCCTTCGCGCTCGGCCCAGGCCAGTGCATCGTCCTCATCCTCCAGGTCCAGCCAGTACAGCCCCGTCTCGTGAACCTCAGGATCGATGCCCGCCTGCTGCAGAAGCGTATTACCCAACTGCGGATAGTAATCCTGCGACCAATGCGCCAACGCCGTCACCGCCGAGGTGTAACGCCACGGGTACAACGGCGAAACGATACCGCCACCAGCCCAGGAGGCTTCGGTGCCCGTTTCGGACGCTTCTACCAACGTTACCGATGTGCCTGCAGCAGCCAGCTTGTAAGCCGTCAGCAGGCCGATAACGCCTCCCCCCACCACAATCACATGTTGCTTCACTCAGCCTCCCGGCACTCAGGTTCACATTTTTAGCCTTTCATCCTTGGACTCAGTCCAAGGGTGGATTAAAACGTCTTGGGTTGTGGTGCCTCGGGCCTAAAAAGCTTTGACACTCAATCAATAGAGGCCAGGACGGCCGCCAACATACATGCAAAGGGAATCGCATCATGCATCGTTCTTTCAGGCAGCACGCCTTCAGTCTAATTGACCTTCTCTGCTCACTCATCTTATTGAGCATACTTCTGGCTGTTGCCATCCCGAACTTACAGTTGCTCATTAAACGCCATGAGGAACGCTCAGTGCGCGAGATGTTAACGGCTTACCTGAATGACACTAGGGCTCGTGCAATCATCAGTCGTCGCGGGCATACGCTCTGCGGCTCAAGCGACGGCTCGACCTGCAATGGCGATTGGGCGAGTAATTGGCTAGTAACTGCAGCTGATGGCGAATTGCTTCAGCGCTACCAGCTGGCATCGTCCGCAGATCTTTGCTGGCGCGGCGCAAGGGAAAGCATCGAGTTCCACCCAAACGGCACTACCCTGCTGGGCAATGGTCGGTTCTCGTTTTGTCGAAGTGATGGGGTCGCTTGGCAGCTTGTGCTGAATCGCCAGGGCCGGCTGCGCCTCGCTGACAACGAAGGCAGTGGCTGCTGCTCGACCGGCGATACCACCACTTAGACCGGTCATCTCCGCGCTCGCGACAAGCGCAACGTCGGCAGGCACGATTTTCATTGCCTAACTGTAGGAAGACAGGGACATGATTGGCGACACGAATGAACCAGGGGAAAAGACGCTTGCATTGGCCTCACCTCCGTCGGGTTTCTCCCTGATCGAACTGTTGATCGTACTGGCACTGCTCGGCATCTTCGCAGCGATTGCCATGCCTAACTTTCAACGGTTGATCGCAAGCAACCGATTGGAAAGCGCAACTGACGAATTGATTAGCCAGCTCCAGTTTGCCAGGAGCGAGGCGGTGGTAAACAACCGTCTCGTCACGGTCGAGAACACATCGGGGCAAAGTCAGCGGTGGGATCTTGGCCTGCGCATCTATACGGCTGGTGACTTCACCGCTAACCGAACTTACAACGCCAGTACCGACACGCTAATTCGTGCGCACACCGGGTTCAACCAGCCCAAAGTGACCGCGAAAGCTTCCGGCGGCGCGACAAGCTGGTTGTCGTTCCGACCAAACGGGACCCTTGCCGTGACCAATACGCAGACGATCATAGTATGCGAAGACGACGACGCCACTCTCGCGCGTACTATCGAATTGCAAGCCAGCGGTCGGATCAGCAAATCCTCCACCGCGCCGACGACATGCTCGCCGTAAGGACAACCATGCGTAGAAAATCAAAGCAAAGCGGCTTCAGCATGATCGAAGTGCTAGTGGCGGTCATCATAATTAGCATCGGAGTGCTGGGCCTCGTCGCCATGCAGGGCAAAACAATCCAGTACACTCAGGATGCTTCGCAGCGAAACGTTGCCGCCATGCTGGCGAGCGACTTGATGGAACTGATACGCAGCAACCGAGACGCCGTGCTCGCTGCAAGTGGCGAGCTAAGCAGCACCTCGAACTATTATAAGGCGCTGAGCGGCTCATTCCCAACGGCTGGTGTCGCAGCATGCCGAACAGCAGCCGGCTGCACCTCTGCCCAAATGGCGACCGACCATCTGTTCCTTTGGACCCAGCAGGTGCGCAACAGCCTACCGATCGACAACAACACGTTAGCGACCTATCTCATCTGCCGAGACAGCACGCCAGAGTCGGAGGCCTGCGACAACGTTGGTTCGGCAATAAAGATCCGCACTGCTTGGTTAAGCCGAAACAGCGACTGCCCGGCCAACACACCATGTGCCGACGCTGGCGCCGTCGATAGTACTAATCGGCGTGAATTCTACCAGATCAGTTTCGAGCCATGAGGAACATCATGAAACGTTCGCCGTCATTGCAAGCGGGCCTCTCGATGATTGAATTGCTGATCGCCATGGCCATCAGCAGTTTTCTGATCCTTGGGATTACCCAGATCTTCATCGACAATAAACGCAACTATGCCTATCAGCAGAACCAGTCAGCAAATCAGGAGACGTCGCGCTTTGCTCAGCTGATGTTCGAACAGCAACTTTACAAGGCCGGCTATCGGCAGCAACCACAGGACGCCATGGTGGTTGCGTTCCCAGCCACAACCGTCACTGGTTGTCCAGCCTTTGCGGCCGGTGATGTAATCAAGCCAACAACCGATGGCCAAGGGGTCTGCTTCCGCTATCAGCGCGCGGCTGCAACCGAGCGGGATTGCCAAGGCAACTTGATTCCAAGCAGCGCTCCTATCACCGTTCGGATGCAGCGCTCGTCAACCGGAGATATTCAATGTGCCGTGAACGGCGGTGCGGCGACATCGCTGTTGTCGGGCGTCAATCAGATCCAGTTCCAGTACGGCGTCGACATTAATGCTGATCGCGCTGCAGACGCCTACGTTGCCTACAACGCTATCCCGACTAGCACCAGCGTCGTTTCCGTGCGCTATGCGACGCTGGTGGAGAGCACGTCCTCTTCCGTGGCGCTGGGTTCAGACGGCTACTACTTCCCCCTGTCGAGCACAACCGCCACTACCCCAACCGATAAGAAACTCTATCTCTCTGTGCAAGGCACAACGACGTTGAGGAATATTGCGCCATGAAACGCTTGCAGCCCTATCGAGAGCGTGGTGCCACATTAATTATTGCGCTAATCCTCCTGCTAGTCATTACGGTGCTGGCGATATCCAGCATTCGGGAAGCTGCGCTTGAAGAGCGGATCGTTGGCAATGTTCGCGACCAACAAGCTGCTTTCAAAGGAGCCGAATCAGCTCTGCGCGAAGCCGAAACGCGCCTTGCGAACAACGCGGGACCGCCATCCCCAGCGACACCCTGTGCGGCAACTCTGTGTGTGCTTCCAAGTCCGCCTACCTTCATAAGTTTTATGGACTGGCGCTGGTGGCAAAGCAACGCAATTACCTATCAGGGCGCAACAACTGACAGTACCGCCTTGGGTGTCGCATCAACGCCTCGCTGGCAGTCGGCGTTTATCGGGTTCGACCCGGCAGACAGCAACGGAACAGTTGAAGTGACCGACCCGGACCTGCGCAGCAAAGGCGTCGGACCTTATTACTACCAGGTAAACGCGGCCTCACAGGGCCGCTCGACACGGACGATGACCAGCCTGCAGTCCGTAACCGTGCAGCGCTACTGAGTCGGGAATAGACCAATGAATATTGCAAACATGAGCAAGACTGCATTGAGCAGCGCACTGGTATTAGGCATCGGTGCAACCGCTCAAATATCCTACGGAGCGGGCCTGACAATTGGCCAGGAACCGCTGTTTCTCACCGAGGGTGTCGCGCCCAACCTTTTCGTGACATTGGATGACTCGGGCTCGATGGAGCGCGCCTATGCGCCGGACAATATAGGCAACTTTGATGGACGCCGATATAAGTCAGCACATTACAATCCGCTCTACTACAATCCGAGCGCGACCTACACGCTACCTAAAAAAGTCACCTACAGTAGCTCCACTGGGCTAATAACCCTGAGCGAATATAGCACGAGCTATACCCAAGCCTATATCAACGGCTATCGGACAGACCGTGGAAGCGTCAATCTATCGAACAACTACCGACCCACGGAAACCTATGTAACGACCAGCACATCGCAGGGTTTTGCCAACAATCCATCGCTAGATTTCTCAAGGAACGATAGAACTAGCGGCGTCGCTGCCTATTACTACGTTTTCGATACTACGCAACAAGGTTGTACATCGACCACTGACGACCAACTCGAAGACGATGATTGCTATCGCAAGGTAAATGTCAGTAGTAGCGAACAGCAAAATTTCGCTAATTGGTATTCGTTCTATCGCACAAGAGCACTGGCAACGCAGTCAGCGGCCAATCTTGCGTTTCTCTCTCTACCAGAGAACGTACGCGTCACCTGGCAGATGCTGAACTCTTGCTACCTCGCGGGGAATGGTACGTGCTCAGGCGGATCAGGAACGACGTATGCCAATCCGCTTCGAAACTTTGCGGGCACTCATCGTCAACAATTCTTCGACTGGCTAGCGGATACACGAGTTAACGGGGGTACTCCGCTCAAAGCGGCAACTCAGCGAGTGGGGACTTTCTTGACCACCACCGGTCAAAATAGCCCTTGGGCATACAACCCTGGCGTAGCCTCCACGCCAGCCTATTCTTGCCGCCCCTCGTATCACATACTTATGACCGACGGCGTCTGGAATGAGACTACCAATTTAGGCATTGGCAATGTGGACGGCACAAATCGTACGCTGCCAGATGGCACGACGTACACAGCACAAACACCGTACCGCGATGGCGCCAATCGTAACTACGGCAGCACGCTCGCTGACTTGGCTTTCAAGTACTGGGCGGAAGACGCCAACAGTTCGCTATCAAATGACCAGAAGCCATTCATTCCCTACGCCAACTCGAATGCCAACACTCAATATTGGGATCCGCGAAATGATCCGGCAACGTGGCAGCATTTAGTTACGTTCACCCTAGGCCTTGGACTAACGCGCAGCCTTACCTCCCCTCAGTGGAGCGGGGATACTTACAGCGGTGATTACTCTAGGCTAATAAGCGGTGAAATCGAGTGGCCGGAACCTGGCAGCAACCAGTCCCAAAACGTTTACGAACTTTGGCACGCAGCTTTGAACTCTCGCGGAGAATTCTTCAGCGTCGACTCGCCCGAAGATATGGTTACTGCATTCAAAACCATTCTGAGCCGTATCGCTGATCGCGAGACATCAGCGTCCGCCGTATCTTTGGAATCGGCGGTCACCTCTTCTGGCAACGAAGCCTATTACGCTCGTTTTTCCAGCGATAATTGGAGCGGAGAGCTGCTCAAGTACGACGTAGATAGCAATGGCGCACTTACTCTTAGCTGGAATGCCCGAGATATCCTCGCGACGCAAGGCACCGCACGCACTATTAAATATAATCGGAACGGAGCGTTGGCCGACTTTACCTGGGCCAACTTGGATACGACTCAGCAGGCGCTCTTGAATAAGACGGCAGCAGGGGTTGCGGACACCCTCGGTAGCTCCCGAGTCGACTTCATACGTGGGAGTAGAGCCCAGGAAGGCACCACATTTCGGGAGCGAAGCTATGTACTCGGGGACATCGTCCACTCGAGCCCTGTGGTCGTGGGCGCGCCAGACCGCCTGGCCTACATGATGGATCAAGCCGCAAACCCTGGTAATGCCAGTGGTTATTCGAACTACGCGGCATTCCGAGCTGCCAACATCTCGCGAGCTAAGCGCATTTATGTTGGCGCGAACGACGGCATGCTGCATGCGTTCAATGAGAACGGAAGTGAGGTCTTTGCTTATATTCCTACTGCCGTCATTAGCAAACTGAACCAACTGACCGACAAGAGCTACAAGACTAGCCATCAATACTATGTCGACGGAACGCCGATCGTTAACGATGTATACGATAGCGTTGCAGGTCAATGGAAAACGATTCTGATCGGAACCTTGCGTGGCGGAGGCCGCTCACTATTCGCTCTCGATATTACCGATCCCAACACGCCATCGCTTCTCTGGGAGTTCAGTTCGACGACTGACCAAGATCTTGGATATACATTTCCCGAGCCAGTCATTACCAAACTGCATAATGGTAAATGGGGCGTGCTCGTGGCCAATGGTTATAACAGTACGAACGACAAAGCCGCTTTGTTCGTGCTCGACGCACTGGACGGCAGTGTGATTCGCAAGCTGGAAGTGGGCCAGACGGGCACTGTCAATGGTCTTTCCGCCCCCAAAGCGGTCGATATTAACGGCGACCTAGTGACCGACTACGTCTATGCAGGTGACCTGCTTGGCAATGTCTGGCGCTTCGATCTGTTTGATGCAAGCACCACGCCACGTTTCAACAATACCGGCACCGTGAGTGCCAGTACGTTCAGAGTGGCATTCAATGGCAACCCGCTCTATACGGCCATTGCCTCGAACGGAACGACTCGCCAGGCAATCACATCCGCTCCGGCCTTGATCCGCCACCCTAGCGGCACTGGCTATATCGTCAGCTTCGGCACGGGCAAATATATCGAGACGACTGACGCCCAGGCCAACACTACCGTTGCCCAATCAATGTATGGAATCTGGGATAGGCAGACGGCAGGCGAAAGCGCTACCAGTACGCCAAGCCTCAGCCGTAGCCAGCTCGTTCAGCAGACAATGGGAGCTGCACAGACCGATACGTTTAGCGAGTCGGATAATTCTGCTGCAAGAAGTCGAGAGTTCCGCCTGATCAGCCGCAATACAGTCCAGTGGATCGCCAATGACGGCAGCGTCAATAAATACGGCTGGTATCTCGATCTTCAGGAAGGAAACACGAGAAAAGGCGAGCTGATCGCAACAGCTATGACGTCTCGTGCCAATGTCCTGATCGCGGCGACAACCACGCCTAACTCAGACCCATGCAGCTCGGGTATCGATCGCTGGTTTATTGCAATCGACGGCTACACGGGAGGCGCCACTCTTTTCAACGTCCTGGATATGACTGGAAATAATTACGTTACCGCCATGGACGCGAAAAATGGCTCTGTAGTATCGAGTGTTCGCATCCCAGGCTTCGGCGCCCCCGCCCTAGTCGGTACCGACGCATTCTTTAACACTGAAACGGGCATCCAGAAGGAGGTCCTTGACTTCGGCCCAACGTCTCGAGGCCGGCAAACATGGCGCATGATGGGAGAATGACCATGATCAGGACAACAGGCGCAATCATGATCGCCCTAGCTATCGCCAGCTCGGCCGTCGCCGCCCCTTACGAAACAATAGGCATGGTTCAGTCGGTCGATTTAGGCGGCTCCATCATCCGCGTCAACGGAAATTTTTACCGGCTGCCCAATAGGGTTACCGAAAGCCTGCATCCTAATGGCGGGCCGGTGATCCACCAGCTTCAGCCAGGCACGACGGTGTCGTTCTCTGGGGACGACGCTGGCTCACCTCCGCTAATCGAATCTATGGCGATTTTGCGGCAACCAACCGTCGAAGATTTGGAAACACTGCAGCGAGCGATGACAGATGAAGAGCAATAAAAGCGGGGGCTTCACCCTTATCGAACTGATGATCGTGGTCATCATCGTTGGTGTGCTGGCGGCAATAGCGATTCCTAGCTACCAGAACTACGTAGTACGCTCGAACCGCACGGAAGGCCTTGCACTACTCAACGAAGCGGCTGCCCGCCAGGAACGCTTCTTTTCGCAAAACAACCGCTATGCAACGACTACCGCGGAACTGGGCTATACGAGCAATGCCTCAGCCAACAACCTGTATCAGCTGGCAATCGGTAACAGCGCGACGACAGTTCAGTACAGCATGACCGCTGTGCCTCAAGGTGCCCAGGCGAGCCGCGACACATTATGCGGCACGCTCGGCATCGATAATACCGGCGCCAAGTCCGAAACAGGTACGGGCACGATCACTGATTGCTGGAAATAGGATCAAGGATAACGGACTGCCTGGGAATCTAGCATATGGGTATCCCAAAGTAAGCCCGTCAGCAGAGCAGCCCGTTCACCGACAATTGGGATTCTGGTGCTGGCTATCCAGCCTCACGTGACTCGGCTGAACCTTCAGGCTTACCCCTTTGCGACGTGCGACTGGGTCGACTCATGATTCGCAGACTTGCACAAGCCCTGTGCTGGTAGGACTTATTTGCTTTCGACTAATCCCAGACATCAGACAGTCTTCACCCGCAACTCCTTCGGCATCGAGAACGTCACGTTCTCGGGCCGGCCATCCAGCTCGTCCATACCGGTCGCGCCCCATTCGCGCAGCCGATCTATTACACCGCGCACCAGCACCTCGGGTGCCGAGGCGCCGGCCGTAATGCCGATACGGTCGATGTTTTCGAACCACTCTTGCTTGAGGTCTTCCGCGCCATCAATTAAGTAGGCGGGCGTATCCATGCGCTCGGCCAGCTCGCGTAGGCGATTGGAGTTGGAGCTATTGGGACTGCCGACCACCAGTACCACATCGCACTCGCCGGCCAGCTGCTTGACGGCATCCTGACGATTTTGGGTGGCGTAGCAGATATCGTCCTTGCGTGGGCCGCCAATGCTGGGGAAGCGCGCGCGCAGCGCATCGATGACGCGACTGGTGTCGTCCATCGAAAGGGTCGTCTGGGTAACGAAGGCCAGTGCTTCCGGGTTCCGCACCTGTAGCTTGGCGACATCCTCCTCGTCTTCCACCAGATAGATCGAGCCGCCATTGGCCGTGTCGTATTGCCCCATAGTGCCTTCGACTTCGGGATGCCCTTGGTGGCCGATGAGGATGCATTCACGCCCTTCCCGGCTGTATTTGGTCACTTCCAGATGGACCTTGGTCACCAACGGGCAGGTAGCGTCGAATACCTTGAGGCCCCGCCTTTCCCCTTCCATCCGCACGGCCTGGGACACGCCATGGGCACTGAAAATGACGATGAAGCCATCCGGTACTTGGTCCAGCTCATCGACGAAAATCGCGCCCCGCTCCCGCAGGTCTTCCACCACGAACTTGTTATGTACGACCTCGTGACGCACGTAGATCGGAGGCCCGAATACCTCCAGCGCACGATTGACGATCTCAATGGCGCGATCGACACCGGCACAGAAGCCACGCGGATTAGCGAGTTTGATTTGCATGTGAATTCTCGGCACTCGAGGCGGTGGGTTGTGAGTGTAACGCCTGGTCAGCGCTATGACGCAAGGCCCGCCGCGGCGTGAAGCCCATCATCTAAGCGGGGGCTATGTGCTGTTGGTGGATGTACGCCGCTGGGTCTTTCAGACCGGCTTGACGTCAAATATCTCTACGTCGAAGGTCAGTGCCTTGCCGGCCAGAGGATGGTTGAAGTCAACGGTAACCTGCCGGTCGTCAAAGGCTTTGACGATGCCTGGCAGCTCCGTCTTGGCGGCATCGTTGAAAATCACCAGCAAGCCTTCAGACAGCTCCATATTTTCGAACTGACTGCGCGGCAAGGTTTGCACGTTCTGCGGGTTGTGCTGGCCGAAACCCTGTTCTGGCGCCATCTGGAAGGTGCGCTTGTCACCGGCCTTGAGCCCGAACAGCTGCTGTTCGAACCCTGGCAGCAGATTTCCGTCGCCAACCTTGAACGTCGCCGGCTGCTTGTCGAACGTGGTGTCGACCTGTTCTCCGTTTTCCAGACTTAGCGCGAAGTGCAAGGTGACCTGCATGTCCGGCCCGATGCGTTGTTCAGTCATTTACCGTTTCTCCCGTTTTACTGCTACGGAACATATCCAACGCCAGCATCACGGCGCCTATGGTGATGGCACTGTCGGCGATGTTGAATGCCGGGAAATACCAGCGGTTCTGCCAATGCACCAGAATGAAGTCGACGACATGACCCAACACCACGCGATCGTAAAGATTACCGAGCGCGCCACCCAGGACCAGTGCCAGAGCCACTGCGAGCCAGGTCTCGGCTGACTTCAAGCGTTTCATCCAAACCACCAGCACCGCGCTGACGCCGATGGCGATCACCGCGAACAGCCAGCGCTGCCAGCCGGAATGGTCGGCCAGGAAGCTGAAGGCGGCACCCGTGTTGTAGGCCAGCGTCCAGGCGAAGTAGTTCGGGATCACCTCGACCTTCTGGTACAGACTGAAGTTGGCCTCGAAGTAGTGCTTGGTCGCCTGATCCAGCGCAATGACCAGCACGCTGAGCCAAAGCCACGAGAGCTTGCCAAGGCGACCGGTCATGCTGCTGCCCTCGAATGACGGCGGCGAGCCGAAGCCCACCCTACGAGGCCGGCACTCGCAACAGACGGCAGAAATGCACGGAGGGTCGCGCAATCAGATGCGCTATCACGCATAGCGGCGAACCTCTCCAGCGCCTTCGATATTCTCAACACAGCGACCGCAGATTTCAGGATGCTCGGCGTGAGTGCCTACGTCGGGCAGATGGTGCCAGCAACGCCCACACTTCGGATTGGAAGTTTTTCCGACCTGCAGCTTGAGACCCGGCAGCTCGCTTTCAACCGCATCGGCGGGCGCCGCGGAGAGCGGAACGACCCGCACAGCCGACGTGATCAGCACGAAGCGCAGCTCATTATCCAGTTTGGCCAGATCGCTCACCAGTTCGTCTTCGGCGTAAAGCACGACCTCGGCTTGCAGGTTGCCGCCGATGGTCTTGGCGGCGCGCTGAGTTTCTAGCTCCTTGTTTACGGCAGCCTTGACTGCCATGACCTTATCCCAGAACTCCCGCCCCAGCTCGACATTCTCTGGCAGTTCGCTAAGCCCCTCGTACCAGGTGTTGAGCATCACCGATTCGTTCCGCTTGCCTGGCAGGTACTGCCAGATCTCATCGGCGGTGAACGACAGTATCGGTGCGATCCAGCGCACCAGTGCCTCGACGATGTGATACAGCGCGGTTTGGCAGGATCGCCGCGGCAGACTGTCGGCACCGGTGGTGTACTGACGATCCTTGATGATGTCGAGGTAGAAGCCGCCCAGTTCCTGCACGCAGAAGTTATGCACTTTCTGATACACGTTCCAGAATTTGTAGGTGCGGTAGGCTTCCTCGATTTCCCTCTGCAGCAGCAGGGCACGATCGATGGCCCAGCGGTCGAGTGCAATCAGCTGATCGACTGGAACCAGATGCTGTGCCGGGTCGAAACCGTCGAGGTTGCTCAGCAGGAAGCGCGCGGTGTTGCGGATGCGCCGATAGGAGTCCGCACTGCGCTGCAGGATGACCTTGGAAACCGCCATCTCGCCTGAGTAATCGGTGGAAGCGACCCACAGACGCAGAATGTCTGCACCCAGGCTATCGGTGACTTCCTGCGGCGCGACAACGTTGCCCAGCGACTTGGACATTTTGCGGCCGTTCTCGTCGACCACGAAACCGTGCGTCAGAAGCCCCTTGTACGGCGCATGGCCGTCGATAGCCGAACCGGTCAACAGCGATGAATGGAACCAGCCACGGTGCTGATCGGAGCCCTCCAGGTACAGATCAGCGCGAGGGCCGTTTTCATGCCCCATCGGATGCGAACCGCGCATCACATGCCAATGGGTGGTGCCTGAGTCGAACCAGACGTCCAGGGTGTCGCTGATTTTTTCGTATTGCGCCGCTTCCTCACCCAGCAACTCGGCTGCATCCAGCTTCGACCAAGCTTCGATGCCGCCCTGCTCCACGCGTTGCGCAACCGCCTCCATCAGTTCGACGGTGCGAGGATGCAGGTCGCCACTTTCTTTGTGCAGGAAGAACGGAATCGGCACGCCCCAGGTGCGCTGGCGCGAGATGCACCAGTCCGGACGCCCGGCGATCATGCCATGCAAACGCGCCTGCCCCCAGGCCGGAACGAATTCGGTCTGTTCAATGGCATCTAGCGCGCGCCGGCGCAGCGAGCTGCCATCGTGGGCGACCTTGTCCATTCCGACGAACCACTGAGCCGTGGCGCGGTAAATAAGTGGGGTTTTGTGCCGCCAGCAGTGCATGTAGCTGTGCTGGATCGCCTCGTGCTTGAGCAGCGCGCCGACTTCACGCAGCTTCTCGACGATGGCCGGATTGGCCTTCCAGATGAACTGACCGCCGAAAAACGGTAGGTCGGAGACGTAGACACCGTTGCTCTGCACCGGGCCGAGAATGTCATCGTTCTCCATGCCGTAATGCTTGCAGGAGCGGAAGTCGTCTTCACCATATGCTGGCGCGGAATGGACGATACCGGTACCGGCGCCGGTTTCGACATATTCGGCCAGATACACTGGAGCGAAGCGTTCGTAGAACGGATGGCGGAAGCGGATCAGCTCCAACGCCTTGCCTTCGCAACGGGCGATGATTTCACCCGATAGGCCGTAGCGCTGCAGGCAGGACTCGACCAGCTCCTCTGCCAGCACCAGTAGACGCTCGCCGGTATCGACCAGCGCATAGACGAATTCGGGATGGACATTGAGCGCCTGGTTGGCCGGAATGGTCCAGGGCGTGGTGGTCCAGATCACGATGCTGGCGGACTTGGCCAGATTCGGCAGGCCGAACGCAGCAGCCAGCTTGTCGGCGTCCTCGACCTCGAAGGCGACGTCGATGGCATCCGATTTCTTGTCCTGATACTCCACTTCCGCCTCGGCCAGCGCCGAGCCACAGTCGAAGCACCAGTTCACCGGCTTCAGGCCTTTGAAGACGAAACCGCCTTCGACCATTTTCGCCAACGCGCGGATTTCGCCGGCTTCGTTGGCGAAATCCATGGTGCGATAAGGGTTGCTCCAATCACCTAGAACGCCAAGACGGATGAAGTCGGCCTTCTGCCCCTCGATCTGCTCGGCCGCATAGGCACGGCAGCGCTCGCGGGTCAGGTCGGCCGGCTGGTTCTTGCCGTAGGTGATCTCGACCTTGTGCTCGATCGGCAAGCCATGGCAATCCCACCCGGGTACGTAAGGCGCGTCGAAACCAGCCAGGGTCTTGGAGCGAACGATGAAATCCTTGATGACCTTGTTGACCGCATGACCGATATGAATGCTGCCGTTGGCATAGGGCGGGCCGTCGTGCAGGACGAACTTCGGGCGACCTTCGCCGATCTGCCGCAGCTTCCCGTACAGGTCAATGCTGTTCCAGCGCTGCAGGGTCTCCGGCTCGCGCTGTGGCAGACCGGCCTTCATCGGAAATGCCGTGGACGGCAGATTGAGGGTCGCTTTGTAATCGGTCATTTCAGTCCTGACTCGTGGTAAAGGGTGAAGCCCGCCAGTATTCGCGAGCCGCGGCGATATCCGTTTCAATCGCCGTCTTGAGCGCCTCCAGCGAGGCGAAGCGCTGCTCATCACGCAGCTTGTGGTGGAAAGTTACGCGCAACAGACGACCATAGAGGTCACCCTTGTAATTGAGCAAATGCACTTCCAGATGCGGCTGGCCGTCGCTTTTGACCGACGGCCGCATGCCGATGTTGGCCACCGCTGGCTGTACAACGCCGTCAACATCCGTGCTGACCATGAACACACCGCTGAGCGGTGTGTTTCTGCGCTTGAGCTGAATGTTGGCAGTCGGTGCGCCAAGCTGACGCCCGAGCGCCTGTCCGTGCATGACTCGCCCGGTAATGCTGAACGGCCGCCCGAGCAGCTTCTGTGCCAATGCCAGATCGCCATCGGCGAGGACCTGGCGCAGCCGTGTACTGCTGACACGTTCACCACCCACCTCGATAGTGGTGGCAGCCTCGACCGTAAACCCTTCCGCGGCGCCCGCCTTCAATAGAAAATTGAAATCGCCGGCACGGTCACAACCGAAACGAAAATCGTCGCCCACTTCCAAGTGTCGGACGCCGAGACCTTCGACCAGCGTCGCGTGGACGAACTCGGCGGCGCTCAATTCGCGCAAACGGCGATTGAAGGCCAGGCACAGCACCAAGTCGACGCCATGCTCATCGAGCAACTGGAGCTTTTCACGCAGCCGGGTCAGCCGTGCTGGCGCTTTGTCCGGTGCAAAGTATTCGCGCGGCTGCGGTTCGAATATCACCACACAGCTGGGCAACCCGAGCTCGGCGGCACGCTCGCGCAGACGCGCCAGGATGGCTTGATGCCCCCGGTGAACCCCGTCGAAATTGCCGATGGTGGCGACGCAACCCCGATGCCGGGGCCGCAGGTTATGAAGACCTCGAACCAGCTGCATACCGCACTTCTTGCTTGAAAAGTCGTCGATTATACGCATGAGCCGGCGGTCCCGGACAGGTTTGCGGCGTACGCGAACTGCTGATCAGTGACGAAGATGGCGCGGCCGCAAACCGAGCAATACCAGCCCGGCTGCGAAAGCGCCTAGTCCCGCCGCCACCAGCAACCCCAACTGCAATGCGCGCCGTTGCCAATCCCAGGCGAACCACTCGACCGATGGCGCGTTGAGCCACCAGACCACCGCCACCATGGCGGCACAACCGCCGGTCAAACGCAGCAGGAAAAGCCCCCAGCCCGGCGCCAGCTGAAACACGCCGATCCGGTATAGCCCCCAGAACAGCAAACCGGCATTGAGCATCGACGACAGCGAGGTTGCCAGCGCCAGTCCGACATGTTTGAGCGGCCAGATGAGTATCAAATTCATGACCATGTTGGCGATCATGCAGGTGATTGCGACCCGCACCGGCGTCTTCAAATCCTGCCGCGCGAAGAAACCCGGCGCCAACACCTTGATCAGCATGAATGCCAGCACGCCCAGCGAGTAGGCCTCGAGCGCATTGGCCGACTGCACCACCGCTTCCTCGCTCATCGCGCCGTAAAAGAACAAGCTGGCGATTAGCGGCTCGGCCAGAATCCCCAAGGCCAGCGCTGCGGGTACCCCAACCAGTAGCACCATGCGCAGCGCCCAATTAAGTGTATTGGAAAAGGCCTTCGGGTCTTCGCCGGCGTGCTGACGCGACAGACTCGGAAGGATCACCGTACCGATGGCGATGCCAAACGCCCCGAGCGGCAATTCCGAAAGTCGGTCCGCATAGTAAAGCCACGACACACTACCGGTCTGCAGGAATGAAGCGAGCACCGTATCGAGCAGAAGGTTGATCTGACTCACCGACACGCCGAACAGGGCAGGAACCATCAGTAGCATGATCCGCCGCACGCCCTCGTCACCGAACTTTACCCGCGGCCGCGGCAACAACCCCAGCTTGGCAACATAGGGAAGCTGGAAGGCCAACTGAGCGAAGCCAGCGATGAACACGCCCCAGGCCAGGGCCATGATGGGCTGATCGAAATAGGGCGTAAGGAATATCGCCGAGGTGATCATGCAGACGTTGAGCAGCACCGGGGTAAAGCCCGGCACCGCGAAGTGCCCATAGGTATTGAGCACGCCGGAGGTAAATGCCGTCAGGGAAATCAACAACAGATAGGGAAAGGTGATCCGCAGCAGCTCGCCAGCCAGTTGCATCTTCGCCGGCTCGTCATGAAAACCCGGCGCGAACAACATCACCACGTAAGGCGAAGCCAGCACCCCGATGGCGGTAATACCCGTCAGAATCAACCCAAGCATGCCCGCCGTGCGATCGACCAGCAGTTTGACCTCAACCAATGTCCGTTTGGTTCGGTATTCCGATAGCACCGGCACGAACGCTTGGGCGAATGCGCCTTCGGCAAACAGACGGCGCAGGAAATTCGGGATTTTGAAGGCAATGAAAAAGGCGTCAGCCGACGCGCCGGAACCGAAGTAGCTCGCCACGACCATATCGCGTACCATGCCCAGCACCCGGGACAGCAGCGTCATCACACTGACTACCGCACTGGACCGCAGCAAGCCGCCTTTGCCGGATGTTTCGGACATTTGTCTTCCTAGAGTTGCAGCAGTTTGATTCCGACCAGGTACTGGTCAGCGAATCGATGGCCAGTTACGACAGTGGAAGAGGTCGCGAGTTTAGCGACACCCCATCTGTCCGGCCAGCGCCTTGAATGATCATGCACGCTTGACAAGACAACGCCGCATCGGCATGATTCGCGGCCTTATTTGCTTTGTAATCCCACGTTTTCGAGGAGTTCGACGGTGGCCAACAGCCCTTCCGCCAAAAAACGCGCAATTCAGGCTGAGAAGCGTCGCAGCCACAACGCCAGCTTGCGCTCCATGGTTCGTACCTACATCAAGAATGTGGTCAAAGCCATTGACGCAAAAGATCTGGATAAAGCTCGTACTGCTTACACCGCAGCCGTGCCTGTCATCGACCGCATGGCCGACAAAGGCATCATCCACAAGAACAAAGCCGCTCGTCACAAGAGCCGTCTGAACGGCCATATCAAGGCCCTCGGCGCTGTTGCTGCCTGAGCTGCACGTTCTTGAAAAAACCGGCCTTGAGCCGGTTTTTTTATGCCTGCGATCCACTGCTACCGATGAAAAGCTTAACGAGCATCGCCGCTCCTGATTACGGCTGCGCCCATGGCAGGATTGGAATAGCCGTCACTGCATTCTGCGGACTGCCTTCGATCACGCGATCGCTATAGACCAGATAGACAAGGGTGTTGCGCGCCTCGTCGAAAAAGCGCACCACCTGCATGGTTTTAAAAACCAGAGAAGTGCGCTCTTTGAACACAACCTCGCCGTCTTTGAACTTGTCGTTCATGCGAATAGGCCCGACCTGACGACAGGCAATCGACGCCTCGGCGCGATCTTCCGCCAACCCGAGCCCACCCTTGATGCCACCGGTTTTGGCCCTCGACAGATAACAGGTCACACCCTCGACCTTGGGGTCATCGAAGGCTTCCACCACGATTTTGTGGTTCGGCCCGAGCCACTTGAAAACCGTGTCGACCTCGCCCACTTCGCGCGCCACACCTATCGCCGGCCAAGCCAGCAGCACTACCAGCGCCTGCGCCAACCGCATCGAACACCTCATACCAGAATCATATTGTCACGATGGATGAGCTCAGGCTCGTCGACGTAACCGAGCAGCTTCTCGATTTCGTCCGAAGCATGCCCGAGAATCCGCTGAGTTTCAGCCGCACTGTAATTGACCAAACCTCGAGCGATTTCCCGCCCGTCCGGCCCCACGCAGACCACCATCTCTCCACGCCGGAACCCGCCCTGCGCCGCCTTGACACCGACCGGCAGCAAACTGCGATTACCTTGCTTGAGCGCATGCACCGCCCCAGCGTCCAACGTGACCGAGCCCCGAGTCTGAAGATGCCCCGCAAGCCATTGCTTGCGCGCCGCATGACGACTGCGCTCGGGCGCCAGCAAGGTCCCCAGCTGCTCACCGGCTTTCAACCGCGCCAGGACCTGCTCGATACGCCCACCGATGATCACCGTATGCGCGCCCGAGCGCGCCGCCAGACGCGCCGCACGCAGCTTGGTCTGCATGCCGCCACGCCCGAGCGCGCCACCCGTCGCGCCGGCCACGGCATCCAGAGCCGGGTCATCGGCACGCGCCTCGCTAATCAGGTTGGCGTCGGGATTGCTACGCGGATCCGCATCGAACATGCCATCGCGGTCCGTGAGGATCACCAGCAAGTCAGCCTCAACCAGATTGGCGACCAGGGCCGCAAGGGTATCGTTGTCACCGAATCGGATCTCATCGGTAACCACGGTGTCGTTTTCATTGATGACCGGCACCACGCCGAGATCGATCAACGTGCGCAGCGTGCTTCGCGCGTTGAGATAACGCTTGCGGTCAGACAGGTCGTCATGAGTCACCAGCACCTGCGCGGTCTGCTGATCACAGCGACCGAAGCTGGCCTCCCACGCGCGAATGAGCCCCATCTGCCCCACCGCAGCGGCTGCCTGCAATTCATGAACAGCCTTGGGCCGCACCGTCCAGCCGAGACGACTCATGCCAGCAGCCACCGCACCGGACGACACCAGCACCAGCTCAACCCCAGCCTGGCGCAGCGCAACCATCTGATCGACCCAGACCGCCATGGCATCCTGATCGAGGCCACGCCCATCGGCCGTCAGCAGTGCGCTGCCAATCTTCACCACCCAGCGCCGCGCGCCGCTCACCTTGTCCCGCATGGATCCCGCCTTCTATCCAGTATCCGGCCAAACCATTCGATGAGCTGCAGACGAAGCAGCCCAACGACCACCCAGCTATAGATGCGCAACTACGCGAACCAACGCTTAGCGTACGTAGAAGATTTCCGCACCGCCTTCGTCGTCATCGTCATCATCGAAGTCGTCGTCATCCGCATCGACCGCCGCCTTGACCCCGGTACGACGCAGCGCCCGCTGGTCATCCAGTTCCTGTAGGCGCGCCCGCGCCTCGTCCTCGATCTGCTGATCGAGCGCTGCGAGCGCTTCGGCGTATGCAGGCTCTTCGGCGATGCGCACGGTGCGCTCGTCCAAATAACGCATGATGGCCTGGCTCAGCGCCTCAGTGCCCTCACTCTCCAGCGCAGATATAACGAACACCGGCCCCGTCCACTCGAGACGCTCGACGACTTGACGAACCCGCTCCTCGCGATCCTCCTCAAGCAGCTGATCCGCCTTGTTCAGCACCAGCCAGCGATCACGCTGAGCCAGCGCTGGGCTGAATTTCTCCAGCTCGTTGAGAATGACCTCGGCCGCATCGGCTGGATCGCTCTCATCGAGCGGCGCCATGTCCACCAAATGCAGCAACAGACGCGTACGCGCCAGATGCTTGAGGAAGCGAATCCCCAGGCCGGCACCCTCGGATGCACCCTCGATCAGACCTGGGATATCCGCGATCACGAAGCTCTTGTAGCGCCCGACACTGACCACGCCAAGGTTCGGCACCAGCGTAGTGAAGGGGTAATCGGCGACTTTCGGCTTGGCCGCCGAGACCGAGCGGATGAAGGTGCTCTTGCCCGCGTTGGGCAATCCCAGCAGACCGACGTCAGCCAGCACCTTCAGCTCCAGCTTCAGATCACGTGCATCTCCCGGCTTGCCGGGCGTCGTCTGCCGCGGCGCACGGTTGGTACTGGACTTGAAGCGGGTATTACCCAGACCGTGCCAGCCGCCCTGAGCAACCAGCAAACGCTGACCGGCCTTGGTCAGATCACCTATTACATCCTGGGTGGCTGCATCGATTACGGTGGTGCCGACCGGCACCGGCAGAATCAGGTCTTCGCCCTTGGCACCGGTGCACTCGGTGCTGCCGCCCTTTTGGCCATTAGGTGCATTGAAGCGGCGGGTATAGCGATAGTCGACCAGTGTGTTGAGGTTTTCGTCAGCCTCCAGATAAACGGAGCCGCCATCTCCGCCGTCGCCACCATTGGGGCCGCCTTTCTCGATGAACTTCTCGCGACGAAAGCTCATCATGCCGTTGCCGCCGTCGCCGGCCTTTACAAAAATCGATACTTCATCGACGAATTTCATGGGAACGCCTCCCGTCGCAGGACGGGCTTAAGAAACAAGAAACGTAAGGGTCTTGCAAAAAACCCAGCGAAAACTGAATGAGCACCGAGCAGTTCTTTGCAAGAGCCTCACAGGATACAGAAACAAAAAAGCCCCGTCGCATGACAGGGCTTTTCCAGCAACGCCGCAGTTAAGCTGCGACGACGCTCACGTAGCGACGGCCGAAAGCGCCCTTCACTTCGAACTTGATCACGCCTTCCACTTTCGCGAACAGGGTGTGATCCTTGCCCATGCCAACGCCGTAACCGGCATGGAACTGGGTGCCGCGCTGACGCACGATGATGTTACCGGCCTTGATGGCCTGGCCGCCGTACATCTTCACGCCAAGACGTTTGGCTTCTGAGTCGCGGCCGTTGCGGGTAGAACCGCCAGCTTTTTTGTGTGCCATGAGTTCAATACTCCTATAAGGGGATTCAGGCCCGATTAGCCCTGAATACCGGTGATTTTGACCTCAGTGAACCACTGACGGTGGCCCTGACGCTTCATGTGGTGCTTACGACGGCGGAATTTGATGATGGTGACCTTGTCGTGACGACCTTGGGCAATCACTTCAGCTGTGACCTTGGCACCATCAACCACCGGAGCGCCGATTTTGACATCGTCGCCGTTGCCGATCAGCAGAACGCGGTCAAAAGTGACTGCTTCACCAGTGGCAACTTCGAGTTTTTCAATCTTGAGGTATTCGCCTTCGGCGACCTTGTATTGCTTGCCGCCGGTAACGATAACTGCGTACATCTGTGTATCTCCGTTAATCCTGCTCACCCAGCGCTTAAGTGAAATAGTTGGTGGCTGGCATGGCTGCTCGGGGCCGGAAGGGACGCCCTTGCAATTGCGTAAGGCAGGGAAATGCCCAGGGGGAAAGTTCAGGGTCCGCGATTGTACGCATCCACCCATGCCGGCGCAATAGCCGGCGGGCCTTGCCTTGACAGTGTCTGACCTGCCCCATAGCATGCCGCGCAATCTCCGAGGAGTACTCGTCCCCGATGCAACCCCAGTCCTTTTACCAAGTAGTGGCTGAAGATTTTGCCGCCGTTGACGGCATCATCCGCAACCAACTGACTTCCCGCGTACCGCTGGTGGAAAAGATCGGGGACTACATCACCTCGGCCGGCGGTAAACGCCTGCGCCCCCTGCTGGTTCTGCTAAGCGGTAACGCACTGGGACTCAAGGGCGAGCAGCTGCGCCTGCTGGCCGCCATCATCGAATTCCTGCACACCTCGACGCTGCTGCATGACGACGTGGTCGACATGTCGGGCATGCGCCGTGGCCGCTCCACGGCCAACGCCCTGTGGGGCAACGCCCCCAGCGTGCTGGTCGGCGATTTTCTTTATGCACGCTCGTTCGAAATGATGGTTGACCTGGGCTCGATGCCGGTCATGCGCATCATTTCCCAGGCCACGCGGGTGATCGCCGAAGGCGAAGTGCTGCAACTGTCCAAGGTGCGCGACGCTAGCACCACGGAAGAGATTTACATGGAGGTCATCCGCGGCAAGACAGCCATGCTTTTCGAAGCCTCTGCGCATAGCGCCGCCACCCTGGCGGGCGCCAGTGACAAGCAGCGCGAGGCGCTCCGCACCTTCGGCGACTACCTGGGCATCGCCTTTCAGCTCGTCGACGATCTGCTGGATTACCAAGGGGACGCTGAAACCCTGGGCAAGAACGTCGGTGATGACCTGGCCGAAGGCAAACCGACCTTGCCGCTGATCTACACCATGCGCGAGGGCACCACAGAACAGGCCGCACTGGTGCGCAAGGCTATTCAGAAGGGCGGCATCGAAGATCTCGAAAGCATTCGTAACGCGGTGGAAACCTCGGGCGCCCTTGCGTACACCGCCCGCCTGGCGCGTGACTATGCTGATCGGGCCATTGCCTGCCTCGAAATTCTCCCCGCCAGCGACTATCGGGACGCCTTGGTGGAACTCAGCCGCTTCGCTGTCGCCCGCACCCACTGAATCAGCCCATCAGCGAGCGCGTCTGGGCACCCTTTTCAAACGCCCCGCCCCTCGATCTGCACGAATACCAGCCCACCATTGATCGACGCTGAGGATTTTTGCGCTTGCATGTTTGCAAATAGCAATTATTCTCATTAAGGAAATCAACTGGAGGTGAACATGACTTATCTGATCGATGCCTGGCTGGACCGACCACACCCCTACCTGAGGATTCTCGACCGCCACACCGGAGCGATATGCGTTTCACTGGAGGGAGACGCCCTGGAGGAGCTTCGTGACCAGGGCGATCTTGACCTGCAGGAGTTGAGCACCAGCGAACCCTGTGTGCTCAAGGAGCAGGTGCGCAACCTGTTCCTGTTCTCCTACGCCCGGGCGTTGCGCCCGTAGCCTTTGGTCTACAGAACGGCCAGCAACTCGACGTCAAATACCAGCACGCTGTGCGGAGGAATGCTGCCGACACCCTGGGCGCCGTAAGCCAGGTCGCTCGGCACATAGAGACGCCACTTGCTGCCAACGCCCATCAGTTGCAGCGCTTCGGTCCAACCGGCGATCACACCGCCAACCGGAAACTCGGCCGGCTGACCGCGTTGGTAGGAACTGTCGAATACGGTGCCGTCGATCAGGGTGCCATGGTAATGAGTACGCACCTGATCTGCAGCACTGGGTTTGGCGCCTTCGCCTGCAGTCAGCACTTCGTACTGCAGACCCGACGCCAGCGTGGTAACGCCGTCGCGCTTGGCATTCTCGGCCAGGAAAGCCTTTCCTTCACCCGCAGCAGCTTCTGCCTTGCGCTGTGCTTCGGCCTGCATGCGCTCGCGAATCACAGCAAAGCTGGCGTTCAGATCTTCCGGGCTGACCTGACTGGCGGCCCCGCCAAAGGCGTCACGAATGCCAGCGATCACCGCATCCAGACTGATGCCCGGCGGCGGGTTCTCGCGCAACTGGTCGCCCAGCTGACGACCGATGCCGTAGCTCACGCGCGTTTCGTCGGTGGTAAGGTTGAGATCGGTCATGCCTGGGCTCCGCAGAAAAAAGGGCCGACAGCCTAGCACAGCTCGCGGCCGGGCTTTGTCTTGGCAGCATTGGCGCGCTCACGGCGTCTGCCGCTTAAATCCGGGTGCGAAGCCAAAGCGCATCGCTTCGCGGAGCCGCATGGGCGTCAGTGTTTGGTGAGCTTGTCCAGATAGCCCATGGCGAAGGCGGAAAAGACAAACGTCAGGTGAATGATCACGTACCACATCAACTGCTCGCTCTCGAGCTGCTGGGCGTCCATGAACATACGCAACAGATGGATCGACGAAATCGCTACGATCGAGGCGGCGACTTTCATCTTCAGCGATCCGGAGTCCATCTTGCCCAGCCAATCGAGCTTCTCCTTGCCTTCGTCGACATTCAGCTGCGAGACGAAGTTTTCGTAGCCGGAAAGCATCACCATCACCAGCAAGCCGCCGACCAGTGCCATGTCGATCAACGAGAGCAGTTTGAGAATCAGATCGCCTTCGCTCAGCGATAGCACGGCCGGGAGGATGTGCCAGATTTCCTGAAAGAACTTGATCGCCAGTGCGAGCAGGGCGAACGCCAGGCCAAAGTAGATAGGCGCCAGCAACCAGCGGGCGGCGTACATGGTGTTCTCGATCAATCGTTCCATCTGTTCTCACTGCGGGCAGATACCGGCAAGCGAGTATACGCAGCGCGACAGAGTCTTCAAGAAGGCGCTGTGCCCAGGTATTTCTCTTGTGGATAGAAATCCAACAAAGTGGCGTTCTATCGAAAACGCCGCTTGCCAAGACACGGACTAGCCGGACCGAAAATCAGGTCCTGGATTCCCAACCGCCCAGATAGCGGGCCTGATTGGCGTTGATCTTGCGCAGCTCCGCGTGCATGTGCAGTTGCCAGATGGAGGGCGAAACGGATTCGCTATAACCCTGCCCATGGAGATTGCTCGCAATCGCCTTTAGCACCGATTCAGCCTCGCGAGGGCCATGGAATGGGCCTTGCGCCTTGATCGCGGTAGGTTGACCGGCATCGATGCCGGCCGCACAAAGCAACGTCCACAAGCCGTTGCCTCCAGCCAGTGGGCGGATAATGCATTCGATACGGGTAACCAGGCCCAGGCACTGGCGATTCAGACAGAGCGTGTGAGACATGACGGCGATCCTCGCGCTAGGTTGCGCGCCGCCATCCTGGACGAATGGGCGGCCAACCTGTTTATCCCCAAAAGTTGTGGATAACCATGTGGACAGAGAGTGGGAACTCTCCTCCACTGCAGACCCGTCGCCGCCCGTATCGTTCCGTCCAGTTATTAGCCAAATCGCGAGGCTTACTCGCTCCGCTCAGTTCCCTTCGCCTGTGCCGTCGCCAGAGCCGGCTCCGAGGCGGCCGCGTCGCCCTTGTTGTCGTCTTCCAACTCGATTTCGGCGATATCGCGCAGACGCTCCACCACCCGGGCGTTGACACTGCCTTTTGGAAACTGCCCGTCCTCGTCTGCGGCACCTACCGGCTCGCCCACCAGCAGCGATAGCGCCTCGTCCACATGACGGACCGCATAAATATGGAACCGCTCCTGGCGCACCGCCTCCAGCACGCGCTCATCGAGCATCAACGTGGTGACGTTGGCGAAGGGAATGATCGCGCCCTGCTCACCGGTCAATCCACGCGCCTCGCAAAGACGGAAGAACCCCTCGATCTTTTCGTTGACGCCGCCAACCGCCTGCACCTCGCCGAACTGGTTGATCGATCCGGTGATGGCGAAACACTGCTTGAGCGGCGTACGCGAGATGGCCGAGATCAGCGCGCAGCACTCGCCGAGCGAAGCGCTGTCGCCGTCGACATAGCCGTAGGATTGTTCCAGAGCGATGCTGGCGGAAATCTCCAAAGGGAATTCCTGCGCATAGCGACTGCCGAGAAAACCGGTCAGGATCATCACACCCTTGGAGTGAATCGGCTGGCCGAGATTGACCTCGCGCTCGATGTCGACGATACCCGAGCCACCCGGATAGACGGTGGCGGAAATGCGCGCCGGCATGCCGAACGCCGAATCGCCGACTTCCAGTACGGTCAGGCCGTTGCACTTGCCGATCGCCGCGCCTTCGCTGTCGATCAGAATGACGCCTGCAAGTATGTCTTCGAGGATGCGCGCCGATACGCGGCCAGTGCGGGTGGCCTTAGCCTTCAGAGCACGCTCGATGTGTCCGACATCGGTCACCTCATCTTTGGCCAGCTGGCGGATGAAATCGGCCTCGCTGACCAACTGGAACAAATCGCCGATGCGCGCCGACAAGCGCCCCTGATGTTCAGCCAGCCGCGCACTGTAAGTGGCCAGGCGCGCCACCGCAGCCGCCGTCAGCGGCGCCATGCCCTCTTCCGAAGTCCGCGTCTTCATCAACTGCGCGAACTGCTCGAGGCTGTCCTCGGCCAGGGGAATCTCCTCATCGAAGTCCACCAGCACGCGGAACATTTCTTGAAAGTCCGGATCGAGATCCTGCAGCGTGTAGTACAGCTGCCTCGAACCGATGATCACCACCTTGACGTTGAGCGGGATGACCGCTGGATTCAATGTCACCGTAGCCAGACGCCCCAGCTCAGCCAGTGGCGACTCCATCTTCAGCTTGCGCGACTGCAAGGCACGCTTGAGCGCCTCCCAGACGAAGGGCTCGCTGAGCATTTTTTCCGCTTCAAGCATCAGGAACCCGCCATTGGCGCGGTGCAGTGCCCCGGGCCGCAGCTGGCGATAGCTGGTGTAGAGCGCGCCCTGATCAGTGCTGTACTCGATCCGGCCGAACAGATTGTCGTAGGTCGGATGTGGTTCGAATACTACCGGTGCACCGCCGTCCAGCGGATGTCCGACCACTAGGCTCGGACTGTATTGTTCCTCTAGCAACTGACGGGTCTGCGCGTCGGGACGATTCTCGTCGACCAGTTGCTCGACCACGGTCTTCAGCAGGTTGACCTGCACGGCCTGCAAATAGGACTCGATGCCGGCGTTTTCGCTGTACTTCTCCGACAGTGGTGCGAGCAGCGGCTGCAGGGCCTGACTGATAGTCTCGTCGTTGAGCTGACGCAGCTGATTGCTCGATTCACGTTTCCACTGCGGCAGGCTGGCAAGCCCTTCGTTCAGATGGACTTCCAGCGCGGAAATGTCTTCGTGGTAGCGTTCGCGCTCAGCTTCAGGCAGCTGGGCAAATTCCGCCTCGTCCATCGATTTGCCGTCTTTCATCGGCGTGAAGGCGATGTTGCTACTGTCGCGGTAGAGCGCGATTTCCTTTTCCAGCGCGAGCTTCTCGATGACGTCCAGCGCCTTGTCGTAGCGCTGATTGAACGCACGATCGATGGCGCTCTTCTTTTGCTGAAAGCTCGGGTGCTCGAACACCGCCGGAAACGTCGCCATCAGATTGTCGATCAACTGTCCGATGTCGGCGATGAACTCCGCGGCACCGCCCTGCGGCAGCTCCACCACGCGCGGCTCGCGTGGCTCATCGAAATTGTTCACATAGACCCAGTCCGAAGGCGTATCCAGACGCTTGCCCTCAGCCTTGAGATAGCGCCGCACGAATGAGAAGCGCCCCGTGCCCGGCTCGCCCATCACATAGACGTTGTAGCCAGGGCGCGGCATCGCCACCCCGAATTGCAGGGCCTCGACCGCACGCTCCTGGCCGAGCACGCCGAGAAAAGGCTCCAGCTCATCGGTAGTCTTGAAGTCGAATTGGCTGGGTTCGAAGGGACGGGTCAGCGCTTCGGGCGCCAGGCGCAGGCCGGCAGCGACAGTTTCGGGCATTGGGAATCCTTGCTGGAGGTGACCTGATGGCCACGATTGATGCCGCCATTCTGGCGATGCCTCCGGCTGGCCGCAAGGTTCAGCAGCGCTTGTTAGGTGATGTCTGCCTGCCGGCACATGCGCCGTATGTGCGCCTCAGTCCTGGGCAACCTTTTCACTCCGGCACAAGCGACACTCCGACCCTGCCAGCACTATCGGGCCGGCACACCGGAGCCCGGTGAGCGGCCGCGTACTGGCTTCCGTGCTCAGGTGCGGTTCTGCGCACGCAACGCATCGCGAATTTCGGTCAGCAAGATCTCTTCCTTGCTCGGTGCCGGCGGGGCAGAAGGCGCTTCCGCCTCCTTGCGCTTGAGATGATTGATTCCCTTGACCGCCAGGAAGATCGCGAAGGCCACGATCGTGAAGTCGAATACCGTCTGGATGAAACGCCCATAGCTCAGAGTGACCGCCGGCGTATCGCCTACGGCCTGCTTGAGCACGATTGCCAGATCGGAAAAATCCACACCGCCAATCAACATGCCCAATGGAGGCGTCACCACATCGGCGACGAACGACGAGACGATCTTGGTAAACGCCGCGCCGATGATGATGCCCACCGCCATGTCGATGACGTTGCCCCTGACTGCAAACGCTTTGAATTCGCTGATCATGCCCATCTGAATCTGTCCCGTTCGAGTGAGAATATGCCGTCGGTACGACCGCCGTAGCGCTTCGACCCTTTGCAGCATAGGTTGGGTTCAACCGCCGGGCCAGACAGTTTCACGACAAACGGAAACGAGGCATTGACCGCGTCTTGATCGCCGTCAAAAGCGATGCGAAGGGGCACAGCTAATGTACGAGCCCTCAGACACGACCCGGAGCGGCACCATGCACATCGAACATCACCCACTGATCAAGGATTTTCCCGAGAAGCGCGAGCAGCTGCACCAGCTGCGCCAGCAAGACCCTGCGTTCGCTCGCAAAGCAGACACCTACGAGGCTCTGGACAAGCAGATCTGCCGCGTCGAAGGCGGTGCGGAAACCCTGGATGACGAGGTGCTCAACGCACTCAAGCAGGAGCGTGTAGCACTCAAGGACGACATCGCCCGCGACCTGAAGCGTGCCAGCGGCAGCTGCTGTGGCGGCTGCTGCGGTTGATCGATGCGTCTCGCTACCGCACCCGTGCGCTCAGGCCCGCCTGACGCGACGGGTGCGGCCATGAACTACCGCGCCGCACGGCCTTGCCGGCAATCTCGCCCTCACCCTTCCTCCCACCAACCGGCCGACCATTCGTTCGACTAGAACAGCCCACCAAATCTGAAGCCTGACCCGACCCACACGAACGCTACGGCTGTGAGCGTGATAAGGACGATATGCACGCCCAGCTGCGGCAGGCGCTGCGCGTCCAGTTTGGGTATCAGCGCCAGTCGCGCATGCACGCCCAGCACGGCAGTGAAGCCCAGTAGCACCAGCTTGGCCTGGACCAGATGAGCGATGGGCGAGTCACCCAGCCATTGGGAGTATGGCAACCATGATCCGGCCAACCAGATGCCGGTGACGATCTGCAACAGTAAGGCCGGAATGCCGACCCGCTCGTAGAGCTGCTCGAATGCGCGCACTGGCTGCACATCGCGACCACGCAGTGCGCCGGGCAATACGCTGCACAACAACACCAGATGGCCACCTACCCAGACGCTGGCACCCAGCAAATGCAGAAATAACAGATGGCGCATGGCGCTGACTCCTGTTCGATTTGTTTACAGTCTGGCGGCTATGACGGCACTTGTGGCTGATGGCGATCAAGTCAGTCGCTATCATGCGACTCCATTCATCCGACGCGGAGTTTCCCATGGCAAAGGCCAAGCGCATGTATGGCTGCACCGAATGCGGCTCGACCTTCCCCAAATGGGCCGGCCAGTGCGGTGACTGTGGCGCCTGGAATACCTTGGTGGAAACCGTCATCGACGGCGCCGCACCACCCTCGGGTCGCGCTGGCTGGGCGGGTGATCAGGCCAATATCAAGACGCTGGCCGAAGTCAGCGTCGAGGAAGTGCCGCGTTTCTCCACGGCTTCCGGCGAGCTGGACCGCGTACTCGGCGGCGGCCTGGTCGACGGTTCGGTGGTGCTCATCGGTGGTGACCCCGGCATCGGCAAGTCGACCATCCTGCTGCAGACGCTGTGCAATATCGCCCGACAATTCCCGGCCTTGTATGTCACGGGCGAGGAATCGCAGCAGCAGGTGGCCATGCGCGCGCGTCGCCTGGACCTGCCGCAGGACCGGCTCAAGGTGATGACCGAGACTTGCATCGAATCGATCATCGCCACCGCGCGGCTGGAGAAGCCCAAGGTGATGGTGATCGACTCGATCCAGACGATCTTCACCGAGCAATTGCAGTCGGCCCCCGGCGGGGTCGCCCAGGTGCGTGAGAGCGCGGCGTTGTTGGTGCGTTTCGCCAAGCAAAGCGGCACCGCGATCTTTCTGGTCGGCCACGTCACCAAGGAGGGGGCGCTGGCCGGCCCGCGCGTATTGGAGCACATGGTCGACACCGTGCTGTATTTCGAAGGCGAATCGGATGGTCGCCTGCGTCTGCTGCGCGCAGTGAAGAACCGCTTCGGCGCGATCAACGAACTGGGTGTGTTCGGCATGACCGACAAGGGCCTCAAGGAAGTCACCAACCCCTCGGCGATCTTCCTTACTCGCGCCCAGGAAGCGGTGCCCGGCAGCGTGGTCATGGCCACCTGGGAAGGCACTCGACCGATGCTGGTGGAAGTCCAGGCGCTGGTCGACACCAGCCATATGGCCAACCCACGCCGCGTCACGCTGGGCCTCGACCAGAATCGTCTGGCCATGCTGCTGGCGGTGCTGCACCGCCACGGCGGCATTCCTACCTACGACCAGGACGTGTTCATCAATGTGGTCGGTGGCGTCAAGGTGCTGGAGACCGCATCGGATCTGGCGCTGATGGCTGCAGTGATCTCCAGCCTGCGCAACCGCCCGCTGGACACTGACCTACTGGTATTCGGTGAGGTGGGGTTATCCGGTGAGATCAGACCGGTGCCGAGCGGCCAGGAACGATTGAAAGAGGCCGCCAAGCACGGGTTCAAGCGTGCCATAGTGCCCAAGGGCAACGCGCCGAAGGAGGCGCCCGCCGGGCTGCAGGTCATCGCCGTGACACGGCTCGAACAGGCGCTGGACGCCTTGTTCGAATAAGACCAACGCCTCAGGACTCGCCGAGCGCCGCCAGTTCACGTTCCAGCAGCGCTTCGTCACCCAGATTGAGCTCCACCAGCCGCCGCAGATGGCTGATGGAATCGACGTCGATGTGCCGGCAGACCAGGCCAATCAGCTCACCCTCGTCATGAGTCGTCTCCACCTCCATGCGCACCTCGGCGTCATCGGCGAGCCGTATCCGTGCCTCGAACGGCTGGGCGGGATCGGCATCCCAACCCGCTGGTCGATGCACCAGCAAGCCCTTCAGCGAAAGGTCATGCAACTCGACCGACCAGCGGCGCTGTCCCTGCACCAGCTCCGTTTCGGCATCGAAGGCGAAGCGCTGAAAGCGCCGACGGTCGCTGCTTGTTTCATTCATCAGAACCACTCCCGAGAATTCTCGTTTAACTATAGGTCAGCCTCACGGCCTTGAGGTCATGCTCAGAGCCAGCGTCGCACGCGCCGCCGATAGGCCCGATACTCATCGCCGAAGGTTCGCGTCAGCAGATGTTCTTCGTGAACGATCACGGTGCGCTGCATGCAGCGAATCAGCAAGGGCAGCAGCAACCAGGGCCAGAGGCTGTTGAGCAATAGGCCGATCCCACAATAGATCAGCGTATCGGCGAGATAGATGGGATTGCGCGAAAGGCGAAACGGGCCGATCTGCAGCAGGCTGCTGGGTTTACCGTAAGGATTGATGGTGGTGCGCTGACGAAACATCGTCAGCGCCGCCCAGAGCATCAGGACGATGCCGACGGCAATCGAAACCCAACCGGCGTAACGCGACAGCTCATGCTCCGGTAGCGCCAGCGGCATCCATTGCGCCAATCCCCAAGCGCAAGCTACGAAGAACAGATAAATCAGCGGCGGCGGCAACATCACGCCAGAAGGGATGACAGTCATGGGGCGCCCAAAGGTATTCGATGGCGCCATCCTACAGAACAGGGAGGCACAGCGCCCGCGCTGGCCAGGGTATCGGCCGAGCGGCGTTGCGCTCATCGCCTCGGTGGACGCTCGGAGGAAGCGCTAGTGCTGACCCGGTAGCCAGCCATGCACCATGGCGTGCTTCATCAGGTCCGCGGGGCGATCGATATCGAGCTTGCGGCGGATGCTCAGCCGATGGGTTTCCACCGTCCGCACGCTGATCTGCAGCGCACGCGCCATGGTCTTGTTGTTGTGCCCCTGAGCCAGCATCAGCAGTACCTCCCGCTCACGCGGGGTGAGCTCCCGCTCCTCGGCGCCGCTGCTGGCCAGCTTCTCGGCGATGCCTCTGCTGTAGTAAGTGCCACCTGCGGCAATCGCCTCGATGGCGACGATGATTTCCCGCGACGGCGCATCCTTGAGCACATAACCACTGGCACCGACTTTCACCGAGGTGTTCACGTACTCCTGATTGTCGTACATGCTCAGGATTAGCACGCGAATGTCGGGAAATTCGTTGCGTAGCGATTGAGTCAGCTCGAGTCCGTTGATGTCCTTCAGACCGATATCCATCAACACCACATCCGCCGGAACCCGACGCAGCAGCTCGATCGCCTCGGTGCCGGAGCCGGCTTCCCCGACGACATCCAGTTCGGGCACGGCCATCAGCAATGCGCGGATGCCGTCCCGAACCAAGACATGGTCGTCGATCAGTACCACCTTGATGCAAGCTTGCGGGTTCATTGAGCGAGCCTCTTATTATTCGAGAAGTCGAGGATTCAACCGGCCCGAGCCGGCAAGGTCACGTCCAGCTCGGTGCCGCCGGCGGCCGATAGCAGGCTGAAACGCCCACCGAAGTGTTCCACCCGTTCGCGGATGTTACGCAAACCGATACCGCCGCCTTTGATGCTGTCGAGCCGACGTGGATTGAAACCAACACCGTCGTCCCGCACCCGCAGGCGCACCGACGCGTCATCGCCGTCCAGGCTGATATGCACTGATTGCGCTGCAGCATGACGTTCGATGTTGGTCAGCGCCTCCTGCAGCACTCTGAACAACGCGACCGCTACCGAATCATCCGGATCGCTGTCGCCGAGGCCGTTGTTGTATAGCATTTTCAACCCACTGCGCTGTTCGAACTCTGCCACAAGCTGGCCAATCGCCGCCGGCAAACCCAGGGTATCCAGTAATGACGGGTGTAGATCGTGAGAGATGCGCCGTACTTCACCGATCGCCCCGGCTAGCCGCTCGACGCCGGCATCCAGCGTGATCAGCGCCTTGGGGCTGTTGATGGAGAACTCATGACTGGCCAGCTCGAACTGAAACTTGATAGATACCAGCAACTGACTGATGCCGTCGTGCAATTCACGAGACACCCGCGAGCGCTCCTCCTCCTGCAGGCTGACTATGCGCTGAGTCAGCGCCTGCAGTTTGCGGTCGGCCAACCGCCGTTCGCTGACGTTTAGCGTCAGCCCGCTGGCAAAAACCAGCAGCACCGCCACCAGCGCGACCCCGGCGATCGCCAGCATGGTGGTATGAATACCGGCCGACACCTCGGTACGCACCGTCTGGATGGCTTGCTCGACATCTTCGAGATAGATGCCGGTGCCGAGCATCCAGCCCCAGCGCTCGAGCATTACCACGTAGGCAAGCTTGTCGGCGAACTGGCCGGTGGAAGGCTTCTGCCAGGCATAGCGCTGAAAGCCATTGCCAGTTTCCGCGCTGCGCATCAGCGCCTGGATCACCTTCAGGCCGTTGGGGTCGGTCATCTCCCATAGATCCTGGCCGACCAGCTCGCGTTGGCGAGGATGCATCAGGTTAAGGCCGCTGCGGTCGTAGACGAAGAAGTAACCATCGCTGCCGAAACTGAATCGCCCCAGCGCCGCGAGCACCTTCTGCTTGGTCTCTGCATCATCCAGGCCGCCGTCGTAGAGCGGCGCAATGGTGCTCAGTGCCATCTCTACGTAGTTCTTCAGCTCAGCCTGCTTGCTGGCCAGAATGCTGCTTTCGATGAGCTGCGCCTGCTGCTCGCCGAGACGCTGGTTCTGTACCAGCACTAGCGCGCAGACCACCGCCACGGCCAGCAGCAGCGGCAGGATGCTCAGCGCGGCGATCTTGTGCTTGAGCTGCATCACACCTCTCCGAGGACCCGAATCCGGGCGTTGGGGACTGCACGTTAACCCAGCCGGTGCGTGACGCCCAGGGCCGACTGGCACTTCGCTACCGGTGGCTTGGCGGACGGACGGCCCCGAACAAAAAAGCCCGGCAATAGCCGGGCTTTCGCTGCAACTGTCGTGCTTAGTTACCGTAGACCGGGAACTTGGCGCAGACCGCTTCGACCTTGCCGCGCACGGTCTCGATCACCGACTCGTCGCCCATGTTGTCGAGGATGTCGCAGATCCAGCCGGCCAGATCGCGACATTCGGTCTCGCCGAAGCCACGGGTGGTTACCGCTGGCGTACCGATACGCAGACCAGAGGTAACGAACGGCGAGCGCGGATCGTTCGGCACGCTGTTCTTGTTCACAGTGATATGAGCGCGACCCAAAGCGGCGTCGGCGTCTTTACCGGTGACGTCCTGCTTGATCAGGCTAAGCAGGAACAGGTGATTCTGGGTACCGCCGGAAACCACGTCGAAGCCGCGCTGGATGAACACCTCGGCCATCGCCTGGGCGTTTTTCACCACCTGCTGCTGGTATGCCTTGAACTCGGGCTGCAGCGCTTCCTTGAAGCACACCGCCTTGGCGGCGATCACGTGCTCCAGCGGGCCACCCTGGGCGCCTGGGAATACGGCGGAGTTGAGCTTCTTCTCGATCTCGGCGTTGGCACGCGCCAGGATCAGGCCACCGCGCGGGCCGCGCAGGGTCTTATGAGTGGTGGTGGTCACCACGTCGGCGAACGGCACCGGGTTCGGATAGACACCCGCGGCGACCAAACCGGCCACGTGAGCCATGTCGACAAACAGGTAGGCACCGACCTTGTCGGCGATTTCGCGGAAACGGGCGAAATCGAGTTGTTGAGAATAGGCGGAGAAGCCTGCGACGACCATCTTCGGCTTGTGTTCGAGGGCCAGACGCTCGACTTCGTCGTAATCGATGAGCCCCTGGTCGTTGATGCCGTACTGCACGGCGTTGTACAGCTTGCCGGAGGAGGAAACGCTGGCGCCGTGAGTCAGGTGGCCGCCGTGGGCCAGGCTCATACCGAGAATGGTGTCACCGGCGTTGAGCAGCGCCAGGTAGACGGCGCTGTTGGCCTGGGAGCCGGCGTGCGGCTGGACGTTGGCGTAGTCGGCGCCGAACAGCTCCTTGGCGCGGTCGATGGCCAGCTGCTCCACCACGTCGACGTACTCGCAGCCACCGTAGTAGCGCTTGCCCGGATAGCCTTCGGCGTACTTGTTGGTGAGCACCGAACCCTGGGCTTCCATCACCGCCGGGCTGGTGTAGTTCTCCGAGGCGATCAGCTCGATGTGGTCTTCCTGACGCTTGGCTTCCTGCTGCATGGCAGCGAAGAGATCGGCGTCGAAACGGGCGAGGGTCAAATCACGGCTGAACATGGCAGTCCTCTGAGAATCAGCTGGCGGTAGTAAAGAGAGGCGCGGATTCTAACCCATCCGCCGGAGCGCGGGTATGAGCCTTGATCATGTGCAACATGAATCGGCCCAGCCTTGATGCTCGGCCAGGACGCTGGCGGAAACAGGTCTGCCGAGGAAGAACCCCTGCACCTCATCGCAGCCGTGCTCACGCAGGAAATCCAGCTGGGCCTGGTTCTCAACGCCTTCGGCAATCACCGACATGCCCAGGCTGTGCGCCATGGCGATGATGGCTCGGGCGATCTGGCCATCCTGCTCGCCCTCTGGCAGACCATCGACGAAGCTGCGGTCGATCTTGAGCACATCAATGGGGAACTGCTTCAGGTAGTTAAGCGAGGAGTACCCCGTACCGAAATCGTCGATGGCAATGGAAGGCCCGAGCTGCTTCAACGAGTCGAGCATGCGCATGGCCTCGCCCACGTCCTGCATCAGGATGCTCTCGGTCAACTCCAGCTCAAGGCAACCCGGGGCGATGCCGCTCGCCTCCAATAGCGTGGCGATCCGCTGCGCGAGCTTGCCGTCGGCGAACTGTCGCGCCGACAGATTGACCGATACCTTCGGTACCGCCCTGCCCTGCGCCTGCCATTGAGAAACCTGTCGGCAGACTTCACCGATTACCCAGTCGCCGACTTCAACCACCAGCCCCAGTTCCTCCAGCGCGGGAATGAAGTCGCAGGGTGACACCAGACCACGCACCGGATGCTGCCAGCGCAACAAGGCTTCGACGCCAGTGAGCGTCCGCCCCTCAGCGAGAAATTGCGGCTGATAATGCAACACGAACTGTTCCTGCTCGAGCGCATGGCGCAAGTCACTTTCCAGCTCCAGACGCTCTAGCGCACGGGCGTTCATTTCAGCCTGATAGAACTGGAAGTTGTTCTTGCCACGCTCCTTCGCGTGATACATGGCAGTGTCGGCGTTCTTCATCAGTTGGCTGATGTCATCGCCGTCCTGTGGGCTAAGGGCGATGCCGATGCTGGCGGTGACGAAGAATTCGCGCCCGGACAACACGAACGGTTCGGTGAGGCTGGCCAGAATGCGCTCGCCGACATGGATCGCCCGAGTCAGGGCCTCGTCCCGCTCCGGGCATGGACGCAGAAGAAAGGTGAACTCGTCCCCGCCCATGCGTGCGACCGTGTCGTCTTCCTCCACGCAGGAAGCCAGGCGCATGGCTACCTCCTTCAGCATGCGATCCCCGGCGGCATGACCGAGAGAATCGTTGATCGGCTTGAAGCGGTCGAGATCCAAGAACATCAGTGCGACCCAGGCGCCGCGCCGCGAGGACAGCTGCAGACTGCTGTGCAGACGATCCTGAAATAGTGTCCGGTTCGGCAATTGGGTCAAGCTGTCGTAGTAGGCCAGGCGGTGAATACGCTTTTCGCTGGCCTTGCGCTCGCTCATGTCACTGAAAAAACACACGTAGCTGACCAGATCATCCTCGGCGTCGCGCACGGCCGTGATACCGATCCAGCACGGATAGGTGTCGCCGTCCTTGCGTTTGAGCCAGAGCTCGCCTTCCCATTTGCCCACCCTGAGGATCTGATCACGCACAAAGGTCATCTGATTGGCCTGCTGTCGATCCGCGCTCAGTGCAGTCGGCCACAGCCCCATCACTTCCTCGCCGCTGTAGCCGGTTATTCGCTGGAAGGCATCGTTGACCTGCACGATCCTTCCGGCCGGATCGGTCACAACGATGGCGGCCGAGGAGTGCTCGAATACCGTCGCCGCGCGGCGCAGCTCCTTTTCCGCCTGGCGCTGCTTGCTGATGTCGCGGCCCACGCACAGGGCGCCGTCGAAGCGGTTGTTCTCGTTCCAGAGCAGCGTGATGCGCAGTTCGATGGCTACCGGCCGCCCGTCGGCGGAAATGCAGTCGAAATACAGCGTCTGGCGCTGCAGGCTTTGCCCAAGCTCGGCAAGAGTCGTCGGATTGAAAGACGCCTTGCGCACCTTGCGCATCAGCTCATAGAAGCGCGCCGCCTGGCGTGGCTTAGTCACAACTCGATCCAGGCCATGCTTCATCGTCCACTCGGCGCTATAACCAAGCACCGTTTGTACTGACGGACTCACGTAGTCGATCTGGACCGCGCTGTCAGTGGTGAAAATGACGTCCTGCAGACTACCCGCCAGCATGCGATAACGACGCTCGCTGTCGCGCAGCGAATGACTGTGCTCGATTTTTGCGGTCACATCGCGGGCCACGCCGATCAGGCGCCAGATCCGTCCGTGGTCATCACGCGAGAGCACTTGCTCGCGAATGCTGAACCAGCGCCAGCTGCCATCGTGATGTCGCCATCGCAGCAGCGCCTCCTGGCCGGCCTCCTCGGTCATCGAGCCGCGCAGAGCCAATAGTCGCCAGATGTATTCCTGATCGTCCGGATGACTAATGCGGCGCCAGAACGCATTGCCATCATCGCCACGATCCTCTTCGCTGTAGCCCAGCCGCGACGCCAGATTATTGTTGCTGAATAGCAATTTGCCGCTCTGAACGTCCTGTACATAGAGCGTGTCGGGCACGGCCCGCAGCACCTCCGACCAGAAGCGTTCGCGCTCTGCCAGCGCCGTCTGCGCCTGCTGCTCGCAGGTGATGTCGCGCATGACCCAAACGAAACCGGAGGGTTGCGCATCGCCCTCCAGGCGCAATGCCCGGCGGGTCATGGAAAAGAGCCGGGGCTCCCCACTCTGCAGCAGGCGTACGGGTTTCAGGCAGATATCGGCATGGCCGTTGCTGGCATCGAAGGCCTGCGCATCGAGCATGGGCAGCAGCTTCTGCAGCCGATAACGCGACACGTCTCGATTGCTCAGGCCGAACATGACCGCCGCCTGACCGTTGAGGTACTGCAACCGACCGGAAAAATCGCTGATCAGGATGCGCTCTTCGATGGCATCCAGTGCGGTAATGGAATAGCGCAGCGCCTGCCAGCGAGGCGCGAAACGTCGAGGCACCAGAAAACGGCCGCAGGCCCGGGCCAAGCGTAGGCCAAGCCCAGCAAGCCACTCGGGACGGGACGCCGGCGACTGAGAGAGATCGGTGTCGGTCACACGTATCGAACCTATCTGGTGAAGCAGCAATAGCCATACAACGGGTGCGGAATGCGAAGAATGCCTTGCTATAAGGCAAAACGCCATCACTCAAAAGGATTGACCGCTGGTTTGCCCTGCCTGGAGCATTCCGGTAGCTTCTGTTTTCGCCCGTCCGCCGCGACGGGCTTTTATCCTTCTTTTCCTGTCACGGGCATTCGTCTCCATGGCTCAATACGTCTACACCATGCACCGGCTGAGCAAAGTCGTTCCGCCGAAGCGTGAAATTCTCAAGAATATTTCCCTGTCATTCTTTCCTGGCGCCAAGATCGGCGTGCTCGGCCTCAACGGCGCGGGTAAATCTACGCTGTTGCGGATCATGGCCGGCGTCGACAAGGAGTTCGACGGCGAAGCCCGGGCAATGCCCGACCTGAACGTCGGCTACCTGCCGCAAGAGCCCCTGCTCGACCCGAGCAAGACCGTTCGAGAAATCGTCGAAGAGGCGGTCAGCAGCATCAAGGATGCCCAGGCCCGCCTCGATGAGGTCTATGCCGCCTACGCCGAGCCGGATGCAGACTTTGACAGGCTGGCCGCCGAACAGGCCAAGCTCGAAGCGATCCTGCAGGCTAGCGATGGCCACAACCTCGAGCGTCAGCTGGAAGTTGCCGCCGACGCCCTGCGCCTGCCTCCATGGGATGCCAAAGTCGAACACCTGTCCGGTGGCGAAAAGCGCCGCGTGGCGCTTTGCCGCCTGCTGCTGTCGGCACCCGACATGCTCCTGCTGGACGAACCGACCAACCACCTGGACGCCGACTCGGTGGCCTGGCTGGAACACTTCCTTCACGATTTCCCTGGCACCGTGGTGGCGATCACTCACGATCGCTACTTCCTGGACAACGTGGCCGGCTGGATTCTCGAACTCGACCGCGGCGCGGGCATCCCTTACGAGGGCAACTACTCCGGTTGGCTGGAGGCCAAATCCAACCGTCTGGCACAGGAATCCAAGCAGCAGTCGGCCCATGAAAAGGCCATGAAGGAAGAGCTGGAGTGGGTGCGCAAGGGCGCCAAGGCCCGTCAGGCCAAATCCAAGGCACGCCTGCAGCGCTTCGAGGAGTTGCAGTCGCAGGAATTCCAGAAGCGCAGCGAGACCAACGAAATCTATATCCCGGCCGGTCCGCGTCTGGGCGACAAGGTCATCGACTTCAAGAACGTGACCAAAGGCTACGGCGATCGGGTACTGATCGAAGATCTTTCCTTCAGCATGCCCAAGGGCGCCATCGTCGGCGTGATCGGCGGCAATGGTGCGGGCAAGTCGACCCTGTTCCGCATGATCATGGGCAAGGAGCAGCCAGATTCGGGCAGCATCGAAATCGGCGACACGGTGCAGGTGGCCTGCGTCGACCAGAGCCGCGAGGACCTGGACGGCAGCAAGACGGTATGGGAAGCGGTGTCCGATGGCTCCGACATGATCCGCATCGGCAATTATGAAGTTCCGTCGCGCACTTACGTGGGACGCTTCAACTTCAAGGGCGGCGACCAGCAGAAATTCGTCAAGGACTTGTCCGGCGGTGAGCGTGGCCGCCTGCACCTGGCGCTGACGCTCAAGGAAGGCGCCAATGTGCTGCTGCTCGACGAACCGTCCAACGACCTCGACGTGGAAACCCTGCGCTCGCTGGAAGAAGCGCTGCTGGACTTCCCCGGCGCGGCCATCGTGATCTCTCACGATCGCTGGTTCCTTGACCGGGTCGCCACCCACATCCTCTCCTATGAGGACGACGGCGATATCGTCTTCTTCGAAGGTAACTACACCGAGTACGAAGCCGATCGCAAGAAACGCCTGGGCGACGCTGCGGCGCAGCCGCATCGGGTCAAGTACAAGAAGCTGGCCCAGTAGCACAAAAAATAAAAACGGAGTCGATAGGCTCCGTTTTTACGTGGCGAACCGCCACTGGTGGCAACTGGCCTGATACCTGATAATCACCGCCTTATCGCCGCCTGGCATGCTCTGCGACGCCAGGTTCAGCAGCAATCGCGAAGGAAGACGGGGTCAACATGGCGGCACTGGGATTACGCGGCAAGTCGCTGCTGGCGCTATTGCTGACTTTCCTGCTCGCGATCGGCGTGGCCGCGCTGGTCGGCCGCGAAGCGCTCAAAGGCGTACAGAACCGTTTCGGCGAAGCCTACGCGCGCAACGCGGTACAGCTCAACCGCGAACGCCTGTTCGCCCCGGTCACCCGTGAACTGGCGTTGGCGCAACGCCTGGCCGAATCGCAAATCACCCGTGCCTGGCTGCTCGATGAAGAGGATGGCGACAAACGTGCCCTGTTTTTCAACGAAGCGGCCGGTTATCAACGGGCACTAAGCGACCACGCCTACTTCGCTGCGTCAGCGAGCAGCAACAACTACTATTCCAACAGCGACAAACTGAGCCCCAGCGAAGCCCCTCGCTATCAGATGACGCCCGACGCCGATGATGACGAGTGGTTCTACACCACGCTGCGTTCGGATGCGCCTTATCACCTCAACGTAGACCGCTCCGTCGTCACCCAGGACCTCAAGATCTGGTTCAACATCGTCGTGCGGGACGGCGACAAGCCATTGGGGGTGGTTGGTTCGGGCATCGGCCTGAACGCCTTCATCAGCGATTTCATCGAGGTCGACAGGACCGGTGTCGAATCCATGGTGCTCGACAGCTATGGCTCGATCCTGATCCACCCCAACCAGAGCCTGGTGACACTCAATGCCGACACTTCGCAAGGTCGGTCGTTGGCCACCAACGTGCTGGGGTTGCTGGACAACATCGAGCAAGCCACCGCGCTGCGGGAAGCCATGACCTTCAGCCGGGAACACCCCGGCGATACCGCCACTTTACAAGTCACGCTGGACGGTGAGCCGCGCCTGCTGGCGATGAGCTGGGTACCCGAGCTGAACTGGTTCGTCGCCAGCGCGGTCGATCTGCGTACTGCCCAGGTCATCGAGATCAAACCGCTGTTGCCTGCCATCGGCGCCGTGCTGATGCTCTTCTTGCTGCTGATCGTCAGCGGCGTCTGGTTGGTCGACAAGCGCGTGCTACGTCCCCTGCGGCAACTGCGCAAGAGCGCCCAGGCGATCGCCGCCGGGCACTACGACGCGGCCCTGCCAAGCCATCGCGGCGACGAGATCGGCGAGCTGAGCGCCGCATTCGGCAGCATGGCGCAGAAGGTTCGCAGCCATACCAGCGAGCTGGAAAGCCGCGTCCAGGACCGCACGCGCGAGTTGGAGCAGGCCAACCGCGAAATGGCGGCGGCACACAAGAAAATCGACGATTCCATCGATTACGCCAGCCTCATCCAGCACGCCATCCTACCCAAGCGCCAGTTGATCGCCGACCTCGACGACCGTCACGCGGTGCTCTGGCATCCACGCGACGTGGTCGGCGGCGACTTCTATGTCTATCGCGCGACCGCCCAGGGCTGCCTGCTCGGCGTGGTCGACTGCGCAGGCCACGGCGTGCCCGGTGCGCTGATGACCATGCTCGCCCACGCCGCGATCGAGCAGGCCATCGCCGACGCCGGTTTGCACGATCCGGCCGCCATCCTTGCGCGGACAGACGGCATCGTGCGCCGAATGCTGCGCGACGACACCACCCAACACGCCTTGGCCACCAACATGGACGTGGGGCTCGCGTATGTCGACTTCGACCGCCACAAGGTGACCTATGCCGGCGCCAAGATCGCGCTGTACTACAGCGACGGCGAAACCCTCGACGAACTGCCGGCCGGCCGCCGCGCGATCGGTGATCGTCGCCCCGGTGAATACCAGAACGCCGAACTCGAACTGACGCCTGGTCGTACCTTCTACCTCGCCACCGATGGCTTCCTCGATCAGGCAGGCGGTGAGCTAGGCTATGGCTTCGGTAACAGTCGCTTCGCCGAGATGATCCTGCGTCACGCGCGCCTGCCCTTGGCCGAACAAGGTGCCGCGTTCATAGCGACCCTGGCCGAGTATCAGGGCGATTATCCGCAGCGTGACGACATCACGATGCTGTGTTTCCGTTTCGATTGAGCGCCATCCACCGGAGTCGAGTTGCCCCATGGAAACCCTTGACCTGTTCGCCATGCGCGAAAGCTACAACCGACAGCAGATCATGCTGTGCTTCAACGGCCCGATCTCACGCAGCCTGATCGAGGAAATCGGCAATGCGTTGCGCAACTACCTGGCTGCCGATCATGCCAACCCGTCATCGGCCATGGACGTGTTCGCCGTGTATATCGAGATGACCCAGAACATTCGACATTACGCCAAAGTGCGCAACTGGGCCGACCAGGAAGCCGGCGCCACGGTGGTGGTAGCGCGCAACGATAGCGACGGCCGCTATGTCGTTTCCGCAGGCAACCTGATCGAGACCGCCGACGGCGAAGCACTGCTCGCCACCATTGAAGAGCTGGCAGGCCTGAACAAAGCCCAGCTCAAAGTCCGCTACAAGGAACAATTGCGCAAACCGCGTGAAGACAACACCGCCAGCGGTGCCGGATTGGGCCTGATCGACATCGCCCGTAAATCCAGCGAGCCGCTGAAAGCATCACTGCAAACCGTTGCCAACGGCCGCTCGTTCATCAGCCTGAGCGCGGTCATCTGACTCATAAGAGCACAATGCACATGAATGATTTCTCCATCGTCGGCAGCCAGTCATCGCCAGCCATTCAGTCCGACTGGGAAAACGGCGTGCTTGCCATGCAAGGCGACTCCTACCCGGAAAACTCCTACGAGCTTTTCCACCAAGTCATCGAGTGGATCGAGCGCTATCTGGCCGAAGCCGGACGACCGTTGCGCCTGGAGTTGCACCTCCTGTACCTGAACACCAGCAGCATCAAGGCGGTGATGGACATATTCGACCTACTCGAAGCGGCTCATCAGGACGGCAAGCCGGTTGCAGTCAATTGGCACTATGATCGACGCAACGAGCGGGTGGTGGAGCTGGCCGAGGAATTCAAGGAAGACTGCACCTTTCCCTTCATGATCCTCAGCGACGAATAGAAGGTCTGTATGCGCGGCCAAAAGCCTCTGGAAAGCCAGGTCCTGGAGTCCTTGTCCGACCCCCGGAATCAGGATCATCCGCTGCATGAAGCGCTGAGCCAGCTGTGGGAAGCGCATCACGCCCTGCTCAACCGGATCGAGCGGATCGCCCGTGTCTCCGACGGCTATCAGAGCATTGTCCGGGACCGCGAAATGACGCTTTCGGCGCGCTTCGAGAAACAGCTGCGGCAGCTGGAAAAGGTCGCGCGCATCTCCGACCGCTACCAGATGATGATGCGCGACCTGAATATCGCGCTGAAAGAGGCCTCCACCCACGACGCGCTGACCGGGATCGCCAATCGCCGCCTGCTCACCGAGCGCCTGCGCGACGAAACCGAGCGGGCCAAGCGTTATTCGCGCCCGCTGTGCATCGTCATGATCGATATCGACCGCTTCAAGGTCATCAACGATGAATATGGCCACGAAGTGGGCGACCATGTGCTGATGGATGTAGTGCGGGTGATGGAAGCGGAAGTCCGCGAGCACGATCTGTGCGGCCGCTGGGGCGGGGAAGAGTTCCTGGTGATGATGCCGGAAACCACAAGCGAACAGGCCGTTCGGGTAATGGAGCGCCTGCGCCAGGCGGTTGCCAAGCTGCGCGTTCGAGTCAACGACGACTCGCTATCGGTCACCGTGAGCCTGGGCCTTGCGCAGTTGCGCGCCGACGAGAACTATTCCAGCACCATCAACCGCGCCGACGTGGCGCTGCTGAGGGCCAAGCGCAATGGCCGCGATCGTTATGAGCTGGCCGACGACTGATTCTGTTTCCCCTAGTCGCTCGCCTCGGCGTGCGACAGGCGCTCGATAATCGTCTCGACGATCTGTTCGGGCGAATGGGTGATATCCACCCTTATCGCCTCTTCCTCGCTGGGTTTTTCCAGCGCTTGCAGCTGGCTGCACAGCAGGCTGGGGTCGAAGAAATGCCCGGAGCGCCGCCGCAGCCGCTCTAACAACAGTGCCTGCGAACCGTCCAGATAAACCCAGACGACCCCCTCGTGGCCTCCGCTGAGCAACTGACGATAACTTCGTTTGAGAGCCGAACAGGCGAACACCCAGTCGTGACCCTGCTCGTGCCGCGTTTCGATCGCATCGCGCATCGCCTGGAGCCAGGGCCGCCGATCCTCGTCATCCAGCGCGATGCCACTGGCCATCTTGCGCTTGTTAGCCTCGCTGTGGAATTCGTCGGCATCGGAGAAACCACATCCCAGGCGAGCAGCCAGCTTCTCGCCGATGGTCGTTTTCCCGCTACCCGCTACCCCCATGATGATGACAATCACTGGCATCCTCGTCGTTGCGGCAATTGTGGCTTCGGAAAAAAGATGGCGCGCGTGCTCGGCAGCGACGCCATCGGCTCCCATGCGGGAGCACTTCCACTCTTCGGTCACAGGGGCGTACCGAAGTTCCTCGTATCGCGAGGTGCCTGCCGGAGCGAGCGAACCGCCAAGGCCCGCGTCGGCATGAGCGGCTTGTCTGCCGCTGGGGAAAACGCTGGCGGCGCACCCGCTGCATACGGGTACGCCACCGACGTCGAGCGGCCTATCGGATCACTGGTTGATCTGTCGCAGATAGTTCGCTGGCTCCGCGCCAAGGTTGTGCAGCATGCGCTCGCTGTACCAATCGACGAAGTTGACCACACCGAACTCGTAGGTCTTCGAGTAGGGCCCGGGCTGGTAGGCAGTGGAATTGATCCCGCGCTGGTTTTCCTCGGCGAGGCGACGGTCCTGGTCGTTGGTGGCATCCCAGACCTGGCGCAGGCGCGCCACGTCGTAATCGACGCCTTCTACTGCATCCTTGTGGACGATCCACTTGGTAGTGACCATGGTTTCCTGCGCGCTGATCGGCCACACGGTAAAGACGATGATGTGATCGCCCATGCAATGGTTCCAAGAGTGCGGCAGGTGCAGGATGCGCATCGAGCCGAGCTCGGGGTTCTTGATCCGCCCCATCAGCTTCTGGCATCCCTGTTTACCATCCATGGTCATGGACACGGTGCCCTTGAGTAGCGGCATGCGCACAATACGGTTGCGCAGGCCGAAGCTGGCATGGGCATAGGGAATCTTCTCGGCGTCCCACTTGGCTGCAGATTCGGCAACGTGGTCCTTGAATGCCTGGCTGGCACGTGGATCAGTGACGTCGTCCCATTCCAGCAGCGAATTGAGCAGTTCAGGGTGCGCACCATTGCAGTGGTAGCACTCGCGATTGTTCTCCAGCACCAGCTTCCAGTTGGCCTTTTCCACCAGGGTGCTCTGCACAGCCACCTTGGCGTTCTCCATGTCGTACGGCTCCATGTAGTGCGACAGAGTGGCCAGGAAATCGTCGATCGCTGGCGGGTTCTCTGCCAGAGAAATGAAGATGTAGCCGCCCGCCGTCTTGCACTGCACCGGCTTGAGCCCGTACTGGTTCATGTCGAAGTCGGCGCCCATTTCGGTGCCGGCGAACAGTAGACGGCCGTCCAGCTCGTAGGTCCACTGATGGTAGGGGCACACCAGCTTGGCGACCTTGCCCTTGTCGCTTGTGCACAGCCGCGAACCGCGATGGCGACAGACGTTATGGAAAGCGTGCACAGTGCCTTCGGCGCCGCGGATGACCAGGATCGGGTTATTGCCGATCTGCAACGTCAGGAAGTTGCCCTTCGCGGGAATCTCGCAGGTCATGCCTGCGATCAGCCATTCCTTGTGGAAAATTTCCTGCATGTCGAGCTGGAATAGCCGCTCATCGTTGTAGAACGGCTGCGGCAGCGAAAACGTCCGTTCACGCGTCTGCAGCATTTCGGCAGTAGCCTTACGCGCGGGTTCGAGCGGATCGCCCAGGCTCAGGTTGGAAGTGACATCCATCGGTTGCTCCTCAAGCCGGCCGCGCCTTGCAGGCGTCTGTGGCTGGCGACAAAAGTGGCTATTCGGTTACTACGCAAGGCGGCGAGCCGGACCGCATCCATATAGTCAATAAGGAAAGCGACTCCGGCGAGACCGCCTTCCCTAGCTCGGCTGCGACCGAGTGTGTCGCGGCGCCAGAGGGAAACCTTATCCATGGGCGACAGGCACACATCCGTTTCCGACTCCCGAACCCCCGTGACACCGGGCTGGTCGCGATAAGCATGCCGATGTCGCGGATAGGTAAGTGACGCCGCAGCGCGTTGCGCACAATTCTGCGCCAGAAGGGCCATGCGTCGTGGCAGTCGCAGCCCTGGAAAAGGGCCTGAATAGGCCGTTGTAGCCAGCGCGCAATCGAGGTGAGCATGTCCAGCAATTTCCTCAATCCGGTCAATACCCAGACCTGGACCAACGGCCGCCATCTGGTGCGCTGCGTAAAGGTGATCCAGGAAACCTGGGACGTTCGCACCTTTTGCTTCATGTCCGATCAGCCGATCATGTTCTTCTTCAAGCCCGGCCAGTTCGTTACCCTGGAATTGGAGATCGATGGCGAACAGGTGATGCGCTCGTACACCATCGCCAGCTCACCTTCTGTGCCCTACAGTTTTTCCCTGACGATCAAACGTATCCCGGGCGGTAAGGTTTCCAATTGGCTGCACGACAACCTCAGCGAAGGCGATCTGCTGCCGGTGCACGGTCCGGTCGGGCTGTTCAACTCTATCGATTTCCCCACCGACAAAGCCTTGTTTCTGTCCGGCGGCGTCGGCATCACGCCGGTCATGTCGATGGCGCGCTGGTTCTTCGACACCAACGCCAACGTCGATATGGTGTTCGTCCACAGCGCCCGCTCGCCCAAGGACATTATTTTCCACCGCGAGCTGGAGCACATGGCGTCGCGGGTCAACAACTTCAGCCTGCACATCATTTGCGAGAAGCACGGCATGGGCGAGGCCTGGGCCGGCTATCGCGGCTACCTCGACCAGCGCATGCTGGAGCTGATCGCACCGGACTTCGCCGACCGGGAAATCTTCTGTTGCGGGCCGACCCCGTACATGAACGCCGTCAAGCGCCTGCTGACCGCCAACGGCTTCGACATGCAGCGCTATCACGAGGAGTCGTTCGGCGCGACGCCGGCCGACGTGCGTGAAGACGTCAAGGAGCTGGCCGAGCAGGCCGCCGAAGCGCCCGATGTGCCGCTGGCCGACCTCAATCAGGTGGAATTCACCGCAACCGGCAAGAGCATCCGCGTCGGCCCGCGCGATACGGTCCATTCGGCGGCCGCTCAGCTCGGCCTGCACATCCCCAAGGCGTGCGGCATGGGCATTTGCGGCACCTGCAAGGTCATGAAGACTGCCGGCGAGGTGACCATGGAGCATAACGGCGGGATCACCGACGAAGATATCGCTGAGGGTTATATCCTCTCCTGCTGCAGCGTGCCCCAGGGCGACGTGGTCATCGACTACTGAGCCACCCCTCCTCAGGGCGGCCCGCCCTTCACTGCAGGTCTGGCCGCCCGGCCGGGCCTGCTTAGCACGCCTCACGCAGTCAACGATTCACGCACGAGGCGAGCGGCAGCGAGACAGCCCGCAGATTGACCAAGCAGCCAAGCCAGACACGCGAGCCTGATACGGCAGCGCCAAATCGTCGCGTGACTGCCGCCACCCACTGAAGCATTACCCTGCCCACTCGCTCAGCCCCCTGCATTCTTCTCGACGCCGCCTGGTTCATGACTCGACCGTTATCACGAGGGCGATGCCCTGCGTCTGCGTGACCGGCAATTTGACGCAGGCAGGCGGGGGCCTGCGCGAGGTTTCCGAGAACGACGGAGCATGTCGCAAACGAACTCCCACAAGACGCAGGCAGGCATCTTCGCGCCAAGGCCCAGCCCTACCATCGCATCCAGACAGACAAAAGCCTTCACCGAGGCGAATGGCGCCGTTGCGCCTTTAGGAGATCCGCGATGTTCAGCAAGCAAGACAAAATTCAAGGCTATGACGACGAACTTCTGGCGGCGATGGATGCCGAGGAACTGCGTCAGGAACATCACATCGAGCTGATCGCCTCGGAGAATTACACCAGTAAGCGGGTGATGCAGGCACAGGGCAGCGGCCTGACCAACAAGTACGCCGAAGGCTATCCGGGCAAGCGCTACTACGGTGGCTGTGAGCATGTCGATAAGGTCGAGCAACTGGCGATTGACCGTGCCAAGCAGCTGTTCGGTGCCGACTACGCCAACGTCCAGCCGCATTCTGGTTCCTCGGCCAACAGCGCCGTCTACCTTGCCCTGCTCAACGCCGGCGACACCATCCTCGGCATGAGCCTGGCCCACGGCGGCCACCTGACCCACGGCGCCAAGGTCAGCAGCTCCGGCAAGCTCTATAACGCCGTTCAGTACGGGATCGACACCGACACCGGTCTGATCGATTACGACGAGGTCGAGCGCCTGGCCGTCGAAAGCAAGCCGAAGATGATCGTCGCCGGCTTCTCCGCCTACTCGAAGACGCTGGACTTCCCACGCTTCCGCGCCATCGCCGACAAGGTCGGTGCACTGCTCTTCGTCGACATGGCCCACGTAGCAGGCCTGGTCGCCGCCGGCCTGTATCCCAACCCGATCCCGTTTGCCGACGTGGTCACCACGACCACGCACAAGACCCTGCGCGGTCCGCGTGGCGGCCTGATCCTGGCCAAGGCCAATCCCGAAATCGAGAAGAAGCTCAACGCAGCGGTATTCCCCGGTGCCCAGGGCGGTCCGTTGATGCACGTAATCGCGGGCAAGGCGGTGTGCTTCAAGGAAGCCATGGAGCCGGATTTCAAGGAATACCAAGCCCAGGTCATCAAGAACGCCCAGGCCATGGCCAAGGTATTCGTCGATCGCGGTTTCGACGTGGTCTCTGGCGGCACCGACAACCATCTGTTCCTGGTCAGCCTGATCAAGCAGGGCCTGACCGGTAAAGACGCCGATGCCGCTTTGGGTCGTGCAGGCATCACCGTCAACAAGAACGCCGTACCCAACGATCCGCAGTCGCCTTTCGTGACGTCCGGTCTGCGTATCGGTACACCGGCCATTACTACACGCGGGCTCAAGGAAGATCAGAGTGTCGAGCTCGCGGGCTGGATCTGCGACATCCTCGATCACCTCGGTGATGACGATGTCGAGGCACAAGTTGCCCGACAAGTCGCTGGGCTGTGCGCCGACTATCCGGTGTACCGCTGATTCGTAGGGTGGGAGGCGCTGTTGCCTTCCACCGCAACTCGGTGGATCGATAACCGGCGATCCACTTTGCGAATCGCATTGCGTCACCGCTTCGAGGCGGTCGTTTTTCAGGAGCATCGACATGCAACGTTATTCCGGCTTCGGCCTGCTCAAGCACTCCTTCAGCCATCATGAAAACTGGCAGCGCATGTGGCGCAACCCCAAGCCCAAGCCGGTCTACGACGTGGTCATCGTCGGCGGCGGCGGCCACGGCCTCGCCACCGCTTATTACCTGGCGAAAGAGTTCGGCGTTAAGAACGTCGCGGTGATCGAGAAGGGCTGGCTGGGCGGCGGTAACACCGCGCGCAACACCACCATCGTGCGTTCCAACTATCTCTGGGACGAATCGGCGCAGCTCTACGAGCACGCGATGAAGCTGTGGGAAGGCCTGTCCCAGGACATCAATTACAACGTCATGTTCTCCCAGCGCGGCGTGTTCAACCTCGGCCACACCCTGCAGGACATGCGCGACATCGAGCGCCGCGTCAGTGCCAACCGCCTCAACGGTATCGACGGCGAAGTGGTGGATGCCAAGCAGGTGGCGGAGATGATTCCTTACCTGGATTGCTCGAAGAACACCCGTTACCCGATTCTCGGTGCCTCGCTACAGCGCCGCGGCGGCGTCGCCCGTCACGATGCGGTGGCCTGGGGCTATGCCCGCGCCGCCGACGCCTTGGGCGTCGACCTGATCCAGCAGACCGAGGTGACCGGCTTCCGCAAGGAAAACGGCGTGTGCATCGGCGTGGAAACCACCAAGGGCTTCATCGGCGGTAAGCGTGTCGGTGTAGTCACCGCCGGTAACTCCGGGCATATGGCCAAGCTCGCCGGCTTCCGCCTGCCGCTCGAGTCCCATCCACTGCAGGCACTGGTATCCGAGCCGATCAAGCCGATCATCGACACCGTGATCATGTCCAACGCCGTGCATGGCTATATCAGCCAGTCGGACAAGGGCGACCTGGTCATCGGCGCCGGCATCGACAGCTATGTCGGTTACGGTCAGCGTGGCTCCTACCCCACCATCGAACACACGCTGCAGGCGATCGTCGAGATGTTCCCGATCCTCTCGCGGGTGCGCATGAATCGCCAATGGGGCGGCATCGTCGATACCACCCCGGACGCCTGCCCGATCATTGCCAAGACCCCGGTGAAGAACCTGTTCTTCAACTGCGGTTGGGGCACCGGTGGCTTCAAGGCCACACCGGGTTCGGGCCACGTGTTCGCCGCCAGCCTGGCCAAGGGCGAGATGCACCCGCTGGCCAAGGCGTTTTCGATCGAACGTTTCCACAACGGCGCCTTGATCGACGAACACGGCGCGGCTGGGGTCGCACACTGATTTAGTGCCCCCTCCGCCGACGGCGGAGGGAGGAAGGTTTTCTGGAGGTACCGACCATGCTGCACATCTTCTGCCCTCACTGTGGCGAACTGCGCTCCGAAGAAGAGTTCCACGCGGGTGGCCAGGCGCACATTCCCCGTCCGCTGGACCCGAACGCCTGCACCGACGAGGAATGGGGCGAGTACCTGTTCTTCCGTGATAACCCGCGCGGCATCCACCACGAACTGTGGATTCACGCGGCGGGCTGCCGTCAGTACTTCAACGTCACCCGTCATACGGTGAGCTACGAAATTCTCGAGACCTACAAGATCGGCGAACGGCCCAGCGTGACTGAGGCTGCGCTCGCTGCGAAGAAGGCTGTCGACCAAGGAGTAACGGCATGAGCCAGGTCAATCGTCTTTCCCAAGGTGGCCGCATCGACCGCAGCCAGCCCCTGACCTTCAGCTTCAACGGCGAAACCTATCAGGGTTACGCCGGCGACACCCTGGCCGCAGCACTGCTGGCCAACGGTGTCGATGTGGTCGGTCGCAGCTTCAAGTACTCGCGCCCACGCGGCATCGTCGCCGCCGGGGCCGAAGAGCCCAATGCCGTGCTGCAGATCGGTGGTACCGAAGCAGCGCAGATCCCCAACGTGCGTGCCACTCAGCAAGCGCTGTACGCCGGCCTGACCGCCAACAGCGTGAACGGCTGGCCGAGTGTCAACACCGACCTCATGGGGATTCTCGGCAAGGTCGGCGGCGGAATGATGCCGCCCGGTTTCTACTACAAGACCTTCATGTATCCGCAGAACCTCTGGCTGACCTACGAAAAGTACATTCGTAAGGCCGCAGGCCTTGGCCGCGCGCCCACGGAGAATGACCCGGACAGCTACGACCACGTGAACCAACATTGCGACGTCTTGGTAGTCGGTGCTGGCCCTGCTGGTCTGGCAGCGGCCCTGGCCGCCGGCCGCAGTGGTGCCCGGGTGATCCTGGCCGATGAGCAGGAAGAGTTCGGCGGCAGCCTGCTCAGTACACGCGAGAAGCTCGATGGCAAACCCGCCGCCGACTGGGCCGCGAGCGCCATCGCAGAGCTGGAGAAAATGCCGGAAGTGACATTGCTACCGCGGGCTACCGTGAACGGCTACCACGACCACAACTTTCTCACCATTCATCAACGCCTGGCCGACCACCTCGGTGAGGTAGCACCCATGGGTGCGTTCAACCAGCGAATCGTGCGTCAACGCATGCACCGCGTGAGAGCCAAGCGTGTGGTGCTGGCGACCGGCGCTCACGAGCGCCCACTGGTCTATTCGAACAACGATGTGCCCGGCAACATGCTGGCCGATGCGGTTTCCACTTATGTACGCCGCTACGGCGTGGCACCGGGCCGTCAGTTGGTACTGTCGACAAACAACGACTATGCCTACCGCGCGGTGCTCGACTGGCTGGACGCCGGCCATCAGGTGGTGGCGGTTGCCGATGCCCGTAGTAATCCACGTGGCGCCTGGGTCGAGGAAGCGCGCAAGCGCGGCGTACGTGTCCTCACCGGCAGTGCAGTGGTCGAGGCACGCGGCAGCAAGCGAGTCACCGGCGCACGGATCTGCTCCATCGACATCGCCAACCATAAAGTCACCAGCTCTGGCGAGGTGATTGACTGCGACCTGATCGCCAGCTCCGGCGGCTACAGTCCGGTGGTCCACCTGGCCTCACACCTCGGTGGCCGTCCGATCTGGCGCGAAGATATTCTCGCCTTCGTCCCCGGCGAGGGCTTCCAGCAGCGCAGCTGCGCTGGTGCGGTGAACGGCGTGTTCGCCCTCGGCGACGCCCTCGCCGACGGCTTCGAGGCTGGTGCCAAAGCGGCCGTCGAGACTGGTTTCAAGGTAGTCACCGGCAGCGTGCCGAGGGTCGAACAGCGCGCCGAGGAAGCCAGCGTCGCGCTGTTCCATGTGCCGCATGACAAGCCCACCGAGCGTGCGCCCAAGCAATTCGTCGACTTGCAAAACGACGTCACTGCGGCCGGCATCAAACTCGCCACTCGCGAAGGGTTCGAGTCGGTCGAGCACGTCAAGCGCTACACCGCACTGGGCTTCGGCACCGACCAGGGCAAGCTCGGCAACATCAACGGCCTGGCCATCGCTGCGCATTCGATGGGCATCGGCATCGCCGAAATGGGCACCACGATGTTCCGCCCGAACTACACGCCGGTGACTTTCGGCGCCGTAGCCGGTGCTCACTGCGGCGAGCTGTTCGAGCCCAAGCGCTATACCGCCATGCAGAAGTGGCACCTGCAGAACGGCGCCGAATTCGAGGACGTCGGCCAGTGGAAGCGTCCCTGGTACTTCCCCAAGAAGGGCGAAGATCTGCACGCCGCCGTGGCCCGCGAGTGTCTGGCCGTGCGTAATGCGGTGGGCATCCTCGACGCATCGACCCTCGGCAAGATCGATATCCAAGGCCCGGATGCACGCGAGTTCCTCAACCGCGTCTACACCAATGCCTGGACCAAGCTGGACGTGGGCAAGGCCCGCTACGGCCTGATGTGCAAGGAAGACGGCATGGTTTTCGACGACGGCGTGACCGCCTGTCTGGCCGACAACCACTTCCTGATGACCACCACCACTGGCGGCGCGGCACGGGTAATGGAATGGCTGGAGATCTATCACCAGACCGAATGGCCGGAACTGAAGGTGTACTTCACCTCGGTCACCGACCACTGGGCGACCATGACCCTGTCCGGTCCCAACAGCCGCAAGCTGCTGGCCGAGGTCACCGACATCGACCTGGACAAGGACGCCTTCCCGTTCATGACCTGGAAGGAAGGCAAGGTCGGCGGCGTACCTGCGCGGGTGTTCCGCATCTCCTTCACCGGTGAGCTGAGCTACGAAGTCAACGTCCAGGCCGACTACGCTCTGGGTGTATGGGAGCAGATCATCGAGGCGGGCAAGAAGCACGGCCTGACGCCTTACGGCACCGAGACCATGCACGTACTGCGTGCCGAGAAAGGCTTCATCATCGTTGGCCAGGACACCGATGGATCCGTGACCCCGGATGATCTGAACATGGGCTGGTGCGTAGGCCGTACCAAACCCTTCTCCTGGATCGGCTGGCGCGGTATGAACCGCGAGGATTGCCTCAAGGAAAACCGCAAGCAGCTGGTTGGCCTCAAGCCGGTGGACCCGAAAAAGGTACTGCCCGAGGGCGCGCAGCTGGTATTCGACCCGAAACAGCCCGTACCCATGACCATGGTGGGTCACGTCACCTCCAGCTACATGAGCGCGGCCATGGGTTACAGCTTCGCCATGGCACTGGTCAAGGGCGGCCTCAAGCGCATCGGCGAGCGAGTCTTCGCACCGCTGGTCGATGGCAGCGTGATCGAGGCCGAGATTGTCAGCTCGGTGTTCTACGACCCGAAAGGCGAGCGGCAGAACGTGTGAGGTGAGCGTGAGGCTGGCTCGCCACCTCACCCCGGAATTCAACGGCGCCTAGCGGCGCCAGGCAGGTAAACCATGACCGCAGTGAACGTTTACAAACAACGCCCGGACAATCTCGAGGGGCAATCGCCGTTGCACCATGCCGGCCTCGCCGAGTTGGTCGGCAAGGGCCGCGCCGGGGCCGGCATCCGCCTGCGTGAAAAGAAGCTGCGCGGTCACCTGACCCTGCGCGGCGACGCCCACGACCCAGCCTTTGCCAACGGCGTGCAGCAGGCCCTCGGACTCCCGTTGCCGGTCGCGCTGACGCTGGTGGCCGAAGGCGAGACCTCGCTGCAGTGGATGGGCCCGGACGAATGGCTGCTGATCGTGCCGCAGGGCGAGGAATTCGCCACCGAACAGCGGCTGCGCGACGCGCTGTCCGGGCAGCACATCCAGGTGGTCAATGTCAGCGGCGGACAAACCCTGCTCGAACTCTCCGGAGAAAAGGTGCGTGAGTTGCTGATGAAATCGACGCCCTATGACGTGCATCCGGGCAACTTCCCGGTGGGCAAGGCGGTAGGGACCCATTTCGCCAAGAGCCAGCTAGTGATTCGCCACACCGCCGAGCATGTATGGGAATTGGTGGTGCGGCGCAGCTTCGCCGACTACATCTGGCTCTGGCTGCAGGATGCCAGCGCCGAGTACGGGCTGGCGATCGAGGCGTGAGCGCAGGGTGGGCGATGCCTTTTTCGTCCACCGTGGTACAGCAAAGGTAAATGGGTGGAGGGACAGCTGCACGCCCCATCCACCCTACGCCTGGCAACGATTACCGGGAGCCTGACAATGAGCCGCACGCCCGATACCTGGATTCTCACCGCACACAGCCCGAGCTTGCTCGGCACCGTCGATGTGGTGACCCGCTACCTGTTCGAACAGGGCTGCTACGTCACCGAGCACCACAGCTTCGATGATCGCCTGGTCAACCGCTTCTTCATCCGGGTCGAATTTCGCGCGCCAGACGGCTTCGACGAGGCCGACTTCCGCACCGGCCTGATCGACCGCGTCACGCCCTTCGAAATGCATACCGAGCTGACACCACCGGGTTACCGGGCCAAGGTGGTGATCATGGTGTCCAAGTCCGATCACTGCCTGAACGATCTGCTGTACCGCCAGCGCATCGGCCAGCTGCCGATGGACATCGCCGCCGTGGTTTCCAACCACCCGGATCTGGAACCCCTGGCACGCTGGCACGGCATTCCCTATCACCATTTCCCGCTCGATCCGCGCGACAAACCGGCCCAAGAGCGCCGGGTGCTGCAAGTGATCGAGGACAGCGGCGCGGAGCTGGTGGTGCTCGCACGCTATATGCAGGTGCTCTCGCCCGAGCTGTGCCGGACGCTCGACGGACGCGCCATCAACATTCACCACTCGTTGCTGCCCGGCTTCAAGGGTGCCAAGCCCTACCACCAGGCCTACCAGAAAGGCGTCAAGCTGGTCGGCGCCACCGCGCACTTCATCAACAACGACCTCGACGAAGGGCCGATCATCGCCCAGGGCGTCGAGGCGGTGGACCACACCCACTATCCGGAAGACCTGATCGCCAAGGGCCGCGACATTGAATGTCTGACGCTGGCCAAGGCGGTCGGCTATTTCCTCGAACGACGCGTGTTCCTGCATGCCAACCGCACAGTAGTGCTGTAAGGCTCGGACACCATGGAACTGCGATCCGCGAAGCGGCGAGCAGATCCGCAATAGACAACTGCCGGCTGACCCAGGCGGCAACTGAAAGCTCCACTACAAGCCCGCGCGGCCTCCCGTCGCGCCTTGTATTCACAAAAACACAAAGGAGAAAGGCAGATGGCTGACAATCGTGGCGTCGTTTACCTCGGCGCAGGCAAGGTCGAAGTCCAGAAAATCGACTATCCCAAGATGCAGGACCCCCGCGGGCGCAAGATCGAACACGGTGTGATCCTGCGTGTCGTTTCCACCAACATCTGCGGCTCTGACCAGCACATGGTGCGCGGCCGCACCACCGCCCAGGTCGGCTTGGTGCTCGGTCACGAGATCACCGGGGAAGTCATCGAGAAAGGCAGCGATGTCGAGAACCTGCAGATCGGCGACCTGGTCTCGGTACCGTTCAACGTCGCCTGCGGCCGTTGCCGTTCCTGTAAGGAACAGCACACAGGCGTCTGCCTGACCGTCAACCCGGCGCGTGCCGGCGGCGCTTACGGCTACGTCGACATGGGCGACTGGACCGGCGGTCAGGCCGAATACGTGCTGGTGCCCTACGCCGACTTCAACCTGCTCAAGCTGCCCAACCGCGACAAGGCGATGGAGAAGATCCGCGACCTGACCTGCCTGTCGGATATCCTGCCCACCGGCTCCCACGGCGCGGTCACCGCCGGTGTCGGCCCAGGCAGCTCGGTGTACATCGCCGGCGCCGGCCCGGTCGGTCTGGCGGCTGCCGCCTCGGCACGCCTGCTGGGCGCCGCGGTGGTGATCGTCGGGGACCTCAACCCCGCCCGCCTGGCCCACGCCAAGGCCCAGGGTTTCGAGATCGCCGACCTGTCGTTGGACACCCCGTTGCACGAACAGATCGCCGCCCTGCTGGGCGAGCCGGAAGTCGATTGTGCGGTCGATTGCGTGGGCTTCGAGGCTCGCGGCCATGGTCATGAAGGCGCCAAGCACGAGGCGCCAGCCACCGTGCTCAACTCGCTGATGGGCGTGGTTCGAGTCGCCGGCAAGATCGGTATTCCCGGTCTGTACGTGACCGAGGATCCGGGTGCGGTGGACGCCGCAGCGAAAATGGGCAGCCTGAGCATCCGCTTCGGTCTGGGCTGGGCCAAGTCGCACAGTTTCCATACTGGTCAGACGCCGGTGATGAAATACAACCGCGCGCTGATGCAGGCGATCATGTGGGACCGCATCAATATCGCCGAGGTTGTCGGCGTGCAAGTGATCAGCCTGGACCAGGCACCCCAGGGCTACGGCGAGTTCGATGCCGGCGTGCCGAAGAAATTCGTCATCGACCCGCACAAGATGTTCAGCGCAGCCTGATTCGCCGCCTGCTCGGTCGCCGGCAGGTAACTCTCCCTGCGGATCGCTTCCGCAGGCCCCTGACATGAAGCACTTTGGGGAGCCTTACGGCTCCTCTTTTTTTGGCGAGCGCCTATCGACTCGCTGTTCGGGCGCTGCCCGCTAGATACAGTCGAAACGCCACGCCTGGTTGCGGGAGCGCCGGCTTAGAGCATGCACACCCGGCGACCCGATGCGAACACCACTTAGCCTGGCAGACCGATGACCCGTCCGATATGGATGGGCCTGGGCAGGTCCCGCTGCGCCTCGTGCAGCGCCTGCACCAGCGCCAGCACCTCCTCGTCGAACGGCGCCGAACGCGCAACGCCGCGATCGACATTCATCAACATCTGCTCGCTGGCCGCCAGCAACTGCTCGTCACCGGGACGATAGAGACCCAGATGAACGTGTAACCGCTTGTGATCGTATGCCAGCAGGTGGGTACGTACCTCGACTTCGCTGCCGAGCTTCACCTCGTTCAGGTAGTTGAGATGACATTCCAGGGTGTACAGCGTATGCCCCGTGCGCTCACGCCCGGCTGCATCCAGGCCGATGCGATCCATGAGCGCATCCGTGGCGTAGCTGAAGATCAGCAGGTAGAAGGCATCACGCAGGTGGTCGTTGTAGTCCACCCATTCGGCCGGGATGACGGTGCGGTAGCTGGTCAGAAGCATGGTGATCCTCGGAGACGGAAGTCGAGTGGCAAGAGCCCGTTGCGGCGGACTCGAAGACCGAACGGGCAATCTAGCAGCGAACGGCGTATGGCTTCATCCTCTACGCCATTGCGGCTAGGCACGCGGCATGAAGCACTGCCCGTATGGCGTAGTCAGTCTGCAAAATCGAAACCGTGGCGTGCCTTGGTTTGCTTGATCGCAGCCATTACGGCCAATAGACAATCGTCACGATAGCGCTCCAGCTCGGCGATGCCGCGGGCGCCCTGCTGTTCGGTCGTGCCTTCGACCACCTTGTCGATCAACGCGTCGGTCAATTCCGGCGCCTCCAGATAGGTCCATGGCAACTGCAAGGCCGGCCCGAACTGAGCCATGAAATGGCGCATACCGGCGTCACCGCCCGCCAGGGTATAGGTGAGAAATGTCCCCATGAACGACCATCGCAGGCCGGCACCGAAGCGAATCGCATCATCGATTTCTCCGGTGGTGGCGACACCGTCGTTGACCAGATGCAAGGCTTCGCGCCACAGCGCTTCGAGCAAGCGGTCGGCAATGAAGCCAGGCACTTCCTTGCGCACATGCAGCGGGCGCATTCCCAATGCTTCATAGATGTCGACAGCGGCTTGTACGGCCTCCGGTGCGGTCCGCTCGCCTCCAACCACTTCTACCAGGGGCAGCAGGTACACCGGATTGAACGGGTGCCCGACCAGGCAGCGCTCGGGCTGTACGGCGTCGGCGTAGAACGCGCTGGGTAACAAGCCCGACGTGCTGGACGCGATCAGTACGTTTGGACGGGCCGCGGCGCTGATCTTCGCGTGCAGCTCACATTTGAGTGCGAGACGCTCCGGAGCGCTTTCCTGGATGAAGTCGGCATCCGCCACACAGGCCTCGATGGTTTCGACCAAGCGCAGCCGGGCCTGGTTGGCTCCCGGCGCCAAGCCTTGCGCTTCGAGCGCCGGCCAGGCATTGGCAATGCGCGTACGCAAAGCCGCTTCGGCACCCGGTGCCGGATCCCAGGCGAGCACATCCAGGCCATGGGCCAGCGCTCGGGCAATCCATCCTGCGCCGATCACGCCGGTTCCGATGGCGGCGAAGGTCTTTATTTCGGTGACAAAGGCCATAGCGGCTCCTGCTTGTGTGTCCCGGCAATCCCGGGGCTTCGATTGGCAGCCGAGGCGCCAGGCGCGACGGCGTAATGCCGGCACGTCGGGCTCGGTGCCTACGGGCGTTTCAACCGCGCTTCTTGAGGTTCATCCGGTCGCGGCCTTCGGCGGGAGTCAAGGCTCGTCCACCCATGCGCTCGATGATCTCGATGGCTCGCTCGACCAGCTGGCCGTTACTGGCATGCACACCACGGTCGAGCCATAGGTTGTCCTCCAGGCCGACCCGCACGTTGCCGCCCAGCAGCACGGCCTGGGCAACCATCGGCATCTGCGAGCGGCCGATGCCGAAACCGGCCCAGATCGCGCCTGCCGGCAGGTTGTCGGCCATGGCTTTCATGGTGGTGGTGTCCGCGGGTGCGCCCCAAGGAATGCCCAGACAGATCTGGAACAGGGGATCATCGAGCAGGCCTTCCTTGAGCATCTGTTTGGCGAACCACAGGTGACCGGTGTCGAAGATCTCCAGCTCAGCCTTCACGCCCAGCTCGGTGATGCGTTTGGCGCCCGCGCGCAGCTGGGACGGTGTGGAGACGTAAATGAAGTCACCATCACCGAAATTCAGCGTGCCGCAATCCAGCGTGCAGATCTCCGGCAGCAGCTCTTGCACATGCTTGAGACGCTCCAGCGGACCGACCAGATCGGTACCGCTACCGAATTCCAGCGGCTGCTCGCCCCGCCCGATCTCCAGATCGCCGCCCATGCCGGCGGTCAGATTGATGATCACATCGGTATCGCTTTCGCGGATGCGCTCGACCAGCTCCCGGTACAACGCCACATCACGGCTCGGCTTGCCGGTCCGCGGGTCGCGGACATGGCAATGGGCGACCGTGGCGCCAGCCCTGGCCGCCTCGATGGCGGCGGCGGCGATCTCTTTGGGCGTGACAGGGATGGCCGGATGCTTGCCGACGGTATCGCCAGCACCGGTCACCGCACAGGTGACGATGACTTCGTAGTTCACGGTTAGGTCCTTGTTTCAGGCGATGGGAGGCCGTACGCGGTGGGCCGCGCACGGGTGTATCAGTTTGCGTTCGGGACGGTCGTCTATTGGAGCGAGGCGATCACCGCATCGGCACCGCTCTTGCCATCGAAACTGGTGACACCGGCCAGCCAGGCCTTGACCACCTCGGGGTTGGCCTTGAGCCAGGCGCGGGCCACCTGATCGGGCGCCTGGCGGTCCATGATCGGCGCCATCAGTTCGGCCTCCTGGGCACTGGTGAAGCGCAAGCCAGTCAGCAGCCGATCGGCATTCGGGCAACGCTGGGCGAAGTCCGGCGCCGTGACCGTGGAAACCGTTGCGGCGCCGTCGTTGGGGCCAAACACATTTTCGCTGCCGGTCAGGTAGGTGATCGACAGCTGAATGTTCATCGGATGCGGTTTCCAACCGAAGAACAGCACCGGCTTCTCCGCCCTCACCGCTCGCTTGACCGCTGTCAGCATGGCGCCCTCGCTGGACTCGACCAAGGTGAACTCGCCCAGGCCGAACTGATCTTCGTCGATCATTTTCTGGATGGCAGTGTTGGCGCCGGAGCCGGACTCGATGCCGTAGATCTTGCCATCGAGCTGATCCTTGAACCGGGCGATATCGGCGAAGGTCTTCAGGCCCGCCTCGGCGGTGTAGGTCGGCACGGCGAGTATCGCGATGGCGTCATCGAGCGATGGCTCGGGCGCGACCTTGACCGCGTCACGGTCCAGGAACGGCTTTATGTTGTCGTCCATGATCGGCTTCCAATAGCCGAGAAATGCATCGATCTGGTTTTTCTGAATGCCGGCGAAAATGATCTGTTGCGATGCCTGGGTCTGGGTGGTTTCGTAGCCAAGGCGGCCCAACAGCTCGCTGGCGACCGCCGTGGTGGCGACCACGTCGGTCCAGCCGACCGCACCCAGGCGGATCTCCTGGCAACTGGCGTCGTCTGCGGCCAGCAGGGGTGAACTGAACAGGCTGAGTAAACAGCAGCCGGCGATTGTGCTAAGACCTTTCATTGGCGCTCCCCTGAAGGGTTCGATTTATCAGGACGCTCGCGCCCTGTTTGTTGTCGTGCAGAGGCCTCTGTTCCCTGTCGGAGCAGATAATCCGCTCATGCGGGGTGCAATGGCGCCCCGTGAACGGTATCTACTGCGCCCGATGTGGCCACAGTACGCAGCGGCGCGCGCTGAAAAACGAACTAAAGCGACTGTCTGTTGAACTGAAGCGACCACTTGCTGTGAACTGCAGCGAACACTTGCCAGCAACGCCAACCGCTGCTTTTAGCGTCATCAGAACGGGATTTCCGATGCCTCAAACCCTATGGTTTCTCCTGCTTCCGGGCTTTTCCATGATGGGCCTTATGTCGGCCATAGAGCCGCTGCGTGTGGCCAATCGGTTTCGCGGCGAGCTGTATCGCTGGCGTCTGCTAAGCCAGGATGGCGCAGCAGTCGCCAGCAGCAATGGGATGTCGCTCAACGTCGATGGTGCGCTGGAAGCACCGAACGCATGCCACACGCTATTCGTGGTGGCCGGCTTCGACCCGCTGGCGACCTTCGATACGCGCCTCGCTCATTGGCTGCATCGAATCGAACGCGAGGGGGCGATGCTCGGTGGCATCGACACCGGCAGCTTCGTTCTGGCACAAGCCGAATTGTTCGGCACGCAACGCCTGACGCTGCATTGGGAAGCCATCGGCGCCTTTCAGGAGCGCTACCCCCACCTGAACGTGACCCAGGAACTGTTCGAAGTCGACGGCAGGCGCATCACCAGTGCAGGCGGAACGGCCAGCCTGGACCTGATGTTGACGCTGATCGGCCGCGACCATGGCGAAACCCTGGCGGTGGCCGTCTCGGAACAGTTCGTGGTTGGCCGCATCCGCTCGCGCCAGGACCACCAACGGATGCAGATCGCCAGCCGCTACGGCATACATAACAAGAAGCTGGTGCAGGTGATCAGCGAGATGGAGCGCCATAGCGAACAGCCGCTCTGCTCCCAGGAACTCGCCGAACTGGTCAATGTGACGCCACGGCAACTGGAACGCCTGTTTCGCCAGCACCTCAGCGAAACGCCGTCGGCCTTCTATCTGGCCCTGCGCCTGGACAAAGCCCGGCAGCTGCTGCGCCAGACCGACATGAGCGTACTGGAGATCGGGGTGGCCTGCGGTTTCGAATCGCCCTCCTATTTCTCCCGCTGCTACCGTTCGCGCTTTGCTGCCAGCCCCAGCCAGGATCGCCACGAGCTGCTCGCGACGGCGCGCTGAGCAAGCCTGGCCAGAATGCTCCGGCTCCCAGCCTGAGGTCCACGGTCGGACCTGTCCATTCGCGACCGTCCTTTGACGTTTTCGGCAATACCCCAGTCGCTTTTGCACCGGGTCGCCCCGCCCCCCAGGGATATGCTCCCCCCAAAGCGCCGACAAAAGATTCGCTGCGCCACACCGGGGAAGTGACCTGATGAACCCAACCGAACTGCACGCCGACAGCATCGTCATCGATGGCCTGATTATCGCCAAATGGAACCGCGAGCTCTTCGAGGATATGCGCAAGGGTGGCCTGACCGCCGCAAACTGCACCGTCTCGGTATGGGAAGGGTTCCAGGCCACGGTAAACAACATCGCTGCCAGCCAGAAGCTGATCCGCGAGAACAGCGACCTGGTGATGCCGGTGCGGACCACTGCTGACATCCGCAAAGCCAAGGAACTGGGTAAGACCGGCATCCTGTTCGGCTTCCAGAACGCTCATGCCTTCGAGGACCAGATCGGCTACGTCGAGGTGTTCAAGCAGCTCGGCGTGGGCATCGTACAGATGTGCTACAACACCCAGAATCTGGTCGGCACCGGCTGCTACGAGCGCGACGGCGGCCTGTCCGGCTTCGGTCGCGAGATCGTCGCCGAGATGAACCGCGTCGGCATCATGTGCGACCTGTCCCATGTCGGTTCCAAGACCAGCGAGGAAGTCATCCTCGAGTCGAAGAAGCCGGTCTGCTACTCCCACTGCCTGCCATCGGGCCTGAAAGAGCATCCGCGCAACAAGTCCGATGAGGAACTGAAGTTCATCGCCGACCACGGCGGCTTCGTCGGCGTGACCATGTTCGCGCCTTTCCTGGCCAAAGGCATCGACTCGACCATCGACGACTACGCCGAGGCCATCGAGTACGTGATGAACCTGGTCGGCGAAGACGCCATCGGCATCGGTACCGACTTCACCCAGGGCCATGGCCAGGACTTCTTCGAGTACCTGACCCATGACAAGGGCTACGCCCGTCGCCTGACCAGCTTCGGCAAGATCGTCAACCCGCTGGGCATCCGCACTGTGGGCGAGTTCCCCAACCTCACCGAGACCCTGCTCAAGCGCGGCATGTCCGAACGCACCGTGCGCAAGGTGATGGGCGAGAACTGGGTGCGCGTGCTCAAAGACGTCTGGGGCGAGTAAACGAACGTAGGGTGGATGACGCGTTTTTCATCCACCAATCATCTTTGCGGTGGATAGACAAGGCGCCAACTGCGCGTCCCGATCCACCCTACACCTGACTTTTGAATTCGGAGTTGATCCACATGTCCACACATGCCCCCGAGATGCCCATCCAGGTCGACGACGAAACCGGCGTCTGGACCACCGATGCCCTGCCCATGCTCTATGTGCCCCGGCACTTCTTCGTCAATAACCACATGGGTATCGAAGAAGTCCTGGGCGCCGACAAGTACGCTGAGATTCTCTACAAGGCCGGCTACAAATCGGCCTGGCACTGGTGCGAAAAGGAAGCCGAGTGCCACGGCCTGGTCGGCGTTGAAGTCTTCGAACACTACATGAAGCGCTTGTCGCAGCGCGGTTGGGGGCTGTTCAAGATCCAGGCGATCGACCTGGACGCTGGTACCTGCGAGGTGCGCCTGGACCACTCGGCCTTCGTGTACGTCTACGGCAAATGCGGTCGCCCGGTGGACTACATGTTCACCGGCTGGTTCGCCGGCGCCATGGACCAGATTCTACAGGCGCAGGGCAGCAGCATCCGCACCGTCGCCGAACAGGTCTATGGCGCCTCGCAGGAAGGCCACGACCACGGGCTGTTCCGCGTCAAACCACTCTAAAAACAACTTTCAACCGTGATCGAAAACGTAGCGAGCGAAGGGTAGGCAAGGCGGAGGCAGAAGCGAAGAGCGGAGTTTACTGTTGTAAATGAGCATTTTCGCTTCTGCCTCCAACGCCGCATAACCGAGCGCAGTAGTTTTCAGAGGATGCCGCCATGGCTTTCGAAGCAATGTTCCAACCCATCCAGATCGGCAAACTGACCATCCGCAACCGTGTGATCAGCACCGCCCACGCAGAGGTCTATGCCACCGACGGCGGCATGACCACCGAGCGCTACGTGAAGTATTACGAAGAGAAGGCCAAGGGCGGCATCGGCCTGGCCATCTGCGGCGGTTCCTCGGTGGTCGCCATCGACAGCCCGCAGGAATGGTGGAGCTCGGTCAACCTGGCCACCGACCGGATCATTCCGCATTTTCAGAACCTTGCCGACGCCATGCACAAGCATGGCGCCAAGATCATGATTCAGATTACCCACATGGGTCGTCGCTCGCGCTGGGACGGCTTCAACTGGCCGACCCTGATGTCGCCGTCGGGTATTCGCGAACCCGTACACCGCGCCACCTGCAAGACCATCGAGCCGGAAGAGATCTGGCGCATCATCGGCAACTATGCCCAGGCCGCACGCCGCGCCAAGGAAGGCGGCCTGGACGGCGTCGAGCTGTCCGCCGTGCACCAGCACTTGATCGACCAGTTCTGGTCGCCGCGCGTGAACAAGCGTACCGACGAATGGGGTGGCACCTTCGAGGGGCGCATGAAATTCGGCCTGGAAGTCCTCAAGGCCGTGCGAGCCGAGGTGGGCGACGATTTCTGCGTCGGCATGCGCATCACCGGCGACGAGTTCCACCCGGACGGCCTCACCCATGAGGACATGAAAGAGATCGCCAAGTACTACGATGCCACCGGCATGGTCGACTTCTTCGGCGTGATCGGCTCGGGTTGTGATACTCACAACACTCTGGCCAACGTTATTCCGAACATGAGCTATCCGCCGGAGCCGTTCCTGCACTTGGCCGCCGGGATCAAGGAAGTGGTCAATGTCCCCGTGCTGCATGCGCAGAACATCAAGGACCCGAACCAGGCCCAGCGCATCCTCGAAGGCGGTTACGTGGACATGGTTGGCATGACCCGCGCGCACATCGCCGACCCGCACCTGATCGCCAAGATCAAGATGGGCCAGGTAGACCAGATCAAACAGTGTGTCGGCGCCAACTACTGCATCGACCGTCAGTACCAGGGCCTGGACGTGCTCTGCATCCAGAACGCCGCCACCAGCCGCGAGTATATGGGCCTGCCGCACATCATCGAGAAATCCACCGGGCCCAAGCGCAAGGTGGTGATCGTCGGCGGCGGCCCAGCAGGCATGGAGGCGGCACGCGTGGCGGCGGAACGCGGCCATGACGTCACCCTGTTCGAGAAGAAGGACAGCCTCGGAGGACAGATCAGCCTGGCCGCCAAGGCGCCGCAACGTGATCAGATGGCCGGCATCACCCGCTGGTACCAGCTGGAGATCGCTCGCCTCGGCGTCGACCTTCGCCTGGGCACCGGTGCGGATGTCGAAACCATTCTCGATCTGCGTCCGGACATCGTGGTGCTGGCCAACGGCGGCCATCCGTTCATCGAGCAGAACGAGCACTGGGGCGCGGAAGAAGGCCTGGTGGTCAGCAGCTGGGACATCCTCGACGGCAAGGTGGCGCCCGGCAACAACGTGCTGGTCTACGACACCATCTGCGAGTTCACCGGCATGTCGGTGGCTGACTTCATGGCCGAGAAAGGTGCCAAGGTGGAGATCGTCACCGACGACATCAAACCCGGCGTGGCCGTCGGCGGCACCAGCTTCCCCACCTACTACCGCAGCCTGTACCCGAAGGAAGTGATCATGACCGGCGACCTGATGCTGGAAAAGGTCTACCGCGAGGGCGACAAGGTGGTGGCGGTCCTGGAAAACGAATACACCGGCGCGCAAGAAGAGCGGGTGGTCGACCAAGTGGTGGTGGAAAACGGCGTGCGCCCGGACGAAACCTTGTATTACGCGCTCAAGGAAGGTTCGCGCAACAAGGGCCAGATCGACGTCGAGGCGCTGTTCGCCATCCAACCGCAACCTTGTCTTTCGCAGAGCGGCGACGGCTATCTGCTGTTCCGCATCGGTGACTGCGTAGCCCAGCGCAATACCCACGCAGCGATCTATGACGCGCTGCGGCTGTGCAAAGACTTCTAAGAAAAGCTTGAAGCTGGAAGCCAGAAGCTAGAAGTAAAAAAGCGGCCCGAACCGCTTCCAGCTTCTTGCTTGCTGCTTCCAGCTCCCCACAGGGTGAGCTGCAATGCTGAATACAATTCTTCCCATCCTGCTGTTCGCCGCCCTCGGGCTTGCCGTACTCGGCGCAGGCAGGCGCTTCGCCATGTGGCGCCGTGGTCGCCCTTCGAAGGTCAACTGGTTCGGCGGTCTCATGGCCATGCCGCGGCGCTACCTGGTCGATCTGCACCATGTGGTTGAGCGCGACAAATACATGTCCAAGACTCACGTTGCCACGGCTGGCGGCTTTGTCCTGGCAGCTTTGCTGGCGATCGTCGTGCATGGCTTCGGTCTGCAGAGCCGGATTCTCGGCTTCGCCCTACTCGCCGCGTGCGTGCTGATGTTCGTCGGCGCGCTGTTCGTCGCCAAACGCCGCCGGAACCCGCCGGCACGGCTGTCGAAAGGCCCCTGGATGCGCCTTCCGAAGAGCTTGCTGATGTTCTCGTTCAGCTTCTTCATCGCCACCCTGCCGGTGGCTGGCATCCTGCCGGAAGATTTCGGCGGCTGGATCCTGGCTGCCGTGCTGGCGCTGGGCGTGGCCTGGGGCGTGTCCGAGATGTTCTTCGGCATGACCTGGGGCGGGCCGATGAAGCATGCCTTCGCCGGTGCCCTGCACCTGGCCTGGCATCGCCGTCCTGAGCGTTTCCGCACCCCGCACAATGCCAGTGCGGCTCGCTCCAGCGGCCTGAAGGCACTTGATCTGACTGATCCGAACGCACCGTTGGGCGTGGAAAAACCCAAGGATTTCACCTGGAACCAGCTGCTCGGCTTTGATGCATGCGTGCAGTGCGGTCGCTGCGAGGCAGCTTGCCCGGCCTTCGCCGCCGGCCAGCCGCTGAACCCGAAGAAGCTGATCCAGGACATGGTCGTCGGCCTCGCCGGTGGCAGTGACAAGGGTTACTTCGGCAGCCCTTATCCGGGCATTCCGGTCGGTGAACACGGCGGCAATCCACATCAGCCCATCGTGTTCGCCGAGGGCAAGGGCCTGGTCGAGGCGGAAACGCTGTGGTCCTGCACCACCTGCCGCGCCTGCGTCGAGGAGTGCCCGATGATGATCGAGCACGTCGATGCCATCGTCGACATGCGCCGCCACCTTACCCTGGAAAAAGGTGCCACGCCGAACAAGGGCGCCGAGGTGCTGGACAACCTCATCGCCACCGACAACCCGGGCGGCTTCGCCCCAGGTGGTCGCCTCAACTGGGCTGCCGACCTGAACCTGCCGTTGATGAGCGAGAAGAAACAGGCCGACGTGCTGTTCTGGGTGGGCGATGGTGCCTTCGACATGCGCAACCAGCGCACCCTGCGCGCCTTCGTCAAGGTACTCAAAGCCGCCGAAGTCGACTTCGCCGTGCTCGGCCTGGAAGAGCGTGACAGCGGTGACGTGGCACGCCGTCTCGGTGACGAGGCGACCTTCCAGACATTGGCCAAACGCAACATCGAGACCCTGACCAAGTACCGCTTCAACAAGATTGTCAGCTGCGATCCGCACAGCTTCCACGTGCTGAAGAACGAATACGGCGCACTGGGCGGCGAATATCTGGTGTTGCACCACAGCACCTACATGGAAGAGCTGATCAGCGGACAGAAACTCAACCTGGGTCAGCACAAGGGCGGCAGCGTGACTTATCACGATCCCTGCTACCTGGGCCGCTACAACGGCGAGTACGAAGCACCGCGCAGCGTCCTCAAAGCCATCGGCATCGAGGTCAAGGAAATGGAACGCTCCGGCTTCCGTTCACGCTGCTGCGGCGGTGGCGGCGGTGCGCCGATCACTGACATTCCCGGCAAGCAGCGGATTCCCGATATGCGCATGGTCGACATCAAGGAAACCGGCGCCGAACTGGTGGCCGTGGGCTGCCCCCAATGCACCGCGATGCTCGAAGGCGTGGTCGAACCGCGGCCGCAGATCAAGGACATCGCCGAGCTGGTCGCGGACGTATTGCTGGAGACACCCGCCCCGGCAAAAAAGGCCGCGGCAGCCAAGCCTGAAGCCCTGGAGGTGCACTGATGAGCGACATCATCCGCCGCGACCCTCGCGCCGAGTGGATCGCCCGCAACCGCTTGCATCCGTTGCACGCCGCCATGCAGAAGGCCGAAACCAGCTGGATGGGCCCCAACGGCATCATCCGCAAGAACCCTAATGCGGTCGGCTTCATCGGACCCAACGGGCTCAAGCGCATCGATCGCAGCGGTGCCCAGCAAGGCGGCAGCGCCAAACGCAGCGCTGCCAGCACAGTGGTTCAACTGCCGTTGCATGTGGTTGAACAACCAGCCTTTTACATCGCCGTGGTACCGGACATGGTCGGTGGTCGCCTGAGCAGCCACGACAAGGACGTGCTCGGCCTGGCCAACAAGCTGGCCGGTGAAGCGGGCGCTGTGGTTGCCGTGGTCTTCGGTGATTACAAGGAAACCGCCTTCGACACCGCCGGTGTCGATCGCCTGGTGCACATCGAGGGCGAGGCCTTCGACGGCTACGCACCGGAAGCGCGGGTACTGGCCCTCAGCGCGGTGGAAAGCCAACTGGCGCCACGTTACTGGTTGCTACCGGACAGCCGCACCGGTGGTGGCGAGCTCGGCAGACGCCTCGGTGCCAAACTCGGCGAGCGCCCTGCCACCCGCGTCTGGCAGGTCGCCGACGGACAGTGCATCGGCCGCGCCGGTGCCGGCCAGCAGGATCTGGTACGCAAGGCGCCGCGTCTGATTCTGGCCGCCGTCGAGTGCGCCGATCCGGTCAGCGATACCCGCCATGAAGTGCGCGCATTGCCGCTGGAAACCGATATCACCCGCTGCCTGCCACGCATCGAAGACCTCGGCGCGGTGGCCGTAGATCCGGCCCTGATCCCAATGGCCGAAGCCGAGTTCATTCTCTCCGGCGGCAACGGGGTCAAGGACTGGGCCCAGTTCCATCAGGCCGCCGAAGCACTCGGCGCCACCGAGGGCGCCTCGCGGGTGGCGGTGGATGACGGCTTCATGCCGCGCGACCGCCAGGTCGGTGCCACCGGCACCTGGGTCACCGCGCGGGTCTATATGGCCGTGGGGATCTCCGGTGCCATCCAGCATCTGCAGGGTATCGGCGCCTGCGACAAGGTGGTGGCGGTGAACATGGATCCTGGCTGCGACATGATCAAACGCGCCGACTTGGCGGTCATCGGTGACTCCACCGAGATCCTCGCCGCGCTGATCGAGCTGGTCACGCAATATCGCCAAGGAGGCGCACGCGATGCGGCATAAACGGCTGGCCGGTAAAAGCCCCGCAAGTTGGATGGCGCTTCACCCATTCACCGCGGAAGGCCGCACATTGATGGCGGAAGAGAAAAGCGTCTTCCACCCTACGGAGTCGCGCCATGACTGACTTGAACATCATCACCCTGGTCTCGGTCGGCGCTCACCCGACCTCGGGCCGCGCCCGCCGCGCCGAGCAGGACGCCCGCGCCGTCGAGCTCGGCCTGCGGCTGGCCGGCGATCGGCTGCAGCTGCTGCACGCCGGCAACCCACAGGAGCAGGCGTTGCGCGCCTATCTGGGCATGGGCCTGAGCGAGATGACCGTGCTCGAGCAGCCCAGCCACTGCGATGCGCTGCCGCTGTTGAACAACTATTTGCGGGATGCTGGCGCCCACTTGGTGCTGACTGGCAGCCAGGCGGAAACCGGTGAAGGTTCAGGGCTCTTGCCCTATCTGCTGGCCGAACGTCTGGGCTGGCCCCTGGTGGTCGGTCTGGCAGAGGTAGAGAAGGTCGACAACGGCGTAGCCCAGGTGCTGCAGGCCCTGCCCCGCGGCCAGCGACGCCGGCTAAAGGTGCGGCTACCGTTTGTCGCCAGCGTCGACAACGCTGCGCCGACGGCGCGCCAGAACGCCTTCGGTCCGGCCCGCCGTGGCCAGCTGCTCGCCGAGGATGTCGCCGTGATCGAAGACAGCCTGCTGGACGAATCGCAACTGCAACCGGCACGACCACGTCCCAAACGGCTGAAGGTTATCAAGGCCAAGACCGGCGCCGAACGGATGAAGGCGGCCACCGCCAAGGCCTCAGGGGGCGGCGGACAGGTTCTCCAAGACGTGTCGCCGCAAGCAGGTGCCGAGGCTATCTTCAAGTTACTACTGGACGAGGGTGTGCTGCGCTGAGCGCAGCGCCACCTCAAATATCGAAGCCAAAGGAGCAAAACACGATGATGCATGCCGATCTGATTGACCAAGAAGATTTCCGTGATCGCCTCGTGGCACTGGGCTTTGAAATTCCCAGCGGCGCAACGGCCGAACAGGCCTGTGAACGTGCTGTCGTTGGCCTATCCAAGGAGCGCGCGCAGGCGCTACGCCGCTTGGTAGAGGAACTGTTGGGCGGCTCCGCGACCCTGCTGCCTGCGGTGCGTGAGGCCATCAGCCGGAATTTGCTTCCAGCACTGGTACGGGCCAATTAGAGCTTGCTGGCCACCTGTGGAGTCGCGCGGCGGAGTCACTGCTGCCATAGCCACAGTGTCGAAGCACAGCGGAGCGCAGCTGCCGCCAAAAGCTAAGAAAAAGGTGGATGACGCCGTCATCCACCGTTATGGGACAGGACGTGGGCTACGTCAGACGCGCACGCTGGCGAAGGTCGACTCGCCTTGGGCTCGTTGCAACGCAGCCATGGTGGCGGGATTTCGGCTGCCATCATCGGGACGAGGTATCAGAGCGACCACCTGCGCCGATTGCTGACCAGAACGCTCGTCGCGCGGCGGAATGCCGAAGAACTCGCGATAGCACTTGGAAAAATGCGGCGTGGAGACGAAGCCGCAGACCGAGGCCACCTCGATGATCGACATCGGCGTCTGCTTGAGCAGCTGACGGGCACGTATCAGCCGCAACTTGAGGTAATAGCGCGACGGTGAGCAATGCAGGTATTTCTGGAACAATCGCTCGAGCTGACGTCGCGACACGTTGACATAGCAGGCCAGCTCGTCAAGATCGATCAACTCCTCCAGGTTGGCCTCCATCAGCGCCACGATTTCCAGCAACTTCGGCTGGTTGGTGCCGAGCATGTGCTTGAGCGGCACACGCTGCAGATCTTGTTCACTGCGAATGCGCTCATACATGAACATATCGGAGATTGCCGCAGCCAGTTCACGCCCATGCTGGGCGCCGATCAGTTGCAGCATCAGATCCATGGGCGCGGTACCACCTGAGGCGGTATGGCGATTGCGATCGATGGAGAACAGCCGGGGGGTGACCGAGGTGCGAGGGAAAGCTTCCTGCATCGCGGCCAGACACTCCCAATGCACGCTGCAATCATAACCATCGAGCAAGCCAGCCTTGGCCAGCGCCCAACTGCCCGTGCAAACCGCACCGAGCTGACGCCCGTGACGAGCTTGAACCTGCAACCAGTGCAGATGCTCGCGAGTCACGCTGTGCTGGATGTCCACGCCGCCGCATACGATCACGCTATCCAGGCTGGGTGCAGTATCAAAGCCGGCATCCGGCGTGATCTGCAGCCCGTCGCTGGCGGTCACCGGCTGTCCCGTCTGGGTCAGGGTAAACCAACGGTAGAGCTCCTTGCCCGATAGCTGATTGGCCATCCGCAAAGGCTCCACGGCCGAGGCCAGGGAGATGAGAGTGAAGTTATCCAACAGCAGGAAGCCGATGGTCTGTGGGAGCCGATTCGGGGGCTGCAACCCGGGGTTGATCTGTGACAATGACGGATCCTCACGCTAGGCATTTCTCGTGAGCCTTCGACGAGACTCTTTTTTGTGTTCCGACGCTCGACGGCGCCGGCTCTTGCAATTATCAAGGCAAACTGTATGCCTAATTTGAATGCGCGTTCAATAAAACTGCGGAAGCTGCTGAAAGGCCCGTACTACAAGGCTCGACGGAAGCGGAGCGAACATCGGGAAGGCGGGGGCGTTACCCGCTGTGAGCACTTTCGTAGCAGTGTCGGCGATACCCATCGGCATAATCCGCGCACTGTCACAGCCTGGTAACAGGACCGGGTAACGGCCAGCGCGAGAGATGGCCAAATACCATCTCGCGCACTCGGCGAAAACGCACCACAGAAGGACATCGCGGTGCTCCCGGTGCTCGCCTTCGGCTCAGCACTCGATCGCACTGACCGCCAGGCCGCCACGAGAGGTTTCCTTGTATTTGTCGTGCATATCGGCGCCCGTATCGCGCATCGTGCGGATAACGCGATCCAGCGAGATGAAATGCTCACCGTCGCCACGCAGCGCCATCTGCGCCGCATTGATTGCCTTCATGGCGGCAATGGCGTTGCGTTCGATGCAGGGCACCTGCACCAGGCCGCCGACGGGGTCGCAGGTCAGCCCCAGGTTATGCTCGAGGCCTATTTCCGCGGCATTTTCCAACTGCTCCGGCGTCGCGCCGAGCAGTTCGGCCAGGCCGGCTGCCGCCATCGCGCAGGCGGAACCCACCTCGCCCTGGCAGCCCACCTCAGCGCCAGAGATCGATGCATTCTTCTTGCACAGGATGCCGATCGATGCAGCGGCGAGCAGGTAGTTGACCACGTCGTCGTCGGACGCTTCGGGATGGAACTTCATGTAGTAATGCAGCACCGCGGGGATGATGCCCGCCGCGCCGTTGGTGGGCGCCGTAACCATGCGCCCTCCCGCCGCGTTTTCCTCATTGACCGCCAGGGCGAACAGGTTCACCCACTCCATCGCGCTCATGGTCGAACCGATGACGTTCGGCTTACCCAGCTCCAACAGACTCTGGTGCAGTTTGGCGGCACGCCGCCGCACCTTCAGCCCGCCGGGCAGTATGCCTTCGTGACGCAAGCCATTGGCGACACATAGCTTCATCGCCTCCCACAGGCGCAACAGCCCCTGGCGAATCTCAGCCTCGCTGCGCCAAGCCATCTCGTTGGCCATCATCAGCTGACTGACGCGCAGGCCGTGGCGCTTGCACAGCTGCAGCAGTTCGACGGCATTGGAGAAATCGTACGGCAGCACGGTGTGGTCCTGGTCCAGCTGCCCGGCCGCAGCCTGCTCGGCGTTGACCACAAAGCCGCCGCCGACGGAATAGTAGGTGTCCTCGTGCAGCACACCGGAATGCCCGTGCGCGATAAAGGTGACGGCATTGGGGTGATAAGGCAGGTTTTCCTCGAGCAGCAGCAGGTCCTTCGACCAGTCGAATGCGACCGGCCAATGTCCGTCGAGCCGTAGCTGCCCGCAGGACCGCAGCGCCGCGATGCGCGGTGCGATCTGCTCCGGATCGATGAGGTCAGGCCGCTCGCCCATCAACCCCATTATCACGGCGTTGTCGGTGCCATGCCCGACCCCGGTGGCCGACAGCGAGCCATAAAGGCGCACCTCGATACGCCAGACCTGCTCCAGCAGCGTACGCTCGCGCAGGGAGCCGACGAATAACGCACCGGCGAGCATGGGGCCAACGGTATGCGAGCTGGACGGCCCGATGCCGATTTTGAAAAGGTCGAATACGCTGATCGCCACGCTGCACGCTCCACGGGATGCCTCAAAGACAGGCGCCATCATGGTGGTTTTGCGGGCGAATAGACGTCTGGCACCGACGTAGTCATGTCCAAATCCGCCAGATTGCCTCCTAAATGACCCGCGAGTCTTGTCACCCGCTCCGCTCGAACAGTAGTAGCGCAGTCGTCACCCAGCCATCGAGATGGGGCCATCGGTGGGCCTTATTGGCGAGTCGCGCGAGCGCATTTTTGGAAGGAATGGGCCGGGCCGTCGCGGCCAGCCGACGCCTACCACGAAACCGTAACGGTTTGATGAATGAAGGGGCTGAAGAACGCTCTTCGCACCTCGTGCCGCAGGCGCAACAAGGCTGGCGTTATGACGTCAAGAGCACTTGGAAATGCGGCGAAAAACCGCCAAGGGACGGCCCCAGGCGGATAAAACCAACCGGGGCAGTGAATTTTTTTCATAATGACAAGGGCCGCTACAAGCCACGCCATTGCAGACCATCAGCAAAATCGAGGCTTAACCCATTGAACGGCTTGAAAGCCCAGCGATGCCATGATGAATTTTTTTCTGTTATGGTTTTTAAGGCAGTGCATGTCGCCGTTCAGTATGCAAGCGTCGTAACTCGACAATTGCCGCCGCCAGAGGGGGATATCGTTAAGCCATATCCCTCAGCCGCCAGCCATAGCGTTGGCCACTGGATGCCTTGCGCGACTATAGCTACAGCCGTCCCAAACGGGTGTGCACATAACAATAATGGGTACCGGTTCCGCTCCGTACGGAGCGTACGAACCACGATGAGCTTACTAGCACTGCCAAAGGATGGAAGCGGTTACGACACCACGGTGAATGCACAACGATACCGAGCCAGCCGATGCTCGAGATGACCACCATCTCGCCTGCACAGCTGCGGCCCGTCGAGCCACCGCGACACCGCTTCCGTCCAAGAACATGTCAACCCAAAAGCCATAGCAGTTGGCACTAGCCGACGGCGTCGCAAGGCGCTTTCGACTCCGTTTAGCTGATCTGGATGTCTACTGAGGGGAACCATCCCATGCAGTCTGGAAAAATCGTCGTCGAGAACCTGTACAAGGTATTCGGCCCACAAGAACAAGAAGCCATCGCCTTGCTCAAGCAAGGCTGGAGCAAGGACAAGATTCTCGCCGAGCGCGGCGCCGTCATCGGCGTAAGTGATGTTTCGTTCAGTGTCGAGGAAGGGGAGATTTTCGTGCTGATGGGCCTGTCCGGCTCCGGCAAATCCACGCTGATACGACTGATCAACCGCCTGATCGAACCCAGCGCCGGTGACGTCTTCATCGACGGGCAGAACGTGGCGAAACTGCCCCACGCCCAACTCATCGACTTGCGCCGCCGCGACATGAGCATGGTCTTCCAGTCCTTCGCGCTGATGCCGTCGCGCACGGTGCTGGACAATGCGGCTTTCGGGCTGGAGGTCGCCGGCATCGGGCGCAAGGAGCGTGAGGAGCGCGCCATGGCGGTGCTCACACAGGTCGGTCTCGACACCTTCGCGCAGAAGTATCCCCACGAACTGTCCGGTGGCATGCAACAACGGGTCGGCCTCGCCCGAGCGCTGGCGGTCAACCCTTCGATGATCATCATGGACGAAGCCTTTTCCGCCCTCGATCCGCTCAAGCGCCGGGAAATGCAGGACGTACTGCTGGAACTGCAGAAGACTCACCGACGCACCATCATCTTCGTCTCCCATGACATCGAAGAGGCCATGCGCATCGGCAACCGCATCGGCATCATGGAAGGCGGCAAGCTGATTCAAGTCGGTACGCCGCAGGAACTGATCGATAACCCCGCCAACAACTACGTGCGCAATTTCTTCGACACCGTCAACACCAGCCGCTACCTCACCGCCGGCCAGCTCAAGTCCGATAGCGTTCCGCTCTATGTGCACAACGGTAAAGCGCCGGATGCCCTGCAGGTCTGCCAGGAACTGCAGGCGATGGACAAGCATTACGCCTTCATCGTCGACGAAGACAAACGATTCCGCGGCTCCATCAGCCTGGAGCGGATCGCCCTGCTGGTCGAGAACGGCCAGACCTGCGCCCTCGAGGCGGACGTGTTGAAACAGATCGATCCTCTTACCGAAGACCAGCCACTCGATCAGGTGATCGAACGCTTAGTGGACAACGAGGGACCGATGCCCGTGGTGGACAGCCAAGGGTTCTACGCGGGCGCCATCAGCAAAGGCCGCCTTCTGACTCGCCTGCAGGAGGACTGAACATGAGCAAAGATCTGGATCTGGGGAGTTGGGTCAACGACGTCGTCCAGCATCTGTTGGAAAACTACAGCGGCGCCTTCGACAGCCTCGGTGGCGTGGTCAGCGGGTTTTCCGAGGGCGTCGAAGCGCTGCTGATGCTGCCGCCGGCCTGGCTGCTCATCGCCATTTTCGTCGGCCTCGGTTTGTGGCGCATCGGTGCCCGGTTCGCCGTCTTCACCGCTGTGTCCTTCATTCTCATCGTGCTCACCGGTTTCTGGGAACAGACCGTAGTGACCCTCGGCCTGACCTTCTCCGCCACGCTGATCAGCCTGCTGCTGGGGATTCCGCTGGGCATCTGGTCGGCGCGCAGTGAGCGGGTCGCCATGATCATCCGTCCGATTCTGGACTTCATGCAGACCATGCCGGCATTCGTCTACCTGATCCCGGCCGCGATGCTATTCGGCCTCGGCCGTGTGCCCGGCATCATCGCCACGGTGATCTTCGCCATGCCGCCAGCGGTACGCCTGACCAACCTCGGCATCCGCCAGGTCAACAAAGAGATCGTCGAGGCTGGGCAATCCTTCGGCTGCAACGGCAGGCAGCTGTTGTTCAAGGTGCAGCTGCCCAACGCCATGCCCTCGATCATGGCGGGGGTCAACCAGACCATCATGATGGCGCTGTCGATGGTGATCATCGCCTCGATGGTAGGTGCTGGAGGCCTGGGCAACGACGTGTTGGCCAGTATTCAGCGACTGGACATCGGTCTCGGCTTCGAAAGCGGCATGGCCGTGGTACTGCTGGCAATCATCCTCGATCGCATCACCGAGAGCTTCGGCAGCACCAAGCGGGCCACGCAAAAGGCCACCTGGTACACCTGGGTGAGCACCAAGCTCAAGTTGCAGCGCCAATAGCACCACGAACCGCAGACACGGGAAATCAGGATGAATACTTTCAAGACGATAACGACTGCCGTCGGCCTGCTCACCTGCGCAGCGATGCAGGGAGCTTGGGCACAGGAGCCAGCGAGCTGCGAAAAGGTGCGTTTCGCCGAAATCGGCTGGGCCGACATCGCCGCGACCACGGGCGTGGCAATGGTTCTGACCGAGGGTCTGGGCTACCAGCCGAGCAAGGTAATGGCTTCGGTGCCGATCGCCTTCACCGGCGTGAAGAACAAGCAGATCGATGCCTTTCTCGGTTATTGGTCGCCGTCCATGGATGCGGTCATCGAACCGTTTACCAAGGACGGCGGCGTCAAGGTGCTCGAGTCGCCCAATTTGGTGGGCGCCAAGTACACCCTGGCGGTACCGACCTATGCGGCTGAGGCGGGACTGAAAAGCTTCCAGGACATCGCCAAGTTCAAGGACGAGCTGGGCGGCCGAATCTACGCGATCGAACCGGGTAACGACGGCAACCTGCTGATCGAGAAGATGATCAAGAACGATCAGTTCGGCCTCGGCGACTTCCGCATGATCGAGTCCAGCGAAGCCGGCATGCTGGTTCAGGTGCAACGTGCGATTCGCAAGAAAGAACCGGTGGTCTTCCTCGGCTGGGCTCCGCACCCGATGAATACCCAGTACGACCTGACCTACCTGGCAGGCGGTGACGAAGTGTTTGGCCCCGACTTCGGTGCGGCCAAGGTGTTTACCGTCGTGCCGCCGGACTATGTGGAGCGCTGCGCAAACGTAGGAAAGCTGCTACAGAACCTGCAGTTCACCGTCCCCATCGAAAGCGAGCTGATGGAAATGGCGCTCGAACGAGACGATCCGCAAACCGTGGCGAAGAAGTGGATCAAAGCCAACCCGGGCGCGCTCGATCAGTGGCTGGCCGGAGTGACCACCTACGACGGCCAGGACGCGGTCGCTGCGGTGAAAAAGTTCGTCGGCCTCTGACTGCCTGAACGCCATCGCGCAGAACAGGGCCAGGCAACAGTAGCCAGCAGGCCCGTCCCGGCTCAGGTGCCGAGACGAGCCTGCTCCGCAGCCACAACACAACCGATCACCTTTCATTTCGCCGGTGCGCAAGCAGAACCAGCGCGCCGAACCGTGCACGGGACCTCGCTCAATCGCTGAGATCCCTGCAACAAAACCGCAGTCCCTCGCAGAACGGGACCACGGTGGCATCACTGCCATATTCCTACATGGAGCTAAACGCATGAATCTAATCAAGCACCTTCTTTGTGGTCTCGGCGCCGCCAGCATGGCGCTCGGCATGGCCACCAGCATGGCGGCGGACAAGCCCGAGCTGAAGATCGGCTACGTCAACGGCTGGGACGACAGCGTCGCCGCCACGCACGTGGCGGGTGAAATCCTCGGGAGCAACCTGGGTTACCCGGTCAAGCTGCAGCCGGTCGAGCCGGCCATCATGTGGCAGGGCGTCGCACGCGGTGATCTCGACGCCACCCTCTCCGCCTGGCTGCCCGCCACACACGGTGAGTACTTCGAGAAATTGAAGGACAAGGTCGTGGTCCTCGGCACCAACTATGAAGGCGCGAAGATCGGCTTGATCGTGCCGGACTATGTCGAGGCCAAGAGCATCGAGGATCTCAACAAGTACAGCGACGCATTCGACGGCAAGATCACTGGCATCGATGCCGGCGCCGGTGTCATGCGCCGCACCGAAGACGCCATAAAACAATACGACCTGAACATCCGACTGATGCCCAGCTCCGGGCCAGCGATGACCACCGCCCTGACCCGCGCGGAAAAAGCGCAGAAGCCGATCGTCGTTACCGGCTGGATCCCGCACTGGATGTTCGCCAAGTGGAAACTGCGCTTCCTGGAAGATCCGAAGAAGGTCTTCGGTGACGACGAGCACGTCGATACGGTCGCCAACCCAGCGCTCGCCAGCAAGGCTCCCGAGGCCGAAGCCTTCCTGAAGAAGTTCAACTGGGGTCCTGAAGAAGTCGGTGAAGTGATGCTGGCGATACGTGATGGCGCCAAGCCGGACGCTGCCGCCCGTGAGTGGGTGAAGAACCACCCGGAACGCGTCGCCAGCTGGCTCGAATAATCGGATCTCGCAATCCCCTATACCCAACCCCGACCGGCGCCCTGAACGAGCGCCGCTCGAAGCAATGGAGTCGTGTGCATGCACGCAATCAAATGGACCACCCTGGCGCTGGCCGTCACCACCGCGGTCAGCCAGCTGGCCGTAGCCAGCGAACAGTCGGAAGCCACCGGCTTCGTCGAAGGCAGTGACCTGACGCTGCTGAACAAGAACTACTACTTCGCCCGCGACAACCACGCGCCTGGCGCCGCCCAGAGCCGCCGGGAAGAATGGGCCCACGGCCTGCTGCTCGCCTATCAATCCGGCTTCACCCAGGGCACCGTCGGCTTCGGCGTCGACCTTCATGCCGGTGGTGCGATCAAGCTCGACAGCGGTCGAGGCACCAGCGGCACTGGCCTGCTGCCAGTGGACAGCGACGGCCGTGCCGCCGACGACTTCGGCTTCGCTGGCGGCGCGGTCAAGGTACGTGTTTCCAACACGACCCTGAAGTATGGCGACCTGACGCCCACCGCCCCGGTCTTCTCCCCAGGCACCGGGCGCATCTTCGCCAGCACCGCCACTGGCTTCCAGCTGACGTCCAACGAGCTCGATCAGTTGACCGTCGACGCGGGCTATTTCACCTCGATTCGCGATCGCAACCGCTCGCTCAACCACGACGGCGAGATCACCCTGGTCTATGCCGGTGCCATCGACTCGGAAACCGTCAGTTATCTGGGCGGCACGTACCAGCTGACCGACAGCCTCAGCGCGACCCTCTACGGTTCCAAGTACGAGGACGTCTGGAGCCAGTACTACGGCAACCTGAACTACGCGCTGCCGCTCTCCGAAGGTCAGGCACTGTCGTTCGACTTCAACGTCTATGACACCCGTGACGAAGGGTCCGCCCTGGCGGGGGACATCGACACCACAGCCTGGTCGCTGGCCGCCGGCTATTCGATCGGCGCGCATAGCTTCACCCTCGCCCATCAGCAGGTGAACGGCAACGCGCCCATGGATTACATCAGCATGGACGGCACCAACGCCGGCGACTCCATCTATCTGGCCAACTCTTCGCAGTGGTCGGACTTCAACGCGCCCGGCGAGAAGTCGGTACAGGCCCGCTACGATCTCAACATGGCGACCTACGGCGTGCCGGGTCTGAGCCTGATGGCCAGGTACATCAAGGGAGACATTGATGGCGCGAGCGTCGATCCCGATGGCGCCTACGCTTACTACGCCGGAGCCGCCGGCAAGGGCAAGGAATGGGAGCGCGACCTCGAAGCCAAGTACGTGGTCCAGGACGGCGACCTCAAAGACCTCTCCTTGCGTGTGCGTTACGCCACCGCGCGCGGCTTCGCCGGCGACATCGACGAACTGCGCGTGATCACCGAGTACCCACTGGACATCCTGTAAGCAGCACCCGTACGGGCGCTCACGCGCCCGCACCTTACCCCCGAACGCCGTCGTGGCAGTGCCCGGCGGCCTTCGATTGGGGCGCAGGCAACACTGCCATCGGGAAAACCGGCTAGCTGTCCCAACCCGCCTTTGGGCTCGTTCACATCTGCGTCTGCGACGCACGACATAGTCATATCCATTCCCGACAGCCCTTTGTTTTTTTATTGATCGATCAATCAATAAAAACTAGGGTGTACAGCATTCATCATCCTCCCGGAGCCTCCAATGCCCAAGGTTGGAATGCAGCCCATCCGACGCAAACAGCTGATCCATGCCACCCTCGCGGCCGTGGACCAGGTCGGTATGAGTGACGCCAGCATCGCCATGATTGCGCGACTGGCGGGCGTCTCGAACGGCATCATCAGTCATTATTTCCAGGATAAGAACGGCCTGCTCGAAGCCACCATGCGGCACCTCATGAAGGCGCTGAATCAGGCCGTCCGTATACGCCGCGAGGCGCTGACCGACGACAGCCCGCGCGCGCACCTGAAAGCGATCATCGAGGGCAACTTCGACGACAGCCAGGTGAACGGACCCGCGATGAAAACCTGGCTGGCGTTCTGGGCGTTCAGCATGCATCAACCCGCCCTGCACCGATTGCAGCGGATCAACGACTGCCGCCTGTATTCCAATCTCTGCTGCGAGTTCCGCCGCGTTCTGCCAAAGGAGCAAGCACGCTCGGCCGCGCGAGGCATGGCGGCATTGATCGACGGCCTGTGGCTGCGCGGCGCGTTGGCCAGCGACGACTTCGATATCGAACAGGCACTGCAACTGGCCTATGACTACCTGGATCAGCTACTGACCAAGCAGGTGCACTGATCCCCCTCCTTCACTATGCACCGCGAGGATGACCATGCCCCGTTTCGAACAACAGAAACTCTACATCGATGGCCGCTATACCGAGGCCACTAGCGGCGACACCTTCGAGACCGTCAATCCAGCGACCGGCGAAGTGCTTGCCGAGCTCCAGCGCGCGTCGCGGGACGATGTCGATAAAGCTGTCGCCAGCGCCACCGCGGGACAGAAGGTCTGGGCCGCGATGACCGCCATGCAGCGCTCGCGCATCTTGCGTCGGGCAGTGGATATCCTGCGCGAACGCAACGATGAACTGGCCGAGCTGGAGACCCTCGATACCGGCAAGCCTCTAGCGGAAACCCGGGCGGTGGACATCGTGACCGGTGCCGATGTGCTCGAGTACTACGCCGGGCTGATCCCCGCCATCGAAGGCGAGCAGATCCCGTTGCGCGACACCAGCTTCGTCTATACCCGCCGCGAGCCGCTGGGTGTAGTAGCAGGCATCGGTGCCTGGAACTACCCGATCCAGATCGCCCTGTGGAAATCCGCGCCAGCATTGGCAGCCGGCAACGCGATGATCTTCAAGCCCAGCGAGATGACGTCCCTGAGCGCCCTGAAACTGGGCGAGGTCTATACCGAGGCCGGCGTACCGGACGGTGTGTTCAACGTACTCACCGGCAGCGGCCGGGAAGTCGGCACCTGGCTCACAGAGCACCCGGGCATCGCGAAGATTTCCTTCACCGGCGGCACCAGCACCGGCAAGAAGGTCATGGCCAGCGCGTCCAGCTCCTCGCTCAAGGACGTGACCATGGAGCTGGGTGGCAAGTCGCCGCTGATCATCTTCGAGGACGCGAACCTCAACCGTGCCGCTGACATCGCGGTCATGGCCAATTTCTTCAGCTCGGGCCAGGTCTGCACCAACGGCACCCGCGTGTTCGTCCATCGCTCGCTGCAAGCGCGGTTCGAAGCCAAGGTGCTCGAACGCGTCAAGCGCATCCGACTGGGCGACCCGCTGGACGAGGCGACCAACTTCGGTCCGCTGGTGGGCTATGCGCACATGGACAGCGTGCTCGACTACATCGAGTCGGGTCGGGCCGAAGGCGCGCGCCTGCTCTGCGGCGGAACGCGGGTGACCGAGGGCGAGTACGCTAAGGGCGCCTACGTCGCGCCGACCGTGTTCAGCGACTGCCGGGACGACATGCGCATCGTGCGCGAGGAAATCTTCGGCCCGGTGATGAGCATCTTGGTCTTTGACGACGAAGCGGAGGTGATTCGCCGCGCCAACGACACTGATTACGGACTGGCCGCCGGCGTGGTGACCCACGACCTGGCCCGCGCCCACCGGGTGATCCACAGCCTGGAAGCGGGTATCTGCTGGATCAACACCTGGGGCGAATCGCCAGCCGAAATGCCGGTCGGCGGTTACAAGCAATCCGGCGTGGGCCGCGAGAACGGGCTGATGACCCTGGCCCATTACACCCGCACCAAGTCGATCCAGGTCGAACTGGGCGATTTCGCCTCGGTGTTCTAAACCGTTGCCAGCCACACGCTTCAGGCAGGACAGCGCTCACTGTTGCTCGCGGCTTCAGGCCTGAAGCGTCCATCCCAAGGACGCTGCTCATGGAATACGACTACATCATCATCGGTGCCGGTTCGGCCGGTAACGTTCTGGCGACTCGCCTGACCGAGGACGCTGATGTCAGCGTGCTGCTGCTCGAAGCCGGAGGTCCCGACTACCGGATGGATTTCCGTACCCAGATGCCCGCCGCGCTGGCCTTTCCGCTGCAGGGGCGGCGCTATAACTGGGCCTACGAGACCGATCCCGAGCCGCACATGAACAATCGCCGCATGGAGTGCGGTCGAGGCAAGGGCCTGGGCGGCTCGTCGCTGATCAACGGCATGTGCTACATCCGAGGCAACGCCATGGACTACGATGGCTGGGCCAAGGCGCCCGGTCTGGAAGACTGGACTTATCTCGACTGCCTGCCCTATTTCCGTAAAGCCGAGACACGTGACATCGGCCCCAACGACTACCATGGCGGCGACGGCCCGGTGAGCGTGACCACGCCCAAGCCCGGCAACAATCCCTTGTTCCGCGCCATGATCGAGGCCGGCGTACAGGCCGGCTATCCGGAAACCGACGACCTCAACGGTTATCGCCAGGAAGGCTTCGGCCCGATGGATCGCACGGTCACGCCCAAGGGGCGTCGCGCCAGCACCGCGCGTGGGTATCTGGACATGGCCCGTGGCCGACCGAACCTGACCATCGTGACCCATGCGCTGACCGATCGCATCCTGTTCAGCGGCAAGCGGGCCATCGGTGCGGCTTACCTGCATGGCAGCAGCGACACGCCAGTGATCGTCCATGCCCGGCGTGAAGTGCTGCTGTGCAGTGGCGCCATCGCCTCGCCACAGATCCTGCAGCGCTCTGGCGTCGGCCCGGGCGCGCTGCTGCGCGAACTGGGCATCCCGATCGTCCACGATCTTCCAGGCGTCGGGGCCAACCTGCAGGATCACCTGGAGATGTACCTGCAGTACGCCTGCAAACAACCGGTTTCGCTCTACCCTGCGCTGCAGTTGCATAACCAGCCTCTGATCGGCGCCGAGTGGCTGTTCCTGGGCAAGGGCATCGGCGCCAGCAACCAGTTCGAGGCGGGCGGGGTCATTCGCTCGCGCGCCGAGTTCGAGTGGCCGAACATCCAGTACCACTTCCTGCCGGTGGCGATCAATTACAACGGCAGCAACGCGGTAAAGGAGCACGGCTTCCAGGCCCACGTCGGTTCCATGCGCTCGCCCAGCCGCGGGCGTGTACATGCCCGCTCGCGGGACCCGCGCCAGCACCCGAGCATCCTGTTCAACTACATGTCGTGCGAGCAGGATTGGCAGGAGTTCCGCGACGGCATCCGGATCACCCGGGAGATCATGGCGCAATCGGCACTGGATCCCTATCGCGGCCGAGAACTGAGTCCTGGCGCCAACATCGACAGCGATGCCGAGCTGGATGAGTTCGTCCGCCAGCACGCCGAAACCGCCTTCCATCCGTCCTGCTCCTGCAAGATGGGCGAAGACGAGATGGCCGTGGTCGACGGCCAGGGCCGGGTGCACGGCCTCGACGGGCTACGGGTGATCGATGCCTCCATCATGCCGCTGATTACTACCGGCAACCTCAACGCGCCGACCATCATGATGGCCGAGAAGCTCGCCGACCGGATTCGCGGGCGCACGCCGTTGCCGCGCAGCACCGCGCCGTATTACGTCGCGGGATCCGACCCGGTGCGCAACGCGGCGCAGACACAGCCGGCAGCCGCGCAGAAGGCGCAGAAGGCGCAGAAGGCGCAAAGCGTTCAAGTCTAGGGGGCCGATA
>NZ_JAKOEN010000020.1:0-109 GCF_022355455.1 Pseudomonas sp. KSR10 | reverse complement strand
CTTAACCAAACGTCCTACGTAGGGTGGATGACGCTCTTTTCATCCACCGTTGCCGTCGCCTGGTGGATCGGTGAAGCGTGACCACCCTACGAAGCTCTCGCGTGTGCGC
>NZ_JAKOEN010000006.1:0-38783 GCF_022355455.1 Pseudomonas sp. KSR10 | reverse complement strand
GGCCAGAATCGGCACGAAGCCGAGTTGCAGGCTGGTTTCGATGAGTGCCTGCTGGTTTACGCTCGTCAATGTCAGCTGCTTCGTCCAGATAATGGGGAGTCGGATACGGCCCACCTGTTTTTCAAGTGCTTACGAGCAAAGCTGAACCGTAAAACGGTCTCGCAGATTCTTGAGTTCAAGCAGCCTTGAGAAAGCGCGTCAACGCGGCGTTTCCTGGTTAGCACCTAGCTGGCCAAAACCATTTCGCTCTGCTCGGTAAGCACTGATCGCCTCATAGACCGTCTTCCTCAGTCGGTTGATGCCACCTATCGGCCGGTGCGCTGGCAGCGCATGCCAAGGGTTGAACGAAAGATTGTCGCAGGCAAGGTTCTGTTCGGGGTTGTCAAAGTCCTGCGCAGGGAGGCGGATATCGGCAACCGTTTCGAACGGAGAAACTGACTCGTCCCATTCGATACTGGTGTCCTCAATCGGCATGTAATGGTCTGCGTTCTGCCGCTGAACCTGAAGCTGAAAACAGGCTGGCGCGCGGTCCAGCGACAATTGCTGGTAGAGCGCACTGCGCAGGAAGTTCGGTAGATCGCGGTTCTGCTCTGGCAGACGGTAGTCCGGGCAATGCTCGGGGGTGGGGATTACGCGGTACTTGATGTTGTGCGGGCCGAGCTTGTATGGCGCCACTGAACTGTAGGTGGTCGCGACTGGACTCTCGGGTGCCGGTGCGAGTGTCTCCAACGCGATATAAAGGTGGCGTAGTTCCCAGCTGCGTGGGTCGGCACTCGGAAAGAAGGCCAACAATTTTTTGCCTTCGGCTTGAGCTGCAAAGTTGCTGCGATATTCTGCGACGTCGCGTACGAAGAACACCGGATGGTTGAACATCACGAAGTCCTGCTCCCCGGCATGGTGCGGGTCGCGGGTGAGCTTATCGCCGGGCACATCGAGCAGTTTGATAGCCATACCGCGGGCGTCCTTGATCCGGTCGAATTGAGGATAAGCGTTGCCGTTGGAGAGCCGCACCCAGGCCTGCCAGGTTTTGCCTGGCTCCGCGAATACACCCTGGCGCAGCGCGCTCTCCAAATCTTCACGTACCCTCACCTCGGCCTTAACGCAGCCATGCGCTTTGGCGTGTGCGTCACGAAGCACGCGAGTGTTGTCTCGATGCTGCTCGATCACCGCGATAGCGTTCTCGATGATCGCCTGCGTGTCGGAGGCTTCGTCGGGCGCGACCATCTCTTCGGTCGGAACTGGACCGCTGTATTTGAAATGGTAAAAGACAAAGCTGATTGCCCAGACGGTCACGCCGAGCGCGATCAAAGCGACCAGCAGTCGGCTGAGCAGGCGCCCGAGCCAGAGCCAGAACCGTGTAAACATGTGCAACTCCTTATGCGCTGATCAACGGCAGGCCGGGCCAGGATTGTAACGGCGGGGTGGAATGTCGCTCAGCAGAGGCTCGAAGCGCGGATCACCATATACCTTGAGGTATTCCACCAGAGCCCAGCGTTCGTGCGGCTCAAGGGCACGACCAATCACGCCGTTGCCGCGGCATCCAGCACGAAATTCATGACCGCGATTGCTATTGCCGGTGATCGAGGTGTCCAGCAGGAACCCGCCCTCGAAGCGCTCGGTGCGGATGCCGACATGCCGCAGGTCATATTCTCGGCTACCGGTCCAGAAGGTTTTTTGCCGCTCGGCGACGGGCGACAACAGCTGGAACAGGGTTGGCACGGAGCCGTTGTGTAGAAAAGGAGGCGTCGCCCAGATGCCGTCTAGCGGGCGCGCCTTATAACCGCGGACTTCCTGCACCCCGATCGGCAGCCCGAAGCCATCGAATTCCGCCCGCTCTTCCGGCGTGATGCCCGCGTCGCGATATGCGCGGTCGCTGACGTAAGCGGTGATATAGGCCAGCCCCTTAGCGCTAGAAACCTTCCTCAGGTCCAGTTCGCCTGCCGATTTACCGAACAGACGGACGTCCAGCCGATTCAGCTCCTCCTGCTTCCAGCCCAAACGGGTGAGATCGAAGCGATGGTCGGCAATGTTGTCGGCTGTGGTCGGGTCGGTACCAACGAAAGAGGTCGCAACGACTGGCATGCGCCACTCCGGCTCGCGGCTTGGAGCAAGGCGCTTGTCGGCCGGTTTGGGCTTGGCGTCGTGACAGTGCGCGCAGTTTTCCCAGTACAGCGCGCGCCCCTGGCTCGCCTGCTGGAGATCGACCTGGCCCAGCACCTCTTCAGGCCAGCGTGGCGGGGTCAGCTGCATCAGGGTCGTTTCAAGCCTATGCAGGTCTCGTACACGCACGCCGGACGCATAACGCTCGGCCTCGGGAACCGGTTGGCCATCTTCGTGTAGCAATTGCAGTCGCGCACCCACGCCCAGTGCCTCGCCAATGTTGCGCGCCATAGGCTGCATGGCCGAGCCGTTCCACTGAACCCAGTCGAACTTCCAGATATCCCAGAGTTGCGGATAGCTAACCGGGGCGTTGGCGACGCGGTAGTTGACCGGGTCAATGGCGTCACCGAAGGTTGTGTTGGCGATGCGCCCGAAGGCATCGGTGCGGCCGAAGCCTTCCTCGGTCGGGTAGAGTCCACGATGCCAGTCGTTGTAGGCCGTGCCGAGCAGCCGATTGAGCACCTGCTTGAAATCCCGGCGCAGCTGGCTACGATCACGCTCGTAGTTCTCACCCAGCACCTCATGAGCGAAACGGCGGAACTTGAGCGGATTGTAGTAGGTAAATGCCATGCTCATGCCGAGCGCCTGGCCAAAGGACCCGCCGCGCAAAGTCGGTACGGTCGACGCCAGTGAGTGCATCGCCGCGCCGCCGTCGATGCGTATGGCCTGACCATTGTAGCGCAGCTCGCCGGTGTGGCACGCCGCACAGCTGACGTCCAGGTAGGCTCTTCCTGTCTCGTCATCTTCATGTCGGGCAAAGCCGACCGGAAGATTGCCAGGGTTCAGTGCAGTGGCCTTCTGTGTGGGATCGATCAGAAATCCGAAGCGGGCCAGGTAGTCGGGTGCCGCTAATTTGGCTCTACTGAGCGGTAGCTCCAGCGCTCCGAACCAGTCGTATTCCAGGCCTTTAACCTGGGTGCCTTGTGGCGTGTAGTAATAGGTTTGCCGGTCTGCCTCGCTCCATTGGTCGAGGTAGCGAAGCACCTTGGGCGCCTCATAGTCAGGCAGGTTGGGATAGGCCACAAAATACAACCCAGCCCCGACCACCAGCGCAGCCAGCAACAAAACAGCCAACAGGACACGTCGCACTAGTCGCATTGGTACATCCTTGTAACGGTAATGGCGAATGCGCTTTTATGGCAGGGTTAAAGAGTGATGGCAATATGCTTTTGCCAGATATGGCTTCGTGAGTAGCTCGGCATTGACATGATGAGACGGTATTGGCGAGAGCGAGCGACCCTCGGTTAGTCAAACTGGTTCCCTACACCGTATTCGGGACGGAGGCCTTAGCTTAAGTAAGCTGATCTCCTTTAGATAACGACGCCATGCATAGGTCCTTGGGTTTCGGCGATTTTTCAGCTGAATTTATGGCGTTAGTAGGGATAAACGCGGCTAGTGAAAGCTATGGAGTAGGAAATTCTTGACGAAGGATATTTGGGCGCAGATATCTCTAAGTAATGTTCAGTGGATATCTTTGCTTCCGAAGCTCTAGAAGAGCTTTCTAAATCATGCCAATTTTATCGTGGTGACTAGCAAGTGATGGCTTTCGCTCGTTTCATTATGGGTTGATGTTTTAACATGGCACGTGCATTCCGCAATCAGATAGTGGAGTTAAAATACGCCTCTTTTTCCTTGTATCGTTTTATCATGCAGTCGAGTTTATTAGCTTGCTCTGCTCGAGTTCCAATGCTTTCGAGAGCTTCGGCTCGGCAAGTCTTTTCGATAAAATCATCCCATACTTTAAATGCTTCTTCCAATCTCTTTACCTGCTCTTCATGATTGGTTGGAGAGGTTGATGCAAATTCAACTACTTCCTTGTATGCGTGTTCGGCTAGGTCTTTTTGTGCTTCTAATTCCATTCGGAGCTGTTTTTCTGTTTCTTGTTGCTGTGCTATTTCCGTCTCAAGGCCAGCATGGGCCAAGGCGGTGAAGAAGAAAGCTGTAAATATTGCTTTACCAATCATTCGTATACTCTTTCCGTCTGTTGAATCTGTCTGGCGGCACATTGTGTGTCGATACCCAGAATGCTTGGTCTTGCATTGCTTGTTTGAGGTTAGGGAAATCATTCTTATAACATAGCTCCTGAATTTTTTCTCTTGTAGCTGGCTTGTAATCGCCTCGATATCTCAAATCAATCATAAGATCTTTTATCTTCTCATCAATTGCGTTCCACGCTTCTTCGCCTCGTCCGGACATGGTGGGGAAATATCTGTTAAGAGTGGTGCTCGCGGTGCTGATGCGCTTCACATCAGCCTCCATTAGATGATATGTAAACAGAAATAGCTGGTGTTGTTGTTTTCTAGTAATCGTAAGTTTGCGCAACTCTTCAGGTGCGGCTGACAAGTAGCTGCATGCCTCTACTTGTGTTTTGCCTTGTCCAGCCACAAGCCAAGATAAGAATGGTTCTTCAATCCCCGCACTCTCAAGATCGGCTTTTACATTAGGTTGTTGACCTATATCGTAGCCGCGGCCGAGGGTTACGCCGGAGTTTCCTACAGGAGGCCAATGAGCCACTCGGCTAAAATAAATTGAACCTGGGTTGTCGTTGCCTTCGACGTCGAAAGTTAGTTGTCCTCGCGGAACTTTTAGCCATTTCAAATCATTCTCGTCTTCGAGAATATAAAGGTTACCAATTAAGCCTGGCGGCTGAAAATGCCAAGCCTTCCCATCCCCACCGAGCCCATACCTTTCCGCTAGATCACTCCACCAGCTCAGCTTCTCAATCCGCCGTTTTTCCGCTTCCCAAATAAAATTCGGTTTTCCAGGTTCCTCCTCCAGTAACGGGTCCAGTTCATTCCATTTACTCCTGTTCCAGAACCATTCGCTTTGATATCTGGTGATCATTTGGCCGAGCAGTTGCGCCTGCCAAGGCTTCGTAAGGGCAGCACGGATTTCCGTGCTGGTCAGAATTCCGTCCTTATCTGTGTCGACGATGTCGTGCAGCCGAGCCAGCGTCAGGATGGGACCGCCGTCTGCCTTGTTGATCTGGGCGTGATAGTTTTGCTGTTCCTCCGTATTTAGCAGGCGGCGGGCATCGAGACTATAGGCAAGCTTTTCGACGGGCGTCCCGGTTTCCTCGACGCATTGGAAGCCCTCCCACTCCCAGGGACTGTGGCGGGTAGTGATCAATTCCTGTTCGGCCAGCCAGCCGTCGATGGGATTCCCGTTGGCGTCAGCGAACAGGCTGTCCAGTCGCCACCAGCGGGTCGTGTCGCCATCGTCCGCGGTCTTGACATGGATCTTGCTCGAAGCCGGTAGTCCGTCCAGCAGCGCTTGCGGAATGATCAGGTCGACACCGATCTGAGAGCCTTCGTCGCTGAGCCTGGGTGGACTATCAGCGCTGATGTCGTCCCGGTGCCTGATCAGCTTGCTTGCGCCTTTGTAGACCTTGAGCAGGGTTTTCTGGTCGTCGGGTAGGCGGCCCGCCCAGGCGCGACTCTGAGTGAGGAACGCAGGCACATCGTCGCAGCTGAAGAGCTCGATATGGACCATATGCTGGGCGGCGCTGTCGTGGTTCTGGTACAGGCCCGGATGACCAATCAGAGCACCGGCCTTGATTGGCCGCCCGCTGTCGAGGACGACGACCTTGTCGTATTCCGCTGGTTCGCTGTGCGGTTTGAGCAGCTTGGTGAATACGTAGCCAGGCAGTTGCCCGTTTTCATTGGTCGCCATGACGGGTTGCGCCGTTCCGCTGATCAGGCTGACCAGCTTGCTGAATTCGCCTTGCGTTTCGCCAATGGCAACTTCGGCTCCCCTGGACAGCTCGGAAAGCTTGACGGCGTTCTTGCTCGGACCCGCACGGACGCTCAAACCTTGATTCTGCGTGTTGACGGTATAGCTTCTCGTTTCCCAGAAGGCGGGGCGCGTCAGGTCTGGCTGCGCCTGGTAGCCCGCCCAGTCCAGCAAGTGCATATACAAGCTGTAGAGGGTCAGGCTTGGAGGGATACTCCGATCATCAATGCTGCCGTCGGCATTGCGTAGTGGTGGTGCCTGTAGGCTGTGCTTGACCAGAACGAACCCCGTCGAAAACGGCGTGCGTTTGATCAGCGGGATCTCGTCCGTAAACTCGCTGACGGGGTAGTGCTCGTCGATGCGATAGGCGATCACCTCTCCATCAGCGATGCAGCGCACGCTCGATTGATCGAACTCGGCTGCAGTGCCGTCGTCGAAATGCACGCCGCCATGCCATAGGCCATTCTCGCCGGTCGGGTAGTAGCCTCCCTTGGCTGACGCCATAAGGGTAAGTAGCTGCAGCGGATTGCTGGTTGCGTCCCTGCTGGGGAACGGGTAGCTCCAATTGATCGGTTTGTTTTCGGCCATGTTCGTACATTGCTCCTTGCCTATGAGCACGCCTGGCGGCTTGCCCTATCCTTTTCTTAACCCGAAAAGTTAAGCGAGCGCTTGCGTTTGGTGGTCAAGTTGCCTGCCTCACCTAGCTGCGCCTGCTCCAACAAACTCCCCGCCTTGTCGCGATCCGCCATCCCCGGCAGCACCGGCGGCTTGATCTTTATCCCAGTCCCTTTGCCCGGCGCGCCACCGGCATTTATCTTGACCAATGGACCGCTGACGGTGATGCCGCCGGGGTCGAGCTTGATGAAGCTGCCGCCAGCGTGGAGGGTGAGTTCGATGCCGGCTTCGATGACTATTTTCTGGCCGGACTTGAGGTGTATCTCGCGGCCGGCTTTGGTCAGTTGGGCGGTGCCGAGCTTGATATGTTGGTTCTGCCCGACCGCGAGATGGTCGTCGGGTTTGATTTCCACCTTGCGCTCGGTTCTGACGATCAGGTGTTCTTCGGCGTGCAGCTCGGTGTAACTGTTCTTTTCTACACTGTCGTGGCGTTCGTTTCCGACGCGGATTTTCTGGTCGTGCTCGACGTTTTCGTCCCAGTCGCGCTGGGCGTGGATGTAAATCTGTTCGGCACCTTTGCGGTCCTCGATGCGCAGCTCGTTGTAGCCGCCACCGCCCGGTGAGCTCAGTGTCTTGAAAACGCTCCGGGTCTTGTTCGCCGGCAGGTCGTAGGGGACCTGGTGTTCGGCGTGGTAGAGGCAGCCTGTGACCAAGGGTTGATCGGGGTCGGCCTCCAGAAAGGTAACCAGTACTTCCATGCCGACGCGCGGGATGGCGATACCGCCGTAGCCGTCTCCGGCCCAGCTGTTGGCGACGCGTAGCCAGCAGCTGGTCTTGTCGTCCGCTTGGCCTTCGCGGTCCCAAAAAAATTGGGCCTTGATTCGACCGTACTCATCGCAGTGGATCTCCTCTCCGGCGGGGCCGGTGACGACTGCGGTCTGGGCGCCGAGTAAGCGGGGTTTTGGGTAGTCCAAAGCGGGCCGGAACGGAACATCCCATGGGGTTGCGAAAAAGCGGTTGCGATAGCCTTGAGTGAAGCGATCTTCCGTAGAACTCAGTCCTTCTTCCGGTTGAGTTGTGCGGGCGCGCCCGTGCCCGCGCTGACTTGAGTTATTGGCAATCGACTCCTCCAACACCTGCGGCTGTTTACCTTCGTGAAACACCTCAGTCAGCAGCCAGAGGTCGTTCCATTCCCGTCGAGGGTGGTCGGAAATTTCCAACAGATGACCGCTGACCAGCGTGGGCTGGTCGCTTCGGCCTTCAGCCCGCCGATAATCGGAACGGTGGCGTTCTAAGGCACGCTGAGATAGATGCTTGCCGCGGGCGCGCTCGGTGAAGCGCCCCGGGTAGTCGTAATCTTCTAGGTCAGATCCTGATGCGCTCTGCTGTTCGGAGCCCTTGTGGCCGGCTTCCATCACCAGACGCGGCTGCTCGAAGTCGTAGTCGCGCCGGCTGACGCGGTTGGTACGGGTCTCCAGGCGGACGGCAAAGCGCTTGATCACTGGCTCGTCGGGGACCAGCCCGCTGTCCTGGAGGTATGCAGTCGGTTGGCCGAGTTTGGGAAAGCTCGTCTGGTCGTCCCCAAACACCAGCACGTGGCCTCGTTCGCTGTGCTCGAAGTGATAGTGGATACCTTCCTCTTCGCACAGGCGCTGGATGAAGTGCAGGTCCGTCTCGTCATACTGCGTGCAATAGTCACGTTCGGGATAGACCACAGGACCGAGTTGAAAACGATAGGCGTCAGCCTGAATGCCGTGACCCTCAAGCACCTGGGCGATGATTTGCGGTACGGCCAGGTGCTGAAAGATGCGCTGATCGGTACGGTGGGCGAGGTACGCCAGTTGCGGAACGATAGTTACTTGGTAGCGGGTTAGGCGCTTGCCGGACTCGCCCTGTGCGACGCGATGAATCAATCCGTGAATGCCATTGCCGGCCGGAGAGAGCGACAGGAATGCTGGCTTGTGCAGCAGGCTCTGCAGGTCGAGATCGGGATGCTCGCCGACAAGCTCCAGGTCGAATCGGTAGGGCTGGCTGATGGCCTCGCGACCGGTGAAAGCGAGTACCTGTAGGTCGTGCTCGACGCCTTCGATGGTGAGGCTGAAGTGGGTGTCGTTAGCCGCGTTGAACATGGCGCTTCCTTGTTTCCTATGTCATCCATGGGGGCGCCCGAACCAGCGCTGCAGGCGGCTAGGTGCGGGGCGACGGAAAATTTCCAGTAGTTGAGTCAAGCTCGCCGTGCGGTCAGGGATATTGAACGCCAGCGCCGAACGCAGTACTGGCCAGCCATGCATCAGATTTGGTGGGCACCGCAGCTCTTTCTCCAGGGCCATAGCTTTGGCCTGCTTGGCACTCAGCCGGCGGAACGGGTGCTGGCCGCTCGCAAGTTCGAATAGCAGGCACGCAAGCGCGTAGATGTCGCTGACTGAGGAAGGCTCGGCGCCTTCCAGCAGTTCTGGAGCCGCGTAGCGGGTCGTCCAGGCCTTAAAACGATTACGAGAGAGGCGTGGTAGCTTCTTGAGAACCTCCTCGAGTGGCTGGGCGAGGCCGTAGTCGAACAAGCGCAACCCGTCCTCGGCAAGCATTACGTTGCTTGGTTTGATATCGCCGTGGATCACGCCGTGGCTATGGGAGTAGGCCAACGCTTCGATCAGCGGCAGGGCGATTTCGCGCAGCTCGTCCCAGGCGAGGCCACCAGGGCGCTCGCTGAGCAATTGGTCGAGGGTCGGACCCTTGAGCAATTCAAGGGTGATAAAAGCTCTCTGGCTGGCTGTGTCCACATCGAAGCCGAACAGCCGTACGACATGGCGATGGCTAAGCCGTGCGGTCAGGGCGAACTCGGTATAAAGCAGCGCATGGGCGTCGGGGTACTCGGCGAACTCATCGTTCAGGGTTTTGAGCGCAATGTAGGGCTCCGGGTCGCCGAACTGTTCACGTAGCAGGTCCCGGGCGCGGTAGACGGCTCCCATGCCGCCCACGCCGAGCAGTCGTTCAATTCGGTAGCGACCGCCTAATACCTGCGGCAACTCGTTGGTATGGGTGGCCGACGACGTCGGAGTGCCAGGCATGGCAGCCGTGGAGGCGAAGGCGAAGTAGGTCAGGTCCGAAGCCGGCTCGGCCCCTATGGGCTCGTTCATCGGCGTACCACCACGGCGCTGAGGTTGTCCCGCGCCGGACCGTCCATGGCCAGGTCGAACAGCCGTTGCAGCGCAAGCGCCGGCGACGGCGAATTGAGCGCTGCACCCAGTGCGTCCGGCGATAGAGTCTGGTAGAGGCCATCGCTGCACAGCAGCAGGGCGTCGCCTGGATAGACATCGAACTCAAGAATGTCCAGCACCAGATGCTCGCTGGCACCGACAGCGCGAGTGAGCGCATGCGCAGCGGGGCGGCGTGCAGCCTCCTGCGGGCTTAGGTTTTGTTCGTCGATCAGTTGTTGCAGCAGTGAGTGGTCGCGCGAAAGCTGATACAGGCGACCGCCACGCCAGAGGTAGCAGCGGCTGTCGCCGGCCCAGACGCAGGCGGCGCGATTATTCTCCATCAGCAGTGCGACCACGGTGCTGCCAATCACCGGGTCTGGACGATCAGCGGTGACGGTCAACTCCTGCCCGAGCCGGCGGTTCAGGTCATGCAGGCAGCGCCGCAGGTTGGCCAACCGTTCGGTCAGGCTACCTTTCGGTAAGTCGGCCAGTTGCTCAACGATCAAGCGGCTGGCCAATGCACCGTTGTGATGGCCACCCATGCCATCGGCGACCGCCCACAAGCCTTGCTCAGGGAGGTCGAGGAAGGCGTCTTCATTACGCGTGCGAACCTTGCCGGTGTCGGTTCGCGCGGCGCTACGCCAGCCATGGGCGGGGCTTGCGGTGCTCGTCATCACAGGGTCGCCGGTAGCTTGAAGTCGCGCAGCAAGGCGATGTCGAACGGGTTCGGCGAGCGCTGGCTGTGCAGCAGGTAATTGGCGTGACGGCCGGCCAGATTCGCTTTGAGCATCAAAACGTCACGGCCGCTGTGGTAGTCCACCTGCATCAGGTCCAGCAGGCGGAACAGCGACCAGGGACCGGTGTTCTTCTCAATGCCGACACGGTGTCCACCGAGCTCTTCGACAACCAGGCTGGTGCGGCCGTCTTCGGCGTCGGCAGGCCAGCTGAAGGCTGTCTGCACGATCGGGCCGTGGCGGTATTCCATCTGCTGATTGCCGAAGCGGAAGTCGGCGCGGCCCAGGCTCGAATCCAGCGAATAGGGCTCAAGTTTGAAGCGGATCTGCGGCTCGTTCGGGTTCTCGGCGAAGAAGCTGCGACGGATCGTTTGTGCGTGGCTCATCTGGGCCAAGAACTCGCGCGACAGAGGTAAGCCACGGCCATCGACACGACGCAGCTGATACTGGCCAGCGCTGCCGCTCACAAAGGCCTTGAGGTATCGATCGAAGAAGCTTTCGGCCACGCCCTGTGTCTTGAAGAACTCGCGGAAGTCAGCGATGGCAACATCGCTTTCGCTATGGGCGCTGAACGGATAGCGCTGGCGCAGCGATCCTTTGTAAAACGCGTACAGCTCGCTTTGGTAGCGCTGGTTGAGGTAGTGGTAGGCGTCGTTCAGCACCAGCGTCCAGCTGTCTTCAGCGAGCAGGCCGAACCAGTTGCCGATCGGTTGCGGCAAACGGGCTGCGCTGGCGCGTAACTGGTTGATCGCATCTCGCTGGCCGCCCATGCGTGCTTTGGCGAGTTCGAACGCGGCCTGATCAGGCGCGCTGGCGTGGGCCAGACCCGCCAGTTGCAATTGCAGCGCATCGAGAGCCTGCAGCGTCGGGACCAGTTCGGCGCTCGCGCCCGAATTCTCGTCGAGCAGACGATGTAGGGGTTCGAAGCGGCGCTCCAAGGTTTTGCGCGCGGTGTCCGGAAGATTCTTGGCCAATACCACCTGAGCCTGCTCGGCAGCGGCCGATGCCAGCATGGCGGCTTTGCCCAGCTTGCCGTTGGCGCCCTTGAGCGCATCGCCAGCGTCTGCAGCATCGTCAGCGGCGTCAGCCACCCCCGCGAAGTAGGTGTTGTCGCGTATTTCGACGAGCAATTGCAACAGCGGCGAATTGGCTGCGCTCAGCCCGCTGAGCAATACCGCGCCCTGACCAGCACCTGCCATCGGCTCCAGCGTCAGTTGTGCGACTGCTTCGCTCCAGTAGTTGGCATAATCGCGGAAATAGAGCTGTTCCATCTCCACCATGAGGTGGCTCAGATCCTTAAGGCTCAGGCTGTCGCCCCCTCCGAGTACCCAGTTGTCACGCAGAATTTCGCGCACCAGATCGCTGCCCTGGGCAACGTAAAACTTCTGATAGCCATTCTGGGTATAGAGGCCGGGAATGGCATAGTCGCTGCCGTTGAATAGGGCGCCCTGAGGGCCGAGGCGTTGGCTGAAGCGATAGTCCGGAAGGCTGCGGGCTTGGTCGCGCAGCATCCGGTAGACGACGTTGGCCAGCGATTCGCTGCGTAGCACTTGGCGCGCTTCGGCGACCAGCTGGTCGTTGAGCGGGTAGGCCGTGAAGCTTTCGTCGAGCAGCCGCTCGAAGTGCGTAAGCAGGCCATTTTGCGCCACGGCATTCCCGGCATAGCGCAGTGACCAGTCCGCTGCTAGCCACTCCTTGAGGAAGCCGTTTTCGCGCCGTTGCTCCAGGTTGAGCATGAGGTAGGCACGCAGACTGCCCAGCAGGCGCTCGCGGTCGGTGAGGTTAGCGCGGATCTGCGCTTCGAGCTGGCGTGCTACGCGCGGCAGCAGCAAGTCTTCCAGTTCGCGCCGGTAGGCCTGATGCAGGGTCGGATCTACCCGTTCGCCCTGGTAGAGCCCGGCACGCTGCAGGTAGGCCAGCTCGGCTTTATTCGGGAACACCTGTGTGGCCGCGTAGCTGGTATCCAATGCCTTGAGTGTGCGCAATGCATCGTCCTGAGCAGAGATGGCTTGATGCTCACGGCCCAGATGCTCGGCGAGGCTGCGTAGTTGCTCGAGACGCTGGTGGTTGTTGGAAAAGCCGTTGGCCCACAGCGCGCCGAACAGCGCCAGGCACGCGAAGCTCGTGGCATAAAGAGCGCGCTGTCCCCAGTCGATACGGCGTAGTTCCTTCTGGTCCAGCCCGGCAAGATCGGCTTCGGGGAAAATCACACGGCTGAGCAGGTGGTTGATAAAGCGCGCTCGGCCGCTGCGGTAGATAGGCAGGGCGCTGCTCGACAGCCCGATGTTGCGACCGATTCCACTGGTGAGCGGATCGAGTCCGTTTTGTAGTTTCGGTGCGCTGGTCAGGTAGAAACCGCGCAACTGACTGGCACGCTGATAGCGGTTGCCGGAGAATGCCAGCTCGACGAACAGGCACAAACGCTCGCCGATCTGGCCAAGCTGGTGAGGGAAGTCGAGGATGCGTCCGCGGCGCTGGGTATCGCGCTCCTGGTGCATGCGTAGAATGATCTGGCTGTTGAGCCGGCGCAGCAGTTCCTCGAATTCGCCCCGAACCACGTTGACGTCGGTGCCGTCCTGTTCCTTTCGGAAGCTGGTCCCCAGCACTTGATCGCTTTCCTCTCGCGAGAGCTGATCGAAGAACTCGTCGAAGCCAAGCACCTTGTCCGCTTTGCTCAAGACCAGATAGATAGGCACGTCGGCACCGAGGCGCTGGCGGATCTCATGCAGGCGCTGGCGGCTTTGGCGCGCCAGAGTCTCGAGTTCCAGTTCGTTCGACTGGAGCAGCTGCTCGACCGGAATATTGACCAGCACACCGTTGAGCGGACGCGCACGGCGGCGGCGCAACAGGCCAAGTAACGTATCCCAGGCTTTGCTGTCCACGGGGGCGTCGGGCTGGGTCAGGTAGCGGCCGGCGGTGTCGATCAGCACCGCATGATCGGCGAAATACCAGTCAGCGTAGCGGGTGCCCGAGACATCCTTGGTCAGGCGCTGGTTTTCGCCACGGTTGAGGGGAAAGTCCAGGCCGGAGAAGTCGAGCATCGAGGTCTTGCCGCTGCCTTGCGGGCCGAGCAACAGGTACCAGGGCAGATCATTGCGCCATTTTTCGCTGCGCCCGCGATACAGGCTCGAACTCTTTAACGTGCGCATAGCGTCGCGGTAACGCTGGCGTAGGATGCCTTGCTCTTCGCTAACCAAACCTTCGCAGCGCAGGCGCTCCTGGGCCTGTTCGTCGCTGGCTTCGGCCTGCTTGCGGCGGGTAGTGCGCCAGCTGGTGAAGACAATGAACAGCCCCCAGGCCAGGCACAGACCGGCGATGGTCAGCAGGCGGCTGGTCGAGGACTCCCAGACCTTGTAATCGTCAACTGCGAGCAGCGGGCCGACGAACCACACCAGCAGGATCAGCACCAGCAGGACACATAGGCTCCATACCCAGGTCTTGCGGAAAAACGCGGCAAGCTTGCCGAAAAAAACCTTCATGGCATTACATCCTTGTTACGGCTTGGGCTCGACCTGAACGGTCGGATCAACAGGTTGGTACGGCTGTAGAACGGTGTCGCGGTGTTCGCCCAATACCCAGGCGAACCCCGCATACAACGTTACCAGGCAGATCAGCGTGAACAGCGTGACCAACCACCAGGGCACGATGCGGACCAGGCGGCGGCGCGTATCGCGTAGCCCCTGCCAATGCGGCGAAACCTCGCGGGGTACGTCACCGCGCAGCTGGCGAATCTGCCGGTAAAGACTGTCGCGCACCGCTTCGAGCTCGACCATGCCGCGCGGCATCACCCGGTACTTGCCCTCGAAGCCGAGCGACAGGCAGAGGTACATCAGCTCCAGCATTGGCAGGTGCTTGACCGGGTTGCGTGACAAACGCTCGAGCAGCTGGAAAAACTTCTCGCCGCCGAAGGTCTCGTTGTGAAAGGAGGAGAGCAGGCTCATCTGCGACCATTCGCTCTCGTTCCCCCAGGGCGTGGTCACCACCGCTTCGTCGATCGCGGTGCACAGCACATAACGCGCGGCCATGACCTGGCTGCTCTCGGCGCCATCGTGCAGGGCGCGGTGTTCGAACAGCTTGAGTTCGCCAGACAGGCGTTGGTTTAGCGCATGCAGGTCTTCGCCTTCGTAGCTGTGCTTGAGCCGCACCACTTCCGACAGCAACGAGGAGGCCGCCGCCACCAGCGGGTTGAGGCTGATGTTGAAGGTTTCCGCCGGGCGCAGGCGCGCGGCGTAGATCATCCGCTCCTCGAGCTGCTCGAAGCGCGGAGGGGCGCTGAAATCCGTCAGCGGGCTTTGCGCCGGGGCGTCGCCGTGGCGATTGAGGATGACCGTCTTGTCGTCCTGCCCGTAGTCCATTTCTCTGATCATTGGTCAGTTCCTGATCGCCCAGAATTTCAGCTCAAGCCCGGAAAATTCACCGGACACGTGGAAGGCGAAGCCGCCGGAGCGCTCCAATTGCGCCAGCTCCTCGGAGCTCAGCTCCAAGGAGAAGTAGGTCTTGCCGGAGTGGAACGGAATCTGTCGCGGTGCAACTGGCAGCGGTTTGACCTTGATCCCCGGCAGGTGCAGGTTGACCAACTGGCGAATGCGCTCCACCGGGCCGACCTTGAGATGAGCCGGCAGGCGCGTGCGCAGCTCTTCGGAATCGCATTGGGCGCTGGCGGCGAGTACGAACGAAGCGCTGCCGAGCAGCTTGTGGTCGTGCAGCGGGGAGACCTGGATGCCGTACTGGCGCTGCTGCAGTAGCAACTCGATGGCGTGCTGTTCGAGCACCATCGACAGGACCTGGCGGATCGCATCCATCAGCTTGCGGAACGACAGTCCCTGATCGTTGTGCAGGTAGCGACCCTCCAGCCGAGGACGCTTCGTCTCGCTGGAAAACGTCGCCAGCTCCCCGAGCAGACCCAGCAGCTCGCGGTAGATCTGCTCGGGATGCACCCGATCGATACCCATGTAGTGGCGTAGCACGGGCTCGTAGCGGTTGATCAACTGCAGCATCATGAAGTCGCCGACCTCCGCTCCGCCGACCTTACCGGTGGCGCGGATACGTTCGGCGAGGATGTCGCCGCGATGGCCGAGCATGCTGATCACTTCCTTTAGACAGGACAGCAGATAGCCGGAAGCCTGAAAGTCGATGAAGGTCGGGATGTACTCGGGGTCGAGGCTGATGACCCCATCCGGCGTGGTGTCGAGAATGTCGCAGAGCTTGAGTTTTACGTAGGCCTGGTCGCTCTGCTGCTCACCCAGAAGCAGGCGAAAGTCTGATCGGCCGGTGCTGACTTGGCTGCTGCTGCTATCGCCGGCGTTGGAGTCGGCGACTTCCTCATCGAACGCGATGTAGCGTGCCAGTACGTCTTTCTGCTCTGGGCGACGACTCTCGATATGGTTGCCGGTGACTAGTGGTAAAGCCAGGTACACAGGGGTGTTACCGGTATTGGGCGGCACGTCCAGAGCCAGTGGTTCACGCTCGGCGCCAATCTCGAAAAGGCTGCCATCAGGAAGCAGACCACTGGCCTGGCTAAGCACCAGCTTGCCCATGTTTAGGAACTGGCGATCGATCTCCAGCTCGAAGAAGCCCCAGGCGTAGTGGCCCAACTTTTGGGTTCGCAGCTTGAGCTGCGCATCGTAATAGCGGTCGCTTTGCTGGAAGTGCTGCGGACGTAGCAGCATGCCCTCCTGCCAGATCACCTTGTTCATGCTCATCGATCATTTCCCCCTCGTGAGCGGATCGACGGCTTGAATGCCGCGTTCGTCGAGACCGAGCTCAATGCGGTTCTGCGCCTTTTGCTCCAAGGGAATAACGAAACGCCAGTTGGATTCGGGCAGGTCGCGGTAGGCGGCCAGCACGGCGACGTAGCGGCTGCCTTTCCGAACGAACAGCTTCAGGTCGCGCTGCTCGCCCGGGCGCAGTTCCAGCTCTTCCTGAATCACCAAGTCCGGGGACAGGGCTTCCTTGGGGCGTTGGTAGAGCGAGAAGAAATCAGCGTTCTCGAAGGCCACCGGATGCTTGAGTTCCAGCAGGCGAATCACGATGGGTGAGGGTCGTCCGTTGAGGTCGGGGTTGAGCCTGTCGCCACCTTGTAGCGACAGGTCGAGCTTGGTCAGGTCCGAGTTGGGCGAGAGGGCAGAACAACCGCTCAGAACGGCAAGCGCAGTAAACACCGTGGCGGAAAGAAAGCGAGACATGAACATCATCCTTGAAGGTCTGTGTTGAGCGTGGCGATCAGGCGAACTTGCTCCTCGTAAGCCTGGGCGAAGTCTCGAGCGAACAGCCGCTCGCTCCAGTCGTCGTCACGTTGCATGGCCAGATGTAGGCGCTTGTAGGCGCGCCAACGAGTCCCTGCGGTGGAAATCAGCGGCTTGTTGTCACGCTCGAAGCGCAATGCCAACTGGTCTGGGGAGAACTGCTCAAGCATGCTCTTGATGGCGGCGCGACTGGCAGCCAGCATCGCCACCTGGTGCGCCTGCAGGTCCCGATAGGCGCGCCCCATGGCCTGTTCAGCAGGTAGCTGCCCCAATTTCCCCCCCCGCAGCAAGAGGTTCAGCGCTTCCCCGCTGTCGATGCTGTGCTTGAGCGGGTTGTTGCCAGCACTCTGTACGGTGGTCAACGACAGACGCATCTCATTTTTCAGTTCGCTGCGGGTACGCAGTGTCTGCTGCAATCCGCCGACGCTTTGCTTGAGTAGGCTCGCAGCCTTGAGCGCCAGTGCCTGACGGCCTTCCTCGTCGAGGTCGTCCAGGGGGACCTCCATCGCCTCACCGAAGCGCGCCCAGAAACCCTGCGATAGCCGCTCTGGCTCTGGCGGAACCTTGGCTTGGGCAGCTGGCTTGGGTATCACCAGCTCAGGAACCTGCAAGTTTTCTTCGTCGATCTGGGCGTAGTCGCGTTGCTGGGTGTGCGCTCGAGGCGGGGCGAGCACGGCGGTAAGATCGTCGACCTCTGCATAGACCCGCTCCTGCTGATCCATTGCATTTAGTGGATCGAGATCGAGGAAGGCGTCGTCGGGAATGATGCTTCCGGCTGGCTGCGGACGGCCGATATCGCCTTCAAAGGAGGCCGGATCCTGAATCAGCCGCGCACGGATTTCGAAGCCCCCCAAACAATACACACTGCCGTGCTCGATGCGCTGCGCCCGGCCCTTGTCCAGGCTGGCACCAGTGTCTTTGAGTTGGATACCGTTGCTGCTGATGTCGGTAAGAAAGAAGGCACCGTCCCGGTAGTTCACTTCGGCGTGGCGGCTGGACAAGACACGTTTGCGGTCCGGTATCACCCAGTCACAGTCCTCGGCACGGCCAATGATGCCTCCGGCCTGCTTGAAGGTTTTGCTGCTGATGAGGCCTGGCGCAAATTGCTGCGCGCTGACCATATCGAAAACCAATTCCATGGTTTTTTCTCCTAGTGAGTCAGTTGCCGCGAATGGACGCCTGCGGATCACCCAACGGGCGATATTCGTCATCATTGAACTTGTAGTTGCCGGAGCAACCGGCGAGGGCGAGGGATGCGGCGAATAAAACGAGGGCGCAATAGCGGGCTAGCACGCGATTTCCTCCTTGAAAGCGTGTGGGCAGACGGCCCCGCTCGCCGAAACGGCGAAGCGAGACTCAGGCTGAGTATTGAAGTTCACCCGCTTGTCTGCATGGGTGAACGGGGTCACGAAAAATAGCCGGTTTGCGTCGGAAACGAGAGCTGGGGCTATAAATGTGGCTCGCCAGACCTGAGAGACCGCTTGGCTACGTGGGCAAGCGTAAGGAGACGTCAGACTAGATGTACGGGAACGAGACGCACCTGTCCGGCAGCAGGGCCATGAATCGCCAAGACGCTGCTGTAGGTTATTTAAGGGCTTTTCTCTATAGAGGCCTACCCGGTGCTTTACGCCGGGGGCGAATCCGCTGCTACAGCTTGTAAATACGTTAGACGCACATGCCTGAATTCGAAGCTCAAGGCAGGCGCTTCGGCAGTAAATTCAGGCAAGCGCAGGTCTTAGCGTGTCCTGAGTTTGAGCCAGCCGTGCTGCTTTACGGTTTGAGTCCAAAGCGAGCCATTGCTCTACCAAGCTCGGGATATCCCCCCGATTCCAAAGATCGCCGAAAACGTCTTGTGCGGTCAGCTTTCGATCCGCCTCGTTTAGCAGCCGCTGCTTCGCCAGAGCCAGCGCGTCACGTTGTTGGGCGCTTAGCTGGCGCACCGCAGTGATTCCCTCCTGGTAGAGCTGCATGAGCTCCGTTTCAGTCTTGTTGTAGAAGCGCCTGTCGTGACGTAGCCTGACTTCATGCTGGAATTCGGCAAAACTTCGTGGCCGCCAACTGGCCAGTTCTTCCGCGGCGAGTTGTATTACTCGGTGAATGTTCTGAATCTCTGTAGCCGTAAATAGGGCTCCGTCGCGCTCCGCGATGCTGGTATGCCAGCGCAACAGCGTGGTGAGCATGGCCCGGCTGTAACCGCTATCGCTGGAGTGCTCTGGAAACGAGATGAGCTGATTGGCGAAGGCTGCACGCTCAGGCATATCGTCTTTCAGATTGAGCGCGCCGGCATAACGGGCGCAGGCTTGCTCGTCGATAAGCGCGCAATTAGGTTGCCACAGCACTGCGCTTGCGCTGCCGCTGCTAGGTTTCCGTGACACGAAATGGCGTTGTTCACCATGGTGTTCATAAGTGTCGCCCTGCAGGTTCAACAAGCCGCCCAGAAGTAGAGAAATTCCCACTGCAGGGGAGCTGAACAACGCGACGACGCCCGCGGCAGCAAGCTTCCATTCAGCGTCCATCCAGATGAACGGGACCCCTGGAATCGGATCGTTGTGGTTTACCAGTCGATGGTGCGTTAGACCATTTGCGCTCTGGACGAAAGCTTGATCGCCAGCACGTGGCGCACCAAACGTATAAAGCTGCGTATCTTCCGACCAACGTTCGCTTACCCATGCAGCGAGCAGTAGCGCAACCGCACCGCCAAGGCTGTGCCCACAGATGATCACGGTCTGCCCCTTGTAGAAGGCTTCCATATAGCGCTCGACAAAAATCTTGGCTGCGCTGAATGCGTTGTAGAAGCCTCTGTGCGCTTGACCAACGCCTTCTGTAAACGGTACTTGTCGTGCATCGGCGTCGAGCAAAAAATCTTTTAGTCCGAGGGTGCCGCGCACGGAAATCAGCATGACCTTATCGCTGTGGGTGATGAAAGCCTGCGTGTCGGATTGCTCGTGATGCAGGAAATGGACATCTTCAGGATTGCGCCAGCCTTTCAACGCTTCTTCGCGATAGCGCTCTGGATCGTATGGCATAACTTCCAAGCGCTTGGAGTAGGGCACTTCCTCATACAGTAGGTGATAGCGCGCTTCGCCAAAGAGCTGGGATTTTTTTAAGCGGGCCAGTTGTTCACGCAACACATGCCCTATCGAGCCCGGATCGGGATAAGGGGGCGGATTCGAGGCGTAGGGAGTTCCTGATTCCTGGGGCTTGCTGAACGGGGCGTAAGCGAAGGCTCCCATCACCGCCAGATGATAGGCATTCAAGGCGCAGAATGCCTTATCTCTCGAGAGCAGCGGGCTGTAAGCGCGGAGTGCTTTGACTTCGAGCAAATGGTGGGCATCCGGGGCCAGGGCTATGCCCGGTTGACACTGCGCAAGACCGGCGTTGCATTTGAGTTTAGCCGCCGGGCGAGGTCCCCATGCAGAGTCACTCTCCGGTAGATGGCTTTTGGCTTCGGCGAAGTCGCTAACTTCCACACGGAAGAACTGAGCGCATTCCTTTGTAGCGCGAGCTTCCGCTAGGTAGGTTTTACCATCGGAGCGGCGGGGGCCTGAAGGCGATTGTTCGGCTGCTATTTGCAGTGCCGTTAAGGGAAGCATGAAGTTTTCACGACTTGAAATCGCCGTGTACCATTCATCGTTTCCTGAGTAGCTCTCCGATAGCTGGAGAATCACCGCCCCATGATAGAGCTGAAGCACTTCAGCGTATCCGTCCTCGTCTAGTTGGCCGGCATATGTTTGCCCTTGGCTATCGTGCAGCTTATAAGCGAGTCCGGCGTACGGTTTCCCACTTCCGTGCTCGTCTACCAGCCGAAAACTGATTCGGTTACGGCGGCTAGGGCATTCGAGGCTGACAGTATTTGGCGAGCTGTTCATCCGTGATCACTCTATGCAGTTTGGGTAAACGGAGCATTCGCGGCCGTTCATCTTAAAGGTGCGAAATTGAGGCGGTTTTGTACAGCGTTCTTCATAGTCGGTACCCCACCGGCCTGTGCAAGGTTTCCAACCATGTTGGGTTTCTAGCCAATACCCCCGCATATATGGTTTGTCTCGGGTAGCGGTACTGATATCAAGCTTTACGGTTTTGTTTTTTAACTCGTCGAATGCGAGGTGAGCTCCTGCCCCCTTACAGCTCAGTAGCCTACTGACCTCTCCTTTCCTGGAGTACGCCTTGCTAAGTTGGAACAGCCACGTGCATTCCGCTGTCTTGCTCAATCTCCCGTTGGCATCGAATCCCGGCGCGCCTTCAGGCAGCACGTCGATCAGCACCAGACCTCCATTGTCGTAGGTGCGCTGCCAATCCTTTTCGCCGTAGCGGCCGTGAATGAACAGGCCGACGCGGGCCAGGCGCATCTCGCAAAGACCGTCGCGGTAGCTGATAGGTATCCTGAAACGATATTCGTGGGTGCCGTCCTCGAAGTCGCTTTCGAAGGAACGCGCGCGGGCGGGGCCATTGCAGTCGTTGGCGACACCATAGTGAGCCTGGGCTATGAGGGCGAATTTCGGTGGCAGTTGGCCTTCCAGAGTGAAACTGTCGCCCGCGAACGGGGTGATTGAGCCGCAGGCTGTAAGCAAACTGCCCAAGCCGATTGCCAGCAGATGCGCGGTGTGACGGGTCATGAGTGAGTGTGCTCCATATTGGCAACTGCGACTTGGCAGCGAACAAAGTGATGTTCGGGTGTCTCTGCGGTGTGGGCAGACCAGAACGAATGCGATGCCAGAACGTGATCCAGGCGGTACTGCAACAGAAAGCGTTGCTTCTCCGGCGCATGCCATCGCCACTGTTCGGCCTGGTCGAGCTGCTCATCGAGCCACTCATCTAGCAAAACGTGCTCGGCCAGTTTGGCAGTCGCAGTCGGGAATTGCTGCCAGAGCCACTGTAGTAAGTTGTGATGGCGGATCTGCCGCGCGGTCGTAGGTGGCTCGGGAAGATCGAGCCAGGGCGTTGCAAACGGAGGAGGGCAGTAGGCAGGGGCTGGGTTGTCGAATCTCGACCAAGCACTACCGTTCCAGCATAGTGCGCTAGCCAGGGGACCCAGCAGCAGATGATGCTGCTCCAGAGGCAATCCACACAGGTGGTGGGCGATTACTCGGCTGTCCTGCAAACGGTATAGAGCACGTTGATCCTCCTCTACAATCAGCATTCGCGCCCGCCAGTGATCGGCGAGGGCGGGCATGTCGATCTGGACGGCGCTGGCCAGCCAGCCCCAGCCGCGTTCAGGTGTATCAAGCAGCGTTTGGATGAACTCCGAAGCGGGGTTGTGCAAACGAACCAGCCAGGGTCCGACATCTGCCATTTCAGCGAACTCGGTACCTCGGTAAAGGTTGACGTAGTCCTGCATCAGGTCCGCGCTAAACAGGGCTTCGATCAGATCCGGTTCTGCGAGACGGTCGACGATTAGCAGCAGTTCGTGTTGTTGGACAAGCTGGTCGGCGATCCAGTCTGAAGCAGTGACTGCCTGCGTCATGCGAACCTCCACAATGACAGGGCTTTCAGTGCTTCTGAGGCGAGAACCAGAACAACCAGCATGACCTGATGATCCGGCCAGTAGCTACCTGCCAGGAGAATCAGCGAAACCGATGGGTATATGAGCAAGAGCCGGAATGGAATCTGCGCAAAACCAAGATAGCGAGCCCACCGGTAACCGCACAGGAACAGCACGGCGCTCAATATGACGGAAAACTGCAGAAACCATGACATGGTCGCCACTGCGATATTGGGGCCGCCAAGTTCAGAGCCAAGCGCAAGGGTGTTGGATAGGTCGGTGATATAAGGGATGCGGCCGTTTTTCCAGCTCATCAGGCTGTACCAGACGACATAGAATGCATCCAGAAGCCCCCATATCAGTAGCGTTTTATTTACCCGCGCCAGTATTCTGATCACGTTTCGGGATCCTTATTTTCATAAACGGTGTTGGCGGTTACAGGCTGCCAGTGCCACGACTTTCCTGACGTCTGCCACGCGTCCGGGCCTTCTAGATAGGTCTGCTCGATCCTGTGCTCCTCGCCGTAACGACGAATAGGTGATCTGGCAGCGAGGTGTTGTTCGTTTTCTCCCAGCGGTTGCCAGGTCTGGATCAAGGTGCGCTTGGTGAGCTGATAGTCCTTACCGTCTGAACCAAAAGCTCGACCCTCGTCGCCCATTGATACGAGGTGATTGATAACCAGCATTCCCATATTACGGGCGCCGTGGTAAACGGCCTCCTGGGTCACCCATCTACCAGGGCCGCTCGTGATTGGTGCGGCTACGCTGGGTGCTAGGGCAGGTTTGCCGTGGGGCTTGCAAGTGCTAGCGCATTAGGGGATGTGGTTATTGCGCTCGGTTGCACCGCACAGATTCCATCCCTACACGCTTCACAAATCGGGCAGCGACTCGCCCCGATCTGCCTGGCCTTGCGGGCCATTTGCAGCTGGGTATTAGCCAACGCGAGTTTTGGCTTCGCACCGGCCTTGTCATTGTCGGCTGCCCAAGGAATCACAGGAGCCAGAATGCTCAGCCCTGAACCTTTGCCAGGTGCCCCACCGGAATTCATCTTGATGGTCGCGCCATTAAGGGTAACGCCGCTCGGATCCAGCTTGAGGAAACTGCCGCCTCCTGACGCGGTGAGCTCCATGCCAGCGTCGATGACGACTTTGCTGCCGGCGTAGTAATGGATTTCGTCGCCGGCTTCGATGAATTGTCCCGTGCCGATCTTCAGGTGCTGGGTATTGCCAACAGTGAGGTGGTCGTTGGTGCGGACCTCCGTCTTGCGATCGGCATGGGTGGTGCGGTGTTCCTCCGCCTTGAGCTCGCTGTAGCTGTTGCCTTCCACCGTGTCGTGGCGCTCGTGGCCGACGCGGATCTTCTGATCGTGCTCGATATTCTCGTCCCAGTCGCGCTGAGCGTGGACGTAGATCTGCTCGGCGCCCTTACGGTCTTCGATGCGCAGCTCGTTGTAGCCGTCGCCGCCCGGTGAGCTCAGTGTTTTGAAGACGGTACGGGTCTTGTTCGCTGGCAGGTCGTAGGGGACGACATGCTCCTTGTGGTACAGGCAGCCAGTGACCAGCGGTTGGTCGGGATCGCCTTCGAGGAAGGTGACTAAGACTTCCATCCCAACGCGGGGGATGGCGACGCCGCCGTAGCGGTCCCCGGCCCAGCTCGAGGAGACGCGTAGCCAGCAACTGGTCTTGTCGTCGGCCTGGCCTTCGCGATCCCAGTGGAACTGCACTCGTATGCGGCCGTATTCGTCACAGTGAATTTCTTCACCTGCAGGGCCGGTGACGACTGCGGTTTGGCTGCCGAGGGCTTTGGGCTTGGGATGCTTCAGCGCCGGGCGAAAGGGGATGTCCCAGGGCGTGGCGGTGAAGTGATTGCGGTAACCCTGCGTGAAGTCCGCGTTATTCGTCGATTGCGAAACTGACTCCTCCAACACCTGCGGCTGTTTACCTTCATGGATGATTTCTTTGAGTAGCCAGAGCTGGTTCCAGTCACTGCGAGGGTGCCCTCTTAGCGCGAGGAAGTGACCGGTGACCAACAGGGGTTGATCGCTCTCGCCTTGGGCCAGTTCATAGTCGCTACGGTGGCGTTCCAGGGCGCGTTGCGACAGGTGCTTGCCGCGTGCGCGTTCGGTGAATCGGCCAGGGTAGTCGTAGTCTTCCAGGTCTGGCTGGAACTCGCTCTGGAAGGTGCCTTCCATGGTCAGGCGCGGTTTCTCGAAGTCGTAGTCGCGGCGGGTAACGCGGCTGGTGCGGGTTTCCATGCGCAGGCCGAATCGCTTGATCACTGGTCTGTCAGCGACCAGACCTGAATCCTGCTGATAAATGACGGGGGCGAGCTTGGGAAACCCTGTCTGGTCGTCGCCGAAGGCCAGTACATGGCCCGAGGCGCTGTGCTGGAAGTGATAGTGGATGCCCTCTTCTTCGCACAAGCGCTGGATGAAATGCAGGTCGGTCTCGTCGTACTGCACACAGTAGTCGCGCTCGGGATACACCGAGGCGAGCGCGAAGCGATAGGCATTGGCCTGTATACCGTGCTCTTCGAGCACCTGGCTGATGATCTGCTCCACAGTCAGGTGCTGGAAGATACGCTGGTTGGTGCGGTGAGCCAGGTAGGCCACCTGTGGGCGCAGGGTGATGTGGTATCGCGTCAGGCGCTTGCCGGAATCGCCCTGGGCGATGCGGTAGATCAGGCCATGGATGCCGTTACCGGCCGGCGAGAGCGCCAGAAAGGCCGGCTGGTGCAGCAGGCTTTCCAGGTCGAGATCGGGGCGTTCGCTGACCAGTTCAAGATCGAAGGCGAAGGGTTGTGAGAGCGCCTCACGGCCTTTGAATTCGAGCACCTGTAGGTCATGGTCGGCACCTTCGATAGCGAGGCTGAAATGGATGTTGTTGGCCGGGTTGAACATGTCTTCGGTCCATCCTTAGAGGTCTGCGGGGCTGATGCTCAGCCGATCCATGCGATAGAGCAGCGTACGGCGAGGCAATCCCAGTTCGCGCGCCGCCTGGCTCTGATTGCCGCCATTCTTGCGCAGGCAGTCGATCAGCAGGTTGCGTTCGACCCGATCGAGTCGCTCGCGAAGATTCATCGTGCTGTCGAGTTCGTCGTCGAGACTGTGCAGGTTGAAATGCGCCGGCAGCAATTCACCGGATTCACACAGCAGCACGGCACGTTCGACCAACCCCTTCAGTTCCCGCACGTTGCCCGGGAAGCCATAGCTGGCGAGCTGTTCCAGTGCGGCATCGGACCAGCGCACGGCATCACGTTGCAGGAAGCCACAGGCGTTGTCAGCGAAATGCCGGGCCAAGCGCAGGATGTCCTGACCGCGCTCGCGTAGGGGCGGCAGCTCGATCGGGAAAATGGAAAGCCGGTAGTACAGATCTTCACGAAATCGACCTTCCTCGACGCGCTTGCGCAGATCTTGATGAGTGGCGGTGACAATCCGGACATCGACGTGGTGCGTGCGGGCACTGCCCAGTGGCCGCACCTCGCCTTCTTGCAGGACGCGTAGCAGCTTGGCCTGCAAGGTCAGCGGCATGTCGCCGATCTCGTCGAGAAACAGCGTGCCGCCGTTGGCCGCATCGAACAGACCTTCGTGGTCGCGCTCGGCGCCGGTAAAAGCGCCCTTGCGGTAGCCGAACAGCTCGCTTTCCAGCAGATGTTCTGGCAGTGCCGCGCAGTTCTGCACGATGAACGCCTGGCTGCGCCGCGAGCCGCACTCGTGAATTGCGCGGGCAACAAGCTCCTTGCCGGTGCCGGTTTCACCCGTCAGCAGGACACTCACCGGGTTGTGCAGGACTTTGCCGATCAGCCCGTAGACGATCCGCATACGAGTGCTGTCGCCAATCAGCCCGTACCCGCTTGCGCAAGGGCGCGGTGTGGCGATTTCCGCCGTTGCAGGTTGCGCTGCGCCGCGCAGTTTGTTGAGCAGGTGGGTCTGGCCGAGGGCGAAACGGCCAAGGTTGCTCAAGGTTGCGGCTGCGGTGGTCAGATCCTGACTGGCTGTACTGGCCGCTACCATCAGTCCGACCGCATGACCTTCTGCATCCTCCAGCGGCAGGCACAGCAGGCTGCGCCAGGGTCGCGGCGACTCGGGAAGGAAGCCGGTCTGATGCAGGCTGGCGTCCAGTGAGACAATGCTCAGCTGGCGATTCTGGCTGAGGCAATATTGCAGCAGTTGTTCGTCCCGGTAGTCGCTGGGCAGGCTCGCCGTCTCGTGCCGCCGCGAGCCATCGAACCACTCGGCCGATAAGGTCAGGCGTGTGTGGGTCGCATCCAGCAGGTAAAGCTGAGCGAGCGGGCAGCTAGCCAGTTGCGCCGCCATCTGTATCAGCCCGTCCAACCAGCCGCTTGTATCAGTCGTCCAGGCTAAATCGGCGAAGCGATCCAGTAACGCGCTGGCAAACGAGGAATGCTCGGTAAGCATTGACGGGACCTTAAGCGAACTCACAAACCACCGCCCCGTTGCCGTCGAGGGTTGCGTGCACGCGTTGCAATGTCTTGCCACCCGCCATGGCGCCTAGCAGGCGATCGACGACCTGCGGCTGCAAGTGCTGGTCGATCAGATGGTCGATCAGACGCGCACCGCTGTCGCTGTGAGTGCAGCGCTCGGCCAGGTTCTCGATCAGTGCTTCGCAGTGGCTGAATTGCAACTGACGCCGCGCCAGGCGCTCGCCGAAGCGCAACAGTTTGAGCACCACCAGTTCGTTGAGCACTTCCCCCTGGATCGGGTAATAAGGCACTACACGCATGCGCGCGAGCAGCGCAGGCTTGAAGTGCTGGGTCAGCGCCGGGCGGATGGCCAGCTCCAAGTCCTCGGTTGCCGGGCGCTGGCCGCCCTGGCAGAGGCTGGCGATACGGTCGCTGGCGAGATTGCTGGTCATCAGGATCAGGGTGTTGCGGAAGTTGATCTCGCGCCCTTCGCCGTCGTTGGCCACGCCCTTGTCGAAGATCTGATAGAAGACATTCATCACGTCCGGATCGGCCTTTTCGACTTCATCGAGCAGGACCACCGAGTACGGCTTCTGCCGAACGGCTTCGGTCAGCATGCCCCCTTCGCCGTAACCTACGTAGCCCGGTGGCGCGCCGATCAGGCGGGACACGGTGTGCTTTTCCTGAAACTCGGACATGTTGATGGTGGTGAGGAAACGCTCGCCGCCATAGAGCAGATCCGCCAGGGCCAGCGCGGTTTCGGTCTTGCCAACGCCGCTTGGGCCGACCAGCAGGAAAACGCCAACAGGCGCGTCGGGCTTGTTCAGCCCGGCCGCGGTGGCACGCATCGAACGGTCGAGCGCATCGATCGCTTGCTCCTGGCCCCGTACGCGCTGGCGGAGATCGTTCGCGAAGCTGAGCACCTTGCTGTTGTGTTCACGGGCGAGCTGAGAAAGCGGCACGCCGGTCCAGTGGCTGATGACTTCCGCCACCAGGCGAGGGCACACCTCGAAACTCACCAGGCGCTCGGCGGACTGGGCGCTGGCGAGTTCGACCTGAAGACCACGCAGTTCGGCTTCAAGCTGCTCGAGGTCCGGGTGCGCTTGATTGTCGGACTCGGTAGCTGGGGCCAGGCGTGCGGCAGCACATTGCTGGCGACGCTCTAGCAGGCGTTCGGCCAGTGTGCGTTGCGTGGACCAGCGTGTTTCCAGCTGCTCCAGTTCGGCACAGGCAGCCGCCAAGCGGGTCTCGAGAGCATCCAATACTTCGGTGTCGATGTGCAGGCCTGCATCGAGGTCTCGGCGCAGCGCGAGGCCCTGGCGCTCGCCCTCGGCGATTTCACCGCGCAGGCGTTCCAGCGCTTCAGGGGCCGCGGCGAGACTGATGCGTACCCGGGCGCAGGCAGTGTCGAGTACGTCCACGGCCTTGTCCGGCAGCTGGCGCCCGGCGAGGTAGCGGGCTGACAACTCGGCAGTGGCCACGACGGCGTCGTCGCGCAGGTAAATGCCGTGGCTCTTTTCGTACACCGGTGCGAGGCCGCGCAGAATAGTCACCGCTTCGTCGACGGTGGGTTCGAGCAGTTGCACCGGTTGAAAACGGCGGGCAAGGGCAGGGTCCTTCTCGAAGTACTTCTTGTACTCGCTCCAGGTGGTGGCGGCGATGGTTCGCAATTCGCCACGCGCCAGCGCCGGCTTGAGCAGGTTGGCGGCGTCGCCACTGCCGGCCTGGCCGCCAGCGCCGATCAGAGTGTGGGCTTCATCGATGAACAGGATGATCGGCTTGGGTGAGGCTTTGACTTCGTCGATCACGCCCTGCAAGCGACGTTCGAACTCCCCTTTGACGCTGGCGCCGGCCTGCAGCAAACCGAGGTCCAGGCACAGCAGCTCGACGCCCTTGAGCGCTTCGGGCACTTCGCCATTGGCGATGCGCAAGGCAAGGCCCTCGACGATGGCTGTCTTGCCCACGCCGGCTTCGCCAACCACGATCGGGTTGCTTTTGCGACGGCGCGCGAGGATGTCGATCATCTGGCGGATGGCAGCGTCGCGGCATAGCACCGGGTCGAGTTTGCCGTCCCGGGCCTGCTGAGTGAAGTTGTGCGTGAAGCGCGACAGGTTGGACTCGCCTGCTGGCGTTGCCTTGCCCGGTGCGGAAACCGGCTGCTGGGCCAGCGCGAAGTCGCGCAGGCGTTCGGCGTTCAGACGAGCCAGCAGCGGCTGGTAATGGCTACCGGCATAGCGCATCGGGTTGCGCAACAGCGCCAGGATCAGTGCGGCCTGGTCGATCTGGCTCTGACCGAGTTCTAGGTTGCCTACCAGCAAGGCATCCTGCAGCCATTGCACCAGTTCGGCGGAGAACACCGGATTGCGTGATTCGCTGTGCTCGCCGCGTGGCTGCAGCGCCTGGGCGAGGGCTCCCGCGTCGACATCGGTGTCCTGCAGGGCTCGCATAAGCAAGCCTTCGGGCCGCTCCAGCAGGCCCAGCAGCAGGTCTTCGACGAGGATCTTGCTGCCGCCACGCACCACACAGCGTTCGGCTGCAGCTTCGAGGTCGCGCTTGGTCTCGGCATCGAGTGCCTGGACCAGTTGTTGTAGGTCTACGTTGATCATTTCATCGTCCTTAATGAGTCTGGCTGCCCAGGGTGACCATGCCGTCGGCGCGTTCGCTACCGAGCCAACTGGTCCAGCCGAGGCGGCAGGGGTTTTCGGCGCCGATGCGCATTTCGCGGATTTCGTCGCGACGCAGCTCCAGGCGAATGTCGTAGTCGAGCGGATCGCGCAGGGTGAAGCGCACCAGGGCGCACAGCGGCTGATAGCCGTTGCCCACGGGCAGGAATTCGTGGAACCGGTCCCAGCTCAGCTGGCGGATGTGGATACGAAATTTGCCGCCGCGATCGCGTACCCGTTCGCCAAGAACCAGACTCTCGCCGAGCTGGCTGTTGGCGCGGCCAAGGCGATTCTGTTGCTCAGCGAGAATTTCGACCTGACGCTCCAGACACTGCTCGATGCGCAAGTCGGCGTGCTTGAAGTAGTAGCGCAGTACCGACTCGATCAAGGCGGCCGAGTGCGCGCGCAGGCTTAGCAGACCCAGATACGGAAGCAGGCGCTTCCAGTTGAGCTCGGAAGCGGCGCGGATCTGCTCGCCTCCGAGCCCGATCAGGGCAAACAGCTGCTCGGAGAGCGGATCGCGTGCGCCGCTGGTGAAGCGGGCTCGGTAGCGGTATTTCTGCCAGATCGGCAGCATCAGGCGCTGCAAGCGGTTGTTGAACAGGTCGAGAAACTCGCGCGTCGGGTTCCCCTCAGCGTTGTCGCCCAGAGCCTGCTCGCCGTAGAAGGCGGGCAGGGGCGATCCGGCACCAAACAGGCTGATCAAGTTGATGCGCAGCCGCGCGCGCAATTCGCCGTGTTCCTGAAAGAACTCGACGTGATCGACGTCGCTGCCGGGAAAGCCCAGGCTCGGGTTGGCCTGAAACTCGAGGTGCTCGTAGAGCGACTCTTCATCCAGCTCAGGATGCGCGGCTTTGAGACGGTCCATCACCAGTAGCACACCCTGGAACAGGCTGTACTCGCGGATGCCCCGGCTAATCCGGTTCAAAGCAGGGGCTGCTGCCCCATACGTGGCGCCCATTGGTACACCTCTCCCTGTGTGCTCCTGACGCGCAGCTCGTGATACGAATTGAGGCTGGCGTACAGCGCAAAGAATTCATTGAGTACCGAAGCAAAGAGGAACAGATCCCCCTCGCCCAGATAACCCTCGGGGTCCATCACCAGCTCCGTACGGACGCCGCGCACCGGCAGGCCCCGGTGCAGGCGGTCCACGTGCTGGTGCCCGATCTGCTTTAGGCCGCCGAGAAGGCGCTTGCTGACCTTCTCGGCGTGCTGGTCGTAGTAGCGCGGCAGGTCGTAGGTTTCGAGGATGACCTTGAGCGCCTCGACGTTGGCCAGCGACAGGTAGTTGAGCGACATGTTGCTGATCAACTTCCAGAGGAAGTCACGGTGCAGCGGCGGCGCGTAGCTCGGCGTCACGGCGCTGATGTTGCGAAAGGTCAGGAACTCCGGCGTGTCTTCGCTGGGCAGACAAATATCGCCCAGGCGCAGCTGGCGCGGCAGGTTCTGGTTGGTACAGGTCAGCTCGATGGACAGCGTCTCGTGCTGGTCGAGGTTGCGCAGGCCAAAGCTGAGGTAAGTCTCAAGGCCGTCTCCAAGCATCGAGGGTTGCTGGCGCACGCTGTAGTGCGGGCGCGCCACCGGCACGTCGAAACTGGGGTCGTGCTCAAAGGATTCGAAAGGCACGTACTCCTCGTAACCCATGCCGCCCGGTTTCCAGCCGGTGACGCGGTCCACCGAGAACACCCCGCAATGCTGCGTGTCGTACTCGGCCGGCAGCAGCAGGTACTGGTCCTGCTTGCCGTCGAGGCGAATCGGGATGGCGTCGTGCTGGAACAGGTTGACCACCGGCGTGCAGTACAAGCGCACGTTATCCAGCGTCGGGCGGATGCGCTGCACACCCGCCTTGTGAATGTCGAAGCGCAGCTCGAAGCCACGAGCCTGCTCCAGGACTTCCTGCGGCAGACGCTTGAGCGCGTCGAGACCCTGAAGGTCGACGAACAGGAATTTCTCTTGAAAGGCGAAGTATTCCTGCAGGTAGCGATAGCCCCGGAAAGTATTGAGCGGGTAAGGGATCAGCGCCTGGTCTTCGGCAAATCCCACCGGCTGCAGCTTCGACGGATCGATATGGAGTGCGGGCAGCGCAACGCCGAAACCGTCAGTGAAGGGTTTGCCATTGGCATCCAGCGCGACCAGCTGCACGCCAGCGACATTGCGCAGCAGGCTGAGATAGAGCATTTGGCTGATGTAGCGCTCGCCGGCCAGGTGCAAGCGCAGCTGCTTTAGGTTCAACTCACCCAGATGCCCATCGGCCGTCATCTGCAGACGCAGACTCAGCAACGCGCCACCGCCTTTTACCGAGTAGTCCAGCCCTTCGAGGCCCAATGGCAGCACCTCGGTGGCGTAGGCGGTGCGAAAGCGGCAGGTCACACCCTGGATCGGTTTGGATTCGACCGGTGTGTTGCGCGGCACCATCAATGCAGGGCCCGGCCGCTTGACCGGATCGAATTGCAACATGCTGAACGCCGGCAGCGGGCGCATGTAGTTCGGCCACAAGAGGTGCATCAGCGAGTGGGTCAGCTCCGGCAGCTCGTCATCGAGCTTCTGGCGCAAACGCCCGGTCAGAAAGGCGAAGCCTTCCAGCAGCCGCTCGACATCCGGGTCGCGCCCGCTCTGCCCGAGAAACGGCGCCAACGCCGGGCTGCGCTCGGCAAAGCGTTTGCCTAGTTGGCGCAGGGCGGTGAGTTCGCTCTGGTAGTAATGGTTAAAAGACATTCGAAGCGCTCTTCCTTGGGCGTAGGGTCATGGACACAGGGCGGTGTCACGAACTTTCCAGGCGTGTATGGAGTTGCCTCTGCGTTCGTAATGCGAGCCTCCGAGCTGCGCAAGAAACCCTGTTTTGTCGAGCGAAAGCGAATTGCCATTCGCGGTGATATCGAGGCGATAGGTATCAGGAACGCTATTTTCCAACTCATCATCGAAGGATATGTAGGACAGCACTTCGATGACTTCGCCAACCGCGACGCGCTTGTTCAATACGAACGGCTCTTTGGCGTTGGAATATTCATAAGCGGTGATATCGACCGGATAGCTGCAGAAATTTTCCAGGTCGGCGATAAACACCGTTTTCGATTGCGCTGTGCAACCTCCAAGAACGAACAGGGAAAGCAGGACGAGGTGCTTAGTCATCGAATTGCACCCGTGATAGCCAAAGCAGGCCTTTGACATCTTGTTCCGAGGCGACTGCGCGGTTCCAGTAATCCTGATAGCCTCGCGGGCCCCTCGGAGAATCTGAGTGATAGTGCATCACGTCTACTTCACCACTGCCCGGAACCGGGTGCTTAGCTACCGGGGATTGGGTTAGGACGGTAGAGGTTTCTTTGTGACTCCAAGAGTACTCAGGAACCAGTCCACCATCGCCGTACTCGTTGAGAATCAAGTGACCTACTTCGTGAGCGGCAGTGTGTTCGAAATCGCCATCTGCGAAGCCCGCGGGATAATTGGCGGCGCTCCAAAAACCCTGGTTGTGATAGATTTTCTTGAACATGGCAAAACTGGTTGAGCGACCAAAATCGGCGCTCAGTGAGGAAATCAGCGGGAAAGTCTTGGCGCTTGGTTCGGTATTCACATCAGCCACCACCTTAACCTTGTAAACACCTTTTGCCGTCTGGATAGGTGCGCCTACGCCTTGCGCGCGACTGCCGTCGCGCGACCAGTAACGTTCGATACCCGCCTTGGCCATGGCCTGCAACTCGGTGAAGGTTTTTGCCGTCAGGTTGTCGTCCTTTCCCGATACGCCTCCATCGGAAAAACTTGGCCGCAGGGTAATTTCAACCAACTGGGCCAAGCGATCGATTCGAGCATCGACCCACTCGATCTCTTCGGCGTCGTTGCTGAGCGCGAGTTCTTCGATCTGTTGCTGACCACCCTTTACTGCCGTCAAACGCACCTTCAGGTTGGGGCTCTTTAGCACCTTGGTATCGAGCACTCCAGCCTGGTTGTAACCGTCCCATTGCCAAATATGCTCGCCAGCGGGCAGCAGTGTGGCGGTGTCGGGTTCTGCATATAACAGGGTGCTGCCATCGAGCACTTCAAGCGTCAGGCTATCCGGAGGTTGCTTGCGATTGGTCACCAGAAAATCGATGGTTTCGCTGTTCTCCGTTGAGCCATCTTTCAATTCCTTGAAATCAGGAATTTGTAGAGGCGTCAGGATGCGATTACCGCTGCGTTTCAGACTGAGTCGGTAGTCCAGCTCTTCGGTTGTTGTCTCCGCCGCTTGCGCCGCTGGGACCAAGGCGCCGACCAAGGCCGTTCCCACCGCCGTTGCTGCTGTTGCCGTAGTCGAAGTTTCAGCCGAAGCCGAAGCTTTGGATGTCGCAACTGCCGCTACTGCGGTCGCGGGCATGGCAGAAGGCGCGCTAAACGCCGCGCCGCCCCCACTCGCCCCAATTATCACCGTCCCCGAACCCGCCACAACCGTATTGCCATGACTACCAACTGTGCCCACTGTGGTCGCCGGTTTGCCATTGATCAGCACTGTTGGGATGACCGCACTGGCGAGCGCGCTGCCACAGGAGGTCGGGTCGCCGATGCGGGCGGCGGGCATGCCGTCGAACAGGACGTCGGGAGAGCCCGCCGCGATCGGGTTGGTGCCGTGGCCCTTTTTCGGGCAATCGGTGGGGTCGCCCAGGCGGGCTGCGGGTTTACCGGACATCAGGCTCTCCTTAGTGGACCTTGACTTGTCCGCTGCCATCCAGGCTCGCGGAAAAACTCACATGACGCTTGAAACCGTCGACTTCCAGCAGGCCTTCGATGGCGAACGACAGGCTCAGTGGATCGTGGTCGCGGGGCAGGGATATCACCCGGACCTGGCTCAAGCGGGGCTCGTACGCTTCGATAAAGCGTTCGATGGCGATACGCGCCTGCTGCAGCGAGTCGTGCAGCGACAGGCGCATATCGTTCAAATCGGGCAACCCGTAGTCGGGCAACGTTTGCACGCTGCCCGCCCGGGTGCTGAGCATTTTGGCCAGATGGGCAGCCACCGAAGCCATTGCCGCGACTTCGCGACTCCAGCCGACGCGCTTGTCGGCGTCACCAACGAGGCGTTCGAAAAGGCTGCCGTAGGCCATGGATGCTTATTCCTTGTCCAGCTTGCCAACCAGCGACAGGGTGAAATCGGCACCCATGTACTTGAAGTGCGGACGCACGTTCAGGCTGACGCGGTACCAGCCCGGCTCACCGTCGACATCGCTGACCACGACTTGCGCGGCGCGCAGCGGACGGCGGCTACGGACTTCGGAGCTTGGGTTCTCCTGGTCGGCCACGTACTGGCGAATCCACTTGTTCAGTTCCAGCTCCAGGTCAGTACGCTCTTTCCAGGCACCGATCTGCTCGCGCTGCAGCACCTTGAGGTAATGCGCGAGGCGGTTGACGATGAACAGGTATGGCAGCTGAGTGCCGAGCTTGTAGTTCAGCTCAGCGTTCTTGCCTTCTTCACTGTTGCCGAAGAATTTCGGCTTTTGCGTGGAGTTGGCCGAGAAGAACGCGGCGTTGTCGCTGCCCTTGCGCATGGTCAGGGCGATAAAGCCTTCCTCGGCCAGTTCGTACTCGCGACGGTCGGAAACCAGTACCTCGGTGGGGATCTTGGTTTCGATCTCGCCCATGCTCTCGAAGTGGTGCAGGGGAAGGTCTTCCACCGCGCCACCGCTCTGTGGGCCGATGATGTTCGGGCACCAGCGGAACTTGGCGAAGCTGTCGGTAAGACGGCTGGCGAAGGTGTAGGCGGTGTTGCCCCACAGGTAATGCTCGTGGCTGTTGGCAACGTTTTCCTTGTACACGAAGGATTTGACCGGGTTGTCTTCCGGATCGTAGGGATTACGCAGCAGGAAGCGCGGGACAGTCAGGCCGACGTAACGGGCATCTTCCTGCTGGCGGAAGCTCTGCCATTTGGCGAACTGCGGGCCTTCGAAGTGATCCTTCAGATCCTTGAGGTCCGGCAGACCAGTGAAGCTTTCCAGGCCGAAGAACTTCGGGCCTGCCGCGGCAATGAACGGCGCGTGGGACATGCTGGCGACCGAGGCGACGTACTGCATGGTCTTGATGTCAGGTGCGCTCGGGTCGAAGAAGTAGTTGGCGATCAGGGCGCCGACCGGCTGGCCGCCGAACTGGCCGTATTCAGCGGTGTAGATGTGCTTGTACAGACCGGACTGGACGACTTCCGGGCTGTCTTCGAAATCGTCGAGCAGGTCCTGCTTGGATGCGTTGAGGACTTCGAGCTTGATGTTCTCGCGGAAGTTGGTGCGATCGACCAGCAGCTTGAGGCCGCGCCAGGAGGATTCCAGCGCCTGGAACTGCTGGTGGTGGAGGATCTCGTCCATCTGACGGCTGAGCTTGGCGTCGATTTCCGCGATCATGCGGTCGACCATGGCTTTTTTGACGGGCTCGTGCTCGTTCTGTGGCTTGAGGAGTTCTTCGATGAAGGCCGATACGCCGCGCTTGGCGATATCGTAGGCCTCGTCGTCCGGGGTCAGTTTGGTTTCGGCGATGATGCGGTCGAGGATGCCGAGTTCGGCGAGGTTCTTGCCGCTTTCGACGGCTGCTGCGCTAGTGCTCATGGTGTTGGCGTTCCTTGTCGGAGTAATCAGGCGTCCAGTTGTTCTTTGGCGGCGAGGCCCAGCTCACCGAGTATGCGGTCGCGCGAGACGTCGTCGGCCAGTACGCTCTCGATCGCCTTGCGGAAGGCCGGGGCATTGCCCAGCGGGCCTTTGAGGGCGACCAGCGCGTCGCGCAGCTCCATCAGCTTTTTCAGTTCTGGAACCTGCTCAACCAGGTTGGCCGGGTTGAAGTCCTTCATCGAATTGATGTTCAGCTGCACGGCCAGCTCTTCATCGGTGGGCTCGTCCTGCAGACGGTTCGGCACCGAGAAAGTGAGGTTCAGCTCCTGCTTGGCCAGGACTTCGTCGAAGCTGTTCTTGTCGATAGCGATCGGCTTGCGGTCTTCGATCTTGCGATCATCGGCACGCTGGGTGAAATCACCGAGCACCATCAACTTCAGTGGCAGCTCCAGCTCTTCCTGAGCACCGCCGGTCGAGGGCTTGAAGGTGACGTTGATGCGTTCTTTGGGGGCTACCGAGCCTTCTTTGGCCATGGGTCTTCTCCTTTGGTTTACGGCCCGGGGGCCTAATCGAGTACCACTTCGAGATCGAGGTGGCACAGCCTGCGGTAAATCTCATCCTTGCTTTCACGCACGGCGTGGTTCTGCGGCAGCAGCTCACAGCAGCTATGCAGCAGACGCAGCACCTCGAGGGCGAGATCGGGTTCCCAGTCGCCGAGGCCGGAGACCTGCAGCGTCTGGTCGAGGGTTTCGAGCTGGGTCTTGGCCAGGTCGTATTTCTTGGCCTGGAAGCACAGCCGGGCCAAGGTCAGTTGCCAGAAGAAGCGTTCACGTCCGCCTTGGGCCTGGTTGAGGCCATGCTTGAGTTGTTGCACGGCGCTCTTGAGACCGTCTTTCTTCAGTTGGGGAAGGGCGTCCTGAAGGGCTTCTTCCCAGGCGGGCGTAACGCCACTCTGGTTGTTGAGTGACTCGCTTGGCGCCTGAGCCTGTTGCAGGTGGGGCATCACCCTGGCGCTGATCCAGGCGCGGGTCTCGGCGTCCGCGAAAGGCGTGCCGTCATGAAAGCGCAGTTCGTCGAGACCCGGCATGCGCTGCAGGAACAGCGCAAGCTGAATTTCGACTTCGCGCATCGCCTGTTCGGAGTCAAGCTCGCTCAAGCATTCCCAGGCCAGCCGTTGACCATCGAGCCAGAACGGGGCGCGTGCGATGCTCGCCTCCAGGTCCGCCAGCAGGTCGGCGTAGAGTCCTTGGGAAAAGCGTTCTTGGTAGCTGGCGCGCTTGTCCGCCGGAACGCCACGCAGGGCGGTGATTTGATCGGCGTTGCGTTCTGGCAGGCCGTCGATCGGTAGCCACAGCAGGGTTCGCGCGAGGCGAAGCGGCTTGAGGTCGGTAGCTTTCTGCTTCAGCCAATAGCTGCACAGCGGGCGGGCTTGGTCTTGCAGGCTACGCAGGCTCTTGTGTGCGTCCTTCTCGTGCTCGACTGGTGCAGCTGCGTTAAAGACCTGAGCGGCGGCCTGCTTAACCTGAGCAATGGCGACACCGACCGGCCCAGGCTGGGACTGGGCGTTACCGGCACGTTTGACCATATCGTCGAGACGACGACACAGCGGTAAAAGTAGTGGGGCTTGGGTACCTAGATGGCTCGCAAGGCAGCCTTCCACACGGCGTAGTTCAAGAGCTATCTGCTCGAACAACGGGAGCTGCTCGCCCATCGGCACGTGATCGGCCAGCACTTGCTCCAAGCGTGGGACGAGCCAACTGATGGCCGCCGATCGAGTGCGTGGCTTGAGTGGATGGACTTCGCTCCAGTGGTCCCGGCAAAGACAGCTGACCATGGCGAGACCTGCGTAGAGTCCGGCAAATGAATCGAGCTGATATAACGCCCAGGTGAGCCAAGCCGCTAACCGTAGGTCCTTGGTCTGTGTGGTCAGGAGGTGCTCGCTTCCGTCACGAACGACTTGCCAATCGATTGCGCCAGCGGCGTGAACAGAGGAAGCTTTGCTTAGCTCCTGCTCAAGCAGCTCGTACTCTGGCGCGTAGCGAGCGTCTTCGCCTGCGAAACAGGTTGCCGTGATAGGCGCGTTGGCTAGCTCTATATAACGAGCAGCCAGCTTGGTTGAAAACGTCATTCCATGACTCAACTGGTTCCTGCACGCCGCTTGGTTGCGTTGCAGGGCGCTTCATGCGCGGATTGCTGCGTATATGTATACGCTTAAGTGGTGCGCATCCTAGGTGCGACGCGACGCGATGACTGTGAAGTGGTTCCAAACTAAAGGCATGGCGCTGCCGCAGTACGAAAGCGGATGGCCAATATGTGCAGCAGTTAACTCCTTTCGCGGCATTCCGCTCGGAACCTTCGGCTTTTATAGCAGTCGTCACGGCTCGTTGCGGACGACAGTCGTCTTTAGTTGAAGCGCTACGTCCAATGCCGTTGCATGGCTTTGCAGGGCTGCTGCAACCGGTTGTCCTGATGTTTGCATCGTTCAGGCTCCGAATCTGCGAAAAGTGTTTTGGGGCTGATACGGCCAAAAGATTAGGTTGTGGCGATTTATGCGCAAGCGATGACCTAGAACGGAGGCTCGCTGCGTACTGCGCAACGAAGCACGGCAGCAGTCATGACTACAAGCCGATAGGTTGATGTGAAGGCGAGCTAATTAGGGATGCCGGCGAAACCATACGCTGCGTTGTGGATGCTTGATCGGAGCGGGCTTCGATACGGATCTCCTGAGGCGGTGCTGTTTTGCTAGGGGCGAGGTCCAGATATACGGGAGTTCGAAGCGACTGTTGTTGGACGGTCTGCGCCTGGCAGGCTTTGCCACCTTCTGGCGTGCGAGCCAGAAGGTGCCTGGAGGTTGCTCTATTGATGAAGTCTGTAGCTAGGTCATGATCGCGTCCTGTGGGCTTCGTCTCCGGGTACCGCTGTTCAATTTAACGAATCCCTGAAAACAACCGTTGACGTGGTTTTGTGAGTGCCTATAATGCGCACC
>NZ_JAKOEN010000019.1:1524117-1737623 GCF_022355455.1 Pseudomonas sp. KSR10 | reverse complement strand
CGCCCGCGTCCGCACTTCCTGTGCAAACTGGGCGGTAGCCTCGGCGCCACGTAGCGCGTCAGCTAGATCTCCCTCTCCGTCGTCGTCGCGATAGGTAGCTTGTAAGGCCTCCAGGGTGGACGCCTGAGCCGTGACCTTGCCATCGATGTCATTGATGGCAACCGTGTGCTGTTGCACTTGGGCGGCGAGGCCGTTCGCCGTTTCCACAACAGTGCCGATATCGAGCCAGTACGTTGCGTTCGGCGGCGGCGTATTTACAGGCACGTCCTGCGATGCCTGATAGAGCCGCTGCCCCTGCCTGACCGTATCGCCGCTCAGATAGGCCTTGGCCGGGTCGTACAGCAGAGCGTCGACGATGTCGCCGATCTCCTCGGCCAGTGCCTGTAGCCGCTCGTTGACCGAGCCTGCTCCGTCACCCGAAATCTTCTCGATCTCGTTCAGCAGTTCCTGGCCAAGCGCAGATTCCTTGATCTTGCCGGCGAAATACGCATCGTAGGCCGTGGCGTCTGTACTGGAGATTCCATCGACCCATGCAGACCAGGGCCCGACGTTGCCGGTACGATCTACCAGGCGGGCACGGAACCAGAAACGAACACCCGCAGCGAGGCCGTGCATTTCGTGCTCAGCCTGCGGATATGCAAAGTCGCCAAGCGTCAGCGCCTGCTCGCCTTGGGCATTCGCCGCATACTCGAGTTCGGTGCGCAGCGTGTCCTCTGCTCCGGCCGGGAATCCCCAGTCGAGGCGAATGCCAAACACGAGCGGCGTCGTGTTGAGATAGGCAACGGCAGGCGGTGTCCCCGTCTTGCCTTCCAACTGGGTGAGCATAGAATCGCGCCAGATTGACGCGACATCCCACGCGTTAACCGCGCGCACCCGAGCGACGTAGCCACCGGTGTAGATGCCCGAAACGTCAACGCTCAACGAGCCTGTACGCGGCAGCCGAACCCAGTTCCCGGAGTCCTTCTTCCATTCGACGTCATATGCGACCGCGCCGGCGACACTTGGCCAGGCGATGGTCATCGTGTGAACCGCGATGCCCTGGTCGATGCTATAGAACGACGAAATACCAACGCTTACAGGGGCCTCAATCGTGCCGGTAGGAATTACGCTAATCGGCCGGGTTTCAAGTCGCGCCCCACTGTCGATTGCTGGAAACTTCGTCGGCTCATACTGCAGGCCGTGGATCGTGTAGTTGCCGTTCTGATCGCGCTCCACCTTCATCACTCGGTAGAGCTGCACTCTCAGGTCGTCGGCATCCAGCGCCCATACCAGCTGTGGGACTGGCGTCTCGCTGTATGCAGTAGTGACGGTCACCTGGCGACCACTTACCAGCTGAACAGTGCGCGCCTGTGCGTTGCCGCTCGGGAGATTCAGAATCAGGCGATCCCCCGGCGTCACTTGCGCATCACGGTCTAAGGTAATGACCCGGCCAGCCACGGCCGATATGCGCCCACCTACCTCGCGACCTGCGAATAGCGAATCTGCAACTGGGATGACGTAGCCGGGTAAAGGAATACGCCCCTCGAGCCCGGTGCTGAACGTGACGGTTCGGTCCTGTGTGTTGGTAAGCAAAACCCATTTGCCACGCCGCTGCCCCTCACTGGCGCGAGTGCAACCGATTGCCGACAGCTCAATCGGTCGGTCACCGTAGCGGCGCTGCAGCCGCTTATCGGTCACCGGAATGACGTCAGTGTCGTAGTTGTTCGCGGGGTTGTCGTAGCTGACCAGGGCCCGACTGTAGCGCGTGCGCGCGGATCCGCTGCCGTATGAAAATTTTCCATCCACGACGTTGGCGCGGGTGAAGACATAGTCGAAGTCCTGCTCGCGCGGCATATCTGCCTGGCTCATGAGCTGGCCTCGCGACCAGTACGTCATGCCCCGGTAGATAGCTGCAACATCGCGCAGCAGCACCCACGCTTCAGCCTTGCCCTGAAGGTTCATATCGCAGAGGAAACGCGGCTCCTGATTGCCAAGACCATCGTCCACCAGCTGATCGCAGTACTGCGCGATCCGGTAAAGCTCCCACTTGTCGATCATCCACGGCTTGATACGGCGACCAAGCCCGAAGCGATCGTTTACACACAGGCCATAGGTGATCCAAGCCGGGTTATTCGTCCAGGCGGTTTTAAATGTGCCGTCCCAGATGCCGCTATAGGTGCGGGCAATCGGGTCATAGTTGCTCGGTATCTGCCATTTGCGGCCCTTACAGCGCACGGTCACTGCGGGAATGTTGCTGAATTGCTCTGCACTGAACTCGATGAACAGCAGCGCGGTATTCGGATAACGGAGCTTTGCATCGATCACATCGGCCAGGCCTGCGATGATCATGGTGTCAGCGATGCGGTTGTTCGCCTGGTTCGGCGTGATACGCCGGACTTGCAACTGCCAACCGGTGTCCGCTTTCGGCAGGTCGATACGACGGGACCGCTCGTAGCGAGTGGTCGTTTTCCCGTCCACTGCCTCACGAAGCACTTCCTGATAAGCGCCACCGTCCGTTGCAAGGTCCACTGCATACTCGATGCGATAGCCACCCACATTGCCGTTAGAGTCCTGCGCTTGTAGTGCTGGCCAGGCGAACCGTAGACGGACTGCGGACAGCTGCGTATTGCTCACAGCTCTTACGAACGGCGTCTCGCTGCGAAGCTCCACATTCACTGTGGTTTCGTTCTCGACGTTCGGAATGCCTGGGATGTGCGTCTGCTCAACGGAGCCTGGCCGCCATTCCCACTTCACGCCGGGGAAATTCAAATTGCCGGCTGCGTCCATCAGCGGTGTGTTGTCGAGATAGATATCGCGCGCAGTGGGTACGCCTTCGAACTCGCCCTCGCCGACGGCAATCAGGATTTTGGCTGTTGCTGTTGACTGCAGGCTGTCCGGTGATTCTACAGGCTGCTTTGGCTTGCTTTCGCCACCCTTGCGGCCGGCAATGTCGAGTGGTGCTGCAGCGCCCATGCTTTTCTCCAGGCAATAAAAAACCCGCCGAAGCGGGCTGCGTTAGTTTTTTCTTACGTCTGATCTTCTGCGTAGATGGCTGCACTGATGATTGCGCCGCCCCACCGCCGCTCACCAATACACAGCGCAACCGGGTTGCCGCTGGCAGTGGTGTTCTTGGCACTGCCGAATGCATAGCTGGGCATATTTTCGGGCGATGCCGATTGGCGAAGGCCGGATGCTTGGGGGCTCAGCATTTGGATAACGCCGCCGGCAACCATTGCAACGCCGGCCTGAACCGCCCACGCCTGACCGAAGTAGGTTCCAGCGACAATCAGCACAGCTCCGATGATTGTCTGGATTATCCCGCCGCGCTTCCGGCCTTGCATGACCGGTGCAATCCGGATCATGTCAGCCCCACCGAAACCAAGCTCCTCTTGGCTGATGTTTCTTTTCCCGCGGAATACAGCGAATTCCATGCCTTTAAGGTGCGCATCAGCGAGGAATTTCTCGAAACCAGGCAGCTGGACGCACAGCGCCCTGATGGCCTCATTGGTGCTGTTAACCGCGAGTCGAAACTCCTTCCCAAACTTGCGAAGCACGCCGTAAAGGCGAATGGTCGTCATCGGGGTGTATTCAATCGCGGAAGCTGCCATGTCTTTCCTCAGGCATAAAAAAACCGCCCGGAGGCGGCTTGTTCAAAACGCTGTTGGCGATAGATCCATACTCATGGATGCATCGATTGATATTCGGTAACGAGTCACCCGCTCAGCCGAGAGCAATACCTCTCGCTCTTTGAGACCGGTCGAACACGCCCCGGCTCCCGATACTGAAACAATTCTCGGTCCTGGGCTGAGGTGGAATCGAGCGCTTTCGCCGGACCCAATCTCGGCTGAAAGCTCGCCGTCTATGAACAACTTTGTATTGCAGGCCGAGCCCACAAAGCCACGGTCACGGGTGACGACTAACGTGGACAGATTCGACCCTGCTGCTTGATGAGCGTAGAGCCGGGCTGCAGGCACCGCTTCGGCTTTCTCGGCCGGTACCGGCGTAGTAGCGCAGCCACCAAGGGCAACGGCTAAAAACAGACACATCAGTTTCCGCATACAGCACTCCTTGTTCGATTTTGATGGAGTGTATAGCAGATGCTGTCGACGCCTTAAAACTCGCTCTCATGCCTCAGAACGAAGCGAGTGCGGTCCCACCAGGGTCCGCCGAAAACGATCACTTCTGATCGGCGGCCGTACAGGTGGTGCAGCAGGAACGGCCCTGCCCCGAACACGTTGACGTCCTCACCGGGCAACGATGGGTCACTGCCAAGGTAGATGCCGGCGTGATTGGGGCGAACCGTTCGGCCTATCTCCATCACTATCAAATCGCCTCGCTGCGGGACGTCCACTCGCACAAAGCCGGCTGCTTCATACAGATCTTCATAGTGGCTCGGCCCGTCTGGATCTTCCCACCAGCCATCCGCGCGCTCGTAGCGAGGAAACTCGAGCCCCTTCGCTCGCTGATACCAGTCCGCGCACACCTGCCAACAATCCTGCACGCCATGCACGAAAGCCCGGCCCTGTAGCGGCACTTGGTCTACCGGCTCTATCAGCCGCAGATCGCCCTCTGGCCAGCTGATGATGTACCAGGGCAGGCCGGACGCGTTACACATGGCCACGTCGGCGGCACTGGGCCTGCTGGTCGCGTCCGGGTGGCTGTGCACCACGGCGATGACTTCGCCGATGTCTTCTGCCTGCGCGTACGCCTCTGGCGCAATCCGGAACTCTTCGGCTGGGTCTGTCGCTGTGTTGGCGCAACGAATGTACCGATGCGCACGGCCAGCCTGCACAAGCAGACCGCAAGCCTCGCGCGGGTATTCCGCCGCCGCGTGCTCTTGCACTGCCGCAATGATGTGTTTGCGCATGGTCAGCTCCGTGCGATCAGGGATACGCCAGGCATTCCGCCGTGCGGCAATTCGTTGTTAGCGCCGAAGCGCGGCATGCATCCGGTACCGAGGCACCCGTCGCACTCGTCCTTCGCCGGATCGTCTGTAGGGTTGCCGTCGATATCGACATACGGGCCGGTGTAGCCGCAGTTCGGGCCGCGGTAGCCGCCGGTCATCGCCCAATGGCACAGTGTGGTCATCTGTCGCCCGATGGATTCGCCGCCAATGTCTCCAGGGCTGGCCAGCTCCCAGACAATCGTCTCGCCGTCCTCGCCCATCTTCTGGTCGAAGTACCAGATCTCGATCGATTCCTGAGTTGGGTCCGCCTCTGGGTTACCAGCTGGAAAGTTTGTTGCGTCCAGGTATCGCGCGAAGGTTTTGCGCTCGGTGAGGCGAAACTCAGCAAGGTCATCGAAGGCCAAGCAAAGCGCTGTGAGCCTGCCCTGTACGTTGCCAGCCGAGAACGTCGGCCGCACTGACTGGCCATCACTGTTCGCTTCCACACCGTCAAGCTGCACCGGCCAGGCTGAATACTCCTCGCCTTGCCACCAGATCGATTTAGCGGGCAGCTCATCAGCGTTCGCACCAGCTGCGGCAAGCTCAGCGGGGCTGTGAGGAATCGCATGCCCATGGAAGCGCAGCACGTCGGCGCCGTACTCGGTGCCGTCAAGCTCGAACAACGTGATTTCGTTCCCCGGCTCGAGGGTTTGAACATCGCTCAGGAGGCTCATGGATGAAAGGCCGTCTCGAAGGTGGTTGATAGCACGTAGATCCCGCCGCCTTTTGCGTTGACTCGGAAGAGGCCATCATTGCGATACAGGCCTAACTCGCCTAGCGGAGGCGTCCAAAGGAACGCCTTGCTGCCTTGGTGGCGCCTGAGAAAATCCCGGATTGGTCTTATCTCGTCCTCAGTGCCGCCAAAGGTCACCGGCCAGCTACCCTGCTCCGCATTGATGCCATCGGCAGTTACCTGCTGATAGCCATCGCCGAACTGAGAGGAACGTCGACGCTGGGCGATCTCGCCTTCCGTCTCCCCGTCTGGACTCCACGTGAATGTTTCGATAGCCATCAGGCCCTCCCTTGCGTTTGTCTGTAGCTGATACCGCCCGGGCGCCAGCTGTCAGCCACGACTTTCTGCGCAACCTGCTGAAACTCACGCTGCATATTTCGGCTCAATGCCTCTTGATCAAGCTCCATGCCTTCCGAGCTGCGATCCTCCATCGTGATAGCGATCGGAGCATTCAGCTGAACAACGGCACCTCCCGAGCTACCCCCGCCGTACGCCTGGATACCAAGCGAACCGTCCGGCCCGCGAGTGAGCGGCATAATTGCCTCTGGCCCCGCCTCGCCCATTACGCCAAGCCCGCCAGCCATGCCGAACGCCGTCGGCTGGTTGACGATGGAGTTCGTGAACGCGCCGCCTTTCGCAAAGAACTGAGCGCCACCAGACCAGGCCCCACCTTTCGCTTGGGCTGCTGCCCAGTTGCTGTACGCGCTCCCCGTGTAATCGCTCGCTGCCGCCCCGCTGCCGGCCGTCGCGCCACCGAAGTAGCTCGCGCCAGCCTGGACGAGCATTCCAAGAAGTTGGGAGCTGGCCTGGCGCGTTGCGATGCGCGCCATGTCCTCAAGAATCGAGGTTGCGAAATCCTTGAACGAGGCCTTCCCCGTCGTGGCGAAGCTGACGATCGAATCTTCCATCGAGCTGAACGCGTTGGTGAACAGGCCGTCGACCTGCCCGGCAATGTCGGCGGCGCTATCGCGGTAGTTCTCCATTGCCCGACGCGCGCCGTTCCCCCAATCGCTTTGGGCATCTAGCTTTCGCTGCGCGCCTTCCTCGACCAAGGCAATCTCCCGTTCCTCGAACGTACGGAGGTCCGCCATGCGCGCTTCAAACGCCGCAGCGCTGAGTGCACGATCCTTGTCGTTCTGATTACGGGTGAGCTCCAAGCGCTCCTGAGCGAAACGCTGACGGACCTCATTCACAGCAGTCAGCTGCTCGATTTCACGATCGCCCATACCGACGCCGGCAACATCGAGATCGATCGCAGTGCGCTGAGCAGCAAGGCGGTCAGCCATGGCCAGCCGTTCACGGTCCCGCTCCAGCATCTCGTCGGCCGCCTCGGCCAACGCCTTCTTCGCCTCCAGCTCATTGGCCAGATCGCGCAGCACGGTTTTACGTGCTGGGTCCAAATCCTTGAGACCGCCATGCTCGAGCTGATACGCCATCTCGGCCGATTCGCCTTCCTGGCCGAGCAGGTAGATCTGCTTTTCCAGGCTCGCGACCAGCGACTTGTAAGACGTGTTTGTCTTGTCGATCGCTGATGCGTGAGTCTTCGCGGTCTTCTCGGCCTCAACCTTGGCGTCTTTTTCCTTGGCGTAAGCGAGCAGGCTCTGCTGTTGCTTGTCGGTCAACTTACCCAACTCGCCTGCCTCGATGGCATAGCGAACCTTCGCTTCTTCGGTGTTGGTTCCCTGAAGCGCTGCCGATTCCTTAAGCTTGGCCAGGTATTTGTCGTACTCGGCGTTGCGGGACTCACCGCTCGATTTGATCTGCTTGCCTTCGTCCTTCAGCTGCCCGATCCGGCGGTCCTGAATCTCCAGGATGTCGGTGTTGAGTTTCTTTAGGCCTTCCTCGAAGGTGGCTCGCTCCTTTGCCGAAAGCAGTGTACGGCGATCCGCCTGGGCATATCGCTCTTGTAGCCGCGCCCTCTCTGTCGTCAGCTCGTTCAGTCGTTCCAGATCCGTAAGGTCGCCAGCTTGGAGCCTGATCCCAGTAGCGAGTTTGTCGATCAACCATGCGAGGTTCTTCGACCCGCCTATCGCCTTATCAAGGTCAGCAACAGCTCGGCCAAAGTTGGTTGTCAGCGCGTTAGAGGCCTGATCAACCGTGCGTGGTAGCTTTGCGAACTCGCGGTCGACATCGCCCGCCCTGGACTGTATAGCCCCGAGCACCGCTTCGGCAGTCAGCTTGCCGTCCAACATCAACTGCCGTAGCTCACCGAACGGAACGCCGAGACCGCGCGCGATCTCGCGCCCAAGCTCTGGCATGCCCTCGATAACCGAATTGAATTCTTCCGCCCGGATAACGCCGCCTGCCAGGCCTTGACCGAGCTGACGCAGCGCTGAGGACACTTCTTCGGACGAACTGCCGCCGATTGTGCCAATCTTCTGCAGGGTTTCAGCCAGGCGCACGACCTGGGCATCAGTGGCGCCCATTTCCTGCAGTGTCCCGGTTAACGACTCCCAGAGCTTGACGGTGTCGGCGAGACTGACGCCTGTCCGGCCGGATATCTCCGCCAGGCGCGCATAGGTTACAGCCGCCTCTGCTGTCCCACCGCCAAGGCGCCTTACTCGGGCCTCCAGCAGCGTGAACTCTTCTGACAGCTGCCTGGCGCGGCGTAGGCCTTCGATTGTAACCAGAGCAGCCATAGCGGGCGCCACAGCGCGCGCCGCTGCGGTCAGCTTTCCAGCGCCCAACCCAACGCGATCAAACGCCGAGTCTATCTTGGAGAGCTGTTTGTCAATTCCTCTCGTGGCAGTAGCGACAGACTTGTCCGCCAGCGCCATCTCACGGCGCAGCTGTGCTGTGGTGGCCTCGATCTGGATCAACATGCCCTGGACGTCTTGGGCCATTCACTTTTCCTCGGGCAATAAAAAACCCGCCGAAGCGGGTTAGTTGATCTTCACTTAGCGCGCCGGCCTAACAGAGCTGCGCGAATCTTCTCGGCTACCGTGGTCGGCTTGGGTTTCTCTTCTTGGGGGCGGCCGAACGGGTTGGTCATCTTCGCCCATTCGATGCGGCCATCCATCGCCATGAACAGTTCGGGGATCGGGGTGCGCCAGGCAACGTCAGGTGGCCAGCCGAGCCACCCAGTCGCCACAGTGTAGAGGCGGTCGACGTAGCTGCCATCCTCGACGGCGCTTACTCCGTCCCCGCTTGAGCGTTTCCCTCGTCGGTGCCTCGCGGGTTGTACAGCGCGGCCAGGTAAGGGCTGAGCTGAACTGAAACGTCCACCACGCCGGCCATCCAGACCTTTTCAACCAATGCTTCGGCGGCCTTGCCGGTCACGTTTGCACCGCTCGCGATGATGTGCGCAACACCTTCTACGCTAAGGGCATGAACAGCCTGAGCCGCCCCGCGCAGCCCGCCGAAACGTGCCTCGATGTTTCTCACGGCCAGCAGCGTAGGCACCAGTTCGAACTCTTCGTCGCCGAGACGAACCGTAGTGATTCCATGCATCGTCTTGCTCATGTAATTCGTTTCCTAAACGAAGCGGGGCCGAAGCCCCGTAGTGGTGTTACGGAGTTACCGGAGCTGGAGCCGGCAGAATCTCGAGAATGTCCGAGTTGATGCCGATGGTGATGTTGCGGCGAACGACGTTGTCAGCTGCACCAGCAGCAACGGTGTTGTTCATCACTTTGCCGCGCATGTAGAACGTCGTAGGCAACAGGGGAGTTGCCGCATCTGGATCACCATCGTTGAGTGTGATCTTGATGTTGTAATCGCCCTTGCTGCGGTCCTTGTGAGCCGTCTTGACTGCCTGCTGGCCGGCGTCGCCATTGTCCAGGCCGACAGTCAGGGTGAGGTCGCCAGCGTCCGCGGTGCCCTTGTACTTGCGCACCCGGCCATTAGTCAGAGCCGTGAACGTCACAGAGCTGAACGTATCGCCGAACTCGCCAAGGTCTTCGATTTCGCCGACTTCGACATAGGTATCGGCTTCGTATGCGGCCTGGTCGTCCGCGCCGCTCTTGGTGCCGAGGGAGAAGCGGCAGCCAGCGGCTGTGTTGAGGTTATCTTCGGCCATGGGGGATCCTCCAAAGGCGCATTGGTGAAATGCCGCATGGCGGCTGTATTGGTGATTTAGTGGGTGGTGATGATTCGAACGGTGACAGAGCCTTGGTAGGTTCTGCCGTCCGGTTCGCGGTTGCTGCTCATGCTCTGGACGCGCACGGATACGGCCCGGCCGGTAGTGAGTGGCAGACTCCGCTCATTCAGCGCTTGGTATATCTCGCCGTTGATGCGCTTCACCTCGGCCTGGCCCTGGTAATCGCTCCAAACCGACAGATAAAACAATCGCTGGTCACGGTTTCGCCCGCTGATGGGGCTGGCGTTGGTCAGGGTCTCGAAGTCCAGCGTGACATAGGGGTAAGGGGTATCCATCGGCACCGCGTCATAGACCGGAACGGATAGCTCGGCCGTGAGCCGTTGATATATCGCCTGCTGCAGCGCGAGGCCTGGATCAGCCACTCTTCACCCCCTGCGCTGCGCGCTTCAACGTGCTGGAGATCGCCCTGCTGATGATGACTCGGATCTCGTCGCGGTTCATGTCGATGCTCGGCCTAAGCCATGGATGCGCCGGCCTGGCTGGAATATCCGGCGCATAGCCGAAGAAGTTCTCGCCGTCGGCCTTGTTGGTCGGCTCGGCTCCCGCCTTGCCCGGCCCGCCTTTCGTCCCGTACTCAACAAACCGCAGGTAGAAGAACCGCTTATTGTTCTCCTTCCCGCGAATGCCGATTTGGGCGTTCAGCCCTGACTTCGAGACAAAAGCCGTCAACGCCCACCAGCTCGCACCGGTATCCCTTGGGATCAAGGCTCGCTGCGTCTCCAGCACCAAGTCCGCTGATTGCTGCATCGCGGGTCGAAGGTCCGACTCCATGTTGTTGCCGATGCGACGCAGCAGGCCGCGCAGCTTGAAGTCGCCCCTAATCGAAGATTTGCGTTTAGCCACACGCCTCTCCTACGGATTTGCCACGCTGGAACACAACAGCTGCATTTGGTCGCCCTTATTGCTGGGCAGCACAGCCTCGATCCGATAAACCATGCCGCCTTTGACCAGCCTTCGACCTGCAATGAAATCCTCAGATGGCCGTACGCGAACTTCGGCAGTAACGACAGCTGCCAATTGCTGCGCCACGTTCGAGACGCGGCCGCTTGGCGTGGTTACTTCGGCCCAGACTTTACGCAGCTCTACCCATACGCTGACGTAGCCACCGATCCCGTCCCCTGTCCGCTGCTCTACTTGGAGGCTGCAACGGCGCCGCAGTGCACCTGCTCTCATATCAGAACCTCGGCGGGACAGTGATTTCGGCCAGCAGGGAGTCGGTAAAGTGACTGGGTAGCTCGGCCAAAATTGTTCCAACCACCATGGTTTCGCGGAACTCGTGAGCCGTGGCGGCGTGCATGAGCAGCCATTGCTTGGTGCCGGGATATGCAGCCAGGTCGGCACCAGCGTGGTAGCGGATGACCAGCCGACCGGCCGGCCGCCCCTGCGGAAAATGCAGGAAGCTCTCCCGCTGGCCACGTTCCAGCCGCAGCGGTGGAAGCGACTGTAGCTCGGTCACGCTGCCGTCAGCCTCGACGCGCTGGATGGCCAACACCTCGTCCGCCTGGCCTACGTCGAGCGGATGGCCCGAGCCGTACGACTCGGGCCACTCTTCTTCGTAAACGGCAGGCCGAATCGCAGCGCCGGTTTTGGCTTCCGCCTGGGCGATCACGCCAGGAATGATGACCTGCTCGACCAATGCGGCCTGCAGGTCTTCAGCCTCGACGCGGCACTGCGCGGCCACATCCTCGACGCTCAGCACCTGGACCGCGCTGTCATATTGGATGCGGCGGGCCATTAGGGCTTCGGCTCGTCGTCGTCATCCAGGGACAACGTTTCATCCGCCGGCAGCTCTTTGGCACCCGCATTCGGGGCGGCGGGTAGAGTGCTTGGCGCCGGGGTTTCAGAAGCCTCCGGCTTGGCATCGGCTGCAGGCTTCTTGCCGGAGCCGCGATTACCTCCAGCCGCTCTGCCTGTCGGAGCCGCTGTGGCAGCTGCCACAGGGACAGCCTTGACCTGCTCGGCCACCTTGCCATCAATCAATGCCTTGGCCTGAGCCGCATCGAAGCCGGCACGCTCCCCCTTGGAGTAACCGCGCCAGGACTGGGTGAACTTCACCACTACACGTTCATTGCTCATGTCATCACCTTAAAAAATGGGGAACAGCAAAAGCCCCGCCCGAGGGCGGGGCAGCGGATTACATGCCGGCGCCCCACTTGACGCCGACGCCTACGGCGATGCACTCGACGTGGCGCGGACCGAAGTCGTGCTTGGCGATGACGCGGACCAGCGTCTGGTCGCGCTGGAATGCGCTGACCATGTTGCCGGCGCCGTCCTTGTAGGCGGCTTCCTTGCTGAAATCGATGACCAGATCCATGTCCTCGCCGATCATCATGTCGGCGAAGTTGACGAAATAAATCTCGGACTCATCGCCGAGATCACCTAGGTTCACCGGGATCTGATTGCTCAACCCGACCGGATAGCCCTTCAGCATATTCTGGTCGATCTCGGGGTATGCCTTGTTGCCGTTGCCGTCGCGCAGCGATTGCAACCAGCGCAAGGTGCGCGGATGCATCAGCCAGCCGCAAGAGGTCATCATCACGTTGGCGGTCTCGATGCGCAGCATCAGGCCGCCCAGAAAGAGGTCTATGGCCGCCAGATCGGGGTTGGCCGGCGCCGGCAGCACGTGCTGCGCGATCGCCCAGTGGCGCAAGCCCTTCGGCAGCACGCCCGTACCATCGGCACGAATGAAGTGCAGATCCTCAGACAGCCCCATGCTGACGGTCAGATCATTGGCGACCAGGCTGTCGACGCGCGGGTTGACGCCCGACATGCGCAGCAGATCGTTGGAAACGGGCACCAACGCTGCGGCTTTCTTGGCAGACAGCTTGGTGTCGCCGAATGTCATGCCGGTCAGGGGAATATCCTGTTCGGTGCCGATGTAGGTCACCACGGTGTTGCCGGTGATACGGGGCATGGTCAGGTTGCCGTTGTTCAGCGGCAGGCTGGTCACGCCCATCTTGCGCAGCACCGAGGTCGGGCGCAGCGATTCAATCACATCGGCCGCCATGTTGGTTGGCACCAGCACGCCACCAGCGCCCGGCGTTACGGTCGACAATGCCATCTGTACGTCCGAGCCGAAATTGCCATCCTTGGCCATCTGGGCCGCGGCTTGCTGATTGCCTTGCGCCGCGGCCAGCAGACGAACCATCTGGGCCATCTTGGCGCCCGGAATGTGCTCTTTGCCATCACCACCACCCATGCGACTGGCGGGCGGGCCTTGGATGCCCTGGGCCCCTTCGGTGACGGGCACGGCCGACATGGCTGCGGATTTCTCGGCCGACTCGGCGCGGGTGAGCTTGGCGCTGATATCAGCAATCTGAGATTCCAGGCTGGTGAACTCCTGCAGCTGTTCGGCGCTCAGGTTCGTACCCTCGGCTTCGAGTTTCGCGAGCGCCTGCAGCTTGGTGTTCAGCTCGGCGCGTTCGCTACGCAGTTGTAGAACTTTGGACATGGTGCCTCCTGGGCATAAAAAAGCCCGCACTAGGCGGGCCGGGTGACGCTGCCGCGAACGCGGTCAGAGTTTGGATTGAATCGCTGCGGCGCGGGCACGCACCGACAGACCGTTGTTGCCACGTGCCGCGCGGCTTTCAGCAACCGCGCGAGACAGGTGATCGACTGCGTCTTGCGGACTTTGCAGGCGATCGGCCAAGCCAGCGTTGATACCGGTCTGGCCACTGAACAGCCCGGCCTGGGTGGCGATCACCTTCTCGACGGCAAGGCCGCGATACTCAGCCACCGCACCGACGAACATTTGGTAGCTCTCCTGCACGATGTCCTGCAGCACCTTCATGGATTGATCTGTCAGCGGTTCGTGAGGGCTGAGGTCGTTCTTGTGGTCACCGGCAAACACAGTCGTGACCTTGACGCCCGCGTTCTCCAGCATCTTGGAGCGATCAAGATGCTTGGCGATCACGCCGATGGAGCCGATGCCACTGGTCTGGCTGACCACCACTTCACTACAGGCCGAGGCGAGCAGGTAGCCGCCGCTGTACGCCGAGAAGTTCACCAGGCCGGTGATGGGCTTTTGCTGGGCCGTCGCGCGGATATCCGCTGCCAGCTCGAACGCGCCAACAGCGGCGCCGCCTGGGCTGTCGATGTCGAGCACAATGCGCTCGACCATCGGATCGGCGACGGCGGTGCGCAGCTGTCGGCGCAGCTCCTCATAGCTGGTCATCACCTCACACATCTGCAGATGAGCCGCACGGCTAACCAGAATGCCGCTGACCGGGATGACTTCGACGCCAGTTCGCCCAATGGCTTGGCGGCGCCCTTCTTCGGCTCGCTCCATGCGAGCGGAGTAATCGTCATCGTCGTGCCAGAGCTTGGCGCCATCCTGCCCCTGCGCCTGGGCACCGATGTTGATGATGTTCAGGTGCATGGCCTGGTTGGCCCAGGCAACACCGAGATCGAGCATTTCCGGCGTGATCAGCAGCGGCTGGTTGAACAGCATGCTGGCCGCTCTCAGGTGGCGTTTCATTGTTGGAGAATCCTCGCGATCTCGGCCTGCTGCAGCTCCAGCTGCGCACGCACATTGGGGTTGGTCAGGTCGGCACCCTTGCCAACGTCGACCATGTTCAGTGGCTGCAGGTACAGGTCGCCGCCCTTGACGGGTGGCATGTTCTCCAGCCGTCGAATGTCGTTCACCGACAGCCAGCCCCACTGCCTGCCGATGGCATAGGCCTCGTAGCGGCTCTTCTGGTCGCCGCGCATCAAGCCGGACAGGTTGAACTCGATGAAGTATTTGTGCCGATCCTTGGGCAGCAGGAAGTCGCGCATCATGGCCTGCTCGTGGCGCTTGGCCCACGGCAGCAACCCGAACACCACGAACTGAATCAGCAGCTGCTCGATGGTGTTGTAGTTTGCCTTCTCCAGGTCATTCACCATCGGCAGCGGGATTTTGTAGATCCGCGCGATGTTGGTGCCGGTGAGCTTGAGGATGTTCACCACGTCGGCGTCGACGTTGCTCATGGAGATGGGCTTGAAGGTCATGCCTTCCTGCAGCAGCGCGACCTTTTTCGCATTGTCGATGCCGCTGTACTTCTCCCCCCACTGCTCGATGATGCCGTCGATGCTCTTCTGATCCTTGATCGCCGGAGCCTCGCGCGGCCGCTCGATCACACCCGATACCGTGGCGCCGTTGGCGAATGACTTGCCGGTGTAGCGGGTGATGGCTTGGGCCATGCCGACGGTCTCGGCGTGCAGCTCAATGGGCGATAAGCCGACGTAGTGGTTCGTCGCCGTCCAGCGCACGTGGTGCACCATGCGCATCGGCACAGGGTCAGCGGTGCCGATGCGGTAGTACGGCAACAGATCGGCGCCCTTGAGCACCTGAACTTTGTCGTTGCTCAACGGCCAGAGCGCGGCGACGTTGCCGTCTTCGCGCCGATCGATCCAGGTGTAGCTGTTGCCGCGCAGACCGCAGGCCATCTGTTCGCATTCCTTCAGCTCGAAAGGCGTCTGGAATCCGTTCGGTTGGTAGCGCAGCACGTCGTACAGCGGATGGTTGATGGCAGCGTCGCGCTGGCCGTTGTCCTTGCGTTCGTAGACGTCGAGCGGCAGCTGGGCAAGGCTCTCGGCCAGCAGCGTGACGCAGTTGTGCAGGATGGGAATGCCGAGCGCCGTCTCCGGCGTGATGGCAACGCCTGCGCTGTTGCCGGCCCCAGAACCGAGCATGCCGCGCCAGAAGTCGCCGAAGCTTTCCAGCGTGCCCTGCCGCTCCCCTGCGCCTCGCAGGCTCGAAAAGAACATGCTCAGCCCCCCTTGGGTTTGATCGCCGCCGCCGCACGGTCAGCCAACAGCGACCAGGCCAGCAGGCCGAGGCCAGCGACAATGAACGCTGCCGGCACATTGAGTTGAGCCACGCCCGTGACCAGCAGGCCGAAGCCCACCAGCCCGGCGAGCCAGGAAAGGATCTGCAGAACGGTGCTCATATGCCGACGCCTTCGTCGTAGATGGATTTGCCACCACCTGGCGGAACGGAGCCGCTGACGCCGGTGGCGATGACCGCCGCAACGATGCCGTCGATGCGGCCGTTGGATTTCGCTTTGTCGATCTTGCGGTTGTTAGCCGGATCCGAGGTGGTCACGGCGTTGGCCGCGCACATGGTCAGAACCGGGTTGCCGTCGTGCCGCAAGGTTTCCACCAGCTCGAACTCGCTCGGGTCGACGTCAACAACGTTGCCATCGTAGTCCAGCGTCTGGGTAGGCATCCCGAGCAAGCGGCGCTCGAACTCGTCCACGGCCGGCGACATGCTCTGGTAACCCTGGCCGAACGGCTCCATTTCCGGCAGCTCGATGTCGTGCTCGATCATCAGCTGCTTTAGATCCTCGATCCGCCAGCGGTCATAGCCGATCTTGCGAATGTCGAAGTACGCGCAGATCGTCTGCAAGCGCCGCAACACGTGCAGCTTGCTGATGGCCCGGCCTGGCGTCGTCTCCAAGTGGCCTTCCTTGATCCAGACCCGGTATGGCGCACGGTCGCGTTTCTCGCGCTCGTCCAGCTCGTGGTCGGGTATCCAGAAGTACGGCAGCAGCCGCCAATGCGGATCAGCCTCGGTCGGGTAGAACTCAAGCACGAACGAGGTCAAGTCTGTCGTGCTGGACAAGTCCAGCCCACCCACACACGGGCGATTGCGCAACACCCGCATGGGCACGCGCTCAGCAGCGCCAAGCCACACATCCCCGCCGATCCATGGGTTCTCCGCCGCAGTCCACTGGCAGAAGTTAAGCCGACGCACCACCGCTTCCTTCGCAGGCAATCCGCGCGCGGCCAGCACCTGCTCGCGCAGGTAACGGCGCCCTGGAATGCCATCAGTGCGGCCTTCAGGGATGTGATCCAGTGACGGGTTGACCTTTGGCCAGCACGCCTCGTCCTTGAACGGATCGTCACCCTCATCCAGCGAGCAAACGAACGCGAAAAACGTGTCGTCGACCGCTTCGCCGCGACACACACGTACGCTCAAATCATGGTATTGGCCGGCGACGCTGTTTTTGTCCGATCCGCTGTTGGTAATCATCGCCACTAGTGCGCGACGCCGGCTCTTAGTGCCGGCGCGCATCATCTCGACGACAGCTGCCGTCTTGTGTTCGTGCACCTCGTCCAGCAGCCCCATGTGCGGGCGCGGCCCCGACTGGCCTTCGTCCGACGCAATGGCGCGAAAGAAGCTGTTGGTGCTCGGGTAGAACAGGTTCCAGATTTTCTCGTTGCGCCCTGATTGCTCGATCCGCGCGGCAAGCGACGGCGACATGTTCACCATCGACACCGCATCGCGGAACAGAATCATCGCCTGGTCGCGCTTGGTTGCGGCTGCATAGATCTCGGCGCGCTGCTCATCGTCAGCGACCAGGCCATACAACCCGATGCCGCCGATCAGCGGCGACTTACCCGAGCCCTTGCCCGTCTCGATGTACGCGAGGCGGAACCGGCGAAAGCCCTCTTCGGCGTACCAGCCGAACAGGCTGCCTACGACGAACGCCTGCCAGGGGGCGAGCAGGAACGGCAAGCCTTCGTATTCGCCTCCGTTGAGGCGCAGCACGTCCTCGAAAAACCCGATCGCCCGGTCGGCCTGATCCTGTCGCCATTCGAGACCGCGCGCCGGTCCAAGCGCCAGGTCGTTCAGGTGCCGCTGGCAGGCGTTCCGCACATCCGGGCCGGCGACAATCGAGCCGGCTAGCACCGCGTTCGCGAACGCCTTCACCCGGCAGTCAGCTGAAGTATTTGTCTGCAGCGTCTCTTGGTTCATTGGGGAACAGCTCGCCTTGAGGCACCAGCGCCTTCATGGCGCGGCGCGCGACCGGGGAGAACCCGAACAGCGCGCCAGCTTGATTCGCGCGGCGCTCGGCATCGTTGGCCAGCTGCCGCCAGATACTCAGTTGCTTGGCGCCGGTTTTGAACGTCTGTACGTCGCCGCTGTGTTCCAGCTCGTCGTTTAGCTCGGTGATCTTGCGACGGAAGCGCACCCAGTCGCCCACCGCTTCGCAGTAGGTGGCCAGGGCCATCATGTCGAGTGTGCTGATCCAGCCCAGGGCGGTCAGCGCTTCCACCACGCGGTCCCATTCCTGGGCGCCCTCGGCGCTCAGGAAGTCGGGTTTCGGCGGAGCCTGTACCGGCACAGCGGGTGCCCGCGCAGCCGCTTGTAGCGCGGCCATGCCCTGCTTGCTGGGGTCACCGCGCAGCAGGTGGACCGTGGCCGGCAATGGTGGCCGGCCGGAATTGGCATTCCCAGCCATGTCTAACCCTCCAGATCGAAGCCCCCCACCCCCCCATTTTTCCCGGCGTTGCGCACGGAGGGGACCTAGCGGTCTAGGTAGCGTGGGGCCGAAAGTTTTTAACCCCCCCCTACCCCTGGCCGCCAGCAGGCAAGCGATTCCAGTGGTGGCGAGGGTCAACAGGGCGGCCGTCGGCGCCGCAGCCAGCAACACGGCCGGACTTCTCCAGTCGCTGCTTGGTCGAGTCATGGCAGCACTTGCACAGAGACTGCCAATTGGCGCGATCCCAGAACAGCTTCCAGGCCGCGGCGATCCGCTCAGGGTCGCCGCTCAGCTTGGCGTCGCCGAGTCGCGGCGCCGTGACGTGGTCGACCACCGATGCCGGCACTGACCGCCCCGCCTGCTGGCAGAACATGCAAAGCGGGTTGCGCCGCAGATGATCGGCTCGTGCCTTCTGCCAGCGGTAGCCGTAGCCCTTGCCCGCTGACGTCAGCTGCTTGCGATCACTTGCCACCGTTGACCGCTCCTGGCACATCGCACACACCGGCTTTCTTCGCCAGCCAACGCGCGTACAACCCGCTCGCCACATCGGCGCCAAGGCATGCGACTACGCTACCCAGCGCGCCAGCTGTCAGCAGGCTCGAACCCCAAGCCGTGGCCAGCAGCACGGTGGCCAGGCCGAACACCGCCGAAGCGCCGAACCGCAACAGCACCCGCTTGACCAACTCACCGATAGGCATGCCAGCCGCATCAGCGCGCCACATCTCGCCGGTCAGTCCGGCCAGCGCCACGAGGATCAACAACCAAGTGGGCAGGTCGGCCAGCGTTTGCGTGACCTGTTCTTCGCTCGACATGTGCGGCCTCCTCGGCGGCAGAAACAAAAAAGCCCCGCCGACATGGCAGGGCTTGAATGGGCGGCCCATCGCTGGACCTTGGCACCGCGTCGGCCGGGGAGCCCCGTCGGCGCCAGAAACAAAAAACCCGGCGCGGTGGCCGGGTTTGGTGAGGGTTGCTGGTCGCGCACCTCTTTGACATTGCCTGATTTATACCCCCTGATTCCGGTGGCAGCAAGGGAGTTTTATTGCCATGGCGTAATCAACGGAAACGCACCGGTGAAAAACGCCCATATAACATTCCGGCTCCCAGCAGCTCCGCTGCTGTCCTACCTGTCCCACCTAGAAATTGCAGGTAGGGCACCGTAACCCCTTGTCCTACTTGCCTTTTCCCTACTCCCTACCTAAAGAGTAAAAATTATTACGCGAGAGGGAGCGCGCGCGAACACACGCTAGCGCGCAATGCGCGCCCATGCATCACGCATATGCGGGCGGAGCGCCGCAGAAGGTAGGGAGTAGGGCAAGCCCAGCAATGGCGCGGCGTCTAGCTGTCCTACCTTCATTAACGAGGCAGGACAGGTAGGACGGGAATGAAAAAGCGCGCTCATGCGGCGCGCTTCATCAGCTGGTTTAGGATCATCTCGTGTGCTCGATGCAGCCGCTCGTAGAAGACCGTACGACCACAGCCGCACGCGCTCCACTTCTGCGCCTGCAAGCTGTCACGGTTGCAGTAATGCTCGACAACCACCTGGTGTTCCTCGAACGGCAAGTACTTGTTCACGATCAGCTCGATCTCGGCAGCTTGATCGATCAACACCCGGCTTCCCCGCGTACTGCGGATCAGGGTGCCCTTGGTGTCTATCAGCGTAGCAATGATATTGCCACCACCGCCAGCATGTCCGATTGGTTCTGGCCCGTGTAGCTCATCGGCCCAGAGCTGCAAGGCCTCGTCGATATACTTGATCAAAATGCCGTACCCCGCTTGCCAAGCTGCGCTTGGCCAACCTTCCAGGAATCCGGCCTTTCGTACGCATAACCCCGCCGACCATACTTACCAGCAGCCGGCTGTCGACGCTTGCGCCACTCCAGGCGATGCAGAATCTGCCCGAGACGCATCTGTTCAGGCTTGCCCCAGTGGCCGGGGTCCAGCTGCAGCGCCTCGCGCATCAGCACATCACCGGTGATGGTCTCGCCTACATACGACTCAAGGTATTTGGCGACCGGGTGTTCCCACATATCGCCAGCGAAACGCGCATCCTGCTCAGCCTCGAACAGCGCCGCCTCGTCCTTCTGCGGCCAGAACGGCTCACCGGTCTGGTACAGGTGGTACGCCTCAGCCCATAACTGGTCACGCACCTCGGCCAGGCCGACCAGATCGACGAACCGACACCACACCGGCCAGTAACGGCGGTTGCCCGTGGGGTCCTTCAAGTAGTCTTCCTGGTTCGTGGTACCGGCGAACACGCACTGACGCAGCACGTCCACAGTCCGGCGCGCATAGCTCGCACGAAACGTATCCTTCGAGGCCGAGAAGAACTGCTTTGCCTTGGTCGACTCAGCCTTGTTGAACGCATCCAGTTCGCCCAGCTCGATGATCCACTTGCCCCGGATCTGCTGAAACGCTTCCTTGTCGCCCAGGGGAAAAGGCGAATCCATGAACCACTCGCCGCCCAACACCTTGAGCGCAGTGGACTTGCCCTCACCCTGCGCGCCTTCGAGGATCAACACGCAGTCAGCCTTCGCACCTGGGACCATCACGCGGGCGACCGCTGAAACCATCCAGCGCACCGCAACGGCATCGACATAGGCCATTTCCGCAACCAAAGGCTCAGCGCCCATGTAAGTCCGCAGCCAGCTACGCAGCCGTGGCGTCTTATCCCACTCCAACGCCTGCAGATACTCGCGCACCGGGTGGAACTGGTGGTCGTTGGCCACTACCCCGACCGCTTCAAGCACCGTCAGGCTCTTTACCCGCAAGCCATAGCGCTCAGCGAGCCAGATCGACGTCTGTACGTCATCCAGATCGCTCCACTCGCCCGGCTTACCGCCATAGGGAGTAGCGCGGCGCTTGACCGTCTTGCTGCTGAAAATATCCTCGCCGATGACGCCCTTCCAGCGCTCGTCGTTCGAAAGGATCAGCTTCACGTTCACAGCATGCGGAACCAACGCACCGGACGTGGTGCGCTGCAGCCCCTCTTTCCACCCTCCATCAGCGGGAGGCCGCACGACCGCCAACACCTGGCGCCGCACGGCATCGAGCCCTTCGGCGCAGTGCAGATCGTTGAAGTCGGTCCAGCCATCCTCACGTTGAGTGTCAAAGATCGGAAGCACCACCTGACCATCAACCACGATGGCGGCGTTCTCAGCCTTCAACTTGCCCACGTTGGTCGGCTTTTCGCGGATGACCGTTTTCCAGTCGTCATCAGCGCACATGATGATCGGTCGGCCAGGGAAGCGCGCATGCATAGCCTCGGCTACGGCCATTAGGTTTCCAGCGTCAAAGCTGACCGCAACGGCCAGCGATGTCGCCATGTGCAGGCTAGCGCCAGTGGCGTAGCCCTCACAGATCAGCAGCGGCTCGCCCGGCTCAGGATCCGGCCCGATCATATGGAATGCGCCTTCCTTGGCCACACCGTACGGCCAGTAGGTCTTATTGCGGCCGGTGTCGGCCTGCTTTTCGGGATACAGCACCTGCAGCCCGACGATATCGCCCTTCACATTTCGCATCGGCACTAGAGCCGAACCGCTCTTGGCGCTGTAGCGCAACCCGAAGCCCACCACCTGCTTGTTAGCCAAGTACGCGCTTTTGCCCTTTTCCGGCAGGCGCTTCCACATTCCGGCAGCACGGCGGGCAGCAGTCTTGTGCTTGCGCGCTTCGGCCTCTGCAGCCTTGCGCTGGCCATCCTCGGCGCGCTTCTTCATCACAGCCCGGTCTTCGGCGCTCAGCTTCCCGCCCTTCGGCTTGATCTTCTGCCAGTCGCCCTTCTCACCCTGACGCCAATCACCGAACGCACCGCAGTAGATGACACGGTCATCCGAGGTGCGGTGCTCGTAAATCACATACCAACCGGTTTTTTCGGGCGCCTTGTCGCCTTCGGCCAGGCAGCGCGTGCGCTTGCCATTGATGTTTAGCGGCGTTTCAGGATCGAGGCCGTAGTCACGGAACTGACGCAGCACGTCATCGAGCAAGTCCGTCATGCGCGCCTCCCGCGACTAGCAAGCGACTCGGTCGCGGTCTGGCAGTAAGCACAAAGCAAGCAATCGCGGCCTAACAAGGCCTTGTGGCGTTCCTCGGGAATTTTCACGCCGCACTCTTCACATTCCTCCGCAACGCGCCGCGGCCCGGAGAGTTTTCGTGCAGCCAGGCGCTGATCCAGCTCGTCGAGGATGCGGTCATTGGTTACGTCAGCAATATCAGCCATGACGCACCTCCTTCCCGCCAACGCGATGCACCCACAGCGCACGGCGCCACAGGCTGATGCCAACCCGCACGATCTGGCTACTCAGCTTCTTCGCCTCGGCCAGCTCGGTTTCGTCGATCTTGCCATCGGAAATGTGCTCAGCCACACGCTGAACGGCAGTCCCTGAAGCAGTCAGCACCTCGCTGGCCCCCGCGATAAGCAGCTGCATCGCGCAGTCGTCATCAAACGCCTCGGTGCCAAACCACATGGAGTCGCCCAGTTCGGCATGGAAGCTATCCAGCACAACAGCACGACCTTCGGGCGACACGTAGCGCAGGAAGTCCATCAGCTCGATGATGTTGAGGTTGTGCCCTGGATGCTCGCGGTCGAACTTATGGGCCACGGTGGAAGGGTTTCGGTTGTAGGCGTATGCAAAGCCGGTGATGCCTCCCCGGCACATCAGCTCGTTACGCGCCACGAGATTGAGCGCATCCGGGAGGGTCATTACCTCCCGGTCAAGCCGCTCCAGTTGGTCAGTGAATGAACGTCGCATTGGCAATTACTCCCCGGTACTGCCAGTGCCACAGCGCAAACGTGGTGTTAGAGTTGCGCCGTGGTCACTTACAAGGTGGTCACACGTAGCCGGCCGTTCTGTGGTGGATTTGCCGGTTACGTCCGTGGTGGCGAGGCCCATGCTCCGCATGAACCCCGCCGCTACAGCCCGCCCTATCTGTGGTGGAGACGGCGGGCAACCCAAGGCATCCGTGCCTTGGCGGGTGCGGTAGATCAGCAGGTACGTGGTGTGCTTCGCTGACTTACTGCATCACCCGACAGCACTGTGGTGGTGTGTGTCGGGAGAAACCGGGCGGCCCTTGGGTCGCCTTTTTTCTTATGCTACTCGGCGATCTTCCTGCCGGCGCTCGCATATCCGGCGATCCCCTTCCCTGCGTTCACCGTTGCGCCTATCAGCATCTGTCGGCGCCGCATCAGACACGGGCGCAGGAAACAGCTCTGGAAGATCAGGGCGAAGCTCGTGCGCCTGAACGCACCCGCCAGCGGCACGCACCACTCCCGGCACGCGCGCGGCCGGCACTCCACGCTTCTTCCATTGAGATACAGCCATGGGGCTCACACCCAAGCTGTCTGCTAGCGCCTTTCCGCCTCCGGAGGCTTCGATTGCTATTTCTAAGGACGTCTTGCTCATAAACGTTCCGGCTAAGTCGAGATCAGTTCATATACATTACGTTTATTTAAACGCACTGTCTAGCTCTATAAACTCCACGTTTATGAACGAATCCGGAAACCGTCTCCGCGAGCTTCTCGATCAGAGAGGCATTGCATATAAAGACTTCGCTGAAAACCTCGGCGTCGAGTCTCAGCACGTCAACCATTGGTTCAAGAGAGGGATTCCGAAAGCGCGGATTTTTCAGATTGCCGACAACCTCAAAGTATCGCCGCGCTGGTTGGCCGAAGGGACGGGAGATCCGCTTCTTGATCCCTCCTTCAATCACGAGCGAGCCGGGGCCCTGGGTTGGCGGTTTCCTACCGACCCAGAAGTAGCGGACCAGCTATCACCAGTTTGCCTAGAACCACTGGCCGCCTGGGATAGCAGTACTCCTCTCGACAGCGATGAAGTTGAGCTGAGGCTGTATAAGGAGGTTGAGTTGTCCTCAGGACACGGACGAACAGCAGTACAAGAGATCGGAGGGCCAAAGCTTCGGTTTTCTCGCTCCACAATGCGTCAATGCGGTGTTGACCCAGAGCACGCGGTCTTTGCTACCAACTCCGGCAATAGCAACCATCCGCTTATACTTCACGGCGCTACGATCGGCGTCGACAAAGGCATGACGCGCGTAGTGGACGGCGAAATATACGCACTGGATCACGACGGTCTTCTCCGAGTTAAATTTTTGGAACGACTGCCTGGCGGAGGCCTACGGCTGAAGAGCTACAACCATGCCGAATTCAAAGATGAAGACTTTTCGTTCGATCAGGTGATGGAGCAGCGGATCGTGATTCTGGGCCGCGTTTTCTGGTGGTCGACCATCCGCCCGCTTCGCTCGGCGCCACTTATATGAACTCGCGATAAACATTTTGTGTTGACGCACTTGTAAACATTGCGTTTAATTGCCTCGTCTCTCCACCACAGAGCCGAGGTCAACATGCACACCACAGCAATCCTGCACGTCCACCCGACGTGCGCGTCGAACCGCCGTTTCGTTGAGAACCTGCAGGCCGCCACGGGCCTGCTCGTCGTGATCAGCGGCGGCAAGGCAAAACTGAAACAACGCCCCTCCCAGCCGGCCCCCACCCCCACGACCCCATGGGGAGGTGACGCCGCATGAGCAGCACAACGGTCACCTGCCCAGCTTGGGTATCCGAAACCCCCAAAACCTTCTACATCGGTCGGGTCGGCGAAGCGATCCGCCAATGTCGCGAAGCGACGGATATCAACGCCAGCAATGAGGCCTCTCAGCACGCTTTCGGCATGATCCGTGCCGGGCTGCACCTGGACGCGCTCACCGGCGACGAGTTCGAGCGCCTTTGGGATCTTGCGATCAATGCGCGCCAGTGCCGCTGGCTGGAGCTGCGCCTGCCGCAACAGCCCTACACCTGCAAGCCGAACTCGGCCGCACAGGAGGCCCGCGCATGAGCCGCCTCCAACTCAACGCCACAGCGGTCGCCCGCCTGGACGCCCAGGTGCGCCTCAGTGGCGTATTTCAGCATCGCCTCGATGCCGATCAGCCCCGCCGAAGCGTGCATGCCACCATCGCAGTCGAGCAAGCCGGCAAGTCCATTCGGGTCGAGGTCGCCCATAACGGCACACGCAACAGCGTCACGCTCGACAAGAAGCGCCGCGACAACGTCGTACGTATCGCCCGGTTCATTGAAGCAACAGTCAACGGCGACGCCGCTACCGGCCTGCCTGAGATGGACGGCGATGTGCTGGTGAGCGATCTGGAAATCGTGCTGCGCGAAGCCCTTCGCTTCGGGCATGGCACCTTTGTGCTGCCGGCAGACGAGCTGGAACCGGAGCTGCTCGTCAGGCGCACCGACCGTGGCGGCTTCCTCGTCCAGTTGCGCCTCGGAAGCGCGAACGCTGGGTTCACGCTGCCGGCCGACCGCTCGGTCGCCTTCACCCGCCTGACGGCGCACCTGCAGCGTTTTCTGCAGGACTTCCGCGCCGCTTTCAGCGCCGTCGCGTGAGGTGCTGCCATGGACCTCACCCTACAAAAGGCAGCGGCTCGCCTCGGCATCACGCGCCCGAAGCTGATCGAAGCCATGCGCAATGCAGCGCTGCTCGATGCAAACAACCTTCCGGCCAAGCCGGTGCGCGACCGCCTGTACCTGAAAATCAAGGACGGCCAGTGGTTCCATCCAAAGCTCGGCATGCAGTACAGCCGTTCGGCTCGGGTCACGCCGGCCGGCATCAACTGGCTGGCCGAACAGCTCGGAATTGAGCGCCCCGCACCGCCACCTGTTGCTGACCCGCGAGAAGTGGCGTGAAGAGCTACCCCGAACCATGGCCGCGCCAGTACGCGCGGCAAATCATGGCCCTACCCACCCGCGACGAGCGCGTTGCCGCCCTCGCCAACGTACCGGCGGAACATCGCGAACTTGTCCGCCTTCACGTCGAGAACGGCTGGAACCACCCGAACGGAGCTACAAATGGACAGCAAACTGATCGATAACCTGCTGACCGAGCTGCTGATGCTGCCGGAGCAGTACCGCACACCAGAGAAGATCCTGGCGAGCCTCACCCTGGCCGCGACTGCTGCCGGAATCTCGCTCAGCACCGAAGGCGCACCGCTGCAGCTGGAACACCTCAAGCTGCACGCCGCGTTGGAACGGCTCGCTGCTGAATTCGGCGACGCATACATCCATCGCGCAACGTTGCGCCTTGGCGGTGGGCTGGAAGGCGTCGAGCTGTGCGGCGTCATCGAGCCGCGAGAATCAGGCCTAAATCAGCTTCGCTTCGTCGCCTTTGGCCGCACCGCCGCGCAGGTATTGAACCGGCTCAAGAGCGATATAGCCGCGCAGGCGCAACCGCCCAAGCCGAAACCCGTCATCGCACGTCCGCGCGGCCCGCTTAGCAGGCTTAAACAGAGACAGAGGGAGTGGGCATGAACAACGCTCAACCACGCCTGCGCCTGCCATCGCAGCCACGCCAAGCGACGGTCGAACTGCTCTATCGCACCTTCGGCGATGTGCTGGTTCCGGTCGACCGGATCCGCACGACGTATTTCCGCAACCTCAACGAGGAGAATTTCACCCGAGCGCTCAGCAGCGGCCGGCTGCAGCTTCCCATTACCACTCTGGACAGCAGTGCCAAGGCGCCGAAGTTCATCGACGTGCGCCATCTGGCGATTTTCATCGACACGCGCGCCGACGCCTCTGACGACGATCTAGCGCAGATCAACGAACCGGAGGCAACCAACCATGCCGGCTAACCAAGCGCGCATCTACTTCGGCGACGAGACGGATGCACGGGAATACTGGGCAACTCGTGAGTGGAAGACGTTCGCCATTGACGTGGTTGCCGGCCCATCCAACCGCCCGACGTACCGGCACACCGTCTACGTCCGCGCCCGGACCGCAGCTGAAGCCATCAGCAGTGCCAAGCGCAACATGATCGGCAAACCAAGCCGCCCGCGTTACTCGGCACGCCTGGCCGGCCCGAGAGAGTTGGGCTGCGTCCCAGCACCGTCAACCATTACCCAACACTAGAACGAAACCTGCCCGCTGCCACCACCAGCGACCACCACCAGGAGCAACACCATGCAACTCACAACACCACAGCTGTACGCATTGTTTTCGATGCTGATATTCGTCGGCCTTCTGATCGGCTTGAGCTACTGTACTGGCCTTCGCACCGGCCGAGCGGCCGGTTACGAGCAAGGCCGCGAAACCGGAACCTGTTACTGGAAATGGCTGATGAAGTGCATCCGCGGCGAACACGCCGAGATGCGGGGCATGCTGGCCCGCGAGGAACAACTCACCGACAGCATCCGTCGCCAACTTAAGGCGCTACGCACGGCCTTGCATCAGGAGCAGTCCGATAACATCACGATCGTTCGGGATCTGCTTGAGGAGCTAGAGCGCGAGCGCGCCAACAGCCTGACCCTTGCGGACCACCAAACGCTTACACATGCCGCCCTGCAGCTGGGCAACGCCGCAGCGCTGATCCGCAGGATCGCCCCAAAGAGCGCCAAAGAAGCAACCGAGGCGCAGCACCAGGTGAACGAGATCGCCGGCCGAGTGCATGCCGCTGCTACCGCACCGAAGCTGATGGCCCAAATGGCGGATAGCTGCATCACGGATACAGACCTGATCGAGTGGCTGGACAGCCACGCCGCATGCTGCGTCGAGCCCGAAAGCGCAGTGCTGGAATATCCGGCCACAGCGCCCTACGCCGTCCCGCCACATCTGCGCGACATCCTCGTGCTTGCCGTCGCGCAGCAACGCACCCGCCAACGCGAAGATCAGCTCGATCGCGCCGAGGCCTTGGGCACCTGGGAGCGGGTCGACGAACAGCTCCAACCCGCCACCCCGACGTGCATGTGAGGTCCCGGCCATGACACGACGCACCTACCAACTGCACCGCCTCACCCCCGAGGCGGCCGGCAAAGCCCTCCACGACCTAGAGCGCGCCACCAAGCGCGCTGACCAGCTGGAAACCCAACTCGCCGCCCTGCACCAAGCCATCCGTGAAGAGCACGGCACCGAAACCTTATGGCGCCTGCAGGCCAATGCCCGCAACGCCGTCGCCCTGCAGCAGCTGCAGGAGGAGATTGCAGCATGACCACTTACCTTCAATCCCTCCCCGCGCAGACCGAGCAGCAGCCTTTCTTATACGCAAACATTGAGAAGGTCACTGACGTCTGCACGCCGGAATTTAAGGCTAAATGTCCAGCCCTGGCCGCGAACTACGCCTTGAAGCTCTACGCCGCCCCCATCGCGCAGACCGATCAGCAGCCCGCCACGTCCTGCGACCATCAGTGGGTAGACGATGGCCAGTATATTCTGGTTTGCACCTCTTGCGGTGCGCAGGAGGATCACGACCCAGGCTGGCAGGACATGGCTACCGCGCCGCGAGACGGCACGCTGGTCCAGTTGCTAGTCGAGTTCGACGAGCACGCCACCGAGGATACGGACGGGCCAGCTCCGACTATCGGCGCGAACAACTACGACAACGACGGAGAGGATCGCTGGCAGTTCGCCGGGTGGTGTTGGTCGCACGACCATTTTACGGAAGGCAAAGGCACGCCTGTTGGCTGGCTGCCGATAGCCGCCCCCATCGCGCAGACCGCCCCGGAGCAGAGCCAGGCCGCCGCCGACGTGCTCGCCGAGCGGCGCCGGCAGGTCGAGGCCGAGGGGTGGACGCCTGCACATGACGATCTCTACTGCGCCGCCGAGCTACCGCGAGCCGCCGCCGCCTACATCCTGAACGGTGCCAACGACGAAGCGCCCTGTATCTGGCCGTTCGCATCGAAGTGGTGGAAACCCAAGGAGGCCAGACCGAACTACGTCCGCGCCGGCGCGCTGATCCTCGCCGAGATCGAGCGCCTTGACCGCCAGCCCACCGGCTCGCCCGAAGGGCTGCTGCGCTCCACGCAAGGAGGTGCGGAATGATCCTCGCCACCGTATCCACCCAAGCCCCGGCCGTGCGACAGCACGGCGGCGGCCGGGCACGGCGCGCCCTGATGACTCAGCAGCTGGCCGGCCGCCCTGCGCGCTCGGCCGGTGGCGAGATAAAGAGTCGCTGCTGCGCAGCAGCAGGCATATTCGCTCTTGCCTCTCGCCCCCGCGGAGCCCACGCATACCCCCTGACAGGCGTGCGCCGGGCCGCGCACCCTGCTGCCCCGCTTCGCTCATCGCCCCGCCCGTACGCGCAGCTTGTTAAGGGGTATACGCACCTAAAGATTAGCCAGCGAGGTGAGGCATGACCCAGCCCCTACGCCGTCGCCACACCACCCGCAGCAGCGTCCCAGGTGTGCTCTGCATGTCCCTGCTGACGCCGCACTGCGACATCTGCAACCGCCCGCGCACCAAGGGAAACCACACCGCCTGCTCTCGCCAGAGACAAGCGATGCACCGATCGAAATGGGAGGCGTGCGATGTCAGCCGCGCACCAGTTTGAGCTTGAGCCCGATCGGGACAAGCTGACGGAAGAAGAAATGGCCGCTCGCATCGGGACCACCGTTCGAGGGCTGCAGACCCGCCGATACAGGAAGCAAATCCCCTACGGCGTCTGGAACAAGATCAACGGCGATATCATTTACAGCTGGAGGCGGTACGAAGCATGGCTCGAAACAACTTGGGACTGCCCACCGGAGTTGAGTTTGTTGGTACCTCAATCCGAATCCGCTTCACCTGGAAAGGAGCCGAGCCGCCCCGCCGCTGCGAAACGCTCAGCTTCCCGCAAACCCAGAAAGGGATTGCAGCTGCCGCCAGCTTACGTGCTCAAGTAGTCCAGCTGATCAAGCACAACGCGCTGACCGACGACAAATATGCCGAGCTGTTTCCGAACAGCCGGTATGCCACCACGCGAAAGACGCCGACCTTCGCCGAGTACGCCCAGGTGTGGCTCGACACACGCGAAATCGTAGGTGGCACGCGGCGCAACTATCGCAACGTACTCAACCTGTACTGGATGCCGCACCTGGCGCTAAAACCGATCAGCGCCATCACGCCCTTCGAGCTGCGCCAGATCGTGGCCGACACGCAATGGACGTCAGCCACAACCAAACGCGCGGCACTCGTTCGGATTCGCTCGGTAATGGCGTCGGCCGTCGATGATGGTTGGCTGGAGAAGAACCCTGCGCGCGGGATAGATCTGCCGCGCAAGAACAAGCGCGAGATTGACCCGTTCACGCGCGAGGAAGCCGAACGGATCATTGCGTACCTGTACGAGACCCTGGCCGGCCGGCGTGTAGAGATCTACGCGGCCTACATGGAGTTCGCGTTCTTCACGGGCATGCGCCCGGGCGAGATCCGCGCGCTGAGAGAGGACGAGATCGACACCAACCAGCGCATCGCGCGGGTGTGTCGCATCGTGGTGGATGGGGACGTTGCCGAGCGCATCAAGAACCGCAAGCCCCGCAACGTGCTGTTGAATGACCGCGCGCTGCACGCGCTGGATCGCGCCCGGGCCATCAAGGCCGACATCAGGATCAAGACCGACTTCATGTTTCCACCCGCCCAAGGCGGCGAATGGATGAAAGACCCAGACGGCCCCACCGGCTACCTGAAGGAGGCCATAGGTGCACTGGGCATTCGTCCGCGCCGTCTGTACGATACTCGGCACACCTACGCGACCCTTTGCTTGATGTCCGGGATGAACGTGGCATTTATCGCCAACCAGCTTGGGCACACGGTCGAGATGCTGTTGAGCACGTACGCCGAATGGATCAATTCGCCCTCCGATTGGTCGGAACTGGCCAAGCTCTCAACAGCTACAGTTGGTACAAAATCGGTACAGGCTGAAACGGCACCGCTCTGAAGGCCGCATGTTTAAAGGCCTATAGCGAAAAACCTCTGCATCATCCTGCAAACCCGACTCTTTGTCTTGGGGACTCGACGCCATGGAATTTGTTGTAAAAAACACCAAAGCAGCTGCGGCAAAAACAGCCACTCTGGTCTTGCCAGTCGGTGAAAATCTACAGCTCGGCTCAACCGCGCAAAGCGTGGATCAGGTCAGCGGCGGCGCCATCAGCGCCTTGCTCAAGCGCGGCGACCTGCAGGGCAAGCCGGGTCAGACCCTCTTGCTGCACAGCCTGCCGAACCTGAAAGCCGATCGCGTACTACTGGTCGGCACTGGCAAAGAGGGCGAACTCGACGCTCGCCAATGGCGCAAGATCGCCGGCGCCGCGCTTGGCGTTCTCAAAGGGCTCGGCGGCAAAGATGCAACCTTTGCGCTGCAAGATGTACAGGTCAAAGAGCGCGATACCTATGCGTGCATCCGGATGCTGGTCGAAGTGTTGGCCGATGGTCAGTACGTATTCGAGCAGTTCAAGAGCAAGAAGAACGATGCCCCGGCGCTCGGCAAGATCACCATCCTGAGCGACAAGGCGAACCAGACGCAGGTTGAGCAGGCCACTCGCCACGCCGCAGCGATCACCGCCGGCATGAGTTTCGCCCGAGACCTGGGCAATCTGCCGCCGAATGTCTGCCATCCCAGCTATATGGCCGAGCAGGCCAAGCAGCTCGGCAAAACATTCAAAGGCCTGAAAGTCGACATTCTGGACGAAAAGAAACTGCGTGAACTCGGTGCCGGCTCGTTTCTTGCCGTTTCCCAGGGCAGTGAGCAGCCCGGGTGCATCATCGTCATGCAATACAACGGCGGCCAGAAAGGCGAGCAGCCCTACGCGCTGGTCGGCAAGGGCATCACCTTCGATACCGGCGGTATCAGCCTCAAGCCAGGCCAGGGCATGGATGAAATGAAGTACGACATGTGCGGTGCCGCCAGCGTACTCGGCACTTTCCGCGCCGCACTGGAATTACAACTACCGATCAACCTCGTCGGCCTGCTGGCCTGCGCGGAAAACATGCCCAGCGGCAATGCCACGCGTCCGGGCGACATCGTCACCACCATGAGCGGCCAGACCGTCGAGATTCTCAATACCGACGCCGAAGGCCGTCTGGTGTTGTGCGATACCCTGACCTATGCCGAGCGCTTCAAGCCGCGCGCCGTGATCGATATCGCCACGCTCACTGGCGCCTGCATCGTTGCGCTGGGTAGCCATACATCGGGCCTGCTGGGCAACAACGACGAACTGCTGCAACAGGTGCTGGGGGCCGGCCAGAAAGCCGATGATCGGGCCTGGCAACTGCCGCTGTTCGACGAATACCAGGAGCAGTTGGACAGCCCCTTCGCCGACATCGCCAATATCGGCGGGCCCAAGGCTGGCACCATCACCGCGGCCTGTTTCCTTTCGCGCTTCACCAAGGCCTACCCATGGGCGCACCTGGATGTCGCCGGCACCGCCTGGGTCAGTGGCGGAAAGGAAAAGGGCGCCACGGGTCGTCCGGTACCCTTGCTGACGCAATACCTGCTGGATCGAGCCGGGCAGGCATGAGCCAGGCGAGCGGAAACCGGGCATGACACGCATCGAGTTCTATGTACTGCCCGATAGCGAACCGGCAGGCCGAGCCAGAGCCGCCTGCCTGTTGGCAAGCAAAGGCTGGCAGCACGGCATGCCGGTATTCATACGCTGCCAGGACAGCCAGCAGTGCAGCGAACTGGATGAGCTGCTGTGGAGCTTTCGCGCCGAGCGCTTCATTCCGCATGAGCTCCACGATGACGATCCTCAAGCGCCCGTGGTGATCGGTACGGAGCAGCCGCCTACCGCCACCCAGGGCCTGCTGATCAATCTGTCACCCACCCTGTCGCCGCATACCGACCAGTTCAGCCGAGTGATCGAGATCGTCAACCAGCAACCGGAGCTATTGACCGTTTGCCGGGACAATTTTCGTCTCTATCGACAGCGCGGCTATGATCCAAAGAGAGTCGAATTGTAGCGAGCCTTCGGACGGCACGAACTCACCGACTCCGCAGCCGTTCGACGGCCTTGGCTATAGGGCCAATGCCCTTTCAGGAGCGCCACACCGCCTGGACGCTTAATCTCCGGAAACCACCGTACATGACGCAAACACCTCCCAATAAAGCCGCTCACCTGCTTGACGACCTGGAATCCATTCGCGCTCTGCTTGGGGATGAGGACCCTCCCATGCTCAGCGAGACACTTGACCCAGACAGCATCCCCCTGCTCTCTGAGGTCGTCGAGCGCGCGCCCACAGCGGCAGCGCAGCAAGAAATCGAGCCACGCGAGCCAGCCGTACGGACTGCTTTCCGCACCCTTGCCGAGCGCCACCTCGATCATGAGTTGCGCACCGCCGCGCAGCTGATTCTGCAAGATGTGATCGACGATTTCGTGCCGCAGATCGAAGCTGAACTGCGCAGTCGCCTGGAGGCGCGCGCCGAACAGCTGATCAAATCCCACCGTTCCTGAACGATCCGCCATGATTGCACCGGGGCGTCTCCGGTGACGTCCCCTCCCCACACATCGGACGGTTCATTCAGCAGTGCCGGATAAATGCCGCATCGCGGTTCTGCCCCTCGCGCACTTTGCCTTTATACTTGCCCGCTTTTCCGATCAGCCGTTCTAAGGGTCCCGCCGCATGGACAAGACCTACCAGCCGCACGCCATCGAAACTTCCTGGTATCAAACCTGGGAGTCGAACAACTATTTCGCCCCCCAGGGTTCAGGCGAGCCTTACACCATCATGATCCCGCCGCCGAACGTCACCGGCAGCCTGCATATGGGGCACGGGTTCAACAACGCGATCATGGATGCGCTGATCCGTTTCCGCCGCATGCAAGGTCGCAACACGCTGTGGCAGCCAGGCACCGATCACGCCGGCATCGCCACGCAGATGGTGGTCGAGCGGCAGTTGAGCGCGCAAGGCGTGAGTCGTCATGACCTGGGCCGCGAAAAATTTCTCGACAAGGTCTGGGAATGGAAGGAGGAATCCGGCGGCAACATCACGCGTCAGATCCGCCGCTTGGGCTCTTCGGTGGATTGGTCGCGCGAACGCTTCACCATGGACGCCGGCCTGTCCAATGCCGTGAAGGAAGCCTTTGTACGCCTGCATGAAGATGGTCTGATCTACCGCGGCAAGCGCCTGGTCAACTGGGACACCAAGCTACACACCGCCATCTCCGATCTGGAGGTCGAAAACCACGACGAGAAGGGTCATCTCTGGCATCTGCGCTACCCACTGGCCGACGGCTGCAAAACGGCCGACGGCAAGGACTACCTGATCGTCGCCACGACCCGTCCGGAGACCATGCTGGGTGATGCGGCCGTCGCGGTGCACCCCGAGGACGAACGCTACAGGAACTTGATCGGCCGGCACATCATGCTGCCGCTGGTGAATCGTCTGATCCCGATCATTGCCGACGATTATGTCGACCTCGAGTTCGGTACCGGCTGCGTAAAGATCACCCCGGCGCACGACTTCAATGACTATGAAGTAGGCAAGCGCCATCGCCTGCCCCTGATCAACATCTTCGACCGCAACGCCGCGATCCTGGCGCGCGCGCAGGTGTTCAACATCGACGGCACGCCGAACGACAAAGTCGACGCCAGCCTGCCCGATGGCTATGCACATATGGATCGCTTCGACGCGCGCAAGGCCATCGTCGCCGAATTCGAAGCCATGAGTCTGCTGGAAAAGATCGACGATCACGCGCTCAAGGTCCCGCGCGGCGACCGGTCCGGCACCATCATCGAGCCCTGGCTGACCGACCAGTGGTACGTCTCGACCAAGCCATTGGCCGAGAAAGCGATCAAGGCCGTCGAGAGCGGCGAAATCCAATTCGTGCCTAAACAGTACGAGAATATGTACTTTAGCTGGATGCGCGATATCCAGGACTGGTGCATCAGCCGCCAGCTCTGGTGGGGGCACCGCATCCCAGCCTGGTACGACGAAGCCGGCAACGTCTACGTCGGCCGGGACGAGGCGGAGGTTCGCAGTAAGTACAACCTTTGCAACAACGTCGAGTTGCGTCAGGACGAAGACGTGCTGGACACCTGGTTCAGCTCCGGCCTGTGGACCTTCTCCACCCTCGGCTGGCCCGAGCAGACCGAATATCTCAAGACGTTCCACCCGACCGACGTACTGGTTACCGGCTTCGACATCATCTTCTTCTGGGTCGCCCGCATGATCATGCTGTCGACTCACCTGACCGGGCAGATCCCGTTCAAGACCGTCTATGTGCACGGTCTGGTCCGCGATGGACAAGGGCAGAAGATGTCCAAATCCAAGGGTAACGTGCTCGACCCGCTGGACATCGTCGACGGGATCGAGCTGGACGCGCTGCTGCAAAAGCGCACCAGCGGCATGATGCAGCCCAAGCTTGCCGAGAAGATCGCCAAGCAGACCCGCGCTGAGTTCCCTGAAGGCATCGCCAGCTACGGCACCGACGCCCTACGCTTCACCTTCTGCTCGCTCGCTTCGACCGGCCGCGACGTGAAGTTCGACATGGGGCGCGTCGAGGGTTACCGCAACTTCTGCAACAAGATCTGGAACGCCGCCAACTTCGTCTTCGAGAACACCGAAGGCCAGGATACCGGCGTCAATGGCGAACCGGCGACCGGCGCTCCGGCGGCCGACGCTTCGGTGGAGCTGTCGTCAGTGGATCGCTGGGTCATTTCCGCACTGCAGCGCACCGAAGCCGAAGTTACTCGTCAGCTCGAGGCCTTCCGCTTCGATCTGGCCGCCCAAGCGCTCTACGAGTTCATCTGGGACGAGTACTGCGCCTGGTACCTGGAGCTGGTCAAGCCCGTGCTCTGGGACGAAAACGCCAGCCTGGAACGTCAGCGAGGCACACGCCGCACGCTGGTGCGCGTGCTGGAGACCGCCCTGCGCCTGGCCCATCCGTTCATGCCTTTCATCACGGAAGAAATCTGGCAGCGGGTCGCACCGCTGGCAGGCAAATCCGGTCCGACCCTGATGCTGCAACCCTGGCCGCAATTCAACCCGGAGCGTCTCGACGAGGCGGCTGAAGGCGATATCGAGTGGGTCAAGGCGTTCATGCTCGGCATTCGCCAGATCCGTGGCGAAATGAACATCTCCATGGCCAAGCGGATCGACGTCGTGCTTGGCAACGCTTCCGATACGGACCGGCGTCGTCTGGCGGACAACGAGCCGCTGCTGAAGAAGCTGGCCAAGCTCGAAAGCGTCCGCATCCTCGGTGTCGGCGAAGAGCCGCCGCTGAGCGCCACGGCACTGGTCGGCGACATGCAGGTGCTGGTGCCGATGGCCGGGCTGATCGACAAGGACGCTGAACTCGCCCGCCTCGACAAGGAAATCGGCAAGCTCGAGGGTGAGGTCAAGCGCGTTGGCGGCAAGCTCGGTAATGCCGGTTTCGTCGACAAGGCGCCAGCCGAGGTGATCGACAAGGAGCGCGCCAAGCTGGCCGAGGCCGAACAGGCAAAAGCCCAACTTCTGGAACAGCGCGAGCGTATCGCCAGCCTGTAACCAAACAGAAGGCCAGCGCGTGATGTGCTGGCCTTTTTTGTTTAGGCCTTTGCACTTGATTGATGACAAGTAAAAACCGATGTGGCCGATACACTATCCGCACACGGACATTAACAATTAACAATTTATAGTTGGCAGGCCTAACTCGCAGAGCGCTCCACGACATGAAATATGCACGAGTCGTCACGCCGTGACGGAGGGACCGTGCAACCGTTCACACGCTGGCGCCAGCCTTTCGTTTTGCGGTTTCGCTTCATGCTTCGCATAGCCGTTTGCCCATCTTGAGCCTGCCACTGCCGAATCGTCGGCACTGCCGACGAGCCGGTTTGGTTTCTCAATATGGAGCCCTCCGATGTACGTACTCATGGCTGTCGTGTTTTTTATCGGCTATCTCTGCATAGCCTTAGAACACCCGTTGAAGATAGACAAGGCAGCGCTGGCGATTCTCACCGCCGTGATTTGCTGGACACTTCTCGTGCTGGGTGCCGATTCGATCATCCCGCACATACAAGGCGGGCACGAAACGGCTAGTCCGGCCGAGACGGTCGTCGAGTCATTGCGGCACCATCTCGGTGAGATCTCGGAGATCCTGTTTTTTCTGCTCGGCGCCATGACCATCGTCGAACTGATCGATTCCCACGAAGGGTTCAAGGTGATCACCGATCGCATCCAGACCCGCAAGCGCGTGCATCTGTTGTGGATCATCGGCTTCCTGACCTTCTTCCTCTCCGCCGCGCTGGACAACCTGACCACCACCATCGTGATGGTCTCGCTACTGCGCAAGCTGATTCGTGGCCGACCGGAACGTTGGCTGTTCGTAGGCGTCGTGGTTATCGCAGCCAACGCCGGTGGTGCCTGGTCGCCGATTGGCGACGTCACCACCACCATGCTCTGGATTGGTAACCAGATCACCGCGTCCGGCGTCATCGTCGGGTTGTTTTTGCCGAGTCTGGTATGCCTGGTGGTGCCGCTGTTGATCCTCAGCTTTCGTTTGCGTGGTGAAGTGCCCCGCCCTGGCGCCCGCGCGCATTTGGCTGAAAGCAATCCGCCAGCCACGACGGCGTTCGAGCGCAATCTGGTACTGGCACTTGGCCTCGGAGCGCTGGTGTTCGTCCCCATTTTCAAAACGGTCACGCATCTGCCGCCGTACATGGGCATCCTGTTCGGGCTTGGAATCCTCTGGATTACCACCGAGTTCCTGCACCGTCACAAGGAGGACGATCACAAGCATCCGCTGTCGGTCGTCGGTGTGCTGCGCAAGGTGGACACGCCAAGCGTACTGTTCTTTTTGGGTATTCTGCTGGCGGTCGCAGCATTAGCCACGGCCGGTCACCTGACCCAGGTCGCTACGATATTGCGCGAGTCCCTTGGCCATATTTATCCGATCAATTACACCATTGGCCTGCTCTCGGCAGTGGTGGACAACGTGCCACTGGTAGCCGGCGCGATGAAGATGTACCCGCTGGTCAACCCCGTGACGCTGGCTGCCGCCACGCCGGAAGAGTCGACCTGGCTGTCTCAGTTCGTGGTCGACGGGAATTTCTGGGAAATGCTTGCCTACTGCGCCGGTACCGGCGGCAGCACGCTGATCATCGGTTCGGCGGCAGGCGTAGCGGCCATGGGCATGGAAAAGATCAGCTTCACCTGGTACGTCAAACGAGTCAGCCTGCTGGCCTTCCTCGGATACACGGCCGGAGCCGTCACCTATATCGGTCTGCTCGCATTGCGCTGAATGGCACACTACTATCCTGGCCCGTCGCCACGGCGCGGTATTGAGCGGGCCGGACTTTCATAGCAATGGAATCGAGATGACCGTCAGCAAGACCAGAAGCAGTTTCTATCGCCGCCTCTATGTCGCATGGTTGATCGACACTGGAGCGGCCACCAACGTGCCAGCGCTGGTCGCCGCAACCGGCATGCCAAGGCGCACCGCACAAGACACCCTGGCCGCGCTATCCGACCTCGATATCGACTGCCGCTTCATCCAAGAGGACGGCGAACGCCACAACGCCGGCTGCTATCGCATCCATGACTGGGGCGCGGTCGATAGGCAGTGGATCGAGCGCAACCTGTCCCGAATCAAAACCGTACTCGACTATCCTTGAAAGCAGCGCAATCCGGGCCGATCCCGTCTGCTCGGTGGGTGTCACTCACCAACGTTCACGCTAAGGATGGAGTATGTGGCATACCGGGAGTCGTCTTCGCCAGGTGGATCTGCTGGCTGGTCGCCCCGCCATAGGTAGCGTGGTCGTTTGCCTCAGCAGCCGCTAAGCTGTGATCCCTTTTCGCTGATAGTCCACATCTCGATGTCTCGACGCCCCGCCCTGTTTCCGGTCCTGCTGGCCGGCGCCATCTTGCTGCTGGTCGTTCACGGGCTGGGCCGTTTCGTCTACACCCCGCTACTTCCGTGGCTGGTGGAGGACGGCCTGCTGACGGTACGAGAAGGCGCCAGTATCGCCACTTGGAATTATCTGGGCTATCTCATCGGCGCATTATTGGCGTTACGCTGGCACCGCGTCGCGCAAATCCGCCGCAGTCTGCCTTGGGCCCTGGTGGTGCATGTACTCAGTACGCTGGCGCAAACCCAGGCCGATTCAGCCGATGCGCTTTCGGCGCTTCGTCTACTCAATGGAATCAGCAACGGGCTGGTCTTCGTTCAGGCACCTTCGCTGATTCTCGAGTGGCTGGCGCGCCAGCAGCGTGTGTCATCCAGCGGGCTGGTGTACCTGGGTGCCTGTGTTGGGCTGATTCTCTCCAGTCTGCTAGTCAGCCTTAGCAATGGCGTGCTGACAGGTGCGGACCGCTGGTGGCCGGCGGCGCTGCTGTCCTTACCCTTGGCATGGTGGGGCTGGCGGCAGCTAGCTCGCCTGGACATGCCGGAAACGCCCCTCGCCGACGAATCGGAACACGTGCCGAGCGGGCGCCTGCTGGACCGCGCCAGTACACCGCTGTTTCTGTCCTACGCCGGGGCCGGCATGGGCTACATCCTGCCGATGACGTTTCTGCCGATGGTCGCGCGTCTGCAGGTCGAGCCCGGCGACCTGCTCATCGAGAGCAGCTGGCTGGTGGTTGCACTCGCAACGCTGCCCTCCCCCTGGTTGTGGAACCGCCTCGGTGCTCTGCTGGGCGATGTGCTGGCCTTGCGCTTGAGCTATGTCGCTCAACTACTCGGCGTGCTGGCAGCACTGTTGCTGCCGGGTGCGTCAGGCATTCTGCTTTGCGCCGTACTGGTCGGCGGTACCTTTCTCGGCACGGTCCTGCTGACCCAGCGCTTGGCACGCGCACTGCACCCGCACCAGGGCCCGCGGCTATCGGCGGCACTGATTGCGCTCTACAGCCTGACTCAGTTGGCCGGCCCTTGGCTTACGGGTATCTGGCTTTCCATGGGGGGCTCGCTGCACAGCGCATTCTGGCTCGGTGCCGGCGCGCTGCTCTGGGGCCTGGGCTGGATGCTGCAGGTTCCACGTCGCGCCTGAAAGCTGTGGGACAATGCCGGTTTTCACCGTTACCAGCAGCCGAAAAATGACCGTCCGCAAATCCGTCAACCCGCCAGCACGGGCCGCCAAATCAGCTGAAGGCAAGGCCACCCTGCATCCGCGTAACCGCCATAGCGGACGCTACGACTTTCCCGCACTGATCGCTGGCAGCCCAGAGCTGGCCGAGTTCGTGATCATCAACCCCTACGGCAAGCAGAGCATCGATTTCGCCAACCCGGATGCCGTACGCGTGTTCAACCGCGCCTTGCTCAAGCAATTCTACGGGATCGCGCATTGGGACATTCCGCCAGGCTATCTATGCCCGCCGATCCCTGGGCGGGCCGACTACCTGCATGGTCTGGCCGACCTGCTGGCGGACGAAAACGCTGGTGAAATCCCTCGCGGCACGCGCATTCATGCGCTGGACATCGGTACCGGTGCCAACTGCATTTACCCACTGATCGGTGTGCGCGAGTACGGCTGGCGCTTTACCGGCACGGACATCGACGTGATAGCCCTGGCTTCGGCGCGTACCATCGTCGCGGCGAACAAGCTGGGCAAAAGCATCGCGTTGCGCCAGCAGAGCGATCCAGGGCATATCTTCGAACACTTAATACGGCGTGACGATCGCTTCGACATCACGCTCTGCAATCCTCCCTTTCATGCATCACAAGCCGAGGCGAGCAGTGGCAGCCAACGCAAATGGCGCAACCTCGGCAAACTCGACCCCAAGCGCAAATTGCCGGCCCTCAACTTCGGCGGCCAGGCGGCGGAGCTGTGGTGCGAAGGGGGCGAGGCGGCATTCATTGCCCGGCTGGCGGACGAAAGCCGCGGCGTGGCGCAACAGGTCTGCTGGTTCAGCACGCTGGTGTCCAAGGGTGGCAATGTGCAGCCGTTGCAGGGGCGCCTGAAAAAGCTCGGAGCCCAGCAGATACGCCTATCGGACATGGCACAAGGGCAGAAGCGCAGTCGCTTCGTCGCCTGGACCTTTCTGGCCGAAGAACAACAGCGCGAGTGGCGCGCGACGCGTTGGATGCGCCAGCCGACCTGATCAGCTCAGCGGGCGACGGAAGTACCTGGGCGCATCCTCGTAGCCCAGTCGCGCATAGAAGCGATGAGCCCCTTCGCGACGAACATCGCAATGAAGCTCCATGCGATCGCAACCGCGGGCTCGGGCGCGCTGCTCGGCAGCCTGCACCAGCCGTTCACCGGTCCCCTGGCTGCGCGCCGTCGAGTCGACACACAGATAGCTGATTCGGCAGAAGTCGCCTTCGAGCGCCAACTGGACGATGAAGTGCAGGGAAATGAAGCCGAGCAGTTGCCCCTCACCTCCTTCGGCTACCAGCAGGCAGGCATCGGCATGATTCAGGTGCTGCTGAAGGCGACGCTCGATGACGTCATCGTTTGCCGGGTAGCCAAGCTCGCCGAGCAGGCGGGCTATTGCTGATGCATCAGTACGGCGCGCGTCGCGCACATGGGGCATTGCTCAGACCGCCACGTCCCAGAGCTGCTTGTTCTTCAGCGCCATGGTCTGGATGTAACGTGGCTCACCGTTGATCTCTTCCAGTTCGGTCATGCCGGCGAGTTCGCCGACCACGCGGTAGCGCTTGCCGACGCGCTTGTCCTGCAGTGGATAGAGCTGAGCGATTTGTTGGGCGAGTTCGGTAAGAGTGGACATGGTTCGGTGGCTCCAGATAACTGCATGCCGCAGCTTTTTACAGGCATTAGATGACGGTTACGCGACAGTTTCACTCGTCTCGCTTGTTGGAGCCATCTTTGGCTGATTGATTCCTTAGCCAGCGCAAAAACTGCCCAAACGATCGATCAGCAAATACCGACACCCAACTGGAGCAGCGCCAACCCGCCCTGCCGCCAACCCCAAAAGATCGCCGCCATGAGCAGCGCCAACAGCATGACGCCGCCGGTCCAGAGCCACCCGCCACGCATCAGGCCATCTCCGCAGCCAGGCGCACCCGCTCGACCGGTTGCTCGCGAATCGGCCAGTTCAGCGCGGCGGCCATCAGGCTGAGCGCGATGGAAATTTGCCAGACCAGGTCGTAGCTGCCGGTCTGGTCGTATACCCAGCCGCCCAGCCAGCCGCCAAAGAACGAGCCGATCTGATGGAACAGGAAGACGATGCCACCGAGCATCGACAGGTTGCGCACGCCGAAGAGCGTCGCCACCGTGCCGTTGGTCAGCGGGACCGTGGAGAGCCACAGTAAGCCCATCGCGATACCAAAGGCATACGCGGTCCACAGCGTCAGCGGAGCGAAGAAGAACGCGCTGATCACCACCGCTCGGAGCAGGTAGAGCGCGGTCAGCAGCTTGGGTTTCGAATAACAGCCGCCGAGCCATCCGGCGGTATAGGTCCCCACCACATTGAATAGCCCGACCAGCGCCAGCACGGTTGTGCCCGCCATGGCCGGTAGATGCTGATCCACCAAATACGCTGGCAGATGCACGCCGATGAACACCACCTGAAAACCGCAAACGAAGAACCCCAGCGCCAGCAGGCGGAACCCGGAATGACTGACCGCCTCGCTCAGCGCCTCGACCAGCGACTGTTGCGGTCCGGTCACCGGTGCCGGCGGTCCGCTACGCAACATCAGCGCCAGCGGCATGATCAATGCGACCAGCAGGCCCAACGCCAGTAGGGCCGACGACCAGCCCAGCCAGCTGATCAGGCCGAGTGTGCCGGGGAGCATGGCGAATTGACCGAACGAACCGGCGGCGCTGGCGATACCCATGGCCATGCTGCGCTTCTCGGCCGGCACGGCGCGGCCGACCGCGCCAAGGATCACGGAGAACGAGGTGCCGGACAGCCCCAGACCGATCAGCAGACCTGCGCTCAACGACAACGAGATCGGTGAATCCGCGCCAGCCATGAACAGCAGACCAACCGCGTAGAGCACGCCGCCGATCAATACCGTGCGAGCGACGCCGAAGCGATCCGCCAGTGCGCCGGTAACCGGCTGCGCCAGACCCCAGATCAAGTTCTGCAAGGCGATTGCAAAGGCAAAGACCTCACGCCCCCAGCCGAACTCCGCGCTCATGGGTGGCAGAAACAGGCCGAAGCCGTGCCGCGTTCCCAGGGAAACGGCCAGGATCAGAGAACCACCCAACAGAATCCAGGTACTGTTGCGCCATATCGCATTCATAGCCGACACACTTAGCAAAAACGAAGGGGGGATCCATCTTACTCGCATACCCCTACCCGTTCGCATCCACTTTTTTTTGCCCTGCGACGGGAACGGCCGCTCGGGTAAACTGCCGCCTGTCTGCCTCACCCGACGCGAGTAACCCATGCCGATTCGCCACTGCATTGTTCATCTGATCGAGAAAAAGCCGGACGGGACGCCCGCCGTGCTTCATGCCCGTGACTCGGAGCTGGGCGATTCCCAGGCTATCGAGAATCTTCTGGCCGATCTCAACGAAAGCTACAACGCCAAGCAGGGCAAGGCTTGGGGCTTCTTTCACGAGGAGTCCGGCGCCTACCCGTTCAGCGGCTGGCTGAGCCAGTACATGGAGGGCAACCAGGATTTCACGGCATTCAGTCGGCAAGCGGTGGAGCATCTGCAAAAGCTGATGGAAGAATCCAACCTCTCCACCGGCGGCCATGTGCTGTTTGCTCATTATCAACAGGGCATGACCGATTACCTGGCGATCGCTCTGCTGCACCACAGCAACGGCGTGACCGTCACCGACTCGCTGGATGTCGCCGAAGCCCGGCACCTGGATTTAGGTCAGTTGCATCTCGCCACTCGGATCAACCTCTCCGAGTGGAAGAACAACCAGCAGTCCAAGCAGTACATCTCGTTCATCAAGGGCAAGAATGGCAAGAAAGTCTCGGAGTATTTCCGCGACTTCATCGGCTGCCAGGAAGGCGTCGATGGACCCGGCGAGACACGAACCCTGCTCAAGGCATTCAGCGATTACGTCGAGAGCGAGGACCTGCCGGATGAAAAAGCGCGGGAGAAAACCAGTGCGCTGGTCGGCTACGCCAGCAGCCAGGCCAAGATCGGCGAGCCGATGTCGTTGGAGGAACTGTCCAGCGTGATCGACGAGGAGCGCCCGCGCGCCTTCTACGAGCACATCCGCAACAAGGATTACGGCCTTTCGCCGGAGATCCCGGCAGACAAGCGCACCCTCAACCAATTCCAGCGTTTCACCGGCCGCGCCGAGGGGCTGTCGATCAGCTTCGAATCCCACCTGCTGGGCTCGAAGATCGAATACGACGAAGCTCGTAACATGCTGATCATCCGACAGTTGCCCACCCAACTGACCGATCAGCTCAAACGCCGCAAGGACTGACCCACCACTGTGCAATACAGCCGGCAACGGCAAAGAGCACTCGTGCGCGTTCAGCTCGCCCGCCTTGCTGCGGGACGAGCGGAACGAAATTCGACCGCCGTCGAATGAAATGCCGGTTTGTCAGTCACATGGCTGCTCAATTGGAGCTGCCACCCCGCACGACCCGTTCTGGTAAGGATTCACAATGGATTGGCTTCACCTGATTATTCTGTCCCTGGTGCAGGGCATCACCGAATTCCTCCCGATCTCCTCCTCCGCTCACCTGATCCTTCCGTCCCAGGTATTTGGCTGGCCCGACCAAGGCCAGGCATTCGACGTCGCGGTGCACGTCGGCACGCTGTTAGCGGTGCTGATCTGCTTCCGTCATGAAGTGATCGCCACCAGCCGCGGCTGGCTGGCTCACGTGTTCAGGCAGCAGGTCAGCGCCGAGAGCCGGCTGGGTTGGGCGATCATCATCGGCACGCTGCCGGCGGCCATTCTCGGGTTGTTGCTGGAGGACTACATCGAGCAGTACACCCGCTCGATGCTGTTCATCGCTGCCACCACCATCATTTTTGGCTTGCTGCTGTGGTATGCGGACGTAAAGGGCCGTCGAGTCGCCGAGATGGATCAATTGACCTGGAAGAGCGCGTTGATCATCGGTTTCGCCCAGGCCCTGGCGCTGATCCCCGGCACGTCCCGCTCGGGCATCACCATGACTGCCGCGCTACTGCTCGGTTTTACTCGGCAGACAGCTGCGCGCTTCTCGTTTCTGCTGTCGATACCGCTGATTCTCGCAGCGGGTGGGCTGAAGGCCGTCGAGCTGGTTCAGTCCGGGGAAGACGCGCAATGGAACGACATTTTCATCGGTGCGGCCCTGTCTTTCGTCGCCGCCTTCCTCTGCATCAAACTGTTTCTCAAGGCCCTGGATGCACTGGGCATGCTGCCTTTCGTGATCTATCGGCTGCTGCTGGGCGTCACGTTGCTGTTCATCGCCCTGTAAGCCGTGCAGAGCGCCCGCGGCCCAACCGCGGTCCGCGGGTGCATCGCATCAAGAGGCCTCGATGCGATAGCCGATACGCGGAAAATGCACGTGCACGACGCCAGCGCGCTCGTCTTCACGTCGCAGGATCAGCTCTTCTACACCAGCGAACACCAGTTCACCCGTCACCGGATCGGTCCCGTAATCCACGGCGGCAATCGTCACCTGCTGGCCTGCCTGGAAGCCGTTGGGTTCGAAGAACGCCTCGTCTGGCAATGGAGCCGGCGTGGCCTCGCGCGAACACGTCAGCGCCGCTTCGGCGGACAGCTCGCTATGCGAGCCATGTCCGACGCCCAGAATCTTGCTCAGCCAGGCGGCGACCTCCGGATAGTCCTCGACCAGCGGCGCGGTGACCGGCGTGGCCTTGAGGAACCAAAGACAATGCGCAACGGCAAAATCCGCGATGCAAGGCGCGCTTCCCAACAGGAACTCACCGGTCCCGCGCGCCAGTTGCTGCTGCAGTCGAGCCATCAGTACCGGCCAGTGACTCTTGGCCTGCTCCAGCGGAATGCGTGACACCGACCCCCCACTGAACAACTGGGCGCGATCCTCGCTGAACACCTGCACGAACTCCTTGGGTACCTGAGCGAAACGCACGGCCATGGACTCCGGCTGGAACACCAGACTCACCGCGTGCAGAAACAGCACGGAGTCGGCCCATTGTGCCAACGTCGCCGCGACGAACTCCTGGCCCTCCGGGAACAACGCGGGCGTGCTTTTTTCAGCCTCGAGGCGGCGGGCCATCAGCGCGGTATCGCAATACACGCCAGCACCGATCTGCAACACCGGAGTCCGCCGATAGCCACCGGTCAGGGCAGTGAGATCGGGCTTGGGCATGACGGGAGGAATCGCCACCGAACGCCAGGAGAGCTGCTTGAAACCCAGTATCAGGCGCGCCTTTTCAGCGAAGGGAGAGGTGGGATAGTGGTGCAGAATGATTTCGTGCATTGCAGGCTCCGCCAGTCTTGTTCAGGTAGAACGGCAGCTTACTCGCGACCAAGCAAGTGGCCTACCCGTTCAGCTGATTGCCTCGTCATTCACCGGGACACAGCCACCCTGCGCGGAAACCAGTGCCTCCTTGGCCGCTTTTTTAAGCTGCTTGATGGCACGTTCCCGGCGTAGTGCATCGCCTTTGTTGTCGCAGGCTTCGACATACACCAATGCCACCGCCGGGCTGGAATGAAAGAAACGCGCCCCTTGTCCACGCTGATGGGCGGCGAAACGGCGATGTGCATCGTCGCTTATCCCGCAGTACAGCGAACCGTTGGCGGCTCGCACCAGATAGACGAACCAGGGCTTTGCAGAAGCGACGCTCATGCGATGGGATCTCTCGATGGGTGATATGCCACGCGACGCGCCGAGTCGCCCGGCGATGGGTGCTGGATTCTCCCGATCCATCTCACCTGGAGCAAGCTAGCTGGGATCCACGATCAGTATTTGTCCGCGCATTCGACGGGTGATCATCCGATATATGGCAGCCGTCGGCGGTTGGTAAAAGGAGCCCATGCCAGCCCTGGGTTTTCGACCCATTGCCGCTTCGCTTAGCAAAGTCCGTCGATCCTGTCGAGATATGGTGGCGGTTCGCCTTTGCGTATACTGCGCCGATGTTTGCCCAAACCGCGTTCCGCAAGCGCTGCACCTCCTGGTTGCTGGCGACCGGACTCTTCCTGATGCTCAGTAGCTGCGCTGAACCGCCCAGCGCCCTCGAGCGTATTAAGGAGGAAGGTGTACTGCGCGTGATCACTCGCAACAGTCCGTCGACCTATTTCCAGGATCGCAACGGCGAAGCCGGCTTCGAATACGAGCTGGTCAAACGCTTCGCCAGCCATCTCGGCGTCAAGCTCCAAATCGAAACCGCCGACAGCATCGAGGACATTTTCACCCGCCTGAACCGCCCGGGCGGCCCAGCCCTCGCCGCTGCCGGCCTGGTGGCCAGCGAAGGACGCAAGGATCTCGCACGTTTCACCAAACCCTACCTGGACGTCACGACTCAAGTGGTTTATCGCCGGGGGCAACGCCGGCCGACCCAACCCGAAGACCTCGTAGGCAAGCGCATCCTGGTTCTCAAGGGCAGCAGTCAGGCGGAAAAACTCAAGGCGCTGCAGGCCGAACTGCCGGAGCTGCGCTACGAGGAATCCGACGCGGTAGAGGTGGTGGATCTGCTGCGCATGGTCGATGAGGGTCAAGTCGACCTGACGCTGGTCGAATCGAATGAGCTGGCTCTCAATCAGGTCTATTTCACCAACGCACGGGCGGCATTCGAGTTGGGTGAACAGAACAGCCTGTCCTGGATCATCGGCAAGGGTGAAGACGACAGCGTGCTCGAGGCGGCCAACCAGTTCCTCGACCAGGCGCGGGAGAACGGCACGCTGCAGCGTCTGCGCGAACGGTACTACGGCCACGTCGACGTACTCGGTTATGTCGGTGCCTACGCCTTCGCCAAACACTTGCAGCAACGTTTGCCGCGGTATGAAAAGGTTTTCCGCGAGACGGCCAAGGAGCATGGGGTGGACTGGCGCCTGCTTGCCGCAATTGGCTACCAGGAATCTCATTGGCAACCGGACGCCACGTCAAAAACCGGTGTGCGCGGTCTGATGATGCTGACGCTGAACACGGCCAAGGCCATGGGTGTGAACAATCGCCTCGATCCGGCACAGAGTATTCAGGGCGGCGGAAAGTACATTGCCCGAATCCACGACAACCTGCCTGAAAGCATCAAAGAGCCCGATCGCACCTGGTTCGCCCTGGCCGCCTACAACATCGGCGGTGGTCATCTGGAAGATGCGCGCATACTGGCCGAGAGCGAAGGCCTGGACCCGAACAAGTGGTTGGACGTCAAGCAGATGCTGCCCCGCCTGGCGCAGAAACAGTGGTACACCAAGACGCGCTACGGTTATGCCCGCGGCGGTGAGCCGGTGCACTTCGTCGCCAACATTCGCCGTTACTACGACATCCTGACCTGGGTGACCCAGCCACAGATGGAAGGCCAGCAACTGGTGCATAACGAGTTTCACATCCCCGGCGTCAATGCCACCGACCTCGGCGAAATCCTGCCGCCTCTGTAAGCCCTTCCAAATTCACGGCCGGCCGATCGGCGCGAAGCTGCCGGCGGTATGCTCGGCCAATATCTCGGCGCCCAGTTCGACCTCCAGCCCCCGCCGCCCTGCACTGACATAGATGCTCGGCTGCGCCTGCGCCGAGCTGTCGATAAAGGTACGCAGCCGCTTTTTCTGACCCAGCGGACTGATCCCACCCACCAGGTAACCTGTCGCCCGTTGCGCGGCCATCGGATCGGCCATCTCGACCTTCTTCACTTTGGCCGCCTGAGCCAGCGCCTTCAGATCAAGCGTACCGGCGACCGGCACCACGGCGACCAGCAGCTCATTCTTCTCGCTGCAGGCCAGCAGCGTCTTGAATACCCGCGCAGGTTCGAGACCGAGCTTTTCGGCGGCCTCGAGGCCATAGGAAGCGGACTTCGGATCGTGCTCATAACTGTGAATGCGGTGCTCGGCTTTAGCCTTCTTCAGGAGATCGATGGCGGGCGTCATGGCGAAAGGATCATTAGATGGAGGTCGCTACATTAGCCAAAAACACAACGGCCCGCACGCTGTGCGGGCCGCTGATGTCACGACATGCCAGCGGCCTGCCGACTCCGGCTCAGGCCACCTTGGACCGCTGCGTCGCACGCAGCTGCCGTGCCGCCGCCACCATGTTGACCAGTGCCGCCTCGGTTTCCGGCCAGCCGCGGGTCTTCAGGCCGCAGTCGGGATTGACCCAGAGCCGCTCAGCGGGGATGCGCTCGCTGGCTTTTTCCAGCAACTGCACCATTTCCTGCGTATCCGGTATCCGCGGCGAATGGATGTCGTAGACGCCCGGGCCGATGTCGTTGGGATAATCGAAGGCACGGAAGGCCTCGAGCAGTTCCATTTGCGAACGCGAGGTTTCGATGGTGATGACATCGGCGTCCATTGCGGCGATCGATTCGATGACATCGTTGAACTCGCTGTAGCACATGTGCGTATGGATCTGCGTCTCGTCACGCACGCCACTGGCGCACAGACGGAACGCCTCGACTGCCCAGTCGAGATAGCCCTGCCACTGCGCGCGACGCAGCGGCAATCCTTCGCGGAACGCAGCTTCGTCGATCTGCACGATTTTGATGCCGGCCGCTTCCAGATCACACACCTCGTCACGGATCGCCAGTGCCAGCTGCCGGGCCTGCTGCTCGCGACTGAGATCCTCGCGGGTGAAGGACCACATCAGCATCGTCACCGGGCCGGTGAGCATGCCCTTTATGACTTTGCCGGTCTGCTGCTGTGCATAGCGGATCCACTCCACCGTCATGGGCGCTGGACGACTCAGATCGCCGTAGATGACCGCCGGTTTGACGCAACGAGAGCCGTAACTCTGCACCCAGCCGAAACGGGTGAAGGCGTAGCCGTCCAACTGCTCAGCGAAGTATTCGACCATGTCGTTGCGCTCAGCCTCACCGTGCACCAACACATCCAGGCCCAGTTGTTCCTGCACGGCTATCGCATGACGGATCTCCGCCTGCATCGCCTCTGTGTACTCGGTCAACCCCAGCTTGCCCTGCTTGAAGGCCTGGCGTGCCAGACGGATCGCCGGCGTCTGCGGAAAGGAGCCGATGGTCGTGGTCGGGAATGCCGGCAGTCCCAGCCGCGCACGCTGCTTGTCGATCCGCTCGGCGAAAGGCGACTGACGCTGGCTATCAAGCGGGTCGATAGCGGCCAGACGCGCCTGCACTTCGGGCTTATGGATACGCGGCGATTGCGTCCGATTGGTCTGAACATCCCGGCTGTGCTGCAACGCGGCCTGTACCCGGGCGTCTTCGGGGGTGTCCAGCGCACGTGCCAGGACCGCGACTTCAGCGCATTTCTGCACGGCAAACGCGAGCCAGTTTCTGAGCTCAGCGTCCAGTTGATCTTCGCGAGCCAGATCCACGGGGGTATGCAGCAACGAACAGGAAGGGGCAACCCATAACCGATCGCCGAGACGCTCGCGTGCATGCCGCAGCACATCCAGCGCCTTGTCCAGATCGCAGCGCCAGACGTTGCGACCGTTGACCAGACCAAGGGAGAGAACCTTGTAGGTCGGCAGCCGATCGAGAATGACCGGGTACTGCTCCGGTGCACGCACCAGATCGATGTGCAGACCATCCACAGGCAATGCGGCCGCCAGTCCCAGATTATCTTCCAGGCCGCCAAAATAGGTCGCGACCAGCTTCTTCAGCGGCGCTCTTTGCAGCAGATGATAGGCCCGCTCGAAGGCATTCCTCCAATCCTGCGGCAGGTCCAATACCAAAATTGGTTCATCGATCTGTACCCAATCCACGCCTTGCGCAGCCAACCGCTCGAGCACCTCGCCGTAAATCGGCAGCAAGCGTTCGAGCAGCTCCAGCTTGTCGAACGCTTCCCCCTTGGCCTTGCCCTGCCAGAGATAGGTCAGCGGGCCGATCAGTACCGGCTTCACCGCATGCCCCCGCGCCTTGGCCTCCTCGACCTCCTCGAACAATTGGGTCCAACACAGGCTGAAGGATTGATCCGCAGTGAATTCAGGCACCAGATAGTGGTAGTTGGTATCGAACCATTTGGTCATTTCCTGTGCCTGTCCGCTGCCGCAGCAGCTCTGGCTGACGCCGCGCGCCATGGCGAACAGAGTGTCCAATGTCGGTGCGCCATCGGCCGGACGAAACCGCTCGGGGATCACGCCAAACATCAGCGAGTGCGTCAGGACTTGGTCGTACCAAGCGAAATCACCAACGGGCAACAGCTCGATCCCCGCGTCGGCCTGCAATTGCCAATGCGCAGCACGCAGTTCACGGCCCACTTGGCGTAGTGCTTCCTCGGTCAGGTCGCCCTTCCAGTACGCCTCCAGCGCCTTCTTCAACTCCCGATCGGCGCCGATGCGCGGGAAACCCAGGGAATGAGCAACAGCCATAACAATCTCCAATTCATTTCGCTTCGATGGAGGAGATTGTGGTCGTAGCCAGAGAATGAAACAAACTAATGCATTTTGTTTTGAATAGTAAAAAATTTCATATTGTCGTTTTTTCGCTTTTGTTCTCTAACACTCCAAAGGCATAAGAAGAACTGAAATGATTGGCAGACAACAACCGGAGAATCTTGAAGGTCTGCTGGAGCGCCTCAGCCAGGCTGGCGAACCCAGCGAGCCGGTTACCATCCAGGGCATGCTCGAAGCGACCGGCCACCGCAGCTTCGGAGCCTTGTTGCTGGTGCCGGGTTTATTGGTGTTTTCGCCCCTGTCGGGTATCCCCGGACTGCCAAGCTTGTTTGCCGTCATGGTGGGGCTGATCGCACTCCAAATTTTGATCGGGCGCAAACACTTCTGGCTGCCCCGGTGGTTGCTTCAGCGTCGGGCATCGCGGGGTAAATACGATCGGGCCATCGCCTTTCTGCAGCGTCCCGCGCGCTGGGTCGATCGGCTGTTGCGGCATCGCCTGACCTTTCTCACCGAAGGCCTCGCAGTACGCCTCAATGCGCTGGTATGCCTGCTGATCGCCGCCACCATGCCGCCACTCGAGCTGATCCCGTTCGGCAATTCTGCCGCGGGCGCCGCGCTGAGTTTCCTCGGGCTGGGCATGATGGCGCGCGACGGCGCCCTGGTAATCGTCGCCCTCCTGTTTCTCGGCGTGCTGGTTTATCTGGTCAGCCGCATCTGGATGTGACCCGCCTCATCACCTCTGCATCCCGCGTCTCGGCGAAGACAACCTTTTGCGAGACGCGGGTGAGTTCAGTCGCCATTCTGCCTGCTCGACAATAGCCATCGCGCTGGAACACACTTCGCCAACACAATGAGTGATGCTCAAGTCATCGTAGTATCCCCGATCGAGTATTTCCTCGGATCCTGGCCCCGATACCGTCACAGCAGGAAGCCGCAGCATGCTGGAAATCCGCCACCTGAAAACCCTTCATGCTTTGCGCGAAACCGACAGCCTCGTCGAAGCGGCCGAGCGCCTGCATCTGACCCAGTCGGCGCTGTCGCACCAATTCAAGGAACTGGAGGAACGTCTGGGCCTGCAGCTGTTCGTGCGCAAGACCCGCCCCGTGCGCTTCACCAGTGCCGGCTTGCGCCTGCTGCAACTGGCGGACAGCCTGTTACCGCAACTGCGCAGCGCCGAGCGTGACCTGGCGAGGCTGGCCGGTGGCACGGCGGGCCGCCTGCACATGGCCATCGAATGCCACAGCTGCTTCCAGTGGCTGATGCCCACGATCGACCAGTTCCGCGATGCCTGGCCGGAAGTCGAACTCGATCTCGCCTCGGGCTTCTCGTTCGCGCCGCTGCCGGCTTTGGCTCGCGGCGATCTGGATCTGGTCGTGACCTCCGATCCGATCGAGCTGCCCGGCATCACCTATGTCCCGTTGTTTACCTATGAGGCCCTGCTGGCGGTCGCCAACCAGCATCCCTTGGCCAATCGGCCCTACGTGCGCGCCGAAGACCTGGCCAGCGAAACCCTGATTACCTATCCGGTGGAGCGCGACCGGTTGGATATCTTCACCCGGTTTCTCGAGCCGGCGGATGTCGAGCCGGCGCAGGTCCGTACCTCTGAGCTGACAGTGATGATGATGCAGTTGGTGGCCTCGGGCCGCGGTGTCTGTTGCGTACCGAACTGGGCGCTGCACGAATACAGCACCCGCGGTTATGTCACCGCCAAGCGCCTGGGTGAAAAAGGACTGTTTGCTACGCTGTTCGCCGGCATTCGCGCCGACATGCTGGATTCGCCATTCATGCGCGATTTCCTGCTGACCGCCAAGGACACTTCCTTCTCGACCCTGGAAGGCGTCAGCGCGGCGCAGAAAGCGAAATAGAGCGTCCTTCAGTCCTGCCGATAGGGCAGCGCATTGCGCGCTGCCTCGGCGTAACGCCGCACTCCGACGCGTTCCTGTTCGAGAAATTCGCTCACCGCGGCGCGCAGCCCGGGGTGTCGCAGGTAATGCCAGGAACGGGTAATCACCGGCTCGAAGCCACGAATGAGCTTGTGTTCGCCCTGGGCCCCGGCATCGAAGCGAGACAGCCCGGCAGCGATGGCCTGATCGATACCCTGATAGAAGCAGGTCTCGAAGTGCAGCCGATCGAACTCGGCAAGACAGCCCCAGTAACGTCCGTAGAGCCCATGTGCATCGACCAGACTGAAGGCCATGGCCACCATCCGGCCGCCCTGCCGGGCTAGCACGACGCGGATCACCTCCGGCATCCGCTCGGCCAGCAGGCTGAAGAAGCTTCGCGTCAGGTAGGGTGCCTGCCCGCGTACGTAGTAGGTATTGGCATAACAGGCGTAGACGAAATCCCACTCGGCCTCTGTGAGCTGATGGCCTGCGCGCCACTCGAAATCGACCCCCTGCCCTGCCACCTGCTCACGTTCTTTGCGCAACTGCTTGCGCTTGCGTGACGTGAGGCTGTCGAGAAAATCCTGAAAATCGCGGTAGCCGCGGTTGTGCCAGTGGAATTGACAGCCGATGCGTTCCAGCCAGCCGTCGCGCCCACGAAAGATCGAGTCGGCATCCGGCTCGGTGAAGTTCACATGCAGGCTCGAATGGCCTCCTTCAGCCAGCCCCGCAGCGAGCTGGTCGAGCAGCTGACCAGCCGCCACAGGGTCGCCCAGCAGACGCGCACCAGTAACAGGCGAGAACGGCACCGCGCAGAGCAGCTTCGGGTAGTACTCAATGCCCGCGCGATGGCAGGCGTCGGCCCAGGCCCAATCGAACACGTATTCTCCGTTGGAGTTGGTCTTGCGATACAGCGGCAGCGCCGCTTGCACGGCGCCCTTTGCATCGATCAGCAATCGATGCAAAGGGCGCCAGCCCGTACGACCGCCGATACTGGCGCTGTCTTCGAGACTGGAGAGAAAGGCGTGGCGCAGAAAAGGCTGGGGAGCTGTTAGCAGCGCGTCCCACTGCTGAGGCTCGATCTCGGCAAGGCGGGAAACTGTCTGGATAGGCATGCCGAGCAGTCTGGCCTGTCGCAAGCAGGAAGAAAAGTGCCTGACAACTGTTGAACTGCGCAACAGTCACGGCTATCCGGCTTGAGAGCAATGATTAAGCTCCGCCCTTCTCCCTCTCTCATTACGAGAGGGGGAAGGCGACGCCTGTGGTCAGGTGTGGCAGCGCTGAATCTCAACGGCTCCTAGAGTGAAAAAGCGACTTGATGCGCTTACTGCTGGGCCCACTTCAAGAACGCCTCGCGGCTTTGCGGAGTCAGCATGTTCCACATCTGCTGCAGGGTGGTCAGGGTCGCATCGCTGTGTGGCAGGGTAGCCGTCGCCGAGGGCGTCTGGCGCAACGTCACTGCCTGGGTGGCCGGCTCAGCAGCGCCTAAGGGGGAAACGGTGGAGGTTTCCGGGGCGACTTCACTTGAACCCATCATCGCGCTGAGCACGGAAGTATTGCGGTTGCCGGCCTGCGCCTCAAGGCGTTCGCCCGTGCGGGTGTTTTCTGCCCAGGCGGGGAAATTGGTCTCGAACTCACGGGCCTCGGCCAAGTTCTGCGGACGATCAAAGTCCAGACGCCATACTTCCCCGGCCTTCCCCTCGAAGTTGAAGATGGCGGTACGGCTGCGCACCACTTCATGGCTCATGCCGCCATCGATATCGAAGCCGTTCTTGTAGAAGGCTTGGACCTGATAAGCACCCGGTTGCAGATGCAAGCGCTTGTCCGAGGCGCCGAACATAGAGTTGGCGGCCGAATATGGCTGGCCATTAATAGTGCGGATCTCCAACTCGCTGGGAACCACTAGTTTCAACACCTTATTCTCCGGCAATGGCGAACCGGCATACAGCTGAACATGGGGCTGTTGGGCACAGGCTGCCAGCAGGCACGCCATGGCGATAACGAACAAACTGCGCATGAAAACTCCTAGATGCGAAGACCCGCCGACTCGACGGTCTGGATTCGATGACGAACAGGAAACAAGAATAAGTCCGAAAGATGTCAACTAAATGACAAACCGGGCTGTCCCTGAGGGAACAGCCCGGTTCGTTTAACCTGCCCAGCGACGCGGATCAGAAGTCGTAGCGCAGACCTACAGAGAGGCCGGAAGCCGCTTCACCCGCCGCAGTGGCCAGTCTCTCGTTTGCCGAGCGGGCTTGTTCCCACGGTACCTGAGCGGAGTTTTCGTCGTTATCGACCACGGCATAGTTGGCATAGACACGAACGGCCTTGTCCAGCTTGTGCTCGACACCAACTACCCACATATCGGCGTCGGCGTTATCGGCGTCGGAGTTGCGAGTCATCCACATGGCTTTCAGAGCAGTGTTCTTGGCAACCGCGAACTCGCCACCCAGACCATAGACGTCGGACGACCAGGCGTCGCTCTGGGCTTGAACCGGCGAGTCATGGTCAACCGTCTGATAGAAGCCCACCAGCTTGAAGGCATCGGTGAGCTTGTAGGCGGCAGCGGCACGGATGCCATCACGTTCGCCACGAGAAGCGTCTTCTTCTACCTTCTCGTATGCCAGGGCGGCCTCCAGCGGGCCGCCTGCATAGTTCAGCGACATGCTGAGGGCATCGCTGTCTTCGTCCTCGACAGCCCACTGACCTTCATACATCGAGTAGGCAAGTTTGGCATTGAAACCACCCATGGTCGGGGTGGTGTACTGGATCGTGTTGTCATAACGCTCGTCGAAGCGGCCATTGCCGAAACGGGTCAGGTTACGCATGTCACCAACTTGGTCACCGAACAGGTTAGCCGGGCCGCGGGCTACCTTGAACGGGCTGTCGAAACGACCAATCTGAACTGCACCGATGTCGTTGCTGCGCAGGCCGACAAAAGTGTCACGAGTGGCGAAGTCCGTGCTGTCGCCATCGTTACCGCCGCTGGTGAAGCTGATCTGCTGCTCGATCTGGAAGAAAGCTTCCAGATTCGGGTTGATCTGGTGATCACCCTTGAAACCCAAGCGCGAAGAGTTGCTCGACAGGTTGGTTTCGGAATAGTCGGCGCCATCATCGAGGTAATCTACCGATATGTGTGCACGGCCGTAGAACGACACGTCGGCCATTGCCACAGCAGGCACCGCCATCGCAGCACCAACAGCAATCGCAATCAACTTCTTCTTCATCAGGGAAAGCTCCTTCGTTTATGAAACGTCGTCCTGCGGATGACATGACGTCGTCTGTTTCAACGGAGGCGATTATGGGAAGCCGATATGACAGAAGGTTTGCTGCAATATGACATTTCAAAGATCAGGGAACTTCTCTGCAAGTGGCGTTGCAGAGCAGTCCGGCGGGAGCAACCAGTGCTGCATCATGAGTTAACGGCTTCATTCGAAGCTTTTGCTTGCTACGCTCAGTAAGGCAGACGCCCACGTCCTGCATGGTCAGGAACTAGACGCTGAGCATCCTGCATTCCCACGCAGAGCATGGGAATGCGTATTGCCCATATCGGAGCAGCGGATGTGGAAGGGTCAGCGCTTGCGCAAAATCACGCTGCCGATCGAGTAGCCAGCACCAAACGAGCTGAGCACGCCAAGGCTGCCAGCCGAAAGGTCGTCCTGATGCTTGTGGAAGGCGATCACCGAACCGGCCGAACTGGTGTTGGCGTAGGTGTCGAGAATGACCGGCGCCTCTTCCGGGCTGGCGTCGCGACCCAAGAGTTTGCGCACAATCAGATGGTTCATGTTCAGGTTGGCCTGGTGCAGCCAGAAGCGCTTGACGGCGCTGACCTCGATTTCGTTCTCCTTTAGATGTTCGCCGATCAGCTCGGCCACCATCGGGCAGACTTCCTTGAACACCTTGCGACCTTCCTGGACGAACAGCTTGTCCGGGTTGGTCATGTATTCCTCGGCGGTGCGGTTCAGAAAGCCGAAGTTGTTGCGGATGTTGTTGGAGAACTCGGTCGCCAGCTTGGTGCTGACCACGTCCCATTGGTATGGCGAAGTGGCCAGGTCGGCGCGCTCGATGATCACCGCCGTGCAGGCGTCGCCGAAAATGAAATGGCTGTCGCGGTCACGGAAGTTCATGTGCCCGGTGCAGATCTCCGGGTTGACCATCAGCACGGCACGCGCCTGACCCAATTGCACCGAGTTCGCCGCGTTCTGGATGCCAAAGGTGGCCGAGGAGCAGGCCACGTTCATGTCGAAGCCGAAACCCTTGATGCCCAGCGCCGCCTGCACTTCGATGGCGATCGCCGGGTAGGCGCGCTGCAGGTTGGAGCAGGCGACGATCACGCCGTCGATATCGGCGGCAGTCTTGCCTGCGCGCGCCAGTGCCTGCTCGGCCGCCTTGACCGACATCTCGCAGAGGATCGACCACTGTTCGTTGCTGCGCTCGGGAATACGCGGGACCATGCGGTCCGGGTCGAGAATGCCGGCCTTGTCGGTGACGAAGCGACTCTTGATGCCCGACGCCTTCTCGATAAAGGCCGAGCTGGATTCCGGTACCGGCTGCACGTCACCCGCCTCGATGGCGGCGGCGTGTTCGGCGTTGAAGCGACGGGCGTAGGTGTTGAACGACTCGACCAGTTCGTCGTTGGAAATGCTGTGGGCAGGGGTATAAAGGCCGGTACCGCTGATGACGACGTTATGCACAGTCGTTCCTCTTGAATATTGGCTGATCGTTGTCTGGCGCCGCAACGGAGCGAGGCCGGCCAGCGCCGTTCGCCATCGTTCATGCCGCGTCTGTTTATATGGCGGCTATTGTGCACGAAAACCTGGCAGATGCCGCAGCTTGGCGTTCAAATGCAGACAAAACAGATCACAAGCCTGCAACGTCACCCGCGTTGACGCGTCAGGGAAGCGGGTGTCGAGAGGGGAACGCCATCCCGACATGCCGGCTGCGTTCCAAAGGCGCCCGTCGGCAATGATCGCTTTCGGCTATTCTTGCGATCCCAACCCACAGGACCATCCGATGAAAGACCCACTCGCCGAGCTGATCCGTCTGATCAGCTCGGGCTGCATGAGCGAAGACGAGATCAACCGCCTCGCTGACGAAGCGGCCCAAGCCTATGCCGATCCCGGTGCCTTTCTGCAGGCCAACCCGGACATCATCTACGACGATGACTTCCCCATTCCGCTAGGCGAATGGATGATCGTCGGCAGCCTGCCGGACACCGTGCTGTTCCAGGCCGACGATTACCAGACGCTGTTCGAGCAGATCGTCGGCTCGTTCGGCCCGGACGTGAATTTCGTCCTCAAACCCAAGCAGTTGGCGAAAACCGAGCCGCTGAAGGCGCTCAACCGCATCCAGACGCAACTCAGCAGTCTCTACCCGGAAAAAGGCGGCTACGTGCTGGTGGACTTCAGCGAGCCATTGGATGACGAACTGCAAGCGGTGCTCGTATACACCAGCGATATCGAGCGGGTAATGACCCTGGCGGTGGAAGTGGGCATCTATGCCGCCCCGGCGCTGGCGGCGTTACAAGCTGAAAGCGAAGGCTGAGCCAGCTCCGCTGCCGTTTCGTTCGCCCCGAGCGGCAACGGGCCTAGCGTCGGCGCAGCGGCTCCAATAGCCCTGACAGACCGTTATGGTCGATTTCCTGCATCAGCGCCAGCAACTGGCCAATTTCCCCGGGCGGGAAGCCAACCCGCGCGAACCAGTTCAGGTAGTTGCCCGGAAGATCTGCGATCAACCGCCCCTTGTACTTACCGTACGGCATCGTCTGGGTCACCAGGCGTTCGAGGTCTTCGGGTTTCATGGCAGCGCTTCGGTCGACGGAGCGCAGATACTGCCACAGCCGGTCTGAAACGGCAGCTTGGGTAAGCTGAACCCTTTCGTCATAACGCTGCGCGCCAAGCAAGCGCACAGCTATAAGGCACATCGCCATGATCCCTCCAGCCTGCGCCACCGCTGACGACAGCGAATAGCCGGGGTTCGCTAGAGGTTCTCTATCACGACCATAGGCCTTGCCTATTTAGCAAGCGAAGCCATTTGCTTCTAGGCCTTCTGTACGACCTCGTCGATACAGGAAAACAACAATATGAATGCCGTCCTAGCCCGTTCGTGCCTGGCCATGGCACTTGGCACCATGCCGATCGTACCGATGGCCTACGCCGCCGAAGACGATAAGCCGACCAGCTACAACCCCGTGGTCATCAGCGAGAATTTCGATGCGATCATGCAGCGCATGTCAGCGGACAAGCCTGCCATCCTCGAGAGGCACATGGAGCTGCTGAGGCAGCGCTACGACCTCAGCGACACGCCAGCCGAAGGCGTCACCATGGCGCGCGGCAAGCCGATACAAGCCGGCGTGCGGGTCAAGCTCGCGGGTGGCAGCTGGGAGGAATTGGCGCAACTGAGCCCCGAGCAGATCCGCCAACAGAAGCGCTTCCCCGCCGGGTTCATGCCGCTACCACACCCGAACCATCCCGAAGGCGGAATGGTGTTTCCGCAGTTTCATATCGATGAGGTCAACAAGATCGAGGGCCGCGACCTGACCCGCTTCGACCTGGATTTCGACCTACCGGACCACTTCCTTCCGGAATTCCCGGCGCCGATCTATCTCACCACGCGGCCGGATCTCGGCGATGTATCCCAGGGCAAGCTGGTGAACATCCGCAACTACTTCGAGCTGTTCAACGGCATCCTCAACCCCAAGCAGCTCGAAGGGCTGCGCCTGCTGGTGACGACTTTTCCGCAACAGCAATTCAATGCGACCGATGACCGGCGCAGCGAGCATCCACATACCGGAGTCGCCTGCCTGGATTGCCACGCCAACGGTCATACCAATGCCGCCACGCACCTGGCCGGTGACGTGCGGCCGCAGAAATTCCGCCACCGCATCGACACGCCCACCCTGCGCGGCGTGAACGTGCAACAGATCTTCGGCTCCCAGCGCGCGCTGAAGACGGTCGAAGATTTCACCGAATTCGAGCAGCGCGCCGCCTATTTCGATGGCGACATCGTGCTGGCGGCGAAAAAAGGCGTGAATGTGCTCGAGCGCGGCAGCCAGGTGCATTTCATGGGCGAGTTCCAGGCACTGCTGGACTTCCCGCCGGCCCCCAAGCTCAACGTCGAGGGCCGACTCGACCCGGCCAAGGCCAGCGAACAGGAACTGCGCGGCGAGCAGGTTTTCCACGGTAAAGGCGCCTGCGCAAGCTGCCACATACCGCCCTACTACACCGACCACCTGATGCATAACCTGCAGACCGAACGCTTCTACGAACCCCAGGAGTACAACGGCGTCATGGCCGTCGGCGACGGGCCGATCAAGACCTTCCCGCTGCGCGGCATCAAGGACTCGCCTCCGTACCTGCACGACGGTCGCCTGCTGACACTCGAGGACACCGTCGAGTTCTTCAACCTGGTATTGCAGCGCGGCCTGAGCCAGGAGGAGAAAGCCGATCTGGTGGCGTTTTTGCGCACCCTGTGACGCCGCTGCGCCAGGGTTGAGGTCCTAATACGGACGGCCTATTGCAGGCATGGCCTTTGTCATGGCGCCTTTTGCCCTGTCGCTTGTCACAATGCTGCACGCGCCGGCAAACGTCGGCGCATCGCCTCATCGAGGAGCGCTCCATGACCGAACCAGCCCAACCCAAGCCCGAACTGGACGACGCCGCGCTGGCCTTTGCCGAGCAGATATTCGACAGCGCCCGTAAAGGCGATGCTGTGCGCCTCGCCGACCTGCTCGGCCGCGGCCTGCCGGCTAACATACGCAACCACAACGGCGACAGCCTGTTGATGCTCGCCACCTACCATGGTCATCTCGATGCGTCACGCGTGCTGCTGGAGAGCGGCGCCGATCCGCAGCTGCGCAACGACAAAGGCCAGACACCGCTGGCGGGTGCGGCGTTCAAGGGGGATCTGGCGATGATCAGGCTGCTGCTCGAACAGGGCGCCGATGTAGAGGGCGCATCGCCTGATGGCAAAACCGCGCTGATGGTGGCCGCCATGTTCAACCGCACCGAGATCGTCCAATACCTGATCGCCCAGGGTGCCAACCCGCACGCTGCCGACCGCAACGGTGCCACGCCACTCACCGCCGCCGCGATGATGGGCGCCGCCGACACCCATGCGCTGCTGAGCAAGTTCGCCGACTGACCGGCACCGCCCTACCAATCGCGGCGCTCGACGCCCGTGCCGCGTCGTTGAACCATCGCGTCCTCTTCCGATCTCTGTGTACTGAGCCGAAAGCAGCCAGCGCTCCCCTTCCGGCGCGCTGCACGGGATAATCCCGCATTTTTCTCCGCCACCTCCGAGGACGACCATGACGGCGTACACCGCCCCGCCGACGCCGCGCTTTTCTCCGCGCGCGATCCTGTTGATAGAGCTGGCGCTAGCCATGGGCGGTTTCGCTATCGGCACAGGCGAGTTCACCATCATGGGACTGATGCCCAACGTGGCGCAGGGATTGGGCATCAGCGAGCCGCAGGTCGGCCATGTGATCAGCACCTACGCTTTGGGTGTGGTGGTCGGGGCGCCGCTGCTGGCGATCCTCGGCTCGCGGTTGTTCCGCCGACATTTGCTGTTGCTGCTGATGAGTTTCTTCGCGCTGGGCAACTTCGCCAGCGCCATGGCCCCGGATTACCACTCGCTGATGCTGTTCCGCTTCATCGCCGGACTGCCCCACGGCGCCTATTTCGGCGTGGCCATGCTGGTCGCCGCATCGATGGTGCCGGCGGATCAACGCGCCAAGGCGGTCAGCCGGGTGCTGGCCGGACTGACCATCGCCATGCTGATCGGCAACCCCATCGCGACTTGGCTGGGGCAGTGGCTGAGCTGGCGTTGGGCGTTCGGCCTGGTGGGGCTCATCGCGCTGCTGACGGTGCTGCTGGTGGCAATCTTCCTGCCACTGGACCGTAGCGAGCCACGTAATAATCCGATGCGCGAACTACGCGATTTCAATCGCAAACCGGTGTGGCTGGCGCTGGCCATCAGCTCGATCGGCTTTGCTGGCATGTTCTGCGTGTTCAGCTACCTGGCGCCGACCCTGCTGGAGGTTACCCGCGTCAGCGAAAGCTGGATTCCGGTGGGCCTGGCGGCCTTCGGTCTGGGCGGTATCGTCGGCAATATTTTCGGTGGCTGGCTATTCGATAAGCTGCGCTTCAAAGCCATCGCCTGGCTATTGCTCTGGAGCATTTTCGTCCTGCTGGTATTTCCCTTTGCCACCCATTCACTATGGACCATCCTGCCGGCGGCCTTCGCAGTGGGTACCATGGTCTCGCTGTCGCCTGCACTGCAGACGCACCTGATGGACGTAGCCGCCGATGCGCAGACGCTGGCCGCGGCGTCCAACCATTCGGCATTCAACGTCGCCAACGCGCTCGGCCCCTGGCTTGGCGGACTGGCCATCAGCGCTGGCCTGGGTTGGACCTCCACCGGCTACATCGGCGCTGCCACCGGTGCGGTCGGTTTGTTGGTGTTCTGGTGGGCCTGGACATCACGCGACGACGGTCAAGCGTCCCCCGAAACGGCCATCGCCTGCGATTGAATACCCGAATTAACGTGGGAGGGGTTGAGTTCGCAGTATCCATCCCACGCACAACTCATAGCGTCAGGTGCAGAGCGCATCGACCGCCTGGCCGAGGTAGCGCAACAGGCCTTCATCAACCCAGGTGCCCTCCATCAGGCTGGGCTCGCGCTGGTTGGCCTGGCGAATCGTCTGCTGGATCCGCGGATCGTCACCTGCATAGGCGCGAAACAGTGCCAGCCAACGTCGGGCCAGCTGCTGCACCTGCTCGGAGTCGGGCGCCAGGCCATCCCGTTGCGCCTTACGCAACGCAGCGATCAGGCCAGGCCATTCACGCATGCTGTCCAGGTAGTGCCGACGCATGAACGCCATGCTGTCGGGATCGAGGTAGCGCTCGTACACGGCCAGCTTGGTCTCGGCAAAGGCTCGTAGCACATAGTCACTGACCTCACGGGAGATGCCGGTCTGTTGCTGCAGTACCGGTTCTTCCAAGTGCATGGCGTCGAGTTTCGCCAGCAGGCCAGGATCGGCCGCGGTGTCCCGCTCCAGTTGCTGCATCCAGCGTCGCGCCAGCGCTTTCGCCCGTTCGTCCTGCGGGTCGACTTCTTCGTGTAGCAGCCGTGCGCCCTCCTCGGCCAGTTCGGCCCAGCGGGCATCGCTCACGGCGTTGCGGTTGTAGAACGGCAGTTGCCGCAGTTCGTCTTCGGAAAAATACTTCTCGTACATGCTCATCAACTCCAGTGCTTCCAGCCAGTCGGCAAGCGCCGGCTCGTCGCCCGAGACGCACTGCTGATGCAGCTGCGCCAGCCGTTCGCGCAGCCGTATCTGGCGTGCGATCTGCTGGTCGAGCAGGCTCAACTGCTGCTCGATCACGGCGGACACCGACCGCCCTTGCCGGTCGAGAATCGCTCCGACTTCGGCCAGCGAAACACCCAGGCTTCGTAGCGCCTGGATCTGCTGCAACCGTGCAACATCGTCACGGTTGTACAGCCGATAGCCCGCGTCGGAGCGCGCGGATGGGCGTAGCAATCCGATGTCGTCGTAGTGGTGCAAGGTCCTGACGGTCAAACCACAACGCCGGGCCAATTCACCTACTTTCAACTGCATCGCAAAGCGCTCCTCGTCCGTGCGAAAGTGATGGTCGGGCCTCACGCAACGTGAGGGTCAATGGCATCAAGGAAGTTTTTCGACAGCGACCGTCCCGGATACGAGCGGATCGTTGCGACGTGATGTTTACTGAAGGGCGTATTCGAAGGTACTGACTACCCGCAGACGCTTGCCCGGCGTGCGACCGGTATCCATGTCGCTGCCATCGTCGTCGAGCACGCGGATCACCCCCTGATTGGCGTTTTTCAGCTCGCCCAGACGCGCACCAGCATCCTCGGCGAATTTGGCCGCCTGCTCGCGCGCGTTGCGTGTAGCGTCTTCCAGCAAGGCCGGCTTGAGATCATTGAAGCCGCGCAGCTGATAACGTGGCCCGCTGAAACCGTTCTGCTCGGTATCGAGCTGGATACCGGCCTGGATCAGCGGATCGACACCGTTGGCGGCCTTGCCGACCGCCTCGACACGCGTCGACTTGACCAGCACCTGGCCGCTGCCGTTGAAGCGCAGGGCGATCTCCTGCGGCGCCCATTCACGCGCCAGCAGGTCCTGAACCTGCAACGGGCGCACCTCGATCTCGTCATCAGCGAAGCCCTGCTCGCGCAGGAACGCCACCACCCGGCTGCGATCGTCCGACAAGCCCTGCTGGACGCCGGCGAAATCGTTGCCGGCGCGACGGAAGCCGAGCGTCCAGACGGCAAAATCGCTTTGCACGTCGCGTTCTGCCAGCCCTTTGACCGTCACCGAGCGGTCGGCCATACGAAAACGTTCCACCCCCTGCCCCACCGACCAGCCGGCGAAGGCGAGCGCGGCGGCAATCAACAGGGCGGGCAGCAAACCGATGCGTGTTGTGATCACGATGAAACTCCTGAAAACGACGGGAGCCAGGATGCTAACCCGCGCTGAAGGCCAATGGTGCGAAGCGGACATCGCTACGCTGCAATCTGTAGTAAAGACTTGTCGTCGCGAGCCGCTTGCATGCGCCCGCCAGCTAATCGCTCAATGGCGCTTCACTAGGAGATGCCCCAGCCGCCATGTCGACCTTGTCGCTCTTTCGCAAAAAAGCCCGCTCCAATTTCTTGCTGTTCATTGCCGCGGCGCTCGCCGTCCTGCCGATCGGCTGCTCGCTGCTGGAGCACAAAGAGCGTGAGCTGGTGTTCCGAATCGAGCCTGGTACAGCCAGTTGGTATCGCGGGCTGCCCAGCGGCGTGGAAGAACGCGAATTAAGCGCGCCAGCGTTCGGCGACAGCCAGAACATTCACGCTTGGTGGTGGCCAGCCGAACAGGTAAACGCGCCGGCAATCCTTTATTTGCATGGGTCGCGTTGGAATCTCACAGGGCACTTGTTCCGGCTGGAGCAAATCCGTTCGCTGGGCTTTTCAGTGCTGGCGATCGATTACCGCGGCTTCGGTCAGAGCTTGGGCGAGCTGCCGTCCGAATCCAGCGTTTACGAGGACGCGCGGATTGCCTGGGATCATCTCAAGACGCTGCAGCCCGATGCCGACAAGCGTTTGATCTATGGCCATTCGCTGGGCGGTGCGGTGGCGGTGGATCTAGCGGCCGAGCTGGGTCTCGAAGCCGAACGTCGCGGCGAAGCGCCGCCCGCACGCGCGCTGATCGTCGAGTCCAGCTTCACCAACCTGGCCGATATCGCGACGGAAGTGGCCGACACCCCCTGGCCGATCCGCTGGCTGGTGTCGCAGAAATTCGATTCGATCGACAAGATCGATCAGATCGGCATGCCGCTGCTGCTGGTTCACGGTACGGATGATCAATACGTACCGGCCCGCTTCAGCGAAGAACTATACGCCGCCGCCAAGCACCCCAAGCAGCTTCTGCTGATCGAAGGCGGCACCCATAACAACGCAATGCGTGTGGGTCGCCGAGCCTATTCCGACGCCATCCGGGAATTGCTGGCTGCGCCAAGGGAGCACGCTGCGGATAGCGGATCGCCCGGAGACGTGCATACCAACCGCGGCTAGACACCGTTTGGGCCTGAAAGCACGGCTTCGCTACGCCGGTAACGCTGGATCCCGCAGTGCGTACTCAACAGGCCTCGCAGGCGACGGGCTGGGGAGCACCCGACCAAGGATTGCGACCCTCGCCGATCCACGCCAGGCTCGCCAGCCAGAAGCCGTCACGGTGGCGTTCATGGAACAGATCGAAATGCCCGACGCGCGCCAGACCCAACTCGGCGGGGCTGAGCCGCACATGGTCGCGCTGGCTGTTGCGGTAGTAGCTCAATCCCCGCTCGATGGCCGGCGAGGTGCCGTACTCATCATCGCTGACGCTGACCGCCAGAATCGGGGCGTAGACGGCGGCGAATCGCGCCAACATCTGTTCGCGCTCATGCGCTGGGTAGCTGTGCTCCATTCGCGCCCGGCGAAACGCCCACTCCAGCGCCACGCCGGCCGGCAGGTCTTCCAGCCAGCCCAGCCGTCGTCCCGGAAAATAGCCGTAGAGCGCCGTCACGGCCGGCATGAACAGATGCCACTTGGCAAACATCCGCCAACGTTGGGCGGCGGCGTAATCGCGCCAATAGGCATATTGCGCACCGACGCTGAGAAAGCGGTCCACTTGGCTGGCGGCCTCGGCGAACCCCGGCAGAAAGCCACCGATGCTGTGCCCGACCGTGACCAATAGGCCGTCCGGGTCGCGCTCACGCATCCAGCGCACTGCCGCATCGAAATCGTAGTCGCCCCAGTCGCGCCAACGAATGTCGACCCCGCGCAGGTTCTTTGGCCGCGAGCCACCGATACCGCGGTAATCGTAGGTCAGCACCGCATATCCATGCTCGCGCAGAAACGCGGCGTAGCGGGCGTAGTAGCGTGCCAGCACGCCGGTTGCGCTATTGATGATCACCGAGCCGCGCGCCGTGCCATTGGGCAGCCAGAGCTGCGCGGCAAGCGAATAGTCATCGCGGCATTGCAGAAACATATGCTTGGGCATAGGCGGCCGTCGCTTCGTGGGGTCTCGTGCAACATTGCCCGCTGCAGCCATTTTTGGCCAGCCCATTGGTGGAGCCGGCCGATACGCCGTGCATCACGACTAGGCGGCGGCGCTGCGATGCAATCACAATGGTCGCCGGTTCCCTACCGTGAGACCGTCAACGAACGCAGCGCTGGTCCAGCGGTCCATCATCGGGCTGACGCGGCGCCGCCGCGGCGTCTGCTTTCATCCAACCGCTCTGCTCTCCGCCTTTGACTGCGGTACAGCGGCCTTTCGGAGTTCTCCATGCAAAGCGATCAGCTGATCGTATTCGCCGTGCTGGCCGCAACACTGGGGCTGTTCGTGTGGAATCGCTGGCGTTACGACATCGTTGCGCTCGGCGCCCTGCTGGTCGTCACCCTGACCGGTATCGTGCCGCCAGAGAACACCTTCATGGGCCTTGGGCATCCGGCGGTGATCACTGTCGCTGCCGTACTGGTGCTCAGCCGCGGCCTGCTCAACAGCGGCGTGGTCGATTCACTGGCGCGCCATCTGACCCGGGTTGGCGACCAGCCCTGGATTCAGGTGCTGACGCTCACCGGTATCGTCGCGCTGTGCTCGGGCTTCATGAACAACGTCGGCGCGCTGGCGCTGTTCATGCCGGTCGCCGTATGGATGTCACGCCAGAGTGGCCGCTCGCCCTCCTATCTGCTGATGCCGCTGGCGTTCGGCTCATTGCTCGGCGGTACCCTGACGTTGATCGGTACGCCACCCAACATCATTATCGCCGGCTATCGGCGTGAAGTCGGCGAGACGCCGTTCCGCATGTTCGAGTTTCTTCCCGTAGGTCTGGCGATCACGGTCGCCGGCGTTCTGCTCATCACCCTGTTGTGGCGCCTGACCCCGCGTCGCGAGAACCAGAGCGGTGATCAGGAGCTGTTCGAGATCAGCGCCTATATGACAGAACTGCAGATTCCGCAGGGCAGCAAATATGCCGGTCGCACCTTGCGCGATCTGCTGGTCGCAGGCGGTGAAGAAGCCGATGTCATGGTCATCGCCCTGGTACGCGCCGGGCAGCATCAGCGCATGCCCTCGACCTACGAAGTGCTGCACGAGGAAGACGTTCTGCTGGTCGAAGCCGATTCGGACAGTCTCAAGAGCTTTCTCGACGTGACGCACTTGCAGCTGGCCGCCGAGGCGGACAGCAAGGCGGAAGCGCGTGAGAAAGCCGAGCAGGAAAAGCGGGCCGAAACTAATGGCGACAAGAGCCAGCAGCCAGATGACCCGGACGCCGATCGCACGCCTCGCGGGGAGCGCGCCCTGGCAGAGGCGATCATTACCGCCGGCTCGTCCCTGGTCGGCACGACCGCAACCGGCCTGGCGCTGCGTGAGCGCCACGGGGTCAACATCCTTGCCGTGGCGCGCCAAGGGCAGCGACTGCAGCAACGACTGGGCAAGATCCGCTTCGCCGCGGGCGACATTCTGCTGCTGCAGGCACGCGAGGATCAGCTGCAATCGACATTGAGCAACCTCGGTTGCCTGCCGCTGGCATCGCGCGGTCTGCGTATCACCGCGCCTCGCAAGGTGTTGTTGGCCAGTAGCATTTTTGCCGGCGCGCTGGCGCTGATCGCGTTCGGCGTGGTGCCCGCGGCGATCGCATTGGTCGGCGCGGCATTGGCGATGGTGCTCGTGGGGCTGGTCCCCACCGGCGACATCTACAAGAGCATCGACATGTCGGTCATCGTCCTGATCGCCGCGATGCTGCCGATTGGCGAGGCACTGGAAACCACCGGCGGCTCGCGCCTGATCGCCAACGCCCTGCTGGACATCAGCCAGGCGGCGCCACCGGCCGCCACGGTGGCGATCCTGATGATTGGCGTGATGCTGTTATCCAACGTGGTCAACAACGCCGCTGCCGCGGTGCTTGCCGCCCCCGTGGCGATCGCCCTCGCGCGCGGTATGGACGCCTCTGCCGATCCGCTGTTGATGGCGGTCGCCATCAGTGCTTCCTGCGCCTTTCTAACCCCCATCGGACACCAGTCGAATACGCTGGTCATGGCCCCCGGCGGTTACCGTTTCGGTGACTACTGGCGGCTCGGGCTGCCGCTGTCGATCTTGGTGGTGCTGGTGGCCGTACCCGTCATCCTCTGGGTTTGGCCTCTATAGCGGCGTCCGCGGCGTGGTTCAACGCGTCTTGAGTCCATTGAGCAACGCCCCATGGAACACATCCGGCGCCTCGACCTGCGGTGAGTGGCCCAGCTCAGGGAAAGGCACCAGGGTCGCGTTGGGAATCATCGCCGCGGCCTGCCGGCCAAGTTCGGGATAATCGCCCAGGCGTTGCGCGACGTCTTCCGGCGCTCGATTGGCTCCCGGTGCGGTGCGGTCCTTACCACCGATCAACAACAAGGTTGGCACACTCAGCGTGTCGAATTCGTGGATCACCGGCTGGGTGAAAACCATGTCAGACGTCAGCGCCTGGTTCCAGGCAACGATCTCTTTGCCGTCACCGGCGTACATCCCGGCCAGCATGCTCACCCAGCGGTCATAGCGCGGTTTCCAGCTGCCGTTGTAGTAGAACTTCTGCTGGTAGGCTTTGATCTTTTCGAAGTCGGTCTTCAACTCGCTCTGATACAGTTCTTCGATTGACGCGTAGGGCACGCCTTTTTCTTGCCAATCCTCGAGCCCGATGGGGTTGACCAGTACCAGCTGCTCGACCATCTGCGGATAATTGAGCGCGAACCGTGACGCCAGCATGCCACCCATGGAATGACCGATCACGGTGACCTTCTCCAGATCCAGCGACTCCAGCAGCGCGCGGGTGTTGTGTGCCAGCTGCGCAAAGCTGAACTGGTAAGCCTCAGGCTTGCTGGAACTGCAAAAACCGATCTGATCGGGCGCAATCACTCGATAACCGTTCTGCGAGAGCGCCGCGATGCTCTCCTCCCAAGTCGCCGCACAGAAGTTCTTGCCGTGCATCAGCACGACCGTTCGCCCATTGCCTTTGCCCGCTGGGGGCACGTCCATGTACGCCATGGTCAAAGGTTGGCGCTGAGACGAAAACTCGAAGCGCTTGATTGGGTGGGGATACTCAAACCCTTCAAGGTGCGGCCCGTAGGTCGGCTGTTGTTCAGCGTGCAGCACGGGGACGACAGTCAGCCCGGCGGCGAACATCAAGGAGGATATGGCTCGTTTCACGCATCAACTCCTGGCAGGCGACCATTCGGCCGCGATGACGTATGGGTCGTTGTGCGGAGCGGGCTGTCTTCAGAATCCAGACAGGCACCGAAGGCTCAAGCACAACGGTTTGCCTATCTGGGAGCACGAAACCGAAGTGAGGGTTCGGCGAGGACGGTGCAAGAATGTTTCTTTGTGATACCGCCTCGTACCGGGATCAAACAGACACCCGATGCGAGCGACAGCGACGCTACTGGGCGTCGACCTGCTGGATATCGAAGCCGATACGGTTGTCGGCGCTGATGCGAAAGTGCAGCGTCTCGCCAGTCTCAACTCGCGCGGCCCGCTCGCGTAGCAGATTGCCCATGCCGCACAGGGTGTCGTCTTCGGGATCGGACTCGATGCTGACGATGCGCATACCCTCCGGCACCTGCAACCGCACCTGTTCGCCGACGTGGATGCGTGCGGCGAGCTTGCGATCGACCATCACCGCCACATAGCAACCGCCGCCGCGCACGCCGAAGTCGCGGGTCACCACCAGCTCGCCGCCGTTGGTGATGGGCGTCTGATAGCCGCGCAGACGTTCCTGCGGCACCGGCTTGATGTCCTCCGGGTCAGCCTGCCAGGACGAGCAGCCGGCCAGTGCCAGTAGGGAAGCAAATGCGAGGGGCAAGCGCATGCGGGACTCTCCGATCAGATAAGCGAAGCGCTGATGGTATGACAGGTTTACGCTCGCCATGCGGGAAATACGGCAGCTGATCTAACGGGTCGACACCGGATGGCTGCTCCCGGGATAGGGCCGCTCTTCTTCTAACCCGCCGTCGCGCCGGTAGACCTCGACCGAAGCGGTCTTGCCCGCCATGAATCTATCCAGCTCGGTGAACATCTCGTCCTTGGTCACCGTCCGCAGCACGGTTTCGCGGGATTGCGGGTCGGTCAGCTCCCAGCCCATCGGGGTTGGATTCACGTGGTATTTGTCCATGGGTACTCCTGATGGCGGCCGCAGGTTCGATCGCGTCCTGGGCTGGCGGGCTATCGGTCGTCGACACCGTCCTCGATCTCGCTTTCGTCGAAGTCCGGATCCTCGCCGGGCTCTTTCTCACCGCTATCGGTCATGGTGACGTCCGGCGATTCGTCAGCGGGATGGTCATGTTCGGATTGATCCTGATGGTGCTGGCTCATGGCGATCTCGCTGTATGACGCAATGGGGTCTATCGCATTGGAGCCGCCTCAGTCCGACGGCGTTCGCTTCACCAGGTGCCGGCGGTCCGATCGCCATCGGTTGCCGGCAGGAGAATCCGCCGCGCCGGCCAACTTGCGATTGCAGCCGCACCAGGACTCCACCACACTGCCGTCAATCCCACCTGTGACCGGAGCTGCCCCCATGCCTGCCAACAACCATCCCCCGCGCGACAGCATTCTGGCCGACCCGAATGCGCTCAGCTGCACCATCTACCGTGCCCACGAAACCGATCCGGACGGCGAAGAAAAGGACATGGGCGACGCCCGTGTGATCATCACCGGACAGTTCGAACCGCCGCAGGAATGGGACGCCAAGGCGCGCGCCGATTACTTCGACGGCACGCCGGAAGACGCCTTCTTCACGGCTGTATTCGCCAGCGAAGCCGGCACCGACTCCAAGGGCTATTTCACCGTCGAGGCCGATGATTACGCCGCCGTGACCGAGCAGGACGGCACCATCTCGATGTTCTATGTCTGCGAGCGCCTGGACGACGGCACCTACGTGCTGCTGCGCGAAGAAGACGACGGCGAGGAATAAGCCGCCGGTACCGCCCGCCGCACTAACGCAACAAACGGGTAATCGAACCCGCTCCCACCCAACCGGGTCTGCTCTTCATGGGCAGCCCGTCGGTCGTCCGGCCGAACCGCCTGCATCATCCGTCGCCATCAAAGAGGAATCGCATGAGCGCTCTGCAACATCGCTGGCAGTCGCCGGTTTTACGTATGAAGCTGGTCGCCGGCCTTCTGCTGCTGCTCGCGGCCCTGCTCTATGTCGTGGCGACCGCCTTGGAACCACGGCACCCGGCTTGGGGTTATCTCGCTTCTTTCGCCGAAGCGGCCATGGTTGGCGCCATTGCCGACTGGTTCGCCGTCACCGCCCTGTTCCGCCACCCGCTAGGCCTGCCCATTCCGCACACAGCAATCATTCCGCGCAGCAAGGCCCGGATCGGGCAGAACCTGTCGGTCTTCATCACCACCCACTTCCTTTCCACCCCATTGGTACTGGCCAAGCTGGAGGCTCTGGATATCGGCGGACGCCTGGCCAACTGGCTGCGCCATCCGGCCAATGCCGACGCCGTCGGCCGGCAGCTCACCGGCATGGCACGTTTCGGCGCCGAGTCGCTGCATGACGAGCGGGTGCAGGCCTTCGTCCAGGCCAAACTGATCAACCGCGTGCGCAAGATCGATCTTGCGCCGGTCTGTGGTCAGGTGCTGGAAATGCTCACCCGCCAGGGCAAGCATCAGGCGATGCTCGATGAAGCGCTGATCAAGCTCGACACCCTGCTGCAGGACGACGACACCCGGGCATTGGTAGCCGACGCCATCACCGCCGAAGTACGTACCCTGCGCTACCTGGGCCTGGGCAGGGCCGTCGGCGGCTGGTCGGCGAACAAGTTCGTCGACGGCGTTTCGGCGGTGATCGCCGAAGTCGCCGACGATCCCGAGCACCCGCTGCGCGAACGCTTCGACGAGCATGTCGGCGAATATATCGAGCGGCTCAAGCATGACCCGGCCTATCGGCTGGAGGTCGAGCGCCTCGTCGCTCAGTTGCTTGAGCATCCAGCCACCACCGACTACCTGCAAACGCTCTGGCGCGAGCTGACCGACTGGCTGGAAGCCGATCTGGACAGCCCGGACTCGCGCATCGGCAAACGGATCGTGCGCCTGACCCAGGGCCTGGGCGACTCGCTGGCCGCCGACACCGCGATGCGCACCTGGATCAACGAGCAATTGATGGCTGCCGCACCCACGATGCTCGAGCGCTACCGCGGGCAGATCGGTAAATACATCGCCCAGCGCGTGGAGAACTGGGAGAGCCGTGAGTTGGTCGAGCAGATGGAGCAGAGCGTCGGCAAGGACCTGCAGTACATCCGAATCAACGGCACCCTGGTCGGTGGGCTCGTCGGCCTGGTGTTGCATGCGCTCACGCAGCTGGCCGTTGGGTAGGCGGCCGCGAGGGAGATCGGCAATGCCCCGCTACATTCAGGCGCTGAGCAGACGCAATGTTTCGCTGATATGGCTGGCGCTCGCATCGCCGGTCAATGGCCGATCCCAACGTAGGGTCGCCGGGTGCCCGGCGAGGTACCACAAGCGATTGGCCAGTTGATCGGCATCGCGCGCGTCGTGGGTCACGCAGATCATCGCCATCTGCGGCTGCGCGTCGAGCAGGCGGACGATGAGCGCGCGCAGTTCCGTCGCGCGGTCGGGATCCAGCGAAGCGAAGGGTTCGTCGAGCAACAGCAAGTCCGGGCGGATCGCCAGGCTGCGCGCCAGCGCCGCACGACGCGCCATGCCCAGCGACAACTGATCGGGCAGCCGATCCGCGGCATCGCCCAGCCCCACCTCGCTCAGCAGCCGCTCTATGTCTGCCGCCGAGGCGCCGACCAGTGCCAGATTCTGGCGCACGGTGCGCCAGGGTAGCAGGCGATGCTCCTGAAACAGGTAGCCGACCCGCGGAGGCTTTCCCGCGCGGAGCGTCGGCACCAGCCGTGGATCGAGCCCGGCGATGGCGTTGAGCAGGGTCGTCTTGCCGATACCCGAGGGGCCAAGCAGGCAGATGCGGTCGCCGGCAGATACCTGCAAATCGATCGCCCCCAACACCGGATGGGCGGCCGCGGCACCATCGACGCGCAGCTTAAGCATGCTGCACGCCCGCCTCGCGCCAGGCCGACGCCCGTCGTTCGAGGGGTTGCAACGCAGCCAGTTCGATCAGCTGCACCACCGCAATGAAGGTCAGGCTGTAGGCCAGGATGCTCGCCACGTCGAAGACCTGAAAGGCCATGTGCAGCTGGAAACCGACGCCGTCCGAGCGCCCGAGCAGCTCGACCACCAGCACGATTTTCCAGATCAGCGCCAGGCCACCTCGGGTCGCCGCCATCAGGTAGGGAAACAGCTGCGGCAGCCACACATCCAGTACCCGCTGGCGACAGCTGAAAGCGTATACCTGGGCCATCTGCTCGAGCTTCGGATCCAGGCTGCGCGCGCCTTCGCGCAGCGTGACCGCGACATTGGGCACCTTGTTGATCACCACCGCCAGCACGGCCGCCGCTTCCACCAGGCCGAACCAGACGTAGAGCAGGATGATGGTCACCAGCGCCGGCAGGTTGAGAAACAGCACCAGCAGCGGATCGAGCACGGCGTTGGCCGTGCGCGAACGGCCCATCCACACGCCGAGCAGCGCGCCCAGGGCCATCGCCAGAATGAAACTGATCAGCACCCGACGCAGGGTTACCACCAGGTGATGCGGCAGCTCGCCATTGTGCAGCGCGCGCCAGAAGGTCTCCAGCACCGCTGCCGGCGAGGGCAGCAAAGGGGTGTGCATCAGCCATGCGATCAGCGCCCAGAATGCCACCAGCAGGGGCAGCGCGAGCCAGCAGGCCCAGCGCGTATCGTTCATGGTTCGCTCTGGAACAACGCGGCCGGCATCAGGGCCGCCGGGGCGGTGCCGGTCAGCGTCAGCAAGCGCTGCAAGGTCGCGATGCGCGCCGCGTCCAGCGGTTGCGGAATGCCCTCGACAAAGCTGTTGCGCAAGGCGGCGAACACCGCCTCGTCATCGGCCCGCATCAGGGGACGAATCGCCTGCCACGGCTCTGAGCTGCTCGCCAACGCACGCTTGGTCTGGCGCAGGGCCCTGCTGAAATGCCGCAGCAGCGCCTCGTGCGACGCGGCCCAATCCTCGGCGAACAGGTAGCCGAGCACCGGCAGATCGGGGGCGAGGTCCAGCGTGCGGACCAGATCAGCCAGACGAAATGCACTGCGCACGCCGCCTTCGCCACGCAAGCGCGCCGAGAAATGCCAGAAGGTCAGCAGCGCGTCGATCTGGCCGCGGCGCAGCGCCTGCCCCAATAACGGCGGCGCGGCGTACTGCACGGTCGCGTCGCGCGCCAAGTCGATGCCCTGCCGCGCCGCCACGCGCTGCAACAATTGCCAGCCGAGGCCGTCCGGCCCGCCTGCGACACCGATGCGCTTGCCGCGCAGGTCGGCCAGTCCGTGGATGTCGCTGCCCTCGCTGACCAACACTTCGCCGATCTGCGAGGAAAACGGCACGTAGCGGTAGGCGGTGCCAGCGGTATAGCGCGCCTGGGCCCAGAGCAGGTCGCTCACCGCCCCGTCGACGCTGCCGCCGGTCAGCGCCAACCGCGATGCTGGCAGGTCGGCCACCAGGAGCACCTGCAAGTCGAACCCGTTAGCGTGATCCAGCCCGTGACGCTTGAGGTGGTCGAGTTCCCAGTGCGGCGTCCCGAACTGCAACACGCTGAGAGTCAGCACCGGCAACGCTCGCTCCTCGCTCTGCGCGGACGCCAGTAGCGGGACCAAGGCCACCAGAACTGCAGGCAGGCATCGACGCGCCGCTCGGAAGGCGCGGACGGAGAACCGGGTGAGGAACCACGAAGCAGGCATCATGCCCGCAGGGTACGAAGACGCTAGCCCGTCACGAATAGTACTTTGGTGCTCGTTGGCTGCTGCGATGGTCGTGGCTGCGGCGGTGCAGCAGCCACGATCTCACGCGGCCTGTGATCGAAGATCCTAAGCGCTCTGCTGCTTCAGCCGCTGCACCAGCCGTGCCTGCAGTTTCTCCAGTTCTGCCGGCTCCGCCTTGCCCGCCGCATGGATGCCCAGCCCTTCGCCGGCAAAACGCGGGACGATGTGCACATGGATGTGAAAAACCGTCTGCCCCGCCGGGGCACCGTTGAACTGCGCGACCTGCACGCCGTCGGGCTGCAACTCGTCGACGATCACGCGGGTCAGCTTCTGCACCACCGCCATGACCTTGCACAGCGCCTCGGTATCCACATCGAGGATGTTGCACGCCGCGGAGCGCTTCGGAATCACCAGCGCATGGCCGTAGGACTGGGGGAACAGGTCGAGGAAGGCAAGCACGTCGTCGTCCTCGTAGAGCTTGTAGCAAGGCGCATCGCCCCGAATGATCTGGGCGAAAATGTTTTGCGGGTCATAGGGAGTGGTCAGCGACACGTGCAGCGCTCCATGAAGTGGGGTGAGCGCCAACCATAGCGGGAGCCGACCACGCAGAGCCAGCGGTACGTTGATGGCGTTGCGCAAGCCTCGAGCAGCCCTGACACATGCATTCGAACGCATATGCACCGGAACGATGCAACGTCGCGAGCGCTCTCAATCTCACCACCCACCCGAACCGAGGTCTTCACAATGCGCGTCCGTCCCTCCCCGCTCGCCGCTGCCGTTGCCCTGTGCTTCTTTTCCCTGACCAGCTTTGCGGCCGACCTCAAGCCCGACGAGCTACTCAAACAGGCCGAAGCCGAGCAGAAGCCGTATCTGGAAACGGTGAAGGCGCTGGTCGCCGTCGATACCGGCACCGGGCTGGAAAAGGGCCTGGCGACCGTCAGCCAGATGCTGGTCAAGCGTCTCGAAGCCTTGGGGGCAAGTGTCACGACCACGCCCGCAACGCCCTCGGCAGGCGACAACATCGTCGGCACGCTGAAAGGCTCGGGCAGCAAGAATTTCATGCTGATGGTTCACTACGACACCGTGTTCGGCGAAGGCACGGCCGCCAAGCGTCCGTTCCGCATGGACGAGCAGCGTGCCTACGGGCCCGGCGTCGCGGACGCCAAAGGCGGCGTGGCGATGATTCTTCATGCGTTGGAATTGCTCAAACGCGAGGGCTTCGACGACTACGGCAGCATCACCGTGCTGTTCAACCCGGACGAGGAAATGGGCTCGTCGGGCTCGAAGCAAATCATTGCCGAGCTGGCGCGCAAGCATGATTACGTCTTCTCCTACGAGCCGCCGGACAAGGATGCGGTGACCACCGCCACCAACGGCATCAACGCGGTGATACTCGAGGTGGAGGGCAAATCGTCCCATGCGGGCTCGGCGCCAGAAGAGGGTCGTAATGCCGTGATGGAACTGGCCCACCAACTGGTGCAGCTGCGGGACCTGGGCGATCCGAGCAAGGGCACCACCGTCAACTGGACCATGATCGAGGGCGGCGAGAAGCGCAACATTATCCCCTCCAGCGCGAAAGCGGAGGCGGACATGCGCTACTCGGACCTCAGCGAGTACGACCGGGTGCTCGCGGATTCCAAACGGATCATCACAAAGCAGCTGATCGACGAGACCACGGTCGAGGTGCACATCGACAAGGGCCGCCCGCCGCTGGCGAAGAATGCCGGCTCCGAAGCCTTGGCCAAAACGGCGCAGGAACTCTATGGCGAGATCGGTAAGGATATCGAGCCCATTGCCATGCGCTTCGGCACCGACGCCGGTTACGCCTACGTCCCGGACAGCGATACGCCTGCGGTGCTGGAAACCATGGGGGTCGTCGGTGCCGGCCTGCATTCGGACGAGGAATACCTGGAGCTCGCCAGCATCGCGCCGCGCCTGTACCTGACGGTGGCGATGATCAAAACGCTTTCCACGCAGTGATTGTTCAGCCCTTGAGCAGAACGCGGCGCGGGGGCGCATTGACGGCCCGCGCCGGAAAATGACCGCGTCACCTCGCAGCCGCTATCCTCACCTACCGAATCCTGTCTTGCGGAGAGCGCACCATGCATGACCTGTCTTCCTTCCCCATCACCCAGAAATGGCCCGCCAGCTACCCTGATCGCCTGCAGCTGTATTCGCTGCCCACGCCCAACGGGGTGAAGGCGTCGATCATGCTGGAGGAGACCGGTCTGCCCTACGAGGCGCATCTGGTCAATTTCGAGAGCAACGATCAGCTCTCGGAGGAATTTCTCTCACTGAACCCGAACAACAAGATCCCGGCGATCCTCGATCCCAACGGACCGAATGGCGAGCCGCTGGCCCTGTTCGAGTCCGGTGCGATTCTGCTGTATCTGGCGGAGAAGACCGGTCAGTTCATGCCGGAGGATGCCGCGGCTCGCTACGAGACCATCCAATGGCTGATGTTCCAGATGGGCGGCATCGGCCCGATGTTCGGCCAGTTGGGCTTCTTCCACAAATTTGCCGGCAAGGACTACGAGGACAAGCGCCCACGCGATCGCTACGTCGCTGAAAGCCAACGCCTGCTGGGCGTGCTGGACAAGCGCCTGGAAGGCCGCGATTGGCTCATGGGCGGCCGCTACAGCATCGCCGACATCGCCACCTTCCCATGGGTGCGCAACCTGGTGGGCTTCTACGAAGCGCGCGAACTGGTGGAATTCGAGCGCTTCGTTAACGTGCAACGCGTGCTGGACGCCTTCATCGCGCGGCCGGCAGTGGCCAAAGGTCTGAACATCCCGCCACGTGGGTGAAGGCCCAAAAAATACTGATAACAGCCACAAGTCGTAACCGGCTTATCAGGCGCGGGCCGGGCATCTGATGAAAAGCAGTCAGCGCTGATCCGATCTGGCCGAGGCGCGGCGAACCGCGCCCAACCTCATATCACCTTCGCCGCACGGCCGATGAACTGAATCGGCCCGGTCGGCGACCCGGTGGGCTGCTCCAGCGTCAGCTCGAAGAGTTGGTTTGGTTGCAACGGCGGAAGGTCGTCCAGGCGAATTTTGACGACTCACACGGCTTGACCAGGCCAAGGGAGACCGGTGCCTGCCAGCGGCCCGCCTTGGTCCAGAGCCGCAAGGCCTTGCCAAACGGCATCTCTTTTTCATCCACACGCAGCGGTGGCTGGAGTTGTCAGAAAAAATCGCACATCCGTGTCGATTCCTTTGGCCGTGAATCGACCAATGAACAGAGCCAGCGGATTGAGCAGCACCGACTAGGCTGTTCTTCAACTGACAAAGGAGCCGCACGATGCGATTCATGGTGATGATCAAGGCCAACCAAGACACCGAAGCGGGCGTGATGCCCAGCGAGGAGGTGCTCGCGGCGATGGGCCAGTACAACGAGGAACTGGTGAACGCCGGCGTCATGCTGGGCGGCGAAGGCCTGCACCCCAGCCGCCGGGGCGCGCGCGTGCGCTTCAGCGAGGGGCAACCATCGGTGGTGGATGGCCCGTTCATCGAAACCCGCGAGCTGATTGCCGGCTACTGGCTGTTCCAGACCGGCTCGCTGCAAGAAGCCATCGACTGGGTAAAGCGTTGCCCAGCATCCGCCATCGGCGATTCGGAAATCGAGATTCGCCAGATTTTCGAAGCCGAAGACTTCGGCGCCGAGTTCACCCCAGAGTTGCGCGAGCAGGAAGACCGGTTGCGCGCACGGATCAGCCAATAACCCGAATAGGAGAACACCTATGAAAATCACCCCTTATCTCACCTTCGACGGCCAGGCGCGCGATGCCTTCACGCTCTACCAGAAGGTGCTGGGCGGCACACTGGAGATGATGACCTTCGCCCAGGCGCCAGAATCCGAGCATTTCCCGGCCGAACATCGGGAGCGGATCATGCATGTCTGCCTGAACCTGGGCGATTACCAGTTGATGGCGTCCGACACCATGCCCGGCGATGCCTGTGGCGGCGGCCCGTACGAAGGCATCAAGGGCTGCTCGATATCCCTGCATCCGAAAAGCGTTGCCGAGGGCGAGCGCGTATTCAACGGGCTGGCCGAAGGTGGCCAGGTCGTGATGCCACTGGAAAAAACCTTCTGGGCCGAGCGTTTCGGCATGTTCGTCGACCGCTTCGGCGTGTCCTGGATGGTCAACTGCGAGCAGGCCTAACGGCAGCTGTCGCCTAAGCACTGCCACCGATGCGAAGACGCCTGACTCCGCGCTGAGCCAAGCGTCTTCCACCCTACCGCCCCGACACCCGACGCGACTCGCGGAGCGAGCTGCCATGGCTCGCCATACGCGCCATGCGATTTTGGATTTTGCGCTCCGTCTATTTTGTTATAACGTATCGCAAGCTGTACGAGCAATCGCTGATTGCTACCTCCAAATCCCCCGTCGTGAGCCGTTCCATGCCCTCCACCGCTGCCTCGCCAAATCCGGCGCGTCTACTTTCCATCGACGCGCTGCGCGGCCTGGTGATCCTGTTCATGCTGCTTGACCATGTTCGCGAAACCTTCCTGCTGCACATGCAGGTCTCCGACCCCATGGATGTGACAGTCACCGAGCCGGCCCTGTTTTTCAGCCGCACCTTGGCGCATCTGTGCGCGCCGGTGTTCATTTTTCTTACCGGCCTGTCCGCGTTTCTATTCGGCGAGAAGTACCAGGGACGCGCCGCCGTATCGAGCTTCCTGCTCAAGCGCGGTTTGTTTCTGGTGATTTTGGAATTCACCTTGGTCAATTTCGCCTGGACCTTCCAGTTCCCGCCGAGCGTGATTTACCTTCAGGTGATCTGGGCCATCGGGCTAAGCATGCTCGCCCTGTCGGCGCTGCTCTGGTTACCGCGCACGTTGCTTGCGGCGCTGGGGCTGGTGATCATTGCCGGACATAACCTGCTGGACCCGTTGCAGTTCGCCAGCGATTCGCTGATGCATGTGCCCTGGGCAGTCCTGCATGACCGTGGCTGGATCGAGGTATCGGAAAGCCTTCGCCTGCGCACGTCCTACCCACTGCTGCCCTGGATCGGTGTAATCGCCCTGGGTTACGCCGCGGGGCCGTTGTACGCACGGCCCGCCGATGCGGCATGGCGTCGGCGCCGCTTGCTGGGCTGGGGCCTTGGTTCGTTACTGGTATTCGCGCTGCTGCGGCTGCTCAACGGCTACGGCGAACAACCCTGGAGTGCGGGTGCTAACGCCGTGCAAACCCTGATGAGCCTGCTGAATATCACCAAGTATCCGCCGTCGCTGTTATTCCTCTGCCTGACATTGGGCATTGGGCTGCTGTTGCTGCTCTGTTTCGAACGCAACCAGGAGCGCGGCTGGCTGCGGCCATTGACGGTGTTCGGCGCCGCGCCGATGTTCTTCTACCTGCTGCACCTGTACGTGCTGAAGTTGCTCTATCTCGCCGCTGTGGCGATATGGGGCCTCAATCGCGGCAGCCACTTCGGCTTCGACGCGGTTTGGCCGCTGTGGCTGGGCACGCTGGTCCTGGCGGTCGCACTGTACCCAGCGGTACGCTGGTTCGCTGAGCTGAAAGCACGGCGACGGGATATCGCCTGGCTCAAATATCTTTGACGCAAGCCTCTCGTTGGCTGCGCATCAGAGGCAGCGGCCCGAAGCGGGTGATACCTCTTCAGCCACGGCCGCGAAACGCTTGCCGGTAATGGCTGGGCGATATGCCGAGTGCCTTGCTGAAGTGCTGCCGTAGCGAAACCGGCGAGCCGAATCCTGCCAATGCGGCGATCGCATCGATGGGCTGATTGGTGCTTTCCAGCAGACGCTGGCTCAACGCGATACGTTCAGCCAACAGCCAGCCGCCAACGGTGGTGCCGGTGTGCTGCCGGAAATGCCGGCTGAAGGTGCGACGGCTCATCAGTGCTTTTTCCGCCAGGCTATCCAGCGTATGCGGCAGATGCAGGCTCGCCCGCGCCCAGTCCAGCAATTCGCCGAGACGGCTGTCACGGCCGCGGGTCGGCATGGGCTGCTCGATGAACTGCGCCTGCCCGCCCTGCCGGTGCGGCGACATGACCAAGTACCGCGCCACCTTGTTCGCCACCTCAGCCCCCCAATGCTTGCGCACCAGATACAGACAGCAGTCCAGCGCCGCCGCCGTTCCAGCCGACGTCAGCAAATTAGCGTCATCCAGATAGAGCACATCGCTGTCCACCTGAATCCGTGGATGCTGCGCCTTGAAATGCTCGACCCACGCCCAGTGCGTGGTCGCGCGACGGCCTTCGAGCAGCCCGGTTGCGGCCAGCACGTAAGCGCCGAGGCAGAGCCCGACCAATGTCGCTCCCCGTTGATGAGCTGCTATCAGTGCTGCGAGCAGCGCGGCCGGTGGTGCCTCGTCGCCATCGCGCCAACTCGGAACGATCACCGTATCGGCCTGCTCCAGCGCTTCCAGCCCGTGCGCCACATTCAATTCGAAGCCCGCGGTGGTACGCAGCGGTCCGGCTTCGGCAGCGCAGACATCGACGGCATAACGGTGCGTGCGTGACATGGCATCGCCGAACACCATGCACGGAACGGAAAGATGAAAGGGACTTATCTGGTCGAAGGCGACCACGGCGATTCGGTGCAGTTGCATGGCGAGATGTCGGCTGGAGTTGGCCCGATCTTATCGTAAGTTGTCATTCGGGCCACTCACTCTCTCGGGTCGAGCGACGAAACAATGCGGTCGCCCCCAACTTCGAATGAGGACACACCATGAGCCAGCCAAAACGCGCGCTGATCGTCATCGACGTGCAGAACGAATACGTCACCGGCAACTTACGTATCGAATATCCCGATGTGCAACTATCACTGTCGAACATCGCCAGAGCCATGGACGCGGCCCGTGCGGCGGGCATCCCGGTAGTGGCCGTGCAGCACATCGCGCCGGAAACATCGCCGCTGTTCGCCCGCGGCAGCCAGCAGGCCGAGCTGCATCACACGGTCGCGGCGCGATCACATGACCTGCACGTGGAGAAGTCGCTGGCTAGCGCATTGGTCAACACCAACCTGGGCGCCTGGCTGCGTGACCGGCAGATCGACGCCCTGACGGTGGTCGGTTACATGACCCATAACTGCGACAACTCCACAGTGGTGCAGGCGCACCATGAAGGCTGGAAGGTCGAGCTGCTGCACGACGCCACCGGCTCGCTGCCCTACCAAAACTCGGCCGGTGCAGCCAGTGCCGAGGAGATTCATCGAGCCTTCACGGTGGTGATGCACACCGGTTTCGCAGCCGTGGCGAGCACCGATCAGTGGCTCGAAGCGGTGAACACCGGGCAACCGCTGTCGCCGGACAATATTTACCTGTCCAACCAACGGGCGATTCAGGCACGCTGATCACCCAACTGAGCGTGACGCATACCCCATTGCGTTCAGTCCGCCGTCATCGACCCCAGCAAGGCTCGCATGTCCTGCCAGTGCGAGCCCTCCCAGAAAATCCTGCCGCAGCAATCGCAGCCTACGAATCGCTCATGGCGTTCCAGCACGCGCGGCGGCACACGGTCGCGCGCAGTCTGCTTGTCGATCTCTGAGAGTGGCCGGTTGCAACGCATGCATAGGCTGAAGGGGCGAGCATGGATGGCCAGGTCCAGGCGCTCATACAACTCACGCAACTGCTCCGCCGGCTTGAGCGCGTGCACGTAGCAGCCATGCTTGACCACCCGGTGCATGAGCAACGCGCGGTCACGGGTTAGCAGTACTCGATCCTCACGATTGGCCAGCGCGGTCATCGCCGCATCTTCGTAGCGGTTGTCGAAGAGCGTATCGAAGCCGGCCATGCGCAATAGCCGGGCGAGGCCGCCCAGATGGGCATCGGCGACGAACCGCGGCGGGCCGCTCGGGAGCGGCTGCATGGATGTCAGTCCAGTAATATCCAGTCGTTCGAATTTCGGGTAGACGGCAATTCGATCACCGTCATTGATAGCCCAGTCGAGCCCGGCCGGGGTTCCATTGGCCAACACCAGCGCCACCTCGGTATGCGGCACGCCGAGGGCTTCGATCATGTGCTTCGTGGTCGCCGCCTGCGCGCATGAACAACTGAAAGCCTGTCCGCGGCGCTCGACCGGAAGGAAAGCGTTGAGCCTGGCGTAGAAGCGGAATGTCGCTGTCGTCATGCATGTTCAGCGACGCCAGCCGCGATGATGTCCATAACGGAACGCGCGGTGCGTCGCGCCTCCGAAAAAGGATGCGGTCAGATCAGCTTATAGCCGATGGCCGCCAACATTACCGCCATGCAGGGTCGCAAAAAGGAGTCCGGAACACGGCCGGACAGGTTGCTGCCCAGGTAAATGCCCGGCAACGAACCCATCAGCAGATAGGCCAGAATGGTCCAATCCATGTTGCCCATGCCAGCGTGCCCAAGGCCGGCGACCAGCGTCAGCGGCACCGCATGGGCGATTTCCGTTCCGACCAGACGGCGCGTGCTCAGCAATGGATAGAGAAAGAACAAGGCCACGGTACCCAGTGCGCCGGCACCGATGGAGGTCAGCGTCACCACTGCGCCGAGCACCATGCCGACCACAACGGTCAGCACGTCCAGGCCACGAGGCGATAGCCGCGGGGTGGGTCCGGACAGGCGAGAGGCGAGTACCAACAGACGCTTCTTGAACAGCACGGCCAGCGCGGTGAGCACCAGAACGATGCCCAGCGATTGTTTGATCACCGCGTTGAGCGTGTCCTGATCGCTATGTAACCCCTTCAATATCCAGAGCATCGCCGCTGCGGCCGGCACGCTACCCAGCGCCAGCCAACCGGTAATGCGCCAATCGATGTTGCGATTCTTCTGATGGACCCAGACGCCACCCGCTTTGGTGATCGCCGCGTAGAGCAGATCGGTGCCGACAGCGGCTGCGGGGTTGACGCCGAACCACAACAGGATCGGCGTCATCAACGAACCACCACCAACCCCGGTCATGCCGACGATGAACCCGACCAGCAGGCCGGCTATCACAAAGCCAAGAACACCAAACTCCATCGTTCAACCCCAAAGTGGGCCCAGCAGGCCTTATCAGATGGCCGCCAGCATAACCGCGCGAGTTAGCAATTCTTAATATAAGTTTGTGCTTTCTTAGTAGCTAAAAAGAATATGCATCGAAACCCCGACGGTGCGAGGCAAAGGCGAACTTCTGCGCGACGATTGGAGTCGCCATACTGACGGCACGAACCAGGGAGCCCTCGTGTGGACCTTCTATTTCTCGGCACCTCATCCGGTACCCCGACCAGGGCACGCAACGTCAGCGGACTGGCACTGTTGGAAGACAGCGGCAAGGGCTGGTACCTGATCGATTGCGGTGAAGGCATCCAGCATCAATTGCTGCGCACGCCACTGACCTTGCATGGCCTGCGCGCGATCTTCGTTACGCATGTCCATGGCGATCACTGCTACGGATTGCCCGGTCTGATTGCCAGCGCCGGCATGGCGCGGCGGCAGGAACCGCTGGATATCATCGCCCCGTCCGCAATCGAAGGATGGGTGCGTGCCACGCTGGTAATGAGCCAGAGCTGGCTGCCTTACGAGTTACGCTTCCATGCCACCGAAACGTTCCAGGGCTGGCGCAATCTACAGGTACGTGTCGAAGCCACCGCCCTCTCCCACCGCGTGCCGAGCTGGGGCTACACCTTCAGCGAAACCCGACCCGACCCGCGCCTGAACATCGACAAGCTCGACCACGACGGCATACCTCGCGGGCCGCTCTGGGGCGAGCTGATACGCGGCCACGATGTCGAATATGCAGGCCGCACCCTACGTAGCGAAGACTACCTGCTGCTCGGCCGTTCGCCCCGACGTATTGTCATCGGCGGGGACAACGACCGCCCCGAACTGCTCCGCGACGCCTGCCAGGGCGCGCATGTGCTCGTCCACGAAGCCACCTACACCCTGGCCATCGCCGAAGCCGGCAAAGCCGATTTCGGTCACAGCACGGCCGCCCGGGTCGCCACCTTCGCCCAGGCCGTAGGCGTTCCGAATCTAGTGCTGACGCACTTCAGCGCGCGTTATCAGAGCGCCCCGAACCAGGGTTTATCGATCGAAGACATTCGAGCGGAAGCGGCCGAACGCTACAGCGGGCAGCTCACGCTAGCCGAGGACCTGTTGCGATTGAGATTGGACAACAAGGGACAAATGCAACGGGTTGAACGCCTTCCGCGAAAGCACAACGAGGCGGGGGACACAGCCCAGCGAAATGATGGAACCGCAGACGATCCTTGATCTGACCGGCGACACTCGCACAAATATTCAACCAGACCGAACTCAAGCAGAACGCCATGATTGCCGGCAGAACCATCAACGGCTGTATGGCGTGGGGTTCGGCTGTCAGGAGAAGGACCAGCAGTTCTACAACCAGGACGATGTGGCGCGCGTACCGGTTTACGGCACTGCAACCTGTTCCGTTCCAGGCCAATAGAAAGACCGGCGATGGCCTGAACACGCAAGAGACGCTCGGATTCTACGTCCAGGACATGATCGAACTGTCGCCACACTGGAAAGCGCTGTTGAGCGTGCGCTATGACGAATTCGACCAGACATTCCGTGACGACTTCAACGGCAAGGCGGAACTGGAGCGCACCGACTACACGCTCAGTCCCCGTGCGGGCCTGGTGTGGCAGCTGGATGACGTGCAGTCCTACTACCTCTCGGTCAGCCGCTCCTATCAGCCTTCCGGCGAGATGTTCCAGGCCAGCGCGTCTAACGTCGAACTCGACCCGGAAGAAACCACCAACTACGAGCTCGGCGCCAACTGGAACCTGCTGCAGGATCAGCTCACGTTGACTGCTGCGGTGTTCCGCCTGGAACGCAACACGCAGGCGCCTCGTCACGCAGCCGTGCGCTTCAGGCAACCGAAACCCGCGTGTTTACACCTATGAGCGCACGGCGTCTGCCCACTCTTGAATATGTTTCCAGAGACGCATGGCGACAGGCCCATGTGGACGGTCGCGTCGACGGCTGGCTACCAGCTCTTCCGCCACGCCGGGAAAGTGCCGTCCGGCAATGGAAATAAGACGTCCGTTTCGCAATTCTTCTTCGATCATGAAAAGCGGCAAGTGCCCCCAGGCCATGCCCTGCAGGACGACCTCGGCCTTCATCGAGTGGTCAGCCACGGTGCACTGGGGCGATCCGTCGATGACGAAATGGCTGACATCACCAGGATCATGCGCGGTGTCCCGAAGGATGCACTGCGTGAGTCCGCGCATCTGCTCGGGGGTGATCGCGTCGGTCTGAGGAAAGGGCAGAAAGCCGGGCGCTACTACCGGGATCAATGAGATGACTCCCAGATCCACCCACTCCAATTTAGGATTGGTTTTATCGATGCGGTGCAGAATCAAATCCGCCTCGTCATTGAACAACCGTTCCCAGGGGCCAGTGACCGCTTCGAAGTGAAGCTGCAGCCGCGTGCCTGGACATTGTGCGAAGAAGCTGCTCAACATCCCCAGCACCTGCGGACGGGGACATAGGTCGCCAATAACCACCCGCAGCCCCGTTTCTTCCCCCATCGCCAATTGCTGAGCATGAAGGGAAAAGGCTTCCGCCTCTTGCAATAGGTGCTGCGCCCTATCGTAGAGGGCCAGCCCTGCCTGAGTGGGGCACACACGGTAGCCGGCGCGATCAAGCAGAGCCACGCCGAACTGCCGCTCCAACTTGCGCAGGGCTGCAAAGACCGCAGTATGAGAGCGGTGCAAAGCCGCCGCAGCAGCCTGGAAACTGCCTTCTCGTACCACGGCCTCGAAGCAGAGCAGGTCCTGCAGAGTGAACTTGTACATGTTCATAAAAACTGTCGATGATCGTTCAATCTTTGTAATTTCTTCCTAATAAACTCGCAACTAGCATTCCGGCTGAATTCACCTCAAGGCACCACGCCGAAGGAGCTCCGAATGCTGCGCACGCTTACCTCCCTGCTCACCAGTTTCGTATTGCTTGCCCCAGCATTTCCGAGGGCGGTACAAGCGAACGACACACCCAATCCCGCCGAGGCACACCCCGCACAGGCGAGTGCGCAGGCTCAGGCGGCCCTGTCTTTCTTTACGACTGGAGATGGTACCCGTATCGCTTATCGCCTCGATGGCTCGGCAGACAAGCCGGTGTTGGTGCTATCCAACTCCATCGGAACGAATCTGCACATGTGGGATACCCAGATTCCCGTTCTGGCCAGGCACTTCCGCGTGCTGCGTTATGACATGCGAGGGCACGGCGCATCCGATGTGCCACCCGGCGCGTACTCAATCGGTAGGTTCGGTGGAGATGTGATAGAGCTGCTGGATGCCCTGGATATCGAGCGCGCCCATTTCCTGGGGCTCTCGCTCGGTGGGTTCGTCGGTCAATGGCTTGGTATCCACCGCCCCGAACGCATCGATCGCCTGATTCTCAGCAACACCGCAGCCTATCTAGGGCCGACCGAGCAATGGGATCCGGCGATCGCCGCCGTGCTCGAAGCGCGAGACATGCAGAGCACCGCCGAAGCCTTCCTGCGTAACTGGTTTCCTGCGCGAATGCTGGCAGTAGAAAGTCCCGTCGTGGCGCAATTCCGGACCATGCTGCTGGAAACCGATCGGCAAGGCATCGCGGGCTCTTGGGCGCTGGTACGGGATACCGATATGCGGCGCACCATCGCCCTTATCCCCAATCAAACCTTGATCATTGCCGGGAAGCACGACGCGGTAACTACCGCTGCGCACAGTGAAGCCATGGCCGCTGCTATTCCCAATGCTCGATTGCTGGTTCTGCCGGCAGCCCATTTGACGAATATCGAGTATCCAACTGAATTCATGCATGCGGTGCTGGCCTTCCTCCGCAGCTGACGCGCCTGGCTCGAATCTGCGCATCAGCCCAAAGGCAGGCTAATCGGCCGCTGTCGGTCGCTCAGTTCTTGGCGATAGCCGCATGCAAATGGCCACGACTCGCCTCTAGCACCTCACGTTGAGTGTCTTCACTGGCCAGCATGCGCGCCACGACCAATGCACCGACGCATTGGGCAATCAGCGCCCAGGCCAGCTGGGCATCCTCCAGCGCGGCGGCCCAAGCCTGTTGCAGGGCACAGAGCCAATGTTCAGCCTCCTCGCGCACGGGCACATCGGCACGGGCAATCTCCGCGCCCAACGCCGGGATGGCGCAGCCGGCCTCCGGGTTGTGCAGGTGGGCCAGGCTCAGGTAACCGTCGAGGCAGCGCTCAAGCCTGGTCCGATCCAGAACACCGTCGCGCGCAAGAATCGGGCTTTGCGACAACTCGCGCCGCACCACCTCGGTAAACAGGTCGCTCTTGGATGGAAAATGACTGTAGAACGCGCCCCCCGTCAGGCCGATGGCTTTCATCAGTCCATCGACACCGGTGGTGGCGAAGCCGCCGCGCTTGGCGATGGCGCCGCTGCTTTCGACAAGACGCTGTCGGGTTTCCTGCTTGTGGCTGGCGGAGTAACGCATACAGCACAACCTCTTTGAGTCACTTGACGATAGGCCGAGCGTAACATAACGTTCGTTTACCTAACGATCGTTTAGCAAGAGAGCGCACCCCATGGATAACAACAATCGTGTCGCCATGATCATCGGCGCCGGGGATTCTACCGGCGGTGCCATTGCGCGGCGCTTTGCCCGTGAGGGCTACGTGGCTTGCGTCACCCGGCGTAGCGCCGACAAGCTGCAGCCGCTGGTCGACAGCATCATTGCCGAGGGCGGTCGTGCCCATGGCTTCGCCTCCGATGCGCGCAAGGAAGATCAGGTAGCCGAACTGGTCGAGACCATCGAGCGCGATATCGGCCCAATCGAGGTGATGGTGTTCAACATCGGCGCCAACGTGCCGTGCAGTATCCTCGAGGAAACTGCGCGCAAATACTTCAAGATCTGGGAAATGGCTTGTTTCTCTGGCTTCCTTACCAGCCAGGCGGTGGCCAGACGCATGGTGACCCGCGGGCGCGGCACCATTCTCTTCACCGGTGCCACGGCCGGTTTGCGTGGGGCTGCCGGCTTCGCTGCCTTCGCCGGGGCCAAGCACGGCATCCGCGCGCTGGCGCAGAGCATGGCGCGCGAGCTAGGCCCGATGAACATTCACGTGGCCCACGTAGTGGTCGATGGCGCCATCGACACCGACTTCATCCGCGACAGTTTTCCCGAGCGCTACGCCCTCAAGGACCAGGACGGCGTGCTCAATCCCGAGCACATCGCCGACAACTACTGGCACTTGCACAGTCAGCCACGCGACGCCTGGACCTTCGAACTCGACCTGCGCCCCTGGATCGAGCGCTGGTAATCCCCCCTTCCCTTTGGAGTTGCGACATGGACAAGACCGTGGAGTTTTTCTTCGACCTCGGCAGCCCGGCGGCGTATCTCGCCTGGACCCAATTGCCCGCGCTGTGCGAACGCGCCGGCGCAGAGCTGCGTTATCGGCCCATGCTGCTCGGGGGCGTCTTCCAAGCCACCGGCAATAGCTCGCCGGCGACCGTTCCGGCGAAAGGCCGTTACATGACGACGGACCTGTTGCGCCATGCACGCCGCTACGATGTGCCGTTCGACTTCAACCCGCACTTTCCGATCAATACGCTGGCGCTGATGCGAGGCGCAGTCGGCTATCAACTGCAGCAACCCAAGGATTTTCCGCGTTATCTGGACGCCCTGTTCAAAGCTCTCTGGGTCGATCAGCGCAACCTCGGCGACGAGCGGATACTAGCGACGGTCCTGGCGGAAGCCGGCCTCGAGCCCGAGCAGTTCCACGCCTTGGTCACCGATGAGCACGTCAAGAACGCTCTCAAGGCGAACACCGAAGAAGCCGTGCTGCGCGGCGTGTTCGGTGCGCCGACGTTCTTCGTGGGCAGCGAAATGTTCTTTGGACAGGACCGGTTGGGCTTCGTCGAAGAAGCCTTGAGCTAGTGCCCAGACCGTATGCCCGGCCTGGCGATGCGCCGTCAGGCCTCGACCTGTCCCCACTGCTTGTTCAGTCGCTTGTCCGATACCGCGACTTTCGTCCCCAACTGCTGGGCCCAGAGCGATACGCGGTATTCCTCAAGCATCCAGCGGTACAACGCCAGTTCCGGATCGCGCTTGCCTTCTCGCTGATGCTTCTTCAGGCGTGCCTGGTACTGCTCCCAATAGCCGGCCAATTCGCCGGACCAGACGCGATCACGCTGTAACTGCGCGCCGATCTTTTCGAAGCGCTGCTCGATGGCCTTGAGATAGCGCGGGTATTCCTTGAGCCATTCAGCCGACGTTTCGCGCACGAAGCCGGGATAGACCAGATTGCCGAGCTGCGCCTTGATGTCGTTGAGCGTCACGGCTTGGGCCAGATCGATCTTGCCTTTGAAGCGTTTTTGCAGCCCATGCCAGAGCTTGAGGATTTCCAGTACCTGCCGCGCGAGGCGTTCGGCATGCGACGTCCAGTCGCCACGCTTTCGCTCCGCGAGCGCAGCCAACGCCGCGCCGTCGCGGGGTAGCGAGGCTTCCCCATCGAGGATGCAACTGTCGAGGCTGGCCAGCAGGATGTCCTCGAGCAACGCATCCACCTTGCCCATCTCGCGGTAAAGCAGCGCCAGGTCGGTAAGGCCCGGCAGTTTGCTGCGTAGGAATTTCGCCGGTTCGCTGAGTTGCTGCAACAACAGTCGCTGCAGAGCGCGGCGGTGCTGATATTCGGCCTCCGCCTGGGTCGGGAAGCGGCCTTCCTTGACCACGCCACCCTCTTCCACCAAGGCGGGATAGACCGTCATCGACAATCCGGCCATCTTCGCCTGAGCCGTTTGTGCCACCTCAGCGAAGGCCTTGGCTTCGACTGGTTTCTGCTCCGCCTTTTGCTGCGGTGGCGCCAGCGCGGCCTGGCTGGCCTCGGAGAAGCGCGCAGTGAGCTCAGCCAGATCGCGTCCTTCACCCAGGTACTTGCCGCGACCATCGACCACTTCGATGTTCATTTTCAGATGGCTGTCGAGCTGGTTCGCTGCCTCGTCCCATGCCTCTTCAGACACGCGGGCGCCCGTCATGCGCAGCAGTTCGCGGCCCAACGCCTCGGCCAACGAGCCCTCACCGAAGCTGACCTTCGAAAGCGCAGCCCTGACGAAATCCGGCACCGGCACGAAGTTTTTGCGGATGGCCTTGGGCAGGCCGCGCACCAACGCTACGGCCTTGGTTTCGAGAAGCCCGGGCACCAACCATTCGAGCCTTTCGCTGCGCAGTTGCGGCAGCAGCGGTGCCGGCACGCGCAGCGTCACGCCATCGCGCGGATGGTTGGGTTCGAAGTGGTACTCGAGCGGCAATTGCAGTTCGCCGATGTGCAGCTGATCCGGGTACTGCGCGCTAGTGACCTCACTGGCATCACGGGCGAGCACATCCTCGTCCCGCATCATCAGCAACTGCGGGTCTTTCGCACTTTCGCGCTTGTACCAGCTCTCGAAGCTGGCGGTCTGATAGATGTCCTGCGGCAGACGCGCGTCGTAGTAAGCGAACAAGGTGTCCTCGTCGGCAATGATGTCGCGCCGGCGGGCCTTGGCTTCCAGTTCGTCGAACAGCTCCAGCAGCTCACGGTTGGCCGTTAGCGCCTTGGCGCGGCTGTGCATTTCGCCGCGTACCAGCCCTTCACGGATGAACAGCTCACGTGCCGCAGGCGGATCGATCGGACCAAAATGCACCGGCCGGCGCGCGACGATGATCATGCCGTATAAGGTCACCTGTTCGAATGCCACCACTTGACCGCGCTTCTTTTCCCAATGTGGTTCGAAGTGGTTGGTCTTGGTCAGATGCTTGGCGAGGGGCTCGATCCAGTCCGGCTCGATCTTCGCCACCATGCGCGCAAACAGCTTGGTGGTCTCCACCAGTTCGGCCGCCATGATCCAGTTGGGCTTCTTGCGCCCGATGACGCTCGACGGATGCACCCAGAAGCGTCGCTGCCGCGCGCCGAGGAAGTCGCCCTCCTCGGTCTTGTGCCCAACCTGGCTGAGCAAGCCGGAGAGGATTGCCTTGTGCACGGCGGCATAGCTCTTGGCTTTCTGTGCCGCCTCGCTGGCTTCGGCTTGCTGGGCGAGCTTGACGTTGACCTTTTTATCGGTGGTGAGCGCGGGCTGCTCGATGGAAGAGGCCCCGCCGTCTTCCACCTTACGGGAGTCGGCCTTTTTGGCGGATGGCTGACCGGGACCAGCCGTTTCCTTGCGCTTGCCCAGATTCAGCTCACGTGCGATCAGGGTCAGCTGCCGATGCGCATCGCGCCATTCGCGCAGCCGCAGATAGTTGAGGAAGTGCTTCCGGCACCAGGTACGCAGCGGATTGGAGCCGAGCGCCTGGCGCTGTTCTTCGAAACCGCGCCAGAGGTTGATCAGCGCAGCGAAATCCGAGTCCGGGTCCTTCCACTGGGCATGGGCCTGGTCGGCCTGCTGCTGACGATCGGCCGGGCGCTCGCGCACGTCCTGCACCGACAGCGCACTGGCGACGATCAACACCTCGGCGAGGCTGCCTAGGCCGGCCGCTTCCAGCAGCATTCGACCCAGACGTGGATCGATCGGTAGACGCGCCAGCTGCCGCCCGAGCGGCGTCAGCTGATTCTCGCGGTTGACCGCCGAAAGCTCCTGCAACAGGTTGAAGCCATCGCTGATGGCCTTGCCGTCCGGCGGCTCGATGAACGGAAAGTCCTCGATCTGACCGAGGCGCAAGTGCAGCATCTGCAGGATCACCGCCGCCAGGTTGGTGCGCAGGATCTCCGGATCGGTGAATTCCGGTCGAGAGAGAAAATCCTCTTCGCTGTACAGACGAATGCAGATGCCCGGCTCGACCCGCCCGCAACGGCCCTTGCGCTGATTGGCACTGGCCTGAGACACGGCCTCGATCGGCAGTCGCTGGACCTTGGCGCGGTAGCTGTAGCGGCTGATACGCGCAGTGCCGGAGTCGATCACGTAGCGAATGCCGGGCACGGTCAGCGAAGTTTCCGCGACGTTGGTCGCCAACACGATCTTGCGGCCGGCAGCGGGTCGGAAAATCTTCTGCTGCTCGGCCGGCGTCAACCGCGCATACAGCGGCAGCACCTCGGTAAAGCGCAGATTGGCCTTGCGCAGCACCTCGGCGGCGTCGCGGATCTCGCGCTCGCCGGGCAGGAACACCAGCACATCGCCGGGGCGCTTGCCAATGCTCTTCTCATGGGCGTCGATCTCGTCCAACGCGGCAAGGATGCCCTGATCGACGGTGAGGTCGTCCTCGACCCGGTTGCCATCCTCATCGGTTTCTGCCGCCAGCGGCCGGTACCAGGTTTCGACCGGATACGTACGCCCCGACACTTCGACGATGGGCGCATTACCGAAGTGTTCGGAAAAGCGTTCCAGATCGATGGTCGCCGAAGTGATGATCACCTTCAGATCGGGCCGACGCGGCAGTAGGGTTTTCAGGTAGCCGAGCAGGAAGTCGATGTTGAGGCTACGTTCGTGCGCCTCGTCAACGATGATGGTGTCGTATTTCTCCAGGAAGCGGTCGTGCTGGGTCTCGGCCAGCAGGATACCGTCGGTCATCAGCTTGATCAGCGAGCTGTCCTTGCTCTGATCCTCGAAGCGCACCTGATAGCCCACCAGCTCGCCCAGCGGCGTGCCGATTTCTTCGGCCACTCGGGTCGCCACGCTTCGCGCCGCCAGCCGGCGCGGTTGGGTATGGCCGATCAACCCGTGCACGCCGCGGCCGATTTCCAGGCAGATCTTCGGCAGCTGAGTGGTCTTACCCGAGCCCGTCTCGCCCGCAATCACCAGCACCTGATGCTTGCGCAGCGCCTCCTTGATCTCCTCACGCTTGGCAGCGATCGGCAGGCTGTCGTCGTAGCGCATGGCTGGCACGCTCTGCCGGCGCGCCTCGACCTTGGCCACCGAGGCCTGGAAACGCTCGAGCCACAGGGAAAGGTGCTCGTCTTCGAGCGGCGCATCGCCGGCCTTCTTGCGCAGGTCATGCAATTGACGACGCAAGCGATGACGGTCGGCAAACATGGTCTGATCGAGGTTTTCCAGGAGTTGTGCAAAAGCGGGCGTTGCGTCGGTCATGGACAGCCGTAAGCGATTTCGAGAAGGACGCGATTGTCGCAGATTTAGCCGGCTGGCCGTAGGGAAAGGGACTGATGGAAAAGACCGCGCCGGCTAGCCGGCGCGGCGCTCACGCGGTCAACGGATCCAGTGACCCCAACGCGACTTCTCCTGCGCCTTCTGCATGCGCAGGGTGCCGATGCCCTGCTCGGCCGCTGCGTCGATCTCGTCGTCGACCATCTTGGTCGACAGCGACAACCAGCTGGTGGCGAAGGCCAGGGCGTCACCATGCAGTTCCAGCGCGTCGGTGGAGATGTTCCCGAGGTTGTCACACTCGCTGTGGTAGCACGGATCGTACGCCTGCCCGGCCGCACCGCCATAGAGCTGCGCCTGCTCTACGCTCTTGATGTCTTCAGCACCGGTGAACAGGCCACCAAAGGCGATGCCGTCATCGAAGAACTGCGCGTAATCGGAGCGGAAGTCGATCTCGGTCCCCTCCGAGGGTGCGTTGCGCAAGTGGAAGTAGGAGCGGAACAGGCGCTCGATCGCACCGGAGCCGGGCGGGCCCTGCAGGCCGAAATCGGAGCCATCGCCGTCATAGATGAAGTTGGCGTAGTTCGGCGAACCGATCATATCGACGTTGAGGTACGCCTTGATCTGCTGTTTCTCCTCCTCCGGTAGCTGAGTGACGTAGTAGGTCGACCCGACCAGCCCGGACTCCTCCGCGCCCCACCAGGCGAAGCGCACCTTGTTCAGCGGGTGCGCCTTGCTCATCAGCGTGGCCATTTCCAGCAAGGCGGCGCTACCGGAGCCGTTGTCATTGATGCCAGGTCCTTCGAAGACCGAATCCAGATGCGCACCGACCATCACCACGTTGTCCGGATTGCCGCGACGGGTCTCGGCCAGCACGTTGTAGGTCTCCGACTGCTCACGGATCACGTCGACGTTCATGCTCAGCTGAAGCCCCTCGGTCTGCGACCAGCTCACACCATTGTCATAGGTCGAGAACATCACCGGGATGCCACCCTGATAGTCCTCGCCCAAGGTCGCGACCAGCAGATCCTTGCGGTCCTCGGTATCGCCCTGGTTGAAGATGATCGCTCCGGCTGCGCCAGCGGCGGCCGCATTGGTGGCCTTCTCGCCGAACGGACAGGTGCCGCGTTGCATCAGCGCAATGGCGCCCGCCGGGAAACCAGCGAAATCAGACGGCTCGCAGCCGCTGGTCGAGGTATTGCCCAGGCCGAGCGCCAGGTCCACCGGCACCACGGGCGCTGTGACATTGCCAGGATCGGTCTGGTCGGCGTAGGTGAAATCCTCCTCCCAGATGTACTGCACCGGCTGCGGCGTCACTGCCGCTAGCGCGCCCGGGCCTGCGGGATAGAACGCCAGGAACGGAAATGCCTGCACCCTGACCCGATAGCCGGCGCGCTCGAGAGTGCTGCGCACGTAATCCACCGAGGCTTGATAGCCAGACTGTCCGGAGGCGCGATTGCCGCGGTTCATTGACGCGATGTCCTGCAAATTCTCCAGGTGCTTCATCACGTTACCGGCCTGCATACAGCGCGGCAGACCGAGCGGCGTTCCCACCAGCAACGGTGATCGACAGATCCGAGAGTCGGGCTTGCCGGGCGACCAATAGTCATCGAACGCAGCGATCTCGGCGGAGGGTGCTGCCAAGGCTGCGGTGGAAGCGAATAAAGCGAAAGAAGCAACTACCCGACGTGCATTGTTTTTCTTCTGCATGGGTAACTCATCCTTGCAACGAGATTGATGGGCAGGCCGCAAAATGGCATGCGCCATCGTCCCCTACGGCACAGACGGCCGTTGAAAACGGAGCGAGCGACAGATATGGAGGCCAAGCCGGCTGCGTCGCGCACCGGCGCGCTGCAGTTGCTTACATCAGACGGCTTCAGCACGGCATAGGGAGGCGCGCTGGCATTCAACAGCCGCTGGAGCGGACGCGGCCATAGGGTCCTAGACCCGGGTTGTCTCGCTTCGGTTCGCGCCGTCGCGCCAGACGGCAGCACCGCCGGTCGGCTTGATGGAACCCGACGGAATTCTGCCGGCAGTTCTCGACAGACCAAGGCGGGCATTACACCCGCCTCATCGATGATGGCTCAGATACGAAACTGGCCGACCAGACGCTGCAGACTCTCGGCCAGGCTATTGAGTTCGCGGGAGGTCTGGGCGCCTTCGGCGGCCTCCTGCGCCACGCCATCAACCGCATCGGCGATGTGATGAACGCTGCGATTGATCTCCTCGGCGACCGCAGTCTGCTCCTCGGCGGCGCTGGCGATCTGAGCGTTCATGGAGCTGATGGTGCCTATCAGCGCGGCAATCGCATCCAGCGACTCGCCCGCCTGGTTCGACTGGGCCCGGGTGCTTTCGCCCTGCTGCCCGGCGCGACCCATGCCGGTAACAGTCATTGCCGTGGTGTTCTGCAGACGGTCGACCATGCCCTGAATTTCGACCGTGCTCTGCTGGGTACGGCTGGCGAGCGCTCGCACTTCGTCGGCGACCACTGCGAATCCGCGGCCGGCCTCGCCGGCGCGTGCCGCTTCGATGGCGGCATTGAGCGCCAGCAGGTTGGTCTGCTCGGCGACCGCCCGGATCACGTCGAGAACGCCTACGATGCCTTCCACATCCTTCTGCAACCCGCCAAGCGATTCGCCGCTGTCACGCAGCTCGCCGACCAGAGCGTGGATCTGCTGAATGCTGCTGTCCACGGTTCGCTTGGCGCCCTGGCCCTGCTGATCCGCTTCCTGCGCCGCTTCGGCGGCGCGCTGTGCGCTCATTGCCACTTCCTGTGCAGCAGCCGACATCTCGTTGATCGCAGTCGCCACCTGATCGGTTTCATGGCGCTGTGCGGCCATCGCCTGCTCGGAACGTTGCGCCTGGCTGGCAACGCTGGCAACCAGCGTCGTCAGCTGGCCGGTGGTTTTCGAAACCTGCTGAACCAGGCCATGGATCTTTTCGACGAAGCGATTGAACGAGGAAGCCAGATCGCCCAGTTCGTCCTGGCTGGTAACTGGCAGGCGGTGGGTCAGATCGCCCTCACCGGACGCCATGTCATCGAGCTTGCCCTTTATCAGCATGAGCGGCCGTAGCAGCGTGCGGCTCGTGGCAGTTACCAGCACGGCGATCAGCACCAGCAGCGCGACGGCGGAGCCTAGCATGACGAACAGCAGTTCGTTGATGTCGTCCTGGAACGCTTTCCGAGCCGCCTGTACATCGCGCTCTACTCCGTCCAGATTGAGCGATGTGCCAAAGACCATGTTCCACTTCGGCAGATGCTCTGCATAGCCGATCTTCGGGACGAGCGTCGTGCTGTTGCCCAGCACAAAGCTGTAATCGACGTAACGGCTTCCATCCATACCGGCCCGGACGAGCTCACGGATGGCGTACTTGCCGCTGGGGTCACGATAGTCATAGAAGCTTTGCCCAATCTTGTCCTTGGTGTTGCCCTGGAGAATCCGCACGCTTTGTTCGTCGTAGCCCCAGAAATAGCCGTCCTTGCCGTAGGAGAGCGTTTCCAGAATGGCCACGGCGCGGTCTCGTGCTTCCTGGTCATCCGAGGCGGAGCTATCGTAGATGGGGGCGATCATCTTCCGGGCAAGCTGCACGTAGTTTTCCAGTTCCGCGCGGCGATCCCGAACGAGATTTTCACGCGTCTCTGCTTCCTGCTTGGCCGCCAGTTCTTGCAGCGTGAGCACGGATATGCCGCTGAGGAGTATCGCCAACAAGAGGATTGGACCTAATGCGAGGATGAGAAGCTTCGTTTGCAGACGTAATCTGGAGAGCATGAGCTGGACCTTGAGCAGAACTTAAAGGCGGCGAAAGCGCCTGTTTTTCGGCGCCAAATTTATCGCACCATCGAGGCTATCGGCTAGCTAGCGGCGTAATTGAGTCAACCAAGCAAATCTTCCCTCGAAGATGACGTAGGTCTTAACGCGCGCGAGACAGATCGCTCAAGCCAGAACAGACGGTAGGCGAGCCGGCCTCGAACGAGCGCACTGCTCCAAAAAAAAGCCCCGCCGAAGCGGGGCTCTCACTAGCCTGAGTCGTTACTTCTGGCCGAGTTTGCGCAACTCTTCGTCACGCAGTTCACGTCGCAGAATCTTACCGACGTTGGTGGTGGGCAGGCTGTCGCGGAACTCGACGGTCTTGGGACGCTTGTAACCGGTGACGTTGTCGTGCATGTGCTGCATGACCTGCTCTTTGGTCAGGCTCTCGCCCGGCCTGACCACCACGAAGAGCTTGATCGCCTCGCCAGACTTGTCGTCCGGTACGCCAATCGCGGCACACTGCAACACGCCAGGCAGCGTGGCGAGCACGTCTTCCAATTCGTTGGGATATACGTTGAAACCGGATACCAGAATCATGTCCTTCTTGCGATCGACGATGCGCATGTAACCGTCGTCCTGGATGATTCCGATGTCGCCCGTCTTCAGCCAACCCTGCTCGTCGAGCACTTCGGCCGTGGCTTCCGGACGCTGCCAGTAGCCCTTCATCACCTGCGGGCCCTTCACGCATAGTTCGCCAGTAGCGCCTATCGGCAGTTCGTTGCCATCCTCGTCGATGACCTTGCACTGGGTCGAGGGCATCGGGATGCCAATGGTGCCAATCTGAATGCCACCGAACGGATTGACCGACACCACCGGACTGGTTTCGGTCATGCCGAAGCCTTCGCAGATCGAGCAGCCAGTCACCTGCTGCCAACGCTCCGCCGCCGCCAGCTGCAATGCCATACCGCCGGAAAAGGTGGCCTTGAGCGCGGAAAAGTCCAGCTTACGGAAGCTCTCGTTGTTGCACAGCGCCACGAACAGCGTGTTGAGGCCGACGAAGCCGGTGAACCGATACTTACTCAGATCTTTGACGAAAGCCGGCAGGTCGCGCGGGTTGGTGATCAACACGTTGTGCGCGCCGATCAACATCATTGTCATGCAGTGAAAGGTGAACGCGTAGATGTGATAAAGCGGCAGCGGCGCGACCATGGTCTCGCAGCCACTGCCCAGCTCGGTGCCCATCAACCCACGACACTGCAGCATGTTGGCGACCAGATTGCGATGGGTCAGCATGGCGCCCTTGGCGACTCCGGTGGTGCCACCGGTGTACTGCAGCACGGCGATATCGTCACCGCTCGGGTTGGCCTCGCTCGGCACCTTGCCACGCCCAAGGGCCATGGCCTCGTTGTATTTGACCGCCTTGGGCAGATGGTAAGCAGGCACCATCTTCTTCACGTGCTTGACCACCGCATTGACCAGCAGTCGCTTGATGGTCGGCAGCATGTCGCCGACCTCGGTAATGACCACATGGCGAATGCCAGTCTTCGGCAACACGTCTTCGGCCAGGTGGGCCATGTTGGCCAGGCACACCAGCGCCTTGGCGCCGGAGTCGTTGAACTGATGCTCCATCTCCCGCGCGGTGTACAGCGGGTTGGTGTTGACCACGATCAGGCCGGCGCGCATGGCGCCGAATACCACGATGGGATACTGGATCAAGTTGGGCAGTTGCACCGCGATCCGGTCGCCCGGTTGTAGATCGGTGTGCTGCTGGAGATAGGCGGCAAATTCGCCGGACAGCGTGTACAGCTCGCCGTAGGTCAGGGTTCTGCCGAGATTGCTGAAGGCCGGCTTGCCCGCGAACAGCTCGCAGGATTGTTTGAGCACAGCCTGGATGTTCCGGTATTCATCGGTATCGATCTCGCTTTCGACCCCGACAGGATATTTATCCTTCCAGAAGTTATCGGTCATGAAACCCCACTCCTAAGCGACAGCTTTACTGCATATGGCAGCTGTTTTGTTGTGTTTTGTTAACTTTTGTACGGCAGTTCCGCGCAAAAGGCGGGGCGAGGTTAGCAGTTTTGCAACAGCCCGAACAGTGGCTCCGAGTGATGCGAGCACACACAAAGTGACTGACAGGACAAATCCAGTCACTCAGTGCGAGCTTAGAGAGCCGCGTCTTGGTGGACTCAGGCCTGATCGCGCAGCTCCCTGCGCAGAATCTTGCCAACCGGGGACATTGGCAAGGAGTCACGGAACACGAAGTGCCGCGGCACCTTGTAACCTGTGAAATTCTCCCGGCAATAGGCTTGCAGCTCTTCGAGGGTCAGGCTGGGATCGCTACGGACCACAAACAGCTTCACCGCCTCTCCTGACTTCTCGTCCGGCACGCCGATCGTGGCACAAGCAGCGACCTTCGGATGAGCCATGACCACGTCTTCGATCTCGTTGGGATAGACGTTGAAACCAGAGACGATGATCAAATCCTTCTTGCGGTCGACGATGCGCACGAAGCCGTCCGGATCGATCACCGCGATGTCGCCGGTCTTCAACCAGCCTTCACTATCGAGTACTTCGGCGGTGGCTTCAGGCCGCTGCCAGTACCCCTTCATCACCTGCGGACCCTTGACGCAGAGTTCGCCGCGCTCGCCCAACGGCAACTCGTTGCCCTCGTCGTCGATCACTTTGAGCGTCGTACCCGGTACCGGTAGGCCAACGGTGCCCAGACGCGACTGGTCGCCGTGCGGGTTGGCGCAGACCACCGGCGAACTCTCGGTCAGCCCGTAGCCTTCGGTCACGGTGACACCGGTCAAACTCTTCCAGCGCTCGGCCACCGAGGAGACCAGCGCGGTGCCACCCGAGTTGGTGCCCTTGAGCGCCGAAAAATCGATTTTCTTGAAGTCTCGATGCGACATGAGCGCAACGAACAACGTGTTCAGCCCGAGAAAGGCGGTAAAGCGCCACTTCTGCAGTTCTTTGACGAAGCCGTCGATGTCGCGAGGATTGGTGATCAACACGTTATGGTTGCCGGTCACCATCATGCACATGCAATTAACCGTGAAGGCGTAGATGTGATACAGCGGCAACGGCGCGATCATCACCTCTTGCCCATCCTTGATGAGCGGATGGCCGTCAGCGCCCAGTTGCTGCATGTTGGCATGGACCTGGCGCATGTTGGCCACCAAATTTCCGTGCGTAAGCATCGCGCCCTTGGCCACGCCGGTGGTGCCGCCGGTGTATTGCAGCACCGCGACGTCGTCGAGCGTCAACGGAACCGGCTTGAGGCTATGGCGTCCCCCCTCGGCGAGCACGTGTTTGAACGAAACGGCCTGGGGCAGGCTGTAGGCCGGGACCATCTTTTTCACATGCTTGACCACGGCATTGACCAGCAGCCCCTTGACCGGCGGCAGCATGTCGCCAATGTGCGCCTCGATAAGCACTTCGATGCTGGTATCGGGCAGCACTTCCTGCACCAGCTTGCCGAACGTATTCAGGTACACCAGCGCCCGTGCGCCGGAATCCTTGAACTGATGGCGCATCTCACGCGCGGTGTACAGCGGATTGGTATTGACCACGATCAGCCCGGCACGCAAGGCGCCGAAAACCGCGATCGGGTACTGCAACAGGTTGGGCATCTGCACCGCGATGCGATCTCCCGGTTGCAGATCAGTATGGTTCTGCAGCCAGGCCGCAAATGCGGCCGAGTAGCGTTCCAGGTCGGCGTAGCTGAACGTCACCCCCATGTTGCTGTAAGCAGGGCGGTTCGCATGGGTTTTGCAGGAGCGCTCGAACACCTCCACCACCGAGCGGAAGCCCCCCATATCCACATCGTCGGGCACACCGGCGGGACGCTTGTCGTTCCAGAAGTCAGGTTGCATTGTTATTGGCCTCGTTACCTGAGAGTGTCTGGCCCACTCGTCGCGGGCTGTGGCGAACTTAACAGCTCCGCATTGCAGAGCAATAGGTCGACCGTGTAAATCAGCGACGTGAATCTCGGCCCACGGCGGCAAAGCCAAAGCGAACCGGGACAACCGGCCTGCCGCCCTCTAGAATGCAGCCACCCAAGCGCCCTCCACGGCGTGCCCGTCATGGCCGTGCGGCAACCCCTGCCGCGACGGGGTTTTCCGTTTGTTATCGCATTCAGAGGTTTACGCATGAGTACGCTAAGCAACACACCCTACGCCGATCTGGAAGTCGGCCAGAAGGCCACGTACAGCAAGACGGTGGAAGAGCGCGACATTCAGCTGTTCGCCGCGATGTCTGGCGACCACAACCCGGTCCACCTGGACGCCGAATTCGCTGCCTCGACGATCTTCCGCGAGCGCATCGCCCATGGCATGTTCAGTGGTGCGCTGATCAGTGCCGCAGTGGCCTGCGAATTGCCGGGGCCGGGCACCATCTATCTGGGACAAACGATGCGCTTCGCCCTGCCGGTCAAGCTCGGCGACACCTTGACCGTGCGCCTGGAGATTCTAGAGAAACTGCCGAAGTTTCGCGTCCGCATCGCCACCCAGGTGTTCAACCAGCGCGACGAAATGGTCGTCGATGGCGAGGCCGAAATCCTCGCACCGCGCAAAGCGCAAACCGTCGAGATCAAAGCCCTGCCACCGGTCAGCATCGGCTGATACAGGGGACGCGCGCTCACTAGCGTCAGTTTTGGCCGACAAGCCCAGCGCTTGACGGCGACAGCCAATAGGCGCCTCCGCGGCGCCTTCCTTCTGCGCTCAGCCAGTAGAATCTCCGCGACGCAAGGTCTGCTCGCAACGCCTTCCCGCAGGCGTTGCATCCGCCGCATACCGTTCATGAACGGTCGATAGCTCGGTTTGTAGCAGTTGCGGCAGACAGTCGAGCGAACCAGCGAAAAACTAAGCCGGACGAATACCAGCAGAACGCTATTACGGCCCTCGGCTACGCCCCGAAAGCATCTTCCATGGAGGATGCGCACAGTCGGCCACGCACCGACCATCCCGCAAGCGGTACAACAAGAACAACACCGGGACCTCATCCATGCTCATACGCTCGATTGCTTATCGGCGCCTGGCGGCGCTCGTCCTCGGCGGCTTTTCGCTAGCCATCCAAGCGGCTTCGGCCGTGCCGCTCGACCCTGGCCCCGACGAGGCTCTGCTGTACTACCAACGGGCCGATGGCAACTATGCCGGCTGGGGTCCACATCTGTGGAACACGGCGAGCTGCGCCGGCAGCCTGAACGAGACGAGTTGGGATCAGCCATTGCCCGCCGCCGGTATCGACCCGGACCATGGCGCCTACTACCGCATCGCCCTCACCGCCGACGCCGGTTGCCTGAATCTGATCATGCACAAGGGCGACGAAAAGGATCTGGGTGGTGATGACCTGGTTTGGCGCTTCGACGAAATCGGTCGCCGCGCCTTTACCCTCAGCGGCAACGCACAGCTCTCCGGCACCCCCATGAGCGGGCCCGCCGTGGCGATAAAGGGCGCCCGAGCCCACTGGCTCGACCCGTTCACCCTGGCACTCGTCGATGGCGCCCCCGACGCCAGCCGAATCGAACTGCGCTACTCCACCAGCGCCGACATTCGCATCGACAGTGAAACACGTACGGTCCGTGGCGGCACCGCGCTCGCACTGCAACCGGCGACCTTGCGCGACGGCCTCAAACGCCAGCATCCACACCTGGCCGAGGCACCGGCGTTCCATCTCTCCGCCCATGCCCGCGACCTGCGGCGCGCCGTAATGAGCCAGCTGGTGGTGGTCACCTATGACGACGATGACAAGGTGCTCGACGCCACTGAAGTGCAAACGGCCGGGATTCTCGACCTGCTGTTCGCCTATAACGGCGAACTCGGTGCACGCGTCGATGCACGTGGCGTGTCCTTCACGCTCTGGGCACCCACCGCGCAGCGGGTGCGCCTGCATGTGTTCGACGAGGCCAAGCGCCTGTTGCCCGGTTATCCGAAGATCATGCGAGAACGTCTCGGCGTGTGGAGCCTTGACGGCCCGCGCTCCTTGGATCGGCAGTATTACCAGTACGAGGTCACGGCTTACCGGCCCAGTACCGGCAAGATCGAGACGACGCTGGTCAGCGATCCCTACGCCCTGAGCCTGTCGCGCAACAGCCAGTACGCTCAGGTCGTCGACCTAGACGCCGACGATCTCAAGCCCTCCGGCTGGGATGCGCTGCGCCCACCGCACCCGGCACGCCCCGAAGCGAGCGTGATCTATGAAACCCATCTGCGCGACTTCAGTGCCAGCGACGCCAGCCTGCCTGCCGAACTACGCGGGACCTACGGCGCCTTCACCCACCCGGACAGCAACGGTATGCGGCATCTGCGCGACCTGAAAAATGCCGGGCTGACCCACGTGCAGCTGCTGCCGGTATTCGATATCGCCACCATCGATGAAGACCCGACCCGCCGCGTCGACCTCGACGACCCGTTCGCCAAGCTTTGCGATCTGTCTACCCAGGCCCGTGAAAACTGGTCGCAATACTGCAGCGCCGCGAGCATCCGCCTGGTGCTGCAAGGATTCGATCCGGCCAGCGGCCAGGCGCAAGCGCTGTATAACGACCTGCGCGCCCTGGACAACTTCAACTGGGGCTACGACCCCTTCCATTTCAGCGCACCTGAAGGCAGCTACGCCAGCGATGCCGAGGGCGCGCAGCGCATCATCGAATTCCGCCAGATGGTCCAGGCGCTCGCCAACGACGGCCTCGCCACGGTGATGGACGTGGTCTACAACCACACCAACGCATCAGGACTGACGGACAAGTCGGTGCTGGACAAGATCGTGCCCGGTTACTACCACCGCCGTAACCCATCCACCGGTGCCGTCGAAACCTCGACCTGCTGCGAAAACACCGCCAGCGAACACCGCATGATGGCCAAGCTGATGACCGATTCGCTGGAGGTCTGGGCACGCGACTACAAGATCGCCGGATTCCGCTTCGATCTGATGGGCCATCACCTGCGCAAGAATCTGGTCGATGCGTACCGCGCGGTGCGCAAGATCGACCGGGACACCTATTTCTACGGCGAGGGCTGGGATTTCGGCGAAGTCGCCGGCAATGCCCGGGGCATCAATGCCACCCAGCTGAACATGGCCGGTACCGGCATCGGCACCTTCAACGATCGGCAGCGCGACGCGGTTCGCGGCGGCAGTCCCTTCGACAGCGGCGAAAGCATCCGGCGCAATCAGGGCTTCGCCAATGGCCTTTATGTGGCGCCGAACGAGCTGACCGGCGCCGGCGCGCAGGAAAAGGCGCAGCTGCTGCATGCCGCAGACCTGGTCCGCGTTGGCATCGCCGGCGGACTGCGCGACTACCAGTTCGTCACCGCCGACGGCAGCACGCGCAGTGGTAGTCAGATCGACTACAACGGGCAGCCCGCCGGCTATACGCTCGACCCGCAGGAGACCATCAACTATGTCTCCAAGCACGACAACCAGACGCTATGGGACAACAACCAGTACAAGCTGCCGGTGGGTCTGCCCGTCGCCGACCGTGTCCGTTTGCAACTGCTGGCGTTGTCCGTGCCGCTGTTCAGTCAAGGCGTGCCCTTCATTCACCTCGGCTCGGATATCCTCCGTTCCAAATCCATGCAACGCGACAGCTACGACTCGGGCGACTGGTTCAATGCGGTGGATTTCAGCTACCAGGACAACAATTGGAACAAGGGCCTGCCGCGGGCCGATAAGGATGCTGACAACTGGCCGCTGGTCCGCCAAGTCATCGCCAACCCCCATACCAAGCCGAGCGCCGTGAACATAGTCGCGGCCAAGCGGCGCTTTCTGGAACTGCTGAAGATCCGGAGCGACAGCCCGCTGTTTCAGCTCGACAGCGCGCGCGAGGTGCAGCGCCGTTTGCGTTTTCACAACACAGGTCCAACGCAGCAGCCGGGTGTGATCGCCTTCAGCCTGGCCGATGGCCCTGGCGACGGCCGCGATCTCGACCGGCGCTACCAGGCGCTGATGGTGGTGTTCAACGCCTCTGCAGAGCGGGTTCGCCTACCTGGCGCTGACGGCTACCAGCCGCATCCGGTACAGCGGGATTCAAGCGACCCGATCAGCCGTCAAGCCAGGGTCGTCGCTGGCGAGTTCGAGGTACCGCCGTTCACCAGCGCCGTATTCCTGCAACCCCAACGCCGTCGTTGATTCACAGGCAAAAAAAAGGGCGACCTAAGTCGCCCAAATGCCTTGCGTGCTCTGTCTATCTGCGGAATCACTGCTTTTTGTGTGCATCCCGCCAGATGAAATATCCGAAACCGCCGAGGAAGGCGACCATCAGGCCGACCGTGACCACCCCTGCGAGCACCACATTATCGACGAACATGATTCCTGCCTCCCAAGCCGTTGTGCTGTCTGATGGCTGCATAGTCGTCCTCTCCCGCCAATAAAAAATTGACCGACGTCAATAGGCCCCAAGCCGACGGCAAAAGGCATCGCGGAAGCTGATCTGAGTCAAAAAAACGGAGGGGATCGGAGGGAGCTACGGAGGGCGCGACAGCATCGAACCGTCGCGGTGAGGCTTGGAGCGGCGCCTGGTTATGAGGCCTGTCAGCGCTTCTTCGGCTTGGTCTTGGACTTCTTCTTCGGCTTGGCTAGCGGCAGCGCCTGCTCGAACGCCTCACGCATCTCGGCAAGGCGCTTCTCCTTGATGTCGTGGATACGCTTTTCACGTTCGGTGCTGAGGTCGATCAGCTTTACTTCATGGCTCATACGGCTGGCTCGCAAGTGATCTGACGGAATGTCAGGTTGAGGCGCGGTTCGGTTACCTTGCGCGTCCTGGCGATCTGATGTTGCCAATAATGCTGCGTCGGTCCGCCCATGACCAGTAGCGATCCATGCTCGAGAGCGATTGAGTGCTGGATACGGCTGGCACCCTTGCGACGGAAATCGAAGCGCCGCGTCGCGCCCAGATTGAGCGAGACCACCAGCGGTTCCGAACCCAGTTCCGGCTCGTCGTCGCTGTGCCAGCCTATCGCGTCCTGGCCGTTGCGATAAAGATTGAGCAGCACGCCATTCATGTCCCGGTCAACTCTCGCTGCACCTGCTGGCGAATCTCGGCCAGCAAAGGCGTCCAGGGTAATGGATCGTGGATCAGACCCGAGTAACGCAGGCGCGCGCCAGGGTCGCCGTACCAGGCGACCAGCCGGGGCATGGCGAAGCGACGGCCATATAGCTTGAGCTCGGGTTGCGACCAGGGCGTTTGTACCAGCAGCTCTTCCAGCCACTGATCGGCGGTTTCTGCACTGATCCATTGTGGCAGGTAGCGCAGATCAGCCTGCGGCAGGTCGTTCATTGGATCGCCGTTGTGCTCAGCAGGCGGCTCGTCATACCTCGACATCAACCCACAGACCTTGGCGTGGCAGCTCCTCGAGTGCGTCCTGATCCTCTTCGGCAGTCTCGCCTTCGGCCAGTTCCTGCGGGCTGTAACCACGCCGACGTTGCCGCCTACGCTGTTCGTCGCGCAGCATCTGTTCGGCTTCTTGCGGGTGTCGCCGATCGAGCCCCACCGAACTTTCATTGGCGCTTGGCTGCACCGGAGCTACCGGGGCCACCTCCGGCCGCGGTTTGACCACATCCTGTTGGGCGGTAACCTGAACGGTGCCCGGTGGAATGATTGGCAGCATCTGTGCTCTCCCATGAGCAGCCCCAAGTTCGATCGGTGTCTTTATGCGGGCTTGCACCAGTTGATCGGCTGAATTGCGGTCGACTTTAACAGCAACGCTACACTGCCTATCGAATCGGCATCTGTCGTCGCTCTATCGGCAGGGTTCCGTTACCATAGCGCGCTTTTTTCACAGGCGGGAGGCAGCATGGCGCAGCAGTATCTACCGGGGCAACGCTGGATCAGCGACAGCGAAGCGGAACTCGGTCTGGGAACCATCCTCATGCAGGATGGGCGGATGCTCACCGTGCTCTACCCGGCGACCGGCGAAACCCGCCAATACGCCGCACGCAGTGCCCCGCTGACCCGCGTGCGCTTCGTTCCCGGTGATGAAATCACCCATTTCGAAGGCTGGAAGATGACCGTGCGCGAAGTCGACGACGTCGACGGGCTGCTGGTCTATCACGGTCTGACCGCGCAGAACGAAGCCCGTACTCTGCCGGAAACCCAGTTGTCGAACTTCATCCAGTTCCGCCTCGCCAGCGACCGCCTGTTCGCTGGCCAGATAGACCCGCTGAATTGGTTCAAGCTGCGTTACCACACACTGGAAAATCAGAGTAAACAGCTGACCTCTTCACTTTGGGGCCTGGGCGGCGTGCGCGCGCAACCCATCGCGCACCAGTTGCACATCGCCCGCGAAGTCGCCGACCGCATCGCCCCGCGCGTGCTGCTGGCCGACGAAGTGGGTCTGGGCAAAACCATCGAAGCCGGCCTGGTGATCCATCGCCAACTGCTGTCGGGGCGCGCCAACCGCGTGCTGATCCTGGTTCCGGAGAACCTGCAGCATCAGTGGCTGGTGGAAATGCGTCGCCGCTTCAACCTGCAGGTCGCGCTATTCGACGACGAGCGCTTCATTGAGAGCGATGCCAGCAACCCGTTCGAAGACACTCAGCTGGCTCTGGTCTCGCTGGAATGGCTGAAGGACGACGAACGTGCCCAGGACGCCGCCTTCGCTGCCGGCTGGGATCTGCTGGTGGTGGACGAAGCGCACCACCTGGTCTGGCATCCGGAAGATGCCAGCGCCGAATACAAGCTGGTCGAACAGCTGGCCGAAGTGATTCCCGGCGTCTTGCTGCTGACCGCGACGCCCGAGCAACTGGGCCAGGAAAGCCACTTCGCCCGCCTGCGCCTGCTCGACCCCAACCGTTTCCACGATCTCGAAGCCTTCCGTGCCGAAAGCGCCAGCTACCAGCCGGTCGCCCAGGCGGTACAGGAGCTGCTCGACGAGGGCCGCCTGTCACAGGAAGCGCACCAGACCATCCACGATTTCCTCGGAGCCGAAGGCGAAGCGCTGCTCGCTGCGGCCACCGATGGCGACATCGAAGCCAGCAGCCGATTGATCCGCGAACTGCTCGACCGCCACGGCACCGGCCGCCTCTTGTTCCGCAACACCCGCGCCGCCGTACGCGGCTTCCCCGAGCGCCAGCTGCATCCTTATCCGCTGCCCTGCCCGGCCGAATATCTGGAGCTGCCACTGGGCGAGCATGCAGAGCTGTATCCGGAAGTCAGCTTCCAGACCCAGCAGGAAGTACCCGATGCGCAGAATCGCTGGTGGACGTTCGATCCGCGTGTCGAATGGCTGATCGACACCCTGAAGATGCTGAAGAAATTCAAAGTGCTGGTTATCTGCGCCCACGCCGAGACCGCGCTGGATCTCGAAGACGCTCTGCGCGTGCGCTCAGGCATCCCCGCTACCGTGTTCCATGAAGGGATGAGCATCCTCGAGCGCGACCGCGCCGCCGCCTACTTCGCCGACGAGGAGTTCGGCGCGCAGGTGCTGATCTGCTCCGAGATCGGCAGCGAAGGCCGTAACTTCCAGTTCGCCCATCACCTGGTGCTGTTCGATCTGCCGTCTCACCCCGACCTGCTGGAACAGCGCATCGGTCGTCTCGACCGGATCGGTCAGGCGCACATCATCCAGCTGCACGTGCCCTATCTGGAAACCAGCCCGCAGGAACGCCTGTTCAAGTGGTATCACGAAGCGCTGAACGCCTTCCTCAACACCTGCCCCACCGGCAACGCCCTGCAGCATCAGTTCGGCCCGCGCCTCCTGAACCAGTTGGAGGAAGGTGACGACGACGAATTCCAGAAACTCATCGACGAAGCCCGCGCCGAGCGCGAGCGGCTGGAAGCCGAGTTGCACGCCGGCCGTGACCGTCTGCTGGAGCTCAATTCCGGCGGTGGCGAACAGGGCAAGGCGCTGGTCGAAGCCATCGAGGAGCAGGACGACCAGTTCGCCCTGCCGATCTACATGGAAGAACTGTTCGACGCCTTCGGCATCGACAGCGAAGACCATTCCGAGAACGCGCTGATTCTGCGTCCCAGCGAAAAGATGCTCGACGCCAGCTTCCCGCTGGGCGACGACGAAGCCGTGACCATCACCTACGACCGCGAGCAGGCACTGGCGCGCGAAGACATGCAGTTCCTCACTTGGGAACATCCCATGGTGCAGGGCGGCATGGACCTGGTGCTGTCCGGCTCCATGGGCAACACCGCGGTGGCGCTGATCAAGAACAAGGCACTCAAGCCCGGCACCGTCCTGCTGGAACTCTTGTTCGTCAGTGAAGTGGTGGCGCCGCGTGCGCTGCAGCTCAATCGCTTCCTGCCGCCGCTGGCGTTGCGTTGCCTGCTGGACTCGAACGGCAACGACCTGGCACCCAAAGTCGCGTTCGAGACGCTGACCGATCAGCTGGAAAGCGTCCCGCGGGCCAGCGCCAACAAATTCATCCAGGCCCAGCGCGATGTATTGGCGGTGCAGATTTCCGATGCCGAAGCCAAGATCGCCCCGCGTCATAACGAGCGTGTCGCCGAAGCGCAGCGCAAGCTCAAGGCCAGTCTCGACGAAGAGTTGGCGCGCCTGACCGCGTTGCAGTCGGTCAATCCGAGCGTGCGCGACAGCGAGATCGAAGCTCTGCGCAAGCAGCGTGAAGAAGGCCTGACGATGCTGGAAAAAGCCGCACTGCGCCTGGAGGCAATTCGGGTGCTGGTCGCCGGCTGATTCAGGCCTGGAGGGTCCGGAAGGCCGGTTGCGAGCGCTCGCAGCCGGCCTTTTCATTGGCAGCCTCGCACCTAACGGCGCGTCACCGCGAGCAGTTGCCGCGCCTTGCGCTGATCGTCTTCGTCGAGTTCCGCCAGCAGCTCCGGTTTGCCGGCGATCAACCAACCCAGCGGGACACCGTCGCGATAGAGAATTCGATTGCCCGCCACCGCTGGCACGCGATCACCCGGCAGTAAGGTCCCGACCTGATTCAGCGGGTCGACCGCTGAGACCGCGATCATTTCCCCTGACGTTGGCCGCTTGCGGATTTCGCGCAGCAGACCGACGGCCTCCGGCAACGCGAACTGTTCGCCAGGCAGGCCGGCAACGAAGCGACCGCCCCGAATTTCGCCACGCGCCTCGAGCCGGTGGTAAACGCGCAGCAGGTCACGCCACGGCGGCAACCAGTCCGCTTCGCGATCCAGCAATCGCCAGAACACCACGCCGTAACGGCGCAGCAGCACCATGGCGATGTGTTCCAAGGCGTCAGGATCGAATGATCGGCGTAGCGGCGTGGGATCGACCATCGGAGCGGGTCCCTTGCGTACCAGCGCCCAGCGCCCCGCATCGGCCATACCGCCGATGAACGCGCCGCCGCGGCTCTGTCGCGTAGCGCGCGGACGCTTGGCCGCCGGCGCCAACAACGCGCGCAGGCCCGCGAAGCTGTCCGCATTGACCAATCCCACGGCGACCAGCTCGCCGAGCGCATCCTCCAACTCGCTACGTAGCAGATGCGCCTCGTGTTGCAGCTCGTCGAAGAACAGTGCGCCCTGCGCCTGCAATGTCTCGAACACCCGCTGCGCGCGTGACGACAGTTCTGGCTGCGGTGCTTCGCTGGCCAGCGCATGCCAGGCGGCCAGATGCCGGCGCGGCAGCAAGACGATCGGTGTACCGCGCACCGGACCGCTGCTGGCCTTGATACGTCCGGCCAGACGGGTCCAGACGATACGCCCGGCACGACAGAGTTCGTCCAGCCAGGTGCCGCCGTAGTCGTGCAACCGTGCAGGCAATAGTTCGCTTTCCCAGGCCCCGGCGGCGGCCTGGAAGCCTTCAAGCTGCTCGACCACGGGGCCGAGCGCGTCACGCCCCTGCATTCGTGTCGCGTCGGAAAGATGCTGCCAGTCGAATAGAAACCGCATGAAATCGGCGCGCTCCACCGGCTCGATCTCGCGGCGCAGGCGCTTGACCGTGTAGCGGTGGATGCGCGCCAGCAAGTGCCGCTCGCACCATTCTTCCTCACTTGCCCCTGGCGTGAAGCGACCGCGCAGCACATAACCTTCGGATTCCAGTCGAGTCAGCGCCAGCGCTACGGCCGACGCCGGCAAGGCCAGCGGCCTGGCGATCAGCGGGACCGGCAAGGGGCCGAAGCCGGTCAGCCGCGCACGGATCAGCTCGACCAATGCGTCTTCTTCGCTCGACAGCTGGTCGAAGCCTGGCAATGGCGTCAGGGCCGGCTCGCAACGAGCGCCGGGGTAGATCGACTGCAACAGCGCCAGGCGCTCGATGGGCAGCCAGAGCGCGCGATCCTGCGCGACCTGCATGCGGGTCGCGCGTCCGCCACGGGCCAGTTCGCTCAACCAGGCAGGCCACTGCGAATCGGCCTGCGTATCGGCTTCGGCCAGGCAACCCAGCCCCATCAGCGCTTCGTGCAATTCGTCCGGATGGCGCGCCTGTGGCCAGGCCTCCTCACGTACCGCGTCGATGGCTGCGGCGTCCAGTGCACCGAGGTCGGCGCTGGACTCAGGATCGGTCCAGCGCCGATTGAGCACCGCCTGGGTGCGGCGCTCTTCCAGCGGTGCATCATCGAGGAAGGCATAAGGGCGCGCGCCGAGCACTTCCATTGCCAACGGTGATGGCGTCGGCAGGTCGCGCGCCAAGATTTCGATCTCGCCGTTTTCGATGCGCCGCAGCAGAGCCAGCCAGCCCTTACTGTCCATGGCGTCATGCAGGCAGTCATCCAGCGTCTGCGCCACTAGCGGATGCTCGGGAATCTCGCGCTCGCCGACGATGTTTTCCAGGCAGGCCACCTGATCGGGAAAGACCGTGGCGAGCAGGTCTTCACTTTTCATCCGCTGCAGCTGCGGCGCCACCTTGTGTCCGCCCGCCATCCGGGGCAACGCCAACGCGGTGGTCGCGTTCCAGCGCCAGCGCACGCCGAACAGCGGTGCATCGAGCAGTGCCTGGATCAGCACGCCTTCGGCGCTATTGGAGTGCAGGTACCGCCACACCTCCTCAAGCGGAAAGCTGTGACTGGTGGACAACGAGAGGATAATCGCGTCCTCGGTCGCGGCGGCTTGCAGTTCGAAGTTGAAGGTGCGACAGAATCGCTTGCGCAACGCCAAGCCCCAGGCGCGGTTGATCCGGCTGCCAAACGGCGAATGGATGACCAATTGGGTTCCGCCGGACTCGTCGAAGAAGCGCTCCATGATCAGCCGCTGCTGAGTCGGCAGCGCGCCCAGCGCGGAACGCGAGCGCGCCAGGTATTCGACGATCTGCCGAGCGGCGGCGTCCGGCAGGTCGAGGGCGTCGGTGAGCCAATCAATGGCGGGCTGAAGCCGTCCGCCAGTTTCTACAGGCGTCAGCTCGCCGGCCAACGCCGAGGCCGACTCATACTCGTGAGCCTGCTCGCGCCTGCAGGCTTCGGCGGCGCCCAGACGTGCATCGATCACGCCGCGCAGCCTCGCCACCGCCAACGACAGCTCATCGCTACGCCCTGGCGCCTCACCCAACCAGAACGGGATGTTCGGCGGCTGGCCTTGGGCGTCCTCGACCCGGACCCGCCCGGGCTCGATCCTGATGATGCGATAGGCGGTATTGCCCAGCTGAAACACGTCGCCGGCCAGGCTCTCCACGGCGAAATCCTCGTTCACCGTGCCGATGTTGAAGCCCTGCGGCTCGAGCAGCACCGCGTAATCGGCGTTGTCGGCGATGGTTCCGCCGGAGGTCAGCGCCGTCAGCCGGCTGCCGCGCCGGCCACGCAAGCTATGGTTGACCACATCACGATGCAAATAGGCGCCTCGCGCACCATGGCGGGTGGTGTAACCCTCGGCGAGCATAGTCAGCAAAGCCTGATAGCGCGCCTCGCCGAGGGTCGCGTAGGGCATCGAACGTCGGATCAGCGCCAGTAGTTCATCCTCGGTCCATTCACGGCAGGACACCTCGGCGATGATCTGCTGCGCCAGTACGTCCAGCGGCGCGTCTGGGACCACCAGCCTATCCAGTTCACCGCGACGCACGCTGTCGAGCAAGGCGGCGCATTCGATCAGGTCGTCGCGCGAGCTGGGGAACAATCGCCCTTTGGAGACGCCAGCGACCTGGTGTCCAGCCCGACCGACACGTTGCAGAAAGGCGGCGATCGAGCGCGGCGAACCCAACTGGCAGACCAGCTCGACATCGCCGATATCGATGCCCAGCTCCAGCGATGCGGTAGCAATCAGCACGCGCAGTTCGCCGCGTTTGAGCCGCTGTTCGGCGTCCAATCGCTGTTCGCGCGCCAGGCTGCCATGGTGCGCAGCCACCACCGCGTTGCCGAGGCGCTCGCTGAGATGCCGCGCGGCGCGCTCGGCCATGCGGCGCGTGTTGACGAAGACCAAGGTGGTGCGATGCTCGCCAGCCAACGCCGCCAGCCGGTCGTAAACCAGTGCCCATACGTCGTTGCTCATCACCGCTTCCAGCGGCACCGGTGGCACCTCCAGCGCCAGGTCGCGCGCGCGACCATGACCGATATCGACGATTTCGCAGCGGCGCCCGACACCAACGAGAAAATCGGCCACCGCTTCAATGGGCTTCTGTGTCGCCGACAGACCGACCCGCACCAGCGGGCGCCCGCAGAGCGCTTCGAGCCGCTCCAGTGACAAGGCGAGGTGACTGCCACGCTTGTTGCCAGCAATCGCATGAATCTCGTCGACGATCACGCTGCGCACGCCCGCCAGCATCTGCCGACCGGATTCGGAGCCTAGCAGCACATAGAAGGATTCCGGGGTGGTCACCAGGATATGCGGGACCCGCTTGCGCATGGCCGCGCGCTCGGCTTGCGGGGTATCGCCTGTGCGCACGGCCGTCCGGATTTGCAGCGTCGGCAGGCCGAGTCGCTCCAGCTCGGCGGATATTCCTGACAGCGGCTGCTCGAGATTCAGATGGATATCGTTGGACAGCGCCTTGAGCGGCGACACGTAGAGCACCGCCGTTTCGTCCGGCAGGCCACCCTCGTCCAGGCTCTGTTTGACCAGCTGATCCAAGGCCGCGAGAAAGGCCGTCAGGGTCTTGCCCGAGCCGGTTGGCGCCGCAACCAGAGTCGACTGGCCGGAACGGATCAGCGGCCATGCACGCGTCTGGGCCGGGGTCGGAGCAGCGAAGCTGCGGTTGAACCAGCCGGCAACCGCCGGGTGGAAAGCGGCCAGCGGGTCGTAGTCAGGGATCGGTTTCATGCTCCGAATATGCTGCCGCCGCGGCTCGGCTACAAGAGCGAGCAAGCGCAGCCCGTCGCCTGCCGGAAACGGCGGCTCGCCGCGGCGGTCCACTTCAGACAGTCAGACGACGGAGAACGCCATGAGAACCCCACCACTGAATCTCGACGATGCGATGCAACTGGTCAGCGAAGCCTTCCTTCCATGCGGCTGCGTGACCAGTGCCAACCCGGACGAAGACAGTTTCGGCTTTACCGTCATGTCCGGCAGCGGCATCGAAGTGCTGCGGGTGCCCAGCGTGTCCAGGGAGCAATACAGCAACCCGCAACATCTGGGCAGCGTCATCGAGCAGGCGCGACTGGAGGTTGAGGACAAGGATCATCGACTCGAACCCTGGACCATGCCGGTGCTCGCTGATGACACCGGCATTCCGGAAACGCCACCGAACTACTGAAGCCTTTAGCAGCCACCGAGCGAGGATGACATGAGCGACTTCGTTCTTCTGATTACCGGCGCGTCCTCCGGGATCGGCGCGGCCACGGCCCGACTGGCCGCCGAGGCGGGTTATCGCGTGGCGCTGGCCGCGCGCTCCGAACAGAAGCTCGCGCAATTGGTGAGCGATCTCGGCGGGCCGGCGCACGCCCTGGCGATCCGCTGCGACGTCAAGGAATACGGAGACCAGGAGGCCATGGTGCAGCAGGTGCTGGACCATTTCGGACAGCTCGATGCGGTCTACGCCAACGCCGGCATACCGGGCAGCGAGGGTGGCTTCAGCGGTGCCGACCCTGAAGTGTGGCGTGAGATGTTACTGACCAACGTCTATGGCGTCGGCCTGACCCTACGCTGCAGTCTCGAGGCGCTCAAGGCCAGCCGTGGTCACCTGCTCCTGACCGGCTCCGCCGCCGGGCGTTTCGTCATTCCCGGTTCGATGTACAGCGCCAGCAAGTGGGCGATCACCGGGATGGGGCTGAGCGTGCGCGAAGAATTACGCGGCACCGGCGTGCGGGTCACGCTGATCGAGCCGGGCATGGTCGACACACCGTTGTTCGACAAGCCGCCCGCCTATGCCCTGCAGCCCGAGGACATCGGCCGGGCAGTGGTTTACGCGCTCTCGCAGCCAGCACATGTGGATGTCAACGAGATGCTGATCCGGCCTACCCCGCCGATCGAAAACCGCTGAGCCGATGGAGCGCAGGGACCGAGCGGGCTTGACCAAGACGTCTCGCCTGTTCGTTCGGCGCGTTTTCCAGCGATTAGCCGGCAGCGCCTTTCGCATTCGGATGTGTACTGCTTTCATCAAAGGCGACATGAACCCATGCAAGGCTCTCGCAGCAGCAGCGGCAGAAACTTTTGCGCCTCGCTTCGGGTCGCTATAGAGGCGCCTTGCGGCCGTTCCAGGCGTTGAGCATTCGGGGATCGAACTTCGGGTATCGAACAAAGGGGGAAGCCCATGGGCAACCTGGCCGAACAGCCAAAACAGCAACCGGCACTCGCCGAGCTGGACTATCTGCTGCAGCGCTACCGACAGGTGCGCGCCACCAGCGAGGCGATCTGTGCACCCTTGCAGATCGAGGATTACGTCATCCAGAGCATGCCCGACGTCAGCCCGCCGAAATGGCATCTGGCGCACGTCAGCTGGTTCTTCGAGGCCTTCCTGCTCAAGCCCTATCTTGCGCGCTACAAGCCGCTCGACACGACCTATGACCATCTGTTCAATTCCTACTACGAAACGCACAGCACGCCCTTCCCCCGAGCCCAACGCGGTCTGATCTCACGGCCCGGTGTGGACGAGGTGTATCGCTTCCGCCAGCATGTAGACCGTGCCATGGACGAACTGCTGGCCAATCCTCCACAGCAGCATGCCGCCGAGATCCTGCGCCGGGTGGAACTGGGCCTGCAGCACGAACAGCAGCATCAGGAACTGCTGCTGATGGACATCAAACACATCCTGGCGCAGAACCCCTTGCACCCGGTTTACCGGAGCGACCTGAAGTCGGCGCCGACACTGCACAACGACCGTCTCCGCTGGCACGACTATGCCGGTGGCGTGCGCCACATCGGCCACGCCGATAGCGGCTTCGCCTTCGATTGCGAGACACCGCGGCATCGGCAGTTCCTTGAGGATTTCCAGTTGGCCGATCGGCCGATCAGCAACCGAGAGTATCTGTCGTTCATCGCCGATGGCGGTTATGCCCGCAGCGAGCTCTGGTTGTCTGATGGCTGGGCGCAAATCCAGCAGTGCGGCTGGCACGCGCCGCTGTACTGGCAGCGCCTGGACGATGCTTGGCATGAGATGACCCTGGGCGGTCTACGACCACTGGATCTGGAGGCGCCGGTCTGCCACGTCAGCTTCTACGAGGCCGATGCTTACGCACGCTGGGCCGGCGCCCGGCTTCCCAGCGAGGCCGAGTGGGAAGTCGCGGCGACGGACCAGCCACTGCGCGGCAATTTTCTCGAGAGCGACCATCTACAGCCAGTCGCGGCGAACACGCCCCATGAAGGGCCGGCGAAACTGTTCGGTGATGTCTGGGAATGGACTGCCAGTGCCTACCGCCCCTACCCCGGTTTCCATCCTTTGGAAGGCAGCCTGGGCGAATACAACGGCAAATTCATGTCCGGCCAGATGGTCCTGCGCGGCGGCTGCTGCGCTACGCCGGAAGCCCATATCCGCGCCACCTACCGCAACTTTTTCCAACCGGCCATGCGCTGGCAATTCGCCGGGCTGCGCCTGGCCAGGGAGCTATGACCAATGGCATTAGCCGTTCATTTCCATGACCAGACACAACCGGCACACGATACGTCCTTGCGTGACGAAGCGCTGGCGGGGTTCGCCGCGGCGCCCAAGCGAATCTCGCCGAAGTTCTTCTATGACCGGCGCGGCTCCGAGCTTTTCGAGCAGATCTGTCTGCAGCCGGAGTACTACGTGACCCGCACCGAGGAAAAGATTCTTGCAAACGCAGCGAACGACATCCTCGAGATCGCCGGGCCACAGACCGACCTGATCGAACTGGGCAGCGGCGCCAGCCGCAAAGTGCGCCTGCTGCTCGAAGGCCTGCGACCGGTCAGCTATCTGGGCATCGACATCTCCGAAGACTTTCTGCTCACCAGCACCCAGCGTCTGGCGGCGGACTACCCCTGGCTGGAGGTGCATGCGGCGTGCGCTGATTTCTCTGACGAGCTGAAGCTGCCGGACGATTTCACGCTTCACCATCCGCTGGTGTTTTTCCCCGGTTCAAGCATCGGCAATTTCACTCCACTGGAGGCTCGCAAGCTGCTCGGCCACCTGCACGAAATCCTTCCGCCCGGTGGTGGCGTGTTGATTGGCGTCGACCTGATCAAGGACAGAGATGTGCTTGAGGCGGCCTATAACGACCGTGCTCACGTGACGGCGGCCTTCAACCTCAACGTGCTGCAGCGCATCCGCCAAGAGCTGGATAGCGATATCGACCCCTCACGCTTTACCCACCGGGCTTTCTTCAATGAACAGGATTCGCGCATCGAGATGCACCTGGTCAGCCGCGAGGCACAGGACGTGACCATCGAAGGCCAGCGCTTTCATTTCGATGCCGGCGAAAGCCTGCACACCGAGAACTCCTACAAGTACACCTTGGGATCTTTCGCCGACCTGGCCAATAGCGCTGGCTTCGACTGCAGTGGTCAATGGACCGATTCCCGCGACCTGTTCAGCGTGCACTATCTGCAATGTCGGCAATGAGGACAGCACGGCTTTTCCTGTCGATCGGTCTTGTGCTCGGAGCGTTGAATCCGAGCCCGGCAATGGCCGAGCCCGCTCCGTTACGCATCAAGGAGGTACAACGCTGCGGTGACCTCTTCGCCACCGATCTGCTGACCTTCTGCCTGCGCGGTACCGGGCTCGGCGACGGCGAGACCAGGTTGATGCTCGGCGGAAAACCGGTCGAAAGCTCGCCGACCGGCGAAGGCAACCTGCGCCTGTCGCTGCGTAAGGCTGAGCACCAGAGCGGACCGCTCTGGCTCGAACAGGGCGAACGCCGGAGCAACCCGGTGTGGCTGTCACTGAACGGCAGCCATGTGCTGGCGGCGGGCCCTGACGAGGTGGCGAAGAACATGGACGGGCTGAATACCTATCTGAACCTGATCAGCCTGATCATCGAAGAAAACCACGACGGCCTGGACGAAGCGCGCCGCCTGGCCAGCAAATATGGCGCCGAAGTGGTCGGCGCCATCGCACCGCTCAATACCTATCAGTTGCGCCTGCCGGTGAAAGACCTGACCGAGCGAGACGCCATGGTGCTGCGTCTGGGTAGTGAGGTGAGCGTGGATGCGGTGGTCGTCGAAGAATCCGGCCCTGAGGAGCCGGTGGAACAGGACCGTGGCAAGAAGCCCCGGAACAGTGAATGGGTCGCCAATCGGTTCCTCGACGCCGTGGATTATTACCGGCATCGCCTGCCGGCCCAACAGAGCTCGGCCAAGATGCATCCGGTGCGCATCGGCGTCATCGAACGCAATCTCGACTTCGACTCGCCCGAATTCGCCCAATACATCGGTGATTGCGAACCGCAGGCGCCGCGCACCTGCGTCTACGCCAGGGATGCTGAAGACCCCACCGAGCACGGCACCACGGTAACCGGCATTCTCGCCGCGCGCAGTGAGGAACCCGGCGACAGCGGCTTTCTGAGCGCACTGGAACCGGCCAGCGCCGGCTTCGAGGTCATCGTCGAGCGCAACTCCGATGCTGGCATCACCGCCAACGTCGCCGCCTCGGTCAATCTGGTCGAGGACGGTGTGCGAGTACTGAACTGGAGTTGGGGCATCCACCGCGTTGGCGCGCGGGACGTCGAGGGCGAAGAGGTCGATTCGCTGATTCGCTCCGGCATTGCCATGAGCGGCTACGAGGAATTGCTCGAGGAGTTCTTTCTCTGGCTGCGCCGCGAGCATCCCGATGTGCTGGTGGTGAACTCTGCGGGCAATGGCTCGGCCCATTCCGGCCAGGACGACTACCGGCTGCCCTCCTCGTTCATCACCGAGCAATTGCTGGTCGTCGGGGGCCACCAGCGCAACGGCAAGCGTGACGTTCCGGTCACGCATCCCGAATACGTCACCAAACGGCCTTCGTCGAATGTCGACATGCGTGTCGACATCACCGCCTCGGCCTGCACCCGCGCTGCAACGCTGGAACCCGGCAAACGCGGCGACGTGCATTGCGGTACTTCATACGCCACGCCGATGGTGACCGGGGTCGTTGCGGCGATGCTCTCGATCAATCCGCAGCTTGCACCTGATCAGCTGCGTGAGCTGCTGCGCCGCAGCGCACTGACCATCGGCCGCGACCATGATTTCGAAGCGGCAGAGGCCGACGACCTGACCGCACCGATCCTGCCATCGGAGCGCAGCTATCAGCTGAACAATCAGGACATCGGCCGCTCGGCTCGGCTGGACATGCGCAAGGCGCTGGAGCTGACTTTCGACAGTCTGAATCAGGCGCGTTAACCGCCTCGGTCAACTGGGCCATTCAGCCTCCCGGCTGCTGCGGTTGCATGCCGAAGCACACTCCCAGAAGTGCCGCTCTTTCATCTAACGCGTTTTATTGCAGCGCCTACAAGTGCGTCGTTAACGCTTCGCTTGTTCTCTTATCTTGCTCCTCGCGAAACATCCTGTAATAAACAATCATCGCTACCTCCGCCTAACAGAACTAACAAACGAAACGGCACTTGTCAGCGCGAAATAATCGCACCTCCAGCAAATACAATTAAAAATACTTATATATCAGCTATTTATGTACACATATAACTAATAGCTGATTGCTATCAAATAATGTCACTATGCAATTAAATAATCAAAGATATGGTTATTGGCGATTTACCGGCGCCAAAATAATTTTACTATCCGTTGTTCGATCTATATAACGCCTATCCATACAAAGCGAGTCGCCGGCTCCGTCGTTTCGCTGCGTTGTGTATTAGGTGGCGTCGTCGGCAGTGCTTCGTTTGTTACATCACTCCGAGAATGCTTCCGAATTTTTTAAAAGGCACTCGTGCCTTTTGTCGTATTAAGTCCGGAGATATCAATGTCCCTCAGAGCAGTTTCGAACGTGCCAAGGGCGGTACTGGGTGCCGTCGTGCTGGCCGCCATGTTCGGGGTCGCGACGCCGATCCAGCAGGCATACGCAGCCACGTCAACAACGAACACCCTTCAGACCGTCGCCACCGCTCAGGTCAACGACTTCACCAGCCCCCAGTGGAACAAGGGCATCTGGCGCCAGTCCGCCGGGTTCTCCATTCCAGCGACGTCAGCCAGCAAAGCAGCTTTCAAGAAAGGTGCGCAGGTGAGGCTGGCGAATGGCCAGATTCGCACCGTGAAGGTCGTCTATTTTTCCGGCGCCCACATGAGCGTGATGCTGTCGGGTGCGACGCTCGACGCTGCGGCCGCCGGCTATCCACGCACCGTTGCAGCGCTGGGCTCGGCGCCGGTTTCCAGCACGCCGCCGGCGACATCCGCACCGACGCCGAGCACGACGACCCACAGCAGCGCCATCAACAACTACACCAACAGCGACTGGCTGAATGGGGTGTGGCGTAAGTCGGCGGGCTTCTCGATTCCCCTGAACACCACCAACCGCTCTGTATTCAAACCCGGCGCCTCGGTGAAAATCGCAAACGGCCAGATCCGCACCATTACCGCCGTGTACACTTCCGGCAGCAACATGAGCGTGATGCTCTCGGGCAGCACCCTCAGCGGTACGCTCGGCTACCCGAACAAATTGTTCTCGACTACCAGCACGGCGGCACCAACCCCGGCCCCGTCCGCGCCGAGTCAACCCTCTACGCCCGTGGTCACGCCGCCTGCGAACCAGACGCCAGCTCAGGTCGTGGCACTGAACGCCTTCAACGGCGGCGACTTCGTCAATGGCATCTACAACACCAGCAAGTTCAACGGCGTATCGGTCAAGGCGACGGCTGAGAACAAGGCCGCATTCCATAAAGGCGCGAAGATCCGATTCGCCGATGGCCAGATTCGCACCATCAAGCTGATCTACCAATCTGGCGGTAACATGACCGTCATGGTCGATGGCGGCACCCTCAACGGTAAGGCCGTGGGTTATCCGCGCACCGTCTCGGTCAGCAACACGGGATTCAACACGCAGACCCCGAACGCCGGCAGCCAGACACCCGCTACCGGCGGCGCGCCGGCAAACCCGATCAATCTGGTGGGCATCAACCTGGCGGGTGCCGAATTCGGCGCCGACGTCGCGCTACCCGGCACCTATCTGAAACAGTACATCTACCCCGGCGAAGCGGACTTCAAACGCTACGCCGAACGCAACCTGAAGCTGGTACGCCTGCCGTTTCGCTGGGAGCGCATCCAACCGCGGCTTAACGGCGAATTGAACCGCGCCGAGCTTGGACGTCTTCTGGCGACGCTCAACCATGCCAGGAAATACGACATGCAGGTCATCCTCGACATGCATAACTACTATCGCTACTACGGAAAAATGATTGGCTCCAATGAAGTACCGGTGAGCGCCTTCGCCGATACCTGGAAGCGCATCGCGCAGCAGGTCGCCAATCACCCGGCGGTCTATGGCTACGGTTTGATGAACGAGCCGCACACCACCAACGGCAAGTGGCCCGTCGCCGCCCTTGCGGCCGCGAAAAGCATTCGCAGCGTCGATTCGCAACGCTGGGTGATCATCGCCGGCGATCGTTGGTCGAGCGCGTTCCACTGGCCGTCCTATAACACCAAGCTGGTCAGCGACCCTTGGATGCGCGATGCGAAAAACAACCTGATGTTCGAAGCCCACCTGTATTTCGACAAGGACTACTCCGGCTACTACACGAACAGGAACGAGGTTTATGACCCGATGATCGGCGTGGTCAGAGCCAAGCCTTTCGTCGAATGGCTTAGCAAGTACCGCCTGCGAGGCTTTATCGGCGAACACGGCGCACCGGACTTCTCACCCTCGGCCGTCGCCGCGACGGACAACCTGCTCCGCTATCTGGGCCAGCATTGCATTCCGAGCACCTACTGGGCAGCCGGGCCCTGGTGGAACGACTATCCGTTGTCGCTGGACGTCAAAAACGGTAAGCCACGTCCGCAGCTGCCGGTATTGCAAAAGCACGCCGCCAACAAGACGTGCGGAGCGGTCGGCCCGCTGTAATCGGCCATCGTGGTCGGCTGCGTCCCATTCGACGGCGCACAGCCGACCTCACCCTGTCGCCAGGGTATCGAAGACTTCCGGGGTGAGCGCCGCTTCCCCCTTCTCTTCCAGCCGTTGGCGGTGGCTGCCATCGCCACCTTCGAGCATGCGCAGCAACTGCGTGCCGCGCTCGGTCAACACGAAGTTCTCGCCGTTGCCGCCCTCTTCTTCCGGCCGCGTCACCATGAAGCCGCCCTCGAACAGCAGGCTTTCGTAGTTCTGCGCCTCGGCCTTCAACGAATCCATGTTGGGTAACGGCTGACCGGCGTCCTCCATGGCCATCGCGTGTTCGTCGGCGTACTGGCGCGGGGCGAAAGCCTCGTTGCCGGGCTTCTGCGCTTCTCGCAGCAGGCGCAGCATCAGATCCCAGTCGTAAGTCATGTCCTTTCTCCTGTTGCACCGCTTCAGCAGGGCGGCTCTTGCTAATACGGACCCTGCCGATGGCGGCATGGTTCGATCACCGGTGCGGCCGCAGAGGCTGAACTAAAGCGCGTCGACGGCGATCCACCGAACAAGTCGTTAGAAGGAGCGCACCATGAAATACCTGATGATTCCCCTCGCCGCCGCCCTGCTCGCCAGCCAGCCGGTATTCGCCGAATGCACCACCGATCAGATCGATGCGAAGGCCAAGGAGCTTGCCCAACGGGTGAATCAGCTGACCGAAAGCGACCCCGAGCGCGCGGCCGAGATCAACGAGGAACTGCGAGAGATGGAGGTCAAGCAGACTGCCGAGCAGCTTGGCGACGAATGTCAAGCCTATGACAAGCGCCTGCAGCACGTGGAAGAAGCGGAGAAGAAAGCCGATATCGCACCGGCTGAGAAGCGCTGAGAGGCGCTGAGAGGCGCTTAAGCCGGGGCAGTGAGGCCGCCCCGGCTCTGAACCGATTATTCAGCGGCGGGCTTTTTGCGACGCAGCGGCGCCATGCCGTCCTGGCTCACGATCTGTGATGGCGGCGTCTCACGCTTGGCGTTCTTCGGCCGCTTGGCGGTCGGTTTGCCAGTCGGCTTGGCCTTCTTGTCGATGGCCTTCTTCTTGTCGTCCTTTTTCTTCTTGGTGCCCGCCGCCTTGCCTGAAGCCTTGAGGTTCTTCGGGCCCATGTAACTGCCCTTCAGCCCCTTGATGACGCGTCGCTCGAAGCGCTGCTTGAGATAGCGTTCAATGCTCGACATCAGGTTCCAGTCGTTGTGGCAGATCAGCGAGATCGCCAGCCCTTCGGCACCGGCGCGACCGGTCCGGCCGATCCGATGCACGTACTCGTCGCCGGAACGCGGCATGTCGAAGTTGATCACCAGGTCCAGGCCTTCGATATCCAGCCCTCGCGCCGCCACATCGGTGGCCACCAGAACCTTGACCCCACCTTCCTTGACCCGGTCGATGGCCAGCTTGCGGTCCTTCTGGTCCTTGTCGCCGTGCAGCACGAAAGCCTTCACACCCTCGGCCACCAGACGGCCGTACAAGCGGTCGGCCTGCACGCGGGTGTTGGTGAAGATCACCGCCTTCTTGTAGGTCTCGTTGGCCAGCAGCCAATGCACCAGTTTTTCCTTATGCTCGGTGTTTTCGGCGGTGATGATCTGCTGGCGGGTGCCTTCGTTCAGTTCGCTGATGCGGTTGAGCTGCAGATGCAGCGGATCGCGCAGCACGCTGGCTGACATCTCGCGTAGCGCGGCGCCACCGCTGGTGGCGGAGAACAGCAGGGTCTGCTGGCGCTTGGCGCATTCGCCGACCAGGCGCTGCACGTCGTCAGCGAAGCCCATGTCGAGCATGCGATCGGCTTCATCGAGGATGAGCAGCTCAACGTCCTTGAGGACCAGCGTGCCGGCGTTCAGATGCTCAATCATGCGTCCCGGGGTGCCGATGAGGATATCCGGCACCTTGCGCAGGATCGCGGCCTGGACCTTGAAATCCTCACCGCCGGTGATCATCGCCGACTTGATGAAGGTGAATTGCGCGAAGCGCTCGACTTCCTTGAGGGTCTGCTGGGCCAGTTCGCGGGTCGGCAACAGAATCAGCGCACGCACATCGGTGCGGACCACCGCATCGCCGATCAAACGGTTGAGCATAGGCAGCACGAAAGCTGCGGTCTTGCCGCTGCCGGTCTGCGCCGTTACCCGCAGGTCACGCCCTTCAAGCGCCGGAGGTATGGCCGCCACCTGCACCGGCGTCGGCTCGACGAATTTGAGTTCGGCGATCGCCTTGAGCAGGCGTTCGTGCAGGGCGAATTGGTCAAACAAGGGTGACACCTCGGGTAGGTCGAAAAAACGTCGCATAGATTAACGCGTCCAGCCGCCGCGGAGGCGCCTTTATGCGGCCTGAGCTGCTCAACCGGCCCGGCGAGCATCTGCGGATCGTGCGAGCGCGACCGGTGCCTGGCGATGCGGCCGCAGCCAAGCCGAGCCCGCGGACGCGGCGCTAGCGGCCCGTCAGGAAGACGTTTGCGGCTCACAGGTCAGCTTGATGCGCAGGCGGATCACATCACGCTTGAACTTGGCGACCATGGGTTTACGCTCGCCCGCCTTCAGGACGGTGTGGCGGGTTCGCGGCGCCTCCGGCCCATTGCGGAACACCGCGGTGCAGTCGACCGGGTGTTCACTGAAGTTCTGCAGTATCAGGCCGGCCATGTCTCGGTCGATGGTTTCAGTGGTGGCCAGCACGTCGGCGCCGTTGAGTTCCTGCTCAACTTCCACTGGGTAGCTGACGGCCAGGGCGCTCAGTGGGATGATGGCGAGCGAAGCGAGCGCGGCGAAGCAGATGCTTTTCATTTTTGTAAGGGCTCCTTGTCAAGGCTTGCCAGCGTACCAGACAGACGCCACAGGAAAACCATGGAATGAAAGTGCCACGCGTGACCCTCGATCAATGGCGAACCCTGCAGGCGGTGATCGACCACGGCGGCTTCGCCCAGGCCGCCGAGATGCTGCACCGCTCGCAGTCATCGGTCAGCTACACCGTAGCGCGCATGCAGGAGCAGCTGGGCGTACCACTGCTGCGTATCGACGGCCGCAAGGCGGTGCTCACCGACGCCGGCGAAGTATTGTTGCGCCGCTCCCGGCAACTGCTCGTCCAGGCCGGACAGCTCGAAGAACTGGCTCATCACATGGAGCAGGGTTGGGAAGCCGAGGTCCGCCTGGTGGTGGACGCCGCCTACCCCAACGCCAAACTGATCCGTGCGTTGACCGAGTTCATGCCCAAAAGCCGCGGTTGCCGGGTTCGGCTACGCGAAGAGGTACTGTCCGGCGTCGAGGACGTACTCAAGGACGGCACCGCCGATCTCGCCATCAGCGCCCTGGATATCACCGGCTACCTCGGCGCGGAGCTGAGCCACGTGGAATTCATCGCCGTCGCCCACGCCGACCATTCGCTGCACCAGTTGCAGCGCAAGCTCAGCGTGCAGGACCTGCAGAGCCAGATGCAGGTGGTGGTGCGCGATTCCGGCCAGCGACAACCACGCGACAGCGGCTGGCTGGGCGCCGAACAGCGCTGGACCGTGGGCAGCCTGGCCACCTCGGTGGGCTTCGTCAGCAGCGGGCTCGGCTTCGCCTGGCTGCCGCGCCACATGATCGGACGCGAGCTGGCCGAAGGCGTGCTCAAACCGTTGCCATTGGTCCAAGGCAGTATTCGTCGCCCGTTGTTCTATCTCTACACTAACCCGAACAAGCCGCTCGGCCCGGCAACCCAGATTCTCATCGACCTGATCAAGACGTACGATGCGCAATCGCAGCCTGCCAACGGTGGGCTCACCCAGGCTTCCTCCCTCACCAGGACTACATCATGAAACGACTCCTACTCGCCGCCTGCTCATTGCTGCTCGCTGGAAACCTGCTGGCGGCGGAAAACCCGCGCGTGCTGCTGAACACCAGCATGGGCGAAATCGAAATCGAGCTGGAGGCCGAGAAAGCGCCGATCAGCGTGAAGAACTTCCTCAGCTACGTCGAAAGCGGCTTTTACGACGGCACCGTATTCCACCGCGTGATCCCCGGTTTCATGGTGCAGGGCGGCGGCTTCAATGAAGGCCTGAACCAGAAGAAGACCGGCGAACCCATCAAGAACGAGGCCGACAATGGCCTGCACAACGTCCGCGGCACCCTGGCCATGGCCCGCACACAGAATGTTAATTCGGCTACTAGCCAGTTCTTCATCAACCACCGCGACAATGCCTTCCTCGACCACGGCAGCCGCGACTTCGGCTATGCGGTGTTCGCCAAGGTGGTGCGCGGCATGGACGTGGTCGACCAGATCGCCCAGGTCCCGACCGGCAATCGCAGCATGATGCAGAACGTGCCATTGACGCCGGTGAAGATCGTGACCGCGAAGAAGCTGTAACCCCCGACGCAGTCATCCTGACGCACGCCGCTCGCAGCCGTGCGTCATTGCCACCAGTACAGGAGATCCCGCATGAATGATCAGCATCCCCTGAATACGGCGCAAGGCGAAGCCCAATTGCTGCAGGATCTGCTGAGTGCCGAACGCGCGGGCGCCAAGGTCGCGGGTGAAAGCCTGCAGCATTGCAAAGATCCGGCGCAGCGAAAACTTCTGGAGCAGATTCGTCAGGGCGAGGTCGACAGCTGCAGGCTGGTGCTCAACTGCCTCAATCACCTGGGTATCGAGCCTAACCGCGAAACCGGTGCGTTCTATGACAAGGCCATGGCTATCGAGTCGCTGGACGAGCGCCTGCCCTTCGTTGATCGGGGGCAGCAGTGGGTGATCCGCAAGCTGCGCGAATACCTACCGGGCTGTGAGGACGCCTTCATCCGTACCGAACTGGAAAAGATGCTGGCTATCCACGAGATCAACAGCCGGGCCGCCTGAGCAAATCGACCGCCATGGGATGCTCAGCGCTGTGCGTCGTTCCAATAGCGCCGCCAGCGCGCAACCAACTGCTCTGGAGCTTCGACATAGAGTTCGCTGCCGATCTTCAGCGCACCGCTCTGCAGCTCGCTGCGACGCTCGGCAATCATTACGTCTAGCCGCTCATGCTGGCTCGGCTCGCCAAACAGCTCGGGTTGCCGTTGTTTCAGCTGCTGCATCATCGCCAGGTCGTGATCGTCGCCGAGCATGTCGGCCAGGCGCTTGAGCGTATCGCTACGCAGTTGCATCAGCGTCGGCCAGCTCGGCGCGAGCAGTCGCGTCTGGTACCAGTGATCCTTGACCCGCTTGCGCCACTGGTGAAGCTGCTCATCGCTCAGATCAAGACGGGCTTTGGCCAGCTCCGCACAGCCATCCGCGTAAGTGCGGTGCACGCCAGCGGCGAACAAATCAAAGTCGTTCGTCGCCAGCTTCCACTTCTCGACCCGCTCGCGTAGCGACTGAAGCTCGGCTTTCGCCTCAACAATTCGTTGATCGATGCCGCTGGTCTCGGTCTCACCACGTCGCGCCCGGTCCCGCAGCCGCCGCCGCGTGTTCTTTAACCCCGCCTCCGCAAAAGCATCCGGGAATCGCTTCGCCAGCAACTCCCAGCTTTCGAGCATCGCAGCGGCATCGCGGGACTCGGCCAAGGCACGCCCAAGGTCGCGCAAGCGTTGGTTCTCACGTTTGAACTCGCCGCCCAAGGGCTCGCGTACCAAGCGCAACAGCGCGCGTAGCTCCTTGAAGCGCTTGCGCGCCTGGTGAATCCCTTCGGCACGTTCCGCGACCGGCGCGCCCAGCGCTTCCATGGCTTTGTCGATACCCTGACGCGCCACCTTGCGTACTTCGGCAGCAGGATCGTGCGGACGCAGCTTATACCCCATGAGGACTCCTATCAGGCCCGCCGCGGTGCGACTTCGCCGGCGTTAACGGGTAATCAACCGTAGCGCTTACGCGCCTCGATCGCCAGGCCGCTGCCGATACTGCCGAAGCGATTCCCTTCGACGTGACGCGCCCGTGGCAGCAATCTGGCGACACTGTCGCGCAGTGCCGGAATCGCGCTGGAACCGCCGGTAAAGAACACCGTGTCGATTTCCTCATGCTTGAGCCCGGCACTGGCCAGCAATTGACTGACGGTGCTACGGATTCGTTCGAGCAACGGGTCGATTGCGGCCTCAAAGCCGTCACGGGTCAGATTCGCCTGAAGCCCCGCCTCGATCCGCGCGAAGTCGATCAGATAGCGGTCCCGCTCGGTCAGCTCGATCTTGCCCTGCTCCACCTGCATCGCCAGCCAGTGCCCGGCACGCTGCTCGATCAGGCTGAACAGGCGATCGATCCCCGTCGGGTCGACGATGTCGTAGCGCATGCTCTGCAACGCGCGCAGCGAGGCCGGCGCATACACCGCATTGATGGTGTGCCAGGTCGCGAGATTGAGGTGCGTGCTAGTGGGCATTGGCGCATCGCTTTTCATCCGACTGCCATAGCCGAACAGCGGCATCACGCCCTGCAGGCTGAGCTGCTTGTCGAAATCGGTACCGCCGATATGCACGCCCGAGGTGGCGAGGATGTCGTCCTGTCGATCATCGATGTGGCGACGTTGCGGAGACAACCGCACCAGCGAAAAGTCCGAGGTACCGCCGCCGATGTCGACGATCAGCACCCGCTCTTCCTGCTCGATGCGCGACTCGTAATCGAACGCCGCGGCGATGGGTTCGTATTGGAACGACACATCTTTGAAGCCGATCTTGTTCGCCGCCGCAGCCAGGGTCTGCGCCGCTTCCCGATCGGCTTGCGGATCATCATCGACGAAAAACACCGGGCGACCCAGCACCACCTCGTCGAAGACTCGTTCAGCGCGGGTTTCGGCGCGCTGCTTGAGCGTGCCGAGGAACAATCCGAGGATGTCCTTGAATGGCATGGCGCTGCCCAGCACGGTCGTTTCGCTCTTCAGCAGCTTCGAGCCCAGCAGGCTCTTGAGCGAGCGCATCAGCCGCCCTTCGTAGCCTTCCAGGTATTCAGACAGTGCCAGACGTCCATAGACAGGACGACGCTCCTCGGCGTTGAAGAACACCACCGATGGCAGCGTGTGCTGATCGTCTTCGAGCACGATCAGCGGCTCGCTGGCGGGACGCCACCAGCCGACAGTGGAGTTGGAGGTACCGAAATCGATGCCGCAGGCGCGGGCGGGTGACGAATTGTGCATGTGCGTTCCGGACTGCCAAAAACGGCCGCGCAGTTTATGCGAGCCAGCAGCCAAATGTCGGCCAATCGTCGTTTTGATAGGGCAAGGCTGCGCCTGGTGCTGCGGTTGTTCACCACAGCACCAGGGAAGGATCAGGCCAGCGCCGCCTCGACAGCCGCGGCGGAGTCGGTCATGCCATCCGTCATGCGCTTGGAGTCATGACAGAAAGTACGCGAGGCCTGGAACAGAAATACCATGGTCAGTAACAGCGAGCCCGGAATCAGATACATGGCGCCGTGCAGGCCCTCCGCACGGAACACTTCGCTCATCTCGCTGGCGCCCGCGGCGAGCATTGCCGCTTCGGCGAAATGATCCGACAGCAGCCCCACCACCACCGTGCCCATGCCGCCGCCGAGCAGGTACAGCCCGGCGAAGAACAGCGCCATGGCGGTGGCGCGCAGACGCGGCTCGACCACGTCCTGAATGGCGGTATAGACGCATGTGTAGAAGTTGTAGGAGAACAGCCAGCCAATGCTGAACACCGCGACGAACACGCCAACCTCTATGCGCCCCGCCAGCAGTGCGTAACCGGTGGCGAACGTGGCGATGAGCATGCTCACGGCGGCGAAGATCAGCCGGCCACGGGCGAAACGCTGATGAATCTTGTCGGCGACCCAGCCGCCCAAAGTCAGCCCGATAAGACCGGTCAATCCGACGATCACGCCGGTGGCAATCGATGCTTCGACCAATGGCACGGCGTGATAGCGCATCAGCAACGGCACCATGAAGGCGTTGCAGGCGTAGGTCGCGAAGTTGAACGCCAGCCCTGCCAGCACCAGCCACCAGAACGTGCGAATCGCCAGCACTTTGCGTACCGGCTGCTGTACGCGTTCCTGGGAAACTTTCACCGTCTCGGCGGCACCGCGTTGAGGTTCTTTGACGAAGAAAATGAACAACGCCAGCACCAGCCCGGGTACGGCGGCGATAAAGAAGGGTGCGCGCCAGCTGCCGAAGTACTCAACCATCGAACCAATGGTGAAGAAGGCCAGCAGCAGCCCAAGCGGCAGGCCGAGCATGAAGATGCCCATCGCCCGTGCGCGCTTGTGTGCCGGAAACAGGTCGCCGATCAGTGAGTTGGCGGCCGGCGCATAACTGGCTTCGCCGATGCCGATGCCCATGCGCACCAGCAGGAACGTCCAGAAATTCCACGCCAGCCCATTTACAGCCGTTAGCCCGCTCCAGGCCGTCAGGCCCCAGCCCATGATCTTGCGACGCGATCCAACGTCGGCCATGCGCCCCAAGGGCACACCGGCTATCGCGTAGATGATGGTGAACGCGGTACCGATCAGCCCCAACTGGAAGTCGTTGAGGTTCCACTCCAGACGGATCGGTTCGGCAATGATGGCGGGAATGGTCCGGTCGAAGAAATTGAACAGATTGGCCAGAAACAGCAGGAACAGGACGCGCCAGGCGTTCGCGGCTTGGGTAGATGGCTGCATGACGTCGCTCTCGATTTATTGTTATACGCCGGTCGTCTGACCGACTCGACGCCGACTCTAGAGCGCCGGCGCTCGCCTGTCTGTCACCATCATCTTCGCTTATGCCGGGCAATGCGACCGTTCAGTGTTTTCGCCACGTTTCCAGCCAGCCCAGGCCGGCAGCGGTATCTGTGCCTTCGGGTCGATATTCGGCCGACAACCAGCCGTCATAGCCCACCGCCTGCAACGCATCGAGCAACGGTTCGAACGCCAGCGAACCGGTGCCGGGCGCGCCGCGGCCGGGGCAGTCGGCGAACTGCACGTGGCCAATGCGCGACCCCAACAGGCCAATACCGGCAGCCACGTCCAGCTGCTGCCGAGCCATGTGATAAAGGTCCAGCTGCGCCTGGCAGTTGGGGTGATCGACCCGCTGCAACAACGCGTGCAGATCGTCCGGCGTGTTGATCAGAAAGCCCGGCATATCCAACGGGTTGATCGCCTCGCAAACCACCCGAATGCCCAGCAACGCGAAGGCCTCGGCGCTCTTGCGCAGGTTGCCCGCCAGGGTTTCGAGCGCCTGATCGCGAGTCACGCCTTCGGCCAGCCGGCCCGGCAGTACGTTGACGCACACCGGCCGTACCATGGCCGCGTAAGTCAGCGCCTCCTGCAACGCAGCATCGAAGTCGGCCTGACGCGCCGGTACCGCAGCCAGGCCAGGACCGCCGTGCATGAAATCGCCGGCTGGTAGGTTGATCAGCACCAAAGGCAAATCTGCACGTTCGAGCAGTTCCTTGAGATGGATCGCTGGCAGTTCATAGGGAAACTGGATCTCGACACCATCGAACCCGGCAACGCGGGCCGCCATGACGCGTTCAGCAAGCGGCAGCTCGCTGAACAGCATGGACAGGTTGGCGGCGATCTTCATGGGTTCTGCTCCCGATACATGTTCACCAGCGTGGATGGATCGTTTTCAAGGTTTCCCTGGCTGCCATGCAGTCGCATCAGCTGCGCCGCCAGCCCGGTCATTGGAGTGGCGCTGCCTTCTTCGCGGGACAGTTGCACGGCCGTGTCGAGGTCCTTGAGCAGGGTCCGCACGTGCCATTTCACCGGATCGAACTCGCTGCTAGCCATCTGCGGGGCGAGAATTTGCAATGGTTTGGAATCGGCGAAGCCACCGGCGAGCGCCGGTGCGATCAGGCTGGCGTCGACGCCGGAGCGCTCGGCCAGCGCCACCACCTCGGCGATGACCAGTGCATTGCAGGCCACGATCATCTGGTTGCAGGCTTTCGTCACCTGGCCAGCACCGACATCGCCCATGTGCGTCAAGCGCTGGCCCAGGTACGCCAATACGGGGCGCACCCGCTCGACATCCTCGCGGCGCCCGCCGGCCATGATCGCCAGGCTCCCCACCTCGGCGCCCGCCGTACCGCCTGACACCGGTGCGTCGACCCAACGCATGCCACTGCGTGCTTCGAGCTCCGCGGCCATGGCGCGCGTGGCGGCCGGCTCCAGGCTGGAATGATCGACCAGCACCTGACCCGCCCGAGCACTCTCGACGATGCCACCAGCGCCGAACACCACCTCGCGCACCACTGCTGTATCGGCCAGACACAGCAGCACCACATCGGCCTCGGCGCAGAGCTCGGCGGGGCTGTTCGCCAGCCGCGCGCCGGCATCGACAAGGGGCATGCATTTTTCAGGCGAGCGGTTCCAGACACTCAGTGGAAAACCGGCAGCGAGCAGCCGACGGCACATGCGCAGCCCCATCAGGCCGATGCCGGCAAAGGCAATGGATGGCAGTTCAGACATCAATGAAATCCCTTGAGCAAAGATGGCGGCGATTCTAGCGCCGCAATGACCGCTGCGAACAAGCGCCCCTCAAGACACCTCGCCTTTGTCCCAGAGCCGCACCAGTTCACCGGGTGCCCGCTCCTCCGGGATCTGGAGAACAAGTTCGTCGTCACGCTCATTTTCTCGGTAGCGCAGCTCGATCTGGTAATAACGGCGGTCACCCTGCCCGCTGGTACTGGTGGCCAGCGGCAGGCAGCCTTCCAATACCGAGCAGATCTGCCCGCGTTGCTGCTCGTCGCAACGGGCGAAATCAATCTCACGCGGGCGGCTAAGCGCCTGCATCGTGGCAATGCCACCCTGCCTTGACAGGCGGACAGTCGCGTCACTGCCCAATGCCGGTAACTGTTTCATGGAGCCTCCTCAGTTCACCATCACACCGACGCCCGCCCAAGACTGTTCCACTGCCTGCGCCTCGCTGTCACCGAAGCGAACGGTCGCGTTGTCCACGGTCAGTCGGGCAAACGCGACGAAATCCGCATCATTGGCCAGACGAGGATCGCACAGGGTGTCGTACCAGATGCGCCCGGCCTTCTCCCAAGCGTGGCCGCCCATCGCCGTGGCGGCCAGGTAGAACGCGCGGTTGGGAATGCCGGAGTTCAGGTGCACACCACCATTGTCATCGCGCGTTTCTATGAAGTCGCGCATGTGCCCGGGCTGCGGATCCTTGCCCAGCACGGGGTCGTCATAGGCGCTGCCGGGGTTGGCCATCGAACGCAGCGCCGATCCCTGCACGTTGTCGGTCAGCAGCTCGGCACCGATCAGCCAGTCGGCCTGGTCCGCCGTCTGTTTGAGGCTGAACTGCCGGACCAGCACACCGAATACGTCGGAAACCGACTCGTTCAAGGCACCGGACTGATTGAAGTACACCAGCCCGGCCTCGCTTTCGGTGACGCCATGGGCCAACTCGTGAGCCACAACATCCAGCGAAAGGGTGAAGCGATTGAAAATTTCGCCGTCGCCATCACCGAACACCATCTGCGCGCCGTTCCAGAAGGCGTTCTCGTAACCGACACCGTAGTGCACCGTCCCGACCAACGGGAAGCCGTGGTTATCGATCGAATCTCGACCGAACGCTTGCCAGAAGAATTCATGCGTGATGCCGAGCGCGTCATAGGCCTCATCGACCGCCGCGTCGGCGACCGGCGGCTGGCCTTCGATCCGCGCCAGCACGCCCGGCAGCACCATCTGCTGCTGGGCATCGTGAATGCTGCGCCGCGGCTCGCCTGGTTGGCCGCGTTCGGGCAACACGCTGACCCTTGGCTGGCGATTGGGCGGCCCTGGATTAGGCAACAGCTCACGCACGTGGCCCAGCGTTCCCAGCGCACGTTCACGCTGCCATTCCGAGCCGTTATCGATGATGTGCCGCAGGATGTAGGGCGGGATGAAGCCGTGGCACGAAGTTCGATCGAGCATGAAGAGCCCCCTTCAAATCACATGGCTGCGGTGTGCACCCATACCTCTCTGATCAGGTCCTGCCCGTTGCGTTGCTTCGTCCGGACATTTATTTGTCAGCGGCAACAACGCAACCGGAACACGACACGCGCCATCGGTAACCATCAGCGGCGCGAAGAACAGCCTGTGCAGACCTGAGGGCCAGTCTAGCTGTCGTTCGCCGAATGCCCCAGGCGCGCGGGAGCAGACTTGTCTTCCAGGGCGCGGATCGCTTCGTCCAATTGCTGGATGCAAAGATCGATCGCCATCTGCCGCAGGGCGTCCGGCCATTCATGGTCGGAAATCGGTTCGACCAGATCGAGCAACGCGGAGTAGCCGACGAGCATCCCATGCCTGATCTTCAGCGTCTGGCCGTCGCGCAACAGCGTCACCGGATCCCGCGAGACGATCGTCGCGCCGGCAGCGAGCATTTCGTCGACGTGTTTTCGAAGGGCGTGGAGCGTGCGTTTGTCTTGTTGCTCTTCCATAGCAATTAGCCATCTTCCATGAAGGCGGCGATTCTAGATTAACCGTGAGCTGAATCACAAAACATTTCAACGGCTTGTTTACCGCTTCAGGACGTCTCGCCTGACCGTCCTTATGCCGTCGTCCATCGCTCGGCGAAAGGCTCACAAGTGTGGGGAGATTTTATGTATGGCACAGGGGGAAAGTCGGTGGGATGAGCCGGAACAAAGCGGGAGGACCTGGGCAGGCCAGACGCGGCGCGGGTTCGTTGGGTGAACCGACAGACGGGCCGGTGCCAAAGCAGCGCTAAGCGGTAGCCGACCGATTTAAACCAAGAGTCCGCAATTTAGCGGGCTCTTTGGCATCCAGTAACTCACCAAATAGTGAGTTAGATCAGCCAACCACCAGCCCATACTGTTCGACCGACAATCTGCAGCTCATCCAGCCGGTTTGCGCAATGCCGATCGGGCCGCCGGGTTCGAGCTTTTTTGCGCAGCGTGTATCGAGTAAAGGCTAACTGGGTCAAAACTTTGCAGCGCTCATTCCACGAGCCGTGGCCTGCATTGCAGTGCGCATCGTACAGCGGGATATATGCGTACGGATCGCCCGCCTCGTCTGAGGGCTCCCCGCCGCGTTTCGATACATGCTGCCGGAGCCGGTGGCAATTCAGTCCGGCGATACGCCCTTGTTGTAAGCGAGCCGCGCAACCGAATCGATCGCAGGCGTCCCCTCTTCAGCAATCCACCGCTGTAGCGACGACAAGGCAACCCCAGCGGCCTGAGCAGCCGCTTTTCGGGACGGATAGAATCCGCAACGGTCAAAATTCGGGTTCCTATCCCATCTATAGCAAACGGAACTGCCTGTCCCGATGGCGAACCTTGTTCGGATTCTTCGTATATCATTGATTTTAATAAAAATATCAAAAAACGAGAGGTGAGTATGCAAAAAAGAGAATCGGAACAACCGAATAAGGCCTGCTTGCTCCTATTTGCGGGACGATACTATTCCAAACAACGCCGGGAGGGTGTCCAGGCTCGCCAGGGCGCAACAGCTGCTCGCCGATAAAGAGGCCGCGACGCCGCCCAAGGAGTGACCGCTCAGAATGGCCCGCTACGCGTCGAACGGCTATGCAGGGCTAACAGGCTAAAACGGATTCTAACGCAGCTCTAACGCGGTTAAAGTCGCTCTCTTTCGGGAGTAGAGGCAGCTGCGTGATGGGGTTGGGAGATATTTGGACGCCAGGCGTCAGGGATACCGTTGTCGGCGGCATTATCCTTGCCGTTGTCTTAGCCACCTGGGCGTGGTTACGAACGTGGCGAATGAGGAATCCGCTGGCTTGGACGATGAGCACCTTGAAGGAAGATTGCTGCCTCAATACCGGCGCGTTCCTGTCCTTGGTAGGTGTGTTCTGTGGCTTGGTGTATTTGATCGCAACCATTGAAAACCCTTTGCTTCCGAACCACAAAATCGCCATTGCAGTGACAGCAATGTTGTCGGTCTTGTTTTTGTGGTTCGGGTTCGGTGTCGACACAGTGGAAGCAAACTCAACGCCTCCTCTCTTTTACAAACATCAGCCGAACCTGGGGAAACGGACCGAAACCATCACGCTCAGTCAGGCCGAAACTGCGCCGACAACGGCGGTTAGCGCCGCTCCAAAGAGGTACTTCGACCGCAGCTCCGTTGAGTTCCAGATCATCAAGATCTTGCATCAAACGAGGGGCCAGACCGGAGGCATCTCCATCGATAAATTTTTTGCAATGGGTGTCCCAGCCAACCTGCTCACTAACGCACTTATAGATCTGGGCGCGGCAGACATCGTCGAGCAGGTCACTACTTGGGAGGGCAACCGTTACCGCCTGACCGAAAAAGGAGCGGACATCTACCGTAAGTCGTCCGTCCTGCGAACGTAGAGCTGGCCCCGCACCGGTCATTTACTGACACCCGCCCTCTAATCCCGCCCCCCTCATGCCGCCGACCATGGCGGCATGAACACTCAAACCGCCCCCTTCAAACCCAACACCGGCACCGCCTTCAACGAGCAAAAGACGGCCGCGCCCCTGCTTGGCATGGGCGAAACGAATATTTCTCCTTAATCAACCCGGACGCTAAGTAATGGCCTAGTAACCCCGGCTCTACTGCAGGCGCCGTTAGCTGGCTTCCGTGCCGATTACCAGCGTAGCCTGGCAAGCCGCCTCCAGTCAGTTCAAAGAAATCGCCACGGTTGTACCCAGCGCGACCGCGAGCAGTACCTATGGCTGGCTGGGTCAGTTTCCCAAGCTGCGTGAATGGATGGGTGCGCGCGTCCCTGAAGGACATGGCTGCGCATGGGTATTCGGTCACCAACAAGCTGTTCGAAGGCACCGTTGCCATTCCGCGTACTGCCGTGGAGGACGACACCGCAGGAATCTATCGCCCGATGCTCGAGGAGATGGGCCGCGCGGCTGGTAGCCATCCTGACGAACGGATCTTTGCGCTGCTCGCTGCCGGCTTCACCACCACGTGCTTCGATGGCCGGTACTTCTTCGACACGGACCTCCCCGTGTACGCCGAAGTCGACTGTACTGGTGCGGTCTTCTACCGTCAGCAACGTGGATATTCCAGAAACCGGCGCAGGCCCATCCTGGTACCTGCTCGATACCTCTTGTGCCATCAAACCGTTGATCTGCCAGGAGCGGCTCAAGCCAGAGCTGGACAGCAAAACCGATCCGACCAAGAGCGATCACGTGTTCGATCACGACGAATACGTTCATGGCGTTCGCGCTCGGAATAACGGCGGTTTCGTCTTCTGGCAAATGGCCTGCCTCGCGCCAGCCGTTGACCGAAGAACACTACGGCAACGCCCGCGCCGCGATGAGCGAATTCAAGGCCGACGGCGGCCGCCCGCTGGGCATCACCTCGAACCGGCCGGTTGTCCCGCCACGCCTTGAAGGCGCTGCGCGCAAGCTGCTGGAGAAAGACACCGACTCCGGACGAGCGGTACCACATCGCGAAGGTGCTGGTTTGCCCGTGGCTCGCATAAGGAAACGCCAACATGACCGTACGTATCACAGCAAAGCAGGGCGGCTTCCGTCGTTGCGGAATCGCCCACTCGGCCGTCGCTACAACCTACCCAGCAGACAGCTTAACCTCGGCCGAACTGAAGCGACTTCAGGCCGAGCCGATGTTGGTCGTCGAGCTGCTCGACCAGCTCGCGACCAGTCAGTGGTACCACGTCGCTGCGACACGACGTGCAGGCTGGGTGCGCGTCTTCGCGAACGGCGTCAATACTGCTGAAACATATAAGCCGGGTACTACGGTGTAGCCTCGATAGGGGAGCCACGTATGTGCCGAGCTGTTTAAAGGCTTCATGGTTGACATACGCATTACGTAGGCCTGGCGCGCTACGTCCGAGAATTTCCCCCCGCCGACCGCGCCGTGCCCAGGATCCTGATGTTGTGTTACAGCTGTGCCAAACAAAGCGCGTCGCTGTGATTTGCATGAGTGCCAAATCCAGCGCGCGCTTACAAGCCAACAGCCCGTTCAAATCGTCACCGATGCCACATGACTTGCACCGTCGCACCTCTGTACCTCTATAATCCGCGCGCTTTTTCCGCTATTGAACCGGAGAACCACAATGTTGAAGCGAACCCTGGCAGCCCTTGCCGGCCTTGCCGTATCCCTGTCTTTTGTTACCGCTCATGCAGCCGAACCCCTCCGGGTATCGGCCATCCCCGACGAAGCACCGACCGAACTGATCCGCAAGTTCGAACCGCTCGGCAAATATCTCGAAAAACAACTGGGCATGCCGGTGAAGTTCACCCCGGTTTCCGACTACGCCGCAGTTGTCGAAGCCCTTGCTGCCGACCGTCTCGACCTCGCCTGGCTCGGTGGCTTCACCTTTGTCCAGACCCGCCTGAAGACTGGCGACGCGATCCCGCTGGTGCAACGTGAGCAGGACGAGAAATTCACCAGCAAATTCATCACGGCCAATCCGGACGTGAAAACGCTGCAGGACCTCAAGGGCAAGACCTTCGCCTTTGGCTCCGTGTCGTCGACGTCCGGCAGCCTGATGCCACGCTATTTCATGATCCGGGACGGCATCGATCCCGAGCAGTTTTTCAAGCGCATCGCCTATTCGGGCGCGCATGACGCCACCGCTGCCTGGGTCGAAGCCGGCAAGGCAGATGGCGGCGTGCTCAACGCCTCGGTATGGGACAAGCTGGTCGCCGCCGGCAAGGTCGATACCGACAAGGTCCGCGTGATCTCCACGACACCGCCCTACTACGACTACAACTGGACGGTGCGCGGCAATCTCGATCCTGCTCTGGTAGCCAAGATCAAAGCCGCTTTCCTCGCGCTGGATCCAGAGAATCCGGAACACAAGAAGATTCTCGATTTGCAAGCTGCCAGCCGCTTCATCGAGACCCGCCCGGAAAATTATGAAGGTATCGAGGAAGCTGCCCGCGCCGCTGGCCTGTTGAAGTAATTTCCCGCCCTCGACCGCCGCGGTCGAGGTGCCGCCAGAAGTGGACGGCTCGGCTTTTCGCCCGACCGCCCCGCGCCAATGCCCTCATGGCGATGCACCGGCGGATCCGCCTGGTGCAGCGCCTAGGTAGCCAAGATGAGCCGTTCGACAACAGTTTCACCTATGCCGGATCGCCACACGGCCGTTCCCGCGCCACTCCTGCGATTGACCGGCCTGACGCATCGTCATGCGAACGGGCATGTGGCGCTGCAGGACATCGAGCTTGCTATCGCAAAAGGTGAGCGCATCGCGATCATCGGCCCTTCCGGAGCCGGCAAGACCACTCTGTTGCGCCTTTTGGCCAGCCACATCCAACCGAGCGACGGAAATCTCGAGTTGTTCGGCTGCTTCCCTTGGTCACTGTCCGCCGGCGGACGGCAAAAATTGCGCAAGCGCATCGGGCTGATTCATCAGGCGCCACCGCTACCTCCTCGCCAGCGTGTCATTACGGCGGTGCTGGCAGGGCGCCTGGGCGCCTGGTCACTGGGGCGTAGCCTGGTCAGTCTGGTCTACCCGCTGGACAGGCAGGGTGCGGCCGAAGCCCTCAGCCGACTGGATCTGGCCGACAAGCTCTACGAGCGTTGCGATCAGCTTTCCGGCGGGCAGCTGCAACGCGTTGGCATCGCCCGCGTGCTTTATCAGCAGCCCGAGCTGATCCTCGCCGACGAACCGGTGTCAGCGATGGATCCGGTGCTCGCGGCCTATTCGCTGAACGTGCTCAACCGCGAGAGCCTTCGCCGCCAAGCGACTTTGCTGGCCAGCCTGCACGCCGTCGAGCTCGCACTCGAGCATTTCCCGCGAGTCATTGGGGTTCGTGCCGGCCGCGTCCTGTTCGATAAGCGTTCGACAGAGGTGACAGCAGCCGAACTGGAGGCGCTGTACGCCAACGAGCAGTTGGACACTGCGCAGACCTCACTGCCCTTGCCCCACCAGCCTTTGCACGTTCCGCGATGTTGAACCCGGTCGTCGGCCACCGCGACCCGGCCGCCGGCCCGCGCCTGGCGGTGACCCTGCTGGCCCTGGTCTTGCTGTGGCCAGGCCTGTCGTTGAGCGAGCTCGACCTCGGTGTGCTGTTCGATGGCAGCAATGCCGAAACCATGGGGGCGTTCCTCGCCGGTTTCTGGCCGCCCGCACACGACGAAGCCTTTATTCGGCTGCTGGGGCGCGCCACGTTGGAAACCTTGGCGATCGCCACTGCCGGTATGGCACTAGCGCTGGTCGTGGCGCTGCCCTGCGCCTTGCTGGCCACGCGAGCGCTATCGATCTCGGCACTCAGCCGCGCCGGTCGCCCGCGACCCTGGGCGCAAGCGGTGCGCTGGCCGGTGCGCGGACTGCTGATCCTGCTACGCAGCGTGCCGGAGATCGTCTGGGCCTTGCTGTTCGTCCGCGCGGTCGGCCTCGGCCCCACGGCGGGGGTGATGGCCATCGCCATCACTTATGCCGGCATGCTCGGCAAGGTCTATGCGGAAATCTTCGAGTCGGTCGATCCGCTGCCGACACGAGCCCTAGTCGGTGCCGGTAGTTCACGGTTACAGGCGTTCGCCTATGGTGTGCTGCCGCAAGCGACAGGCGAAATGCTGTCCTATACCGTTTATCGCTGGGAGTGCGCTGTGCGCGCCTCGGTAGTCATGGGCTTCGTCGGCGCCGGTGGGCTGGGCCAGCAGATGGATCTGTCGATGCGCATGTTCGCCGGTGGCGAGGTGGCGAGCATGCTGCTCACTTTTCTGGGACTGGTGCTGGTGGCGGATCTGATCAGCCAGCTACTGCGCCGGAGATTCGTGTGAGATCGCTTTCGCGCTACGCGCTGCCGTTGTTGTTGATCGCAGCGGTGATCGGCTCGTTCGCCTTTCTGCAATTCGAGGCCAGCGCAATGTTCAGCCGTGACGGCCTGGAACAGATGGCCCGTTACGCCTCGGGCTTTCTCAACCCCGATCTGTCACCTGATCATCTGCGGGCGATCGGCTACGGCGCGCTGGAGACACTGGCCATGTCGGCAGTGGGCACGCTGCTGGCCGCTCTGTTCGGATTATTGCTGGCGCTACCGGCGTCAGGCCGCTTCGGTCTGGTTGCCAAGGGCTTCTCGCGCCTGCTGCTCAATGCACTGCGCGCCGTTCCGGAGCTGGTCTGGGCAGCGCTGATGGTGCTGGCGGCGGGCCTGGGCCCGAATGCCGGGACCCTTGCGCTGGCATTACACACTGCCGGTGTACTGGGGCGACTATTTGCCGAAGCCCTGGAAAATACGCCGAACGCCCCGGCCGAGGCATTGCGCCTTGCCGGCAGCAATCGCCTCGCCGCATTCTGTTACGGCACCCTGCCTACGCTGTGGCCACAACTGATGGCCTACACCCTGTATCGCTGGGAAAACAATATCCGCATGGCCGCCGTGCTCGGTTTCGTCGGTGCCGGCGGCCTGGGGCAGATGCTCTACATGAGCCTCAGCCTGTTTCAGGAAGCCCAGGCCTCGACGGTCATCCTGGCCATGCTGCTAATGGTGCTGGCGGTCGATGCACTGAGCGGCTGGGCGCGCATGCGATGGGTGCGTGGCTGAGTTGAATCAGTGCAGGCTCGGTTTCGCTGCCCTTTCCTGTACCAGCACCCAGGGCGCCACCACCACTGCCCATAATTCGGGATCGCGCGCCAACCAATCCTGCGCCTGTTCGGCCTCGAGCTTGCATATATGGCCTTTAGCCAGCCATGCGGCTACTGTATCTCGATCATCCTGGGCCACAGCCTGCGCAGCCTCGATCAGATCGAAGTCGCTGGCGACGCGCAACAGCGCGCCGCGGGCGAAGAAGGGTTGCAATTCCTGCCAGGTGATCGGCGCGGTTTCGCCCAGCAGCTTGGCATAGAGAGTGCTTGGATCTTCGCTCATGGGTTTCACTCGTTATCCAAAAGGGCGTAATGATAGCGCCCGAGCGAATCCCATCAAATGGATCGAATCCTGACTGGGCAAACAGGTGCTGACGCTTCTACACTGTGCCGGTACAGTTGCCGTACCGTTTGGGGACGTTTGCCCCTTAACGACACTGCAGCCAGCAGGATTCAAACAATAATGATGCAAGTGGAGCGCATATGAAGACCAAGCAACGTCTGTCCAAACTTTTCATGGCTATCGCTTTGACCGGAGCAGCGAGCTATACGCTTGCCGCCGACACTATCAAGATCGGTTTGGCCGGTCCTGTCACCGGGGCCGTTGCGCAGTACGGGGACATGCAGTTCATCGGGGCCCAGATGGCCATCGAGCAGATCAACAAGAAGGGCGGCGTCAGCGGGCAGCAACTGGAAGGCGTCGTGTATGACGACGCGTGCGACCCCAAGCAGGCGGTTGCGGTCGCCAACAAGATCGTCAATGACGAAATCAGCTTCGTGGTCGGCCACCTGTGCTCCAGCTCCACCCAGCCGGCGTCGGATATTTACGAAGACGAAGGCATTCTGATGATTACCGCGGCGTCGACCAGCCCGGACATCACCTCGCGCGGCTATGAGCTGATCTTCCGCACTATCGGCCTGGACAGTCTGCAAGGCCCGACCGCCGGCAACTTCATTGCCGACCATGTCAAGCCGAAGAACGTCGCCGTCATCCATGACAAGCAGCAGTACGGCGAAGGTATCGCCACGGCAGTGAAGCAGACCCTGGAAAGCAAAGGCGTCAAGGTCGGCCTGTTCGAAGGCATCAATGCCGGCGACAAGGACTTCTCCTCGATGATTTCCAAGCTCAAGCAGGCAGGCGTCGACTTCGTCTACTACGGCGGCTATCACCCGGAACTCGGTCTGTTGCTACGCCAGGCCAAAGAGCGCGGTCTGAACGTGCGCTTCATGGGACCAGAGGGCGTCGGCAACAAGGAAATTTCGGCCATCGCCGGCCCGGCCTCCGAAGGCCTGTACGTGACCCTGCCGAAATCCTTCGATCAGGACCCGCGCAACCAGGAACTGGTCGACGCCTTCAAAGCGAAGAATCAGGACCCGAGCGGCCCGTTCGTATTCCCGGCCTACGCTGCGGTCCAGGTCATTGCCGAGGGCATCGAGAAAGCCGGCAGCACCGACACCGCCAAGGTCGCCGAAGCGCTGCGCAGCAACACCTTCGATACACCGACCGGCAGCCTCGCCTTCGACGAGAAGGGTGACCTGAAAGACTTCAACTTCGTGGTTTACGAATGGCATCAGGACGGCACCAAGACCGAAGCCAAGTGATCCGTTAACCAACCCAACCGAAGCCCACGGCATCCGCTGTGGGCTTTGTTTTAGCTGATCGGGGCTGACCCGGCCACAAGCAATTGGGCCGCCCCCCGCAACACCTTCATCCAAGCGAGTGCCTGCATAGCGCTGGCCCGCCTCGAAGTCGGCAATGTGCGTGATCCGCACGGAGCCCTTGGCGCTGCATTTCTCCGTGCCGCGTGTTCGAAGCAGGTCCGCATTGGCGGTCGAGCAGTCGCTGAAAAACGTAGGCGAGGCAGGCAAATACAAGGCAGAAACAGGCTCAGAGACGCAGTTTAGGTTCCCTAAATGAGCAGCTGAGACCGTTTTTAACGATGTATAGCCGACCCAGACAGTTTTTCAGCCGCCTGCCAGCACGGGCTGCGGGTGTTCAGGAGAATGTAATGCCTGAGCTCTACCACTACTTCCAACAGCTGATAAACGGCCTCACGGTCGGCAGCACCTACGCCTTGATAGCCATCGGTTACACCATGGTTTACGGCATCATCGGCATGATCAACTTCGCCCATGGCGAGGTGTACATGATTGGCTCCTATGTCACCTTCATCGCCATTGTCGGCCTGACCATGATGGGGCTCGATTCATTGCCCATCCTCATGATCGGTGCGTTCGCAGCTGCCATGATCGTCACTAGCGCCTATGGCTATAGCATCGAACGCGTCGCCTACCGACCTCTGCGCGGCAGCAATCGACTGATTCCGCTGATTTCGGCGATCGGGATGTCGATTTTCCTGCAGAACGTCGTCCTGCTCTCGCAAGACTCCAAGGACAAGGCGATTCCCAACCTGATGCCGGGTAACTTCATTTTGGGTGAAAGCGCGATGAACGGCGTCGTCATTTCTTACATGCAGGTGCTGATCTTCGTGGTCACCATCCTGGCCATGTTGGGCCTGACCCTGTTCATCTCCCGCTCACGCCTGGGTCGCGCCTGCCGCGCCTGCGCCGAAGACCTGAAGATGGCCAACCTGCTGGGCATCAACACCAACAGCATCATCGCCCTGACCTTCGTCATCGGCGCTGCCCTGGCGGCAATCGCGGCTGTGCTGATCAGCATGCAATACGGGGTGATCAACCCGCATATCGGCTTCCTGGCCGGTATCAAGGCCTTTACCGCTGCAGTACTCGGCGGCATCGGCAGTATCCCCGGCGCGATGCTTGGTGGCCTGGTGCTCGGCGTGGCCGAAGCCTTCGGTGCCGACATCTTCGGCGATCAATACAAGGACGTTGTGGCGTTCAGCCTGCTGGTACTGGTGCTGCTGTTCCGCCCGACCGGCATTCTTGGTCGTCCGGAGGTTGAAAAGGTATGACCCGCAATCTTCGTACTGCCTTTTTCAGCGCGCTGCTGGTCGTTGCCGTCGCGGTGCCGGTGTTCGGCCTGAAGCTCACTACCGTCGGCATTCGCCTGGAAGTTCACGGAAGCGACGCCAAGACTTTCTGGATCATCGCCGCCTGCGCCGTGGTCATGTTCTTCTGGCAGCTGTTCCGTCATCACGCCGCAGCCGGGTGGGCCGCCAGCCCCAGGCTGCCGACGATACCAGCCGGTGCAGGCAACTTCCTGACACTACCGTCGACCCAGCGCTATATCATCATCGCTCTGATCCTGGTCGCCCTCGCCTGGCCGTTCTTCGGCTCGCGCGGTGCGGTGGACATCGCCACGCTGATCCTGATCTACGTAATGCTCGGCCTGGGCCTGAACATCGTGGTGGGTCTGGCTGGCCTGCTCGATCTGGGCTACGTCGGGTTCTACGCCGTCGGTGCCTATACCTACGCCCTGCTCTCGCATTACTACGGGATCGGCTTCTGGGTAGCGCTACCGATTGCCGGGCTGATGGCTGCGTTGTTCGGCTTCCTCCTGGGCTTCCCGGTGCTGCGCCTGCGCGGGGATTATCTGGCCATCGTGACCCTGGGCTTCGGTGAGATCATCCGCTTGCTGCTGCGCAACATGACCGACCTGACAGGAGGCCCGAACGGTATCAGCGGCATCGACAAACCCACCCTGTTCGGCCTGTCGTTCGACCGCCGCGCAGCCGAGGGCATGCAAACCTTCCATGAGTTCTTCGGCGTGGACTATAGCTCCATCAACAAGGTGATCTTTCTCTACCTGATCGCCGTGCTGCTGGTGCTGCTGACCCTGTTCGTCATCAACCGTCTGCTGCGCATGCCGATCGGCCGGGCCTGGGAAGCGTTGCGCGAAGACGAAATCGCCTGCCGCGCGCTGGGCATGAACCCGACGGTGATCAAGCTCACGGCGTTCACCCTGGGTGCAAGCTTCGCCGGTTTCGCCGGCAGCTTCTTCGCTGCACGTCAGGGCCTGGTGTCGCCGGAATCGTTCACCTTCATCGAATCGGCCATCATCCTCGCCATCGTGGTACTCGGCGGCATGGGCTCGCAATTGGGCGTGATACTCGCCGCCATCGTGATGATCCTGCTGCCCGAGCTGATGCGTGAGTTCAGCGAGTACCGCATGCTGATGTTCGGCGCCCTGATGGTGCTGATGATGATCTGGCGTCCGCAGGGCTTGCTGCCCATGCAACGTCCCCACCTGGAGCTGAAGCGATGAGCCGCCCGATTCTCGAAGTAAGCGGCCTGACCATGCGTTTCGGTGGCCTGCTGGCCGTCAACGGGGTGGGGCTGACCGTCCATGACAAACAAGTGGTTTCCATGATCGGCCCCAACGGCGCCGGCAAGACCACCGTGTTCAACTGCCTGACCGGTTTCTATCAGCCGACTTCGGGCGAAATCCTCCTCGATGGCGAGGCGATCCATGGCCTCCCCGGGCACAAGATCGCGCGCAAGGGCGTGGTGCGTACCTTTCAGAACGTTCGCCTGTTCAAGGACATGACTGCGGTGGAGAATCTGCTGGTCGCGCAGCATAGGCATCTCAACACCAACTTCCTCTCCGGACTGCTGAAGACCAAGGCCTTCCGCAAGAGCGAGCACGAAGCGATGGATTTCGCCGCGCACTGGCTCGAGCAGGTCAACCTGACCGATATCGCCAACCGTCCGGCGGGCACCCTCGCCTATGGTCAGCAACGTCGCCTGGAAATTGCCCGCTGCATGATGACGCGCCCGCGCATTCTCATGCTCGACGAGCCCGCTGCAGGCCTCAACCCGAAAGAAACCGAGGACCTCAAGGCGCTGATTGGGATGTTGCGCGATGAGCACAACGTGACGGTTCTGCTGATCGAGCATGACATGAAGCTGGTCATGAGCATTTCCGACCACATCGTCGTGATCAACCAGGGCTGCCCACTTGCGGACGGCACACCGGAGCAGATCCGCGATAATCCGGATGTGATCAAAGCCTATCTGGGAGAGGCGTAACCATGCTGTATTTCGAAAACGTCTCCACCTTTTACGGCAAGATCCAGGCGCTGCATAACGTCGACGTCGAGGTCCGCAAGGGCGAGATCGTCACCCTTATCGGCGCTAACGGGGCCGGGAAATCGACCTTGTTGATGACCCTTTGCGGCACGCCCATGGCTTCCGAAGGCAGCATCCGCTTCGAAGGCGAGGAGCTAGTCGGCAAGCAGACTTGCGACATCATGCGCAAGGACATTGCCGTGGTACCTGAAGGCCGGCGCATCTTTGCTCGCCTGACCGTCGAGGAAAACCTCGCCATGGGCGGCTTCTTCACCAACAAGGCGGATTTCCAGGAGCAACTCGACAAAGTCCTGCTGCTATTCCCTCGCTTGAAAGAGCGCTTCCAGCAGCGTGGCGGCACCATGTCCGGCGGCGAGCAGCAGATGCTCGCCATTGCCCGCGCCTTGATGAGCAAGCCCAAGCTGTTGTTGCTGGACGAGCCATCGCTGGGCCTGGCGCCGATTATCATCCAGCAGATTTTCGACATCATCGAACAGCTGCGCAAAGACGGCGTGACCATCTTCCTGGTCGAGCAGAACGCCAACCAGGCGCTGAAGCTGGCCGATCGTGGCTACGTGCTGGAAAACGGTCGCATCGTCATGCAGGACACTGGCGAAGCACTGCTGAGCAACCCCAAGGTTCGCGACGCCTACCTCGGCGGCTAGAACCAGGGCACCGACAAAGCCGGGCACCTGCCCGGCTTTTTCATGCGCGCGTTCGGGGATGACAAGTGAAGTCGAAGCCTTTATCGTGCCTCTCGCGTCGTGTCTTCCTTGACGTCCGACTGGGCGTCCCAGCTAAGTCGCGCGCCCCTGGATCAGCAGACAGGGCATAACTGAGCTGGCAATTCTGAACTCAACTCAGGAGAAGCCGGCCATGACTGCCAGCCGTATCTGGATCAAGAATCCCCTCGCCATCTTTACCGCCAACGACCAGGACGCCTCCGGCGGGCCGGTGATCGCCAATGGCGTCATCGTCGAACTGCTTGCCGCCGGGCAATCACCCTCTTCTCCTGTCGACAGTACCTTCGACGCCCGCGAGCACGCCGTGCTGCCTGGCTTGATCAATACCCATCACCACTTCTATCAGACCCTGACCCGCGCCTGGGCGCCGGTGGTCAACCAACCGCTGTTTCCCTGGCTGAAGACACTCTATCCGGTCTGGGCACGCCTGACACCGGACCGGCTGGCGCTGGCCAGCAAGGTGGCACTGGCCGAGCTGCTGCTTTCGGGTTGCACCACCGCGGCCGATCACCATTACCTGTTTCCCGGCGGCCTGGAGAACGCCATCGACGTGCAGATCGAGGCCGTACGCGAACTCGGCATGCGCGCCATGCTGACCCGCGGCTCCATGAGTCTGGGCGAAGCAGACGGCGGCTTGCCACCGCAACACACGGTGCAAACCGCAGAGGCGATTCTGGCCGACAGCGAGCGGCTGATCAGTACCTATCACGAGCGTGGCGCGGGTGCGCAAATTCAGATCGGCCTGGCGCCCTGCTCGCCCTTTTCCGTTACCCCGGAAATCATGCGCGCCAGCGCCGCGCTGGCCGAATACCACGATGTGCGCCTGCATACGCACCTGGCGGAAACCCTCGACGAAGAAGCGTTCTGCGAGCAACGCTTCGGCCTGCGCACCGTGGACTATCTGGACAGCGTCGGCTGGTTGTCCGACCGTACCTGGCTGGCCCACGGCATTCACTTCAATGACCACGAGATCGCCCGGCTTGGCGAAGCGGGTACCGGTATTTGCCATTGCCCGAGTTCGAACATGCGCCTGGCTTCGGGCATCTGCCCGACCGTCGCGCTGGAGGCAGCCGGCGCACCCATCGGCCTGGGCGTGGACGGTTCGGCCTCGAACGACGCGTCCAACATGATTCTCGAGGCGCGCCAAGCGCTGTACATCCAGCGCTTGCGCTATGGCGCCGAGCAGATCACCCCGGAGCGTGTGCTGGGCTGGGCCACGCGGGGCTCGGCACGCCTGCTGGGGCGCGACGATGTAGGCGCGCTGAGTGTCGGCAAGCAGGCCGACCTGGCACTGTTCAAGCTCGACGAGCTGCGCTTCTCCGGCAGCCACGATCCGATTTCGGCGTTGCTGTTGTGCGGCGCCGATCGTGCCGACCGGGTAATGATCGGCGGAAAGTGGCGCGTGATGGATGGCCAGATCGAAGGCCTCGATGTCGCCGGCCTGATCGCCGACCACAGCCAGGCCGCTCGTGCGCTGATAGCGGGTTAACCCGCCGTGCATCCTGAGCGGTACCTACGAGCGGGATGCCTCGCGCCGTAACGGTCATTCCAGTTACGGCGCGAGCATCGCTGCTCCGACGCACTACGCCTATCGAGGCGAACGGCAATCTCCGCCCACCTGGGCCACACTCAAAGCATGAACTGAGAAGCCGAAGCGGCATGCACATTGCTGCGGAAAGCTCGCTTGTCGGCTCTACTGACTTTTGAGTCAGGAATTAGTTGACCGAAAAGTCAGATAAGGCTAATTTCCCCACCAGAGCCCAGAACAAAAACTCCCCGGAGGCCCGCCTTGATCCAGTTTCTTCTCAATCGAGAACTGCGCCGTGAGCAGACACTCGATCCGAATACCACCGTGCTGGAATACCTGCGCGAATATCGTGGCAAATCAGGCACCAAAGAAGGCTGCGCCTCCGGCGACTGCGGTGCCTGCACCGTCGTGGTCGGCGAGCTGGACGGTGATCGCCTGCGCTACCGCACGCTCAATTCCTGCCTGACCTTCGTCTCCGCCTTGCATGGCAAACAGCTGATCACCGTGGAAGACCTCAAACATCAGGGCCAATTGCACAGCGTTCAGCAAGCCATGGTTGATTGCCACGGCTCGCAATGCGGCTTCTGCACGCCAGGCTTCGTCATGAGCCTGTTCGCCCTGCAGAAATCAGCGGATGGTTTCGACAAGGCCGACACCCACGAAGCGCTGGCCGGCAACCTCTGCCGTTGCACAGGCTACCGTCCGATCCTGGAAGCCGCCGAGCAGGCCTGCTGCGGCCAGCAGCCGGATCAGTTCGATGCGCGCGAAGCCGAAACCATCGCCCAGCTGAAAGCCATCGAGCCACGCGAAACCGCCGAGCTGAACAGTGGCGACAAGCGCTGCCTATCGCCGTTGACCGTGGGCGACTTGGCGGAGATCTACGGCGCGAACCCGGACGCACGCCTGCTGGCCGGCGGCACGGACCTCGCCCTGGAAGTCACCCAATTCCACCGTGAACTGCCGGTGATGATCTACGTCGGCCATATTGCGGAGATGAAGAAGATCGAGGTCACCGACACGGGTATCGAGATCGGCGCAGCCACGCCGCTCACCGATTGCTACGAAGTGTTGGCCAACGAATACCCGGACTTTGGCGAACTGTTGCACCGCTTCGCTTCGCTGCAGATCCGCAACCAGGGCACGCTTGGCGGCAACATCGGTAACGCTTCGCCTATCGGCGACTCACCACCACTCTTGATCGCACTGGGCGCTCAGGTGGTGCTGCGCAAGGGCAGCAACAGCCGGACCCTGCTGTTGCAGGACTACTTCATCGACTACAAGGTCACCGCCCGGGAACAAGGCGAGTTCATCGAGAAGATTATCGTCCCGCGCGCGCAGGCGAACCGGGTATTCCGCGCCTACAAGGTGTCCAAGCGCCTCGACGATGATATCTCCGCCGTCTGTGCGGCCTTCGACCTGAAGCTCGAAGATGGGGTTATCGATGATGCCCGCGTCGCCTTCGGCGGCATGGCAGCCATTCCGAAGCGCGCGGTTGCCTGCGAACGAGCCCTGATCGGCGCGCCGTTCAATGCCGACACCATCGAACAGGCCTGCGAAGCACTGGAAAAAGACTTCACGCCGCTCACCGACTTCCGTGCCAGCCGCGAATACCGCCTGCTGGTCGCACAGAACCTGCTGCGCAAATGCTTCCACGAACAACAAGCGCCGGCGTACGAGACGAGGGTCACTTGCTATGCATAAGCCAACCAAATCTCAAGAGGAACTGGCCGCCCTGTTCACGCAGGACCTGGTCACCGGCGTCGGCCGCAGCGTCAAGCACGACAGCGCGCCCAAGCACGTCACCGGCGAGGCGGTCTATGTCGATGACCGCCTGGAATTTCCCAACCAGCTGCACGTGTATGCCCGCATGAGCGACCGCGCCCATGCCCGGATCGTCAACATCGATACCAGCCCCTGCTACAAGGTGCCGGGCGTCGCCATCGCCATTACATCGAAGGACGTACCAGGTCAGCTGGATATCGGCGCGGTCATGCCCGGCGATCCGTTGCTGGCCGATGGCAAGGTCGAGTACGTCGGCCAGCCGGTGATCGCCGTCGCCGCCGACAGCCTGGAAACCGCCCGTAAGGCGGCCCTGGCCGCGATCATCGAATACGAAGATCTGGAGCCGGTGATCGATGTGGTCGACGCACTGCGCAAGAAGCATTTCGTGCTCGACAGCCATACTCACAAGCGCGGGGATTCGGCCGGCGCACTGGCCACCGCGCCGCGCCGCCTGCAGGGCAGCCTGCATATCGGCGGCCAAGAACATTTCTATCTGGAAACCCAGATCTCCTCGGTGATGCCGACCGAGGACGGCGGCATGATCGTCTACACCTCTACGCAGAACCCTACCGAGGTGCAAAAGCTGGTCGCTGAAGTGCTCGGCGTCTCGATGAACAAGATCGTCATCGACATGCGTCGCATGGGCGGCGGCTTCGGCGGCAAGGAAACCCAGGCAGCAGGTCCCGCCTGCATGTGCGCCGTGATTGCGCACCTGACCGGCCGCCCGACCAAGATGCGCCTGCCACGCATGGAAGACATGACCATGACCGGCAAGCGGCACCCCTTCTACGTCGAGTATGACGTCGGCTTCGATGATGACGGCCTGCTGCACGGTATCGAGATCGACCTGGCCGGTAACTGCGGCTATTCGCCGGACCTGTCTGGCTCCATCGTCGACCGCGCCATGTTCCACTCCGACAACGCCTATTACCTGAGCGACGCTACGATCAATGGCCATCGCTGCAAGACCAACCTGGCTTCGAACACTGCCTACCGCGGCTTCGGCGGCCCGCAAGGCATGGTTGCCATCGAGGAGATCATGGACGCAGTAGCGCGGCAGCTGGGCAAGGACCCGCTGGACGTGCGCAAGCGCAACTACTACGGCAAGACCGAGCGCAACGTCACGCCGTACTACCAGACAGTCGAGCACAACATGCTCGAAGAGATGACCGCCGAGCTCGAAGCCAGCAGCGAGTATGCGAAGCGCCGCGAGGAGATCCGCGCGTTCAATGCCAAGAGCCCGATCCTCAAGAAGGGCCTGTCGCTGACCCCAGTGAAGTTCGGCATCAGCTTCACCGCCAGCTTCCTCAACCAGGCCGGCGCGCTGGTGCACGTCTACACCGACGGCAGCATCCACCTGAACCACGGCGGCACCGAGATGGGTCAGGGCCTGAACACCAAGGTCGCGCAGGTGGTGGCCGAGGTGTTCCAGGTCGGCATCGACCGCATCCAGATCACCGCGACCAACACCGACAAGGTGCCCAACACCTCGCCGACAGCGGCCTCCTCCGGCGCCGACCTCAACGGCAAGGCCGCGCAAAACGCGGCGCAGACCATCAAGCAACGCCTGATCGAATTCGCCGCGCGGCATTACCAGGTCACCGAAGAGGACGTGGAATTCAAGAACGGCCAGGTCCGCATTCGCGACCAGTACGTCTCCTTTGACGAGCTGATCCAGCAGGCCTATTTCGGCCAGGTTTCGCTGTCGTCCACCGGCTTCTACCGCACGCCGAAGATCTACTACGACCGCAGCCAGGCACGCGGCCGGCCGTTCTACTACTTCGCCTATGGCGCGGCCTGCTCGGAAGTGATCGTCGACACTCTGACCGGCGAGTACAAGATGCTGCGCAGCGACATCCTGCATGACGTCGGCGCTTCGCTGAACCCGGCCATCGACATCGGCCAGGTGGAAGGCGGCTTCGTCCAGGGTATGGGCTGGCTGACCATGGAAGAGCTGGTGTGGAATGACAAGGGCAAGCTGATGACCAACGGCCCGGCCAGCTACAAGATCCCGGCGGTGGCGGACATGCCGCTGGACTTGCGGGTCAAGCTGGTGGAAAACCGCAAGAACCCGGAGGACACGGTGTTCCACTCCAAGGCCGTGGGTGAGCCGCCGTTCATGCTCGGGATTTCGGTCTGGTGCGCGATCAAGGATGCGGTGGCGAGCCTGGCGGACTACAAGGCCCAGCCGAAGATCGACGCGCCCGCGACACCCGAGCGGGTGCTCTGGGGGGTTGAGCAGATGCGCAAGCTGAAGCGGACGGCCGTCGCGGTCGAGGCAACGGAAACTACGCCAGCCTGACGTAAGGTGGACAACGCTTTGCTTGTCCACCTTCAACGCAACATGATGTTTTCGGTGGAAGACGTTTCTCGGTCTTCCACGGGGCGGCCACCCGCACTACGAAGGACATATACATGAGCAATACCGCCTGGATCGACGCCCTCGCCGAACTGCAACACAAAGGCGAACCCTGCGTGCTGGTGACCATCATCGAGGAGCGTGGCTCGACGCCGCGCAATGCCGGTTCGAAGATGGTGGTGAGCCGCGATCGACTGTACGACACCATCGGCGGCGGCCATCTGGAATACAAGGCACAGGCGATTGCGCGGGAGATGCTTGAAAACCGGGTGCGTGATACGCGGCTGGAACGCTTTTCCCTGGGCGCGAGCCTCGGCCAGTGCTGCGGCGGCGCTACCGTGCTGCTGTTCGAGCCCATGGGCCAACCGCAGGCGCATATTGCGGTGTTCGGTGCCGGCCACGTCGGCCGCGCATTGGTGCCCCTGCTCGCCAGCCTGCCGTGCAAGGTGCGTTGGATCGATTCTCGTGAAAGCGAGTTCCCTGTGCATATCCCGGCGGGTGTCGAAAAGGTGGTCAACGACGAGGTGGTCGATGAAGTGGCAGAGATGCCTGCGGGCAGCTACTTCATCGTCATGACCCACAATCACCAGCTCGACCTCGAACTGACCGCAGCCATCCTTGAACGTAACGATTTCACCTATTACGGGCTGATCGGTTCGAAGAGCAAGCGCGCCAAGTTCGAACACCGTCTGCGCGACCGCGGCTTCCAACCGGAAACGGTGCAACGCATGCGCTGCCCGATGGGCATCGCTGAGGTGAAGGGCAAGCTGCCAATCGAAATTGCCGTGTCCATAGCCGGTGAAGTGATCGCCACCTACAACGCCAACTTCGGTGAAAAGACCGTCGACGGTGAAAAGCCAGTGCCCATGCTTGTCCCTGCATCGCGCCGCTCTCAGACGGGCTGAACACGGGCCTCGCTCTCTTTCTGGGAGGCCCGTCACGCGGCGAACCGGCCATAGACTGGCCAGGCCGACAGCAGGCCTCCTACACAAACGTCTTACCTCTATACAACGATTCCGAGACTCACCATGCCCCAATCAAAAGCCTACCGTGCCGCCCTGCTCCACTGCCTTGCCGACCCGCGCGAGGTGGGCATCGAGCAATCCCATGAATATTTCGAAGACGGCCTGCTGGTTGTAGAGGATGGAAAGGTCGTCCAGATCGGCAATGCTGCTGACCTGCTTCCAACCCTGAAAGCCGGCACCGATGTGGTCGAGTACCCCGACGCGCTGATCACCCCCGGCTTCATCGATACCCACATCCACTACCCGCAGGTTGGGGTGATCGGCTCCTACGGCACACAGCTGCTGGATTGGCTGGAAACCTATACCTTCCCCAATGAAGGCCGCTTTAGCGACATGGCCCATGCCCGCGAGCAAGCCGACCTGTTCCTCGGCGAGTTGCTGCGCAACGGCACCACCACGGCTCTGGTGTTCGGCACAGTACACAAGCAATCGGTGGACGCCTTCTTCGAAGCGGCGGAAAAGCTCAACCTACGCATGATCGCCGGCAAGGTGCTGATGGACCGCAACGCCCCGGAGTTCCTCACCGACACCGCCGAGTCCGGCTACGCCGACAGCCGCGAGCTGATCGAGCGCTGGCACGGCAAGGGCCGTCTGCATTACGCCGTCACCCCGCGTTTCGCCCCGACCAGCACGCCGGAGCAGCTCACCCTGGCCGGCAAGCTGTTCGCCGAATTCCCCGACCTGTACATGCACACCCACATCTCCGAGAACAAGCAGGAGGTCGAGTGGGTCAAGGAGCTGTTCCCCGAGCGCAAGGGCTATCTGGACGTCTACGACCACCACGGCCTGATTGGCCCGCGCTCGGTGTTCGCCCACGGCATCCACCTGTGCGACGACGAGTGCAAACGCCTGGGTGAGACCGGCTCGGCGGTGTCGTTCTGTCCGACCTCCAACCTGTTCCTCGGCAGCGGCCTGTTCGATCTGGCCAAGGTGGAAGGCTTCGGTGTGCGCGTCGGCCTGGGCACCGATGTCGGCGGCGGCACCAGCTTCTCGCAACTGCAAAGCCTCAATGAGGCCTACAAGGTGCTGCAGCTGCAAGGGCAGAAACTCGATGCGTTCAAGGCGCTATACCTCGCCACGCTCGGCGGCGCACGCGCGCTGTATCTGGATGACAAGATCGGCAATCTGCAGCCGGGCAAGGATGCCGACTTCGTCGTGCTCGACTACAAGGCGACTCCGCTGATCGACTACCGCCTGAGCCAGGCCACGGCGCTGCAGGAAAAGCTTTTCGCGCTGATGATTCTCGGCGACGACCGCGCGGTGAAGGAGACCTACGCCGCCGGGGTTTCGGTGCATCGAAAGACATCGTGAACAGCGGTACCAGGACTTGCTGATTGACCGTCTCGCCATCGACGCAAGCTACAGGCGTGGCCGCGTGGATCGATAAAGCGTGATCCACCCTACGGCTCGGAGCCACAGCCGTGCGTAGGGTGGATGTCGCTTTTTACATCCACCATCGGGTCGCTCGGAGGCTCGACGGACGCGTGGATCGATAAAGCGTGATCCACCCGGCTCGGAGTCACAGCCGTGCGTAGGGTGAATGTCGCTTTTTTACATCCACCATCGGGTCGCTCAGGGCTCGACGAACGCGTGGATCGATAAGGCGTGATCCACCCTACGGCTTGAGCGCTGCCATCAGCGTGTCGAGGTTGTGTTCGAACATGCCCAGGTAGGTACTGGCCGGTCCGTCGCTGGCCAGCGCATCGGAATACAGGGTACCGCCAACGGTGGCGCCGGCCTCGTCGGCGATCTGCTTGATCAGCCGGGGATCGCGAATGTTCTCCACAAACACTGCCCGTACGCCTTCGCTGCGCACCTGGCGAATCAAGGCCGCCACCTCGGCGGCCGATGGTTCGTCATGGGTAGACAGCCCCTGTGGCGCGATGAATTTCAATTGCCAGGCTTGCCCCAAATAGCCGAAGGCATCATGGCTGGTTACCACCTTGCGCTGGCTGGCCGGCAGGCGGGCGATGCGGGCATCGGCGCGCTTGAGCAACGCATGCAGACGGCTCAGATAGTCATCGCGACGCGCTTCGTATTCTTCCCGGTGGCTGGGGTCGAGCTGCACGAGCGCCTTGGTGATGTTGCGCACGTAGATCTCGGCATTGTTCAGGCTCTGCCAGGCGTGCGGATCCGGCACCCGTTCGCCTTCTTCCTCAAGCATCAACGGAACGACACCGGCGCTGGCGTCGATGCGCTTGCCAGTCGGTTCGCTGCTGGCCAGCAGGCGCTCCAGCCAAGGCTCGAAACCCAGGCCGTTGGCGACGATAAGATCGGCACGCAGCAGTGCCTTGGCATCGTCCGGGCTGGGCTCGTAGACGTGGGCATCGGCGTCGGCATCGACCAGATTAGACAGTTCGATACGCTCACCGCCGACCTCACGGGTCAGGTCTTCAAGGATGCTGAAGCTGGTGACCACCTTGAGCCGCTCGGCCGCGTGCAGTGAGAGAGGCAGCCACAGGGCCAGCACGATGAGCAGGTAACGCATGATGAACACCTCAGACGGTCATGGGTAAAGAAGTCGAGCGCAGCAGGCCTTGGACCGGCCCCGCCATCACCGAGAACAGATAGAACGTGCCTGCGAGCAGCACGATGCAAGGCCCGCTGGGTAGGCTGACGCAGAACGACAGCAGCAGTCCCAACCACACGCAGATCGCGCCGAACAGTGCGGCCAGCGGCAATAGAACAATGAGACGTCGACTCCAGAAGCGCGCCGCAGCGGCAGGCAGCATCATCAGCCCGACCACCATCAGCGCTCCGATGGCCTGAAAGCCAATCACCAGGTTGAGCACCACCAGCGTCAGGAAGGCCGCATGCGCCAACGGCCCGAAGCGACTGATGCTGCGCAGGAACAGTGGATCGAGACTGTCCAGCGCAAGGGCGCGATAGCTCAGCGCAAGCACCACCAGGCTGAACACTGCGGTGCCAAGCATGCCGTACAGGGTTGTGGTATCGACCGCCAACGCCGAGCCGAACAGGAGATGCAGCAGGTCCAGCTTGCGTCCCGCCAACCCGAGCAGCAGCACGCCGCCGGCCAGCGAAATGGGGTAGAGCGCGGCGAGACTGGCGTCCTCGCGCAGCCCGGTACGCCGGCTGACCCAGGCTGCGGCACCGGCCATGCCAAGGCCAGCCACCAGCCCACCGGCCGTCAGCGCCGGCAGGCTCAAGCCGAATAGCCAGAACGCCAGCGCCGCACCTGGCAGGATGCCGTGCGCGATGGCATCACCGATCAGGCTCATCCGCCGCAGAATCAGAAACACTCCCAGGGGCCCGGCGCTGCAGGCCAGCGCCACCCCACCGATCAGAGCGCGACGCATGAACGCGAACTCACCGAAGGGCGCCCACAATATTTCCGGCGTCACGCGACCTGCCCGAACCGTTGCCGGTCGGTGATGAACTGCCCGATCGGCGCAAAGATGCAACCACCGCGGGCAATCATCAGCGCCTCGCAGTGCTTCTGGCTCAGCCCGGCGAGGTTGTGGCTGACCCACATTAGCGTCCGTCCCTGCCGCTGCCAGTGCTCGATGTGCTGCCAGAGCAACCGTACCCCTACTTCGTCCAGCGCCGCCTCGGGTTCGTCGAGCAGCAGCAGCTGCGCATCGGTCAAGCTCAGACGAGCCAGCAAGGCACGCTGCAATTCGCCACCGGACAGGGCATGGAGTCCTTGCGTTTGCAGATCGAGCAACCCCCAATCCGCCAAAGCCTGGCGCAAGCGCATCCGCTGTTCGCTACGACCGATACGGCTGCGCCAGAGACCGGCACTGACTAGCTCGGCCAGACGAATCGGAAATTGCCGATCCACCTGCTGCTGTTGCGGCAGATAGGAAACGCCCCCCAGAAGCGGAACGCCCACCTCGATTCGCCCCGCCAGTGGTCGATCCAACCCGGCGATTACCTTGAGCAGGCTGCTTTTACCCGAGCCGTTGCCGCCGATAACGGCGGTCAGGCTCCCGGCTGGCAGCTTCAAGTCGAGGGGCGGCGTGAGCGCAGTTCCACCGGCGCCCCATTGCAAAGCATGGCATTCGATCATCGTCACCTCGCAGATTCGGGGTCCGTCCAGGCGCTCCGCAGTCGGGACCGGCTTCAGCGTTGCAGCGGAAGCCGGCGGCGAATGGTCAGGCACTGGAGCGCCATGAATGTATTAGTTATAACATAACATTATGCGTATTGACCCGAACGCTTGCAACGAGGCGATCAGGCGAGATGGTGCTTTGAAATGGTCAATCGGAGGGGCAACACTTGGAACGACGTGAATGACTGGCAGGTATCGCCAATTAGGCGTGCTACGACCTGAACATAAACCGTTAACGATCGACGCTGACACATCCCTCTCACGACGGAACGCTGGAATCGACAAGCAACCTCCCCCGAGGCTGGGGGCCAAAGCAGGAGGTACGTCAAATCAGGGCAAGTGCGCCCTCACAGACGCAGCGGTACAGAACCAACTTTTGGCGGCAAATGCAGGGGCGCTCAGCTCGCAACGCCCTTAAGAGCTCCAAACCGTAACCGCCTCGAGCCAAAGCAGTGATGGCCTAGCGGGCCGTACGAGGTTTTTTCTTTGCCAATGCCAAGTGCGAGAAGACCGCGTGCAGATCATCCGAAGCGCTGTCTTCGTCGAGGTTGAGCTTGCTGTCGATATGATCCATGTGATGCATCATCAGGCTTACGGCCTTGTCGCTGTCTCGCGCAGCGATGGCATCGATCAGTTGGTTGTGTTCATCGAAGGAACAATGCGAGCGGTTGCCGCTCTCGTACTGGGCAATGATCAGCGATGTCTGGGAAACCAGGCTGCGCTGGAAACTCACCAACGGCGCATTCTTGGCCGCCTCGGCCAACTTGAGATGAAACTCGCCGGACAGACGGATGCCGGCGCCTCGATCACCCCGAGCGAAGCAATCCTGCTCGTCCGCCACCATCTTGCGCAGCTCCGCCAGTTGCTCGCTGCTGGCGTGCTGAACGGCCAGTTCGGTGATGGCGCGTTCTACCATTCGGCGGGCGAAAAAAATCTGTCTCGCCTCTTCGACACTGGGACTCGCGACGACAGCGCCCCGATTCGGTCGCAACAGCACCACGCCTTCATGGGCCAGCCGCGACAATGCGCGACGGATGATGGTCCGGCTCACGCCGAAGATCTCACCCAGGGCCTCTTCGCTGAGCTTGGTACCTGGCGCTAGGCGTTGCTCAAGAATGGCGTCGAAAATATGGGCGTAAACGATGTCGTCCTGTGTCCCCGTCCGGGCCTTGCCGCTTCGTGTCGGCTTTTTTAGAGGCTGCAACTGTTCGTTCATGGTGACTCGCGTCGGAAATGTCGGCAGAACCGAACTTTACTGCCTTTCGGCATCCGGCTGGCAGTAGCCAGCGGCGAAATACGGAAAAAATTCGATATTTATTGTGCACAATCAAATGTTTCAGATTCTTCTCCATGCCCTGCTAGACAACCCCAATAATTTGGCAAGGAGTTTTCGCTCTGTGCGTCGAGAGCCGCTGAATCAGCGAGCATTCAGAAATCCCTGTTGCATTTCTTGTATACAAAAGCATAATCGCGTCAAGCCTTCCTGACTCTTCGGTCAAAAACCCGAACAGAAAGAGCTCTCACCATCACCTGACCTCGAGAGCACCGCTCTGGGTGATAGACAACAAGAACGATGAGGAACACCTTGTGGAAACCACAAAGCAGGAACAGCACACCCTCGCGCTGCAAGCGAAGAATCTTGGCTGGCTCGACCGATTCTTCAAGCTCAGCGCGCATCGCACCAGCATCAAAACCGAACTGCTTGCCGGCCTGACGACGTTCGTCACCATGGCCTACATCATCTTCGTCAACCCGAACATCATGGCCGATGCGGGCGTCGACCATGGCGCGGCGTTCGTCGCAACCTGTATCGGTGCGGCGCTGGGCTGCTTCCTCATGGGCCTGTATGCCAACTGGCCGGTGGGTCTGGCGCCGGGCATGGGCCTCAACGCGTTCTTCACCTACACAGTGGTCGGCGAGATGGGCTACAGCTGGCAGATTGCACTCGGCGCGGTGTTCATTTCTGGTGTGCTGTTCATGATCATGAGCCTGTCACGCATCCGCGAATGGCTGCTCAACAGCATCCCGATGAGCCTGCGCTTCGCGATGGGTGCTGGCGTCGGGCTGTTCTTAGGGCTGATCGGCCTGAAGACCGCCGGTATCGTCGTCGACAGCCCCGCGACGCTGCTAACCATGGGTTCGTTCGGCGAACCCACCGCGCTGCTGGCCGCGATCTGCTTCCTGATGATCGCGGTACTGAGTCATCGCAATGTATTCGGTGCGATCCTGCTCAGTATGCTAGCCGTCACGGGCATCGGCTGGGGCCTGGGGCTCGTGGAGTACAACGGTATCGTCTCGATGCCGCCGAGCCTGGCACCGACCTGGCTGGCAATGGACATCGCCGGCGCGCTGAATGTAGCGATGGTCAGCGTGATCCTGGCGTTCCTCTTCGTGAACATGTTCGACACGGCCGGCACGCTCATGGGCGTCGCGCACCGGGCGCACCTGGTGGACGATGATGGCAAGATCCAGAACCTGTCACGTGCGCTGAAGGCCGATAGTACCTCCAGCGTCGTCGGCGCCTTCGTCGGCTGCCCGCCGGTGACCAGCTATGTCGAAAGCGCCTCGGGTGTCGCCGCTGGTGGTCGCACCGGCCTGACCGCTGTCACCGTTGGCGCACTGTTCCTGGTCGCCATGTTCTTCGCGCCGCTGGCGGGCATGATCCCAGCGTATGCGACCGCGGGCGCGCTGATTTATGTCGCCATGCTGATGATGAGCGGATTGGCGCATATCGACTGGAAGGACCATACCGACACCATTCCGGCTATCGTTACCGTAGTCATGATGCCGCTGACCTTCTCCATCGCCAACGGTATCGCGCTGGGCTTCCTGACCTACGCGACGCTCAAGCTGCTGACGGGTCAGCGCGACAAGGTGTCGATCAGCCTCTATGTGCTGTGTGTGATCTTCATCGCCAAGTTCGCTTTCCTTTAAGGAGAGCGAACGATCAGGCTCCATCGCTTTTTGCGGTGGGGCCTGTTGTATTTCCAGCATGGGCGCCCTGGGCTATCCATAGCGCGACGGCCCGCGACATCACCATCGAAAAACAGCTGAACGAAACACCTGGAACGCAACATTGCCGAGGAGCACTGAGATGAGTCTGGAAACCTGGTTGTTATTCGCGAGCGCGGCGCTGGTGGTGATTCTGATCCCCGGCCCGCTGTCGCTGCTGATGATCAGCAACAGCCTCAACTACGGCCTGCGTCGCTCCTGGCCGGCGTTCGTTGGCGGTGTCAGCGCATCGATATGCCTGCTCAGCGCCTCCGCTCTTGGGCTCGGTGCGCTTCTGCTGGCCTCGGAGCAGGTATTCAGCCTGTTGAAGATCGTGGGTGCGTTCTACCTATTCTATCTCGCCTGGCAGAGCTGGCAGGAATCACGCCGCCCCGCCAGCGGGCCCAGCGTGGCGACTTCCGAGGTCAGTCCCCGCTTCCGCCAATTGTTCTGGCGCGCCTTTGGTCTGGGCGCGAGCAATCCCAAAGACATTCTGTTTTTTGCGGCCTTTCTGCCGCAGTTTCTCAGTGCTGATCGACCGTTCGTGCCGCAGCTGCTGGTGATGATCTTCACCTGGGCGGTGCTGGACCTGTGCTGCAAGCTCGCTTACGGTCTTGGCGCTCATGGCGCGGCGCGTTATCTGCGCACTGGCAAGGGGCAGGTCTGGTTCAACCGCACCAGCGCGGCGCTGTTTGGGGGCGCGGGAGCGGCTTCGTTGATGAGTCGGTGAAGTTGATAGTGCTTTTGTAGGCGCACAGGGGACGCCCAATCCTTGCTCGCGAATCCAAAACCCAAGCGCTTCGTAAGCAAAACCCGCCCCCTCGCGAAAGCCCCTCACTACCGGGTCAAAAAAAACCCGCCATCAGGGGCGGGTCGTAGGCTCAGGGAGCCAAAGTTTCACGCATGGGAGAGGTATCTGCCGCGTCGCTGCGCGGCAGATGGCATCAGCTACCGCGGTAGGTGGAGTAGCTGTACGGCGAAATCAATAACGGCACATGGTAATGATCCTGCTCGGCGCTGATGCCGAAACGCAGCACCACCACATCCAGAAAGGCCGGCTCAGGCAGCTGCACGCCACGACCTCGGTAATAGTCCCCAGCAGAGAACTGCAGCTGGTAAACACCGGAGCGGTAGTCGTCGCCCTCGAGCAGCGGCGAGTCGCAACGGCCATCGGCGTTGGTCTGGCGCGTGGCGATCAGTTCGAGGCGCTCGCCATCGACACGATAGAGTTCGATACGGATGTCGCTGCCAGGGCAGCCGTGAGCTGCATCCAGCACATGAGTAGTTAAACGTCCCATAGATTCCGGCATCGTAGCTTGGCTGCCGATGCCTGCCTCCTCTTGTGATTGGTGTGGACTGGATTCGAGCATAGCATGCACGCGAGAAAACTAAAGACAGTTTTCACAGAAACTGTACACAATTTTCAACATCTCATCCTGGCCCTAATTCTGCTCTAGATCTCTCGCTCGTGCGACAGAAGAACGCGGTTAACGCTCAAGCGCGAGCACCGCGAGCCAGCCGTTGGATCAACCGATGGGAGAAATTAGCGAATTGTGATTTACAAAGCGCAAAACCTTTTGTATACAATTGGACCATGACGGTCGCCGACACTTCACAGTCGCGACCCGCGGATCAAATAAGGAATAACAACAGTGAGCGCAGACTACCCTCGCGACCTCATCGGCTACGCCGAGAATCCACCCCATCCGCAATGGCCGGGCAACGCCCGTATCGCCCTGTCCTTCGTACTCAATTACGAAGAGGGCGGCGAGCGTTGCGTACTGCATGGCGACAAGGAGTCCGAAGCCTTCCTGTCCGAGATGGTTTCAGCCCAGCCGCTGCAGGGTGTGCGCAACATGAGCATGGAATCGCTCTACGAGTACGGTAGCCGCGCCGGTGTCTGGCGTTTGTTGAAGCTGTTTCGCCGGCACGACATACCACTGACCATCTTCGCGGTCGCCATGGCCGCGCAGCGTCATCCGGACGTGATCAAAGCCATGGTCGCCGACGGCCACGAAATCTGCAGCCATGGCTATCGCTGGATCGACTATCAGTACATGGACGAAGCGCAAGAGCGCGAGCACATGCTCGAGGCCATCCGCATCCTCACTGACATCACCGGTGAGCGTCCGCTGGGCTGGTACACCGGCCGTACCGGACCAAACACACGCCGGCTGGTACGTGAGGAAGGCGGTTTCCTCTACGACTCCGACACCTACGACGACGACCTGCCCTATTGGGATCCGGAATCGACGCCAGACAAGCCGCACCTGGTTATTCCCTACACACTGGACACCAACGACATGCGTTTCACCCAGGTGCAGGGCTTCAACAAGGGTGACGACTTCTTCGAGTACCTGAAGGACGCGTTCGACGTGCTTTACGCCGAAGGCACCGAGGGTGCGCCCAAGATGCTGTCCATTGGCATGCACTGCCGTCTGCTTGGCCGCCCCGCACGTATGGCCGCGCTGCAGCGCTTCATCGAGTACGCCAAGGGTCATGAGCAGGTGTGGTTCGCCCGCCGTGTCGACATCGCCCGCCACTGGCACTCGACTCACCCCTTCACCCAGGAGCGCAGCCAATGACGCCGTTCAAAACCATCAAGCCGTCCACCCTCGATCGCGAGGCCTTCATCGCCACCTTCGCCGATGTCTACGAGCATTCCCCCTGGGTCGCCGACACCGTCTATCAGGCAGGCGTGGACGAGACACTGGATTTCGTCGAGGTGATGCACACCCGCATGTCGCAGGCGATGCTGTCGGCCCCTCACGACACCCAGTTGGCGCTGATCAATGCTCACCCGGACCTCGCCGGCAAGGCCGCCGTGCGCGGTGAGCTGACCGCCTCAAGCACCGCCGAGCAGGCCGGTGCAGGGATTCATGAATGCACGCCCGAAGAGTTCACCCGCTTTACCGAGCTGAACGACGCCTATAAAGCCAAGTTCGGCTTCATCTTCATCATGGCCGTCAAGGGCAGTAACCGGCATCAGATCCTGGCGGCTTTCGAAGAGCGCATGCACAGCTCGCAGGACCAGGAGTTCGCCCGCGCCCTGGCCGAAATCAACAAAATCGCCCTGTTCCGTCTGCAGGCGATGTAAGCAAGAGACCCATCAGACGACACGAAGAGAAGAACAACGTATGAAGAGCTACGCCGTACCTTTCGAAAAATACGTCAACCTGGCCGACGCCCGTCTGGGCACCAAAGCCATTTCCGTCACTGACGATTGGTTTGCCGACGTCAACCGGCTGTTCCAGCCGACGCCGGCCGTATGGAAGGAGGGCGTTTTCGATGACAACGGCAAGTGGATGGACGGCTGGGAGTCGCGCCGCAAGCGCTTCGAAGGCTATGACCATGCGGTCATTCGCCTCGGCGTGCCCGGCTCGATCAAGGGCGTCGACATCGATACCAGCTTCTTCACCGGCAACTTCCCGCCGTCCGCTTCACTGGAAGCCTGCTTCCTCGCCGAAGGCGACCCGGACGACAACACCGTATGGACTGAAATCCTTCCCGCGGTAGAGCTGCAAGGCAACAGCCATCACTACCATGAGATCGCGTTCGACAAGCCGGTCAGTCACCTGCGCTTCAATATCTACCCGGACGGAGGTGTCGCCCGTCTGCGCGTGCATGGCATTCCGTACCGCGACTGGAGCAGCGTTGGCGACAACGAGCAGCTCGACCTGGCGTCGGCGCTCAACGGCGGCCGCGCGCTGGCCTGTTCCGACGAGCATTTCGGTCGCATGAGCAACATCCTCAACCCGGGCCGCGGCATCAATATGGGCGATGGTTGGGAAACCGCACGCCGTCGCACGCCGGGCAACGACTGGGTCATCGTCGCGCTGGGCGCCCCCGGCGAGATCGAGCGCATCGTCGTCGACACCCTGCACTTCAAGGGCAACTACCCGGACAGCTGCAACATCCAGGCGGCTTACGTCAAAGGCGGCACCGACAGCCAGATTGAAACCCAGAGCCTGTTCTGGCGCGAGCTGCTGCCGAGCCAGAAGCTGGAAATGCACGCCGAGCACGAGTTCAGCGAGCAGATCGCCAAGCTCGGCCCGATCACCCACGTGCGCCTGAACATTTTCCCGGACGGTGGCGTTAGCCGTCTGCGGTTGTTCGGCAAGGCGGTGAAGTAAAGAGGAATCCTGGGAGTGAGCAAGGATTGACGTCCCCTCGCTCCTAGGGCTCATTGCCGGCTCAGGCCGGCTGCGGTGGGCTGAAGCGGAACGCCGCCAAGCTCACCTTACAAATCAGCAATACAGATAACGAGCACAGCATGCGCACACTCAAGATCGAACCGTTGACCAAGGAAGCCTTCGCCCCATTCGGTGATGTGATCGAAACCGAAGGCAGCGAGTACTTCATGATCAATAACGGTTCCACCCGCCGCTATCACAAGCTGGCGACGGTTGAGACCACGCAGCCGGACGATCAGGCCATCATCAGCATCTTCGCCGCCGACGCGCTGGACATGCCGCTGGTCATTCGCATGCTCGAACGACATCCGCAGGGCAGCCAGGCTTTCATTCCGCTGCTCGGCAACCCCTTTCTGGTCGTGGTCGCGCCACTTGGCGATGCACCTGTACCGGGTAACGTCCGCGCCTTCCGCAGCAACGGCAGGCAGGGCGTCAATTACCACCGCGGCGTCTGGCACCACCCGGTGCTGACGATCGAAAAGCGGGATGAATTCCTGGTGGTCGATCGCAGCGGTTCTGGCAACAACTGCGACGAGCATTTTTTCACCGAGGACGAGCTGGTTCTCCTCGACCCCCACCGGGACTCCGAACAAGCGATCAATTGATCACCGAGGGGCCATTACCGGAACGGCTGGAAAACACAACCGATACCGGCATGCGTGCTTCGGAACAAGCGGGACACTTGCGACGAGTCGAATAAGAAGAAACAGCGGTTGGTACGCCAGCCGTGCAAGAGGTAATTATCGTGGAAGCACATCTGACCGAATGGCTGAACCTTACTATTCGCTGGATTCACATGATCGTCGGCATCGCCTGGATCGGTGCGTCGTTCTACTTCGTCTGGCTGGAAAACAACCTTAACCGCGCCAACCCCCGCGATGGCCTCTCGGGTGATCTCTGGGCGATTCACGGTGGCGGTATCTACCACCTGGAAAAATACAAGCTGGCCCCGCCGCAGATGCCGGACAACCTGCACTGGTTCAAGTGGGAGGCCTACACCACCTGGCTGTCAGGCGTCGCCCTGCTGATGGTGGTCTACTACCTCAACCCTTCGCTGTATCTGATTGCGCCGGGCAGCGACATGGCGCCAGCGATGGCAATCGCCATCGGCTTCGGCTCGCTGATCGTTGGCTGGTTCGTCTATGACCTGCTCTGCGACTCGCCATTGGGCAAGAAGCCCGCGCTGCTGGGTCTTGTGCTGTTCGTCCTGGTGATTTTCGCCGCCTGGGCCTATTCGCAGGTGTTCAGCGGTCGCGCCGCCTACATTCATACCGGCGCGCTGATCGGCACCATCATGGTCGGCAACGTGTTCCGCATCATCATGCCGGCGCAGCGCGCACTGGTCGCGGCGATCGAGCAGAACCGCACGCCCGATCCGGTATTGCCAGCCAAAGGCCTGTTGCGTTCGCGCCACAACAACTATTTCACCCTGCCGGTGCTGTTCATCATGATCAGCAACCACTTCCCGAGCACCTATGGCAGCCAGTACAACTGGCTGATCCTGGGCGGTATCTCGGTACTGGCGGTCCTGGTACGCCATTACTTCAACACGCGCCATGACAGCAACCGCTTCGCCTGGGCGCTGCCCGCTGCGGCAGTCGGCATGATTTGCCTGGCGTTCGTCACCGCACCTAACCGTCAGCCGGCAGCACCCAACCTGGCTCCAACCTCCCCGGAGCAGGCCAGCAGGAGCGCACAACAGACCGGCACCGCGGCAGAGCCAGAGGCCAGCAATAGCGAGTTCGCCAAGGTTCGCAGCGTGATTGATGAGCGCTGCACGGTTTGCCACGCCGCTCAGCCGAGCAGCCCGCTGTTCAGCGCAGCGCCAGCAGGCGTGATGTTCGATACGCCGGAGCAGATCCGCCAGCAGGCCGCGAAGATTCATGCGCAAGCCGTGGCCAGTCAGATCATGCCGCTGGGCAACATGACCAACATGACCCAGGACGAGCGCGACCTGCTCGGTGCCTGGATCGACAAGGGTGCGCCGATCGATTGATCGCCGCCCGTCAGCCGCGCTCCCGGGCGCGGCTTTTTTTCATCCAGCAGCCAGTAACCCCACCCACCCACGCAGCGCCAAGCGAGGATTACGTACAGTCCGATAACCATCAGCGGGTCTGACGACGGCCCCGTGCACCCTATATCCGGCCCCGCACGTTCAGCGGGGTCACCGCGACCATCCAATAACAAAAGCGTCCGAGGTGTTTGCATGAACGAAGTGACCGAGCGGGAAACCGCCCCAGCGGAGAAGCGACTGCCTTTGCTGCAGATGCTGTTGGTGAGTTTCCAGCACGTGCTGCTGATGTATGGCGGCGCGGTAGCCGTCCCACTGATCGTGGGCCAGGCAGCCGGGCTGTCTCGTGAGGAAATCGCCTTCCTGATTAACGCCGATTTACTGGTGGCAGGTATCGCCACGGTCGTGCAGTCGATGGGCATCGGGCCGGTGGGCATCCGCATGCCGGTGATGATGGGCGCCAGCTTCGCCGCGGTCAGCAGCATGGTGGTGATGGCCGGCATGCCCGGCGTCGGCATGCCCGGGATTTTCGGCGCGACCATCGCTGCAGGTTTCTTCGGCCTGTTGATCGCGCCCTTCGTGTGCAAGATCGTGCGGCTGTTTCCACCGTTGGTGACCGGCACGGTGATCACTGCGATCGGCCTGTCGCTGTTCCCGGTCGCGGTGAACTGGGCGGGCGGCGGCAGCGGCACCGGCCAGTTCGGCGCCCTACCCTACCTCGGCGTGGCAGCAGCGGTACTGGCGGTGATTCTGCTGATCAACCAGTTCATGCGTGGTTTCTGGGTCAATGTCTCGGTGCTGATCGGCATGGCCCTGGGTTATGTACTGGCGGGCAGCCTGGGCATGGTCGACCTGTCCGGCATCAATACGGCACCGGCGTTCCAGGTCGTCACTCCCAATCACTTTGGCACACCGCAGTTCCTGCTCGCACCGATTCTGTCCATGTGCCTGGTGGTGGTGATCATCTTCGTCGAGTCCGCCGGCATGTTTCTCGCTTTGGGCAAGATCACCGGCCAGGATGTCGATCCGAAGCAGCTGCGCCGTGGCCTGCTGTGTGACGCGGGCGCTACCTTTCTAGCCGGCTTCATGAACACCTTCACCCACTCCTCGTTCGCGCAGAACATCGGGCTGGTGCAGATGACCGGCGTGCGCAGCCGCTATGTCACCGCGATTGCAGGACTGTTCCTGATCAGTCTGAGCCTGCTGCCGAAAGCGGCGTTCATGGTCGCCTCGATTCCTGCCGCCGTGCTGGGCGGCGCCGGCATCGCCATGTTCGGCATGGTCGCCGCCACCGGCATCAAGATTCTGCAGGAAGCCGACATCGGTGACCGGCGCAACCAGCTGTTGGTCGCGGTGAGCATTGGTCTGGGCATGGTGCCGGTGGTGCGTCCGGAGTTCTTTGCGCACCTGCCGCACTGGATGGAGCCGATCACCCATAGCGGGATTGCGGTAGCAACACTCAGCGCGGTGACCTTGAACCTCCTGTTCAACGTGCTCGGCGGACCGGAGCGCAACGCGCTGACCGGCGCGGTTCAGCATTGAGCGTGCTAAACAGGTCGCGCTGAAGCCGGCGAGGATTTGCCGGTCATCCGCGACACCTCGCAACGAAACCCGCCCGCGCGCGGGTTTCGTCGTATACAGCAGGCGGGACCTCGACAAGCCGTTCGCCCTCGCTAAAATGCAGTCCCGCCCGCCCCGAGCACCTAGAGATGATTGAAGCCAGCTGGATTGCGTTCGCCTTCGTCCTGGGTCTCGCCGCACGCTCTGTGGGCCTGCCGCCGCTGATCGGTTACCTGGGGGCCGGCTTCACCCTGGCGGGCTTCGGCGACCATTTCGGTGTCGGCCCGCAGGACAGCGAAATTCTTGCCCACCTCGCCCATCTAGGGGTGTTGCTGCTGCTGTTCACCGTCGGCCTCAAGCTCAAGCTGAGCAACCTGCTGCGTCGCGAGGTCATCGGCGGCGGCCTGCTGCATTTCGCCATTTCCAGTCTCCTGGTCATGCCTGCCATTGTGCTGTTTCTCGATACGGGCTGGCGCGAGAGCCTGCTGCTGGCTATCGCGCTGTCGTTCTCCAGCACGGTATTGGCCGCCAAGGTGCTGGAGGGCAAGCGCGAGCTGCGCGCCTTCCATGGCCGGGTCGCGATCGGCGTACTAATCATCCAGGACCTGATCGCCCTGGTGGTGATGAGCATCGCCAGCGGCAAGGTTCCGTCGGCCTGGGCATTACTGGTGTTCGGCATCCCGCTGTTGCGTCCGTTGCTGTTCCGCCTGCTCGACTACAGCGGTCACGAGGAGCTGATGGTATTGCTGGGCCTCACCCTGGCGCTTGTAGTCGGCGGGCTCGGATTCGAGCATGTCGGGCTCAGCTCGGAGCTGGGCGCGTTGGCCTTCGGCGCCATGCTGGCCAAGCACAAGCGTGCCACCGAACTGTCGAACTCGTTGTGGGCGATCAAGGAAGTCTTCCTTGTCGGTTTTTTTCTGCAGATTGGCATCGGCGGGCTGCCGGATACGAGCGCCATGCTCTTCGCAGCGGCGCTGGCTGTGCTGTTGCCACTCAAGGGTGCGCTGTTCTTCTTTCTTTTCCTGCTCTTTCGCCTGCGCGCGCGCAGCGCCTTTCTCAGCGCCTCGAGCCTGACCAACTACAGTGAGTTCGGCTTGATCGTCGCCAGCGTGGTGTTGCCCCAGTGGCTGACACCGCTGGCCATCACCGTGGCGCTGTCGTTCGTTATTTCCGCTCAGCTCAATCGCATCTCCCACCCGCTCTACGATCGGCTGGCCAAGCGCCTGATTCCATTCGAACGCAACACCCGGCACCCCGACGAGCAACCGGTATCACTGGGTGACGCACAAATACTGATCATGGGCATGGGCCGCACCGGCCGCGCCGCCTACGATCATCTGCGCGAAAAGGGCTGGCGCCTGATCAGCCTCGATTCCGACCCGGTTACCATCGAAAAAAGCAGCGAAAGTGGCCGCCATGTTCTATTCGCCGATGCCGAAGACCAGATGTTCTGGGCGTGTCTGGAAATGAACAAGGTGGAGGCGGTGATCCTGGCGATGAACGATGCGGAGGCCAAGATCATTTCTACCCGCAAGCTGCGTAGCAAAGGCTTCGACGGATTGATCGTCTCCCATGCGATGTACGAAGACATCGCCCAACAGATCGAGGAAGCCGGCGCCGACCGCACCTACCTCACCATGACCGAAGCCGGTGCAGGGCTCGCCGAAAACGTGGCCCTGGAGTTGCTGGCCAAGCGCTGAGCCGGCTGCCTCGCCCTACATCCGCTATCAGCATCGCCCATCACCCATCATTCACCTGCCGATTGCGGTCATCTGAATTGTGCACAATTTTTAAATTAATTGTTTAAAGGTGTGTTCACAGGTTGCTATAGTCGGGCACATCCTGACCGATCGAACAGCTTTTCCGACGATCAGCGTATGGGGGTCCGTGCAGCCCCGAAGCCCATGACCGAACAATAACTAATGGCAGGCTTGACCATGACCGCAACCGAATCCAGGAGCGGTGACGCTCCCAACCAGGACCTGATCTATCAGCTCGAGGATCGCCCGGGTCCGCTCCCCGCTACCTTTGCCGCGATACAGCATGTGCTGGCCAGCTTCGTCGGTGTCATTACCCCTACCCTGATCATCGGCAGCGTGCTTGGCTTGGGCGACTACGTGCCCTATCTGGTCAGCATGGCCTTGTTCGTCTCAGGTCTCGGCACTTTCATCCAGGCCAAACGGGTCGGCCCTATCGGCGCCGGCATGCTCTGCCTGCAGGGCACCAGTTTCGGCTTTCTCAGCGTGATCCTGGCGGCGGGCTTTATCGTCAAGGGGCGCGGTGGCAGTCCGGAAGAAATCCTGTCCACCCTGTTCGGCGTCAGCTTCTGCGCCGCTTTCGTCGAGATTGCCGTCAGCCGTTGCATCGATCGACTGCGCAGGATCATCACACCGGTGGTCACCGGCACCATCATCTGTCTGATGGGTCTGTCGTTGATCAAGGTTTCGATGACGGATATCGCCGGCGGCTACGGGGTCGAGAATCCCGGTGCGCTGCCCAACCTCGCATTGGCGGGTCTGGTGCTGGGTACCATCATCGTGCTCAACCGCTTCGGGATTCCGCTGCTGCGATTGTCAGCGGTGATCGTCGCACTGATGGTCGGCTACTTTGCGGCCTGGATGATGGGCATGGTGGATTTTTCCAGCCTCGCCACACTCCCGGCAATCAGTGTGCCGCAGCCGTTCAAGTTCGGCTTCGCCTTCGACTGGATGGCGTTCATTCCGATTGCGGTGATCTTCCTGATCACCCCGCTGGAAACCGCAGGCGATCTGACCGCCAACTCGATGATCTCGCGCCAGCCGGTGAAGGGTCCGCTGTACATGAAGCGGATCAAGGGCGGCATTCTCGGTGACGGCTGCAGCTCGCTGCTGGCCGCCACCTTCAACAGCCTGCCGATGACGACCTTCAGCCAGAACAACGGCGTGATCCAACTGACCGGCGTGGCCAGCCGCCACGTAGGGTTGTACATCGCTGGCATTCTGATTCTCTTGGCGCTGTTTCCCGTGGTCGGCGGTGTTCTGCAACTGATGCCCAAACCGGTACTCGGTGGCGCCACGCTGATCATGTTCGGCACCGTCGCCATCGCCGGTATCAAGATCCTCGCCGAAGCGGGGCTGAACCGCCGCAACATGCTGATCGTGGCCATCTCGCTGGGCCTGGGCCTGGGGGTCGCGGCCGTGCCGGAAGTGCTGACCAACCTGCCCGAGGTACTGAAGAACATCTTCGGCTCACCGATCACCATCGGTGCTTTCAGCGCGATCCTGCTCAACTTCTTCCTGCCACGCGAACCAGGTGAGCTGGACGACTACGACCCCGACAATCTGATCGAGGATTCGGTGGGTACCAACACCCTGGCAGTCAACATCCCGAACTACGCCGAGCCTGCCTCGAAGGCGACCAGCGACGACACCAGAGAGCACCTCACCCCAACCGGCTGACCCGCCTCGCGCCTGGCCGCTGCGGCGCCAGGCGCAACACCCGCATCCATCACAACAACAAAACCAAAGGGTATACACATGAACTTCAGACTCTCTCCCCTTTCGCTGGCGCTGGCCGGCAGCATGCTCGCCGCACCGGCCTTCGCCGACGGCATGCTGCATTGGCAGAACAACAGCCTTACCTATCTATATGGCAAGAATTTCAAGGTCGATGCGGGCGAGATTCAACAGACCGTGACCTTCGAACACGCCAGCGGCTGGAGCTGGGGCGACATGTTTTTGTTCGTCGATAGCAAGTGGTACAACGGCCTGTCCGGCAACGACGGCCATACCTACTACGGCGAGTTCAGCCCGCGCCTGTCGCTGAGCAAAGTCAGCGGCCAGGACATGAGTTTCGGCCCGATCAAGGATGTGTTGCTCGCGGCCACCTACGAGCGCGGTGAAAGCACCAATGGCGTGCCGAACCAAAACTATCTGCTCGGCCCCGCCGTGGATCTCGACGTACCCGGCTTCGATCGCCTGGCCATCAATGTCTACTACCGCAAGCCCGATGGCACCACCGGCAAGCCTGGCGGCCAATGGCAGGTGACACCGACCTGGGCCATGACCTTCCCGGTCGGCAAGTCCGACATCCTCTTCGATGGCTTCATCGATTGGGTGGTCAACGATGCCGGCTCCGAGCGCCGCGGCGACCTCGTCTCGAAGAACCTGCACATCAACCCACAGATCAAGTACGACCTCGGCAAAGCGCTGGACGGTGAGGCGGGCAAGCTTTACGTGGGCATCGAGTACGACTACTGGTCCGACAAATACGGTATCGAGGACGGCGGTTTCGTCAGCCGCAACTTCGTCGGCTCGACGAATCAGAACACCGCCAGCCTGCTGGTCAAAGCGCACTTCTGACCGAGTTGCAGACGAACGAAAGGCAGCCCTGGGGCTGCCTTTTTTGTCTCTGTCTCATTCCTTCTTCGGACGACGTTTCATGCGTGGGTCGCCTTGGACGGTCCCGTACTCGGCAAACCTGGGCGGAGACCGGTCCGCCATCGAATCCGAAATGCCCCCGATACAACCATCTGATGGTGACTAGCCTCGCTCGCTCCAGAACAGGTGAGCCCGCCTCGCTCCCGGCGGATCTTGCACCTGCCCTTGAGATCAATCGCCTCGTTTACCCGCGCCCTTCATCACAACTTGAAGCTGCCCATCTGCCGGCTCAGATCGTCCGCCAGGCGGCTCAGTGCCTGACAGTCCTCGCGGCAGCCCCGCACGTCGCTGGCGGTCGCCTGGGCGAGATCGGCGATGCCCTGGACGTTGTGGGTGATTTCTTCGGTGACGCTGCTCTGCTCTTCGGTCGCCGCGGCGACCTGAGCATTCATGCCGCTGATCGCTTCGACCTGCTCCGTGATGGCATTCAGCGACTGGCCGGTACGCTGGCTGGCTTGAACACCGGTACCAGTGGCAGCCTGTCCTGCGTGCATCGAATTGACCGCGGTCTCCGCGCCGCTCTTGAGCCCCAGAATCATCTGCTGGATCTCGTCGGTCGACGCCTGGGTACGGCTAGCCAGGGTTCTCACCTCATCGGCGACCACCGCGAAGCCCCGACCCATCTCTCCGGCACGTGCGGCCTCGATGGCGGCATTGAGGGCGAGCAGATTGGTCTGTTCGGAAATGCTGCGGATCACCGCGAGCACCTTGTCGATAGACGCGACCTGCTGCGCGAGGTCGGTCACCGATTCGGCGGCGTGACCGATCTCTCCGGACATTTTCTCGATGTGTGCGATGGAGTCCCCCACCACCTGGCCCGCCTGCACCGCTTCGTCACGCGCGTCCTTGGAGGCCCGCGCGGCGCTGCTGGCGTTGCGGGCGATCTCCTGGACCGTCAAGCCCATCTCATGCACCGCGGTTGCCACCATATCCGTCATCTCGTGCTGGCGCCCGGCGCGGGTGGCGGTGTTATCGACCACTTCCGCCACCTGCCCGACCGCAACGCGCAACTGTTGGCTGGTATTCAGTACGTCACCGATGAGGCCCCGCAGGCTGCCGATGAAGCGATTGAAACCGCGCGCCAGATCACCCAGCTCGTCAGCCCGGCTCTCGTCGAGGCGGCGAGTCAGGTCGCCGCCGCCACCGCCGATTTCCACCAGCGCCGAGGTCACCTGGCGGATCGGTCGAACCAGCCCACGGGCCAGCAACACCACGAGCCCCAGGAAGAACAACGCGATACAGGCCGCGATCAGGCTGATAGTCCACAAGGTGCGTCGTGCTTCAGCGAAGATTTCGGCTTCCGGCACCGTGCTGACCAGGATCCAGTTCAGGCTGTCCAGCGGTTGCGCCAGTGCCAGAAAAGCTTCGCCCTCATGCTCGAATCTCACCGTCGTTTGCTCGCCCGCCAGCAGTCGACGCGCCGCATCATCGCCGGTCAGCGCCTTCAGTTCGGTGCGATCGTTATGCTCGGTACGGGGATGAACCTTGACCCGTCCGCTCGCATCGATCAGGTACACCTCGCCTCGCTCACCGAAGCGAAAGTTGCTGATCAGCTCGGACATGCTTTTCAGGCTGTAGCCCAGCCCGGCAACGCCCAGAGTCTTGCCGCCGGCCGTGATGCGCTGGTTGATGAACAGCGTGGGTAGCCGCGAGGTCTTGTCGATGTCGATCTCGAAGCGGCGGTTTATGTCGCTGTCGAGCAGGCTGTAGAACCAGCCATCGCCCGGCGCACTGCGTTGCAAGGTGCGTGAAAGACCGGTCTCGGAATAATAGTTGCCGCTTTCCAGCACCGCGATGGAGGCCGTCAACGCTTGCTCCTGGGTTTTCACGCCCTGCAGGTAGCGCCCCATCGCCGCCGCCTGATCCGGGCTCTCGCCATCGCGAAGCCACTCCTGCACCAGGCTGTTACCCGCGATCCCGGCGGTGGCGGTTATCGGCGCCATCAACGTGCGCTCGATATCGTTGCGAATCGCGGTGATGTTGGCAGGCAGGGCCTGACCAACCAGATAGCGTTCGGCCAAACCATTCAGTGCGGATGAATAAATCAGGATGACGATCAGGAGGCTGGTGAGTAACGCAGCCCCCATGCTGACAATCAACTGCCACTGGATACTGCGTTTCATGAAAGACATGTGACGACCTCTGGCGGGAACTACGTATACATTTATTCGTCTTTTCGTATACGCCATTTATGCATGGCGTCATTCGTCTATCGGTACGGCCATGACAAACTTGATAACCGTTCGGCGGCGGCGTTGATTGGCCGGTAGCACCGCGCCTGGCGGTCGACATCGCTATCCCGTTCGCTATCGCGCCTCATGGCGTGATGGCTCGCCAACCTTGCGTAGCCCCAGCAACCACAGGCTAATGCATACGCGCGGCTTGCCTACGGCTGCCGACGAACCTCTATCAATCACCGCTCGCGTGCTTGAGCTTCTGCCGCTCGAGAAAATCGACTTTCCATTGCTCCATACCGATGTATTCCGAAGACAGGTTCGCCTCGACCTGATGCCGTGTCTTGAGCGCGGCGACGGCAGACGACTGATCAGCGAGGTAGCGGTCGAAGCGCTCGACCAGTTCAGGATGATCGAGCGTGGAGAGATTGAAGGTGCTGCGGGTATGCGGTAGCGCGGGTTCGAATACCAGAGCGCCCGGCTTCGCACGCACATTGTTCAGGTAGTGCGCCGCGACCACCACATTGTAGTAGGCGCCGTCGCTGTCCTTGAGCAGGGCCTGGCGCACCATGCGCGGCAGATCCGGGCTGCTGACCAGGAGGATCTGCCCGGCCGCGACCCGATCTTCGTAGCCCCAGGGTGTCCAACCGTCGACCACCGCCAGCCGCTTGAGCTCGTCGACCCCAAGCCCTGCGCGTCGAGGAGCCACCATCACCCCATCGATATACTTGACCACTGCCTGGCTGTAATGCAGCCGGTAGCCGCGCTTGGCGGCTGCGGACCAGTTGGGGTTATCCGGATACTTGGCATCGATGCGACCAGCGAGCAGCGCGGGTAGTAATTCCTCGACCGGTAGAACCTTGTAGACCAGTCGCACTCCGCTGTGCGCGGCAAAGCTGTCCAGAAGCTCGCGAGCGAAGCCCCGATAATTGCCGTGCGCATCGCCGTCATAGTGCGGCATGAAAGCCGCCTGCTCGACACCGACTACATAAGTCTGCTCGGCGAGCACGGGTGCCGACAGCGCCAGCAAGGCGATCGCAAGAATCGTTTTCATGGGAGCTCCTTGTTGTGTTGGACGACCCGCTCGGCAGCCGGCAGCTGTCCTGTAATCGATTAAACGCAGGACATGACGAGTCGAACTGATGGCACGACAGTATCAGAAGCCTTTTATATATGTATACAAAACATCATGGAATTTGTTCACATAAAATCCCGCCAGCGCAGCGACTTGAGGCCATTCGGAAGCCAGTGCTAGCATGCCGCGGCAGGCCACCAGGCTGGTGGTTGTGAATCGAACAGGTCTTATGTCCAGTATCCGCGAGCGCAACAAAGAACTGATCCTGCGCGCTGCCAGCGAAGAGTTTGCCGAAAAGGGCTTCGCCGCCAGTAAAACCAGTGACATCGCCAACCGCGCCGGGCTACCCAAGCCCAACGTTTACTACTATTTCAAAAGCAAGGAAAACCTCTATCGAGAGGTGCTCGACAGCATCGTCGAGCCTCTGCTGCAGGCGTCCGCTCCGTTCAATCAGCCCGGCGAACCGGCCGACGTACTGCGCGCCTACATTCGCACCAAGATCCGCATTTCACGTGAGCATGCCTGCGCCTCCAAGGTGTTCGCCAGCGAGATCATGCATGGCGCACCGCATCTCCCGGCCGAGCGGGCCGCACAATTGAACGCCCAGGCCAGCCACAACGTCGCCTGCATTCAGGGCTGGATCGATCAGGGTTTGATGGCTGCGGTCGACCCCAATCATCTGATGTTCAGCATCTGGGCAGCGACCCAGACCTACGCCGATTTCGACTGGCAGATCACCACCGTGACAGGCAAGGCGAAGCTCGACGATGCGGACTATGAAGCCGCCGCCGAAACGATCATTCGTATGGTCATCAAAGGCTGCGAGGTAAAGGAAGCAGCCACCGTCAGCTGAAGTCGCTTTTTAGCGTTCAGAGTGTCTAGCATCATGGTTCTAGACCTGCAAATGGTCGCAACGGCACGGTCGACGGAAGGTTCTGCAGGACGCCGGCCGTTCTGATAACGTTCTGCCTTATAAGCACTTCCTACCTTTGACGCTTCATCTATGACGACTAATACTTGCGCTGGGCACCGGCTTGGAACAAGGAAATCCTTTTGACCGCATTGCGCAACAGCCTGTCGAGGAAACTGCTCCGTATCGTTCTGCTGTCAGCGCTTGCCGTTGGGCTGGTATTGAGCTGCGCGCAAATCGTCTTCGATGCTTACAAGACCCGCCATCTGATCAATACGGAGGCGCAGCGAATCCTACGCATGACGCGCGACCCCTCCACCCAGGCGATCTACAGCCTGGATCGGGAAATGGGTGCGCAGGTCATGGAGGGACTGTTCCAGCACGAGTCGATTCACGAGGCGTCAATCGGCCATCCGGGAGAAAAGCCTCTGGCTTACAAATCCCGCCCGCTCATGTCATCGCCTTCACGCTGGCTGACCGATCCGATACTCGGCCGAGACCAGGAGTTCACCATCCCACTGATCGGCCGCCCGCCCTACAACGAGTACTATGGCGATCTACGCATCACGCTCGATACTGCCCCTTATGGCGAGGATTTCGTCAGCAACTCGGGAGTGATTTTTGTCGTAGGTATTCTTCGGGCACTGGTCTTGGGCCTACTGCTCTATCTGATCTATGAATGGCTGCTGACACGACCGCTGACCAAGCTCATCGAGCACCTGTCGCATATCAACCCGAACCGCCCGGGCGAACGCTCGCTGCCGATGCCGAAGGGGCACGAGCGTAATGAGCTAGGGCTTTGGGTCGAGACCGCCAATGGCCTGCTCGCCGCCATCGAACACAACATGCAGTTGCGCCACGCGGCAGAAAGCAGCCTGCAACGCATGACCCAGTATGACTCGCTGACCGGCCTGCCCAATCGCCAACAACTGCAACAGCAGCTCGACAATATCCTTGGCGAGGCCGCGCGGTTGCAGCGCCGCGTAGCCGTACTCTGCCTCGGACTGGACGACTTCAAGGGTGTGAACGAGCAGTTCAGCTATCAGCACGGGGACCGCATGCTGGTCGCGCTGGCCGAACGTCTACGCAGCTTGAGCGGGCGTGTCGGTGCTCTCGCACGCCTGGGTGGCGATCAGTTCGTCCTGGTACTGTTCGGCTTCGAGCAACCCTACGAAGCGGCGGAGCTGGCGCAAAAAATACTTGATGATCTGGAACGCCCCGTCATCCTCGATCAGCAGAACATACGGTTACGCGCGACCATCGGGATCACCCTGTATCCCGAAGACGGCGACAGTACGGAAAAGCTCCTGCAGAAAGCCGAGCAGACCATGACTCTGGCCAAGAACCGCTCGCGCAACCGCTACCAGTTTTATGTCGCGAGCATCGATAGCCAGATGCGAGCGCGCCGGGAATTACAGAACGACCTGGCAGAAGCCCTTCAGCGCGGCGAGTTCCACCTGGTCTACCAGCCGCAGATCGACTATCGCCTGAAACGCATCACCGGGGTCGAGGCATTGCTGCGCTGGTCACACCCGAGCGGCAAGATGATTCCGCCGGACATTTTCATTCCCCTCGCCGAACAGAACGGCAGCATCATCGGCATTGGCGAATGGGTGCTGGATCAGGCCTGTCGGCAATTGAGCGAATGGCATCAGCAGGGTTTCAGCGACCTGCGCATGGCGGTCAATCTATCCACGGTGCAATTGCACCATGCCGAACTGCCGGACATGATCAGCAAGCTGCTCGAGACCCACCAGCTGCCACCCGAGACGCTGGAGCTCGAGGTTACCGAAACGGGATTGATGGAAGACATCGCCGCCGCCACCCGCAATCTGCATAGCCTGCGCCGCTCCGGTGCGCTGATTGCGATCGACGACTTCGGCACTGGCTATTCCTCGCTCAGCTACCTGAAAAGCCTGCCGCTGGACAAGATCAAGATAGACAAGAGTTTCGTCCGCGACATGTCCGCCGACCAAGGCGACACGACCATCGTCCGGGCCATCATTCAGTTGGGTAAGAGCCTCGGCATGCTGGTGATCGCCGAAGGTGTGGAAACCGCCGAGCAGGAACGCTACCTCATCGACGAAGGCTGCAACGAAGGCCAGGGTTATTACTACAGCAAGCCGCTGTCGGCATCCGAGCTGGCCATACTGTTGCGCCAATCCCTGCGTTTCGAACACAGGTTCAACTCGGAACCGCTGTAACGCCATCTGTCCGCCGTGCTCGTAGCACGGCCCTCTCCTCTTCTGCCTACCCATGAGCGACGCGCATGAAGCGTTTTGAATTGATCGACACCGCAGACATCCCTGACGACCTTGGTGCACTTTGCCTGTTTAGCTACGGTGATGATTTTGTCATCAAGATCCAGGGCGGCAACGGCAATCAACTGATGAACACCCGCATGCACGGTTCCGAAGATGCCTTGGCGGAGATTCCCTGCAAAAGAATCGCCCAGCGCACCCAACCTCGCGTGCTGATCGGCGGGCTGGGCATGGGCTTTACCCTGGCATCGGCGCTCAAGCATCTAGGCAACGACGCCGAGGTTCATGTCGCTGAACTGGTACCCGGAGTGATCGAATGGAATCGCGGCCCTCTGGGCGAAAAGTCTGGCATGCCGATCAACGACCCACGAACCCGCATACGCTTGGGCGATGTCGCCGCCATCCTACGGGACGAGCCGCAGGGCTTCGACGCGATCATGCTCGATGTGGACAACGGACCTGAAGGGCTGACCCGCAAGGGCAACAGCTGGCTGTATTCATCAGCCGGACTCGAAACCTGCGCCCGGGCACTGCGCTCCAAGGGCGTGCTCGCCGTATGGTCGGCCAGCGCCGACCGCGCGTTTTCTCAGCGCCTGGCCCAGTCGGGGTTCAAGGCCGAGGAGGTCCAAGTGTTTGCCCACGGTAACCGTGGCACCCGCCACACCATTTGGATCGCCGACAAACGAAGCTGATATCGGACGGGCAACGATTGATAGCCTATAGCCATCAAACTTGTGAGCAGCTGTGGATCGCCTCCGCTACACTCAGACCCGACTGACCCGCTCCATCGTGGTCGGCAGATTAGCAGTACGCGCGATGACGACAGAGAATCCCCCCTCCCTGGCTACCGTTCTTGATCTTATGCTCGACGCCGTCTGCGTCGTTGATGCCACTGGGCACTTCGTCTACGTCAGCGCTGCGTGCGAACGCATCTTCGGGTATACGCAGGACGAAATGATCGGTCGCGCGATGATAGACATGGTGGCCCCCGAAGACCGTGAGCGCACTCTGGAAGCGGCCAAGCAAGTGATGTCAGGCCAGCTCAGCCTGCATTTCGAGAATCGCTACATCCGCAAGGATGGTCAGCGGGTGGATATCATGTGGTCGGCCCGCTGGTCCGAGGACGACCAGCTGCGCGTCGGCGTTGCGCGTGACATTACCCAGCGCAAGCATTTCGAATCGCTGCAAGCGGCGGTGTACGCCATATCCGAGGCGGCCCACAACACCGCCGATCTCGCCGCCCTGTTCGAGCAGATTCATCTGATCATCGGAAGTCTCATCCCGGCACCCAATTTTTTCGTAGCCTTGAACACATTGGGCACAGGCTCGCCGATTTTTCCTTATCACAAAACCAATGGCGATCCGACGCAGCTCCCTTTCGACTCGGCCGCGGCGCTCTGCACGGAGGTAACACGTACCGGACAGGCCCTGCTGCTGACCGCCCAGAATGACCAGGTTTGTAGCAATCTCAAGACGGCCGCCGACACGAACCGGTTCTGCTGGCTGGCTGCGCCGTTATCGACGCGCCAGGGCAGTCTCGGCGCCCTCTTGCTCAGCGATGCGGCGCAGAACGCGACGTATCGCGAGCAGGACCGGGAGCTGTTGCAATTCGTCGCCAATCAGGTCGCCACGGCCATCGAACGTAAACAGCTGCATGCCCGCCTGGAGAGGATGGCTCAATACGATGAGCTCACCGGTTTACCCAATCGCGCCTTCCTGTTCGACCGGCTGAAAACCGCACTGGCACGTGCACGTCGCAACGGTCAGCCGTTTTCGCTGCTTTATCTGGATCTGAACCGGTTCAAGCAGGTCAACGACCATCACGGTCACAGCGTCGGCGATCTACTTTTGCAAGCCTTCGCCAGGCGGCTAGCGCAGCACACCCGGGAAGTGGATACGGTTGCGCGGATGGGCGGCGACGAGTTCGTCGTACTGCTGGAGAACAGCCCATCAAGAGCCGATGCGATGGTGGTCGTCGACAACATCCGGAGCGCCATGCAAGCACCTGTGGAGCTTGCGGGCCTGAGCCTGGTGGCTCAACCAAGTATCGGCGTGGCCTATTTCCCGGAGGACGGCGCCGATGAAGCCTCGTTGCTCAAGCATGCCGACGAGGCCATGTATCAGGAGAAGCTAGGCCCGACGATACACGACAAGACCCCGCAGCCTGCAAAGCAAGACGATGCATCGATCGATCCGACTGTCAGGAAGAAAGACGCGTAAGACGTCTTTCTCCAGGCCTGGGGGCATCCGTTGCGCTTCAACGGCTCATCCGCCCAACCGGGACGCCAGCATCACCGCACCCAGAAGGCATAACGCAGCGCCGCCCGCGGCATGCCAGCGATAGCGCCGCGCGAGAACCTCCTCACCGTGGCTCGATAACACGAACGGCAAAGGCTCATTGGGGCGCACGAGGCGGTGCTGAGCCCGCTGCGTGCTGGCAAGACGATGACGTCGTTCTGCTTCGAGGCCCGCCGCGAGACGCACACGGCCCCACTCAGCCTGATCGAGTTGGCCGTCACGATTGTTGTCGAAGCGCTGCAGCAGCCCGGCATAGTTTTCTTTCCATTCCCGCACTACTTGCCCTCGGGCGGCATGAAGGTCGAGCCCTTGCCGGCCGCCGCCTTCGGTGCGGAAATCGCCGATCGCATAAAGCGGCTCATCGGCGTGGAGTCGCTCCTCGGTGTAGCGATATTGGCGGCTACCGGTCAGCCAATCGAGCACACCGCGAATCGGCAGTCCCCTGGGATGACGCCGATCACCAGTCCATCTATCGCGTCGTGCCGGCAGCACTTCGGCGCCGCGCGGATCAATCAAGCAGTCCCCGGTCGTATCGCACAAACGCAACAGGCTCTCGCTGCTGCCCTGCTCGACGATCCGCCAACTGCTGCGCTTGCCACTGGCGCGATATTCCTCGATACGGTAGCGCCACCAGAGACAGGGTTTGGCCGTTAGTGGCGCTTGCAAGGACGGCACGTCAGGCAAGTCTCGCAGCACCCCGGTAAGTTCGACGTAGCCCTGCGCTGCCGAGCGAATCTTCGAGGTAGGTGTGTCCAGCAGATGGCGCAGCTTCGACCAGCGACTGACCCATAGCCAGCCACCCATCAGGCACATGCCGATTGCCACACCAATGAACAGCATCGGCCCGACCCCGCTCAGCCGAACAGGGGTTTGAGGTCGACATCGGCCTTCTCCGCCTCGCTGAACTGCAGCAATTCGGCCTCTCGGAAGCCGAAGGCGCGCGCCAGCAACACATCGGGAAACTGCTCGATGCGTACGTTGTTCAGGTTGACCGATTCGTTATACAGCTCTCGGCGATCGGCGATGCCGCTCTCCAATCCACTGATGCGCTGCTGCAGATGCCGAAAGCTCTCGCTGGCACGCAGCTCGGGATAATTCTCGGCCAATGCGAACAGCCGCCCCAGACCGGCGCGCAGCCCGGTTTCAGCCTGTCCTAAGGCACCGACATCACCCTGTTCGCGCGCATTGGCCACGGCATTGCGCGCAGTGACGACCTGCTCCAAGGTAATGCGCTCGTGCTGCATGTATTGCTTGCAGGTCTCGACCAGTTTCGGCAGTTCCTCGTGGCGCTGGCGAAGCAGTACGTCGATGTTAGACCAGGCCTTGCTGACGCCGTGCTTGAGGCGCACCAGACCGTTGTAGAGAACCACCGCATAGGCAGCGACAAGAAACAGCACAACCAATGCAACCACAGCGCTCAGGCTCATCGGGCTTCTCCAGAATCCAACTATCGGGATGGCATTCTAACGGCACCGCATTCAGCGAAGCGCGATCTATTCCACGCAATTCCTTTGCACAAAATGCAAATCTTTCGCATTATGACCCGCATCGGATCGTCTGGTACTCGCTATCGACATTCGCAAATACCCTCTGCAAGCAAAGGAACCCGCCATGCTACGCACCCCCGTCTGGGCCACCGCCAGCCTGTTGGCTGTCGCTATTTCACTCGCTGGTTGCGGCGAAGACAAGGCGCCCGCCGAACAGCCTGCCGCTCCGCAGGCCACTCAAAGTGAACCGGCCACGAGCGCACCAGCAAAAGAGACCCTGAACGACGAGGCTGCGCAGGCAGTAGTCAAGCATTACGCAGATATCGCGCATGCCGTCTTCAGCGATGCACATAGCACTGCCGTGAAATTGCAGGATGCGGTAAACGCCCTGCTCGCCAATCCGACCGAGGAAACCCTGCAGGCTGCCAAGGACGCCTGGCTGGCGGCCCGCGTGCCGTACATGCAGAGCGAAGTGTTCCGCTTCGGCAATCCGGTAGTGGATGAGTGGGAAGGCCAGCTCAACGCGTGGCCGCTGGACGAAGGCATGATCGACTACGTCCAAGGCGACTATCAACACGCCCTTGGCAATCCGGGCGCTACCGCCAACATCATCGCCAACAAGGAACTGCAAGTTGGTGAAGACAAGATCGACGTCAGCGAAATCACTGGCGAGAAGCTTGCCAGCCTGAACGAACTGGCCGGGGCCGAAGCCAACGTCGCTACGGGCTACCACGCCATCGAATTTCTGCTCTGGGGCCAAGATCTGAATGGCACCGGGGCCGGCGCGGGTCAACGCCCCGTCAGCGATTTCATCGAGGGTGACGACTGCACCGGTGGTAACTGCGATCGCCGCCGCGCCTACCTCAAAGCCGTAACCCAACTGGTAGTCAGCGATCTCGAAGAGATGGTCGGCGAGTGGCGAGCCGGCGTCGCTGACAACTACCGCGCCAGTCTGGAAAGCGAGTCCGCGGAAAATGGTCTGCGCAAGATGTTCTTCGGCATGGGCAGCCTGTCGCTCGGCGAACTGGCCGGCGAACGCATGAAGGTCGCGCTGGAAGCCAACTCGCCGGAAGACGAGCACGATTGCTTCAGCGACAACACGCATAACTCGCACTTTTATAACGCCAAGGGCATCCGTAACGTCTACCTCGGTGAATATAAGCGCGTGGACGGCACCACACTCAGCGGTGCGAGCCTGGCATCGCTGGTCGAAGGCGTCGATCCGCAGACCGACACTACGCTGAAGTCCGATCTGGAAACCACTGAAGCCAAACTGCAAGTGCTGGTCACCAGCGCCGAAGGCGGCGAAGCCTTCGATCAACTGATCGCGCCCGACAATAAAGAAGGCCAGGAAAAGGTACGGGCCGCGATCGCTGCGCTGGTGCAACAGACCGCATCCATCGAGAAAGCCGCTGCCGCACTGGGCATCAGCGACCTCAACCCGGACACGGCTGATCATCAGTTCTGATCCGGCGCTCGTGAAAATAGAGGGCGGCGCGCTGTCGCCCTCCTCCCTGCTTCCCGCGAACGCGACCAGCGTTCGTTTGGCCACACGAGAAATCGGCAAATGCAAATTGCTCTTATTCATACTCTATTAGCCTGCTAAGATTGCTGCCCTGTCACGACCCTGGTATCACCGATGCACCCGCTTTTTCGTGCTGCCGTCGCATTGCTGCTGGCCTTTGGCCTGATCGGTTGCGAAGAGCAGACACCGCGTTTTACACAAGCAGAGCCTGGGGAGGCTCTTTCCGCGGGTAGCTCCACGGTGATGAAGTTCGATCAGAACGCTTTTTCGCTGCCCTCGGCCAATCTGAGCCCGCTACGCCGCCTGGGTTTCAGCGTCGGCAACAGCTTTTTCCGCAATCCCTGGGTAATCGCCCCGTCATCAACCACCGCTCGCGACGGGCTCGGCCCGTTGATGAACACCAACGCCTGCCAGAACTGCCATATCAAGGATGGCCGCGGCCGCCCGGCAGAAACCGAGCGCGGCAATGCCGTGTCGATGCTGGTACGGCTGTCGATTCCTGCCAGCGCTGAACACACCGAAGTCGTCGCGCAACGGGGCATCGCACCAGAACCCACCTATGGTGGTCAGCTGCAGGACATGGCAATCCCCGGTGTGGCGCCCGAAGGCAAGGTCCGGCTGAGCTATGGCACCCGGTATGAACGTTTCTCCGACGGTTTCGAGGTCGAGCTGAGAATCCCACAGCTGGAAATCGTCGAGCTGGGTTACGGCCCGATGCATCCCCACACTCAATTCTCCGTCCGTGTGGCACCGGCCATGATCGGTCTCGGATTGCTGGAAGCCATTCCCGAGTCCGCGCTGCTGGCCCACGCCGATCCGGACGACCGCGATGGCGATGGTATCTCCGGTCGGCCCAACCGGGTCTTCGACCAGGTCACGCGCAAGACGGTGATGGGCCGCTTCGGCTGGAAGGCCGGACAACCGAACCTGAATCAGCAGAACGCCGACGCTTTCTTCAATGACATGGGCCTGACGACCAGTCTCTTCACGGGCAGCAGCTGCACCGATAGGCAGCTGGACTGTCTGGGGATGCCCGATGGCGGCGAGCTCGAAGTCAGCGATCACATTCTCGGATTGGTCTTGTTCTACACTCGCAATCTCGGCGTACCAGCGCGGCGCAACGTCGACGATCCCCAGGTACTGGCAGGCAAGACGCTGTTCCACCGAGCCGGTTGCCAGAGTTGCCATGTTCCGCAGTTCACCACCGGCGATGCCGCCGAGCCCGAGCTAGCGAACCAAACGATCCGCCCCTACACCGATCTGCTGCTGCATGACATGGGCGAAGGGCTTGCCGACCACCGTCCCGAGTTCGAAGCCGGCGGCAGCGAATGGCGAACGCCGCCGCTGTGGGGCATCGGTCTGACCGAAACGATTAGCGGGCACACCCAGTTCCTACATGACGGACGCGCCCGCAATCTGCTCGAAGCCGTACTCTGGCACGGCGGCGAAGCAGAACAGGCCAAGCAGTCGGTGCTCGACTTCGACGAAGACGAGCGCAGCGCCCTGCTGGCTTTTCTCGAATCACTCTAGCGTCGGACCAGCCAGAGCTGTCCGGCCTTGCCGAGGAGCAACATGTACGCCAACCGTTATCTTTCAGGGTTCACCGCCACCGCACTGGGCCTGCTGCTCAGTGCCTGCGCGCCATCCGATCCATTTGCCGAGACCAGCAAAACCCTGGCCGCGGACGTTTTGCTTCCTAGCTACACCCAGTGGGCCGAAACCAACCGGCGCATGGCCGCCAGTAGCATCGCCTTCTGCGCCGGTAACGAGGAATTGGAGAGTGCGCGCGAAGCCTTCCTGAAGGCCCAGTTCGCCTGGGCAGGTCTGCAACCGATGCTGATCGGGCCAATGGGCGAAGGTAACCGCGCCTGGCAGGTGCAGTTCTGGCCCGACAAGAAGAACCTGGTTGGGCGGCAGATCACCGCCCTGCTGAAAAACAAACCCGAGCTGACGCAGGCCGACCTGGAGAACGGCAGTGTCGTCCTGCAGGGCCTTTCGGCATACGAATACGTGCTCTACGACAAGGCGGTCGACCTGAACGACAGCCAGACCAAAACGCGTTACTGCCGATTGCTGGAAGCGATTGGCGAGCACCAGCAGCAACTCGCCGCCGACACCCTCCAGGAGTGGGAAGGCGAAAACGGCATGGCCGCTCAACTAAGCGAGTTTCCCAACGAGCGCTACAGCGAATCGCAGGAAGCGATCGCCGATCTGCTGCGCGTGCAGGTCACGGCGCTGGATGGCTTGAAGAAGAAGTTGGGCGCGCCGCTGGGCCGTCAGAGCAAGGGCTTCCCACAACCTTTCCAGGCCGAGGCCTGGCGCAGCGATGCCACGCTCGGAAGTATCGATGCGGCCCTCGCCGGCGCGCAACGACTATGGCAAGGCGGCGACGATAATGGCCTTAAGCATCTGGTCCCAGCCGAACAAGCGGATCTGATCAAGCGTATAGACGTCGCCTACGCCACAACCCGTAAGCAACTGGCCGACATCATGCTGCCGTTCAGCGAGCTGGTTGCCGACGACGCCGGACGCGAGCGACTGAACGAGTTGTACCAGGACATCGACACCCTGCATCGCCTGCACCAGAACGAACTGGCCCGAGCGCTGGGCGTACAGATCGGCTTCAACGCCCACGACGGAGACTGACCATGAGACGCCGCGCCTTCCTCGGTCTGGGCAGCGCCCTGGTTGCAGCCTCCGCTGTCGGCGGCTGGACACTCACACGGTACACCGAGCAACCGCTGCTGCTCTCCGCGCGCGACGATGCCGACGGCCGCCACTATGCAGTCGGCTATCGGCTCGACGGCACTCGAGCGTTCGTCACCCCGGTCAACGAGCGCTGCCATGACGTCTACGCCCACCCGCACCTGCCTCTGGCGGTATTCGTCGGGCGCCGGCCCAGCCGTGAGAGCTATCTGATCGACAGCCGTGACGGGACGCTGCTGCAGGTGCTGGCCTCGCCTTCCGATCGACATTTCTACGGCCACGGTGTGTTCCATTACAGCGGCGATTGGTTCTATACCACTGAGAACGACACGACCGACGCCGGCCGCGGCGTGCTCGGCATCTATCGTGTAGAAGAACGCCGGCTGGTTCGCACCGGCGAGCATACGACCCATGGCATAGGCCCGCATCAGTTGCTCTGGATGCCGGACGGCGAGACGCTGGTAATCGCCAACGGCGGCATACGCACCGAAGCCGACAGTCGCAAGATGATGAACCTCGAAGCGATGGAACCGAGCCTGGTACTGCTGCGTCGCGATGGCACGCTGATCAGTAAGGAGCAACTGCCTGAGCAGATGAACAGTGTGCGCCATCTGGCGGTTGCGGCCGATGGCACGGTGGTTTCCGGGCAGCAGTACGAAGGCGACCCCATGGATTCGGTCCCACTGCTGGCGATCAAACGTCCCGGCCAAGCCTTCCAGGCCTTCCCGCTGGGAGAAGCGCAGCGCCAGACGATGAACCAATACACCGCCAGTCTGGCAATTCACGACGACCTGCGTCTGCTGGCCGTAACGGCACCGCGCGGCAACAAGGTGTTCTTCTGGGACCTGGACAGCGCCGCACTGCGCGAGGAAATCCACCTGCCGGATTGCGCCGGGGTCGCGGCCGTCGCGCAAGGATTCGTGGTGAGCTCCGGGCAAGGCCGTTGCCGGTTGGTCGACTGCAGCGCAAAGCGCTTCGTCAGCACCGCGCTGCAACTGCCCGCGGGGTTATGGGATAACCACCTGCGCCTGGTCTGAAAGCATTCAAGTATCGAAGCGGCGCGCCGAAAGATTGGCCGACCCGAGCGGTTATTCCGATAGCCGCCCGACGCCCCTTGCGCTCGTCGCAAGTGCTTTCCATACGATGCGAGACGCTCACGATGCTCCTGAAAAACTCCCTGCGTGCTCAGCTGCTGGCGCTGATTGGCGGCAGCTTGTTGATGACCTTGGTCATCGCTCTGGCCAGCTTTTCGTTCCTCTCCGAGGATATTTCTGCCTTCCAAAGGTTGCTCAAAGGTCCGATCGAAACCTCGCGCCTTATCAATGAAGCCAACCTTGAATTCAAGATCCAAGTCCAGGAATGGAAGAACGTGCTGCTGCGCGGCAAGTCACCCGAGCACCTGAGCAAGTACTGGCAGAGCTTCGAAGAACAGGAACGCAAGGTCCAAATGCTGCTCGATACACTCATGCAGGCGAGCCAGCATGATCAAACGCTGGCGAGCCAGATCCAGGGATTGCGCGATGAACATCGAAAGCTGGGCGCAGCCTATCGCAGCGGCCGCGAAGCGTTCCTGGCCGCGGACGCCGACCCAATCGCTGGCGACACCGCGGTCAAAGGTATCGACCGCGCCACCAGTGAACAGCTCAGCGAACTGGTCGCTCATCTGCGTGACGCTGCGCAGCGCAGCTCGGAAGAAATCAGCCGTGACGCCGAACGAGCGATCATCACCGGCTCGCTGATCATGCTTGCCGCTGGTGCGCTGATCAGTCTGCTCAGCCTGTGGCTGGTCAATCGCAACCTGATCGCCCCTATTCGCCATCTGATCGACCATATCGCCAAGCTCAGCCAGGGTAACTTCGGCGAGCGCGTCGATGCGTCCCGTACCGACGAACTAGGGCGTCTGGCCGTCGCGGCGAACGTGCTCCGCGACTTCCTCGCCGATACCTTTACCCGTCTGCAACGCAGCACCTCGGACCTGGACAATGCAAGTGGCGAGTTGAACGCCATCGCCACGCTGATGGGCCAAGGCACACGCGAGCAATTCTCGCGCACGGATCAGGTGGCCACCGCCATGCACGAAATGTCGGCTACCGCACAGGAGGTTGCACGCCACGCAGCCGAGGCCGCACACGCAGCGGATGCAGCCGATCATTCGGCGCAGCAGGGCGAGAACATGATGCGTTCGACCATCCAGACAATCGCCCACATGCGCGGCGAGATCGTTAACACCGCCGAAGTCATCCGACGCCTCGAGGCCGACAGCGGGCGCATTGGCAAGGTACTGGACGTCATTCGAGGCATCGCGGATCAAACCAACCTGCTAGCCCTGAACGCAGCCATCGAGGCCGCCCGTGCTGGCGATGCTGGCCACGGGTTCGCCGTGGTTGCCGATGAGGTGCGCACGCTGGCCAGACGCACCGCTGATTCGACTGCCGAAATTCGTCAGATTATCGACACGGTGCAAACCGGTGCTGTGGACGCGGTGCGTGCGATCGAAAGCGGTCAGAACCGCAGCGACGAAGGCGTCGAACAGGTGACGGAAGCCGGTTCGATGCTCCAGCGCATCACTCGTGAAGTCGAAGCGATCCGCGACATGAACCGACAGATCGCCACCGCCGCCGAGGAACAAACCTCCGTGGCGGAAGACATTTCGCGGAACCTGACCGAGATAACGGCCATCGCCACGACCAACCAGGACAATGTCGAGCGCACCGAAAAGGCCAGCCAGAATCTGCACAGCCTATCGGCCCAGCTCAGCGAAGTGACGCACCGCCTCGCGGGCTGACGCAGCTCGCAATCGACGCAACGGCTTCTTAGGCAGGGGTCGTTGCATGATTCTCGCCTTGTCCTTCAGGGGCTCTACCTCGCCAATTCCACACCTTGTTACAGCGTGCTGCGGACTTCACTACCTATCCCTTTACACGCGTCTTATTCGAGGCTACTTTCGCTGTTTCCCGGCGCATTGCCGGAACTACCTTAGATCGATACCCCGGTCAGGCCGGCAATCGGTCACTTGTGTGTACTCGAACGGCTGCCTCATTAATTGGCAGTAGTCAGCCGGCTCATCTCTCCAAGGAATATGGAAAATGTTGCGCCGCATGCTGCTCATGCTTGGCGCGGTGATCGTCGTCGTACTGATCCTCGCTGCCCTGAAGTTCAATTCGATCTACTCGCAAATCCAGCAATTCAATGCACCGAAGCCGCCAATCGATGTCGAGGCCGTCGAGTCCAGCCGTCAGCCCTGGCAGAGCCGGATCCCGGCGATCGGTACACTCACCGCATCTCAGGGCATTGATCTGTCGGTAGAGATTGCCGGCACCATCAGTGACGTACAGTTCCGCTCAGGTGAAAAGGTGAGCAAGGGCCAACCGATCGTTCTGCTCGACAGTGAAATCGAGCAGGCAAGCCTGGCTGCCGCCGAAGCCGACCTGCATCTAGCGAAAGTGGAATTTCAGCGCGCACGCAGTTTGATTGATCGCCAGGCCATCTCACGCAGCGAGTTCGACCGGCTGAATGCCGAGTCGCAGAAGGCAGCGGCCACCGTTGCACAGTTGAAGGCCAGCCTGGCGAAAAAACGCATTCTTGCGCCCTTCTCCGGAACGATCGGGATCCGTCAGGTGGATGTCGGTGACTTCGTTGCTGCCGGCACACCGATCGCCACGCTGCAGGATCTGTCGACTCTATTCGTCGACTTCTACCTGGCCGAACAGCAGGTTCCCTTGCTTGCCATCGGCCAATCCGTGCGGGTTCAGGTAGCCGCGTTTCCCGGTGAGCGTTTCGAGGGCAAGATCGTCGCTCTGAATCCCAAGGTGGAAACCACCACCCGCAACGTGCAGGTCCGCGCGGAGTTGGCCAACCCCGGCGAGCGTCTGCTGCCCGGCATGTTCGCCGATCTGCAGGTGCTATTGCCCAGCGAAGAACCCCAAGTCGTCGTGCCGGAAACCGCGATCACCTACACGCTATATGGCAACTCGGTGTTGGTGGTGAAGGAAGGTCAGGCGCCCGAGCCCGAGGAAGGCACCGAAGCGCCCGAGCGCAGCGAACCCTATCTGGTGGTGGAACGGCGCTTTGTCGAGACCGGGGAGCGTCGCGACGGCCGTGTGGTGATCCTCGAAGGGCTCGAGGCTGGTGAGCAGGTGGTTGTCGCCGGCCAGCTCAAACTGGATACCGGTGCCCACGTCGCGATCGCCAAGAAGCGCACGCTCGAACTCAAGCCAAACAGCGGGTCCGACGCTCACTGAGGCGTCGACTACAGGGACATAGATCGTCATGGCTTTTACCGATCCATTCATTCGCCGTCCGGTGCTGGCCAGCGTGATCAGCCTGTTGATCGTGCTGCTCGGCTTTCAGGCGTTCAACAGCCTGGTGATTCGCCAATATCCGCAGATGGAGAGCGCGCTGATCACGGTGACCACCGCCTACCCCGGGGCCAACGCCGAAACCATCCAGGGCTATATCACCCAGCCCCTGCAACAGAGTCTGGCCAGCGCCGAAGGCGTGGATTACATGACTTCGGTGAGCCAGCAGAACCTCTCGGTCATCTCGGTTTACGCGCGGATCGGAGCCGATACCGACCGGCTCTACACCGAGCTGTTGAGCCAGGCCAACTCGGTGAAGAACCAGTTGCCGCAAGATGCCGAGGACCCGGTTCTGAACAAGCAGGCCGCCGATTCCACGGCGCTCATGTACATCAGCTTCTATAGCGAACAGCTGACCAATCCGCAGATCACCGATTACCTGTCTCGGGTCATCCAGCCGAAGTTGGCTACCCTGCCCGGGATGGCTGAGGCGGAGATCCTTGGCAATCAGGTGTTCGCCATGCGCCTCTGGCTGGATCCGGTGAAACTCGCCGCCTACGGCCTCTCCGCAAGCGATGTGAACGAGGCGGTGCGCAAGTACAACTTTCTAGCTGCCGCCGGTGAGGTGAAGGGGCAATACGTCGTCACCAGTATCAACGCTGACACGGAACTGAAAACGCCTGAGGCCTTCGCCGCCATACCGTTGAAGACCCAGGGCGATAGCCGCGTGCTGCTCGGCGACGTGGCGCGGGTGGAGATGGGCGCCGAAAGTTACAACGCAATCAGCTCTTTCGATGGCATTCCCTCGGTCTACATCGGTGTCAAGGGGACCCCCAGCGCAAACCCGCTGGACGTCATCAGGGAAGTGCGCGCGATCATGCCGGAGATCGAATCGCAACTGCCGCCAAGCTTGAAAGTCACCATCGCCTATGATGCGACACGCTTCATCCAGGCCTCCATTGACGAAGTAGTGAAAACGCTCGCCGAAGCAGTGGTCATCGTGATCGTTGTGGTGTTCCTGTTTCTGGGATCGCTGCGCTCGGTGCTGATTCCGGTGGTCACCATTCCGCTTTCAATGATCGGCGTAATGTTCTTCATGCAAGCCATGGGCTACTCGATCAATCTGCTGACGCTGCTGGCCATGGTGCTGGCAATCGGGCTGGTAGTGGACGATGCGATCGTAGTGGTGGAAAACATCCATCGGCACATCGAGGAAGGCAAAACGCCGTTCCAGGCGGCCATTGATGGAGCACGTGAGATCGCCATGCCAGTGGTCACGATGACCATTACCCTGGCGGCCGTCTACGCGCCGATCGGCTTTCTGCAGGGTCTGACCGGTGCGCTATTCCAAGAATTCGCGCTGACATTGGCCGGTGCAGTGTTGATATCCGGCGTGGTCGCACTGACGCTGTCGCCGATGATGTGCTCGCGCTTGCTACGTCATGAAGAAAACCCGACGGGCCTGGCACACCGCCTGGATCTGGTCTTCGATCGATTGAAAGTGCGCTACCAGCGCGCGCTGCATGGCACGCTGAACACGCGTCCGGTGGTGCTGGTTTTCGCCCTGATCGTGCTCGGGCTGATTCCGGTACTGCTCAAGTTCACCGAAAGCGAACTGGCACCTGAGGAAGACCAGGGCATCATCTTCATGATGGCCAGCTCGCCGCAAACGGCCAACCTCAATTACCTGAACACCTATACCGATCAGTTCCTGGAGATTTTCAAGTCGTTCCCAGAGTACTACTCCTGGTTCCAGATCAACGGCTTCAACGGCGTGCAGAGCGGCATTGGCGGGTTCCTGATGACGCCTTGGGACGAACGGGAACGAACCCAGATGGAAGTACTTCCGCTGGTCCAGGCAAAGATCGATCAGATCCCCGGGCTGCAAGTCTTCGGCTTCAACCTGCCCTCCCTGCCCGGCACCGGCGAGGGGCTGCCGTTCCAATTCGTGATCAACACGGCTAACGACTACGAATCCCTGCTGCAGGTCGCCGAGCGTATCAAGGAAAAAGCCGAGGCGTCCGGCAAGTTCGCTTTTCTCGATATCGATCTGGCGTTCGACAAGCCAGAGATCGTCGTCGATATCGACCGTGAAAAAGCTGCACAGATGGGCGTGACGATGGAAGACCTCGGCATGACCCTGGCCACCCTGCTCGGCGAAAGCGAGATCAATCGTTTCACCATCGAGGGCCGCAGCTACAAGGTGATCGCCCAGGTCGAACAGGCCTATAGGGATAACCCGGGCTGGTTGAGCAATTACTACGTGAAAAACGACCGGGACGAGATGTTACCGCTGTCCACCCTGATCACGGTTCATGACCGCGCACGGCCGACCCAGTTGGCACAGTTCCAACAACTCAACGCGGCGACGATTCAGGGCTTCCCGATCGTCAGCATGGGCGAAGCCATCGACACGCTGCGCAGCATCGCTCAAGAAGAAGCACCACAGGGCTTCACGTTCGACTATGCCGGCGCATCGCGCCAGTACATCCAGGAAGGTACCGCCCTGTACACGACCTTCGCCCTCGCCCTGGCTGTCATCTTCCTGGTGCTGGCGGCGCAGTTCGAGAGCTTCCGCGATCCGCTGGTGATTCTTGTCACCGTACCGCTGTCCATCTGTGGCGCGCTGGTGCCATTGTTCCTGGGCCTGTCGAGTATGAACATCTACACCCAGGTCGGGCTGGTGACGCTGATCGGTCTGATCAGCAAGCACGGCATCATGATCGTCGAGTTCGCCAACCAGCTGCGCCAGGAACGCGGATTGAGCCGTCGCGAGGCCGTGGAAGAAGCGGCGGCGATCCGCTTGCGCCCGGTATTGATGACGACGGCGGCGACGGTATTCGGCATGGTGCCATTGATTCTAGCCAGCGGTGCGGGCGCGGTCAGTCGCTTCGATATCGGAATGGTAATCGCAACCGGCATGACGGTCGGCACGGTGTTCACGCTGTTCGTCCTGCCTGCCGTTTATACGATGCTGGCAAGCCCCGAGCGCGCCACGACGGCAGCTCAAACAGCAGCCTGAGGCAAATCGGATATCCCATCCGCTCGCGCCGGGTGGATGGCTTGTATCAGGCGCGGCTAGCCTCGGCCCACCAAGCTTTGCGACATGCCGTACATGAATAACAATAGATCCTTATCGGGACGCGCTTCCCAAATCGAGGTTTGGGCCATGCGCGGAATCGGGCAGTGATCACTGACTTCGCTACGCGCCACTACCCTGGCGTCCGGTTCGCTCCATGCGGCGGCACACAGGGAGGCGACACCCAGTGAGCCGGCTAGAAACAATCCTCGTGCAAATTCAAGCTTCATCGCGCAAGCCTTTGTTATTAGGTGATTCGAATGCTCACCATAGTCCACAATCGAGCTGTGCGTTGAAGAAAATGATAAATGGTCAATTTTTGAGCAGAGCGCTCCGCTAACGCCGTATCAATTGGCGAGCCAGGACGCTCACAGGCAGTAACCGCTAGAACCTTCTGCGCGGAAAACGACGCATAAAAAAGCCCCGCACTAGGCGGGGCTCTTCATGTAGCGGGACCGGCTGGCCTACATCATGCCGCCCATGCCGCCCATACCACCCATGCCGCCCATGTCCGGCATACCACCGCCAGCAGCCTTGTCTTCGACCACTTCAGCGATCATCGCTTCGGTGGTGATCATCAGGCTGGCGATGGAAGCCGCGGCCTGCAGAGCAGAGCGGGTAACCTTGGCCGGGTCGAGAATACCCATCTCGATCATGTCGCCGTACTCGTCAGTCGCAGCGTTGAAGCCGTAGTTGCCCGAACCCTGCTTGACTTTGTCGACCACAACGCTCGGCTCGCCACCGGCGTTGGATACGATCTGGCGCAGCGGAGCTTCGACCGCACGACGCAGCAAGGTGATACCTACGTTCTGGTCTTCGTTGTCGCCCTTGAGCTCGGAGATGGCCTGCAGAGCGCGCACCAGGGCAACGCCACCGCCGGGAACCACGCCTTCTTCGACGGCTGCACGAGTAGCATGCAGGGCGTCTTCAACGCGGGCCTTCTTCTCTTTCATCTCGACTTCGGTACCGGCGCCAACCTTGATTACGGCAACACCGCCAGCCAGCTTGGCCAGACGCTCTTGCAGCTTCTCTTTGTCGTAGTCGGAAGTGGTGTCTTCGACCTGCTTGCGAATCTGCGCAACGCGGGCTTCGATGTCGCCTTGCTGACCAGCACCGTCGATGATGGTGGTGTTTTCCTTGTTCAGCACGACGCGCTTGGCGTTACCCAGGTGCTCCAGGGTAGCGGTTTCCAGGCTCAGGCCGACTTCTTCGGAAATCACGGTACCGCCAGTCAGGATGGCGATATCCTGCAGCATGGCCTTACGACGATCGCCGAAGCCAGGCGCCTTGACGGCAGCAACCTTGACGATGCCACGCATGTTGTTGACGACGAGGGTAGCCAGGGCTTCGCCTTCAACGTCTTCAGCAACGATCAGCAGCGGACGACCGGCCTTGGCAACACCTTCCAGCACCGGCAGCAGTTCGCGGATGTTGGAGATCTTCTTGTCGACCAGTAGCAGCATCGGGCTGTCGAGCTCGGCCACCATGGTGTCCGGCTTGTTGATGAAGTAAGGGGACAGGTAACCACGGTCGAACTGCATGCCTTCCACGACGGACAGTTCGTTTTCCAGGCCCGAGCCTTCTTCAACGGTGATCACGCCTTCTTTACCAACTTTTTCCATGGCTTCGGCGATGATGGCGCCGATGGAGCTGTCGGAGTTGGCGGAAATGGTGCCGACCTGAGCGATGGCCTTGAAATCGGCACATGGCTTGGACTGATTCTTCAGCTCAGCGACGATGGCGATGGTCGCCTTGTCGATGCCGCGCTTCAGATCCATCGGGTTCATGCCAGCAGCGACGGCCTTCAGGCCTTCGTTGACGATCGACTGAGCCAGAACTGTGGCAGTGGTGGTGCCGTCGCCCGCGTCATCGTTGGCACGGGAAGCAACGTCCTTGACCAGCTGCGCACCCATGTTCTCGAAACGGTCCTTCAGCTCGATTTCCTTGGCAACGGAAACGCCATCCTTGGTGATGGTCGGAGCGCCGAAGCTTTTCTCGATGACGACGTTACGGCCTTTCGGGCCGAGGGTCGCTTTCACCGCGTCAGCCAGGACGTTAACGCCTACCAGCATTTTCTTGCGAGCGGAGTCGCCGAACTTAACTTCTTTAGCAGCCATGTTGATTCTTCCTCAAATTCTGTTGATGGAACGCAGTTCGCTTAAAGCGAGCGCTGATCAGGCTTCGACGACGGCGAGAATCTCGTTCTCGCTCATCACCAGCAGGTCTTCACCGTCGACCTTGACGGTGTTGCTGCCGGAGTAAGGGCCGAAGACGACCTTGTCACCGACCTTGACGGCCACGGCGCGTACTTCGCCGTTGTCCAGAACGCGGCCAGTGCCGACGGCGACGACTTCACCACGGTTCGGCTTCTCGGCAGCGGAGCCCGGCAGAACGATACCGCCTGCGGTTTTGGTTTCTTCTTCGCTGCGGCGAATCACGACGCGGTCATGCAGAGGACGAAGCTTCATTGTCGATCTCTCCTAGTACAGTGGTTTCCATGCCGATGCATACTCATCGGCGGGTTGGGCAAATCCGGCGGTGCCGGTTGCGGCCCGCAATGCGAGCCGCAGAAGACGGACTGTCGAACACGACAGCGACCTTGCGGTGACCGCTACATGCGGGCGCGGAAAAATGATTTCAAGGGCGCATGGCTGATTTTTTTTGAATTGAGAAATGAAAAAGGCATGCCTGTGCATGCCTTTTCTCGAACGGTCAGCATCACTTGTCGCGACGCTCCCACTCGCCCTCGATCACATTCGGTCGCTGGGGTCCGGCGTGACGCTCCTGTTGCTGACGCAGATCATCGGCAAAAGCACGACGGCGTTGGGCCTGAGCCTCGACACGACGGCCGACGAAACGGAGAAACAGCTTGCGCGACGGCGGAAACAGTACCAGCAACGCGACGATGTCGCTGAGAAAGCCCGGCAGGAACAGCAAGCCGCCAGCGACGGCCATCATCAGTCCCTGAAGCATCTCCTGCTCCGGCAGCTCGCCACGAGCCAACCGCTCACGTGCACGCCAGGCGGTGGCAAAGCCTGCCAGACGCAAAAGCAGGATGCCGGCCATGCCGCTGATAATCAGCAACAGTATGGTCGGCAATACGCCAATCGAGCTGCCGACCTTGATCAACAACGCCAACTCAGCCAGCGGAAACAGAAGAAACAGCAGTAAGAAAATACGCATCGATAGTCCTTGACGGAAGAACGGCTTCCGATTTCGTGTAGATGACGGCAGCCTGAACCGAATTCAACCCATCGAGAGAACAGGCTGTAACCGGATTATTCACCCCTGCGCTTACGCCAGGCTGAATCAGCGCCGCGCCATCGCGACTAACGCCTGCCGCACCGCGCCCGCGTTGTGGCACGGATCTGGAAATGCCAGCCAGTGTATGGCCTGACCGATGCGCAGGTGAAAGCCTTCGCTGTCGATACCGACCATGCTGGCTTCAGGCGCTGATGGCAGGCCTGCCCGTACGACGTAATGGGCTATCGCCGCGGCATGGTCGCTGTTCATGTGATCGAGCATCTCGCCCTCGCCACCGTCCGTCTGCGCAAATGGATTGGCCTGCGCCACGTCGTCCAACCAGTGAATCGCGCCGAAGCCCCCGATGTAGCGCCAGCGCACCGGTTGCAGCACCCAGAAGTCGAAATCATGCGCGCGATGGTAGTCACGCGACTCCGGGAAATAGCGGTAGTAGCGCTGCGCCGCAGCGTCTACGGCCTGTGCCCCGGTGAGCACCCTAGCCTCCGCCAGTACGGTAAGACGACCGTTGGCCTGCACATCTTCTACACCGCGCTCGGCGATCAACAACGAGCAGCGCGGGTCAGCCTGGAGGTTCTTGGTGTGCTGAGCGATTCGACTGATCAGGATCAGCGGCCAGCCTTGCTCGCTCAGGCAGTAGGGGACTGCGGAGCCGAAAGGAAATCCGGGCATGCTCTTGGAGTGCGTCGAGAGCACGCCGCGGTATTCCTTGAGCAGGAGTTGTCGGGCATGCTTGGCGGCTTCAGCGCTCACGGTGTTCCTCGAAGGCTTATCTGATTCAACGGGCCACCAGCATAACGGTTTCGTCGGCGGGCGTCGTTTACCGGCATCCTCATCAAGAAGGAAAGGTCCATGCAGTTAAAAGACAAGATCATCATCATCACGGGCGGCGGTCAGGGGCTGGGACGTGCGATGGGTGAATACCTCGCCGGCAAGGGCGCCCGCCTTGCGCTGGTGGACCTCAACCAGGAGCGTCTGGATGAGGCCGTGGCAGCGTGCAAGAGCGCCGGCGGCGATGCGCGGGCCTATCTATGCAACGTCGCCAACGAAGAACAGGTCAGCCATATGGTTGCCCAAGTCAGCGAAGATTTCGGCGGACTGGATGGCTTGGTCAACAATGCCGGCATCCTGCGCGACGCCCTGACCATCAAACTCAAGGATGGCGAACTGTCGAAGATGAGCCTGGCACAGTGGCAGGCGGTAATCGACGTCAACCTGACCGGCGTGTTCCTCTGCACCCGCGAAGTGGCCGCGAAAATGATCGAACTGAAGCGCCAAGGTGCGATCGTCAACATCTCTTCGATCTCACGCGCCGGCAACATGGGCCAGGCGAACTATTCGGCCGCCAAGGCTGGCGTTGCAGCGGATACGGTTGTCTGGGCCAAGGAACTGGCGCGCTATGGCATACGGGTGGCTGGCGTCGCACCCGGATTCATCGAGACTGAGATGGTCGCCAGTATGAAGCCCGAAGCACTCGAAAAGATGACTGCCGGTATTCCGCTCAAGCGACTCGGCAAACCGATGGAGATCGCTCATTCGGTCGCCTACATCTTCGAGAACGACTATTACACCGGACGCATTCTCGAGCTGGACGGCGGCTTGCGGATGTAACGCGGGACACCAGGCCAAGCTGCACGTCGAAGCGCTCGTCGCTCTTCTTGCAGCTTGTAGCTGATTTACCAGCCCACCCCAAAGCCGATGCTGTAACGCGTTTCATCCATGTCGCTTTCAGCACCGCTGACGATGTCCTTTTCGGCTTTCATGTTCAACGAGGCCCAGTCGGTGACCTTGTAACGCAATCCCACCTCTGCATCGAGTTCGTAATCGGCGACGTTTTCCAGCGGTTTGCCAATCTCTCCGTTGCTGAACAGCTCAAACGTCTTACCCACCAGATAACGGTTGTACTTCCACTTCATTGCCAGCGAGTAGAAATTTTCCGTGCCACCATCGGCGAATTCATAATCACTGCGGTTGATCAGCGAGGCCAGGGAGAAGGCGCCCAGATCGTTATCCCAGAATTGATAACCCGGGCCGGTACCCAGTGTGCGCTGGCGACGGACGTCTTCCACCTTGTCGCGCTTGTACTCCAGACGCCCCTGCCAGAACCAGTGCTCATCGAGGAATCGATCGAGCGCATATTCGGCGTCCCAATTGTCCGTCGCAGTAACGCCGTCGCGATATTCGCGGTTGTAATTGGCCGTCGCGTTGTGCCGCCAGAGGCCATGGCGTGCGGAAGTATCGAAGGAGACGTCGTAGTCGTCGGTATCGGTTTCGGCGCGCTTGTAATCCATCGCCACATCGATGTTGCCCTTCCAGGTCAGATCCTGGATCAGCGGTTTCGGATGAATGATCTGGGTGATGCTGGAAAGCGGCACCGTACGCGGTACCCCACCGTTGCTAAGTGTGACCTTGCCATCGTCGGCGGCCTGGAGCGACTTGGCTAGTTCCCCGGTCACATCGTCCTGTTTGACCAGCAGTTGCTGGTTGCTTTCCAACGTCGCGACCTGGCTCCATTTCACCGGAATCGAGCCGCCATAGTCGGTTTCGATCAGCAATTTTCCACCATCGAGCACGCTGATCTTGCCGGTCAGGCGATCGCCATTCTTAAGCCAGACGGTATCGGCGAGCGATGGCAAGGAGAAGAGCGAAAGTGATACGCAAAGCAAGGTTCTGGAAAACATAGAAGGCTGAATTTCTGGACAGATGGGGATAGAAAGGCTGGCATTATCCTTATGCGTTGAATCACAGCAAGCACTGACCGCCGAATAGCAACCGAGTTCAGCCAAGAGAGCTCCAAGCCCCATACGCACAGGACATTCCATGATCGAACAACCCCCTCTGCTACCGCCTGCGGCCGACGCCGAATCGCGCCGCGCGGCTGTTTATCTGGTCATGGCGCAAATCCCTGAGGGCAAAGTGGTGAGCTATGGCGAACTGGCCAGCATGGCCGGGCTGGGTCGCGCGGCGCGTTGGGTTGGTCGGCTGATGTCGCAATTGCCCGAGGGCACCCGCCTACCTTGGCATAGGGTAATCGCAGCCGGCGGACGACTCAGCCTACCCGCGGGAAGCGCCGCCGGACATGAGCAGCGCATGCGCCTGCGTGCCGAGGGGATAACCATCGTCAATGACCGCGTGGACATACGTCGACATGGCTGGCATTCGGCGGAGCACAGCGGGTAGAGTGCGCGCTTCATGTTTATAACCGTCTTGTCATATGTCCCGTGAAACCTGGCGTGCCGCCCTCGCCGCCTATGCCAGCCCCGCCTCGCTGACGCTGCTGGTGCTCGGCTTCGCCGCAGGCCTACCCGCTATTCTGGTGTTTTCCACACTTTCGGTATGGCTCCGCGAAGCGGGCGTCTCGCGCGAAACGATTGGCTTCGCCAGCTGGATCAGCCTGGCTTATGCCTTTAAATGGGTCTGGTCGCCAATGCTCGACCAATGGCGTCTGCCGTGGATAGGCGCGCTGGGCCGGCGCCGTTCCTGGTTGGTGCTGTCGCAGTCGGTGATTGCCATTGGTTTGGTTGGCATGGCGCTGTGCAACCCGCAATACAACTTGACCATGCTGATTGCACTCGCCGTCGCGGTGGCCTTCGCCTCGGCGACCCAGGACATCGCCATCGACGCCTATCGCTTGGAGATTGCCGAGGACAAACTGCAGGCCACGCTGGCGGCTAGCTATATGACGGGCTACCGGATCGCCATGCTGTTGGCGAGCGCCGGCGCGCTGTTTCTTGCCGAATGGCTGGGCTCCACCAATGTCGAGTACAGCCAGAGCGCATGGGCTACCACCTACGTTGCCTTTGCGCTGCTGATTCTGCCGGGTCTGGTCACTAGCCTGCTGATCCCTGAGCCAGAGGGTGCCGCGCCGCTTCCCAACGAGCCCTCGAAGTACAGTTTCAATCATCAGTTGGCGGGTGTCGGCTTGCTGCTGGTGCTGCTGGTATCCCTGCCGGCGATGATCAACGCGCTGATCGCACAGGCCTGGCCACGGGCGATCTTGTATCTCTTGTTCATCATCGGTTCGCTGTCGCCCTGGGGGCGCGCGCTGCTGGTGCCGGTTCGCCAGATGCTGCACCAGGCCGGCCAGCGCCAGCGTCCGGCACGGTTCGATTTCGTCCACCAGGCGGTCTCGGTGATCGTGCTGATCATCCTGATGGTGTCGACCACCGGCATGTTCCAGTCCTACTGGGGCGGTTACTGGCCGCGTGGCACCATGTATCTGTTGATCTGCTGGGGTTGTCTCTCCGGCCCCGGACGGATACTGATGGGACCGGTCCTGACACCCATCACCGATTTCATCCTGCGCTATCGCTGGCAGGCGCTGTTGCTGCTGGGGCTAATCGCCACGTACCGGATGTCCGACACCGTGATGGGCGTCATGGCGAATGTCTTCTACATCGACCAGGGTTTCAGCAAGGACCAGATTGCAAGTGTCAGCAAGCTGTTCGGGCTGATCATGACCCTGCTCGGGGCTGCTTTCGGTGGCCTCTTGATCGTGCGCTTCAGCATCTTGCCGATCCTGTTCATCGGCGGCCTTGCATCCGCCGCGACCAATCTCTTGTTCATGCTGTTGGTGGAAATGGGCGCCAATCTGAACATGCTGATCGTCACCATTTCCTGCGACAATTTCAGCGGAGGCCTGGCTTCCACCGCCTTCGTTGCCTACTTGTCGAGCCTCACCAACCTGAAATTCTCCGCCACACAGTACGCGCTGCTGAGCTCGTTGATGCTGCTGCTGCCGCGGCTACTGGGCGGCTACTCCGGTGTCATGGTCGAACATCTCGGTTACAGCGATTTCTTCCTGGCCACCGCACTGCTCGGTGTACCGACCCTGGTACTGATCGCCTGGCAGTGGTCACGCAGCCGCAGGCAACCGGAGCCGGCCGATCCGCTGGCCAGCACTGAGCGGAGCTAAAAAAAGCCGGCAATCGCCGGCTTTCCTTTTCCATGCTGAACCTCAGCTCTGAACCAGATGCACCACACGCTGGGGAAACGGAATGCCGATGCCCGCCTCGTCGAAGCGCTCTTTCAACCGCTCGGTGAAATCGAAGGTCACCGGCCAGAAATCACCGGTCGCCACCCAAACCCGCAACGACAGATTGACCGAACTATCGCCCAGTCCTGTCACGAAGACCACCGGCTCGGGATCACGTAGTACCCGCTCATCCTGCGCGATTTCCAGCAGAATCTGGCGCGCCAACTTGATATCCGCACCGTAGTCGATGCCAACGTTGATGTCGGCGCGACGACGCGGCTCGCGCGAATAGTTGGTGATATGCCCGTTGGACAAGCTTCCGTTGGGCACGACGATGGTCTTGTTATCGGCAGACTTGAGCACCGTGTGGAAAATCTGAATCGCATGCACGGTACCGGCAACACCCTGTGCCTCGATCCACTCGCCAACGCGAATCGGTCGGAACAGCAGGATCAAGACGCCGCCGGCAAAATTGGCCAGACTGCCCTGCAACGCCAGGCCAATGGCCAGACCGGCAGCACCGATCACAGCGATGAACGATGTCGTTTCCACCCCGATCATCGACGCCACGCTGACCAGCAACAGCACCTTCAGGATGACGCTCGACAGGCTTTCGATGAAACCGTGCAGCGAAGGATCCACTTGACGGCGCTGCAGCAAACCGCCGATTTTGCTGACGAGCTTGTTGATCAGCCACCAGCCAACCAGGAAGGTCGCCAACGCCAGTAGCACCTGGGCGCCGTACTGCAGAACGATCGGCAACCATGCCTCGGATAGATCAACCAGATAATCGACACTGAAATCCATCAGTAAAAGTCTCCTTGGGGTGCGGAGCGAGTCGGCCGACAGGCCGCTCGGGAGTGAAAAGGGCGCGCCTGCGCGCCCAGCGGATCAATCGCGGAAGTTATTGAACTGTAACGGCATACCGAAATCCTTGGCCCGCAGTAAAGCAATGGCTTCCTGCAGATCATCGCGCTTCTTGCCAGTCACCCGAACCTGCTCGCCCTGGATCGCCGCCTGCACCTTGAGTTTGGCGTCCTTGATGTGGGCAACGATTTTCTTGGCCAGCTCTTTGTCGATGCCTTCGCGCAGCACGACTTCCTGCTTGACCGATTTACCCGATGGGTAGGGATCTTTGAATTCCAGGCATTGGATGTCGATCTTGCGCTTGACCAGGCTCAGCTTCAAAATTTCAAGCATCTGTTCCAGCTGGAAATCGGCATCTGCGGTCAAGTGGACCGTCAGGTCCTTCAGCTCAAAAGTGCCTTTACCGCGCAAATCGTAACGCCGGTCCAGCTCTTTGAGGGCATTGTCGATGGCGTTGGTAACTTCGTGCTTGTCCAGTTCGGACACCACGTCGAACGAGGGCATGGGCTTCCTCCTTTAAGAACGGCGCAAGGGTGTGACCCAGCGCGCTTAGCTTGACGGTTCAAATGGGCCATCATTATAACTGTTCAGGCCAATGGCCCCGCTACCGGTGTTACGGCACTTCCCCTTTCTCCGAGCCCATGCATGCCCAACCCTCAACTCAGCATCCTGGTGGTGGACGACGCCAAATTCTCCAGCGTGATGATCGGTCGTGTCCTGTCCAAGGCCGGTTACGAAGACGTTCGCTTCGCCAATAGCGCCAGCGCTGCACTGGAATTGATCGAGCAGCGCCCTGCGAACGTTCTGCTAGCCGACTGGCTGATGCCAGAAATGGACGGGCTGGAGCTAACCGCACAGGTACGTCAGCAGGATGAAATGTCCGATCATTACACCTACATCATCCTGCTGACCGGGCGCGACGGTCAGGACGTGCTGAGCAAGGCCTTCGATCACGGTGTGGATGATTTCATCGGCAAGTCGGCTATGAACGATCAACTGGTACCTCGGGTATACGCCGCCGATCGCCTCTGTGGCTCGCTGCAACGCCTGATACGGGAAAACCGTTTGCTGACCGAAAATATCGCCAGGCTGGAACAGCGCAACCTGATCGATTCAGTTACCGGCCTTGGGAATGCCCGCTACCTTCATCAGCGGCTCGGCGACAGCCTGCGACAGATCGAAAGCCGCGGCGGCGCGCTGTGTTATCTGGTAATCGGCCTGCCGGAGATTCATAGCCAACGGGAACGCTACGGCGAGCATTTTCATCAGGAGCTGCTTCGAGGTGTGGCCAGGCGCTTACAGCAATTGGTACGCCCACTGGATGTGCTCAGCTGCCTGGATGAGGGACATTTCGGCCTGCTCACTCTGGTCGACGATCTGCGCGGCTGCTCACCGAGCAGTTTCAAACGATTGCACGATGGTCTTAACCTCAAGGCGTTCAAGACCAGCGAGGGCTTTATTTCCATCAGGGCCGGCATCGGTCTGGTCAGCCTTGATGCGAGCACGCTGCCCGCCGAGCCCCAGACGATCACCTCGCGCGCCGAGGCCCTGTTACCCAACGCATACGCCACGGGACGTATCGTGCCCCTGCGTTATACGCAGCCTGCCTGATGAGCAGCTCCTGGCATGTGCTTGGTGCCGGCAGCCTCGGGGGGCTCTGGGCAACGCGCCTGTTTCGCGCGGGCATACCACTGCGGATTATCCTGCGCTCGCCGGAACGACTCGCCGACTACCAAGCCGCGGGTGGCTTGGGTCTGATCGAAGATGAGAGTCTGCATGTCTATCCCGTGCCGGCGGAACTGCCTGATGCGAGCGCACCGATAGGCCGACTGCTGGTCGCCTGCAAGGCCTACGATGCCGAAGCCGCCATCGCCGCAGTGGCGCCGCGACTGATCAAGGGCGCGGAGATCCTCCTGCTACAGAATGGCCTGGGAAGCCAGCAAGCCATTGCCGAGCGCTGGCCGGAAAGCCGCTGCGTATTCGTCTCCAGCACCGAAGGGGCTTATCGACAGGCTGATTTCCGCATCGTCTATGCCGGCCACGGCCAGAACTGGCTGGGCGAACCTGACCCTTGCTCCCCTCCGTCATGGCTGGCCGATCTGGACGCTGCCGGCATCCCCTATGCCTGGGCCGACGATATTCTGGGCAAGCTATGGCGCAAGCTGGCGATCAACTGCGCGATCAACCCGCTGACCGTGCTGCATGATTGTCGCAACGGCGAGTTGCTGACCCACCGCATACCGCTGCATGGACTCTGCACCGAGCTCGGTGAATTGCTTCGGACGTGCAACCAGCCTGACGCCGCCGATGGGCTCGAAGACGACGTGCTGCGCGTCATAGAAGCGACAGCCAACAACTTCTCATCGATGCAGCAGGACGTACGAAGCGGACGCCGGACCGAAGTCAGCTTCTTGCTCGGTCACGCCTGCCACACCGCGCAGCAGCACGGTTTGAAGACGCCAGAGCTGTGCACGTTGCTCGAGCGGCTCCAGACCTTCCTACGTCATCACGGATTGCCCGCGGACTGAGGCACCGCTACCCTGCTGAAACACCCTTCAGCTGTCCTTACCATGACCCTGCGCCAGCGCCTTGAAAATCTCCCGGTCGGCCGCAAGTTGCTGGTCGCCCTGCTCGTACTGCTTGCCGCAGTGCTGCTGGTGTCCAACCTGGCGTTCATCAGTGCGGCCTATTGGATTTCCCGCCAGAGCGTCGCGCCTCAGGCGATGCACACGCTTGGCGCGCTGCTCGCGACACCCGAATTGAGCGATCGCGCGCTGGAATCCGCAACAGCTGCCGACGAGTTACTGCAGAAGCTGAACGACTACGCCCCGCTACGTGCAGCAGTGGTCTACGACAGCGCTGGTCGGCGCCTGGCACAGTTGTATCGCGGCGATCCGCTCGACCTGCCGCAGCAGATCAGCGAACTGCCGACCTGGCAAAAGACCGAGATGCGGGCCAACCTGCTGGTGGAGCTGCCGCAAACCGCAGGGCCTCCGGGTTATCTGCTGATCATTGCCAGCAGCGAACTGCCCGGAGCCTTCTATACCGGCACCCTGACTGCCAGTCTCGTCATTCTGCTGGCCAGTCTGCTGCTCTGGGCGTTGGTGGCCCGGCAGATCCGCCAGGCGATTACCCGTCCGATCCGCGACCTCGAGGCGCTATCCCGCCAGGTCACGCGCGAAGAAAACTATTCCCTGCGGGCGACGGCGAAAAACCAGGATGAAATTGGCCATCTGGCCGACGCCTTCAATACGATGCTGTCGCGCATGGAAGCACGCGAACAGCAGCTCAAGCGTGCCCGCGACGATGCCCAGGACGCATTCGACCACGCCCAGGGCCTAGCGGAGGAAACCCGTCATTCCAACCGCAAGCTAGAGCTGGAAGTTCAGGTTCGCAGCAAGATCGAGAAAAAGCTCACCGGCTTTCAGAACTACCTGAACAGCATCATCGATTCGATGCCCTCGGTGCTCATTGCACTGGACGAACAACTTTATGTGACCCAGTGGAATCAGCAGGCCAGCGCGCTTTCCGGTACCTCTATCGATGACGCACTGAATCAGCCGGTATTCATCGCCTTCGAGCCGCTGAAACCCTTCCTGACCCAGATCCGCCGAACTTCCGAACGTCACCAGGTGGAAAAGATCGAGCGAGTCACCTGGATGTTCAACGACGAGCCCCGCCACTACGCGCTGACGTTTTATCCATTGATGGGCGGCGGTGGTCGCGGCGTGGTAATTCGTATCGACGACATCACCGAGCGCATCAACATGGAGGAAATCATGGTGCAATCGGAAAAGATGCTGTCGGTGGGCGGCCTCGCCGCAGGCATGGCGCATGAAATCAACAATCCCCTGGGCGCCATTCTGCATAACGCGCAAAACATTCGCCGACGCCTGTCGCCAGATCTGGAACGCAATCGTGAGGCTGCCGCCGAAACCGGCGTACTGCTGGAGGCGGTGAATCAGTACCTGCAGCGGCGGGAAATCCCGCAACTGCTCGACGGGATACAGCAGGCAGGCTCCCGGGCAGCCAAGATCGTCAGCCATATGCTGAGCTTCAGTCGCCTGAGCAACCGGCAGCTGGCCGATTGCCAGCTGACCGTGCTGATCGATCAGGCGCTGGAGATCGCGGGCGGTGACTTCGCGCTGCTGGACGGCTTCGATTTCCGTTCCATCGAGATCATTCGCGATTTCGATCCGCAAGTAGACCGTGTGCCCTGCATTGGCAACGAACTCGAACAGGTGTTACTGAACCTGCTGAAAAACGCCGCGCAAGCCATCCATCAGAAACCAGACCGACGCCGCGGGCAGATCACGCTGCGCACACGCCTGAATCCGCCGTGGGCCGAGATCCAGGTGGAAGACAACGGTGTCGGCATTCCCGAGCATATTCGCAAACGAATCTTCGAGCCTTTTTTCACCACCAAAGAGGTGGGCCAGGGAACCGGGCTGGGTCTTTCCGTTTCGTATTTCATCATCACCAACAATCACAAGGGTCAGATGGAAGTGCAGAGCAGGCCGGATCAGGGCACCGTTTTCACCCTGCGCCTGCCACTGACATCGCCCTCAGATACCAACTGAAGCTGAACCTGGGACTTACCGATGGGCAACCGACTCTCCAAGATCTACACCCGTACCGGCGATGCCGGGGAAACCGGCCTGGCCGATGGTCGCCGGGTCCCCAAAAATCATCCGCGAATCGAAGCCATGGGTGAGATCGATACACTCAATAGCCAGTTGGGCCTGCTGCTCGCCGAACTGGCCGAAGCCCAGGCACGCTGGCCGGATCTGGCTGAACTGATCGAAGTCCTGAGCCCCTGTCAGCACCGCCTGTTCGACCTGGGCGGTGAGTTGGCGATGCCGGATTATCAAGCGTTGAACGACGCAGAGGTGGCTCGCCTCGAGGCCGCAATCGATCACTGGAACGTCGAACTCGGGCCGCTCGAGGATTTCATCATGCCGGGTGGCACACGATTGATCGCGCTCGCTCACCTGTGCCGCAGCATGGCGCGAACGAGCGAACGGCGCTGTCAGCAGCTCAACGCTCTCGAGCCGCTGCGCCCAGTCGGCCTGGCCTATCTCAATCGCCTCTCGGACCTGTTCTTCGTCGTTGCTCGGCTGATCGCGCGTCGCCAAGGCTGCGCCGAAATCCTCTGGCATGCCGCCAGCGCACCCGCCAACGCCAATGCCTGAGCAAAGCGCAGACCGACACGAACGCTTCCGTAACGGGCTGCACGCAGCCTGGGAAGCATTCATCGTTCTGCTGGTATGCATCAACCTCGGGTTGATCCTGTTCGACAGCCTGTTCACCGTAGCACCGCTCAATCAGGCATTCGCCGAATGGTTGCCTACGCTGCATCAGCGTTACGACACGTTGATTCACCGCAACTTCCAACTGATCGATCTCGGTTTCGTCGCCATATTCGTTCTCGACGTGCTCCTCGGTTGGACCGTTGCGTTGTTCGAACGACGGTACGCACGCTGGTACTACTACCCCTTCGCCCACTGGTACGACGTGCTCGGCTGTATCCCGCTGAGCGGTTTCCGCTGGCTACGCGTGCTGCGAGTCGGCAGCCTGCTACTTCGACTGCAACGCCTGGGCCTGATCGACGTCCGCCAATGGGCGATTTTCGGCCTGGTCTATCGCTACTATTCACTTCTGCTCGAAGAGCTGTCCGATCGCGTCATGGTCCGGCTGTTCAGCCGCATGCAACAAGAAATAGGCGCCAGCGACGACCTATCCCGAAGGCTGCTGGAGGAAGTGGTGAAGCCGCGCAAGGAGCGGCTGCTCGATGACCTGTCGCGACGCCTGCACAGCATGTTGGAGAGCGGCTATCGAGACAACCGTGGCGCCATCGAAGGCTACGTCGGCGGCCTGATCCACCAGGCGTTGGCGAATAATCCCGAGGTGAGCCGCCTGCGCCGCCTACCGTTGGGTGACCGAGTCGCCGAGACGCTGGACGAAGCCCTCACCGACATCGCCGCACGGTTGCTACAAGGCGCGGCCGACGGTCTGCAGGGCGCTCAGTTTCAACGTTTGGCCCGCAACCTGGCTGACGAATGTTTCGAGGCCTGGGTTTACCAGGACGAGAACACGGATCTCGCCCTGGAAGAACTGCTGGTCGATGTCATAGAAGTGCTCAAGCAGCAGGTGCTCGACCGGCGCTGGAGCCGCTTTGTCGGACCTATCGAGCCGCCAACCCCACCGAGCTAGGGCCTGTTACCGGCTGCGAGTCGCAGCGAAACATCAACGCGGCCTAATATGATCTCGCGGCGGCGGCGCCGTGCTGTTGATCGATACGCGAACCGACGACCATCTCGGTGGCCCAGTTGACCAAAATATCCGTGTAGGCCTTTTGGCAGCTCTCATTGGCCAGAGCATGATCGGCACCGAGAATGATGCGGTGCGTCAGCGAGTGCGTCTGCTGAAAGGCCGCGCGATAACTCATGATCGTGCTGTGCGGAACCAGATGATCGTGTTCCGACTCGACAATCAGCACATCGCCGCGAAACTCGGCGCAAGCGGTCAGTGCCCGATTTTCCTCTGGAGCAACCCGGCGGCCACGCAGCTGATTGAGCGTATCGCGATCCAGCTGTCGCTTGGGCATGGCCCAGTCATCATCACCGTATAGGGCCGGCACACGCATCGCCAGCCACCTGACCGGCCGCAAGGATGTGAGCAAGGCGGCCAGGTAGCCGCCATAACTGGTACCCACCACAGCGATCGCGGCAGGATCGATGTTCGGGTGCTGCGCCAGCAAATCGTAAGCCGCCAGCAGGTCGCGCAGATTCTGCTCGCGCGTAACGGTCTGCTGTTGAGCCAAGGTCAGGGCATGACCCCGCAGATCGAACGACAGGCAAATACAGCCTAGCCCAGCGATACCGCGCGCGCGTGTCAAATCGCGTTCCTGACTGCCGCCCCAGCCATGCACGAACAGCACGCCCGGTAATTTTGTCGGCGGCGACAGGAAAGTGCCGGCAATGTGTTCGTCATCCACAAGGATATCCACGCATTCACTCTGGGTTGCCATAGTCCTCCACCAATGCGTATTTGGTTATGAATCCGACTTCGGCGTCGTCACCACGAAACAGCAGGGTCGCGCCTTCAGGCACGGTCGATTCGCCGTACAGCTCGACCGATGAGGCATGAACGACCTTGCCGCCCCGGCCCTGCGCGAATGCCTCCAGCGCCGCGACCTCCGCACTGCTGGCACCGCCGATTCGCCAGGACTGCTCCAGCACACCGGAACAGGCCCGCCCTCGGTCATCGATGCCCTGGGCGATATCGTAGTTGCGTCGAGAGGCATAGAAGTTACGAAAGCAATCCGACGCGGCCGCGTCATAGACCTGAGCCTGAGAGATGGCAAGACGAGTCCTTTCCGGCAGATCCAAGTCCAATAACGTATCGAAGTCGCCATCGACGACCAGCAGGTCCGAGCCGCCATACACGGTGTCACCCGCGTTGTCGGGAGTCAGGCGCTGGGTCCCGTAATAGCTCAGAATTCGTCCCGCAACGCGTATCTGCCCGACGCTGAACGTGGTCACGTGCTCCAGATTCGCCTCAAGAACCAGCCCGAATTGGGCCAATTCGGCTTCATCCACGTTTTCCAGGGCGTGATCGAGTGCCTGAACAGTGCTCACCCGTTCCTGTCCTCGGCCACCGGTGGCCCGTACTGGCTTGATTCTCAACGCCCCTTCGTTCAGCAGACGCCGCCCAGCCTCACGCGCATCGTGCAGGGAAAACACACTGTAGCCGGGCAAAACGCCGCCCGTGACACGACGGGAGAACTCTCGCGACCAGCCAAGGGGGGAGCCGGCATCCGGGCGTACCAGAGGATGGGTGATCGCCTTGGTCTCGATAAAGGCATGCGGTACGACACCACCAAACAGATCCCGCTCGCCCTCCAGTCCCAGTTTGCGCGCCAGATCCGTACCGACCACAGTGGAAGAAGGCACGAAATAGAGCGGACACGGATAGCTGGCCTCTGCGTCGTACTCACCGAGAAAGGCAAGCCCTTGCAGCGCTGCCAGGCGCTTGGCGAGCTGCTCGTGCACGACCTTTTCGTGCTCGGGTTCGTTGGGTCGATTGGTCAGGGTTACGACAGCCCCTCGAGTGTCTTGCGGGGTATCCGCACTCTTCATAGGTGGATTCGCTCCATGGACTACAGGTACATGCGCGACGAAGCGACCGATCGCCGCTTCCTTCGCTCGTTTCCACCCGACCAAAGCGGATCCGGTGTATCGAGTAGACCCCTGTTTTACGCTATCTATCCTGCAGCCCAGCCAGCCGCGACCGGCCTCCAGTCCGCAAAAAT
>NZ_JAKOEN010000019.1:1426664-1524107 GCF_022355455.1 Pseudomonas sp. KSR10 | reverse complement strand
TGGCGCCCCCCTTGTGGGAGGCGCGACCTCGCGCCGAATGGCGCCAACCCGGCGCCCGAAAAGCTTCGGCCCGGGGCCGGGCCTCCCACGAAAAAAACAATGCACGGCGCACCTTTGTGGGAGGCGCAACCTCGCGCCGAATGGCGCCAACTCAGAGTCCGAAAAGCTTCGCCCCCGATGTCGGGAGCTCCCGCGCAAGCGACCCGAGCATTGCGCCAACTCAGTGCCACAGCTTCGCCCGACCCACCAGGCCATCAGTAACGCTGACCTTGATGGTGGATGCAGACGTACTTGGTCTCGACGAAGGGCTCGAAGCCCTCGCTGCCGCCCTCACGGCCGAGGCCGGAGGCTTTCATGCCACCGAACGGGATCGGGTGGCCGGTGAATTTGGTGCCGTTGACCGCGACCATCGCGTGATCAAGCCGACGGATGAGTGGGTGAACGAGGTCCAGCCGATTCGAGCAGATGTAGGCCGCCAGCCCGTATTCAGTGTCGTTGGCCATGCCGACCGCCTCATCCAGGCTGTCGAACGGCAACACACCGGCGATCGGAGCGAAATTTTCTTCGCGGTAGATCCGCATGTCGGTGGTGACATCAGCCAGCAGCGTCGGCTGCCAGAACCAGCCGCCGAGCGCGTGGGGCTCGCCGCCGGCCAGCAACCGAGCGCCTTTGTCGAGCGCGTCGGCGACCCGCGCGGCGGTGGCGTCGAAGGCCGCCTGGTGCATCAACGGGCCGATCTGACTGCGCTCATCCGCGCCAGGGCCAACGCGCAACTCACGCACGGCGCGGGCAAAGCGCATCAGGAACGCTTCATAAACGGGTCGCTGGACGAGGATGCGGTTGGCTGCGCAACAGTCCTGACCGGATGTTTGGAACTTGGCGTCCAGCGCCACCTGCACGGCGTGCTCGAGATCGGCATCTTCGCAGACGATCAGGGGCGCATTACCGCCCAGTTCCAGAGCCACTTTTTTCACCCCGGGGGCGGCAGCCTCCAGTATCAAGCGACCGACCCGGGTCGAGCCGGTGAAGCTCACTGAACGCACACGCGGGTCCCGTACCAGGGTTTCCATGACCGTTTGCGGTTCGCCCAGTACCACATTGAACACGCCAGCCGGCAGGCCCGCCTCTTCGGCGAGCTGAGCCAGGGCGAAGGCCGAGTAGGGCGTTTCATGCGCTGGCTTGACCACCACCGTACAGCCGGCCGCGAGCGCCGCAGCGGCCTTGCGGGTGATCATCGCGCTGGGGAAATTCCATGGCGTGAGCAGGGCGCAGACGCCGACCGGCTCCCTCAGAGTGCTCAACTCGGCATCGACGATATGGCTCGGGATGGTCCGCCCATAGAGCCGCCGGGCTTCCTCGGCGAACCAGGGAATGAAACTGGCGGCGTAGCGAATCTCGCCTCGCGCCTCGGCCAGCGGCTTGCCTTGTTCCTCGCAGAGGATCGCCGCCAGGTCCTCCTGGTGTTGCAGGATCAGCGCGGCCCAGCGCTGCATAAGGGCCGCCCGCTCATCCAGGCTTCGCAGGCGCCAGGACGCAAAGGCCCGTTCGGCGGCATCCACCGCGGCGACGATCTGCTCGCACTCAAGCATCGGTACATGACCGATCTCGGCCTGGCTGGCCGGGTTGTGCACGGCGATGCTGGCGCCGCTGGGGTTGTGCACCCATTGCCCGTCCACGTAGCAAAGCGATTTCAGCAGCAGGGGGTGTTTGAGCGACATGGCAGTGTCTCCGGGCCGATGGGCATGGGAGACATGCTAGGGAAGGGCGGCTTGGGAGTTTTTCTGTAGCGGCTCGATTGGCGGGTGGATTTTTCTGTTTGGCGATGGGCAAACAAGAAAAGCCTGGAGGCTGGAGGCCTACGGTGGAAAAGGCTTCGCCGTTTTCCACCCTACGGGTAGGAGCCAAAGCGCTTTTTGCGCTTTGGCCGAGGCGGCCGTTTATGCGGTAGCGGTCTTCTGCTGCGGCAGCATGCGCACGATGGCATTGAGCAACACGCCGTAAAGCGGCACGAACAGCGCCAGGCTGACGGCCAGCTTGATCACATAGTCGACGCTGGCGATCTCTACCCAGTTGGCCGCCATGAACGGATCGTCGCTGTGCCAGAAGGCAATGGAGAAGAACACAAAGGTGTCCAGCAGATTGCCGAATATGGTCGAGGCACTGGGCGCTACCCACCACTGGCGCAGTCGCCGCAGCCGGTCGAATACCTGAATGTCGAGAATCTGACCGAAGACGTAGGCGAGAAAGCTGGCAATGGCGATGCGGAACACGAACAGGTTGAACTCGCCGAGCGCCGCGAAACCACTGAACGCCCCCTGGTGGAACAACACCGAGACCACGTAGGACGCCACCAGCGCCGGGACCATGACCCGCGCTATCACCTGCCGCGCCGGGCCCTTGCCGAGCAGGCGCACGGTCAAGTCGGTGGCCAGGAAGATGAACGGGAAGCTGAACGCGCCCCAGGTGGTATGCCAGCCGAACAGGGTGATCGGCAACTGCACCAGGTAGTTACTGGCGATGATGATGAGAATGTGGAAGGCGATCAGACCGGCGAGGGTGACCCGGCGGACCGACGAAGGGATCTGCAGCATGGTATGTCCTTTTTGAACGTGATGGGGTGAGGGAACCCATTTGCCGGGCCAACAGGGCCGAGGCGGCGCGCATTCTAGGGGCAAACCGACCCTTCGGTACAGACGCGCTGGTCAGAACGCCTCGCTGTTCGGCGCCGAGCGCTCATCATCGAGCCCTGCCGGCGGGCCTCCTTCGTCGCGCTTTACGCTCTTGGTAACGATATAGGTGTAGTAGCGCTCGATGCCCAGATCCTCCAGCAGTAACTGGTCGATGAAGCGCTGGTAGTGGTCGACATCGCGGGCGCGGATCATCGCGATGTAGTCGATACCGCCGCCGGTGGCGTAGCAGAAGGCGACTTCCGGAGCCTCGGCCAGGCGCTGCTCGAAGCGGCGCATGTCCTGTGCGGTGTGCCGCGCCAGGCTGATCTCCACCAGCACCTGCTGGGTCCGGAACAGCGCGCCCCAGTCGATCAGCGCACGATAGCCGCGCACCAACCCGGCGGCCTCGAGTTTGCGTACCCGCTCCCAGGCCGGGGTCACCGACAGGTTGATGGCCTCGGCCAGCGCCGACTTGGTGATGCGGCCATCCCCGGACAGGATGCGCAGGATCTTCAGGTCATAGCGGTCGAGCTTGTGCATGAACTCTCCTTCTCGATGCCCTGGCCGTTAGCGCTGCAGTTGACGTTCGCCCTCCGGCAAAAAGGCGAATGAGGATGGCCGCCACAGCGGCGGGCGAAGGGCCGCTGCACAGCGCCCTCACCCTACCACCTCGGCGATCACCGCCAACGTATCGCCGCTTTGCACTCGTCCCGGAAAGTGTCGGGCGCTGATCAGGCCGCTGCGCCGTGCTCGGTACTCCACCGGCGCGGCACCGGTACGGCGCACATCGTGCACCCGCGCCACCAGCTCGCCTTGCTGCACGGTTTCGCCCAGATCCTTACACAGCTCGAGCAGCCCGTCGCTCTCGCTGCACAGGTAGCAATCGCCGTCCGGCATATCCAGCATCACCGACTCGGCCGGCTCGAACTCGCCGTCGAGCAGTTCGAAATGGATCAACAGGTTTCGCACGCCACGTTCGGCGATGGCCAGACTCCAGGCGCTGATGGAGCCGCCACCGCCGAGCTCGGTGGTGACGAAAACCTTGCCCTGCGCCTCGGCCGCGGTGTCGTACATGCCCAGCGCATCCTGCTCCAGCATGCGCATGCAGTAGGGCGCCGCGAAAGCGCGCATGCCGGCCTCGCAGCGCGCCTGCTGGGCCTTGTCCGGCAGCACGTGACAGGCGGCGAAGGGCAGGAAGTCGAGGGTTTTACCACCGGAATGGATATCCAGCACGAGATCCGCCAGCGGTAGCAGGCTGCGCTGGAAGTAATCAGCGATCTTCTGCGTCACGCTGCCATCCGGGCGGCCGGGAAAACTGCGGTTCAGATTGCCCTGGTCAATCGGCGAGGTACGAGTACCGGCCCATACCGCTGGCGCATTCATGAACGGCACGATGATCACCCGCCCTTGCACGCGCGCCGGGTCGAGGCTTGCGGCCAGCTTGCTTAGCGCCAGCGGGCCTTCGTACTCGTCGCCGTGGTTGCCACCGGTGAACAGCGCGGTGGGCCCCACGCCGTTCTTCACCACACTGATCGGGATCATCACCGCGCCCCAGGCCGAGTCGTCGCGCGAGTAGGGCAGGCGCAGATAGCCGTGCTGCACGCCGTCACGCTCGAAGTCGACGGTGGGGCTGATGGGATTGCGCAGCAGCGTTTCGCTCATGGCTCAGTCCTTGACGTAAAGCTTGCGGGGCAAGTCGCAGAAGGTTTCCATCCCGGTCTCGGTGATCAGGATGCTCTCGGTGATTTCCAACCCCCAATCGTCCATCCACAACCCGGGAATGAAATGGAAGGTCATGCCCGGCTCGAGCACGCTTTCATCGCTCGGGCGCAAGCTCATGGTCCGCTCGCCCCAATCCGGCGGGTAACTGATACCGATGGGGTAGCCGCAGCGGCTGTCCTTCTGGATGTCGAACTTGTCGAGCACCTTGAGGAAGGCGCGGGCGATATCGCCGGTGGTATTGCCCGGACGCGCCACTGCGAGGCCCGCGGAGATACCCTCGACCACCGCCTGTTCGGCCTCGAGAATGTGCGCCGGCGGTTTGCCCAGGTAGATGGTGCGCGACAGCGGGCAGTGGTAGCGCTTGTAGCAGCCGGCTATCTCGAAGAAGGTGCCGGCGCCCAGTCGGAACGGGTTGTCGTTCCAGGTCAGATGTGGCGCACTGGCGTCGGCTCCGGTCGGCAGCAAGGGCACGATTGCCGGATAGTCACCACCGTGGCCCTCGACCCCGAGGATGCCGGCGCGGTAGATATCGGCGACCAGCTCGTTCTTGCGCAGCCCCGGTTCGATACGCTCATAAATCGTCTCGTGCATGCGCTGGACGATCCGCGCGGCGACGCGCATGTACTCGATCTCCTGCGGCGATTTGACCGCTCGTCGCCAGTTGACCAGGGCGGTGGCGTCGAAGAATTGCGTGTGCGGCAGGTGCTGCTGCAGCGAGCGAAAGGCGGCCGCACTGAAGTAGTAGTTGTCCATCTCCACGCCAATGGCCAGTCGGTCCCAACTGCGCGCGGCGATCACGTCGCGCGAAAGATAGTCCATCGGATGACGTACGCTGGACTGCACGTAGTGATCCGGATAGCCGACGATATCGTCATCACCCATGAACACCGTGCGGCGTGCGCCGTTGGCGTCCTGGTCGCGACCGAACCACAGCGGGTCGCCTTCGAGCGCCAGCAACACGCATTGGTGCACGTAGAACGACCAGCCGTCGTAGCCGGTCAGCCAGGCCATGTTCGACGGGTCGGTGACGATCAGCAGCTCGATACCGCGGGCGGCCATGGCCTGGCGAACCCGCATGATGCGCACCGCATATTCCTCCCGGCTGAACGGGAGATTGACGACGATTTCGGACATCTTCTTTGCCCTCGTGGATGGACCGCGCTTGCTCTGCAGGGGCGAGCTGGCTCGCGAGCCCGGCGTGCGGCCCGGGCGCAAGTAGGCTCGCGTCTGAAGATCAGGGGTTGAAGCTGAAACCCCTGCCCGCTGCGCGCGCCCGATCGAAGGCGAAGCTGGCGATGGCAGTGTCTTGCGCGCCGGTGCCGGTCAGGTCGCAAAGGGTGACCTGACCGGCCGAGGTGCGGCCGGGGTGATGCCCGGCGATCACCTGGCCGAGTTCGACCAGGGACGATGAATCGCTATCCACCGCGCCCGCCGCGAGCGCGTGGTGCAATTCGCCGAGTACCCGGGTCTGGCTCAGGCGGTCGGCGACATAGAGATCGCAGGCGGCGAGGGCGGCGGCGGCGATCTCGTTCTTGTGCTCGGCGTCCGAGCCCATGGCGGTGATGTGCAGGCCCGGCTGCAGATGATGCGCCTGGATCAGTGGCGTGCGGCTGGGCGTGGTGGTGATGGCAATGTCAACGCCGTCCATGGCGGCGTCGACATTATCCGCGACCCGCGCCTCGACGCCCTCCAGCTCGCCGGCGAACACCGCCGCCTTCGCCGGATCGCGCGCCCAGATGTGCACTTCGCGAACGTCGCGCACCAGCCGCAAGGCCGCCAGCTGCAAACGCGCCTGTTCGCCGGCACCGAGAATGGCGACGCGGCTCGAATCCGCCCGGCTCAACCATTTCGCGGCTATTGCGCCGGCCGCGGCCGTGCGTACCGCCGTGAGGAAGCCGTTATCCAGCAACAGAGCGTCGAGCAGGCCGGTACGCGCCGAGAACAGCATCATCAGCCCGTTCAGGCTCGGCAAGCCGAGCGCCGGATTGTCGAAGAAGCCGGGGCTGACCTTGATGGCAAAACGCGGCAGACCGGGCAGGTACGCGGTCTTCACGTCGACCTCGCCGTTATGCTCGGGAATGTCCAGGCGCAGGATCGGCGGCATCGCCACCGCCGCGGTGGCGAGCAGACGGAACGCTTGTTCGACCGCGTCGAGGCTGGCCAAATCGAGTGCCAGGCAGGCGCGGAGATCGGTTTCGCTGAGCAGGACGGTCTCGGCCATGTTGATCTCCATCGGAGTACACCGGACGCACCGGTAGCAGGGTTGAGGGGCTTGGATTGTTTATTCGTTGCTGCCGTTGAGCACGCGTAAGTGCTGTCCGGTATCCACGTTACGGCCGCTGATCACAATGACCACCGATCCGCGCGGCTGGATCGAATGCTCGAGCAGAGCGGCGATGCCGACGGCCGCGGCGCCTTCGATCACCAGCCGTTCCTCGTGGTAGGCATGACGGATGCCAGCGGCAATGGCCGGCTCGTCGAGCAAATGGATTTGGTCGGCCAGCTCGCGAACGAGGCCGAAGGTGTAGCGATTGTTCAGGCCGATGCCGCCGCCGAGTGAATCGGCCAGGCTGGGGCGCTCTTCGACCTCGACCGGATGGCCAGCCTCGAGGCTGGCGTGCATCGCCGCGCCACGGCGCATGCTGATGCCATGAACGCGGATCTCCGGTCGCTGACGCTTGATGCCCAGGGCGACACCGGCAAACAATCCACCGCCGGACAGCGGCACCAGCACTTCAGCGACTTCGGGGCACTGCTCGAGGATTTCCAAGCCGAGCGTGCCCTGGCCGGCAATGACGTGTGGATGGTCGAAAGGCGGGATGAAGGCAGCGCCCTGCTCACGGGCGATGCGTTCGGCCTCGACCTGGGCGTCGTCCTGGCTGTGACCGACAATGACCACTTCGGCGCCCAGCTCGCGGATCGCCTGCACCTTGTTTTGCGGCACCAGTTGCGACAGGCAAACGATCGCTCTGACCTCCTGCTGCGCCGCCGCGAAGGCGAGCGCCCGACCATGGTTGCCGGTGGAGGCGGTGACCACGCCGAGGCGCTTCTGCGTTTCCGACAACTGCGCGACCGCATGACTTGCGCCACGGAGCTTGAAGCTTCCGGTCGCCTGCTGCGATTCCAGCTTCAACCACACCGGTACGCCGGCCAGCCGGCTGAGCGACGCCGAACGCTCCAGAGGTGTTTCCCGGACGAGGCCGCAAATGAGCTCGCGTGCGTCGAAGAGGTGGTCGAGAAGAATCGGCTGCATGGCGAACATTCCGATGGTGAATGCGGCCGAGTGTAGGAGCGCTGATTTCACCAGCCCAATGTACTAGGACTCTTTTTTTTCGCCCCTAATATTGTGCCGATCTAAGCCCTGATGCGTCCTGATCTCGGGCTCTGAAGCCTGCGAGCGCGACCCGTTGGTGCACGGTGGGCTCGCTTTCAACGCGCGCCGCGAAATTCGTGAATCTCCGGGAACTGCTCGAAGACTTCGCGGATGCTGCACAATCCGTCACGCAGCCGTTCTTCGTCGCATTCGGCGCCTACGCAAAGACGCATCGCCCGGGGCCGCCGGGTACCGGGCGGCAGAAAGGGGTCAGGCAGAGTCAGGGCAATCTCGCGGCGGCGCAGTTCATGCTGCAGCGCATCCAGCTCCCAATGTTCAGGCACATTGAGCCAGGCGCTGAGGGAGGCCGGATGGCTGCCGCGCAGGTAATCGCCCAACTCGGCGGTCACCGCGGCCTGACGGGAGGCGATCAGCTCACGCTGCAAACGCACCAGTTCGTTGGCCTGACCACGCTCGATCCAGCGTGTGGCGATCTCGCCCAGCAGTGGCGCGGCCATCCAGCTGTTCACCCGCATGATGCTCTCGGTGCGCAGGGCCAATCGCCGGGGCATGGCCAGGTAACCGATGCGCAGGCCGGTGAGCACCGACTTGGTCAGGCTGGTGCAGTAGAACGACAACTCAGGCAGGTAATGGCTGATCGGCAAGGCGTCGCGGTGCTCGCCGAGCAGCGGGCCGTAAACGTCGTCCTCGATCACATAGACGCCGTAGCGGCGGGCGATCTCGGCAATTTCGCGGCGACGCACGTCCGGCATTATGGTGCTGGTAGGGTTGTTCAGGTTCGGCGTGCAGACCAGCGCGGTGACTCGCTCGTTGCCGCACAGGTCTTCGAAATGCTCCGGATCGAGACCATGGCGGTCGGTCTCGACACCTTGCAGGGTGAAGCCGAGCACCTGGGCGGTACCGATTACGCCGTGATCGGTACAGTTTTCGCAAAGAACCAGATCGTCCGGTCCAGCCAGTGAGGCGAGGGCGAGAAAGATGGCGTGGGAGGTTCCATTGGTCAGCAACAGATCCTGCAACTCTACCTTCAAGCCCAGCCCAGCGAGCCATTGCACACCGACTTCGCGGTGATGCTCGAAGCCGGCGATCGGCCGACAGGCGTGAATCCAGGGTTGCTCGTGCTCGGCCGCCAGCTCCTCGCAGGTCTGCCGCCACAGGCGGTCATGGGCCTCGGTGCGAACGATGCGCGCCGTGGAGAAGTCCAGCAGCGAATTCTCGCCGCGGTCGAGCATGGAGCTGGCGACGCGTTCGCTGATGCGCCGACTGACGAAGCTGCCGCGCCCGACCTCACAGCGCACCCAGCCCTGACGCTCCAACTCTTTGTAGGCATTGGTCACCGTTTGCACGCTGATATCCAGCTGCTCGGCGAGCAAGCGCTGCGGCGGCAGGCGCTGGCCGTCGTGCAGGTTACCCTGCTCGATGTCGGTTGCGATGGCGGTAACCAGCAGCTTGTATTTCGACGCGCCGCTACGGGCAGCGAGCAAGGCCTGTTTCCAGTTGCGCATGACGATCTACCTTCAGTCGAGCCGACAGGATCGACGCAAGCGCAGTGTCATGCAATTGTCCTAGTGCAATCCCATGAAGAAAACGGCTTTTGCTATGCTCGGTCGGCGAAACGCGGCGCACGTCTCACAAAAAGAAGCCAAAGCCGCGCTGAGGCAGGGAATGCCCTGTCCTGATGCTCTTGAAACTGCCCTCCTACATAGCAGGCTCGTCTGCGAACCATAAAAAGCACAGGAGAATCATGATGAATCGCGCACGTCCATTCCGTTTCGGCAAGCTTCTGCTGACCTCCGCTGTACTGACCGGTCTATCTCTTGCTGGCTTGGCCCAGGCCGACACCCTTGATGAAATCAAAGAAAAAAACAGCGTTCGCATCGGCTATGCCAACGAAACCCCCTTCGCCTACACCGCCACGGACGGCAGCGTCACTGGCGAATCGCCGGAAATCGTAAAAAAGGTCTTCCAGCGGATGGGCATCGAAACCGTCAATCCTGTGCTCACCGAATGGGGCTCGCTGATTCCCGGCCTGCGTGCCGGACGCTTCGACCTGATCGCCGCCGGCATGTACATCACACCCGAGCGTTGCAAGCAGGTGATTTTCACCGACCCGCAATATCAGTTGCCCGACACCCTGCTGGTCAAAGCGGGTAACCCGAAGAACCTGCATAGTTACGAGGACATCGCCAAGAGCGGGGCCAAGCTGGCAATCATGTCCGGGACGGTGAACCTGGCCTACGCCCGCGACGGCGGTATCAGCGATGACCAGATCCTCCAGGTACCCGATACCACCGCACAACTTCAGGCGGTGCGCAGCGGTCGCGCCGATGCCGCGGTGGGCACTCAGCTGACCATGAAAGGTCTGGCCGAGAAGGGTGGCGACTCGCTCGAAGCGGTCAGTGAATTCAAGGACGATCCGTCACACACCGGCTACGGTGCGCTGGCGTTCCGCCCCGAGGACACCGCACTGCGCGACGCCGTGAATGCCGAATTGAAGAAGTGGCTCGGCAGCGAAGACCATCTGAAGACCGTCGAACCGTTCGGCTTCGATGAGTCCAACGTCACCGACAAGACCGCCGCGCAGCTCTGCGCCCAGTGATCCACGAGCGGAGCGCCGCGCCCTGATCGGTGCGGTGTCATCCGTTCGTGTGGTTTCGTTCCTGCACAGAGGTATCGAACCTATGGGCGAACTTCTCCCCCTCATGTTTCAGGGCGCCTGGGTGACATTGCAGATCACCTTCTGGGCCTCGCTACTGGCGATTGTATGCGCCGTATTCGGTGCGCTGGGGCGCCTGTCACCGTTCGCTCCGCTGCGCTGGTTCTCGATTGCCTATATCGAGGTGTTCCGCGGCACTTCCCTGCTGGTCCAGCTGTTCTGGTTGTATTTCGTGCTGCCGATGCCACCGTTCCACGTGGAACTATCGGCTTTTACAGTCGCCGTATTCGGTCTTGGCCTGCATATCGGGGCCTACGGCGCGGAAGTCATGCGCGGCACCATCCGATCGGTGGCACGCGGGCAATATGAAGCCTGCGTGGCGTTAAACATGTCTCCACTCAAACGCTTTACCCGGATTATCCTGCCGCAGGCGCTGCTGGCTGCCATTCCGCCTGGCACCAACCTGCTGATCGAGCTGTTGAAAAACACTTCGCTGGTCTCGCTGATCACCATTTCCGATCTGGCGTTCCGTTCGCGCCAGCTGGATCAGGCGACCTTCATGACGCTTGAAATCTTCGGCATGGCGCTGGTGATGTACTTCGTCATGGCCCAGGCGATCAACCTCGGCATGCGCCTGATTGAACGGCGCCTCAGCCGCGGTAGGATCAAAGGAGGCCTGGCATGAACTTCTTTGATTGGCAGTTCGCCTGGGAGATCCTGCCTCAGCTGCTCCAGGCTTCGCTGAAGACGATTGGCATCACCATCAGCGGCTTCGCCATTGCAGTGGTACTCGGCCTGTTACTAGCCGTAGCCCGCCGCAGCAAGCGAGTCTGGTTGTCCTGGCCGGCTACCGGCCTGATCGAATTCATCCGCAGCACGCCGTTGCTGATCCAGGCCTACTTCCTGTTCTACGTCTTTCCCAATTACGGCATCAACCTCAGCGCACTACAGGCCGGCATCGTCGCCATTGCTGTGCACTATGCTTGCTATACGGCAGAGGTCTACCGGGCCGGGCTCGATGCCGTGCCTCGGGCCCAATGGGAGGCGGTAACTGCGCTGAATATGAAGCCGACGACCGCCTACCGCGATGTCATCCTGCCCCAAGCACTGCGCCCGATACTGCCAGCACTGGGCAACTATCTGGTGGCGATGTTGAAAGACACCCCGGTGCTTTCGGCGATCACCGTGGTCGAAATCATGCAGCAGGCCAAGAACATCGGCTCAGAGAGCTTTCGCTACCTGGAACCGATCACCATGGTCGGCCTGTTCTTCCTGATCCTAAGCCTGGCCCTGGCCTGGTGCGTCCGCCGCCTCGAAAACCGCTTGGAGCTTGCCCGATGAACACTTCACCGCATTTCGACGCCAATCCGAACACCTCCTTCAATGGCAACCCTGAGATGGCCGAGCCACTGGTGCGCTTCGACCAAGTGACCAAGCGCTACGGCGACCTCACCGTACTCGACCATCTCGATCTGGAGGTCGCCAACGGCGAGAAGGTCGCCATCATCGGCCCCAGCGGCTCGGGTAAATCGACCCTGCTGCGGGCGCTGATGACCCTGGAGACGATCGATGATGGCGTCATCGAAGTCGACGGTGAGCCATTGACCCATATGCCGGCATCCGATGGTCATTTGGTGCCGGCCAGTGGCCGTTACCAACGCCATGTGCGCGGCAAGGTGGGCATGGTATTCCAGAGCTTCAACCTGTTTCCGCACATGAACGCTCGGCAGAACGTGATGGAAGCACCGGTACAAGTCCTCGGGCTATCGAAAAACGAAGCCCGTGAACGCGCGGATGAATTGCTGGCCATGGTGGGACTGGAGGACAAGCTCGAGCATTACCCGGCGCAGCTGTCAGGCGGCCAGCAGCAGCGTGTCGCCATTGCCCGCGCCATGGCCATGCGGCCACGGGTGATGCTGTTCGACGAGGTGACCTCGGCGCTGGATCCGGAGCTCTGCGGAGAGGTGCTCAATGTCATTCGGCGGCTGGGGGACGAGCACAACCTGACCATGTTGATGGTCACCCATCAGATGGGCTTCGCCCGGGAGTTCGCCGACCGGGTATGCTTCTTCAACGAGGGCCGCATTCACGAACAGGGCACGCCGGACGAGCTGTTCGGCAATCCGCGGGAACTGCGCACTCAGGAATTTCTTAGCGCGGTCACCCAGGCAAGCTAGCTTTCGGCGACGGTGGGCCGGCCCGCGCCTTTGCACCGGTACTGCCGCCCCGCGGCCAAGAGGAAGCCATGCTCGAATCGCTGGAAAAGATGCTCGCCAAAGGTATGGATAATTCCATGCTGCGCTTTGGCCTCGGCAAGGGTTATCTGGACGCCGGTGACGCGGCTCGGGCCGCTGACCATCTGCAGCGCTGCGTCGAGCAGGATCCCATATATTCGGCTGCCTGGAAGCTGCTCGGCAAAGCGCTACAGGCCGACGGCAACCTCAATGGAGCCCGTCATGCCTGGGAGCAAGGCCTGATCGCCGCGCAAGCGCACGGTGACAAGCAGGCCGAGAAGGAAATGACGGTATTCCTGCGCAAACTGAACAAGCAGACCGGGGCCTAGCGTCGCTGGCGAGACCCGCCGTGCGGCAGCATCACCTCGTTCAGGTGTCTTGAATGAAGCGCAAGCCGACCCCCTCGGCATCGACGCGCATCACTTCCATCTGCAGAACAGGCGCCGGGATAGGCAGATCCTGCACCTGACCAGTGACGACCATCCCGAGCCGCAACTCAGTCAGCTGCGGATGTTTGACGTAGACACCGCCATCCGATAGATCGCGGGTATGCGCAAACACCTCGCCAAAGGATTCATGGGCGATGCGTATTCGACATTTCATGGGTGAGCGCGGGTGCTGTCGCTGGTTTGACATCTGACGTTCCCTTGTTCGTTAGCTGGTGGTCAGTACCAGCGGCGTTCGCCTGCCGGGCGTTTCTTGAAACGTTTCATGGTCCACATGTATTGGCTCGGCCAGGTGCGCACGTAGCGCTCGATGACGCCGCTCATGGCAGCGACCGCGACCTCGACGTTCTCGTCGTACATCGCCGGCGGCGCCGCTTCGAGAATCACCTTGTAGCCTGAACCATCCTCCAGGCGCAACGCATGAAGAAATACCCCGATGGCCTTGCCGCCCGTGAGCATACCGGGCACGAACTTGCTGGTCAGCGCCTGCGTGCCGAGGAAGGGCACGAATACACCGGCGCCTTCACTGGGTTCCGGATCGGCCGGAATGCCGACGGCGCCCCCCCTGCGGACTTCCTTGATGACGCTGATGATGCCCTCGCGAGTCGAAGGCGCAACCTTGTTACCCAGCTGGACGCGTTGGCGCTGCAAAAGGTCATCCACAGCCTTAAGCTTCGGCGGACGGTAGAAAATGATCGGCTTGCACTGCGCGCAATAGAAATGATTGAGCACTTCCCAATTACCCAGATGGCTGGTGATACCCACGACCCCCTTACCGGATGCCAAAGCATTTTCCAGCACCTCCAGTCCTTCGACCTGCCTGACCAGACGCAACGTCTTTTCCGCTGGCCAGATCCAGGCACAGGCACTTTCGGTAAAGGTTCTGCCGATCTGCTGCAGACTGTGCCGCAACAGCCGTTCCTGTTCGGCGGCGTCAAGCTCGGGAAAGCACTTGCTCAGGTTGGTTCGGGCAACCTCACGAGAACGGTTGGGCAACTTCCACATCAACCAGCCGATGAAGCCGCCCAGCCCCTGTACCGCACGCCAGGGCAGCAGCGCGAACAGGCGCAGGAAGCCGACCACCAGCGCACCTTTGAACTTGTCCAAGGATCTCTCCCGAAAAATCAAAGCCGCTAGTGTAACTGCTTCGGGCGCTGCGCTACTCGCCCGCCCGCCTGGCCGCTACGTACGGGTCGACGTATCGGTCAGCAGCGCGTAGCGATCACAGTTGGTGGTGTGGTCCATGACCATGCCGCAGGCCTGCATGTAGGCGTAGCAGATCGTCGGGCCCACGAAGCTGAAGCCGGCCTTCTTCAATGCGCGACTCATCGCCTCGGCTTCGGCTGTCACCGCCGGTACCTGCTTGATCGACTCGAAATGGTTGACCTTCGGCCGCCCACCGACGAACGACCACAACCAGCCGACCGGATCCTCCAGCTCGAGCCACAGCTGGGCGTTGCGCCGTGCCGCTTCGAGTTTTCGTCGGTTGCGAATGATGCCGGGGTCGAGCATGCGCTCATCGATTTCAGCATCCGTCATCTGTGCCAGGCGCTGGGGGTCGAAACCGAACAGGACCTGGCGATAGCGCTCGCGCTTGCGCAGGACCGTGATCCATGACAGCCCGGCCTGAAAGGCCTCAAGAATGAGAAATTCGAACAGGACCTGTGGGTCGCGGGTCGGAACACCCCACTCGCTGTCGTGATATTCGATATACAGCGGATCATCGCTACACCAGGCGCAACGCGGCATTTTTTCTAGTCCTTCGAAGGGCGACGAGCAGAGGGGGTTGTTCACCAACGCCTGCCGGAAGGCACGCGCTACAACGGGCCGGAGCCGTTATCGGGTATACTCCGAGGCTTTCTGTCGAAGCCAGCACAGGTGAAATTTTGACCCAGCCTACGCCTGCCGTGCGCACCTTCCAAGACCTGATCCTCGCCCTGCAAAGCTATTGGGCAGAGCAGGGTTGCATCGTTCTGCAACCCTATGACATGGAAGTGGGCGCCGGTACATTCCACACCGCCACGTTCTTGCGTGCCGTGGGTCCAGAGACCTGGAACGCAGCCTATGTCCAGCCTTCGCGCCGTCCGGCCGATGGCCGTTACGGTGAAAACCCCAACCGCCTGCAGCACTATTACCAGTTTCAGGTAGTGCTCAAACCGAATCCCGACAATATCCAGGAGCTGTACCTCGGATCCCTGCGCCACATCGGCGTAGATACGTTGGTGCACGACGTACGCTTCGTTGAGGACAACTGGGAATCGCCGACATTGGGCGCGTGGGGGCTCGGCTGGGAAGTCTGGCTGAACGGCATGGAAGTCACCCAGTTCACCTACTTCCAGCAGGTCGGCGGGATCGAGTGCTACCCGGTCACCGGCGAGATCACCTATGGCCTGGAGCGTCTGGCCATGTACCTGCAGGGCGTCGACTCGGTCTACGACCTGATCTGGACAGACGGCCCGTTCGGTACCGTCACTTACGGCGACGTGTTCCACCAGAACGAAGTGGAGCAGTCCACCTATAACTTCGAACACGCCAACGTAGACAAGCTGTTCGAGCTCTTCGATTTCTACGAGTCGGAGGCTAACCGGCTGATCGAACTGGAGCTACCGTTACCCACCTATGAAATGGTGTTGAAGGCCTCGCATACCTTCAATCTGCTGGATGCGCGGCGCGCCATCTCGGTGACGGCGCGTCAGCAGTACATCCTGCGCGTACGGGCGCTGGCGCGGGCAGTAGCGCAGAGCTACCTGCAGGCACGTGCCAAACTCGGCTTCCCCATGGCCACCCCCGACCTGCGTGACGAAGTACTGGCCAAGCTGGAGGCTGCAGAATGAGTGCACTGGATTTCCTGGTCGAGCTCGGCACCGAAGAGTTGCCACCCAAGGCCTTGGGCAAGCTGTCTGACGCCTTCCGCTCAGGCATCGAAAAAGGCTTGAAAGACGCCGGCCTCTCGCATGGGCGGGTACAGGCATTCGCTGCGCCACGACGTCTCGCCGTGCTGATCGAGCAGCTCGAAAGCGAGCAGCCGGATCGCAGCATCAACCTCGACGGGCCACCGTTGCAGGCCGCTTTCGACGCCGAAGGCGAGCCCACTCAGGCCGCGTTGGGTTTTGCCCGTAAATGCGGCGTCGACCTCGCTGAGATCGATCGCAGCGGTCCGAAACTCAGATACAGCCGCTCGATACCCGGCCAGGCGACTGCTGAGCTGTTGCCCGGTATCGTCGAAACCTCGTTGAGCGAGCTGCCGATTCCCAAACGCATGCGCTGGGCCGCACGCAAGGAAGAGTTCGTCCGGCCGACCCAGTGGCTGGTGATGCTGTTGGGTGACCAGGTCATAGACTGCACGATCCTCACCCAACGCGCCGGTCGCGAATCCCGGGGCCATCGTTTCCATAGCCCCGGCCCGGTGCGCATTTCCAAGCCGACAAGCTATCTGGAAGATCTGCGCGGCGCCCGGGTAATCGCCGATTTCACCGAACGCCGTGAGCTGATCGCCAAGCGTGTCGAGCAACTGGCTGGCGAGCAGAACGGCAGCGCCATCGTGCCGCCGGCGCTGCTGGACGAAGTCACCGCACTGGTCGAATGGCCGGTGCCGCTGGTGTGCTCGTTCGAGGAGCGCTTCCTTGAAGTTCCGCAGGAAGCGCTGATCACTACCATGCAGGACAACCAGAAGTACTTCTGCCTGCTAGATGCCAATGGCAAGTTGCTGCCGCGTTTCATCACCGTGGCCAACATCGAATCCAGAGACCCGGCGCAGATCGTCGCGGGTAACGAGAAGGTCGTCCGTCCACGTCTGACCGATGCGGAGTTCTTCTTCAAACAGGACAAGAAGCAGCCGCTGGACAGCTTCAACGAACGGTTGAAGAACGTAATCTTCCAGGCGCAACTGGGCACGGTGTACGACAAGGCGGTGCGGGTTTCAAGGCTCGCCGCCTTTATCGCCGAGCGCACGGAGGGCAACGCGCAATGGGCGGCCCGTGCCGGACTGCTCAGCAAGTGTGACCTCGCAACCGAAATGGTCGGTGAGTTTCCTGAAATGCAAGGCATCGCCGGTTATTACTATGCCCTCAATGGCGGCGAGCCCAACGATGTAGCCCTGGCGTTGAACGAGCAATACATGCCGCGCGGTGCGGGTGCCGAGCTGCCTTCTACCCATACCGGCGCGGTACTGGCAGTCGCCGACAAGCTGGACACCCTGGTCGGCATTTTCGGCATCGGCATGCTCCCCACCGGCAGCAAGGACCCTTACGCGCTTCGTCGCGCGGCCCTGGGTATCTTGCGCATCCTGATCGAAAAACAGCTTGATCTCGATCTGGTGGAGGCGGTGCGCTTTTCCATCGGCCAGTTCGGCAATCAAGTCAAGACCGCTGGGCTGTCCGATCAGGTCTTGGAGTTTGTCTTCGATCGCCTGCGGGCACGCTACGAGGACGAAGGCGTCGATGTCGCCTCGTACCTGTCGGTACGCGCCGTGCAGCCCGGATCGGCGTTGGATTTCGATCAGCGAGTGCAGGCGGTACAGGCGTTCCGCAATCTACCGGAAGCCGAAGCCCTGGCGGCGGCAAACAAGCGTGTGTCGAATTTGCTGAGCAAGTTCGAAGCGAAACTGCCGGAAACCGTCGAGCCTCGCTATTTTGACAATGCCACCGAGTTTTCACTGTACTCGGCGCTGCAGCAGGCCGAGCAGGCCGTGCTGCCATTGGCCACCGCGCGTCAGTATCGGGAAATGCTCGAACGGCTGGCGCACCTGCGCGGACCGGTGGATGCGTTTTTCGAAGCGGTACTGGTCAATGCCGAAGACGCTTCGGTGCGAGCCAACCGCTATGCCTTGCTAGCCAGGTTGAGGGGGTTGTTCCTTGGCGTTGCCGATATTTCCACACTTGGCTAAGCCGGTGAAACTGATCGTGCTCGACCGCGACGGCGTCATTAACGAAGACTCCGATGCGTACGTCAAAACTCTGGACGAATGGATCCCCATTCCGGGTTCACTGGAAGCCATAGCACGATTATGCAAAGCCGGCTGGACGGTGGCGGTCGCCACCAACCAGTCCGGCCTGGCTCGCGGCATGTTCGACGCCTCCACACTCAGCGACATGCATTTCAAAATGCAGCAGCTGGCAATGGAGCAGGGCGGACACATTGACCTGATCGTGCATTGCCCCCATGGCCCGGATGACGGCTGCGATTGTCGTAAGCCGTTACCTGGGTTATTCCAGACAATCGCCGAGCATTTTCATTTGGAAGATCTCAAGGATGTGCCGGTCGTTGGTGACAGCCATCGGGACCTTCATGCAGGAATGTGCCTCGGGGGCGTGCCTTATCTCGTGCGCACCGGTAAAGGCATCAAAACGTTGGAAGGATCACTGCCACCGGGAACGCAGGTGTTCGATGATCTTGCGGCAGTGGCCGATCATTTACTGAGAACCAAACGATGAGCGTTTTGCTGCCTGTACGCATCGCGCTGTTCTACTTCTTATTGGCGTTCACCGCCTTCGCCTGGTGTCTGGTCAGCCTGGTCTTCGCGCCGTTCATGTCGTTCCGTACGCGCTACCGATTCGTGGTGCAGACTTGGTGTCGCAGCGCCGTCTGGTTGGCTAAGACCGTTATTGGCTTACGTTACGAAGTGAGCGGTCAAGAAAACATTCCAGACAGGCCCTGCGTGATCCTCTCCAAGCACCAGAGTACCTGGGAAACCTTCTTTCTCTCGGCGTATTTCGAACCGCTGAGCCAGGTACTCAAACGTGAACTGCTCTATGTGCCGTTCTTCGGCTGGGCGATCATGCTGCTCAAACCCATCGCCATCGACCGCGACAACCCCAAGGCGGCGTTGCGCCAGGTCGCCAAGCAGGGCCAGGAGCGGCTGGAGCAGGGCGCCTGGGTGCTGATATTCCCTGAGGGTACTCGCGTTCCGGTTGGCCAGGCGGCCAAGTTCTCTCGCAGCGGAGCGGCGTTGGCGGTCAACGCCAAGCTGCCAGTGCTGCCGATCGCACATAATGCCGGGACCTTCTGGCCGAAGTCGGGCTGGGGCAAGCGGCCTGGGACCATTCGGGTGGTCATCGGTCCGGCGATGCAGGCCGAAAGCGAAGGACCGCGCGCGGTCGCCCAGCTCAATCAGCGCGCCGAGGACTGGGTCAACCAACAGGTCATGGAACTTGAAAGCAGCGCCTGAGCCAGGACGGGAAGCAAAAAAAGGGGAAGCAGACGGACGTCTGCTTCCCCTTTTTCGTTAGCGCTGTGCTCAGTCGTCGACGGAGCTGCGGATCAGGTGGTCGAAGGCACTCAGCGAGGCCTTGGCGCCTTCGCCGACGGCGATGACGATCTGCTTGTACGGCACGGTGGTGACGTCGCCGGCGGCAAAGATGCCCGGCAAGGAGGTCTCGCCACGCGCATCGACGATGATCTCGCCACGTGAAGTCAGCTCCACGGTGCCTTTCAGCCAGTCGGAGTTGGGCAACAGGCCGATCTGTACGAAGATGCCTTCCAGCTCCAGCTCATGAAACTCGCTGGAGTTGCGGTCCTTGTAGATCAACCCGTTGACCTTCTGGCCGTCGCCGGTGACTTCGCTGGTCAGCGCGCTGGTGATCACGCTGACGTTCGGCAGGCTGTAGAGCTTCTTCTGCAGCACGGCATCGGCGCGCAGTTGGCTGTCGAACTCGAGCAGGGTCACCTGAGCGACGATGCCGGCCAGGTCGATGGCCGCTTCGACACCCGAGTTGCCGCCACCGATCACCGCCACGCGCTTGCCCTTGAACAGCGGGCCGTCGCAGTGCGGACAGTAGGCGACACCGCGCCCACGGTATTCCTGTTCACCGGGCACGTTCATCTCGCGCCACCGCGCACCGGTGGCCAGGATCAGGGTCTTGGCCTTCAGCGAGCCGCCATTCTCCAGTTTGATCTCATGCAGGCCGCCTTGGTTCGAGGCCGGGATCAGCTGGGCTGCGCGCTGCAGGTTCATGATGTCGACGTCGTATTCGCGCACATGGTTTTCCAGCGCACGGGCCAGTTTCGGGCCTTCGGTCTCGTTCACCGAGATGAAGTTCTCGATGGCCATGGTATCGAGCACCTGACCACCGAAACGCTCGGCCGCGACACCGGTACGGATGCCCTTGCGCGCGGCATAGATGGCCGCTGCGGCACCGGCTGGTCCACCACCAACGACGAGTACGTCAAACGGTTCCTTGGCGCTGAGCTTCTCGGCATCACGCGCCGAAGCGCCGGTGTCGAGCTTGGCGAGGATTTCTTCCTCACCCATGCGCCCCTGGCCGAACAGCTCACCGTTGAGGTAGATGCTCGGCACGGACATGACCTGGCGCACCGTGACCTCTTCCTGGAACAGTGCACCATCAATGGCGACATGGTGGATGTTGGGGTTGAGCACCGCCATCAGGTTCAGCGCCTGGACCACGTCCGGGCAGTTCTGGCAGGACAGCGAGAAGTAGGTTTCGAAACGGTACTCGCCGTCGAGGTTCTTGATCTGTTCGATGATCTCCGGCGCAGTCTTGGACGGATGACCTCCGACTTGCAGCAGGGCGAGGACCAAGGAGGTGAATTCATGTCCCATCGGGATGCCAGCGAAGCGCAGGCTGATATTGCCGCCGATACGGTTGAGCGCGAACGAGGGGCGACGCACGTCATCGCCGTCAGTACGCAGGGTGATCTTGTCGCTCAGGCTGGTGATCTCTTCCAGCAGCTCGAGCATTTCCTGGGACTTCTCGCCGTCACCGAGGGACGCGACGATCTCGAACGGCTGGGTGACCTTTTCCAGATAGGTCTTCAACTGGGTTTTGAGATTGGAGTCCAACATGAGCAGCGATCCCCTTTATGAATGTCAGGTAATAAAACGCCCAGGCGGTTCGCGCCCAGGCGTTTGGTGTCTCGGACCGATAATCGGTCCGCAATGGCTCTGAGCCTGCGGCTAAGCGCAGCGCTCGCCGACCATTTAGATCTTGCCGACCAGATCCAGCGACGGAGCCAGAGTCTTCTCGCCTTCTTTCCACTTCGCCGGGCAAACTTCACCCGGATGGGCAGCGGTGTACTGGGCAGCTTTCAGCTTGCGCAGCGTTTCACCGACGTCACGCGCGATTTCATTGGAGTGGATTTCCAGCGTCTTGATCTGGCCTTCCGGGTTGATGATGAAGGTGCCACGCAGAGCCAGGCCTTCTTCGGCGATGTGAACGCCGAAAGCATTGGTCAGCTGGTGGGTCGGGTCGCCGATCAGCGGGAACTGGGCCTTGCCGACCGCTGGCGAGGTTTCGTGCCAGACCTTGTGCGAGAAGTGGGTGTCGGTGGTGACGATGTACACCTCGGCACCAGCCTTCTGGAACTCGGCGTAGTTGTTGGCTGCGTCTTCGATCTCGGTCGGGCAGTTGAAGGTGAAGGCGGCTGGCATGAAGATCAGTACCGACCACTTGCCCTTGAGGGATTCCTCGGTGACTTCAATGAACTTGCCGTTGTGGAAAGCGTTGACCTTGAACGGCTGGACTTGGGTGTTGATCAGAGACATCTGCTAACTCCTTCAGGGGGTTCAGAAATTTAACGGGGGCTACGATAACGCAGCTGGCCACATACGGTTAATTGATTAAGGGAATAGGGAAAATTAGTTTTCTCTATCGAAGCTCAAGTAACGAGCAACCCTGTGCCATCGACCGGCAATCATCATGCAGGTTCAGCGGGCCATAGCGCCCTTATCGCCGCCACGCCCTGCGCGCCCGCCTGGCTTGCCGCGGGCAGATGCGCCAGAGACATTCCGCCGAGCACGAAGGCAGGCTGGTTGAAGCCCTGCAGCAGTTCCGATACCCGGGACCACCCCAGCGGAGATGCGTCGGGGTGCGTCGGGGTCGGCAGGACCGGTGACAACGTGACGAAATCTACTCCCAACTCCGTTGCCATGGCCAGCTCTTCAGCATCGTGACAGGACGCCGCCAGCCATCGCCCAGCCGGGATCGGTCGGCCCTGCCCTGCATGCCGCCGCAACTGCTCGGCCGTCAGGTGCCAGCCGGCGGCCGGAAACCCGCCCGCCCAATCCAGCGGGCCCTTGAGCATGAGGTTCGCCCGCCCGGCGCACAAGGCCAAGGCGTCGGCCGCCAGCGCCTGGTAGTGCGCTGCCGACAATGACGGTGCGCGCAGCTGGACCAGGCGGACACCGGCATCCAGCGCACGCGCCAAGCCGTCCAACAGTTGTTGTGGGGCGGCACCGTCAGGTGTGATCAGGTAGCGATCCGGCAAGCGCGCAGCGGCGATGATCGGCCGGTTCGCCGCCGGGAAGGCGTAGTCCAGCAGCTGCTCCGGTACGACCCAGACAAGCGGCTGGCCTTCGGCACCGTGGGGCTCGCCGGAGAATGCCGACACTTCCCAGACATCCAGCAAAATCTGTTTGTCCGGATAGTCGTGGCGCACCTGAATCAGCGGCCTCGCCGCCGTCACACCGATACCCAGCTCCTCCGCCAGCTCCCGAGCAAGTGCAGCCTCGGCGGTCTCGCCCTCCTCGACCTTGCCTCCGGGAAACTCCCACAGCCCGCCTTGGTGCTTGTCGAGAGGACGTCGGGCGATCAGCACCCGGCCGTCACTGCAGCGGATTACCCCTGCAGCCACGTGGAGTCGTTTCATGCTTCTACTCCCGAGCGACACACTACAAACCCCGGCAGAACCCTGTGTATGAACCACACCTTTGGCCTGCAGCCTGTGGCTTGCCCCTGCGCCTCAGGTCCGGTATTCGGCATTGATTCGCACGTACTCGTGGGACAGGTCGGTGGTCCAGATGGTCTCGCTGCATGTACCACGGCCCAGCTCGATGCGGATTTCGATCTCTTCCTCCGCCATCACCGCAGCGCCCTGCTCTTCCGTATAGCTCGGCGATCGGCCGCCCTGGCTGGCGATACACACGGCCCCCAGATAGACGTCGATCTTGCTCACGTCCAGCTCAGGCACGCCAGCACGACCGACCGCCGCGAGAATACGGCCCCAGTTGGGATCAGAGGCGAACAGTGCGGTCTTGATCAGCGGCGAATGCGCGACGGCATAGCCGACATCGAGACATTCCTGATGGTTCTCGCCGCCGTTGACGATGACCGTGACGAATTTGGTTGCGCCTTCGCCGTCACGGACGATGGATTGCGCCACCTCCATGCTCACCTCGAAGACAGCTTGCTTGAGCTTTTCAAACAGCTCGCCGCTGGCCTCGGTGACTTCCGGAAGCGCCGCCTGGCCGGTCGCTATCAGCATGCAGCAGTCGTTAGTCGACGTATCACCATCGATGGTGATACGGTTGAAAGATTTGTTCGCCGCGTCACGCACCAGATCCTGCAGCACCGCCTGGCTGACCTTGGCATCGGTGGCGATATAGCCAAGCATGGTTGCCATGTTCGGGCGGATCATACCGGCACCCTTCGAAATACCGGTCACGGTGACGGTAACGCCTTGGTGCTCGAATTGCCGGCTGGCGCCCTTTGGCAGGGTATCGGTCGTCATGATACCGGTCGCCGCTTCGGCCCAATGGTTTTCGTCCAGATCAGCCAGAGCCGCAGGCAGCGCCGCCTCGATCTTCTCCACCGGCAGTGGCTCCCCGATCACACCAGTGGAAAACGGCAGAACGGCCTGCGCGTCGACGCCCGTCAGGCTGGCGAGGCTGGCACAACTGCGAATCGCCGCCTGCATGCCTGGTTCACCAGTGCCGGCGTTAGCATTGCCGGTGTTGGTCAGCAAATAACGAACCGTCCCCTGCGCACGCTGTTTGGCCAGAATCACGGGCGCCGCACAGAAGGCATTCAGAGTGAACACGCCGGCCACTGTCGATCCTTCGGCACAGCGCATCACCACGACATCCTTGCGTCCAGGCCGCTTGATGCCGGCCGAAGCGATGCCGAGCTCGAAACCGGGGACCGGATGCAGGATCGGTAAGGGACCAAGACCAACAGCCATTGATGCACTCCTTATGGACGATTGATGGCCATCGGCCACCGGAAAACGGGGAGAAAAACGCCGCGAGCGGCTAGGCCGGTCGCGGCGTGGGTCATACCGAACGGATCCGCTTATTGAACCTGTCCGTGGCAGTGTTTGTATTTCTTGCCGGAGCCACAGGGGCAAGGCTCGTTGCGCCCGATCTTCTGCTCGGTGCGCACAGGTGCTGCGGCTGTGGCCACGCCGCCCTCGGCTTCGGGCTCCTCGGGCTGTTCCAGCGCCGACACTTCGGCATGTTGGAACTGCATACGTCGCGCCAGTTCCTCGGCTTCGCGGCGCAGACGCTGCTCTTCTTCGACCGGATCTTCGCGGCGGACCTGAACATGGGAAAGAACGCGGATGCTGTCACGCTTGATCGATTCGAGCAGGTCCTGAAACAGCGCGAAGGACTCACGCTTGTATTCCTGCTTGGGATTCTTTTGCGCATAACCGCGAAGATGGATGCCGTGACGCAGATGGTCCATCGTCGACAAATGGTCTTTCCACAAATCGTCCAGCACGCGCAGTACGATTTGTTTCTCGAAGGTGCGCAGCGCCTCGGCGCCAGCCAATTCTTCCTTCTCGTTGTAGGCGGCGATCAATGCCTCGAGGATGCGCTCTCGCAGGGTCTCCTCGTACAGTTTCTCGTCTTCGTCGAGCCACTGCTGGACTGGCAGGCGCGTGCCGAAATCGCTGTACAGCACCGCTTCCAGACCGGCGATGTCCCACTGTTCCGGCAGCGACTGCGGCGGAATGTGCTGGTTGATCGCATAATCCAGCGCCTCGCGGCGGAACTCGCTGATCGTCTCGCCAATTTCATCGGCCGCCAGCAGGCTGTTACGCATGTGATAAATGACTTTGCGCTGCTCGTTGGCGACATCGTCGTACTCGAGCAGCTGTTTACGCATGTCGAAGTTGCGCCCTTCGACCTTGCGCTGCGCCTTTTCGATGGCATTGGTGACCATCCGATGCTCGATGGCCTCGCCGGACTCCATGCCCAGCGCCTTCATGAAATTCTTCACCCGGTCCGAGGCGAAGATGCGCATCAGACTGTCTTCCAGCGACAGGTAAAAACGGCTCGAACCGGCGTCGCCCTGACGACCGGCGCGGCCACGCAACTGGTTATCGATCCGACGCGATTCGTGACGTTCAGACGCGATCACATGCAGGCCGCCAGCCTCGAGCACCGCCTGGTGGCGTTTCTGCCAATCGGCCTTGATCTGCGCGACTTGCTCGTCGGATGGGTTTTCGAGCGCCGCGACTTCGACTTCCCAGTTCCCGCCAAGAAGAATATCGGTACCGCGGCCGGCCATGTTGGTGGCAATGGTTACCGCACCGGGGCGCCCGGCCTGGGCAATGATTTCGGCTTCCTTGTCGTGGTGTTTGGCGTTGAGCACCTTGTGCTCGATGCCTTCTTTCTGCAGCAGCTGCGACACATACTCCGAACTTTCGATCGTTGCAGTGCCGACCAGCACCGGACGACCGTTGTTCTGGCAGTCCTTGATGTCGGCGATGATCGCGGCGAACTTTTCTTCCTGGGTCAGATAGACCAGGTCGTTGTAATCCTTGCGCGCCAGCGGCTTGTTGGTCGGAATGACCATGACCGGCAGGTTGTATATCTGCATGAACTCGAACGCTTCGGTATCGGCGGTGCCGGTCATACCGGAAAGCTTCTTGTACAGACGGAAGTAGTTTTGGAAGGTAGTCGACGCCAGGGTCTGGCTTTCCGGCTGGATCGGCAGGCCTTCCTTTGCTTCGATGGCCTGGTGCAAGCCCTCGGAAAGGCGTCGACCCGGCATGGTGCGACCGGTATGTTCATCGATCAGCAGAACCTGGTTGTTCTGCACGATGTACTCGACGTTGCGATGGAACAGCTTGTGCGCGCGCAGGCTGGAGTACACGTGGGTCAACAGGCCGAGGTTGTGCGCCGAGTAAAGACTTTCACCCTCCGCCAGCAACCCGGCCTTGGTCAGCATTTCCTCGACGAACTGGTGACCGGCCTCGTTCAGCTCGACCTGACGGGTCTTCTCGTCGATGGTGAAATGCCCTTCCTGGGTGACGACACCCTCTTCTTCCTCGATATGTTGCTTGAGTAATGGAATCAGCTGATTGATCTGCTGATAGAGCTTGGAGCTGTCTTCGGCCTGACCGGAAATGATTAGCGGCGTACGGGCTTCGTCGATAAGGATAGAATCCACCTCATCGATCACCGCGAAATTGAGCTCGCGCTGGTTCTTCTCACCGAGACTGAACGCCATGTTGTCGCGCAGGTAATCGAAGCCGAACTCGTTGTTGGTTCCGTAGGTGATGTCGGCGGCATAGGCGGCGCGCTTCTCTTCAGGCGGCTGGAACGGCGTGACGATACCCACCGTAAGACCGAGGAATTCATACAGCGGCCGCATCCAGTTGGCGTCTCGGCGCGCCAGATAGTCGTTCACCGTCACCACATGAACGCCCTTTTCCGCGAGAGCGTTGAGATAAACCGCCAGGGTCGCCACCAGGGTCTTGCCTTCGCCGGTTCGCATCTCGGCGATCTTGCCCTCGTGCAGCGTCATACCGCCGATCAGCTGTACGTCGAAGTGCCGCATACCCATTACACGCTTGCCGGCCTCGCGGCAGACAGCGAAGGCTTCGGGGAGAATCTGGTCGAGGGTCTCGCCTTGGCCGAGGCGGGCCTTGAACTCTTCAGTCTTGCTCCGCAACTGCTCGTCGGAGAGAGACAGCATCTGCTCTTCGAGCGCATTGACGGCCTGTACCGCCTTGAGCATGCGCTTGACCTCGCGGTCATTCTTGCTACCAAAGAGCTTCTTCATTAAAGGCGCAAACATATCGACAAAGACTTCCATGCTGGGGATGGAGGCACGGCCGCAGGGCCACTACGGCTGCGTGCAAAGGGGGCATTCTACTCGGAAAAGCCATGGAGGAAAGGTGCCTGCTACGCAGCTATGACAGCCAGCGGCGTCAAAAACCTGCCGACCCGACGGTCACACGCGAGACCGACACGGGCCATCTGCCAGTATCGATCGACATAATCATAAATTCCCAGCTTCCGCTCGGTTGCCTACCAGGTATAGCGGGAGAATCGCCAGATCAGGGCCACTCCTGGCTTCTGCTAACATGACCGTTCCTTTTTCAGCCCAGGGTTACTGCCATGTCGTTGCGCCCCCTGCCAGCCAAAGCACCCGCTTCGCTGTTGCGCGAGGCAAAACCGCTGAAAGCCCTGTTCGGCGAGGCACGACGGCTCGATAAACTGCAGCAGCTAGTCGAAAGCCAACTGCAGCCGGCGGCCCGCGAGTATTGCCGCGTGGCCTCATGGCGCGATGGCACTCTGCTGCTAATCGTCACGGATGGCCATTGGGCGACACGTCTGCGCTATCAGCAACGACGTTTACAGCGGCAATTGCAAGGCATGGAAGAATTCAGAGCCCTGAGCCGAATTCTGTTCAAGGTCCAGCCTCCTGAGACGCCCCGGCACAAGCCCGGCCCAGCGCCTGAGCTGTCGGCCCGCGCAGCGGACAACATCCAGGAAACCGCTCGCGGCATCACGGACCCTAAACTCAAAGCCGCGCTCGAGCGGCTCGCTAGCCACGCCCGCCCGGTCGCGGAAGAGTGACCAGCCAAGAGCGGGTGCGGCAGCGGCGTGGATGGTCGGAAGTCACCATTCGCCTGAACCAACGTTAGGATCTTTTGCAGCCCACCAAGATAGAGGTATCGATGCCTACCCATTCGCACGGCCACTCACCATGCTGATCGGCGCCCTCTTGATCGCCACCTGGGTGATATTGCTGATTCGCTATCCCCTTCGAGCGGTTCCGATTTCTCTGGGCGCATTGCTCGGCCTGGGTTTGGTTGCCGCGTGGGTGCTCTGGCAAGAACGACGTGAAGAGCACCTGCTCGCTCAGCTCGAATTGCGACTGACATACGATCCCGCCGCTTGTCCGCCCGGGCAGCCGTTGCGTGTCACCCTCGACAATCACAGCTCGAGCCCGCTGCAAAGCCTGCGCTGGGAAGTCGCCGCCTATTCGCCTGGCTCCAGTCTGAACCTGGTGACTTCGGACTACGATGCGCCGCGGTACCGTGGTCCAGGTGACCTGCAGCCCAATCAGCGCTGGGAATCCTGCGCTCCCGTCCCCCCGCTACGTGCGGGTTACCGCAGCAGTGCACTTGAGTTTCAAGCCGAGCGGCTACAAGGCAGCTTTGCCGACTGAGATGGCCATCTGACATGCGGTTGCTTTCCATTCTGCGCCAGGCAGCTTATGCTGTACAAACAACCAGTATTCATTCAATTGAGCCGAGGTGGTAGATGGCCGTCGAAGTGGTGTACCGCAGCAGCCGGGACCTGGAGCGTTTGTTCATGGATAAAGCCGAAGCCGATCGTCACGACAAGATGCTGGAATTGGCCGAAGCCTTGGCGGCAGCGCTGCATAAGGCATCACCGTCGCTAAGCGAACAGCAAGCCGATGACATTGGCATATTCATGGCCAGGCATCGGGATCTGTTTGCCAAGGCATTCAAAAACAACCCCGAAGCCTTGGCAGAGCTACCGGCGTCGGGCGACGCGCCTTGATGAGGCGGCTACCGTTCTGTGAAAGCCCGACTGGGTCCTGCTTCGTTTTGCCGCAGGGAACATGCCCAGCGGGCGAAACTAGTTAATCCATACTCGGTCCACTGGGTGCAGTCATCCAATCAGGTAACCGGCAATGGACAGTCCTTTCAAGAAAATCAGCGATGTATTCCAGCCAGAGTACAACGTCAATTTCAGCATCGAAAAACCTGATGGCAGCATTCTGCTGACGTTGACCGACGCAGCAGGTGTGGCGGTCAAACGCTTCATCAGCTCCAGTCAATGGAGAGACCAGCAACAGCTGGAGCGGCTGATCACCAGCCTGCAGTTCAGTCTCGCAATCGAGCGCGGCGAACAAGCCAGCACCTATCGACTGACCAAGCATTCGCATTCTGCCGTTCAGTAATTAATCAGTCTGATTGCTTGCAGGCTGCTGCAACCCAGCGTGACCCTTCCTGACGAAAACAAGAATATCTATCCTCCACGCCGCCTGTGCAGTGTGTCCTGCACCTTGCGCGGCCTCGCAGCGACGATCCGTTTGGCTGACCAGTAGAGCGGCTCAGAGCCAGGCCAGTGCCTTGGCCCGAGCCACTGCTTGCGTACGCCGGGCGACGCCCAGCTTGGTGTTGATACGCCGTGCATGGGTTTTGACTGTATGCAGCGAGATGAAGAGCTGCTCGGCGATTTCCTGGTTCGAGCAACCCTGAGCGATCAGCCGCAGCACCGTAAGTTCGCGATTGCTCAGGATCACCTCGTCGCCCGGGGCGATTGCCTCTTCAGGCTCGCGCTCGAATTGCTGCAGTCGATCACGCAGAGTTTCGCCCTTGCCGGCAGGCAGTATTTTGGCAAGCCACTGGGGCTGACGATGCTGCAATTCATACAGAGGCTTGATCAGATGCTGCCTTGCCGCCTCACCAAGCGCCTTGCGTAATTCCAGCTCAGCTTCGTCATGCCGACCGTCCAACTGCAGTGCTTCTGCCAGCGTGAATCGGCACTCACAGGCCAATCCCAGGCGCTGAACACGAAGATTCTGTTCGATTAATTCCTGCAGCGTATCGATCGCCAACGAAAAGCGTCCCGAGAGCAGATCGATTACAGCCAGGTAGCGCTGAACCCTCGGCAGCAACTCGTAGAACCCGGAAGGCGCGATATACGTGTGTCCCCCGTAGAGCTCCAATACCTGAATGAATACGGACCGGGCCTTTTTCAGCTGGCCCTGATGCAGCCAGGTCAGCCCTGTTATCAGAGGTAAGATGCCGCGGAAACGCGCCTCTGGCACATGCCGCCATTGGGTCAATCGCTCAGCTTCACGCAACCAGTGATAAGCCGTTGGGAATTCCTGATTACGGGCAGCGAGTTCCGCCAGTCCGGCGTAACCGAAGAACACATAGGAATCGCCACAGGTCTCCGTCTCGATTCGCCCCTGCTGATACGCCTCGCGGGCCAGGTCATCGAGTCCCTGATAAGCCAGCAGATGACCCTGTAACAGTTTCAACCGGCCGATGATCGGGCTATGCCTGACACTGTCGCGCAATACCATCAGCGACTCTTCGAGAACCCCAACAGCCCGCTCGAACTCACCGGTAAGCTCTAGCAGCTGGATTCGATCGACGTTCAGCATCGCCTCGTAAAGCACACTGCCCTTGAGCCGCGCCAGTTTCATGCCTTCGCTGTTGTACTGCTGCGCCAATTCGAGCTGGCCCTCGGCCATGGCCTGCTGGGACAACGCCTGATAACACAGCACTCGCTGTGCCCATGCATGATCGGACAGCACTTCCAGCGCTTGGAGGCAATAGTTTCTGGCCTCCGGCTCGCCACGCAATCTTGCAAGAAACCCGCGCAAGGCCTGCCACTGAGCCAGCAGCTGCGCCTGGCGTCGGGCGTCAGGCTGGGGGAAGAACTTCGCCAGATCCGCCAGGCAATCATCCACCTCATCGAGTCGGGCAGAAATGATCAGCGCCCAGCCGTGCAGCACGATCAACCGAGTCGTGCTGTTGAATAAATCCTGTGGCAGCTCGCTACGCCACTTCATGAAATGCGAGACGTTATCGCCGATGAGCAATTGTTCTTGCCCGTAGCGTTGCAGGAAGTTGGCGGCGACCTCCGGCTGCCCTGCCCATAACGCATGCTCCACCGCTTCGCGCATTTCGCCGCGGTTGGCAAACCACTGGCAGGCGCGCAGATGGGTTTGCGTTGGCGATATCGCTTCGGGCATTCGCTGCAACATCAGCGCTAATGGCTTCCACAAACGGAACCATTCGCCACAATTGTCGATTTGGCGAATGAATAACTGAAATGTTTTCAGCACATCGAGGAAGTCGTTTCCAATACCGTCGAGCACGTGCTCGCATAGCTGCGGGGAAAAACGCGGCATGCGCGCCAGCGCGAACAGCGCGCGGCGAACATCCTCACTTTGCCCTTCAAGCACCTCTCGCTGGACGTAATCACGCAGCAATGGCGTACCCGCTACCAACCGTTCACGCACCGCCTGTTCATTGGCATTGAGCAGCACCAGGCTGACGCCGGCCAGCCATCCCTCACTGCCGGCCAAAAGCTGCTTGAAGGTGTCCTCCGCCAAATCGAGTCGGTGTGCTTTTAGTAGCTGCCTAAGCTCACCGGCAGTCAAAGCCAACGCCTCGGCCTCTACCTCGATCAGGTCGCCTTGAAGCAACAGCCTGGGCAACTTCCATGCAGGTTGCCGGCGGCTGCTTACCCACCAGCTGACAGACTCCGGGCCTCTTTCGAGAAGCAGGTCGAGGCAGGCATCGAACTGCACAGTTGCCTCTCGTGGATAGTCATCCAGCATGATCCATAGCGGCTGCTGAAAGTTATCCAGCAGATCGACGAGATCCTGCTGCACGTCCCCACTCGCCACAGTCGAGCTATTCAACACACGGCTGAGCTGAGCGTAGAGCGCTTGGGCAGAACACGGGCGGCCGCCGAGATCGAGCCAGACAAGATGGGTATCAGCAGGCACCAGCCGAGCGCACTCGTTCATCAGTACGCTTTTGCCGAAGCCAGCCGGCGCGCATATCAAACGCAGACGACAACGGGCGTCGAGCAGCGTCTCGGTCAGCCTCGGCCTGGGGATGTGTAAAGGAGGAAGACGTGGAATGGTCGCAACTTGAACCTGCGCGGCGGCTTCTGTGCTGAGTGCACCAGGGTTGAAGCGTACGGACATAGCGAGGTTTCTCTTTTTCGTATCAGTCCATTGAGGAACGCGATGAGCGCGGCCAACAGGTCCTGCTCCGGGACCCGCCTAACTTGAACCGTATCGGTGCGCTTATGCGGTCACAACCTGCACGATTACGCCGCTTTTGTCGACTCGCGTAAACGCTCAGCTGCTCGCCCCCCGATACTCCCGGCCCTGCTAATGGCTAAAAAGTATCATCCTCCGCCTCGAGAGAAAAAAAAAGGCGGCCAACTGGCCGCCTTATTCATCGACTGGATGCTATGTAATCAGCGCACCCCGGCATTACGCAGCGCGGCGGGAGTGAAATCCCGAGCCGACGCCTTGTAGCCGAACTCATGCGCTTTTTCTTCGTTGCTCATGCCAATCGCAATATAGCGACCGGAGATTACGTCGTAGAGCGCTTCGAAGGCGTAGGCCGGAACCTTGTGCTGGTAGTACTGCAACAGGTGCGCCTCGCCAACGCGCCAAAGCTGCCCGCGACCATCGTAAAGCTCGGACTCCGCGATCTGCCAGGTGTCCTCGTCCACGAAGAAACGGCGCTTGGCGTAAATGTTACGCTCACCATCCTTGAGGTTGGCTTCGATTTCCCATACACGGTGCAGCTCGTAACGGGCCAGGTCCTGGTTGACGTGACCAGCCTTGAGGATGTCGCTGTATTTCACGTCACTGGAGTTGATGTCGAAGCTGTTGTACGGGATGTACAGCTCTTTCTTGCCGACCAGTTTCCAGTCGTAACGGTCCGGGGCACCGCTGAACATATCGAAGTTATCGGTAGTCCGCATACCGTCGGCGGCGGTACCTGGACCGTCATAGGCGACCTGCGGAGCACGACGTACACGACGCTGACCGGCGTTGTAAATCCAGGCCTGGCGTGGGTCTTTCACCTGATCCAGCGAATCATGCACCAGCAGAACGTTACCCGCGAGGCGCGATGGAGCGGTTACCCGCTGCTTGAAGAACAGCAACGCGTTCTTGGCGCGTTCAGGATCCAGGTCCGTCATATCGCTCGGGAACGCCACTTCATCCTCGAAGTGCACCAGGGTGTAGCTGCCATTGGTTTGCGGAGTAGCCTGCACGATATTGCGGCGTACGTTTCCGCCACGATAACGGGTGATGTGGTTCCAGACGACCTCTAGACCATTTTTCGGAATCGGGAACGCGTAATAGCGACTGTCGGCGAAATTGTCGACGCCGTTACCGCCACCGACCAGTTCGGTATTCAATGCGCTTTTCTTCGCGGCCTCGTAGATCCGATCCGGCACGGCAGCGCTGCGATGGGTCGGGAATACGCGCATCTTGTAGGTTTCTGGGTAACGCTTGAACATGGCCTGCTGGCCGGCAGTCAGCTTGTCCTTGTACTGGTCGGCGTTCTGCGCGGTGATGACGAACTCAGGCTTTTCGCTCTTGAAGGGATTGGTCAGATGGCCGTTGTCCAGCGGTGCGGCATCGGTAGCCAGACCACCGGTCCACTCCGGAATGGTTCCGTCGGCATTGCCCGCTTTCTCAGCACCGAGCGGGGTCAATGACGTGCCGAGCTTTGCGGCTTCCTCTGGAGATACGGCGGCCATCACGCTGCTGGCGAGCAGCGAGAGAGCCAAGACACTGAATAGTTTTCTTGTTGTTTTCATACGATTCCAGTTCCTCTTGATCTTGTTTTGGCCGGGGGCCTTGCTCGAAGCTTGCCGCGACGGAGGCCTATCAAAGGCTCCGTGCGGCAACAATTGAAGCGGCCTCCTTAGAAGTTCACGCCTACGCTCAGTGCGAGGAAGTCACGATCGACCAGGGTGTTGTAATCGCCCCCGAAGAAGTCGGTATACGACAAGCTGGCGGTGTAGCTGTTCTGATAGACGGCGTCGACGCCAACGCTTACAGCCTTGGAGCCCTCGTTGAACAAGCCGTTCGGGCCATAGCCATGAACGTCGTGGGAGAAGGAGACGTTCGGGGTGAGGTTCACGCCCGCGAACACGTTGCTGTAATCAGCCAGGGCGCGGAGGCGATAGCCCCAGGAGTCGGAAGTTACGAAACCATCATTGCCATATTCCGGCGTATCGAGGCCGTAGATGGAATCACGCCCATAGCGAAGCTCGCTTTTGCTTTCGAGGCCGCCAACATGCGTATAACCAACTTCACCGACCAGGGTCACCCGACCAGCACCTAGTACTTGGTCTATGAAGTGGGTGAAGGTGGTCTGGAGCTGGGTAACTTCTTTTCGGTTATATCCACGACTCTCAACGCCGGCTTGCGCCAGGGCCGCCGGAACACCTCCAACAGGAATGGCTCCAACCACGCTATTGGCCAATAGCCCCGTCATATACGTTGTGTTCAACTGAATCGGAAGATTTGGCCGATAGCTTATTTCCCCTGACCAAGCCGTGCCTGTGGGGAGAGTGGTTGAGAAGCTCGCGCCATAGAGGCGGATATCCTCTGGGTACTCGAGGATGTATTCCCCATTACTAAGCAGGATCGGCAATGCTAAAGCAGGAGTGCCCAATGCTGCGCCAATCGCAGCCTGGTTAGCGTTCCTCATGCTCAAGTTAGGCGTGCGACTGTGGTAATTCATTGCATAGACGCCGTATTCAGTAGAATCGCCCAGCCATCGCATTGCGATGCCGTACTGACCTGAATCGCGCGCGTCGCGATCTCCGCCACGATTAACCAACAACCCTTCAGACTCGACGTCGATACCAAGAGCGGCTCGAGTTGCCGCTGGCAAAGCCAAAAGGCTATTAACCGTCGCCGCATCAAGAATGTTGTAATTGTTATCGCATCCATCAGCGACAACGTCTGCGCTGGCGAAGAAGGTACCGCAGTTATCTGCGATCGTTTGGTCCCACTCCAGTTGATAGAAAGCCTCCATGCTGAGGCGATCGCTTAGGCTCTGGGATACATAGAGCATATTCACCGGGATCAATCCTTCCTTGATCTCAGCGCCTGGCCGACGAAACGCCGCCGCATCGAGCGGGTTGATCGAGTTAATTGAGTTACCGATAAAGGTGCTCTCACCCCAGCTGACGACCTGCTTGCCCACTCGAACCGTGCCAGGCAGATCGCCTATATAATAGTTGTGATAGAGGAAAGCATCGAGAATCTGAGCGCCGGAAGACTGAGCAGCTTCCTTACGGTTGCTGTCACTGATGTCCTTGAACAGGCGGCTTTCGTCCTTCAGTTCGAAGTCATACCAATATTTGCCACGAATAAAAGCGCCGCTATCGCCGTAGCGCAGCTCCAGGTCATGGATACCCTTGAAGATCTTCGAGAACGTTTCACCTTTCTTGAAATTCAAACGGCCATCATCCCCAGTCTGGGTATAGCCGGTGCCTCCGTTGGCATTACCTACGAAATCCATATCCCGGTCAGCCATCGACCAGCTGGCACCGATCGACATGGACGAGTCGAACTGGCCTTCGATTTCCCCAATATTGAAATTGACAGCATAAGCCGGTGAGGCGATGCCCAACGCGACCGCGAGGGCCAGAGTTTTGGGCTGGAAGATTCCTTGCCTTGTTGTTTTTGTCATGAGGCGCTCCTGGTTGGTTCGAAGTACGCTCACCCTAACCACACGGCCGCATAGGGTTAAGCGCACTAAGGTTTGATTTGTTTTGTAATCCTTAAGTATGAATAGCCTTCCTGCTATTGGCTTGCAACGGTGCCTTGCGCTATTGGAAACGCCACTCGCAGCGAAGCTATCCGAGAGCTTAGCCGCAAGCGGAATTGGCGCAACCCTCGAAATAGAGCAGCTGCGACGCCAATTACGATAAAACCGGCGGAACCGTGCCGAATCGGCCGCTGACTTACCGAGCCAACGCGTCGCGCATGGTTTCCAGCCGTCTCCGGCCGCGACGACAGGTAAAACTTGCCGATGCAACGGAGCGTTACCGAAGCGCAGCGTTGAGGCGAAACGAAACAGTAGAGAGGAGCAGGCTGAAGCCGGGCATCAGGTGAGACCTGCAAACAACAGCACGACAAACGAAGGAAAGAGCGGGATGAGAACCGCCGCCTCGCTGGGAGACATCTCAATCGAGCCAGGAGCGCTGCGGCGCGATAGCCACCCGCCGGCCGTCGCGCTCAGGGCCGAACGACGTGCGCCCCATTAAGACCCATTAAGGATAGATGCTGGGGCTCCGCCTTACATGCCTTTAACGGCGTAGATACCGGGGGCGTTGCGCCAGTAACCCTTGTAATCCATACCGTAACCGAACACGTACCGATCGACACAGCTGAGCCCGACGTAATCGGCCTTCAGATCCGGACGGGCCTTGCGCTGGTGATCTTTGTCGACCAATACCGCCGTATGCACGGCAGCTGCACCGGCATGACGGCAGAAATCGATGATGGCGCCGAGCGTATGCCCTTCATCCAGAATGTCATCGATGATCAGCACGTCACGGTCAATGAACGAAATCTCCGGTTTGGCCTTCCAGAACAATTCCCCACCGCTCGTCTCGTTGCGATAACGCGTCGCATGCAGATAGGACAGTTCCAGCGGGAAGTTCAGTTTGGGAACCAGTTTGCCGGAGAAGATCAGCCCGCCATTCATCACGCAGAACACCACGGGATTGCGCTCGGCCAGCTCACTATTGATCGTTGCGGCCATCGCATCGATCGCCGCTTCAACCTCGGCTTCAGGATATAGACAATCGGCTTCGGCCATGATCTGGCGGATGTGTGCAAGATCGACGGACATGACGATGCTCCAAGACAGTTTGGGGAGGAAGCAGCTCGGTCAGCCGCCCAACAAAATAAAGGGCGCGACGATACCGATGCCGCCATGGACAGGGCAAGTCCCGCTTGACTCATTAATAGCCGCTTACACCCCGATGCATTAATCTACGCCGGTTTATTCGACCGCCGGAGCCGCCCATGACCATTCGAGAGATCCGCCATCCGCTTATTCGCCACAAACTTGGATTGATGCGCCGCGCAGATATCAGCACCAAGAACTTCCGCGAACTGGCGCAAGAGGTCGGCTCGATCCTTACGTACGAAGCGACTCGCGATCTACCGCTGGAGAATTACAGCATCGACGGCTGGTGTGGCCCGGTCCAGGTCGAAAAGATTTCCGGCAAGAAGATCACCGTCGTACCGATCCTGCGTGCAGGTATCGGCATGCTCGATGGGGTGCTCAGCTTGATTCCCGGAGCGAAGGTCAGCGCGGTAGGCATCGCACGCAACGAGGAGACCTTACAGGCCCATACCTATCTGGAACGCCTGGTAGACGATCTTGATCAGCGACTGGCGATGATCATTGATCCGATGCTGGCAACGGGCGGATCCATGGTCGCCGCGATCGATATGCTGAAAAAGGCCGGGTGCAAGGAAATTCGCGCACTGGTGCTGGTCGCGGCCCCCGAAGGTATCGCGGCTGTCGAGAAAGCACACCCGGATGTCATCATTTATACCGCATCGATTGATGATCGCCTGGACGAAAACGGCTACATCATGCCCGGCCTGGGCGACGCGGGAGACAAGATCTTCGGCACCAAGCAGAAGGACATCTGAGCATGCCGCAACCCATGGAAGAGTCGCTCGGACGCCAGGTGCTGGCCGGTGCGCAGATGCTGTTCGTGGCCTTCGGCGCCCTGGTGCTGATGCCGCTGATCACCGGCATGGATCCCAACGTCGCCTTGTTTACGGCCGGTATCGGCACCCTCCTGTTCCAACTGGTCACCAAGCGTCAGGTACCGGTTTTCCTCGCTTCGAGTTTCGCCTTCATCGCCCCGATCATCGCCGCCAAGGGCGACTTCGGTCTGCCTGCGGTGCTCGGCGGCGTGGTAGCGGCGGGTGTCGTCTACATGGTGCTCGGCTTCGCGGTCCGTCTCAAGGGGCCCGGGTTCATCGACCGGCTGCTGCCACCGGTTGTAATTGCACCCGTGATCATTTCTATCGGCCTCGCCCTGTCGCCTGTCGCGGTGAACATGGCGATGGGTAAGGCCGGCGACGGCAGCGCCCAACTGGTGCCGTACGAAACGGCGATGATGATCTCGATGCCCGCCTTGCTGACCACGCTGCTCGTGGCCGTCCTCGGCAAAGGATTGTTCCGGCTGGTGCCGATCCTGGCAGGCGTCGCGGTGGGTTATGGCCTGTCGTTCGCCTTCGGCGTGGTGGATACGGCCGGTATCGCCTCGGCGCCCTGGCTGGCCGTGCCGAACTTCGTCACACCGGAGTTTCATTGGGGTGCGATCCTGTTCATGGTACCGGTCGCGTTGGCCCCGGCGATCGAGCATATCGGCGGCGTCGTGGCAATCGGTGGCGTCACCGGCAACAACTTCATCAAGAAGCCCGGCCTGCATCGCACCCTGCTGGGCGATGGTCTTGCAACGTCGGCTGCGGGCCTCTTCGGCGGCCCGCCCAACACCACCTACGCCGAGGTGACCGGCGCGGTCATGCTGACCAAGAACTACAACCCGAAAATCATGACCTGGGCAGCGATCTTTGCCATCGTGCTGGCGTTCATCGGCAAATTCGGCGCGGGACTGTTGAGCATCCCGGTGCCGGTGATGGGTGGCATTCTCTGCCTGCTGTTCGGCTCGATCGCCGTGGTCGGCCTAAGCACGTTGATCCGCCATCAAGTAGACCTGGCAGAAGCACGCAACCTCATCATCGTGTCGGTGACGTTGGTGTTCGGCATCGGCGGCATGGCCTTCGGGTATGGGGAATTCACCCTGTCCGGCATCTCCCTGTGCGCGATCATCGCGCTGATTCTCAACCTGGTGCTTCCAGGCGGTGAAGGCTGGAAGAATAAGCAGCTCGAAGAAAACAGCTGACGTGCCGTCCGCCAGCGCAGTTTGTGCTGGCGTTTTTCTCTGGAGGTAGATGAGCCCTTTGGAGCCAACGCGGAGCAAGGCGCGTAGACTGCCGCGATGACCTCCGCCATCCCCCACCGCCAATTGCCAGACGACAGCATCAGTTGCTCGACCTGCGCCGCCTGCTGCTGCCGGCTCGAAGTTCTGCTGTTAACCGACACCGGCGTTCCCGAACGCTTCATCGATGAGGACGACTGGGGTGGGCAAGTCATGCGCCGCCTGGATGACGGCTGGTGTGCAGCACTCGATCGGGACAGCATGCGCTGCACCATCTATACCCAACGCCCATTGATCTGTCGGGAGTTCGAGCTAGGCTCGGACGATTGCCTGGAAGAGCGCAAGGGTTCTGCGGCGGCCTATATGGACAATGACTGACGGCGGACCGCGCCGTCAGCCGTCACTTGTCACGGGTTCAGAACGATGCCCGGTAATGCAACGAGTAGCTCTCGATACCGTCGTTGGGGTTTTTGAGCCCAGCGTTGGAATAGTGGATCGCCCGCAGGCCGATTTCGTGGCCATCGGCGAAACGCAACCCCGCACCAAAGCGATCCTCAAACTGGAATGACGAGCCCAGGTCGTTCTTCTCGATCTCGGTGTTTTCGAAGGCCGCGATGCCAACGCCCGCTTCCAGATAAGGCTTCACCGAGTCACCCGCGAACTCATAGACGAAGACCGGCGCCAGCGACAGGCTATGATTGCTGGTCGTTTCGTCACCTTCCCAGTAGGTGTAACCAGCGTCCCAATAGCCTGTGAGCCGACCGACGCTCGTCTGGAACCAGCTGCGATTGAAATCGAACTGCGCGCCAAGACGATAGGTCATGGTCGACTCACCGGTTTGCCCCACGGCAGCGGTTAAATCCAACGCATGGGCGGCAGCCACCTGACCCAGTGAAACAGCCGCAACTGCAGCGAGGGAGATCAGTTTTTTCATTCGGAATTTCCTTATCGAAAAGTTGGCATCGCGTGTTGTTTTTCGAGTATTAACCCAAATACAGAAAGCAGACGCAGCGGGGAGTTCCTAGTCAGGATAGTACGCAACCGCCCCGCTTTCGCCCCAAAGTACCGGTAGTACACTGGCCAATCGGCGAGGATCACCGCTGCTCCAGAAACGCACCGCCGCACCGCCGGCACCCAATTGGTCACGCACCGTCAGTATCGTTTCCAAATGTCGCGCCACCGCCGCCCCGGTATCCACCAAGGTGACCGTCGGCGGAAGCAGCTCGACCAACAGCGGCTTGATGAACGGATAGTGGGTACAACCGAGAATCAGGGTGTCACACCCCTGCTCGATCAGGGGCTGGACGAACCCCAGCAGCAACGAGCGTGTCGCCTCGGCATCGAGCTCTCCGGCTTCAATGCGCTCCACCAGACCAGGACAGGGTTGGGTAATCACGCGCACATCACTGGCAAAGCGGTCCAGCAACGCTGCGAATTTAGCGCTTTTCAATGTACCTGTGGTGGCCAGCACCCCGACAACACCGCTACGGGTGGCCTGCGCGGCCGGTTTGACTGCAGGCTCCATGCCCACCAGCGGCACATCCGGGTACAGCTGGCGAAGTTCGGCGACGCCTGCAGCGGTGGCCGTATTGCAGGCCAACACCAACGCCTTGGCACCCTGTTCCAGAAAGAAGGCCGCGATTGACCGGCAACGTTCGCGAATGAACTCCGGACTTTTTTCGCCATAGGGCACATGACCGCTGTCGGCCAGATAGAGCAACGACTCCTGGGGCAGACGTGCGCGAATCTCGCGCAGCACAGACAGGCCACCGACCCCTGAGTCGAAAACGCCGATCGGCGCGTTGTCAGCCACGGCCGTTACCGCAAACCGCGCAGGCTGGGTCACGCTTGACCTTAAGCTCGCGGAAGCGACTGGTCAGCGCATCGACCAGCAATAGCCGGCCCACCAGCGGCTCACCGAAGCCTGCCAGCAGCTTCAGCGCTTCGAGGGCCTGCAGACTTCCCACCATACCGACCACCGGCCCCAACACGCCCGCCTCGCTACAGGTCAGCTCGGCCTCACTGCCGTGCCCGTAGAGGCAGTGGTAGCAGGGGCTGGTCACGATCCGCGGATCGAAGACCGAGAGCTGCCCCTCGAGACGAATCGCAGCGCCGCTCACCAAGGGTTTCTTCGCCAAGACGCAGGCGGCATTGACGGCCTCCCGCACGGTGAAGTTATCGGTGCAATCGAGCACCAGATCCACTGCCGCTACCGCAACGCCGAGGGTATCGGCGTCCATCGCGGCGCGATGCGATACCAGCTTCGCCAAGGGATTAAGCGCCGATAGCCGCGCGATGACCGAATCCACCTTAAGCATGCCAACCGATGGAGTGTCGTGAACGATCTGCCGTTGCAGATTGGTCAGATCGACACTGTCGAAATCCGCCAGGTGCAATTCCCCGACGCCGGCGGCAGCCAGATAAAGCGCCACGGGCGAACCCAGCCCGCCCAGCCCGACGATCAGTACACGACTCTGCTTGAGCTTCAGCTGGCCATCAATGTCGACCTGTTTCAGCAAGATCTGCCGGCTATAGCGCAGCAGTTCGTCATCGCTCAGCATGTCGCTCTCCTCGACGATAGTCATGGCCGTTGACCCAGACTGATGCGCTCGTGGCCGCCAAGATCCTTGCGACTCTGGATATCGACGAATCCACTTTCGGCGAACAGCCCACGCACTGCCGACGCCTGATCGTAGCCGTGCTCCAACAGCAGCCAACCCTGACAGAGCAGATGGCTCGGCGCGCTCGCGATGATCTGACGAATATCGTCCAGACCGTCATCTCCAGCCACCAAGGCGCTGCTCGGCTCGAAGCGCAGGTCCCCCTTCTGAAGATGCGGGTCATGCGCCGGAATATAGGGCGGGTTACTGACAATGAGTGCAAAACGCTGCCCAGCAAGTGCGGAAAACCACCGACTCTCACGGAACTCGGCGTTATCGAGACGCAAACGCTGGGCATTGCGCGCCGCCAGGTCGACCGCTTCGGTGACGCGATCGACCCCGGTCACCTGCCAAGCTGGTCGTTCATGAGCCAGCGCCAGGGCGATCGCCCCAGTCCCGGTACCTAGATCCAGTATGTCGGCCGGGGTCGGCGGCAATAGCTGCAATGCGGTTTCGACCAGCAGTTCGGTGTCCGGCCTGGGGATCAAGGTATGGGGAGCGACCTCGAGCTCTAGGCTCCAGAAGCCCTGGCGCCCCAGAATGTAGGCCACAGGTTCACCGCGACGACGACGCGCCAGATCAGCGACGAAACGCGCTTCGCTTTCGGCCGGCACTTCTCGCTCGGGCCAGGTACGCAGATAGCTGGCTGGCTTGCCCAGCGCCGCAGCCAGCAGCCATTCGGCATCAAGCTTGCCGGATGGTGAATCCGGCAGAACTGCAGCACGAAGCAATGATTCGATGGTGGCCATGATGGCGCTTCCGTAGGAGCCGGATGGCCGATGCGGCATGCCGGGTTCAAGTCAGTATCGTCAGCGGGTTGCGATCAATCACCTAGCGCCGCCAGCTGGTCCGCCTGGTATTCCTGCAACAACGGCTCGATCACTTGCTCAACCGCGCCGCCAATGACTTCATTGAGCGAATACAGCGTCAGGTTGATGCGGTGATCGGTCACCCGCCCCTGCGGAAAGTTGTAGGTACGGATACGTTCGGAGCGATCGCCCGAGCCGACCAGCAGCTTGCGCGTATCGGAGATTTCCTTGTGCGCGGCACTGTCTTGCACGTCCTGCAGTTTGGCTGCCAGCCACGCCATGGCGCGGGCGCGATTCTTGTGCTGCGAACGCTCTTCCTGGCATTCAACCACGATGCCGCTGGGCATGTGCGTAATGCGCACCGCCGAATCGGTCTTGTTGATATGCTGACCACCGGCGCCGGATGCTCGGTAGGTATCGACGCGCAGATCGGCCGGATTGATCTCGATGGCGATCTGCTCGTCCGGCTCCGGCAGTACCGCAACGGTGCAGGCCGAGGTGTGAATGCGCCCCTGGGATTCGGTTTCCGGGACGCGCTGTACGCGATGCGCGCCGGATTCGAATTTGAGCTTGGCGAACACATTGTCGCCTTCGATGCGCGAGATGACTTCTTTATAGCCGCCGTGCTCGCCAGGGCTTTCGGACAGGATCTCGACACGCCATCCCTGCCGTTCGGCATAGCGCGAATACATCCGGAACAGGTCACCGGAGAAAATCGCCGCCTCGTCGCCGCCGGTACCGGCGCGGATCTCCAGAAAGACGTTGCGCCCGTCCTTCGGATCTTTCGGCAGCAGCATGCGCTGCAACCGAGCTTCGATCTCTTCGAGCTTTGCGCGGGCTTCAGTAACCTCTTCCTCGGCCATTTCACGAACGTCCGGGTCGTTGTCCTTGAGCAAGGCCTGCGCGCCTTCGAGATCGGATTGCATCTTGAGGAATTCGCGGTAGGTGGCGATGACCGGTTCAACCTCGGCGTATTCGCGCGAGTAGGCGCGAAAGCGCGTTTGATCGCTGATCACTTCCGCGTCGCCAAGCAACGCCGTCAGCTCTTCGAAGCGGTCCTGCAGAATGTCGAGTTTGTTGAGCAGCGACGCTTTCATGATTTGTCCGTGCTGTCCTGCAAGGCGAAGAGCTCCTGCACGATGTTCAGAGCCTCTCCACGCCCTTCGGCGGAAAGTTTTTTCAGCTGAACGCTGGGCGCGTGCAGCAGCTTGTTGGTCAGCCCACGAGCCAGTTGAGCCAGCGCATCCTCGGGCGTGACGCCATTGGCCAGCAACCGCTGAGCCTTGAGCATCTCTTCGTCGCGAATGCGTTCGGCGTGCTGTCGGTAGGCCTTGAGCACATCCACGGCTGCCAACTCACGCAGCCGCGCCATGAAGTCATCGGTACCGGCCGCGACCAGCTCCTCGGCGGCCTGGGCCGCACCCTGGCGACTCTTGAGGTTTTCCGCAACCACCTCGTGTAGATCGTCGACCGTATAGAGGTAGACATCGTCCAGTTCACCGACCTGCGCTTCTATGTCGCGGGGAACCGCAATATCAACCATGAACATCGGCTTGTGCTTGCGCTTCTTCAGCGCCTGTTCCACGGCGCCTTTGCCAAGGATCGGCAACTGACTGGCGGTGGAGCTGATGACGATGTCGCTGTTGTAAAGCTCATGGGGGATATCGGCAAGAAGGATCGCATGGGCGCCGAATTGCTCGGCCAGAATACTGGCACGTTCGAGTGTGCGGTTGGCGACCACGATGCGCTTGACGCCCTGCTCGTGCAGGTGGCGAGCGACCAACGTAATGGTTTCACCTGCGCCGATCAGCAATGCCTGACTGCGATGCAGGTTGGCAAAGATCTGCTTCGCCAGGCTGACGGCCGCAAAGGCTACCGAGACGGGGTTCTCGCCGATGGCGGTATCGGTCCGCACGGTCTTGGCGGTGCTGAAGGTCGCCTGAAACAGACGTCCCAGTAGCGGGCCGACGCTACCGGCTTCGCGCGCAACTGCGTAGGCGGACTTCATCTGTCCGAGAATCTGCGGTTCACCGAGCACCATCGAATCCAGCCCGGAGGCGACACGCATCATGTGCCGCACAGCCTGATCGCCGGTATGAACGTAGGCACAGGCTTTGAGGTCCTCGAGACTCAGGCGGTGATAATTAGCCAGCCACGCCAGCACCGCCTCGGCTTCGATCTGGTCCTGCTCGAGATACAGCTCACTACGATTGCAGGTCGACAGAATGGCCGCCTCGCGCGTTGGCGTGACACGGCACAACTGCTGCAACGCCTCGACCATCTGTTCGGGCGTGAACGCAACACGCTCGCGCACATCCACCGATGCGGTCTTGTGATTGATGCCAAGGGCGATGAAAGCCATGCAGGGTCGCTGATTCGAAAAACGGAGCGCGCGATTCTCCTACTTCGCCTGCTTCAGAACAACCGTTGCCCATCATTGTCTCTACCAGATCGAGCCGCCCGATTCGCCCGACGAGCCAGCCCATGTGCTTGCCTGGCGGCTTGTGTCATCATGCCGCGACCGCAGACCAGCCTTATATTCCCTATGAAAAAACTCCTCGCCATCAGCGCCGTCCTGCTTCTCGGTGGCTGTCAAAGCTTCACGCAGAGCACCTCCGACAGCGGCCCGCCGATCGAGGAGACCACGCCGCAAGCAACAGAAACCAGCCCGAGTGAATATGGTTCGTTCAGCAGCGACACGCTGTACGCATTGCTGGTCGCCGAACTCGCCGGGCAGCGCAATCGCTTCGATATCGCACTGGGCAACTATGTCCAGCAGGCCAACGCGACCCAGGACCCCGGGGTAGCCGAGCGCGGTTTCCGTATCGCCGAATACCTCGGCGCCGATCAGGCGGCGTTGGACACGGCGATGATCTGGGCGACCAACGCACCGGATAATCTCGACGCCCAGCGTGCCGCAGCGGTGCAGCTGGCCCGTGCTGGGCGCTACGAGGAATCGCTGAAATTCATGGAGAAAGTGCTGCAGGGCCAAGGCGATACGCACTTCGACTTCCTTGCCCTGTCAGCCGCCGAAACCGACCCGGATACCCGCACCGGCCTGCTCAAGAGCTTCGACCAGTTACTGGCCAAACACCCTGATAATCCCCAACTGAAATTCGGCAAGGCCGTGCTACTGCAACAGGACGGGCGCCCTGAAGAAGCACTCGCATTGCTCGAAGAGCAACCGGCCAGGGAACAGGAGATCCCTTCGATCCTGCTCCAGGCTCGACTGCTGCAGATGCTTGAACGTGGCAAGGAAGCACTGCCGCTGCTGGAGAAAGGCCTTCGTCAGCACCCCGAAGACAAGCGCCTGCGCCTGACCTATGCACGCCTGCTGGTCGAGCAGGACCGCCTTGACGAAGCCATGGGCGAATTCGCCACGCTGGTCCAACAAAATCCCGGCGACGACGATCTGCGTTTCTCGATGGCTCTGGTGTGCCTCGAAGCGCAAGCCTGGCGCGAGGCGATCGTTTACCTGGAAGAGCTGATCGAGCGCGGCAGCCACCTCGATGCAGCCAATTTCAACCTCGGACGAGCCTATCAGGAGCTGGACAAACCGGAGCAGGCGCTGAACGCGTTCGCCAAGGTCGGGCCTGGTAATGAGTACTTGCCGGCGAAACTCATGCAGGCGGAGCTACTGTTTACCCTCGGCCGTAATCAGGAGGCATCACGTCTGCTGGCCAGCGCCCGGGAAGAGCAGCCCGACTACGCGATTCAACTTTACCTGATCGAAATAGAAGCGCTTTCCGGACAACAGCAAGTCAAAGAAGCCTGGGAGCTGGTCGAACAGGCGCTGGAGCAGTTTCCCGACGACCTCAACCTGCTCTACACCCGAGCCATGATCGCCGAGAAGCGTGGCGACCTGGCCCAGCTGGAGCGAGATTTGCGCTACATCATCGAGCGCGAACCTGACAACGCCATGGCCATCAACGCACTGGGCTATACGCTCGCCGATCGCACCGATCGATACGACGAAGCCCTTGCGCTCATCGAGCAGGCGCACCGGATCAATCCGGATGACGCCGCCATTCTCGACAGTCTCGGCTGGGTCAATTATCGCCTGGGTAATCTCGACGAAGCCGAAACCCAGTTGCGCAAGGCGCATAAGCGCATGCCGGACCATGAAGTCGCCGCCCACCTCGGCGAGGTGCTCTGGGCGTCCGGCGAGCAGCGGGAGGCCAGGGCGATCTGGGCCGAAGCACTGAAGCAGCAACCGGACAGTCAGGTGCTGCGCGAAACCATCAAACGTCTGACAGGCTCGGAGAAACTCTGACACATGAAGCCGATGCGCAACCTGCTGATTCCAGCATTGATCCTGCTGCTTGCTGGCTGCGCCGGTCTCGGCCCGCAGGAATCCGTTGAGGGCCCTGGCAGTGCCGATGACTGGAAGGCCCACAAAGCTCAGATCAGCGAAATCGATGGCTGGCAGATCAACGGCAAGATTGGCATTCGAGCACCCCAGGACTCGGGCAGCGGCACGCTGTTCTGGCTACAGCGCCAGGATTATTTCGACATCCGGCTGTCCGGTCCGCTGGGCCGCGGCGCCACTCGTCTAACCGGTCGCCCTGACGCCGTCGCGCTGGAAGTTGCAGGCCAGGGCCGCTTCGAAGCCGAGTCACCAGAAGCGCTGGTGGAAAGTCAGCTCGGCTGGCAGCTGCCGGTGTCGAACCTGCTCTGGTGGGTGCGCGGCCTTCCCGCCCCGGACAGCCGCAGCCGGGTTGCGCTGGACGCCAATGGGCGTCTCGCCAATCTGCAACAGGACGGCTGGGACGTGCAGTATCTCGGCTACAGCGAGCAAAGCGGCTTCAGCCTGCCGTCACGTATCAAGCTGGCCGGTCGCGACCTGCAGATTACGCTCGTGATCAAGGACTGGCAGCCGCGCCGGCTCGGCCACTGAATGCGCAGGCTGATCTTGCCGGCACCGGCCAAACTCAACCTGATGCTGCACATACTCGGCCGTCGCGACGACGGCTATCACGACCTGCAGACGCTCTTCCAGTTTCTAGACTACGGCGACGAGCTGAGCTTTACGCCTCGGACTGATGGCCAGATCCGCCTGCATCCCGAGCTACCGGGCGTGGCGCATGACGACAACCTGATCGTACGCGCGGCTCGCCTGTTGCAGACCCACAGCGGGTGCAGCCAGGGAGCCGACATCGAACTGATCAAGCGTCTGCCCATGGGTGGCGGCATCGGGGGCGGCAGTTCCGATGCGGCCACCGCCCTGCTCGGCCTCGATCACCTCTGGCGGACCCATCTTGGCGAAGAACGCCTGGCCGAGATCGGCTTGTCGCTTGGAGCCGATGTGCCGGTCTTCGTCAGGGGCCGAGCGGCCTTCGCCGAAGGGATTGGCGAGCGCCTGCAACCGGTCGAATTGAGCGAACCCTGGTTCCTCGTGATCGCCCCGCAAGTCTCTGTTAGTACAGCGGAAATATTTTCCGACCCAGAGTTGACACGCAATACCCCGGCCATTACAGTTCGCAGCCTTCTTGCAGGGGGCGGTCATAACGACTGTCAGCCGGTGGTCGAGAGGCGTTACCCAGAGGTTCGTAACGCTTTGAGCTTGTTGAACAAATTTGTTCCAGCAAGGATGACCGGCACTGGAGCTTGTGTGTTTGGGAGCTTCCCAAACAAAGGTGAGGCTGATAGAGTTTGCCGCCAACTTCCAGCCGATTTACCAGCTTTCGTAGCACAAGGCCGCAACATTTCGATGCTGCACCGAAGGCTTGCGCAGCTGACGCAGGAAGTGAGTGATTAGAGGTTGTACGCTGTAGGGGCGTCGCCAAGCGGTAAGGCACCAGGTTTTGATCCTGGCATGCGTTGGTTCGAATCCAGCCGCCCCTGCCATAACCTTTCGAGGTTGCTACAGCCAGACGATCGCTTTCAGGGTTACATCTACAGGGGCGTCGCCAAGCGGTAAGGCACCAGGTTTTGATCCTGGCATGCGTTGGTTCGAATCCAGCCGCCCCTGCCAAACATCACGAGAGCTGTTCAAAACGCCTGGCCTTTTGAACAGCTTTTTGTTTCATCGGATCCACCCTCAGGCAGGTACTGCGCGTGTCCAAGATGATGGTCTTCACGGGGAACGCCAACCCCGACCTGGCCCGGCGTGTTGTACGTCAGCTGCACATCCCTCTCGGTGACGCCTACGTCGGTAAATTCTCCGACGGCGAAATCAGTGTCGAGATCAATGAGAACGTTCGTGGTAAGGACGTCTTCCTGATTCAGCCGACCTGTGCCCCCACCAATGACAACCTGATGGAACTGGTCGTGATGGCTGATGCCTTCCGCCGCTCCTCCGCCACCCGCATTACCGCTGTCATTCCCTACTTTGGTTACGCCCGTCAGGATCGCCGTCCGCGCTCCGCACGTGTGCCGATCAGCGCCAAGGTCGTGGCCGACATGCTCGATGTGGTGGGCGTCAACCGCGTCCTCACCGTTGACCTGCATGCCGATCAGATCCAGGGTTTCTTCGATTTGCCCGTGGACAACATCTACGGTTCGCCGGTCCTGGTCGATGACATCCAGGCCCAGCGCTTCGAGAACTTGATGATCGTTTCCCCCGACATTGGTGGTGTAGTGCGTGCTCGCGCCGTCGCCAAGTCGCTGGGTGTGGATCTGGCGATCATCGACAAGCGTCGCCCGAAGGCCAACCAGTCCGAAGTGATGCACATCATCGGTGATATCGAAGGTCGTACCTGCATCCTCGTCGATGACATGGTCGATACCGCGGGCACCCTGTGCCACGCCGCAACTGCCCTGAAAGATCATGGCGCTGCCAAGGTCTTCGCGTATTGCACTCACCCGATTCTGTCCGGTCGCGCCATCGAGAATATCGAAGGCTCTGTCCTCGACGAACTGGTGGTGACCAATACCATTCCGCTGTCCGCAGCGGCGCAAGCCTGTACCCGTATTCGCCAATTGGACATCGCGCCAATGGTGGCTGAGGCGGTTCGCCGTATCAGCAATGCTGAATCGATCAGCGCGATGTTCCGCTAAGCCGAAAGCTTAGCCCTTCGCGCAGAACGAAAATGTGCCCCGCCCCGTGCGGGGCTTTTTGCCCAACCGCCCGGTAGTGCTGGTCGCAAGCACTTCGGGCGTGTTGTTATCCTGGAGAAACACAATGACTGATTTCACTCTGAATGCCCAAGTGCGTTCCGACCTGGGGAAAGGTGCGAGCCGCCGCCTGCGTCGTAATGCCAACCTCGTTCCGGCCGTCATCTACGGTGGCGACAAAGCCCCGCAGTCCATCAGCCTGCTGCTGAAAGACGTAACCAAGCTGCTCGAAACCGAAGCTTCTTTCAGCCACGTGCTGACCCTGAACGTCGATGGCCAGAACGAGTCTGTTCTGATCAAGGCGCTGCAGCGTCATCCGGCCAAAGGCTTCGTTCTGCACGCTGACTTCGTCCGCGTTGTTGCTGGTCACAAGCTGACCGCTACCGTTCCGCTGCACTTCATCAACCAGGAGTCCTCGGTTGGCGTGAAGCAGCAGGGCGGCGAAATCCTGCACAACATCAACGAAGTGGAAGTTTCCTGCCTGCCGCAGGATCTGCCGGAGTTCATCGAGGTCGACATGGCCAAGGTTGAAGTCGGTCAGGTACTGCACATGACCGACCTCAAGCTGCCGAAAGGCGTTGAGCTGGTTTCCCTGGCACACGGCAGCGACCTGCCGGTTGCCAACGTTCACGCTCCGCGCGTGAGCAAGGAAGACACTCCGAAAGAAGAAGGCGCTGCCGAGTAATCCGCTCGCTAGCATCTGAGGAAGGGCCTCTGTCGTGACTGCCGTCAAACTGATCGTCGGCCTGGGTAATCCAGGCCCTGAATACGACCAGACCCGGCATAACGCAGGGGCCCTTTTCGTTGAGCGTCTGGCCGCCCACAAAGGTGCCAACCTCAGCGTGGATCGCAAGTATTTCGGCCTGGTCGGCAAGTTTCGCCACCAGGACGAAGATGTCCGCCTGTTGATTCCCACCACCTTCATGAACCGCAGCGGCCAGGCGGTGGCGGCACTGGCCGGATTTTTCCGAATTCCTCCCGAGTCCATCCTGGTCGCCCATGATGAACTCGACATGCCCCCAGGCATCGCCAAGCTCAAGCAGGGCGGCGGCCATGGCGGGCACAACGGGCTGCGCGACATCATCGCCAAGCTCGGCAATCAGAACAATTTCTACCGCCTGCGTCTGGGCATCGGTCATCCCGGCCACAGCAGCCTGGTGACCGGCTATGTGCTGGGCCGAGCGCCCCAGGCCGAGCGCGAAAAGCTGGACGCCAGCATCGATTTCGCGCTCGACGTGCTGCCCGAAATTCTGGCGGGTGATTGGACGCGAGCGATGCAGCGCCTGCACAGCCAGAAGGCCTGATCGAACTCGACGCAGGGGTGCAAGACAAAGGCAACGGCGGCGCGGAAGGCCTGCATTACAGCGCATCACGAAGCCGTTTAACGCAGTTTGGCAACGCCGGTAGCGCATCCGCTGCCAGCCAATACCGAGGCAAAACACCATGGGATTCAATTGCGGCATCGTCGGTCTGCCCAACGTCGGCAAGTCCACCCTGTTCAACGCGCTGACCAAATCCGGTATCGCTGCGGAAAACTTCCCCTTCTGCACCATCGAGCCGAACAGCGGCATCGTACCGATGCCCGATCCGCGTCTGCAGGCCCTGGCTGACATCGTCAAACCCGAGCGCATCCTGCCGACCACCATGGAATTCGTCGACATCGCCGGCCTCGTCGAAGGCGCTTCGAAAGGTGAAGGTCTGGGCAACAAGTTTCTCGCCAATATTCGCGAGACCGATGCCATCGCTCACGTAGTGCGCTGCTTCGAGGACGAAAACGTGATTCACGTCTCCAACTCGGTCGATCCCAAGCGTGACATCGAGATCATCGAGCTCGAACTGATCTTCGCTGACCTCGACAGCTGCGAAAAGCAGCTGCAGCGCGTCACCCGCAACGCCAAGGGCGGCGACAAGGAAGCCGTGGCGCAAAAGGCGTTGCTAGAGAAGCTGATCCCCCACTTCACCGAAGGCAAGCCGGCCCGCACCTTGTTGAAGAAGCTCGGCGACGATGAGATTCAACTGGCCAAGGGCTTCCACCTGCTGACCAGCAAGCCGGTCATGTACATCGCCAACGTTGCCGAGGATGGCTTCGAAAACAACCCGCACCTGGACGTGGTCAATGCCATCGCCGCCGAAGAGGGTGCCGTCGTGGTACCGGTGTGCAACAAGATCGAAGCGGAAATTGCCGAACTGGACGATGGCGAGGAAAAGGACATGTTCCTCGAATCCCTCGGCCTGGAAGAGCCCGGTTTGAATCGTGTGATTCGCGCAGGGTACGAGCTGCTCAACCTGCAAACCTACTTCACTGCTGGCGTGAAGGAAGTGCGTGCCTGGACCGTCAAGGTTGGCGCCACGGCTCCCCAAGGCGCCGGCGTGATCCATACGGACTTCGAGAAAGGCTTCATCCGCGCCGAAGTGATCGCCTACAACGACTTCATCCAATACAAGGGCGAAGCCGGCGCCAAGGAAGCCGGCAAATGGCGCCTGGAAGGCAAGGAATACATCATCAAGGACGGCGACGTGATGCACTTCCGCTTCAACGTCTGATTTAGATCCTGGCGGATCTTGATGAACCCAAACGCTTGAGGAACGCCGTTGGCCGAGCCAAACCAGCCGGCTCGGCGGCTCGGCGCTGCGCCGTGAGCCCCGCGGCGTAACCGAAGAGTTCCGCATCGGCGGCCGCAATGCTTATCGCACAGCAACTGACCGCCACGCCTCCCACCCCGCTCGCTTTCTGATGAATACAGCGAGCCAGTAGATCCTTGCCGGTACCGATTCGCCACGGATCAGCAGCGCAATCGGCGGCCTTGCCAGATCAACATTATCACGATGCTGCCACGATCCGGGATCGATAGACGCCTTGGTTCGATGCCCAGCGGGCTGTGCTCTTCCTTGGCGAAGGCCAGCACATTGTTATTCCTTAACGATCTATAAATGTTCTTAAACAATATTTTTAAGAATATCTCAGCACCCTCTACTATCCGTTCCACGCCTCGCTGGCTACGGCCGTTCGGCCGTCACGAAAGGCTTCACGGAGAACAGAAATGACCGCGACCATTCCCAACATCGAGGGGCAGGACGAAGCCAGCATCCTGCGCGAGATCCACAGCGCCCTGCACGGCCTCAAGTTCGGCTCGGTGGAAATCACTGTGCACAACGGCGAGGTCGTGCAGATCGAGCGCAAGGAGAAATTCCGCCTGCAGCCGAACAACAAGACCACCTGACCATTTCATAACCCCGATTCATCAGCCCGACTGGACCACCGGAGGGCGTGACCATGACGAGCCAAGACCATGAACACGCACCGGTACTGCAGCTATCACCCGCCGCGAATGCGGAGCTGAAAGCCCCGAAACCGAATTCAGTAACAGCCAAAAGCACATTCGATCTGTTTTCAGGAGCTGCACCATGTCCATTCGACGTTTCGCTCTCGCCGCCCTGGCGAGCGTGCTGACTGGCGGCCACGCGCTGGCCGCCGATACCTTGCTCAACGTGTCTTACGACCCGACACGCGAGTTCTATGTGGAATTCAACAAAGCCTTCAACAAGCACTGGCAGACCCAGGGCCACGAGCCGATCAAGGTTCAGCAGTCCCATGGCGGCTCGGGCAAGCAGGCCCGCGCCGTCATCGATGGTTTGCGAGCCGACGCGGTGACCCTCGCATTGGCTGGCGATATTGATGAGCTGCATCGCCTCGGCAAGCTGATCCCCGCGGACTGGCAGTCCCGCCTGCCGGACGCCAGCACGCCCTACACCTCGACCATTGTGTTTCTTGTGCGCAAGGGCAATCCGAAAGCCATCAAGGACTGGGATGACCTGGTCAAGCCGGGCGTCGAGGTGATTACGCCGAACCCGAAAACCTCGGGCGGTGCGCGCTGGAATTTCCTCGCCGCTTGGGCCTATGCGCAGCAGAAATACGGCACTGAGAAAAAGGCGCAGGAATTCGTCGGCACGCTGTACCGGAACGTGCCGGTACTGGACACCGGCGCCCGCGGCTCTACCGTCACCTTCGTCAACAACGGCATCGGCGACGTGCTGCTGGCGTGGGAGAACGAGGCTTTCCTGGCATTGAAGGAACAGGGCGGGGAGAACTTCGAAATCATCGCGCCGTCTCTGTCGATCCTCGCTGAACCGCCAGTGGCAGTGGTCGACAAGAACGTCGAGCGCAAGGGCACGCGGGAAGTGGCCGAGGCCTACCTGAACTACCTGTACAGCGAGGAAGGCCAGCGTATCGCGGCGAAGAACTTCTACCGGCCGCGCAATGAGAACGTCGCGGCCGAGTTCAAGGATCAGTTCCCGGCGCTGAAGCTGGTCACCATCGACGAGGACTTCGGCGGCTGGAAAATCGCACAGCCGAAGTTCTTCAATGATGGTGGGATCTTCGACCAGATCTATCAGGCGAACTGAAGCTGCTGCGCTTGCTCATACTGCGTTGAAGACCGGCTCGGGCCTGCTCATTTACAGCTCGTAAACTCCGCGGCCCTGGCCTGTCTTCGCCTTGTCTGAGCTGCGCTCGCGACGCTTCAGCCGAAACATTGCTCCCCGCGAGGCGTCGACGGTGGAAGTAAAAAGCGACTTCCACCCTACGCGGCTCAGCAGAATTCCTCGACAGAACAAGGCCGACCATGTCCCGTCCGACTCCCCCCGTCATACCCGGCTTCGGGCTGACGCTGGGCTACACCCTGGTGTACCTCAGTCTGTTGGTGCTGATTCCCCTGGGTGCGCTGTTTCTCAAGACCACCGAACTCAGCTGGGCACAGTTCATCGCCATCATCAGCGCCCCGCGCGTGCTGGCGGCGCTCAAGCTCAGCTTCGTCACCGCCTTCGCCGCCGCCGTGCTCAACGGCATTATCGGCACGCTGCTGGCCTGGGTGCTGGTGCGCTATCGATTTCCCGGACGCAAGATCATCGAGGCGATGATCGACCTGCCGTTCGCCCTGCCCACCGCGGTGGCCGGCATCGCATTGACCGCGCTGTATGCGCCGAACGGGCCGATCGGTCAGTTCGCCACGCAGCTGGGCTTCAAGATTGCCTACGCCCCGTTGGGCATCACCTTGGCGCTGACTTTCGTCACCCTGCCCTTCGTGGTGCGCACAGTCCAGCCGGTGCTAGCCGACATTCCCCGTGAAGTGGAAGAAGCTGCGGCCTGCCTCGGCGCCAAGCCGCTGCAGGTGGTTCGCCATGTGCTGCTGCCGGCGCTGCTGCCCGCCTGGCTGACCGGCTTCGCCCTGGCGTTTGCCCGCGGCGTTGGCGAGTACGGTTCGGTGATCTTCATCGCCGGCAATATGCCGATGAAGACCGAAATCCTGCCGCTGCTGATCATGGTCAAGCTGGACCAGTACGACTACGCCGGCGCCACCGCCATTGGCGTGCTGATGCTGGTGGTGTCGTTCGTCCTGCTGCTGCTCATCAACCTGTTGCAGCGCCGCATTGCGCGTTCGTGAAGAGGCCACCGACATGACTTCCGCTTCCCTAACGGTGACTGCAAATAACACCGCCAATGCAACGCGCCGCGGCAGCGCTCTCGGCCGGCGGCTGCTGATCTTTGCCGCCTGGCTGGTCTTCGCGCTCTTCCTCTTGCTGCCCTTGCTGGTCGTCATCAGCGAGGCGTTGAAGCAAGGCTTCGGCACCTTCTTCAGTGCGATATTCGAGCCCGACGCCCTCGCCGCACTCAAGCTGACCTTGCTCGCCGTAGGCATCTCGGTGCCGCTGAACCTGCTGTTCGGCGTCGCCGCCGCCTGGTGCGTGAGCAAATACGAGTTTCGCGGCAAGAGCCTGCTGGTCACCCTGATCGACCTACCGTTCTCGGTCTCCCCGGTGATTGCCGGCCTGATCTACGTGCTCCTATTCGGCGCCCAGGGCTACTTCGGTGAATGGCTGAGTGATCGCGACATCCAGATCATCTTCGCCGTGCCCGGCATCGTGCTGGCGACGCTGTTCGTTACCGTGCCTTTCGTTGCCCGGGAGTTGATTCCGCTGATGCAGGAGCAGGGCAGCACCGAAGAGGAAGCCGCGCGGCTGCTCGGCGCCAGCGGCTGGCAGATGTTCTGGCACATCACCCTGCCGAACATCAAATGGGGCCTGATCTACGGCGTGGTGCTCTGTACCGCACGGGCGATGGGCGAGTTCGGCGCGGTGTCGGTGGTCTCCGGGCACATCCGCGGACTGACCAACACGCTGCCGCTGCACGTCGAGATTCTCTACAACGAATACAACCATGTCGCCGCGTTCAGCGTGGCCAGCCTGCTGCTGGGCCTGGCGCTGGTGATCCTGCTGCTCAAGCAGTGGAGCGAGTCGCGCATCGCCCGCCTGCACGCCAACGCCGAGGAATGACCATGTCGATCGAAATCAGCAACATCAACAAGCGCTTCGGCCAGTTCCAGGCATTGAACGCCATCAACCTGCACATCCAGAGCGGCGAGCTGGTCGCCCTGCTCGGCCCGTCCGGCTGCGGCAAGACCACCCTGCTACGCATCATCGCGGGGCTGGAGACGCCGGACAGCGGCAGCATCGTGTTCCACGGCGAGGATGTCTCCAGCCGTGACGTGCGCGACCGCAACGTCGGTTTCGTCTTCCAGCACTACGCGCTGTTCCGCCACATGACGGTATTCGACAACGTCGCCTTCGGCCTGCGCATGAAGCCAAAGAAGCAGCGTCCAAGCGACGCGGTGATCGCCGAGAAGGTGCACGAGCTGCTCGGCCTGGTGCAGCTCGACTGGCTGGCCGACCGTTACCCCGAGCAGCTCTCCGGTGGCCAGCGCCAGCGCATCGCCCTGGCCCGTGCGCTGGCGGTCGAGCCTAAAGTGCTGCTGCTCGACGAGCCGTTCGGCGCGTTGGACGCCAAAGTGCGCAAGGAACTGCGCCGCTGGCTGGCCCGCCTGCACGAGGATGTGCACCTCACCTCGGTGTTCGTGACCCACGATCAGGAGGAGGCGATGGAGGTCGCCGACCGCATCGTGGTGATGAACAAAGGCGTGATCGAGCAGATCGGCACGCCGGCGGAGGTCTATGCCAATCCGGCCAGCGATTTCGTCTATCACTTTCTCGGCGACGCCAATCGCCTGCAGCTGGACGATCAGCGCAGCGTGCTGTTCCGCCCGCACGAGATTTACCTGAGTTCGTCCGCCGGAGAGGGTTATTACGCAGGCGAGGTTCGGGACGTGCGTCCGCTTGGTGCGCTCACACGAGTAACGGTCAGGGTCGCCAACCAGACCGAGCCGGTCGAGGCCGAAGTGGGTAGAGACCACGCCAGCCTTGTCGACCTGCGCCGTGGCGAAACGCTGTACTTCAAGCCGAGCCAGAACTCATTCGATAGGGCAGCCCTCATGGAAGGAAATGCGTAGGCGGCGATGTCAGCTACGCTAAGTACGCGCATGATCGATCTTCGTGATCGTTCTAAGCGCAACAGTGCGGCAGTGCCTTAACGCCGGATCAAGCAGCTCGGGCGGGGCCATAAAAGGTCGATCAGGTGAGGGGATGCATACGGCCTGGTTCGTCACGGCCCGACGGGCAGCGCAGCCTTGTTAGCCAGAACTATCTGGTAAGCAGGAACAGACCTCATCGGAGACACATCATGCGCACGATCCTGAAGCCGCTTGCTCTTGCCGTCATTGCGGCAATGTCCTCACAAATATTCGCGGAGCAAAACTCCGCCGACGTTGATCAGTCAGGTATCTCGCTGAAAGCCACTGCCACGCAGACCGGCGGTGTCGACAACACAACCCTGATAACCCAAAGCGGCGTAGCCAACGAAGCGGTTACCTTCCAGCTAGGTGGTTCAGGCGACTCGATCAGCCAGTATCAGCAAGGCAGCTTCAACTACAGTGAAGCACGTCAGCTGGGCAACACCGGGGCGAGCCCCGTCTCTGGCAACTTGATCCTGCAATACCAGGCAGTTGGTTCTGAGAATGTGGCGAACGCCATTCAGACTAATTCCACCGAGAGCGTTATTTCCCAAGACCAACATGGCAGCTCCAATACCGCGCAAGGCACCCAGTCGGATTCCATCGGTACAGGGCTCTACCAACTTCAAGTAGGCGACGGGAACTCTGCGACCGCTAACCAAACGTTCGCCCAGTCGACATCCACCAGCAAGCAGTACGGTTACGACAATGTCAGCAGTACCCGCCAAGACAACACGCTAGATGACACGGCTTATGTCTGGCAGGAGGGCACTGCGAACAATGCGACCGTGAGGCAGGATTACGGCAGCGTCTCCAATGTCGAGATTTATTCCTTTGGAGTCGGTAATTCGGTAACTGTGGAGCAGTACGAGGCCATCGCTTCGAATGCCGAGGTTGAAAGTAATGGCAACTACAACACGGCGATGGTCACCCAATCCGACATCTTGATGAAGGTGTCGAGCGAGCAGAATGGCGATCGCAACCAGCTCATAACGACTCAAGGTGGCCGGCAGAACACCGTTGTTTCTGTTCAAACCGGCAATGACAACGTCATCGGCCTTGCGCAAGCTGGCAGAGACAGCAGTGCTGCCATAGAGCAGTCCGGCAATCGCAACACGGCCAGCGTCTCGCAGACCGCCCCCGGCAACGAATTGCGCGCAGTGACCACCGGAAACGACAACAGCATCGTGACCGTTCAGGTTGGCGTGGTTGAGGTAAACGCGCTGGATCTTGAGCAGAACGGCGACAACAACATCATCCAGGCCTCGCAATACAACGAGGGCAACTACGCGCTTGTCAGCCAAGCCGGTACTGCAAACTTTGCGGACATTTCGCAGCATGGCGCCAGCGATAATCTGAGCGTCATTCAGAGTGGCACTTCAAATTCGGCAAGCGTAGTGCAGCACTAGGCTTATCGGCCCGCAGTCGCCATGCTGACGGGCCGCCACTGGCTACGTGCCGAGCGCAAAATGGCGATGCCTACCCGCCCTCAAGCAGAGGCATTCAGAGGATCAAAGCCGCCACTTTGAAGACCTACTTGTTAGGCCGACCTCAACCATTTGTCTGACGACCGGCACGGGATCCTTCATCGACTGGGGGAATATTCGCCCCGTTTATGGGGTCGGAACAGGCAGACTTGCCGAAGCCGGAGTAGCAATGAACAGCCTCACCGAACCACCAATACAACATCTCGACGATACTTTTTTCGACCGGGACGCACAGATCGTCGCCCAAGATCTGTTGGGAACCGTGATTCGGCATTGCGTCGATGGGCTCTGGTTGTCGGCACGCATCATCGAGACCGAGGCGTATTACGTCGACGAGAAAGCCAGTCATTCGTCGCTGGGCTACAGCCCGTCGCGACGCGCCATGTTCATGCCCGCCGGCCATCTGTACCTCTATTACTCGCGCGGCGGCGACTCACTCAACTTCAGCGTACAGGGCGAAGGCAATGCGGTATGCATCAAGGCCGGCTACCCTTGGGTCGATTCGCTGTCGTGCGAGGCATCCATCGAGCGCATGCGCAGCAACAGCCCAGCCGCCGCCGGCGGCCCTCGCCCCCTGACCCGCCTGTGCTCGGGCCAGACGCTGCTGTGCAAGGCGCTGGGACTGACAGTCACGCAATGGAACGCGCAACGCATGGACCCGACCCGCCTGCGCGTGGATGACATCGGCGCCCGCCCTGACATCATCCAGACGACGCGCCTGGGCATTCCAGCCGGCCGTGACGAGCACCTGCCCTACCGCTTCGTCGATGCAGGCTTCGCCGCGCACTGCACGCGCAATCCCTTACGCCGCGGGCAACAGGAAGGCCAGGATTACGTCCTGCTGCGCCGCGAGCTGCTGGCCAGCTGAAAAAAGCTATGCAGCGCCAACCAGGCGAATCCGGGTAATTTCCGAGGGTGCGCCGAAGCGCAGCGGCGGCCCCCAATAGCCGGTGCCGCGACTGATGTAGATCTGCATCTCGCCGACCCGCTGCAGCCCCGCCACCCACGGCTGCTGCCAACGGACGAAATGCATCCAGGGCCAGAACTGCCCACCGTGCGTATGCCCCGACAGCTGCAGGTCGCAGCCCACCTCCACTGCCGCCTTCGCTGAACGCGGCTGGTGCGCCAGCAGGATGCGGGGGGCATCGGTGGGCGCACCGGCGAACGCCGCAACCGGATCGCTTCGATGGCTGGGCCGGAACAGTTCGGCCGAATAGTCGGCGATGCCGGCCAAAACCAGGCGCGCGCCGCCGTGCTCGAGCTGAACATGACGATTGAGCAACACGCGCATCCCCAAGCGTTCGAACTCGGCGATCCAGCTGTCCGCACCGGAGTAGTACTCATGATTACCCGTGACCACGTACACCCCGTGGCGTGCCTGCAGTTGCGCCATTGGCGCAATGTCGTCCGCCAGGTCTGCCACGCTGCCATCCACCAGATCACCGGTGATCGCAATCAGATCAGGTGAGAGCCCATTGACCCGCCTGACGATTGCATCGATATAGCCGTGCTTGATCGTCGGCCCGACGTGAATGTCACTGAGCTGGACAATGTTGAAACCCTCCAGCGCCGCGGGAAGATTGCGTACCACGATGTCGCGCTCGACAACCCGAGCAGTGCGCCGTGCGTTGAGCAAGCCGAACAGCGTCACCGCCACGACAGCGGCAATCACGGCCAACGCGGAACCCCGTGCAAAGCCCTCCGGCGCCCAGCCCCAGAGCGAGGCCAGCGCCACCACGAAAGCACGCAGCAGCGAAAAAACCGCCAGGCTGGAAAAGATTCCCATCGCGAGCAGTCCGGACCACGCCAACAGCGCATTGCCCGCGCCTCGCACCAGCACGCCATAGCGCATCAGCACGGCCGATAGCGCGAGATAGGCCCACGCCAGCCCCGTGCCGAACAGCCCGAGCGAGAGATCTGAAATGAGCGTGACGCCAATGAATACATGCAGGCCAATCAGCAAAACACCAACCAATAACCGCCTATTCATGCGTGACGTCTCTTGAGTGAGGAAGCACGCCGCTTGCTTGAACAGGCGGCGTTTACGTGTGGGAAAAAGGTCAGGTAGGGCTCGATCGATCTAGCGGTCGCTCCGCCGAGGCACGGCGGAGCTCGCCTTCGCGTCCCGATGATGTCACGGAGCGGTGAGCCCTGCAGGTGGTTTTGGTAGCAATGCGTCAAACGCAGGCGGCCGCCCCCGAAAGATCAACACGGGGCGTAGAAACGATCAGTCAGCGTGTTCTCGTAATTCGCGAGCGGTGGCTCGCACGGAATTGATCAGGCGCTCCGGCGTCAGGCCGCGCCCGCCGCGGGTCATAGCGCGCAGCTCGACGCAGCCAGGGGCAGGTGCTACATCACGCCGGGGTCGGGTATCGGATCCGGCGGCGGTGGCTCCTTCTCCAGATTTTCGAGCACCTCGTCGGGCAGCGTGTCGCCGTCGTCCAGCTCGGTATCACTTTCGGCGTCGTCCAGGTCGTTCAGTGGCGACTCGTCCGCCAGCCAGGGATAGAGCGGCGGATCGCTTGGAAGGGTAATGCTGAGCATGATGGTCTCCTCGCAGGTGTGCCTGCTGCGTTAGGCAGGCCCGGGCTGCCATGGTTCGGCCCGGTCGTCCTAGCGTGTCCATTCCTGCTCGCCCAGGCACTCGCTCAGGTAGTCGAGAAAACAGGTGATGCGCGCGGCGAGCGCGGTATTGCGGTAGTACACCGCATGGATCGGCTGCAACATCCTGACGTTCGCCTCGGCCAGCACCTCGACCAACGCACCATCGGCACGATCGCGCGCGGTCATGAAGTCCGACAAACAGGCGATACCTTGGCCGGCCAGCGCCAGATGCCTCACCGTCTCGCCACTCGATGCCCAGAGGCTCGGCACGATGGGCCAAGTCTCGCCAAGAGGATGACGCAGCGGCCAGTGATTGAGGCTCTCCGGCTGGGTGAAACCGATCAGGCTGTGTTTGGCCAGGTCCTCTACCTGCTGCGGCATGCCGCGGCGCGCCAGATAGCCCGGGCTGGCCACGGCACGAATCCGGCTGCGACCCAGCGGCCGCGCATGCAGGGTGGAGTCACGCAGCGGACCGTGACGCAGCGCCAGGTCGGTGCGATGTTCGAGCAGATCGATGATCTGGTCGCTGCTGTGCAGTTCCAGCTCGATATCCGGATAACGCTCGCGAAACCCGCCGACCAGCGACACCAGCACGTGCAGCATGAAGGGTGCCGAAGCGTTGACCCGCAGCCGCCCCGCCGGACGCTGCAGGCGACGCGACATCTGCTCTTCGGCCTCTTCCACCGCTTCGAGAATCCGCCTGGCCTGAACCAGAAAGGCCGCGCCCTCCTCCGTCAACTCCAGGCGCCGGGTGGTGCGCCGCAGCAGCGTGGTGGCGAGCTTGGCTTCCAGCCGACTCAGGGCTCGGCTGACCCCCGAAGCGGTCTGCCCCAACTGCATCGCCGCACTGGATATCGAGCCGGTATCGATGACCGCCGTAAACGCCTGCAACTCGTCGAGCGTGGTTTTCATCTGTGACTCGCAGTCAATTATGTTTGGCCTGAGACCCGGTTTTTCCGCATGAGTCTGCGGTAGACACTGCGCGCCATGCAATCCAACCGGAGTTTCATCCCATGCCCATCGCCCTGCTCGCGCTGACCCTCAGCGCATTCGCCATCGGCACGACGGAGTTCGTCATCGTCGGCCTGATCCCCACCATCGCCGGAGACCTCGGTGTCAGCCTGCCCTCGGCCGGGCTGCTGGTCAGCCTGTACGCCTTGGGCGTCGCGGTCGGCGCCCCGCTGCTCACGGCCTTGACCGGCAAGGTACCGCGCAAGTTGTTGCTGCTGTCGTTGATGGTACTGTTCACTGCCGGCAACCTGCTGGCCTGGCAGGCGCCGGGGTACGAATCGTTGATTCTGGCGCGCATCGTCACCGGCCTCGCCCACGGCGTGTTCTTCTCCATCGGCTCGACCATCGCAACCAGCTTGGTCTCGAAAGAGAAAGCCGCGAGCGCCATCGCCATCATGTTTACCGGGCTCACCGTCGCCCTGGTGACTGGCGTGCCGCTCGGCACCTTCATTGGCCAGCAATTTGGCTGGCGGGAAACCTTTCTCGCCGTATCGCTGCTCGGTGTGATCGCCTTTGTCGGCAGCCTGCTCTTCGTGCCACGCAGCATTCAGCACAGCAAACCCGCCTCACTCGTCCAGCAGCTGGCCGTCCTGAAACAGCCGCGTCTGCTGCTGGTCTACGCCATGACCGCGGTCGGCTACGGCGGCACCTTCATCGCGTTCACCTTCCTCGCGCCGATCCTGCAGGAGATCAGCGGCTTTGGCGAAGGCGCGGTGAGTCTGGTCCTGCTGGTGTATGGCGTTTCGGTAGCGGTGGGGAATATCTGGGGCGGCAAACTGGCCGACCGCCGCGGGCCGATCAGCGCGCTGAAGCTCATCTTCAGCCTGCTGGCGATCGTCCTGTTGGCGCTTACCTTTACCGCCGGCAATCCCTGGCTGGCGCTGGCGACCGTACTGCTCTGGGGCGCCGTGGCCTTCGGCAACGTGCCCGGCCTGCAGGTCTACGTGGTACGCCAGGCCGAACGCTACACACCGAACGCCGTGGACGTCGCCTCGGGCCTGAACATCGCCGCCTTCAACCTCGGCATTGCCGGCGGTGCATGGCTCGGCGGACATATCGTCGCCTCCATGGGTCTCATCCATACCGCCTGGATCGGCTCGCTCGTGGTGCTGGCTGCCCTGGCACTCACCTACTGGAGCGGCCAACTGGATCGCCGATCCGCTGCGACGCCAGCGCACACGCCCAATACAGATACTCACGAGCCGGTGCTTACCGCCTCGCATTGAATTAACCAGAGAACCCACAGGAGAACGCTCAATGACCATTCCCCCATTCGGCCTCGGCACCTTTCGTCTCAAGGGTCAGCAAGTCATCGACTCGGTGAAGATGGGCCTCGAGCTCGGCTATCGCCACATCGACACCGCGCAGATTTACGACAACGAAGCGGAAGTCGGCCAGGCCATTGCCGAGAGCGGCGTCCCGCGCGAAGCGATGTTCGTGACCACCAAAATCTGGACCAGCAACCTCGGCGCGGGCCGCCTGATCCCCAGCCTGGAGGAAAGCCTGAGCAAATTGCGCATGGAGCAGGTAGACCTCACCCTGGTGCACTGGCCATCGCCCAATGACGAGCTGGCGGTCGCCGACTACATGGCCCGGATGATGGACGCCAAGCAGCGCGGCCTGACTCGCGCCATCGGCATCTCCAACTTCACCATCAGCCATATGCAACAGGCCATCGATGCCATCGGCGCTGAGAACATCGCCACCAACCAGGTCGAAGTGCATCCCTTCCTGCAGAATCGCAAGGTGGTCGATTTCGCCCGCAGCCAGGGCATCCACATCACCGCCTACATGCCGCTGGCCTACGGCAAGGTGATGCAGGACGACGTGTTGCAGCGCATCGCCGAAGCCCACAACACCAGCCCCGCCCAGGTCGCCCTGGCCTGGCTATTGCAACAGGGCTTCGCGGTGATCCCCTCCTCCACCAAGCGCGAAAACCTCGCCGCCAACCTGGAAGCGCAGACGCTGCGGCTGACCGAAGAGGAGATGCAGGAGATCGCCGCGCTGGACCGCAACGAGCGCCTGGCCAACCCCGGATTCGCACCAAAATGGGATTGATCGACAGCGCACCGGCAACGGTCGGACCGGCGGCATAAGCATTTGAAAAAGCAGGTAGAAAAAGCGCACCCGGAGGGTTGACACACAACCGCGCGGCGCGAATAATGCGCGCCACTTGGCTACGTAGCTCAGTTGGTTAGAGCATAGCATTCATAATGCTGGGGTCCGGGGTTCAAGTCCCTGCGTAGCCACCAAATTCAAAAGGGTTCAGCGAAAGCTGAACCCTTTTTTTGTGCCCGCCGTTTAGCCAGCACTACCGAGAGCGACCATGAGAGACGACTTCGACAACATCCGCGCCGAACGCGAAACGCCCTACCGTACCGCCTCAACGACCCCATCCAAGCAATACGCCGGGCTCTGGAAACAGATCGCCATCGGCATCGTGGTCGGGCATTTGTCGTTGGGGTTGATGGGTGCGGTGATTTGGATGGTTGCGGCGCAGCTGCTTATTGGGGATATTCAGATCGTCATGCCGTGGGCGGGAAAGTAGCCGGGGTAATTATTAATAGAGTGAAACCTCTCCAGAACAGCTCCTGAAAGACCACATCGACAACCACCTCCCAATGCAGGCCGAAGCCCTGCCCTCTCCCCTACCGCGATATCGCCGCTCGGAACAAATGAAACCGCGCCCGCCAGCACACCCGATGCCACTCACACCGGCGCTTCGATCCCCAGCACACGCATACGTCGGTAAACGGTTGGCCGCGACACGCCAAGCTCCCGCGCCACCGCGCTGACGTTCCAGCGGTGCTGGCGCAGTTGGTCGCGCAGTGCCGCGGCCGAGTCGGGTTCTGATGTCGGTGCCGGCTGGCGGCAGCGCGCCAGGATGGGCGGCAGGCATTCGTCCGGGAGGTCCTGCACGGTGATTTCGTTGCCTTCACAGGTCGCCAGTGCGTACTGCAGTGCGTTGCGCAGTTCGCGGATGTTGCCTGGCCAGGGATAGGCCAGCAGGGCACTCATGGCATCGCCGCGCAGATGCGGGTTGCCCGGGCGGCCCTCGGCGAGTTCGGCGAATACGCGCTCGATGAGAAAGCCTTTGTCGGCGCGCTCGCGCAGCGGTGGCAGCTTCAGCGATGCGCCGTTCAGGCGGTAGAACAGATCTTCACGAAACGCCCCGCTCTCGACCATCTGCCGCAGGTCGCGGTGGCTGGCGGCGACCACGCGGATATCCACCTTCACCGGTTTTTCGGCGCCCAGCGGCATCACTTCCTGCTCGGCCAGTACGCGCAACAGCCGGGTCTGCAGATGCAGCGGCATGTCGCCGATCTCGTCGAGAAACAGCGTGCCGCCGTCGGCCTGCTGAATCAGCCCGCGCATGCCCTTGCTGCGTGCGCCGGTAAAGGTGCCGGGGGCGTAGCCGAACAACTCGCTCTCGATCAGCGACTCGGGCATCGCGCCGCAGTTGATCGCCACGAAAGGTTTGCTGCGCCGGCAACCGCTTTCATGCAGCGCCTTGGCCAGCCGTTCCTTGCCGGTACCGGTTTCGCCATTGAGCAGCACGTTCAGCGGTTCGCTGCATAGGCGCCTGGCGCGGGCGAGCATCTTGCGCATCACCGGGTCGTCGTCAGCCAGCGCATCGAGCGCGGAATGGCCGCCGGGTGTGCTGCGTTCGATTGGCTCCGCTACCTGGCGCCGTGGCTCCATCAAGGCGGCGAAGAACAGTTGGTGGCGATGGGTGCGAAAGGCGCGGACCTGGTCGTGACTGGCATAGGGAATGCTCAGCACGTCGCCCAGCTCGCAATCGAACAGCTGATCGATGCGCGCCTGCGCCGGGGTGCCAAAGGGGCCCGGCATCATCAGCCCGTGCTCGGCCAGCAGGCCACGGGCGGCAGTGTTGCCCGCGAGCAACTCGCCATCGTCACCCAGTGCCAGCAGGTAGCGGCGGTTGATCAGGACGAACTCGCGGGAGCCGTCGAAACAGAGGATTGGCCGCTCGCAGTAGACGCGCATGAAATAGGCATCCTCGATCATCCGCGCGTACTGCTTGACCAGCTGCAGGGCGAAAGTCTGGGAATCCTTGGTCGGCGGTGAATGCAGCGCGGAGATATCCAGCACTGCCAGCAGCTGGCCGTGCGGGTTGAACATCGGCACGGCTGTGCAGGTGAGGTTGGTGTGCCAGACGCTGAAGTGATCGTGCTGGTGACAGGTAAGCGCTTGCTGTTCCTTGATGCAGGTGCCGACGGCGCAAGTGCCGGCGTGGTCTTCGCCCCAGTCCGAACCGAGGAACAGGCCGGTCTTGCGATGCGCCTTTTCGTCTGCCGGGTCGCCGAGAAACTGCACGGCGATGCCGCGGTTGTCGGTCAGCAGGATGACGTAGCCCAGCTCGGCGATCTGCCGGTAGAGCTGCTCGACACCAGCGCGAGCGACGTTGATCAGCTCGTCGGCCTGGTCCTGGTGTTCGCGCAGCACCTGCCGCGGCACGAAACGGGCTTCAGCCGGACGTGCAGGATCCAGGCCGTAGTCGTGCACGCAACGACGCCAGGAGCGCGCGATGATCGGGTCCCGGTCACCAGGCAGATGCGGCGCATTGGCCAGGGAAAGCACGGCGTCGATATGGCTGACGGGGCTGGATAGCAGGTTCATGCCTCCTCCTCGAAGTGCTCGCGCAAGACCTGACGCGGGCGCCTCCTGCGAAACGCTTTTATTGTTCTGCAATAAACGAAGGATAAACCATTGAGCCGCCTAGACCAGCCTGAACTTTAGAAGCACTTTATCTATACATGTTTTTTGACGCCCACCTGTAAAACGCTTTACAGCGCTTTACAGGTGTAACGCGTAACCTGCTTTACACATTAAATACCGCGACACCTGGCAGCTATTTAAATTACTTACGAAACAATCATTTAAGTTAAATAAACGCTTCCATATAAAGTTGGCATGGCACCTGCTCCTACCGTTTTGCGGAACACACTCTTCGCATAACAAGATCGCCAGCAGTCCGATCATCTCGGAACTGCGGGTAATAAACAGGAGCTATGTCATGCACGATTCAGCTCGCCCGCACGGCACGCTAAACCGGCGACGCTTACTTACCCTTTCCGGCCAGTCATTGCTGGCATTCAGTCTGTCGCAGCTGATCCCGGTGAACCTGCTCGCCGAGGAACGTCTGCCGGACCTGCCCGATGGCCTGTTGCGCATGGGGCGCGACGTCTTTCCCCACACGTTCATCAGCGACCACCACTACGTGCAGCCCTTGCTCGGCCTGATGGACGAGCAGCCAGCCCTGGTCGCGGGCGGCCTGGATGAACTGCAACGGCATGCGCGCGAGGTTCACGGTTCGCCGTTCGAGCAGCTCGACGAGGCCGAGCGGGTGGCCCTGCTGACCGAGATCGAAAACACCCCCTTCTTCAAGGCCGTGCGCAGCAGCCTGATGTTCGGCCTGTACGACAACAAGGCGCTGTTCCCGCTGTTCGGCTACGAGGGCTCGTCCTGGGAGTACGGCGGCTATGTCAACCGTGGCTTCAACGACCTGAACTGGCTCTGAACGCGCCGGTACGGGCTAACAACAAGAACAAGATGAGGAACACCCCATGGCAACTTTTGCCCAGGACGACGATGGCGTCGTGGTGATCATCGGCTCCGGTGCCGGCGGCGGGACGCTCGCCAACGCGCTGGCCAAACAGAAGATTCGCAGCGTGGTGCTGGAGGCTGGCAAGCGCTTCAGCCTGGAGGACATCGAGAACGACGAGTGGGCGATGTTCAAGAAGATCTCCTGGCTCGACAAACGCCAGGCCGCTGGCGGCTGGCACCTCGCAGAGAACAATCCGACCCTGCCCGCCTGGATCGTCAAGGCGGTGGGTGGCAGCACGGTGCACTGGGCCGGCATCGCCCTGCGCTTTCGTGATTTCGAATTCAAGATGCAGAGCATCAACGGCGACATCGCCGGAGCCAACCTGCTCGACTGGCCGGTGACGCTGGAGGAAATGGCGCCCTGGTACGAGAAGGCCGAGAAGCACATGGGCGTGACCGGGCCGAGCACCGGCATGGCCTATCACCCCTGGCACAACTCCTTCAAGGTGCTGGCCACCGGCGCCGAGCGGGTCGGCTACAAGGAGATCCTCTCCGGGCCGATGGCGATCAACACAGAGCCCTACGACGGCCGCGCCGCCTGCCAGCAGATCGGCTTTTGCATGCAGGGCTGCAAGATGGGCGCGAAGTGGTCGACGCTCTACACCGATATCCCCCGCGCCGAGGCCACCGGTTACTGTGAAGTGCGGCCGCAGTCGATGGTGCTGCGCATCGAGCACGACGCCAAGGGCAAGGTCAACGCCGTGGTCTATGCCGATGCCCAGGGCGCCATCCAACGGCAGAAGGCCCGGGTGGTCTGCGTAGCGGGCAACTCCATCGAGTCGCCTCGGCTGTTGCTCAACTCCGCCTCGGCGATGTTCCCCGACGGGCTGGCCAACTCCTCCGGCCAGGTCGGGCGCAACTACATGACCCACACCACCGCCGGAATCTTCGCCGTGATGCCCAAGCCGGTGAACATGCACCGCGGCACCACCTGCGCCGGGGTGATCTCCGACGAGTCCTACAACGATCCGTCGCGCGGTTTCGTCGGCGGTTACCGACTGGAAATTCTTGCCCTCGGCCTGCCCTTCCTCTCCGCCTTCCTCGACCCCACGCCCAAGGGCTGGGGCAAGCAGTTCGCCTCACGGATGGAGAAATACAACCACATGTCCGGCGTCTGGCTGTGCGGCGAAGACCTGCCGCTGGAAAACAACCGCATCACCCTGCATAACAGCGAGAAGGACCAGTACGGCCTGCCGATCCCGGTGGTGACCAAGAGCGATCACCCGATGGATGCCGCCATGCGCAAGCACGGCGTTGCCGCCACCGCCAAGTGCTACGAGGCCGTGGGCGCCACCGACGTCATCGAGCTGCCGCCCTACCCGGCCAGCCACAACATGGGCACCAACCGCATGAGCGCCAAGGCCCGTGACGGCGTGGTGAACAAGTGGGGCCAGAGCCATGACATCCCCAACCTGTTCGTTTCCGACGGCAGCCAGTTCACCACCAGCGGCGGCCAGAACCCCACCCTCACCATCGTCGCGCTGGCCCTGCGCCAGGCCGAGCAGATCGGCCGTCTGCTCAACGAGCGCGCAATCTGACCAGCCATTTCAAGGGAGCCCACCATGACCCAGCCCAACAACTCGCAGCGCCTGTGGATGTACGAGCAGATGCTGACCAGCCGCTACATGGAAGAGTGCATCGAGCGCATCTACATGGAAGGCAAGACCCCGGTGTTCAACATGGCCAAGGGGCCGATCCCCGGCGAGATGCACCTTTCCAATGGCCAGGAGCCCTGTGCGGTGGGCGTATGTGCGCACCTCGAGGCCGAGGACATCGTCACCGCCACGCACCGCCCTCACCACATCGCCGTGGCCAAGGGCGTAGACCTCAACGAGATGATGGCCGAAATCTTCGGCAAGGCCACTGGCCTGTCCGGCGGCCGCGGCGGCCACATGCACCTGTTCGATGGCCGGGTGAATTTCTCCTGTTCGGGGATCATCGCCGAGGGCATGGGCCCGGCCGTTGGCGCCGCGCTGTCGCGGCAGATGCAGGGCAAGCCCGGCGTGGCCGTGTCCTTCATCGGCGAGGGTGCGGCCAACCAGGGCGCCTTCCACGAAACGCTGAACCTCGCCGCGCTGTGGAAGCTGCCGGTGGTGTTCGTCATCGAGGACAACGCCTGGGGCATTTCGGTAGCCAAGGCCAGCGCCACCTGCATCAAGCAGCACCATGTGCGCGCCGCGGCCTACGGCATGCCGGGCGTGTTCGTCGAGAACAACGACCCGGACGGCGTATTCCACGCTGCCGGCGAGGCCATCGAGCGCGCCCGTGCCGGCGGCGGCCCGACCCTGATCGAGATCGAGACCTACCGCCTGGCCGGCCACTTCATGGGCGACGGCGAAACCTACCGCCCCGAAGGTGAGAAGGACGGCCTGATGAAAAAGGACCCGATTCCCGGCTACCGCCAACGCCTGATCGACGAAGGCGTGATGAGCGAGGCGCAAGCCGAGGAAATCGAGGCCCGAGCACGCGGCCGCATCGACGAAGCCGTGCAATTCGCCCGCGAAAGCCCCTATCCGCGCCCGGAAGAGGCGCTGGAGAAGGTCTTCGCGTAGCGGCTTTGGCGAGTTGCTCACGTCCTACGGTCCTGCTCAAAGCGTCAAAAAGCTCGCGCCGAGGGCGGCCCTCCCACAGAAGCCAAGGCCAGCACCAACCGCTTCTGTAGGAGGCGCGCCCTCGCGGCGATGCAGGCCGCGGGCCTGCCCAACGCTCCGGAGCGAGCTCATGTCCCAGCCAGAACAACAAGAGGAACACCCGATGAACAGCCAAGCCACCATGACCGCAGCCGTCTGGCACGGCCGCAAGGACATCCGCCTGGAACAGGTGCCGCTGCCCGGCGCGCCGCAACCGGGCTGGGTGCAGATCCGCGTGCACTGGTGCGGCATCTGCGGGTCCGACCTGCACGAGTACCTCGCCGGCCCGGTGTTCATTCCGGTGGACGCGCCGCACCCGCTCACCGGCATCAAGGGCCAGTGCATCCTCGGCCACGAGTTCTGTGGCGAGATCGTTGCCCTGGGTGAAGGTGTCGAGGGCTATGCGCCGGGCGACAAGGTTGCCGCCGACGCCTGCCAGCACTGCGGCCAGTGTCGCTTCTGCAAGACCGGCCAGTACAACCTCTGCGAGCAGCTGGCTTTCACCGGGCTGATGAACAACGGCGCTTTCGCTGAATTCGTCAACGTACCCGCCGAGCTGCTCTACCGCCTGCCCGAAGGCTTTCCGCTGGAGGCCGGCGCGCTGATCGAGCCGTTGGCGGTCGGCATGCATGCGGTGAAGAAGGCCGGCAGCCTGCTTGGCGAAACCGTGGTGGTCGTCGGGGCCGGCACCATCGGCCTGTGCACCATCATGTGCGCCAAGGCCGCCGGCGCCGGGCAGGTCATCGCGCTGGAAATGTCCGCTGCGCGCAAAGCCAAGGCGCTGGAAGTCGGCGCCACGCGGGTCCTCGACCCCAGCGAGTGCGACGCCATCGCCGAGATCAAGGCGCTCACCGGCGGCTACGGCGCCGACACCTCCTTCGAGTGCATCGGCCACAAGGCCACCGCCAAGCTCGCCCTCGACGTGATCCGCAAGGCCGGTCGCTGCGTGATGGTGGGCATCTTCGAGGAGCCCTCGGAATTCAACTTCTTCGAGATCGTCGCCACCGAGAAACAGGTGATCGGCTCGCTCGCCTATGCCGGCGAATTCGCCGACGTCATCGCCCTGATCGCTGACGGGCGCATGGACGTCACCCCGCTGATCACCGGCCGCATCGGGCTGGACAGCATCCTCGAACGGGGCTTCGAGGAACTCGCCAACCACAAGGACCGCAACGTCAAGATCATCGTCAGCCCCGCCGCACTGGCCGGCTGAATAGGAGAACCCCATGACCACAGCAGTAAAGGAAAGAAAACTCACCGTCGCCCGCGCCATGGCCGAAGCAGTGGCGCAGGAAATGCGCCTGGACCCGAAGGTGTTCGTGATGGGCGAGGACATCGGCCAGCTTGGCGGCGTGTTCGGCAACACCCGTGGCCTTTACGAGGAATTCGGCAAGGAGCGCATCCGCGACACGCCGATCTCCGAAACGGCCTTCATCGGCGCCGCGGTGGGCGCTGCCTCCGACGGCATGCGGCCGATCGTGGAGCTGATGTTCGTCGACTTCTTCGGTGTCTGCATGGACGCCATCTACAACCTGATGGCCAAGAACACCTACTTCTCCGGCGGCAAGGTGCCGGTGCCGATGGTGCTGATGGCCTCCACCGGCGCCGGCTATTCGGACGCCGGCCAGCATTCGCAGTGCCTGTACGGCACCTTCGCCCACCTGCCAGGCATGAAAGTGGTCGTGCCGAGCAACGCCTATGACGCCAAGGGCCTGCTGACCGCGGCAATCCGCGACGACAACCCGGTGGTTTACCTCTTCCACAAGGCGCTGCAGGGCATGGGCTGGCTGGGCACGGAGAAAGGCGCCACGGTGCCGGTACCGGACGAGCCCTATATCGTCGAGATCGGCAAGGCGAAGACCGTGCGCGAGGGCCGCGACGTCAGCCTGGTCAGCCTCGGCGCCGGTGTGCACCACGCCCTGCGCGCCGCGGCGCAGCTGGAAAAGGAAGGCGTCAGCGCCGAGGTCATCGACCTGCGCAGCCTGGTGCCGCTGGACCGCGAACACGTCATCGCCTCGGTGCGCAAGACAGGTCGACTGATCGTGATCGACGAGGACTACCACAGCTTCGGCGTCAGCGGCGAAATCATCGCCAGCGTCGTCGAGCACGACATCGGCATGCTCAAGGCTCGCCCGCAGCGGGTGGCCTTCCCGGACATCCCAATCCCTTTCACCCCGGTCATGGAGCAATGGGCCCTGCCCAACGCGGACAAGATCGTGGCCGCCTATCACGCCCTGAACAAGGAATGAACCCATGAGTAACCCAACCCCAATCGTGATCGCAGACGACCTCTGGGAAGGCGACGCCGAAGCAGTGATCACCTCCTGGCTGGTGAGCGACGGTGCCGAAGTCGCCGCGGGCGACCTGGTCGCCGAAATCATGTCGGAAAAGGCCCAGTTCGAGATCGAGGCGCCCGTGGCTGGGGTGTTGAAGATCCTCGAAGACGAAGACGCGGTGATCGCCAAGGGCGCGGTCATCGCCCAGGTGCAATAGCCATGACCCAACTGCAGATTCCGCCAATCGAGCGCGCCCCTGAACGGGTGCCGCTCAAGGGCATGCGTAAGATGATCGCGGCGAAGATGCTGGAAAGCCTGCAGACCACCGCGCAGCTGACCCACCACGCCGAATGCCGGCTGGATGCGCTCAAGGCCCGTCGCGCCGAACTCAAGGCGGCCGGCAGCGCGGTGTCGGTGCAGGATCTCGTGCTGCTCAAGGTGATCGAAACGCTCAAGGCCCATCCGGGCCTGAACGCCACGCTGGCCGACGAGCTGATCGAACGCCACGCTGCGGTGCATCTGGGCCTCGCCATCCCGCTGCCGGGCGATCTACTGGTCGCCCCTGCGCTGTTCAATGCCGAGCAGCTGGACGGCGAAGGCCTGTGCCTGGCACGCAAGGCGCTGGTAGACAAGGCCCAGGCCGGCAAACTGTCGGTCAAGGAGCTAACCGGCGCCACCTTCACCGTCTCCAACCTGGGGCTGTCCCGGGTGCACCACTTCACGCCGATCCTCAACCCACCGCAGGTGGCGATTCTCGGCGTTGGCGGCATACAGCGGCGCCTGGAACTCGGGCCCAGCGGCGAGCTGGTGGAAGTCGAGTGGATGGGCCTGTCGCTGACCTTCGATCACCGCGCCGTCAACGGATCGCCTGCCGCAGCCTTTCTCGATGATCTCTGCCGGCGGATCGAGGAGCACGCGGCATGAACGGCATCGCCCGGTTCAGCGTGGGCGCCGGCCTGAATGCCGAGCGGGCCTTGCTGCAGCGCGTCTGCGATGGGTTGTTCGACTGCCAGCTGCTGCTCTGGCGCCCCACCGGACAGGCGCTGGTGATGCCCGGCAGCTTCGAGCGCCGGCCCGGCTTCGCCCTGGCCAGCCAACGCTGCGCGGCGCAGGGCTGGCCGATCCTGCTGCGCGACACCGGCGGCGAGCCGGTGCCGCAATCATCGGCGGTGCTCAACATCGCGCTGGCCTTCGCCGTGCCGGCCAGCGACGAGACCGACAATCGCATCGACGTCGCCTATGAACGGCTGCTCGAACCCTTGGCGCTGTGGCTCGCGGAAAACCGGCTCAAGGCCGGTGTGGGCGCGGTGCCGGGCGCGTTTTGCGATGGTCGCTTCAACCTGACCCTGGAGGGCCGCAAGCTGGCCGGCACCGCCCAGCGCTGGCGGCGTAGCCGCGATGGCCGCCCCGTGGTGCTGGCTCACGCCGCGCTGCTGATCGAGGACTGGCGCGAGGCCATGGCCGACGTGGTGAACCGCTTCTACCACGCCTGCGCCAGCGACCTGCGCTGCCAGGCCGAGAGCCATCTGGCGCTCGGCGAGCGGCTGGCCGACGCCTGGGCAACCGCCACATCCCTGCCCGAGTGCTACCAGCGCGTCCTCGCCTGGCAGGGCCTGGAACTCGGCGCCCGCGCCAGCACTTATCCGCCCGAAGGCCTCGCCGCCGGACGGCACTCCCCCTTGCTTTGAATAACAACAACACGGCAGGCCATCCGGCCCGGCCATGCATCGGAGGAAACACCATGAAACATCCCCCTTCCCCGCTCCAAGGCGGCACCACCCAGCCAGCACGATGTACAGAAACTCTCTGCGGAGCCTTACCGCAGGGTCGCAACCGTCACTAACGCTGACAATTAAAGCGCAACCAAACCGGACCTGTAGTTATTGCAGTTTAAATAACAAACCTGAAAAGCAGTGATATACGCGCACGTCATGTTGCCCGCCATAAAGGAGGCAGCACTGAAGTCGTTTTACAAAAAACAAATATCAGCAGAGCTTTACCCGCGAATGCTCGTTTGAGGCGTGCCTGAAGCGAGAAACAACCCTAAACAAGGAAATAATAAAAATGAACTTCAAACAGTCAAACCTAAGGGTTCAGATAATGATGGCGGCCTCGCTTCTTGCGATGACGTCACTGCACGCATCAGACAGAGTCATTACCGACAAGGAATTATCTGATGAATCCAACACTACTGATTGGCTGGCTTACGGGAGAACACACTCCGAACAACGATTCAGCCCCCTTAAAGACATCAATGTAGACAACGTCAGCCAGCTCAAGCCTGAATGGTACGCGCCGCTGCGGGATCGATCCGATATCGTCGGAACGCCTTTGGTTGTCGATGGCGTCATGTATTACGTTGGTGAAATGAACAGAACACGTGCGTTCGATGCCCGCACGGGCAAGATGCTTTGGGAATATGATCCAAAAGTTTCCAAAGAGATCCTCGACAACAACATGAAGAAGGTTTTCTGGAAGCATAACCGGGGCCTTTCGACATACGGCGACAAGTTGTTCATTGCCACCTGGGATGGCCGCTTGATTGCAATCAACAGAAAGGACGGCAAGGAAGTCTGGCAGACCCGTACATTCGATCACGACCAGCCGTTGAATATCACAGGCCACCCCAAGGCCTTCGACGGCAAGGTATTCGTCGGCAATGGCGGAACGGAACTTGGCCCGATGCGTGGGTATGTGACTGCCTATGATGCCGAAACCGGCAAACAGGTCTGGCGTTTCCATATCGTCCCTGGCAACCCCGCCGATGGGTTCGAGGACGCAGCGCAGGAAATGGCGGCCAAGACCTGGAGTGGCCGGTGGTGGGAGAACGGCGGTGGCGGTAATGCCTGGCATGGTTGGACATACGACGCCAAGTACAACCAGCTCATCTTCGGTACCGGTAACGGGGGGCCATGGAATATCAAGGTGCGTAGCCCAGAGGGTGGCGATAACCTGTTCCTGTGTTCTGTCGTAGCCGTAGACGCGGATACGGGCGAATACAAGTGGCATGTCCAAACGGCACCGGGCGACACCTGGGACTACAACTCGAACATGGACATCGTGCTGGCCGACCTGAAAATAGACGGCAAGGATGTTGACGCCGTATTGCATGCGCCAAAAAACGGTTTCTTCTATACGATCGACCGTTCGAACGGCAAGGTACTGTCCGCGGAGAAATTCGCCGATGCTAACTGGTCGACCAAGTATGACCTGAAGGAGCAGCGCCATATCGTGGCCGACGACGCCAGGTATCCCGATGGCGAGAAGAATATCTATCCATCGGCATTCGGTGCGCACTCATGGCATGCGATGTCCTATAACCCCGAGCTGAATCTCGCTTTTATTCCTACCAACCATCTGGGCAATACCTTCAAGGACGACGGTAAAAATACGAAGCCTGGCCATAAGATGGCGAGCCACAAACTCTATCTGGGGTTAACCGGTTGGGAATTGACCAAGGACCCGCACGAGTCGCGAGGCTCCCTGCAGGCCTGGGACCCGGTCAAGAACAAGCGAGTGTGGCAGGTAAACCAGAAGAGCCCATGGGGTGGCGGTACCTTGACCACGGCTGGCAATCTGGTTTTCCAAGGCCAGCCTGATGGCCTGTTCAAAGCATATGATGCTCGCACCGGTAAGGAACTTTGGTCTTATGACGTAGGCCTCGGTATTTCTGCGCCACCGATCACTTACAAGTTGGATGGCAAGCAGATGGTTTCCCTGCTGGTGGGCCCTGGCGGTGCATTGGCCTCCAACTTCGGCGGTTCCGGCGAGTTGGGTTTTGAAAGCCATGGCTGGAAGTACGGGGCGCACGAGCGCCGGATCATGACGTTCTCGCTTGATGGAAAAGCGGTCGTTCCGAAACAGCCTGCGCCGCAACTCGCCAAGCCGATTATCGATGAGCAGTTCAAGGTCGATACCGAAAAAGCTGAGGCGGGCGCGGGTGTTTTCGCTGAAAACCTGTGCGTTGGTTGCCACGGCGCTGGGGCTGTTGCGGGTATGAAGGCGCCCGATCTACGGGAGTCGCCGTTATTGCTCACAGGCAGTGAAAAGGCGTTCGAAAGCGTCGTGCGCGGTGGTGCGTTGCTCGTCAACGGCATGCCCAAGTTCCCGGATCTGACCGATGCAGAGCTGGAAAGCATCCGTCACTTCGTTCGCAGGCAAGCACACGACGGTGTGAAGTCTGGCGGCGGACATTGAGCCGGCAACCGTCGATCGCCAATCAAACACTGAACCGGTAACGCCTACCAGCCATGTAGTCAGGCGTTACCACTGAGCAGAAACGCACGCGAATACCGTTCATGCCACAGGCATTGCGGCCAACGGTATTCGCTGCATCCCGCACCGTTACATCCAAAGGATCAAACAATGACAATAAGCCTGCGCTGCGGCAGCGGCTTTCTCGCCGCCTGCCTGCTCACTTCTGTCCAAGCGGCCGAATATTCACCCGACCAGTTTCTCTTCGGCGACTGGAACGGCACCCGCACCCGCCTGCACGAGGCCGGGGTCGACCTGCAAATCACCTATGTCCACGAACTGGCCCGCAACACCCAGGGTGGCGATGACCATACCAGCACCTACTCCGACCAGATCATGTTCGATGCGGCGCTGGACCTGGACAAACTGCTGGGCTGGTCCGGTGCCGGCCTTCGCTTCACGATGACCAACCGCAACGGCGAGAACCTCAACGCCGAAGCCGATCTGGGCGTGCTCCTGCAACCGCAGGAAATCTATGGCTACGGCAGCGCGACCCGTCTGGTGCAACTCTACTACCAGCAGGCGCTGCTGGACGACCGCCTGTTGATCAAGCTCGGCCGCCTGCCCATGAGCGGGGAAATCTACCCCTTCGCCTGCCCGTTCCAGAACCTCGGCTTCTGCGGCACGGTGCCGGGCTACATCACGCCGAACTGGTACACCTGGCCGATCAGCCAGTGGGGCGCCACCGCGCGCTATCAGTTGGACGAGGAATGGTCGCTGCAAACCGCGATCTATCAGGTCAATCCGCGCTTCACCGAGCGTAGCCAGCGCCTGAATTTCGGCAGCCCGTCGGGTACCACCGGCTACCACGCGGTCGCCGAGCTGGGCTGGACGCCGACACTTGCCGGCCAGCCCGGCGCCTATCGGCTGGGTCTGTGGCGCAATACCGGCGACTTCGAGGACGTCTACCGTGACGCTGCCGGTCGACCGATGGCTCTATCCGGTGCGCCAGCCGCCGAACACGACAAGGCCACCGGCGGCTACCTGATGGCCGAGCAGCAGGTCTGGCAGAGCAGCACGGTAGGCGAGCGACGGTTGAAGCTGTTCGCCAACTTCATCCAGTCCGACCCGGACGTGACCTATATCGAGCGCGTCTGGCAAGTTGGCGGCACGCTCTCCGCGCCATTCACTTCGCGCCCGAACGACGAGCTGGGCCTGGGCCTCGGGCGCCTGGAAATCAACGACGACGCCCGCAAGCGCTTGCGCGAAGAGGGCCAACCGGTGCCGGACGTGGAATACCCGGCCGAGCTGTATTACCGCGTGGCGCTGACACCGGCGGTTTCGCTGACGCCGAACATCCAGTACTTCCACCGACCAGGCGGCTTCGACGATGACAAGGACGTGGTTGTATTCGGGCTAAAGACGCTGATCAGTTTCTGAAAACGCCTCCAAGCCACGCTTCCCCCGAACGCTGAGGATCGGCCGGCCGCCGCTCTGGCTGGCCGGCATTCGCTGCACCCGCACCGTCGCATCCAAGGTTCAGCTGCCGCCTCGTTAACGCACGGCAATTGCCTCCAAACGGTCCGGACCGGCTTCAGCTGTCGGATAAATAGCTTTGGGTGTTCTTGAATCCACAGCCACCCGGCTAACGCCGCTACGAACCTTGCCCATCGCTCATCAACGCAAACGCTGCCCCGATATCGCCGGATGGTAAAGCGGCTGAACCGTGTTCCCCGCAGGATCGAGGACATGAAAGCTATGAGCGCCGTCGCTGTGAGCGAAGGGGCGGTCCAGCAGGGTCACGCCTTGGGCTTTCAGGTATTCGTACCAGGCGTGCAGTTCTTCCAGGCTGTCGACGATGAAACCGTAATGATCCATCGCCTGGACGCCGCTACTTTTTTCCCGGGCGCGGCCCAGGGAGAGGTTGTCGTTGCCACAGGTCAGGTAGACGAGATCCTTGCTGGCGCGGTTGAGGACTTCCATGCCCAGCACGTCGACGTAGAAACATTCGCATTCTTCAAGGTTTGGCACGGTAAGCGCCAGATGACGCAAGCCGTTCAGGCGACCGGGACGCTGCGGCATTTTTCTCTCCTTTTTGTATACAATCCAACTCCCACATTAAAACAAAATGGAGCTCACATGTACTGCCTTATCCTGAAAACCCAACTCGTGCCGGGCTCATTCGACAGGTTCATGGAGGCGATGCGCATCAACGCCGCCGCTTCAGTGCAGCACGAGCCGGATTGCCTGGTGTTCGATGTCATCCAGGATCTGGCGGATCCCGACCTCGTCTATCTCTACGAGCTGTACCGCGACGAAGCGGCGTTCGCGCACCACAAGACCACCGAGCACTATCTGCACAGCCGCCCGCTGGTGGGTGAGTTCATCGTTAAGCAGGAGGCCATGAAAGGCCATATGGTGTGCGGCAATAACAAGCGTTGATGAACGAGATGCTGCGCTTAAGATATTCAGAAAGTATCCACTCGAGATTATCTATATATTTTTAATCCCCTTATTTGCTGATTAGCATCACTGCAGACGCCCGGCCTCGCGCCAGCGGCGTCTACCTCCAATAAAAATAAACAGGAGACAGTGATGCTCAAGTCACCGAAGCCGCTTGCTGCGGCGATTGCGGTTGCTGCGTTGGGTGCGGGTTCGCCGGGTGTGGTCATGGCGGATTTTCTTGCGGACAGCAAGGCGACGCTGGAACTGCGCAACTTCTATTTCAACGCCGATTACCGTCAGGACGGCGCCAACCAGTCGAAGCGTGACGAGTGGGCGCAGGGGTTTCTGCTCAATTACGAATCAGGGTTCACCGAAGGGCCGGTGGGGTTCGGAGTCGATGCCATCGGGCTGCTCGGGGTGAAACTCGATTCCGGCCCGGAGCGGCAGAATTCGGGGTTGTTGCCGGTCGGTGATGACAAGGCGCCCGATGAATACAGCCAACTCGGCGCAGCGGCCAAGCTGCGTTACTCGAAAACAATCCTGCGTGCCGGCACCTTGCTGCCGAAGCTGCCGACCGTGTTGCCGAACGATTCCCGCCTGCTACCCCAAACCTTTCGGGGCGGGATGCTGACGTCGAAGGAGATTGATGGGCTCTCGCTCAGTGCGGGGCGTCTGACGCAGAACAGCCTGCGCAACTCCGCCGCCAATGACGACATGCAGGTCTCCGGCAAGGGCATCAGGGGCGGACAGGACAGCGACAAATTCGATTTCGCCAGCGCCAGCTATCGCTGGACCAAGAACCTGACCACGGGCTACCACTACGGTCATCTGGACCAGAACTACAAGCAGCACATATTCAACCTGGCCCACGTCCTGCGGTTGGGCGACGACCAGGTAATCAAGAGCGATCTGCGCTTCGCCCGTTCCACCGAAGCCGGCAATACCAACGTGGACAACGACGCCTTCGGCGCCAAGTTCACTTACGAACTCGGCGGTCATGCGTTCGGCGCGGCGTATCAGAAGATGAGCGGCGAAACCGGCTTCCCGCATATCAACGGTACCAATTCCTACCTGGTGAACTACGTGATGATTTCGGCGGACTTCGCCAGCCCCGGCGAGAAGTCCTGGCAGCTGCGCTACGACTATGACTTCGCTGCCATGGGGATTCCCGGCCTGAGCTTCATGACGCGCTATCTGCGTGGTGACGGCTTCGATGGCCCCGGTGGGCGCAACGGCCGCGAGTGGGAGCGCGATACCGATATCGGTTACGTGTTTCAGCAGGGCGCGCTGAAGAACTTCGGCGTGAAGCTGCGTAACGGCACCTACCGAAGCACGGGCAATGACATCGATCAGACCCGCTTCATCCTCAGCTACACCTTGCCGCTGCTGTAACGGCCGCCCGCCTTCCCGTCGCCCGTGCGGGTGACGGTGTCGCTTAACAGGAGATGAATATGATCATGCAAAAGACGCTGCTTTCCCTGGCCGTCGCGTTCGCGCTGAGCGCCAGCCACTTGAGCGTACAGGCTGCGGACACCGCCGACCTGCCCTGCCGCACTACGGCCGAATGCGCGGCCGAGGCGGCGAAAATCGGCGCCACGGTCGATCGCTCCGGCGCTAAATCGGGCAAGCACGACGACCAGTTCACCTGGGTCAACCGGATCAACAAGGCGTCCATCGTGATGCTCACCGAAGAAGAGATCGTCAGCCGCAAACAAGGCCGTGAAATCGCCAGCGGCGTTCAGTATGTGATCGACCAGGCCAGCAAGCCCGACGGCAAGAAGCCCAGCGACGTGCTGCAGATCGAACGCATCATGATCGACAAGATCGGGCCGCAGGCCTCGCTGATCCACTCTGGTCGCAGCCGCCAGGACATGTACGCCACCTACCGCCTCGCCACCCTGCGCAGCCAGTTGCTCGACTACACCGACGCGATGAACGACACCCGGGCAAAACTGCTCGAGCTGGCGAAGAACAATGTCGACACGCTGATCCCGGCCTACACCAACGGTGTGCAGGCACAGCCGATCACCTATGCGCATTACCTGTTGGCCTATGAGGCGGCTTTCGAGCGCGATGCCCAGCGCATCCGCGAGCTGTACGACCGTCTGAACCGCAGCCCCATGGGCACGGCGGTGCTGGCCAATTCCGGCTGGCCGCTGAACCGTGAACGGCTATCCGAGCTGCTCGGCTTCGACGATGTACGCGACAACTCGCTGGATGCCGGGCAGGTGTCGACCTACGACATTCCCATCGAAGCGGCGGGCATCGCCTCGTCGTCGGCGATCCGTATCGGCGCGATGTTGGGCGACATCCATACGCAGTACCACCAGATCCGTCCGTGGATGCTGCTCGAGGAAGGCGCCACCTACACCAGCAGCGCGATGCCGCAGAAGCGCAACCCCGGCTTGATCATGCGGGCGCGGGAATCGGCCTCGGACGTCGTCGGCCTGGCCCATACCGTCACCCTGCGTGCGCATAACGTGACCACCGGGATGACCGACTACAAGTTCGCATTCGACGGCCTCGGGCTGTTCGATAGCGCCCATGAGATGTTCGTCCGCACGGGCAATGTGATGGACGCGCTGGTGATCAATCCGGAACGCGCGCTGGAAGAACTGGAAGCTGAATGGACCACCTCGATGGAATTGGCCGATACCCTGGAGCGCGAGCATAAGGTGCCCTTCCGTATCGGTCACAGCTTCGCTTCTGCGGTAGTCGGCCATGCGCGCAAGGAAGGCTTCGTGCCGGCAAACTTCCCCTACACCGAGGCGCAGCGCCTGTTCACCAAGGTGGCGGAAAAGTACCAGTGGAAAACGCGGGAGTTACCGCTGAGCGAGTCGGCGTTCCGCGCCACGCTGTCGCCGCAGAACATGGTCAAGACCCGTGTCGGCACCGGCGGACCGCAGCCAGCCGAGGTCAAGCGGATGCTCAAGGAGGCCAACCAGGCTTTGGCCGGCGATCAGCACTGGGCGAAGGTGCGCCGTGATCGGGTGGCCAAGGCGGAAAGCGAGCTGGACAAAGCCTTCAATGCGCTGCTGAAAAACTAGAAAGCGGCTAGCTCAGCGTTTCCCAGCCAGCGCGCCGGGAAACGCTGCCCGCCGGTGAGGCACCAGCGCCTCGCGCAACGCGTTGCGGTCCAGCGCACCGCTCCAGGCCGAAATCACCACGCACGCCAGAGCGTTGCCGATCACATTGGTCAGCGAGCGACACTTCATCAGCCGCTCGACGCCGAGCAACAGACCGAGCGCTTCCAGCGGCACCAGATTCAGGCCAGCAACCGTGGCGGTCAGCGTCAGAAAAGCCGAGCCCGCCGCACTGGTCGAGCCCAGCGAGGTCAGCAGCGCCACCAGCAGCAAACTCAACACATGCGTGCTATCCAGGGCGACACCGGCGAGCTGCGCCAGGAACACCGCAGCGCAGGCCACGTAGATATTCGAACCGGCCAGATTGAAGGTGTAGCCGGTGCTGAGCACCAGCCGCACCACCCGCCGGGCGCATCCGGCGCGTTCGAGCTTGTCGATCAAGCCCGGCACAGCGGCCACCGAAGCACCAGTGAACGCAACCAGGCAGAGTTCGGCCTTGATGTAGGCGATGAGCCGAAACAGGCCGACGTTGGCCAACCGGGCCACGACGCCCAGGGCAACCACAAGGAACACGCCGCTGGCAAAGTAGACGGTGCCGACGAACTTGAGCAGCGGCCAGGCGGACGCCGGTCCGTATCGACCAACGGTGTAGGCCATCGCGCCGAATGCGGCCAAGGGTGCGAAGCGAAGCACCATGCGCAGCGCCTTGAGCAGCCATGCCACCCAGGTATCCAGCCGGCGCCGCAGCGGTTCGCCCGCATCGCCTGCCCAACCCAGCCCGAGGCCGAACAGCAAAGCGGCCAACAATACCGGAAGGATGAACGTATGCCCGATGACCTGCGCCAGGCTAGTCAGCACCGCGGTCGGCAGATCGCTCATGGGCCGCCCAGTTGTGGTGGTGAGCGGCACGGCATCGCCGCCGGGCGCAAGCAGTATTCCCACGGCCCCGCCGGTGATCAGCGACAAAACGGCCATCATCAGGAAATAAGCCACCACCCGACCGGCGCAGCGGGTGTGCTGCCCGCGCTCACCGAACGCCGCTACCGCCGAGGCGACCAGCACGAACATCACCAGGGGCACCGCGTGGCCGATCACGCCGAGGAATGCATCGCTGAGCGGCTTCATTTGGACCGCCAGTTCTGGCCGCAGGATACCGAGCGACAGGCCCAGGGCAATCGCGATCAGGATGAGAGCGGTGTCGTTGCGGTACAGCTTGGCTAGAATCATGGGCCGCCGAGCGATGTTGTTGTTTTAGCAGGCCGTTGAAAAAAACGTAGACGAGGCAGGCAAGACGAGGCAAAAGCAACGACGAATTGCCAACGTAGGCAGTTTTTCAACAGGCTGCTGGTCGCTTCAGAACCCGTATCCTACCCCATCGAGGCGCTCCGTCAGCCAAACGCGCTGGCGGGCGTTTAGCAGGACGCCGCCATATGGAACTTCGCCACCTCCGCTATTTCGTCATGGTCGCCGAGGAGAGGCATTTCACCCGCGCGGCGGCACGCTTGAACATGCAACAGCCGCCGCTGAGCCAGCAGATTCGGGCCTTGGAGGACGAGCTCGGCTTCGAGCTGTTCAAGCGCCATCCCAAAGGTGTGGACCTGACCACCGGTGGCGCGGTGTTCCTCGAAGAAGCCAAGGCGATCCTGGCGCGGGTGCAGGACGGCGCGCGCCGGGCCGCTCGTGTCGCCGGCGGGGTCGAGGGCACGCTGAACATCGGCTTCACCTCGTCGGCAGCGGCGCATCCGTTGATCCCACGGATCATCCGCGCCTACCGCGAGCAGTATCCGGCGGTAGCCATCAGCCTGGACGAAGGCAACGCCGGCCGCCTGACCGAACGCGCCAGTGCCGGTCAGTTGGAGGTCGGGATCGTCCGCGCGCCCGTCAGTCGACCCGCGGGTATCGAGTTCCATCGGCTGCTGGTCGAAGAGCTGCTGTTGGTGCTGCCGATCGGGCATCCCGTATTGGCTGGCTATCCTGACGCCGTGGATTTGCTGGCAGTACGTGACGAGCCGTTCATCCTCGTACGCCGCCCCGGCGCACCAGGCATGTATGCCAACCTCTTGCACGCCTGCCAAGCAGCCGGGTTCGAGCCGCGGGTGGCCTTCGAGGTGGAGCGGATGCTGACCAACGTCAGCCTGGTCGCCGCCGGTGAAGGGATCTCAGTGGTGCCGGCCTCCATGCGCGACATCCACCGGGAAAGCGTGGTCTACCGACGCATCGTAGGCGCCCGTCCACGACTGGTCGCGCCACTTACGTTGGTCTGCCGCGAATTCAATCAGTCGCCGGCGTTGCAGAATTTCATCGCGCTGGCTCGGCAGCTGGCCAAAAATTACCGGGCAAATATCAGTCGGGATTGACGCAGCGTGCGTCCGTCGGGATCGCTCGACAGCTGACCGCTGGTTAGAACATCGTCCTGCCCACTCTTTCAAAGGTTGTGAGTCCATCACAATGACGAGGTGCAGCATGGCCAAAGACGACAAGGCGACACCCCATGAGAAGAGCGACCATGAGCTGGCGAACACGGCCGATGAGGTCGAGATCGGAACCACCGCCCATACGACGCGCACGCAACCGGTCGGTCACAGCCTGGAGCCAACGCATACGCGGATGAATGGCAGTGACGAGGACGACCCGGACAATCACAAGCGCAAATAAGCAAAAGCCCCGCAAACGCGGGGCTTTTTCGTGGGCGCGCTAGCGAACTGCCATGCGCGTGGCCGGACGGGTCGCCAGCAGCAGTCCGGTGAAGATCAGGCCACCACCGACCCAGTGGAACACCTGCAAGCCCTCTCCCAACACCAGCCAGCCGAGGAATGCGGTGAAGACAGGCATCAGATAAGTCGCCATGGCCGCTTTCGCCGCGCCGACTGTCTTGACCCCGTGGTTCCAGGAGAGATACGCCACCAGCGAGGCGAAGATGGCGGTGTAGGCGATGACTGCGAGGTTAATCGGGGTGGGCGTGAAACCGCCGACCTGACTCAGTTCGAACAGGTAAAACGGCATAATCATCGGCGTGCCGATCAGCATCAGCACACCCAGCAGCGTCAGCGGCGGTACCCGTAGAAAGCCGCCCCAGCGCCGCAGTAGCAGGGTATAAAGCGCCCAAACCACCACCGCCCCGAGCATGATCAGATCGCCGCTCTGAAATGACAGGCTGCTGAACGCCGCCCAGCTGCCGCGGCTGATCAGGTAGATCAAGCCGCCCGCCGCGATGGCCATGCCAAACCAGGCACGCCGTGCCGGCCATTCACCCAGCAACAGTCCGCCACCGATAAAGGTGAACAGCGGTAGGCAGGTATTCACCAGCGTCAGGTTGATGGCTTCGGTACTTTGCGCGGCGGAATACAACAGCGAGTTATAGCTGCTGACGCCCAGCGCCGCGATGATCGGCAAGCGCCAGCTGGCCGCTCGCAGGGCCGCACGGTGGGCCCAGATCGAACGCACGACAAACGGCAGCAGCAGACAGGTCGCCAGCACCCAACGCCAGAACGACAACGTCAGTGGCGGGATGGCTTCATGAAAAGCGCGCGCCACCAAGGCGTTTCCGCTCCAGCAGAGCACAGCGAGCAGCAGGCCGGCGAAGGCCCATCCGTGACGCTTGGCCATCACACTGGCCGAACTGGGCGAAGGCGGTATTGCGGTGGCAACTGGTCCAGGCCGCTGATGGTAACGTTCAGGTTCTTCCAGATGCCGTCCTTGATGCCATAGATGCAACCATGCACGGACAGCGGCTGACCACGGTGCCAGGCGTTCTGGACGATGGTGGTATGACTGACGTTCGCGACCTGCTGGATGACGTTGAGCTCACACAGACGATCGACCTGCGCTTCCTCGGTGGGGAAGCTGGCGATATGGTCGCGGTGTTCGTAGTAGAGGTCGCGGATGGTGCGCAGCCAGCCGTCGATCAGGCCGAGCTGATCATCGCGCATCGAAGCACGTACCCCGCCGCAACCATAATGACCGGTGACCAGGATGTGCTTCACCTTGAGCACGTCGACCGCGTACTGGATGACCGACAGACAGTTGAGGTCGGTGTGCAACACCACGTTGGCAACGTTGCGGTGTACGAACAGATCGCCCGGCAACATGCCGACTATCTCGTTGGCGGGTACGCGGGCATCGGAACAGCCGATCCAGAGGTACTCCGGCACCTGCTGCTTGGCCAGTTTGGTGAAGAAGTCAGGGTCTTCCTCAATGATGGCTTCAGCCCAGCGCGCGTTGTTTTCGATTAACTGTTGAAGATCGTTGCTCATCGCCTACCCCATCCATCCGAAACGTTACGAACCGGTCGGCATTATGACAAGCATGCAGACCGGTGCGTCACAGCTTCAGACTGTAAACAGCGGGTTCGACGGGACTTCCGCACGTGGGCGGGAAGAGAACGCCCGTAGATCGCGCAGGAAATTGTCACGCCAGGCGTCGAGGTCCGCCGCGCGGATGGCGCGCATCATGTGCTCGTAACGATCCTTGCGTTCGGTGAGAGACATGCGCATGGCGCGGTCGAGCGCCTCGGCCATGCCGATGCAATCGTAAGGATTGATGATCAGCGCCGAGGTCAGCTCACGGGCGGCACCGGCGAAGCGCGACAACACCAGCACGCCAGGATCCTCCGGGTCTTGCGACGCGACGTATTCCTTGGCGACCAGGTTCATGCCGTCGCGCAGCGGTGTGACGAAGCCGATATCGGCGCTGCGGAACAGCCCCATCAGCACGCGTCGATCATGGCTTTTATTGAGATAGTGCAGCGGCGTCCAATCCAGATCCGACAGCCAGCCATTGATGTGGCCGGCGGCACTTTCGAGCTGCTGGCGGATGTGTTGATAGGTCTTCACGTCAGAGCGGGAGGTCGGTGCGATCTGTACGAACTCGACCGCGCGGCGGTGCTCCGGGTAGCGTTCGAGGAAGGCCTCGTAGGCCTTGAAGCGCTCCACCAGCCCCTTGGAATAATCCAACCGATCGACGCTGATGATCTTCTTGCGTGCCACGTCAGTGGTACGCCGCATAGGCTTGCGGCGGGTCTTGTAGGACTCGGCCAGGTCCTGGATTTCGTCTGGAACCACGCCAATCGGGTAGACCCCGGCGCGGAAGTTCTGTCCGTACGCCGTCAGGCTGCCATCGTTTTCGAGAATGCCGCGCACTTCACGGGTCATGTAGTCCTGGAAGGCCAGACGATCGGTTTCGGTCTGAAAGCCGATGAGGTCATAGAAACACAGCGTCTTGAGCAATTCGTTGTGCGGCGGGATGACGGTGAGGATTTCCGGCGGCGGAAACGGGATATGCAGGAAAAAGCCGATGCGGTTGCGAATACCCAGCTGACGGCAGGCCTCGGCGAAGGGAATCAGGTGATAGTCATGGATCCAGATGATGTCGTCGGGTTTGAGCAGCGGCCTGAGCTTCTCCGCCAGCATCGCATTAACCCGGCGGTACCCCTCATATTCCTGACGGTTGTAGCGGGCCAGATCGATGCGGTAGTGGAAGATCGGCCAGAGCGTGGCATTGGAGAATCCGCGGTAATACTGGTCGTAATCCTGCTTGGTCAGGCCCATCGTCACGTAGGTGATATTGCCGATGGTCTCGGTGTTGGTTTGCGGGGTGCTGCTTACGTCACCGCTCCAGCCAAACCAGATACCTCCGGCCTGGCGCAACGCGTCATAGACGCCAACTGCAAGCCCGCCAGCAGCGACCTTCCCCGCCTTGATCGGCGCTACTCGGTTGGAAACCACTACTAGTCGGCTCATGGGTCGTTCTCGCTCCAGTCTGGTTTTATTGGTTTTCCGGCTGTTCTGAGAGTGCATCGAGCAAGCGTTCGAGCCAGGCGCCAACGGCTTCTACCGAGTCCAGGCGTTGCTTGGCTTCGGTAGGGCCGGTACCGACCTTGATGCTCAGTCCTCCCAGTTCGTTGATGACCTTGAAGCCCGCCTCGTCGGTCAGATCGTCACCAACGAACACCGGCATCCTTCCTTTGAATGGAGCCTCCTGCATGAAGGTGCGAATCACCTCGCCCTTGCTCGCGCCGCGAGGTTTTAGCTCGAACACGCATTTTCCCGGTTGCAGCGTCAGGACGTCGCCGTAGCGCTCGACGAAGTCTTCAGCCAGCGCTCGGGCGGTGCCTTCCAACTCCGGGGCCAAACGAAAATGCAGGGCGAATGCGATGGTCTTGTTTTCCAGCGACAGGCCGGGGTGTTGACCGCAGGCGTGTGCAAGCTCTCGCTGGATGGCTTCGAACACGTCTTTGTCGAGCGCCAGATTGCGCATCTCGCCTTCCGCGGTGCGGCGCTCGGCGCCGTGCACGCCGGCAGCCGGCAGCCGCAGTGGCGAGAGCAGATCATCGAGCTGGCTGAGCGGACGGCCGGAAATAACCGCCAAGGGAATTTCGCTGAGATGCAGGTGCTCCAGGGCAATCAGCGAGCGAGGTGGAATGGTCACGAGCTCAGGGCGAGGCTGTATTTCTGCCAGCGTGCCGTCGACGTCGAAAAAGAAAGCGCAGCGCCGGACCTCTAGCCCGGGTCGGTCATTTGGTTTGTTCATGAACCTTGAGACTCCGGATAGTCGACGGTGGTTCGCGCTTTTTGTGTCATCACAAGCGCTTAGGCGCTAAACAGGCGGCCCTTGCAGCTTGGTTCATAAAGCCCGAACCGGCCAGCGGCCAGCCTGAATCTTCGCATCGACGCCGGGTCACAACCTGCAAGACCGCAGCTCACACAGGAGGTTGTCATGAACGATCGCAAGCCCTATACACCCACGGAGATCGACGACACCGAGGACCGCATGGGCTCGATGGAGCAGCTCGATTTCGACCAGCATCGCGACGATCGCAAGGGCCGTATCGGTGACGAGGTGCCGGCCGAAGAAGTCGAGGACGAGTTCCCGCCGGAGCGAGTAGCCGAAGCGGGCATGACCACCGGAGAAGTGCCGGATGGCGACACCACCATGGACGACCTTGCGCCTGAGACGCTTATTCGCGAAGACGGCTCGCGCTCACCTAACGAACGCGGCCATGGCGGCCCGGCCGACCAGGATCTGAGCGAAGTCTCCGAACATCGCATCGGTGCCGACGTGGATCTCGACGAGGCAGAGAAGGGTCGCTATGACCCACTGGACGGCAAGCCTTGGGACGGACCGGCGAAGGGCGACCCGGACACCGGGCTCGGCGGCGGCGATGCCGTGCTGCATGAAAATAACGACCTGATGGACGACAACGAACTCGAAGGCGACGCGCCGCTGGACTCCGGGCGGGACAAGGCGCCAGGACGATAAGGTTGTTTGCCGCTTCGTGCCGGATCCGGGTGGCGGCCGCTTCAACAAGGAAAAAGCCCGATCGTCTGGGTCGGGCTTCGTATGGCGGTCCCTGCCTGATCAATCGATCAATGTGCAGGCCATCACCAAGGCATCTTCGCGTCCGTCAGCGGAAGGGTAATAGCCACGGCGCCGCCCTACTTCGTTGAAGCCGTAACGCTCGTAGAGCCGGTAGGCCGACGTATTGCTGGCGCGCACCTCGAGAAAGCATTCGCGCCCTCCGCGCTGGTGAGCCCGCTGCATCAGATGCTCAAGCAGCCGCAACCCCAGCCCACGCCCCTGGCTCTGGGGCTTGACGGTGATATTCAGCAGGTGCGCCTCGTCGAGAATGACATTGATCACGCCATGACCCACCTGCTGCTCGCCTTCGAGCATGACCCAGCATTCATAAGCGCTCAACGCGTCGGTGAAGATGCCGCGGGTCCAGGGATGACTGAAGGCGGCGTATTCGATTTTCAGGACTGTTTCGATATCCGCCGCCGTCATGGGGCGAAAACTGACTGCATCACTCATGAAGCACTGCTCATAAACCCATAACCCAACGCGGCATGCTGCGACGCATCGCCTTCCACAACTCGGCCTTGCTGCCAGGTTGCTCCATTAACTGCTCGAGCCCGGGCATGGCCAAAGCGTGGCCGATGCCATCGATATGCAGCTCGCGGTAGCAGGCGTCTGCCTCCACCTCACCAGCAAAGCGCAGCGCCGGCAAACCCACTAACCAGAGGCAGGCACAACCCATTTCCTCCAGCTCGGCAGCCACGACACCTTGCACATAATCCCGTGCTGCCTCGGCGCCCTGATCGAGACTGCCGCGGTGCAGCAATGGCCAACGAATCGGCTCACCGTCACCGACCTGCTGGGGCTTGTCCGGTAGCTTGGCGGCGCGCAGCAGATCCTTGAGCAGCAGGTAGGCGGGATCGCGGCTCTGGAAAGACTCACCGGTGGGCAATTCCACCAATAGCAGGCAATTACCGGCTCGTAGCAACTGCAAGGCAAAACGTGGTGGCGGTATGGCTGCCTTTTGCTCGGCGGCTGCCGGCTCGGCATCAGCGGGCCTCGCGGCCGCCTTTTTCGGCTCGGGCATGGCGATGCGGGGCATGGCCGCACGCACCGCATCGGCGGCCGGGCTCGCCGTGGCCGCTGGCGCGTCTGTTACCGGCGCGGGCGACGAGGGGGCTGGCTGCGCGACGGGCTGCTCAAGCTCGACGACTGGCGCGGGCATGGCTTCGGGCTCGACGAACTGCAGCAGCTCCGGGCGCGACGGCGCGGCAAAGGGAAGCTCGACCCGTGGTAGCCAGGTGGTGACCTGCATCGCGTCGAGAAAGGCCCGACGCCGGCTTTCGGTGATCAAACCCCGACTACCTGCGGATGCGCCTTGGCGCCGACCTGCATCAGGTTCAGCGCATTCAGATAGGCCTTGGCGGACGCCACGACGATATCGGTATCGGCGCCGTTGCCATTGACGATGCGCCCTCCCTTCTCCAGCCGCACCGTGACCTCGCCTTGCGAGTCGGTGCCCTTGGTGATGGCGTTGACCGAATAGAGCTGCAGCGTGGCGCCGGAATTGGCGACCGATTCGATGGCCTTGAAGGTCGCATCGACCGGCCCGGAGCCTTGTGCCGAGGCGGGCAGCTCATTGCCGTCCACGCTCAGCACGAGCTTGGCGTCCGGCACCTCGCCGGTTTTGCTCGCCACCTCTAGCGTCACCAGCTTGAAATGTTCCTGCACGTCTTCGGCGAGGGTGTCAGAGACGAGTGCTTGCAGGTCTTCGTCGAAGATGTCGTGCTTCTTGTCGGCCAGCTCCTTGAAGCGCGCAAAGGCCGCGTTCAGCTCACCCTCGCCCGGCAGGACAATACCGAGCTCCTCGAGCCGCGAACGGAATGCGGCACGCCCGGAATGCTTGCCCATGACCATCTTGTTGGCGTTCCAGCCCACCGATTGCGCGGACATGATCTCGTAGGTTTCGCGGTGCTTGAGCACACCATCCTGGTGGATACCGGACTCATGGGCAAAGGCGTTGGCGCCGACGATGGCCTTGTTCGGCTGCACCGGAAAGCCGGTGATGCCGGAAACCAGGCGCGAGGCGCTGAGGATGTGCTCGGTTTCGATGCGAGTGTGCACGTTAAGCAAATCCTGGCGGGTCTTGATCGCCATGACAATCTCTTCCAGCGCGGCGTTACCGGCGCGTTCACCCAGCCCGTTGATGGTGCACTCGACCTGCCGCGCACCCGCAACGACCGCCGCCAGCGAGTTGGCCACCGCCAGGCCCAGGTCGTTGTGGCAATGCACGGAGAACACGGCCTTGTCGGCGTTGGGAATGCGTTCGAGCAATTGGCGGATCATGTCGGCGTACTGATGGGGGATGGCGTAGCCGACGGTATCCGGAATGTTGATCGTGCGGGCGCCCGCATCGATGGCCGCTTCGATGATGCGACAGAGGAAGTCGATGTCCGAACGTCCTGCGTCTTCACAGGAAAACTCCACGTCGGCGCAGAGATTGCGGGCCTTCGTCACCGCGCGCACAGCCTGCTCGACCACCTGGTCCGGTTGCATGCGCAGCTTGTACTGCATGTGGATCGGGCTGGTGGCGATGAAGGTGTGGATGCGCCCGGAATTAGCACCGGCCAGCGCCTCGGCGGCGCGCTCGATATCGGCATCGACAGCACGCGCCAGACTGCAGACGGTGCTGTCCTTGATGTGATCGGCCACCGCTTTGACCGCGGCGAAATCCCCCGGACTGGCAATCGCGAAGCCGGCTTCGATCACGTCCACCTTCAGGCGCTCGAGGGCCTTGGCGATGCGCAGCTTTTCTTCGCCGGTCATGGAGGCGCCGGGGCTCTGTTCACCGTCTCGCAGGGTGGTGTCGAAGATGATGACGCGGTCGTTGCTGCTCATGTCGAACTCCTCTTGGCCAGCCGTGCGGACTCAGGCGGCGCCTCAAGTGTGAATTGTGGCCGGAAACCAGCAAAGCGGGAAGGCCGAGCGTCTCATTGCGTCATCCCAACGATCGGTTTGGGCTGATTTGCACCTGGGTCAGGCAGTACAATTGCCGACTATTTTTTGCAGCCGACAGAACCGATTCAGATGATCGAACCCAAGCGCGTACTGCGTGCCCTCGCCGAACACTGGACGTTGCTCGAGCCACTGTGCGAGCGCTTCGATGCCGGCACCCTGAGCCTGATCGAGCTGCGTCATCAGCTCGCCGCGCAACTGCCGGAAGGCACGCCCACCGATATCACCGCCCTGCTCGATCAGTGGATCCGCCTGGATATCCTGGTCCCGGTGGCGAAAAGCCCGAATCGCTTCGAGCTCAACGCGCAAATCCATGACTTCCTCGCCTACCTGCGCCGCGAACATCGGCTCGGCCTGTGCCTGGAGATCGAAGCCTACCTCCGCCATCTGGAACGCCTGGCCGGGCATATCCAGGACGCTTTCGAGATTCGCGACGGCCAGGACCTCGCCCGCCAGCTGCGTCTGCTCGACATGCGCGTGCGCGACGTGCTGAAGAAGCTAGCCAATGACGAGCAGGCCCTGATCGGTGTCGCCGACCGAGCAAAAACCAGCGATCGGCAGATTCCGCTGCGTCAACGTTACGCCGAGGTCCTCGCCACCTGGGATGAATACGTCGAACCGATGATCCAGCTGGTCGCGGCCGATGGTGCGTTCGAGCAGGGCGTATACCGCGTCGAACAGGTGCTGATGAAGCTGCTCGGTGAGCAGCAGCGCCTCGGCCAGCTGGTCGACGACGACCTGCTGCTGCGCACCCATGCGCGCATTCTCGAGATGCAGAGTACCGCCCAGTTGACCCTGCGCCACGCGCGCGAGCTGTTGCTGCCGTTGCGGGAAGAGGCGCGCCGCCATAACGCCGTGACCCGGGGTGCCGCGCTGGCGCTGTCGGCCATCCGCAAGAAGGGACTCGATGCCGTGCCGCAGGCCTCGTTGCCGCTGTTCACCCGCCCGCAGAGCACCTTTCTCGGCTCGGCCAGCCAGGTCGAGGCCTATGTCTATGCCCTGGCCCGCTTCGAGCCGAAACCGGCGCAATTCCCCAGGGCCGGCAGCAAGCGCAGGACCGACGCACCGCGCTCGCCGTTGACGGCGCGAGAAATGCTCGACCGCTGCGAACAGGCGCTACCGCTGCCTGACCTGATGCAATGGCTGCTCGAGCAGGAACCGGAAGGCGCAACCGACGAGCTGCTCTACTGGTTCTCGCGCCTATCCCGCGATGCACGCTTCCAGCGCGACCGCCTGGAGCGCCGTGAATACCTGACGCGCGAGCATCAAGTCAGCCTCAGCTCTTTCGCCCTGCTGGCCAACGCCGATGCCTGAGCGCTTACGAGCTGGACCAGGTATTGCGCGCCCTGTCTCGAACCCATTTTGTGAAAAGCGCTTCGCGGTTTTCACCCGCCGATTGCCCTGAGTTGCCTATGAACATCGATCTGAAAGAAATGACCCAGTTGGCCCCAATCTTCCGCGAGTTGTTCAAGGGATATCACCTGTCCCGCAGCGAGCCGGAATGCTACGCCCAGCTGTCCAACATGCAGGACCAGTACCGCGCGCTGTTCAAGGCGCTCGGCTTCGAGCTGGTCTGCGACCCACGCGGCTTCTACTACTTCGTCCCCGAGCAGATGGGGGCGCAGGTCAACAAGACCGCACAGCGCCTGGCGTTGTTCACCTTCATTCTGGTCGAGCATCTGGCCGACCAGGGCCGCGATCCACTCGCGGTGCTCGACGGCGGTACCCTGGGCCGGGACGAACTGCCCGCGCTGCTGGACAAATACCGCGACCTGTTCCTGCAGGCCGAGGTGACCACCCAGGACGAGCTGGAAGAAAAGGTGATCCGCCGCCTGACGCAACTAGGCTTCGCCGAAGACAGCAACGGCATCTACCGTTTCCTGCCGCCGATGCACCGCTTCCTCGACGTCTGCCTATCCGTCCAGCAGGACCGCGACCTCGCGGCGAACCTGCACAGCAGCGATCTGGCACTGGCGGCACCTCAGCTCATGGCCGAGGAAGAAGAGGACGACATCATTCTTATCGATCGCGACCCTGACGATAGCGAAGAAGATGCCCTGGCACGCGCCATCGCCGAAGAAAAGGAGCTTGAAGCATGAGCCAGGAACGCTACGGCATCCGCCGCTTCGCCCTGCTGAACACCGCCGGCTATAGCCTCGGCATCTTTCCGCTGGAAACGCCGTTATCTGTTTACGGTGCGAACAACCTGGGCAAGTCCGCGTCGATCAATGCGCTGCAGTTTCCGATTCTGGCGCGCATGTCGGATATGAGTTTCGGCAAGTACAGCCTTGAGCAGTCGCGCAAGTTCTACTTCGCCAGCGACACCAGCTACATCCTCGTTGAAGTCGCCCTGCCCCATGGCCCTCACGTAATCGGCGTTGCTGGTCGCGGGCCGGGTGGTGGCTTTGGTCACCAGTTCTTCGTCTACCAGGGCTCGCTGGATCTCGATCACTACCAGCAGAACGGCACCTGCCTACGCCAACGCGAGCTGTTCGCCAATTTGGAGCGCGCCGGCATCAAGGCCTACGAGGCCAAGCCGGACGAACTACGCCGCCTGCTGGTCGGCGGCCACACCGCTATCCCGCTGGACATAACGCTGATCCCACTGCGTTCGACCAGCGAGCAGAGCCTGAAGACGTTCCGCGCACTTTTCATCAACCTGCTGCACATGCGCGAGATAACGGCGGCCAAGCTCAAGCAGCTGTTCCTCGATGCGTTCGAGCACAGCCTGCGCTCCGGCAGTGTCGATTACATTGCAGCTACCGAAGAGGCTTTCCGCGACGTGCGCCGCATGGAGCAGGACTATCAAGCGCTGGTTGCAGCCGGGCCGTTGGTTGAAGCTCTCGCTGCCGGCGTGGCGCAGCGAGAACTGCTGCGCGGCAAACTGCATCGCTTGTCGCCTTTGCTCGACTCGCTGCTCGGGACCTGGCAGGACTATGCTGGCGCGCGCAAGGAAGAGCTGGTCATCCAGGCCGAACACTATCGCCGCGAGCAGGACGGCCTGCAGAACGAACAACGTGGAAGCACCTCCGAACTGATGCGCCTGGAGCGTGAGATCAGTGAGATTCAACGCTGGCTGGGCGAGCTCTCCTCGCTGAAAAACCGCTTTGCGCTGGTCGATGATGCTCATGTGCTCGAGCAGCAGTTGCTCGCCGCCAAGGATGCCCATGACGAGTTGGCCGGCGCGCTATCGCAGTCGCGCCAGTTCTCCAGCGAGGACCTCGACGAGCGCCTGCGCGACCTTGAGAAGCGGCTCAAGTCGGTCCGGCAGCAACTGGACCACGCGGACAACAACAGCTACTCCCGTCTGCGTGAGGAGTTCTCGCAAGCGGACGTTGATCGCCTCATGCGGCTGTTCAATGGGCAGCTATTCAGCCTGCCGCTAGGGGACAAAGGCATCGCGCTGGATGATAGCGAGGCCTGGGTCAAGTCGCTCGAAGCGGTCCTGGACGGCTTCAAGGGCGAGCGCTTCGAGGCGCCCGGGTTATCTATCGACTTGTCCCATATTGAACCGCCGGCCCTGCAGGCGCTGGCTGATCGTGCCGCATTGCGTGACCAGAAGGATCGACTGGAGCGTGAACTGAAACAACTCAAGGCCCAGCATTCAGTGGCGGTCGACCGCGCCGCGAGCAAGGCGCAGGCCGAACAGCTCTACCAGCAGGTGCTAGACGCCCAAAAAGCCTTGGAGGACTTCCGCCGTTGCCAGACGCTCTCAGCCGAAGAGAACAGTAAGCTTGAGCAACTGGCCCAGGCCGAGGCGGCGCAGGACGAACTCAAGCGGACCAGCGATGCCTTCACCGAGCGAGTGCAACATCTATCGGCGAAGCTGCAACTGGTCGGCCGTCAGCTGGCGGATCTCGAGGCCAAGGAGCGCACGTTGGAGGACGCGCTACGTCGCCGTCAGCTGCTGCCTGCAGATCTACCATTCGGTATGCCCTTCATGGATCCGGTGGACGACTCGTTGGACAACCTCCAGCCGCTGCTCAACGACTATCAGGACAGCTGGCAGGCGCTGCAACGCGTCGACGGCCAGATCGAAGCGCTCTACGCGCAGGTGCGCCTCAAGGGCGTCGCCAAGTTTGATAGCGAAGAAGATCCCGAGCGGCGGTTGCAACTGCTGGTGAACGCTTACGCGCATCGCCAGGACGAAGCCCTGACGCTCGCCAAGGCACGTCGCGCGGCCGTCACCGATATCGCCCGGACCTTGCGCAACATCCGCAGCGACTACGACAGCCTCGAGCATCAGCTGGCGTTGTTCAACCGCGAGATCAACAAGCGCCAGGTTTCGAACCTCGAAAGCTTTCGCATCGTCCTGGCACCGAACAAGGATGCGCTCAAGCATATCGACCAGATCATCCACAGCGCCGGGCAATACGAGCAAGGCGAGACGCTGTCCGTATTCGACCTGCAGCAAAGCAGCGAACAGGACAGCAAGAACGAGGAGGCCAAGGAGTACCTGGCACGCTTGGTTGCCGCTAACAACAATCAGCTGGGCCTGAAGGACCTGTTCGAGCTCGCGTTCGAAATTACCAAGGTGGGCGGCCAGCCGGTGATCCATACCGACATCGACGGCGCGGCGTCCAACGGTACGACGATGACCATCAAGGCACTGACCAACATGTACCTGTTGCTGCACCTGATGGACCGCGAACAGGCCGGTCGTATTCGCCTTCCCTATTACCTGGATGAGGCGGCCGACATCGATGAACGCAACCAGCAAGCACTCATCGAAACCAGCCTGCAACTCGGCTTCGTGCCGATTCTGGCCTCGGTGAAGCCGCAGGTGTCGGCACATGTAGCTATCGACCTGGAAGGCGGTAGCGGCCCGGCCGGAATCTATATCGACGAAGCGGATTGGAAATTCATTAAGCGCCGTGATCAGGCTGAGACATCGATCGCCGCCTCTGATCCAAAAGCCGTGAAAGAGGTCGAGCCGGTTAGCTGAACACGGTGGTCGAGAGCTGACCAGTCTGCTCCGGTGCGCGGGCTGGTTCCAGCCGAAACGGCCTTTTTCTATCGCCTCTAGTCCAAGCTATCTCATACGTAAGAGTGCGGTTTGCCCGTAGCCATGAGTCTCCTCCCAAACGGTGTGACGATCCGCATTGATCGTCGCTCCGCCATGCATCGATTGTCGTCGAGCGCGTCTATCTCAGTAGCCGCTTCTTCTAGCCTGCCAGTTTCTCGGCATTGGTGATTCACAGAGCCAGATAGCTCGATGCATGAGCGGCTTGCTGCTATCGCAGCCAGCCTGCCCGGAATCCAAAGCCGGAACTCTTCCCGCTAGGCCAATGCTACCGGAGCC
>NZ_JAKOEN010000019.1:1172458-1426654 GCF_022355455.1 Pseudomonas sp. KSR10 | reverse complement strand
CTTGTCGCTCAGGCTGGTGATCTCTTCCAGCAGCTCGAGCATTTCCTGTGACTTCTCGCCGTCACCGAGGGACGCGACGATCTCGAACTGCTGGGTGACCTTTTCCAGATAGGTTTTCAGTTGCGATTTCAGGTTGCTGTCGAGCATGTGAAATTTCCCCGTAGCGAAAGGCCTCTGTCAGGGCAGAGAACCAGAAGGTTGAATACTTTTGATGAGAGGAGCATACGAGGCCACAAAGAATTCTGAAAATTGATTAATCCAAGAGCGATGATCGAGTAAGTCTATCGTGTTCCACGTGGAACAAAAAAACCCGGCTTGCGCCGGGTTTAGTGATTCTGATTGATCCAGCGATCAGAAATCCAAATTGGATACCGCTAAAGCATTGGATTCGATGAAATCGCGCCGCGGCTCTACAGCGTCGCCCATCAAAGTATTGAAGATCTGATCCGCTGCAATGGCGTCTTCGATGGTGACCTTGAGCATCCGGCGAACCGCCGGATCCATAGTGGTTTCCCATAGCTGATCCGGATTCATTTCGCCCAATCCCTTGTATCGCTGGACACTATGGCGGCGAGTTCCTTCGGTCATCAACCAATCAAGCGCCTGCTTGAAAGTCGTGACCGGCTTCTTGCGCTCACCACGCTGAACGTAGGCACCTTCCTCAAGCAGGCTATTCAGCTTCTCACCCAAAACGGTAACCGTCTTGTAGTCGTTACTGCCAAAGAAGTCGCGATTGAAAGTGATGTAGCTGGCCAGCCCGTGGGAAATAATCTCCACCTCTGGCAACCAAAGATTCCGCTCTTTATCTTCACGCAGGCTTGCCTTGTAGGCCAATCCGGAACGCTCGACACCTTTCAGCAAAGCCGCGTAGGGCTCCAGCCAGGCCTGCATCGCTGCGTGATCACCGAGCTGCCCGACGCTCACCCGCGGCAGATAGATGAAGTGTTCGGTCAGCTCTTGCGGATAAAGGCGGGAGAGCCGCTGCAGCGTTTTCATCACCGTGCGATAGTCGTTGACCAGCCGCTCCAGCGCTTCGCCCGAAAGGCCTGGCGCGTGCTCGTTGACGTGGAGGCTGGCGTCCTCGAGCGCAGACTGGGTGAGATATTCATCCATCGCCTCGTCGTCTTTAATGTACTGCTCTTGCTTGCCGCGTTTGACCTTGTAGAGCGGAGGCTGAGCGATATACACATAACCACGCTCAATCAACTCGGGGAGCTGGCGGAAGAAGAACGTCAGCAGCAGCGTGCGGATGTGCGAACCGTCAACGTCGGCATCGGTCATGATGATGATGTTGTGATAACGCAACTTGTCGATGTTGTACTCTTCACGGCCGATGCCGCAGCCAAGCGCCGTTATCAGCGTGCCAACTTCCTGCGAAGAGATCATCTTGTCGAAGCGGGCCTTCTCAACGTTGAGAATCTTGCCTTTGAGCGGCAGGATGGCCTGAGTCCTGCGGTTGCGGCCCTGCTTGGCAGAACCGCCCGCGGAATCACCCTCCACTATGTAGAGTTCGGAAAGGGCAGGGTCCTTTTCCTGGCAATCAGCGAGTTTGCCGGGCAGACCGGCAATGTCCAAGGCGCCCTTACGCCGGGTCATTTCACGGGCCTTGCGGGCAGCTTCGCGTGCACGAGCGGCATCGATCATCTTGCCAACGACCGCCTTGGCCTCATTGGGATGCTCCAGCAGGAAGTCAGCGAAATGCTTACCCATTTCCTGTTCGACCGCCGTCTTGACCTCGGAAGACACGAGCTTGTCTTTGGTCTGAGAACTAAACTTGGGATCCGGCACTTTTACCGAGATGATGGCTGTCAAGCCTTCACGGGCATCATCACCGGTAGTCGCGACCTTGTGCTTCTTCGCCAGGCCTTCTTGCTCGATATAATTGTTCAGGTTACGCGTCAGCGCCGAACGGAAGCCCGCCAGATGAGTGCCGCCGTCACGCTGCGGAATGTTATTGGTGAAGCACAACAAATTTTCATTGAAGCTGTCGTTCCATTGCAGCGCCACTTCGACACCAACACCATCATCGCGTTGAACATTGAAGTGGAATACTTCGTTAACGGGCGTCTTGTTGGTATTGAGGTAGGTCACGAACGCGCTCAGACCGCCCTCGTACTTGAACAGCTCCTCCTTGGCATTTCGCTCATCGCGAAGCACGATTCCCACGCCCGAATTAAGGAACGACAGTTCTCGCAAGCGCTTGGCCAGAATGTCCCAGCTGAAATGAATGTTCTGGAAGGTTTCGGCCGACGGTTTGAAATGAATTTCGGTGCCTGAACCGTCAGTTTCGCCGACTGCGGCCAATGGTGCTTGTGGTACGCCATGACGGTAGGTCTGCTCCCAGACCTTACCCTCACGGCGGATCGTCAGTACAAGCTCTTCTGACAGAGCATTCACTACCGAGACGCCCACGCCATGAAGGCCACCAGAAACCTTATAGGAATTGTCGTCGAACTTACCGCCGGCGTGTAGCACGGTCATAATGACTTCGGCTGCGGATACACCTTCTTCGTGAGTATCGACCGGGATCCCGCGGCCGTTGTCACGGACACTGATGGATTCATCTACGTGAATGGTGATGCAGATATCGCTGCAATGACCAGCCAGCGCTTCGTCGATCGAATTGTCGACGACTTCGAAGACCATGTGGTGCAGACCGGTGCCGTCGTCCGTGTCTCCGATGTACATGCCGGGACGTTTACGAACTGCATCGAGGCCTTTGAGGACCTTGATGCTGGACGAATCGTACGTGTGATTTTCACTCATGCCTTCACTCCCGAGGGGCCGTGGACTTGGGTTATCTCACCATGTTCCACGTGAAACATTGAGACTGGCGTATCTTCACGCCAGCCTTCTCGCAATACGTTCGAATCGACACAGGTGATAAATACCTGACAATTCAGTTGTTCCAACAACCGGCACAACGAAAGCCGGTGGTAATCGTCCAGTTCGGACGGCAAATCATCGACCAGGTAAATGCACTGACCCCGCTTGGCCTCGCTTACCAAATGCCCTTGAGCGATTCGCAGTGCACAGACGACAAGCTTCTGCTGGCCACGCGACAGTGTCTCGGCCGCATTATGATTAGCAATCCGTAAGCGAAGATCAGCCCGCTGCGGTCCTGCTTGGGTATGCCCCATAAGTCTGTCGCGCTCGATCGAAGCTGCCAGCACCTCAGCTAGGGACCGCTCTTTATCCCAGCCGCGGTAATAGCTCAATTGAAAGCCTTCCAGCTCCAGAAGGGAGGCCAAGATGCGTTCGAACACGGGTTTGAGAGCCTGGATATAGGCACGCCGATAACTATCGATTTCATCGCTTGCCGCACTCAGCTCGCGGCTCCAAGCAGCCTGCGAAGCGGCGTCCAGTGTACCATGCCGTAACCATGAGTTTCGTTGCCTCAGCGCTTGCTGAAGGCGCTGCCAGGCTTGAAGAAAACGGGGTTCCACGTGGAACACGCCCCAATCTAAAAACTGACGACGAAGCTTTGGTGCACCTTCCAGTAAACGAAAGCTATCAGGATTGATCAGTTGCAATGGCAGGGTTTCAGCAAGCTCCGCAGCGCTCCGGACGCTCTGACCATTGATGCGTATACGGATTTCCCCACCGCGATCTCTCGAAATACCTAACGCGCTGGATTGTTCTACACCCAGCTCAACCTGGCCGAAGACGGTGCAACTCGTCTGCTCATGGCTAATAACGGGATTCAGGCGCGTGCTGCGGAAAGAACGCGCCATACCAAGGAGATGGATGGCCTCAAGAAAACTGGTTTTCCCACTGCCGTTGTCGCCGTGGAGGATGTTGATCCGAGGGGAGGGAGTTAACGTCACCGGCTGCAAATTGCGAACGCCGGTGACGGAGATACGGCTAAGCGACATCTAGTTGTGGTTACAGGCGCATCGGCATAACGACATAAGCCGAATCATCGTTATCGAACTCCTGAACCAGGGCGCTGCTGTTCGCATCGGAGAGAATCAGCCGGACCTGGTCGGTAGTCATGACGCCCAGTACATCGAGCAAATAGCTGACGTTAAAACCGATCTCCAGCGAGCCGCCCGAGTAATCGACGGCGACTTCTTCTTCGGCTTCTTCCTGCTCAGGGTTGTTGGCCTGGATCTTCAACAGACCGCTTTCCAACTGCAGACGAATGCCTCTGTACTTCTCATTGGACAAAATCGCTGTACGGCTGAATGCTTCGCGTAGCGTCTGACGCTCACCCACAACGAGCTTGTCACCACCGCGCGGCAGGACGCGCTCATAGTCAGGAAACTTCCCATCTACCAGCTTGGAAGTGAACGTGAACTCGCCAGTGGTTGCCCGGATGTGGTGCTGACCGAGAACGATACTGACATCACCGTCCTGATCGGTGAGCAGGCGCGCCAGTTCGAGAATACCTTTACGTGGCACAATGACCTGATGGCGATCAGGCTGTTCGATGCCGGCCTGCATGGAGCACATCGCCAAACGATGGCCGTCAGTCGCGACGGCGCGCAGCATTCCGCTGGATACCTCGATCAGCATCCCATTCAAGTAATAGCGTACATCCTGCTGCGCCATGGCAAAGCTGCTGCGTTCGATCATGCGGCGCATCTTTCCCTGATTGACACTGAAATTCAGCGAACCCGGGCCTTCCTCAACGGTGGGAAAATCGTTTGCCGGCAAGGTCGACAGGGAAAAGCGACTGCGCCCCGATTTAATTACCACCTTTTGATCGTCCAGACGGATATCTATCAGCGCGTCAGGCTGCAGGCTCTTGCAGATGTCCATCAGCTTTCGTGCCGGCACGGTAATCTCGCCCGGCTCGAATGCATCCTCCAAAGCGACACGGCCAACCAATTCGACTTCGAGATCGGTTCCGGTAAGGGACAACTGGTGATCCTGAACCACCAGTAGAACGTTGGACAACACCGGCAAGGTCTGGCGCCGCTCAACGACGCCGGCCACTAACTGCAGGGGTTTCAACAGGGCTTCGCGCTGGATAGTGAAATGCATGGTCTGGTCCCTTGCCTATTAATTGGCCGCAGTCTGTTAAGTTGTCAAAGTACGCAGCAGATTTTTGTAATCTTCGCGAATATCAGCATCTAATTCCCGAAGTTCAGCAATTTTACGACAAGCATGCAGCACCGTCGTGTGATCACGCCCACCAAACGCGTCGCCGATTTCGGGCAGGCTGTGATTGGTGAGTTCCTTGGACAACGCCATCGCAACCTGACGTGGTCTCGCTACGGAACGCGAGCGTCGTTTCGACAGCAGATCGGATATCTTGATTTTGTAGTATTCCGCGACCGTGCGCTGAATATTATCAACGCTGACCAGCTTGTCCTGCAGGGCAAGCAAGTCTTTCAGCGACTCGCGAATAAGCTCGATGGTGATGTCACGCCCCATGAAATGCGCATGGGCGATCACTCGCTTCAATGCCCCTTCCAGTTCGCGGACATTCGAACGGATCCGTTGCGCAATGAAGAAGGCTGCGTCATGAGGTAGATCGACATTGGCTTGATCGGCCTTCTTCATCAGGATCGCCACCCGCGTCTCGAGCTCCGGTGGCTCTACAGCCACGGTCAGGCCCCAGCCGAAGCGGGACTTGAGTCTTTCCTCGAGCCCGTCGATCTCCTTCGGATAGCGGTCGCTGGTCAGGATCACCTGCTGGCCACCTTCGAGCAAGGCGTTGAAGGTATGGAAGAACTCTTCCTGCGACCGTTCTTTCTTGGCGAAGAACTGGATGTCATCGATCAGCAACGCATCCACGGACCGATAAAAGCGCTTGAATTCATTAATGGCGTTGAGCTGCAGCGCCTTGACCATATCGGCAACGAAGCGCTCGGAATGTAGATAGACCACTTTGGCGTTGGGGTTCTTCTTCAGCAGGTGGTTACCTACCGCGTGCATCAGGTGGGTTTTACCGAGGCCCACGCCACCATAGAGAAACAACGGGTTATAGCCGTGCTTCGGATTGTCCGCGACCTGCCACGCCGCGGCACGGGCCAGCTGGTTGGACTTGCCCTCGACGAAATTCTCGAACGTGAAGGTGCGATTGAGATAGCTGGTGTGCTTGAGGCCGCCTTCGACCTGGACGTTGCGTTCGATGCGCGTCGGAGCGGGTGCCGCTACGGCTTCGGCCGCAACCGGGACCGCGGCGTCCGAAAGCGCTGCCGGCGGCGCGGCCGCGGCGGGCGCGCCTACCGGCTGTTGGGTACGCGGAGCGGATGCGGGCGCCAGCGCCGCGGAGGCCGTACGCCTGCTACCGATCAATAAAGATAAAGAAGGGGCCAAGCCCGTGGCGCGCTCGGACAACAACTCAAGCAGCCGAGACAGATATTTCTCGTTGACCCAATCGAGAACGAAGCGGTTCGGCGCATAGACGCGCAGCTCATCGCCTTCGGCTTCAACCTGAAGCGGACGAATCCATGTGTTGAATTGCTGGGCCGGCAGCTCATCTCTCAAAAGGTCAATGCATTGCTGCCAAAGTTCCACCGACACGGAATCTCCTAGACGCTGTCGAGCTTTTAAACGGCTGCCATTGTAGCCTCCGGTCGTGCAGTTATCCACAGTCCGTACGCCATATGAACGCAAAGAATGATTTCGTAGTATCACGCACTTGCGTCATGAAGCCTGTTGATAACCAAGCCTGAACCCTCAGGAAAAGCCTGTGTGCAAGATCCCAGCAACCCCATCTGTTGATAAAAAGCAATTTCATCCACAGGAAACCCAATAGATTCCCACCGGAGCCACACCGCTTCCACAGAGCCTTTCAAACCTCTGAAAAGCCCGTCGTGTCTGCTTCAAAAGCCCTTATCCACAGATTCACCGCTCACCTTCTATAAGCATTGCATTAAGAAGAGCTTTAACTTCTTTTCTTTCTTATTTAATTCTCTCTCTATCTTGCTGGTTGGAAATTGACCTCACCGCGCAGCTTCTCTACAATCGCCGGTCTCTTAAAAGGGGGCCATTCCGGCCCGCAATGGATCACCAGGTAACGCATCATGAAACGCACTTTCCAACCCAGCACCCTCAAGCGCGCTCGCACTCACGGTTTCCGTGCTCGTATGGCCACCAAGAACGGTCGCGCCGTCCTGTCGCGTCGTCGTGCCAAAGGTCGTAAGCGCCTGGCAGTCTGAACACGTCGGAACAGGTAGTGAGTCGAGACTTCGCTCGGGAAAAGCGATTGCTGACCCCGCGTCAATTCAAGGCAGTCTTCGACTCCCCTTCCGGCAAGTTACCGGGCAGGAATGTCCTGCTCCTGGTGCGCGAAAATGGATTGCCACATCCCCGTATCGGGCTGGTGATCGGCAAGAAAAGCGTCAAGCTCGCGGTGGAGCGCAATCGCATCAAGCGGCAACTGCGCGAAACCTTTCGTCTCCACCAGACGGAACTAACGGGGTGGGACATCGTGGTTATCTCGCGCAAGGGATTGGCTGATCTGGATAATCCCGAACTGGCACGGCAATTCGCCAAGCTCTGGAGGCGGTTGTCTCGCACCCCTTCCCAGAACGTCGACAATCCGGAACAGGGCAAGCCCGCCCATGCGTAACCTGGCTTTGATTCCGATCCGGGTCTACCGGTATGCCATCAGTCCCATGATGGCGAGCCATTGTCGCTTCTACCCCAGTTGCTCTTGCTACGCACAAGAGGCCATCGAAAGTCATGGCCTGCTGCGCGGTGGCTGGCTGAGCCTGCGCAGGCTTGGCCGTTGCCATCCATGGAATCCGGGCGGCTATGATCCCGTGCCTTCCAACCACACCTCCAATTCATCTTCGATGACCGAGTAACCATGGATATCAAACGCTCGATTCTGCTTGTCGCACTGGCAGTCGTTGCCTACCTGATGGTCCTTCAGTGGAATCAGGACTACGGCCAGGCCGCCTTGCCTGCCGAGACAAGCCAGGAACAACCTTCGCTCGCTCAGCTACCGGACACACCGCCAGCCACCCGCGCTGAAGACGCCCAGCAGGACATTCCTTCCGTTGGCGGCGAGCAATCGGCCAGCACGTTGCCTGAAACCCAGGCCAGCAGCACCCAGCTGATCCGCGTACGTACCGATGTCCTCGATGTCGCGATCGATCCGCGTGGTGGCGACATCGTCGACCTACGCTTACCGGAATTTCCCCGTCGCCAGGATCGGCCGGACGTTCCGTTCCAGTTATTCGAGCGTAGCGCGGAGCGGACCTATGAAGCCCAGAGCGGCTTGATCGGTGACGGGCCGGACAAGGCCAGCGGACGTCCGCTGTACAGCAGCGAGCAACAGCAGTACCAACTGGGCGAAGGTCAGGATCAACTGGTCGTCGATCTGAAGTACAGCGAAGACGGCGTCGATTACACCAAGCGCTTCACCTTCGATCGCGGCGACTATGACCTGCGCGTCAGCTATCTGATCGACAACCAGAGCGAAAAGGCCTGGACGGGCCACATGTTCGGTCAGCTCAAGCGTGACGACAGCGGCGATCCGTCTTCCAGCACGGCGACCGGCACGGCAACTTATCTGGGGGCCGCGCTCTGGACCAAGGATGAGCCCTACACCAAGGTCTCCATGAGCGACATGGACGACAAGAACCTGAAAAAGGCCGTCGAAGGCGGCTGGATCGCCTGGTTGCAGCATTACTTCGTGACGGCTTGGATCCCGGCACCCGATCAAACCAACCAGGTGCAGACCCGCAAGGACAGCCGCGGCAACTACATCATCGGCTTCACCGGTCCGGCGATCTCCGTCGCCCCGGGTAGCCAGGGTGAAACGTCCGCTACGCTGTACGCCGGCCCCAAGAGCCAGGACAAGCTTGAGGAACTCTCGCCGGGCCTGCGCCTGACCGTTGACTACGGCATTCTCTGGTTCATCGCCCAGCCAATCTTCTGGCTGTTGGAAAACATCCACGCGCTGCTCGGCAACTGGGGTTGGTCGATCATCGTGCTGACGATCGTGATCAAGCTCGCGTTCTTCCCGCTCTCGGCGGCCAGCTATAAATCGATGGCCCGCATGCGTGCGGTATCGCCGAAAATGCAGGCGCTGAAGGAGCAGTTTGGCGATGACCGCCAGAAGATGTCCCAAGCGATGATGGAGCTGTACAAGAAGGAGAAGATCAATCCTCTTGGGGGTTGCTTGCCGATTCTGGTGCAGATGCCGGTGTTCCTTGCGCTCTACTGGGTGCTGCTGGAAAGCGTCGAGATGCGTCAGGCGCCGTGGATGTTCTGGATCACCGATCTATCCATCAAGGATCCGTTTTTCATCCTGCCGATCATCATGGGCTTGACCATGTTTATTCAGCAGCAGCTGAACCCCACGCCACCGGACCCAATGCAAGCCAAGGTGATGAAGCTCTTGCCTGTAATTTTCACCTTCTTCTTCCTCTGGTTCCCGGCTGGCCTGGTGCTGTACTGGGTGGTCAACAACGTCCTGTCGATCGCACAGCAGTGGTACATTACGCGCAAGATCATCGGGCAGACCGCAGCCGCAACCTGAGATTTTCGTTGACGTGAACAGAACGCCCCTTGATTGGGGCGTTTTGCTTTTTTCGATCTGCCTGGGAGAGAAGACACATGAGCCAAGATCGCGAAACCATCGCCGCAGTCGCTACCGCTCAGGGAAGAGGCGGCATCGGCGTGGTGCGCGTCTCAGGATCACGAGCCAAAGCTGTCGCCATCACCCTCAGCGGACGAGAACCGGTCCCGCGGCATGCGCACTATGGCCCCTTCCACGCCGATGACGGCGAGGTCATCGACGAAGGGGTGATGCTGTATTTCCCAGGCCCCCATTCGTTCACCGGCGAAGACGTGCTGGAACTGCAAGGCCATGGCGGTCCCGTGGTGATGGACATGCTGCTACAGCGGTGCGTGGAACTTGGCGTTCGCCTTGCCCGCCCCGGTGAATTCAGTGAACGGGCCTTCCTCAACGACAAGCTGGATCTGGCCCAGGCCGAGGCGATCGCCGACCTGATCGAGGCGAGTTCCGCTCAGGCGGCGCGCAACGCTGTCCGCTCGCTGCAAGGCGAGTTTTCCCGCCGGGTTCATCAACTGACGGAAAAGCTGATCCAGCTGCGCATCTACGTCGAGGCGGCAATCGATTTCCCTGAAGAGGAGATCGATTTTCTGGCCGACGGCCGAGTGCTGGCCTTGCTGCAAGCCGTCAGGCAGGAGCTGGCCGAGGTGATCCGCGAGGCGGGTCAGGGCGCGCTGCTGCGCGAAGGCATGAACGTGGTGATCGCCGGTCGCCCCAATGCCGGTAAATCCAGCTTGCTCAACGCCTTGGCGGGCCGTGAGGCGGCTATCGTCACTGACATCGCCGGCACCACGCGCGATGTGCTGCGCGAGCATATTCATATCGACGGCATGCCCTTGCATGTCATCGATACGGCCGGCCTGCGCGATACCGACGACCAGGTCGAGCGCATCGGCGTGGAGCGGGCCATCAAAGCCATCGAGGATGCCGATCGCATACTGCTGGTGATGGATGCCAGTGCAGCTTCGGCAGGCCCTGACAGCTCCGATTGGCCCGATTTCCTGGCCATCAGGCCCGATCGCGCGAAGACCACCCTCATTCGCAACAAGGCTGACCTGACGGGGGAGGGCGCCACCCTCTCGATCGATCCTGACGGCTATAGCACGCTGAGCCTTTCGGCACGGTCCGGCGAGGGCCTTGAGATGCTCCGCGAGCATCTCAAGCGCTGCATGGGGTACGACCAGACCGCAGAGAGCGGCTTCAGCGCCCGCCGCAGGCACCTGGACGCACTGCGGCAGACGGCAGCGCATCTGGACCATGGCCACGCGCAGCTCACCCTGGCCGGAGCCGGAGAGCTGCTGGCCGAGGACCTGCGCCAAGCCCAGCAAACCCTTGGCGAGATCACTGGTGCCTTCAGCTCAGATGACTTGCTGGGACGCATTTTTTCCAGCTTTTGCATCGGCAAATAGCACATCGCCTGAAGCCGCCATCGCCGTCCGATGACTGGGACGGGCGCTGAGGCGTTTCCCGCAGGGAAACTGGCGCTCGGCCGGTGCCCTTCAAAGACACCGGGCTGCGACGTCCCTGCCTCGATTCATCGTGCGCAGGCTACCGCTGGCCGCCTCGATTCCGGCGAAACCGTTCGTTTTTTATTATCAACCGCCCCCTTGAGCCCTGTGGAAAACCGGCCCTAAGGTCGGTCCATAACCCTCTGGATAAACCGGTGATGAGCTGGCCTGTGCATAAGTAGCTATTTAATACACAGGCTGTAAACCGGTACTGCACCGTCCCAGCCCAGCTTCAGCACAAGGTTTTGGTACGCTGAAGCCCTTATGAATAAAGGTTTACAGCGATCTATCCACAGATATTCGGCACATATTTATAAACATAGAAATAAGCTTTAAATCATTTCTCTCTTTTTTATATATTGCTTGAGCTCCCGGCACACCTTGAGCAGTTGGTCATTTTTTGTGCAAAGGCCCTTCTTTCACAGCCCTCCAGCCCCTATACTTGCGCGTTTTCCCAGGCTCAACTGAACAGGCACGAGGTGCGTGGTGGATTTCCCTTCCCGTTTTGACGTCATCGTTATCGGCGGCGGCCATGCCGGTACCGAAGCTGCGTTGGCAGCCGCTCGAATCGGTGTAAAAACCCTGCTGCTCACCCATAACGTCGAAACACTGGGACAGATGAGCTGTAATCCAGCCATAGGCGGCATCGGTAAAAGCCATCTGGTCAAGGAAATCGATGCGCTAGGCGGTGTCATGGCAACGGCCACCGACCAAAGCGGCATTCAGTTCCGTGTGCTCAACAGCCGCAAAGGCCCAGCCGTACGCGCGACTCGTGCCCAAGCGGATCGCGTGCTGTACAAGGCTGCGGTCCGTGGGGTTCTGGAGAACCAGCCGAACCTGTGGATATTTCAACAGGCCGCCGACGATCTGATCGTTGAAGCCGACCAAGTCAAGGGTGTCGTGACACAGATGGGGCTGCGTTTCTTCGCCGACTCCGTGGTACTCACCACCGGTACCTTTCTCGGTGGACTTATCCACATCGGTCTGCAGAATTATTCCGGCGGTCGTGCTGGTGATCCGCCCTCGATCGCCCTGGCTCGTCGTCTTCGTGAGTTACCGCTTCGCGTTGGTCGCCTGAAGACAGGCACGCCGCCACGCATCGACGGACGCAGCGTCGATTTTTCGGTGATGACAGAGCAACCAGGCGATATACCCATCCCACCTATGTCGTTCCTGGGGCATGCCGCGCAGCATCCGAAGCAGGTCAGTTGCTGGATCACTCATACCAACACGCGAACCCACGAAATTATTGCCGCAAACCTTGACCGATCGCCGATGTATTCCGGCGTCATCGAAGGCGTCGGTCCACGTTACTGCCCGTCGATCGAGGACAAGATCCATCGTTTCGCAGACAAGGACAGCCATCAGGTCTTCATCGAACCAGAAGGCCTGACCACACACGAGCTTTACCCCAACGGTATCTCCACATCGTTGCCATTCGACGTGCAGCTGCAGGTCGTCCAGAGCATCCGCGGCATGGAGCAGGCGCACATCGTTCGCCCTGGCTATGCCATCGAGTACGACTACTTCGACCCGCGCGATCTCAAGTACAGCTTGGAAACCAAGGTGATCGGTGGCTTGTTCTTTGCCGGTCAGATCAACGGCACCACCGGTTACGAAGAGGCCGGCGCTCAGGGGCTGTTGGCCGGCACTAACGCGGCTTTGCGCGCACAGGGCCAGGACAGCTGGTGCCCGCGCCGCGACGAGGCCTATCTGGGCGTACTTGTCGACGACCTGATCACCCTGGGAACCCAGGAGCCTTATCGCATGTTTACTTCGCGCGCCGAGTACCGGTTGATCCTGCGAGAAGACAATGCGGACCTACGGCTGACCGAAAAAGGCCGTGAATTGGGCTTGGTCGATGATGCCCGTTGGGCCGCTTTCGAGCGCAAACGCGAAAGCATCGAGCAGGAAGAGCAGCGACTGAAAAGTACCTGGGTGCGTCCGGCAACGCCGCAGGGCGATGCGATCGCCGAGCGTTTTGGAACGCCGCTGACCCATGAGTACAACTTGCTCAATCTGCTCGCACGACCCGAAATCGATTATCTCAGCCTGATCCAGCTTACCGGGGCGGGGGTCGAGGACCCGCAGGTTGCTGAGCAGGTCGAGATAAAGACAAAGTACGCCGGCTACATTGATCGTCAGCAGGAAGAAATCGCCCGCCTTCGCGCCAGCGAGAGTGTTGCGCTATCGGCGGATCTGGACTATTCGACCATCTCTGGCCTGTCCAAGGAGATCCAGCACAAGCTCACCCTTGCTCGACCGGAAACGCTCGGCCAGGCGTCGCGAATTCCCGGTGTAACCCCAGCAGCAGTGTCGCTTCTGATGATCCATCTGAAAAAACGCAGCGCCGGAAGCAAGCTGGAGCAAAGCGCTTGATGGACGACGAATACGCACGCTATGCCGAAGAACTCCAGCGTGGCGCCGAATTACTCGGCGTAGAGCTTAGCGACTCGCAGCAAGCGCAGCTGCTTGCCTATCTGGCGTTGCTGAACAAGTGGAATAAGGCCTACAACCTGACCGCCGTGCGCGATCCGGCTGAAATGGTCTCGCGTCATCTGCTCGATAGCCTTAGCGTCGCTCCATATGTAGAGCAAGATGGCGCTCGCTGGCTGGACGTGGGCAGTGGCGGTGGGATGCCTGGCATTCCGCTAGCCATTTTGTTTCCCGAGCGCAGCTTTACGCTACTCGACTCGAACGGCAAGAAGACCCGTTTTCTTACGCAGGTCAAACTGGAGCTGAAACTCGCCAATCTCGAAGTTGTCCACAGCCGCGTCGAGCAGTTCCGACCCGAACGGCCTTTTGCCGGCATCACGTCTCGGGCATTCAGCTCGCTGAGCGACTTCGCCGACTGGACGCGCCATCTGGGAAATCTCGAAACTCGCTGGCTCGCCATGAAAGGAGTCCAACCCGATGACGAGCTACAGGCGCTACCGGCGGATTTCCAACTAGAGCGCTGCCTCGTTCTCAAGGTTCCCGGTTGCCAAGGGCAACGCCATCTGCTGATACTGCGCCGCACTTCATGACTCCGGACAGACGCTGACCATGGCTAAAGTATTTGCCATCGCCAACCAGAAGGGCGGTGTCGCCAAGACAACTACCTGTATCAACCTCGCCGCCTCGCTTGTAGCGACTCGTCGTCGTGTTCTGCTCATTGATCTTGATCCACAGGGCAACGCCACAACGGGCAGCGGTGTGGATAAGTTAAGCTTGGAGTATTCGATCTACGACGTGCTCATCGGCGAGTGCAGCCTGGTCGATGCCATGCAGTTTTCCGAGCATGGTGGCTACCAGTTGCTGCCGGCCAACCGTGATCTGACGGCCGCCGAGGTCGCGCTCCTCAAATTGCCCACCAAAGAACATCGCCTGCGCGAGGCGCTTGCACCAGTACGCGAGAACTACGATTACATTTTGATCGATTGCCCGCCCTCGCTGTCGATGCTGACGATCAACGCGCTAACGGCCGCAGACGGCGTGATCATCCCAATGCAGTGCGAATACTATGCACTGGAGGGACTGACCGATCTGGTCAATTCGATTCAGCGCATCGGTCAGGCGTTGAATCCGTCGCTGCAGATCGAAGGCCTGTTGCGCACCATGTACGATCCGCGCAGCAGCCTCACCAACGATGTCACCGAGCAGCTCAAGACGCATTTCGGTGAGAAACTCTACGACACGGTCATTCCTCGCAATGTACGGCTGGCCGAAGCCCCCAGCCATGGCATGCCGGCGCTGGTCTATGACAAGCAATCCAAGGGCGCCTTGGCCTATCTGGCACTGGCCGGCGAGCTGTCACGCCGTCAGCGGCGGGCCGCTCGCAGCGCAACTGCATAAGGAAATTTTCATGGCGACCAAAAAACGAGGCCTAGGACGCGGACTGGATGCCCTGCTCGGAGGCGCCAATGTGACGGCGATGCAGGAAGGCGCCGTTCAGGTCGATGAGCGGGAATTACAACAATTGCCGCTCGACATCATTCAGCGGGGCAAATATCAGCCTCGGCGCGATATCGATCCGGTGACCCTCGATGAGCTGGCACACTCCATTCGCAGTCAGGGCGTAATGCAACCGATTGTCGTTCGTTCGATCGGCTCTGGCCGCTACGAAATCATTGCTGGCGAACGTCGCTGGCGTGCCAGCCAGCAGGCCGGCCTCGAGAAGATCCCGGCACTGGTGCGCGACGTTTCCGATGAAGCGGCGATTGCCATGGCGCTGATCGAGAATATCCAGCGTGAGGACCTTAACCCGATCGAGGAAGCCGTAGCCCTGCAGCGGCTGCAGCAGGAATTCCAGTTGACTCAGCAGCAGGTGGCTGACGCGGTGGGCAAGTCGCGCGTGACCATCAGCAACCTGCTGCGTCTGATCGCGCTGCCGGAGGAGATCAAGACGCTCCTGTCGCATGGCGATCTGGAAATGGGCCATGCCCGAGCGCTGCTCGGGTTGCCGGCGGAGCAGCAGGTCGACGGGGCGCGTCATGTTGTCGCACGTGGTTTGACTGTCCGCCAGACCGAGGCGCTGGTGCGGCAATGGCTGAACAGCTCCGAGGGTTCGAAAGCCGAGACGAGGAATGATCCTGACATTGTCCGTCTGGAACAGCGTCTGGCTGAGCGTCTGGGTTCTCCAGTGCAAATCAAGCATGGTGAAAAGGGCAAAGGACAGTTGGTGATTCGCTACAACTCTCTGGATGAATTGCAAGGTGTGTTAGCACACATACGCTGAAACAATTACGGGCGTATAAGGTTGTAGTACTGCCTGGTAGTCACTACCAAACGGTTGTACCTGACCCTAGCGCCACATATAATCTGCGCGCATTTTCAAAGACATAAGGCATGGTGATTGACTGACATGCCGGCGAAAGCCAAGGGACAATAATTGGTCGGCTACGAGCAGAAACGCCTACCCTTCCATCGGTTAGCGGTTTTTCCGGTTCTGATGGCGCAGTTGTCGTTATTGCTCATCTCAGCGGTCGTGCTGTGGCTGTGGGTCGACAATGTTGCGGGTTACTCTGGATTGCTTGGTGGTCTGATCGCCTTGCTTCCGAATATTTATTTCGCTCACAAGGCTTTTCGCTTTAGTGGTGCTCGGGCTGCTCAAGCTATCGTCAGGTCATTTTATGCTGGCGAAGCAGGGAAACTGATCTTCACGTCAGTGCTGTTCGCGCTGGCCTTCACAGGGGTGAAACCGCTGAACCCACTTTCGTTGTTCGGTGTGTTCATACTGACTCAAGGAGTCGGCTGGTTTGCTCCTCTGCTGATTAAGAAAAGAATTTCAAATTGATTCATTGAGGCAATCATGGCAGCAGAGAACGCTTCGGGTTACATACAGCACCACCTGTCTAATCTGACCTACGGGCGGTTGCCGACTGGGGAATGGGGGTTCGCCCATTCCGCGGAGCAAGCCAAGGAAATGGGTTTCTGGGCATTTCACGTGGATACTCTCGGAGTTTCCGTGGTGCTCGGCCTGGTTTTTATCCTGCTGTTCTGGGCTGTTGCTAGAAAGGCTACATCCGGCCAGCCCGGTGGCGCGCAGAACTTCGTCGAGTTGATGGTCGAGTTCGTCGATAACAGCGTCAAGGACACTTTCCATGGCCGCAACGCCCTTATCGCTCCGTTGGCTCTGACCATTTTTGTCTGGGTGTTCCTGATGAACTTCATGGACCTCATTCCGGTAGATTGGCTGCCTATGCTGGCTGCCAACATCGTCGGCAATGAGCACCTGTTCTTCCGTGTGGTCCCCACCACCGACCCGAACGCGACGCTCGGTCTGGCACTCTCGGTGTTCGCTCTGCTGCTCTTTTACAGCGTCAAGGTAAAGGGTCTGGGCGGTTTCTTCGGGGAGCTCACACTGCATCCGTTCAGCAGCAAGAACATGGCCGTGCAGGTCCTGCTCATCCCAATCAACTTCCTTCTCGAATTCGTTACCCTGATCGCCAAGCCTGTTTCGCTGGCGCTGCGTCTGTTCGGCAACCTCTATGCTGGCGAACTGATCTTCATCCTGATTGCCATCATGTTCGCTAACGGCGTGATCCTGGGTGGGCTGGGTATTGTTCTGCAGTGGGCGTGGGCTGTGTTCCACATCCTGATCATCGTGCTGCAGGCTTTCATCTTCATGATGCTGACGATCGTCTATCTATCGATGGCTCATGAAGAAAACGATCACTGATTCGATTCGCTTTACCTAAACCCTTAACCAATACGACATAAAGTCGGAGGAAAAATGGAAACTGTAGTTGGACTGACTGCTATCGCTGTAGCTCTGCTGATCGGCCTGGGTGCCTTGGGTACTGCAATCGGCTTCGGCCTGCTCGGCGGCAAATTCCTGGAAGGCGCAGCGCGTCAGCCGGAAATGGTGCCGATGCTGCAGGTGAAAATGTTCATCGTCGCCGGCCTGCTCGATGCGGTGACCATGATCGGTGTAGGTATTGCGCTGTTCTTCACTTTCGCGAACCCCTTCGTTGGTCAATTGGCAGGCTGATCCATTCGGTTTATCGAATGGATGGTTTGACGGACAACGAACGAGCGAGGTGTTGGCGTGAACATTAATGCAACCCTGATTGGCCAGTCCGTTGCGTTCTTCATTTTTGTGCTGTTCTGCATGAAGTTCGTATGGCCTCCGGTCATAACAGCTCTGCGGGAACGCCAGAAGAAGATCGCTGACGGTCTGGAAGCTGCCAGTCGCGGTGCTCGTGATCTGGAGTTGGCTCAGGATAAAGCGAGCCAGCAACTGCGCGAAGCCAAGACGCAAGCGGCTGAAATCATCGAGCAAGCCAAGAAGCGCGCTAACCAGATCGTCGACGAAGCTCGCGATCAGGCCCGTGTCGAGGGTGAGCGGCTCAAGGTCCAGGCTCAGGCCGAGATTGAGCAGGAATTGAACGCGGTCAAGGATGCCTTGCGCGCCCAGTTGGGTAGCCTGGCGGTCAGTGGCGCCGAAAAGATCCTGGGCGCATCCATCGATCAGAACGCGCATGCGGAGCTGGTTTCCAAATTGGCAGCCGAAATTTAAGCGAGGGGCGCGATCATGGCAGAACTGACCACGCTGGCCCGACCTTACGCCAAGGCTGCCTTCGAGTACGCACAGGTCCATCAGCAACTGGCCGAATGGTCAGCCATGCTTGGTCTGGCTGCTGCGGTGTCGCAAGACGACACCATGCAGCGCGTGCTCAAGGCCCCGCGTATGACGAGAGACGACAAGGCCACCACCTTCGTCGAGGTGTGTGGTGAAAAGCTTGATGCTCAGGCACGCAATTTCATTCACGTGTTGTCCGCCAATGACCGCTTGCCGTTGTTGCCGGAAGTCTCCGAACTGTTCGAGCTGTACAAGGCCGAGCAGGAAAAAACGGTTGACGTGGATGTGACCAGTGCTTTCGCGTTGAGCAACGAACAGCAAGACAAACTCGCCAAGGTTCTCAGTGCACGGCTCGGCCGGGAAGTGCGCCTGCATGCCGCGGAAGATGCCTCCCTTTTGGGTGGCGTGTTGATCCGCGCCGGCGACCTGGTTATCGATGGCTCAGTCCGCGGCAAGATCGCGAAACTGGCCGAAGCATTGAAATCTTGAGTTTGAAGGGGCAGCAGAGCAATGCAGCAACTCAATCCTTCCGAAATAAGTGAAATCATCAAGGGGCGTATCGAAAAACTCGATATCGCCTCCCAAGCCCGTAACGAAGGCACTGTCGTCAGCGTGTCGGACGGCATCGTGCGAATTCATGGTCTGGCCGATGTCATGTATGGCGAGATGATCGAATTCCCGGACGGCGTCTACGGTATGGCCATGAACCTTGAGCGCGACTCTGTCGGCGCCGTGGTCCTGGGTGCCTACCAGACGCTTGCCGAAGGCATGAGCGCCAAGTGCACCGGTCGCATCCTCGAAGTTCCGGTGGGTCCTGAGCTGCTCGGTCGCGTCGTCGACGCGCTGGGCAACCCGGTTGACGGCAAGGGTCCGCTCAACAATGTCGCTACCGACGCGGTTGAAAAAGTTGCGCCGGGCGTGATCTGGCGGAAGTCGGTCGATCAGCCGGTGCAAACCGGTTACAAGGCCGTTGACGCCATGATCCCGGTTGGCCGCGGTCAGCGTGAGCTGATCATTGGCGACCGTCAGATCGGTAAGACTGCTCTGGCGATCGATGCGATCATCAATCAGAAAGACAGCGGTATTTTCTGTGTGTATGTCGCCATCGGACAGAAACAATCGACCATTGCCAACGTGGTGCGCAAGCTCGAGCAGAACGGTGCTCTGGCCAATACCATCATCGTTGCCGCGAGTGCTTCTGAATCTGCTGCGCTGCAGTTCATCGCACCATACGCTGGCTGCACCATGGGCGAATACTTCCGCGACCGCGGCGAAGACGCGCTGATCGTTTATGACGATCTGTCCAAGCAAGCAGTAGCTTACCGCCAGATTTCCCTGCTGCTGCGCCGTCCGCCAGGCCGTGAAGCTTACCCGGGCGACGTGTTCTATCTCCACAGCCGTCTGCTGGAGCGTGCATCGCGCGTTTCCGAAGAGTATGTCGAGCAGTTCACCAAAGGCGAAGTGAAAGGCAAAACCGGTTCCTTGACCGCTCTGCCGATCATCGAAACCCAGGCTGGCGACGTTTCCGCGTTCGTTCCGACCAACGTGATCTCGATCACCGACGGTCAGATCTTCTTGGAATCGGCGATGTTCAACTCCGGCATCCGCCCGGCTGTGAACGCCGGTGTGTCGGTTTCCCGCGTAGGTGGTGCCGCTCAGACCAAGATCATCAAGAAGCTATCCGGTGGTATCCGTACCGCTCTGGCTCAGTACCGTGAATTGGCGGCTTTCGCCCAGTTCGCCTCTGATCTGGACGAAGCCACCCGTAAGCAGCTTGAGCATGGTCAGCGTGTTACTGAGCTGATGAAGCAAAAGCAATATGCGCCTATGTCCATCGCCGACATGTCGCTGTCCCTGTACTCGGCCGAACGTGGCTTCCTGCAGGACATCGAAATCGCCAAGATCGGCAGCTTCGAACAAGCGCTGATTGCTTACTTCAACCGCGATCACGCCGATTTGATGGCGAAGATCAACGTGAAGGGTGACTTCAATGACGAAATCGACGCGGCCCTGAAAGCCGGTATCGAGAAGTTCAAGGCCACCCAAACCTGGTAAGCCGCAGCGGAGGTCGCAAGACCTCCGCCTGCTAACCCGATAGGTGTCAAATGGCAGGCGCAAAAGAGATTCGCAGCAAGATTGCGAGCATCAAAAGCACGCAAAAGATTACCAGCGCCATGGAAAAGGTAGCTGTCAGCAAGATGCGCAAGGCTCAAATGCGCATGTCTGCCAGCCGTCCTTATGCGGAGCGTATCCGCCAGGTGATTGGTCATCTGGCCAACGCCAACCCGGAGTATCGCCATCCTTTCATGGTCGAGCGTGAAATCAAGCGCGTCGGTTATGTCGTGGTGAGCAGTGACCGGGGGCTGTGTGGTGGCTTGAACACCAACCTGTTCAAGGCGCTGGTCAAGGATATGGCAGCGAACCGCGAGCAAGGCGTGGAGATTGATCTCTGCGTCATTGGCAGCAAGGGCGCTGCGTTTTTTCGCAACTTCGGTGGCAATGTCGTAGCGGCAATCAGCCACCTGGGCGAGGAGCCGTCGATCAATGATTTGATCGGTAGCGTCAAGGTCATGTTGGACGCTTACCTCGATGGTCGTATCGATCGTCTGTCGGTGGTCTCGAACAAATTTATCAATACCATGACGCAACAGCCGACAGTGGAGCAGTTGGTTCCTCTGGTGGCCGATCCGGATCAGCAACTCAAGCATCACTGGGACTATCTGTACGAACCCGACGCCAAGGAACTGCTCGACGGTTTGATGGTGCGCTACGTGGAGTCGCAGGTGTACCAGGCGGTGGTCGAGAACGGCGCGGCTGAACAGGCCGCCCGGATGATCGCGATGAAGAACGCAACTGACAACGCCGGTGATTTGATCAGCGATCTCCAGCTGATCTACAACAAGGCTCGTCAGGCCGCGATCACCCAAGAGATCTCGGAAATCGTCGGCGGCGCTGCCGCGGTTTAACGGTTCAAATATTCAGAGGAACCAGCTATGAGTAGCGGACGTATCGTTCAAATCATCGGCGCCGTGATCGACGTGGAATTCCCACGTGATCAGGTCCCGAATATCTACGACGCCTTGAAAGTACAAAGCGTCGAAACCACTCTGGAAGTCCAGCAGCAGCTGGGTGACGGCGTGGTGCGTACCATTGCGATGGGCTCGACCGAAGGTCTCAAGCGCGGTCTGGACGTCAACAACACGGGCGCAGCCATCTCTGTACCGGTCGGTAAAGCGACCCTGGGCCGGATCATGGACGTGCTGGGCAACCCGATCGACGAAGCCGGCCCGATCGGCGAAGAAGAGCGCTGGGGCATTCACCGCCCTGCGCCTTCCTTCGCCGAACAAGCGGGCGGCAACGATCTGCTGGAAACCGGCATCAAGGTTATCGACCTGATCTGCCCGTTCGCCAAGGGCGGTAAAGTCGGCCTGTTCGGTGGTGCCGGTGTGGGCAAGACCGTAAACATGATGGAACTGATCCGTAACATCGCCATCGAGCACAGCGGTTATTCCGTGTTCGCCGGTGTGGGTGAGCGTACTCGTGAGGGTAACGACTTCTACCACGAGATGAAGGATTCCAACGTTCTGGACAAAGTGGCACTGGTTTATGGCCAGATGAACGAGCCGCCGGGAAACCGTCTGCGCGTAGCCCTGACCGGCCTGACCATGGCAGAGAAGTTCCGTGACGAAGGTAACGACGTTCTACTGTTCGTCGACAACATTTACCGCTACACCCTGGCCGGTACCGAGGTATCCGCACTGCTCGGCCGCATGCCGTCGGCGGTAGGTTATCAGCCGACCCTGGCCGAAGAGATGGGCGTTCTGCAGGAACGTATCACCTCGACCAAGAGTGGCTCGATCACTTCGATTCAGGCCGTATACGTACCTGCGGACGACTTGACCGACCCGAGCCCGGCGACCACCTTCGCCCACTTGGACGCCACCGTCGTATTGTCGCGTGACATCGCTTCGCTGGGTATCTACCCGGCCGTGGATCCACTTGACTCGACTTCGCGTCAGCTCGACCCGAACGTGATTGGCAATGAGCACTACGAGACTGCTCGTGGCGTTCAGTATGTTCTGCAGCGCTATAAAGAGCTGAAGGACATCATCGCCATTCTGGGTATGGATGAACTGTCCGAATCCGACAAGCAGCTGGTATCTCGCGCACGTAAGATTCAGCGTTTCCTGTCGCAGCCGTTCTTCGTGGCAGAAGTTTTCACGGGCTCCCCAGGAAAGTACGTTTCGCTGAAAGACACCATCGCAGGCTTCAAAGGCATCCTCAGCGGCGACTACGATCACCTGCCGGAACAAGCGTTCTACATGGTTGGTGGCATCGAAGAAGCCATCGAAAAAGCCAAGAAACTGTAATCCTGCGCCCGGCGACGGGCGCTCACCAGGCGGCGCGGCTGGCGGTAGCCAACCTCGCCGTTTGATACGTGAGGCTAGATATGGCTATGACAGTCCATTGCGATATCGTCAGCGCTGAAGGCGAGATCTTTTCCGGTCTGGTCGAGATGGTGATTGCCCATGGCAACCTCGGCGACATTGGTATTGCTCCGGGCCACGCGCCGTTGATTACCGATCTGAAGCCGGGTCCGATTCGCCTGACCAAGCAAGGTGGCGAAAGTGAGGTGTTCTACATCTCCGGCGGATATCTGGAAGTTCAACCCAACATGATCAAGGTGCTTGCCGACACCGTGCAGCGTGCCAGTGATCTCGACGAAGCGTCTGCTCAGGAAGCGCTCAAGGCAGCCGAAAAAGCCCTCAACCAGAAGGGTGCGGAGTTCGATTACGGTTCCGCGGCGGCGCGTCTGGCCGAGGCCGCGGCGCAACTGCGGACGATTCAGCAGATGCGTAAGAAGTTCGGCGGCTAACCCTCGGCTTCTTCATCGCAGGTAATTAAAAGGGTAGCCTTGGCTACCCTTTTTTATTGTCCAGGCTCGGCAAAAAACGTCGTCTAGGCGGTACGAGCCGCCCCATGATTTGCTCAGGATCTGCCATGTCTCTCGATATCGTCATTCTCGCTGCCGGTCAAGGAACACGTATGCGTTCCGCTCTGCCCAAGGTACTTCACCCGGTCGCTGGACAATCCATGCTCGGTCATGTGATAGAAACCGCTCGCGGGCTCAAACCGAAGGCCATCCATGTGGTGATCGGCCATGGTGCCGAACAGGTTCGTGAACGGCTCGCTGCGGATGACCTGAGCTTCGTGGTGCAAGCCGAGCAGTTGGGGACCGGGCATGCAGTCGCCCAGGCGCTCCCGGCGCTGACGGCCGAGCGGGTGCTGATTCTGTATGGCGACGTGCCATTGATTGAGGTCGCGACGCTGGAGCGACTTCTGCAAAAGGTCGGTCCGCAACAATTGGCGCTGCTAACGGTGAGTCTGGACGATCCGACCGGTTACGGGCGGATCCTGCGCGACGAGCAGGGCGTGGTTCAAGCGATCGTCGAGCACAAAGATGCCTCGGCCGAGCAGAAGCTTATAGCGGAAGGGAACACCGGGATTTTGGCCGTCCCAGGTGAGCGCCTTGGCGATTGGCTGGGTAGGCTTTCGAACAGCAATGCGCAGGGCGAATACTACCTGACCGATGTGATCGCCATGGCAGTGGCCGATGGTCTGGTGGTTGCGACCGAGCAGCCGCAGCATGCAATGGAGGTGCAGGGTGCCAACGATCGCATGCAGCTGGCCGAGCTCGAGCGGCATTATCAACAACGCGCTGCGCGCCGTCTGATGGCTCAAGGCGTGACCTTGCGTGACCCGGCCCGTTTCGACCTGCGCGGAGAGGTTACGGTCGGTCGCGATGTGCTGATCGACGTGAACGTGATTCTTGAAGGTCAGGTAGTTATTGAGGATGACGTCGAGATCGGCCCCAATTGCGTGATTCGCAACAGCACGCTTCGCCGTGGCGCGGTGGTCAAGGCCAACAGCCATCTGGACGGTGCCGAGCTGGGCGAAGGCGCTGATTGCGGACCATTTGCACGTTTGCGTCCCGGCGCAGTGCTGGGCGACCGGGCGCACGTCGGCAATTTCGTCGAGGTCAAGAACTCACGCTTGGGCGATGGCGCCAAAGCTGGCCACCTGGCGTACCTGGGCGACGCGGAAATCGGTGCGCGAACCAACATCGGGGCCGGCACCATCACTTGCAACTATGATGGCGCCAACAAGTCCCAAACGGTGTTGGGCGAGGACGTTTTCATCGGCTCCAACAGCTCGCTGGTCGCTCCGGTTACCCTTGGCGATGGTGCTACCACTGGCGCCGGTTCGGTTATCACGGCCGATGTGCCGGCCGGCACGCTGGCGCTGGGGCGGGCACGGCAGGCATTGATCCAAGGCTGGGAGCGCCCACAGAAGACTCGCAAATAAGTTATCGCGATGGCAGAGGACCTCGGTGTGCTACCGAGGTTTTTGAATAGCGATACTCAAGAGATCGTATATCTGGCCGATCTAACGGGGCATAACAACATAGGACGCGGTCATGCCCTCCCTCACTCGCTTGTCCATCCAGTGGAAGCTCACCCTGCTGGCTGGTCTCTGCCTCCTGCTAATCGTCGGCTTGCTGGTCGGCGCATCGCTCTATCAATCGCGCCAGGCCGTGGCTCTGGTCAATGCATCGAGCAGCGCCATGCTCGAAGAGGCGGCGCGCAATAACTTGCAAGCGCGGGGCCTGTCGCAGGCGCTGCGTATGGAACGCCAGTTCAACGATGCCTATCAGTATGGCAAGGGTTTCGTTCGCCAAGTGCTGTCGCTGCGTGAACAATCCATCGAGCGGATGTCGAACGCCTTCGAACTTCGGGAGGACTTGCATCATCAGATCGAGAGTGCGCTCCGAGCCAATCCGGATCTGATCGGTCTCTACGTGGTGTTCGAAACCGATGCGCTGGATGACAAGGATGGCATGTTCATCGGTAACCAGGAGATGGGTGGTAACGACAGCGGCCGCTTCTCGTTGTACTGGTCGCAACGTACGCCGGGACAGCTCACCGCTGAAACCATGAGCGAGGAACTCCTCGCCGATACTACGCCGGGCATCAGTGGTGCCCCTTACAACGCCTGGTACAGCTGTCCGCGCGACAGCGCCCGGGTCTGCTTGCTCGATCCGTATTTCGATGAGGTGGAAGGTCAGCCACTGCTGATGACCAGTGTCGCCTTTCCGTTGATCGAAAATGGAAAGGTCATTGGCGTTGTTGGCGTCGATATCAGCCTGGCTTCCCTGCAGCAGCTCAGCCAACAGGCTCATCAGGAGCTGTATCAGGGGGAAGGCCAGCTGAGCGTGATCAGCCCGGCCAAGCTTCTCGGCGGACACAGTCGAGATACCAGCTTGCTGGGTCAGCCGTTGAGTGCCGCATTTGGCGCTGATAGCGAGGCCATCGCCCGAGCGGTCGATGCAGGCCAGAAGGCGATGCTTGAGAACGACGACATGCTTCGTGTACTGCAACCTGTACAACCGATTGCTGAACTCAAGCCCTGGGCAATTCTGCTGGAAGTACCGAAGTCGGTGCTGCTCGGCCCGGCGTTGCGTCTTGAGCAGACACTGCAAGCCCAAAGCCGCCAGGACAGTGCGATCGCCCTGGCCATCGGGCTCGGTGCGGTCCTGTTGGGTCTGGCGTTGATGTGGTTGACCGCTCGAGGAGTCACCCGGCCTATCGAAGGGGTCGCAGCAATGCTCAAGGACATCGCCAGTGGCGAAGGTGATCTCACCCGCCGCCTGACCTACACGCGAGACGATGAACTGGGCGCCCTGGCTGGTTGGTTCAACCGATTCCTCGACAAGTTACAGCCGACCATCGCCGACGTGCAGCGCTCGGTTCAGGATGCACGCAGCAGTGCCGATCAATCGGCAGCCATTGCCAGCCAGACCAGTGCGGGTATGCAGCAGCAGTTCCGCGAAGTTGATCAGGTCGCAACCGCATCGCAGGAGATGAGCGCCACCGCCCAGGATGTCGCACGCAACGCCGCTCAAGCGGCCGAAGCAGCCCGCGACGCGGATCAGGCCACCCTCGAGGGGCTGAGCGTGATCGATCACACCACGCACAGCATCGGCAGCCTCGCTGACGAACTCAACCATGCGATGAGTCAAGTCGAAAGCCTGGCGGCCAGCAGCGACCAGATTGGCTCGGTGCTCGAGGTGATCCGCGCTATTGCCGAGCAAACCAACCTGCTGGCGCTCAACGCGGCGATCGAGGCGGCGCGAGCGGGTGAAGCCGGGCGCGGTTTCGCTGTGGTGGCCGATGAGGTGCGCAGCCTGGCGCAGCGTACTCAGAAATCCATCGAAGAGATTCGCCAGGTCATCGAGCGGCTGCAGAATGGCACTCGAGATGTGGTGACGGCGATGCAGAGCAGCCGGAGCCAGGCTCAGGGCAGTGTCGATCAGGTGAGCCATGCGGTTGCGGCGCTGCGCAAGATCGGTGATGCGGTAGCGGTGATTTCCGACATGAATTTGCAAATCGCCAGCGCGGCCGAAGAGCAGAGCGCGGTGGCCGAAGAGATCAACCGCAACGTGGCAGGTATCCGCGACGTGACTGAATCGCTGTCCGGGCAGGCCGACGAATCGGCACGGGTCAGCCAGGCGCTCAATCAGTTGGCCAATCATCAACAGAGCCTGATGGGCTATTTTCGCGTCTGATGCCAAACGGGAGTTGACGTATTTGGCGGAGTAGGTTTTGATTCGAGAAATATTCTTTCGAATCGAAACTTAAGCATGTCGAAACGCAACACCCCGCAACGACGTCACGCCATCCTGGCCTTGCTCAGCGATCAGGGTGAGGTGAGCGTCGATGAGCTGTCCAAGCGTTTCGAAACGTCCGAGGTCACCATCCGCAAGGACCTCGCGGCGCTCGAGAAGAATGGTCTGCTGCTGCGTCGTTACGGCGGTGCGGTGCCCTTGCCGCAGGAACTGATCGGCGACACCACACAGCCTGTTTCGCCCTGGAAGCAGGCCATTGCCCGAGCGGCCGTTAACTGCATTCGCGAGCATGCTCGCATCATCATCGACAGCGGCACCACCACCGCGGCAATGATCCCCGCGCTGGGTCACAAGCACGGCTTGCTGGTCATGACCAATTCGCTGGGCGTTGCCAACGCCCTGCGTGAGCTGGAACACGAGCCCACGCTGCTGATGACCGGCGGTACCTGGGATCCGCACTCCGAGTCGTTCCAGGGGCAAGTGGCGGAACAGGTACTGCGCTCCTACGATTTCGATCAGTTGTTCATCGGCGCGGACGGCATCGATCTGCAGCGCGGCACGACCACCTTCAATGAATTGCTCGGCCTTTCGCGGGTCATGTCGGAGGTGGCTCGCGAAGTCATAGTGCTCGCCGAATCCGACAAGATCGGCCGGCGCATACCCAATCTGGAGTTGCCCTGGGGCGACATCCACACCCTCATCACGGACGAACGCCTCACTGCCGAGGCGCGATCCAGTATTCAGGCCCGCGGCATCAAGCTGATCTGCGCGGCCATCGAACCTTCTCAGGAGACCTGATCATGTGTGGCATCGTCGGCGCGGTCGCTGAACGCAACATCACTGCAATTCTGCTCGAAGGCCTCAAGCGCCTCGAGTATCGAGGTTATGACAGCGCTGGCGTTGCCGTGCTGGATGCCAGCGGTCAGCTGAATCGCCTGCGCCGCTCCGGCAAGGTTGCCGAGCTTGAGCTGGCGCAACAACAGGCGCCGCTCGCCGGTCGGCTGGGTATTGCACACACCCGTTGGGCCACCCACGGGGCGCCCTGTGAGCGTAATGCACATCCGCATTTCTCTGGCGAAGACCTGGCGGTGGTGCACAACGGGATCATCGAAAACCACGAAGCCCTGCGCCACCAACTGAGGGCGTTGGGTTATGTGTTCGTTTCTGATACCGATACCGAAGTCATCGTGCATCTGCTGCGCCACAAGCTCGATGAGTTCGGCGATCTGACGGTCGCGCTCAAGGCGGCGGTCAAGGAGCTGCATGGTGCCTATGGCCTGGCCGTGGTCAGCGCCAAGCAGCCCGACCGCCTGCTGGCGGCCCGCAGTGGCAGTCCGCTGGTGATCGGCTTGGGCATGGGCGAGAACTTCCTTGCCTCTGATCAGCTGGCCTTGCGTCAGGTGACTGACCGTTTCATGTATTTGGAAGAAGGCGACATCGCCGAAATCCGTCGCGACAGCGTGCATATCTGGGACGTCGGAGGTCAGCCCGTTGAACGCGAAAGCGTGCAGTACCACGAGGGCGCCGAAGCGGCGGACAAGGGCGAGTACCGTCACTTCATGCTCAAGGAGATCCACGAACAGCCCAAGGTCGTGCAACGCACGCTCGAAGGCCGGCTGGGCGATCATCAGGTGCTGGTGCAGGCCTTCGGTCCGCAGGCCGCCGAGCTGTTCGCCAAGGTGCGCAACGTGCAGATCGTCGCATGCGGCACCAGCTACCATGCCGGCATGGTTGCACGTTACTGGCTGGAAGAGCTGGCCGGCATCCCCTGCCAGGTCGAAGTGGCCAGCGAGTTTCGCTACCGCAAAGTGGTGGTTCAGCCCGACACGCTGTTCGTGACCATCTCCCAGTCCGGTGAGACAGCCGACTCCCTCGCGGCGCTGCGCAACGCCAAGGCGCGTACGGCCGAGGAGGGCCGTTACCTCGCCAGCCTGGCGATCTGCAACGTCGGTATCAGTTCGCTGGTGCGCGAATCCGATCTCACCCTGCTGACCCAGGCCGGGCCGGAAATCGGCGTGGCGTCCACCAAGGCGTTCACCACCCAGTTGGTCGGCCTGCTGCTGCTGACCCTGTCATTGGGCCAGGTACGCGGCACCCTGGCACCGGCGCTGGAGGCGGAATTGATCGATGAGCTGCGCCGTCTGCCGACGCGTCTGGGCGAGGCGCTCGCCATGGACACCACCGTGGAAAAGATTTCCGAACACTTTGCCGAGAAGCACCACACGTTATTTCTCGGACGCGGTGCGCAATACCCGGTGGCGATGGAGGGGGCGCTCAAGCTCAAGGAAATCTCCTATATCCATGCCGAGGCCTATCCGGCCGGCGAACTCAAGCATGGCCCGCTGGCGCTGGTAGACGCCGATATGCCGGTGGTCACCGTGGCGCCGAACAACGAGCTGCTGGAAAAACTCAAATCCAATCTGCAGGAAGTGCGCGCGCGCGGCGGCGAGCTGATCGTTTTTGCTGACCGGGAAGCGGGCATCGAAAACGGCGAGGGCACCTTCATTGTCAGCATGCCGCACATACACGACGTACTGGCGCCGATTCTCTATACCCTGCCGTTGCAGCTGTTGTCCTATTACGTCGCGGTACTGCGCGGCACCGATGTCGATCAGCCCCGCAACCTGGCCAAGAGCGTAACGGTGGAATAAGCGGCGCCGTTCCGAGCGAGCTCCCTCATCCTCTCCTCCTGGGATACGCTCGCTCGGGGCGGCCAGCGGCATTCCGTTCTGCCAGACGGATGCTGACGCTAGGGGCGGCGTGTCTCACCCCCAACGGCGCGTAGTGCCTCGGCGATGATCATCAAGCGGTCCGCGACGGCGAACTCTCCATCGTTGTCATGCAGATCGAATATTCGCTGAAGGAATGGTTCCGGCGTGCGCAATGCTGCGCCCTAGCTCATCGCGGTGTCGATTTCAGCCGCCCTCATTCGATGATTCAGTGACCGGGAAAGTCGTTGAGGATCGTCGGCGGGCTCCACGCACGCTTGCACACGAATATCCCGCCACCTGAAACGGAAGCAAAAAACCGAGGACACCCGTCGTTCGTTCTCTGGATAACGCAACCACGGGAACTGGAGAAAGCTGATGAGAAAGATCATTGCCATCACCCATGTCACTCTCGACGGCATCATGCAGGCCCCTGGCGGGCCGGAGGAAGATCCGAGGTACGGGTTTCTGCACGGCGGCTGGGTCATGCCGTTCTGGGACGACGCCCTGGGCCAGGCGATCGGCGAGATTCTGTCCGGTGAGTTCGACATGCTCCTGGGGCGGCGCACCTATGAAATCTTTGCAGCATATTGGCCGTACGCTGGCGACAATTACATCGCGACGGCCTTCAACAAGGCCATCAAATACGTCGCCACCTGCAGCCTGGAAAAACTCGAGTGGAACAATTCGCTGGTCATAAACTGCGATGTCATGGCTGGGATCCGCCGGCTGAAAGCAACGGAAGGGCCTGAGGTACATATCTGGGGTAGCGGTGAACTGCTGCAATCGTTGATCGCCGCCGAGCTCATCGATGAATACCGCCTCTGGATCTTCCCGCTGATGCTCGGCGGAGGAAAACGGCTATTCGAACAGGGTGTGCCGCCGCGCAGCCTTACCCTTGTCGACACGCACAGCACGCCGAAGGGCGTCCTCATCAGTACCTATCGACCAGCCGGCCCGCTAGCGCTGGGCGCCACCGAGGCAGATACGCCCTCGGCCGCTGAATTGGCTCGACGCGAAAAGATCGCTGGCGAAGAAACTGACGCATACGAGACGGAGTCGCCGAAGGGCTAATTCGTTCAGAGCATGGCGCGCGCGCGTAGCAGCGCCATGACCTGTTCGGCGAGCACCTCGGGTGACGCTTCGCCCGCTGGCAGGCGCAACTCGGGCGCGCTCGGCGGCTCGTAACGGCTGTCGATGCCGGTGAAGTTAGGCAACTGGCCGGCCCTCGCCTTGCGGTACAGGCCCTTGGGATCGCGCGCTTCGCAGATTTCGAGCGAGGCGTCGACGAAAATCTCGAGAAATTCGCTCGGCTCCATCAACGTGCGCACCATCTGCCGTTCACTGCGGAACGGCGAGATGAAGCTGACCAGCACGATCAGCCCGGCATCCACCATCAGCCGTGCAACTTCTCCCACTCGGCGAATGTTTTCGATTCGATCGGCGTCGCTGAAGCCGAGATCGCGGTTGAGCCCATGGCGCACGTTGTCACCATCCAAAATCATGGTGCGTTTGCCCAGAGCGTGCAGCTGCTGTTCGACCAAGTCCGCCACTGTCGATTTGCCCGCTCCCGACAATCCGGTGAACCACAGGACACACGGCTTCTGACCGTTGATTGCGGCTCGTGCGGCCTTGTCCACCGTCATCGCATGCCGATAAAGATGCGCATCCGGCTTCGCGCCAACCCGCGGGATTTCCTCGATGCCAGGCGGCTCGGCCTGGTGCAGCGGGGCGCCGGTATGTGCCATGGGGACCTCTTCAATGGGCTGAGTCATCTTCTGGAAACTGCCTCTTCGCCATAGCCGAAGCGGGCTGCGACCGGACCGGTGATGGTCTGGATGAGCGCCAGCTCCTCGTCACTGAACGTCGGACGGTAATAGCCCGGGGCGTGCAGTCCTGCTGCGGCGGTGTCCAACCAGTCACCTGTAACGGGCAGGTCACTGTGTTCGAAAACCCGTGCCAGCGTGGTCCTCGGGTCACTGCACAAGGCTTCGTAGCGCACCATCAGGCAGGCTTGGTGTAACGCCTCGTCGTTCGCCAACACATCGGCCACGTAGCTGTAGATGGCTGCCCAGTAGTGCGCCCAGCCTTCCACTTCGCGTCCCGATGCCCAGAGCTCGGTGATCTTGCGGGTCAGGGCGGTGTCGCCGGTATTGATCGCCCGCCGGTCGAGCCCGAATTCATAGTGGCCGACCCTACGCATGTGTTCCAGGGCTCTGGGCTCTGCGTTCTCGCCGGTGACGAACAGGCGGTGCTGCTTGATCAGCGAAGCGATGTGCCAGATCGGATCGCGGATCGCCAGCACGAAGCGGGCTTCGGGATAGAGACGATGTAGGTATCCCAGCCGGACCAGATTGTAGTTTCCCTTGGCGACATAGCGCTGGCGTTTACGCACGGCCAACAGCTTGCGCAGGTGCTCCGCGTAGAAGCGCTCGAACTCGGGATGGACGTGTTGCCGCCCCATGACCGAGCTGTGATCCGGATCGTGAGCGTCGGGGAAAAACGCCATCCAGAGAACCTCCTCGAAGGCTTCCGGACTCTGCGAGGTGATGCTGATGCCGTCCTGGTGCGCACGCTCCCTGGCGACTTCGGTCGCACGTGGCACCATTTCCAGCCAGCGGTTCCACCAATAGGGCGTCAGTACCGGCGGATAGTCGATATAGCGATGGCTGGTCACCTGCGGGTGCGTAGCCAGCTGCTCGAGCAACACGGTGGTGCCTGAACGAGCCAGTCCGGCGATAAAGATCGGCCGATCCACCCGCACATCCTCAATGGCGTCGGCGACCGCCTTGGTCTCCAGATTACCGAGCCGGATCCAGAGTTGCGGATTGCGATGGATCCAACCGCTGAGCAGGTGCATCCAGGTCGGTACCGTGAAACCGGGATCGCGCGTCTCGTGCTTGATGTTGGCGACGTTCAGATCGTTCATTCCACGCGCGCCCAGCGATAGGTGAGCAATGACACCAGCACCATGGTTGGTAGCAGAATGGCCAGCCAGGAGCGCATCCAGGGGGGGCCGAAAGGCAGGTAGGCGCGCTGTGGCAGGTCAATGCTGACGCGCTCCAGGCCGGTTTCGCCGGACAGATAGCCAAGGGGGTTGGCGACCAGCCAGTTCCACCACTGGCGCCGCTCGATCACTGGGATCGGTGCGGTTAAGGCGATTTCCACCAGTTCGCTGCCGGCAACGCCGATGCGGACCAGCGGTATGTCGCTGTCGGCGATCCATTCAGCGAAATCGGGTTCGGGTTCGACCATCATCACCGGGGGATCGTCTCGGTCCGGAAAATCGTAGCTGTAGGTATGATCGATCCAGGTCAGCAGCGCGAGTAGCGGCAACATGGAGAGTAGGGTAGGGATCAGCACCAGGCCAAGATGGCGAAAGGCAGCGCTGAACTGACCCCGGATCAAGGGACCGGCCTCGGCGAATTCGCCGTCGAACTCGTTCAGTCGACGTCGGGCTTCGCGAGCGTCTCGCTTGGCCTGCCCGATCCGTGCCTGGGGCGAGATCAGCCGATACAGCAGCAGAGTGCCGGCGCCGGCCATGATGGCCCAGATGACCAAGCGTGCACCAGCGGGCATCAGCGCAGCCATCAGGCTGTCAATCGCGGCGAATAGCGGTCCGGGCAGATCCAGAATTCCCATGACAATCCTCCCAATCAACCAGCCGCTTGGCTGCTATGTCGGCCGGCCTTCCAGGCGTTGCCCTGGCTCGGCAAGCCGGGTCAGGAGTGCGTGGAATCCCGGCTACGTTCAGGCTCGATGGTGGGGTGCGCGGCTCCCTCAGTGCGCGCCGTAGCGGCGGCCTGTTCGGCCTTGCGCCGCCGGCGCATGCGGCGGATCGGCCACATCACTACGTAGAAGACCGCGACTCCGACTGCCGCCAACAGACCCCACAGCGCCGTCAGGAGCCCCAGCCCAGCGCCTGGACCGACATAGGCGTTAGCAACCAGCGGCAGCGCGGCGGCCGTCACGATAAGAAAATTCATGCTGTTTCGGATGTGCCGTGAATTCATGTCATTCACCTGTTCAGCGACTGATCGATAACGGCGCGGAATGTCGCGTCGAGCGTTTCGTAAGCGATCCGTTGCCCAGATGAGACGATGGGGATAAAGGCTTCGTTATCACCGCCCCGAACCGGGTTGATGAACTCCCAGACGATGTTCCCTTCCTGAGTGACCTCAAACAGGCGCCCGCCATCGGATTCGGTGATCAAGCGGTTGCCGTTGGGCAGTGTTTCCGCAGAGCTGCGGACGTAACTTTCAAAGGGTTGCTCATCGTTTCCTTCGTAACTCCAGACCACTTCATGGGTGCCCGGGTTCACTTCCAGCACCCGGGAAATATTCGCCTCCCGATAGTTGGCCGCATTGTCGAAGAGGGTCATATTTCCGTTCGGCAGCACACGGGCATCGTGCTGGACCAGCCAGGGGCCGGTGGTGGCCCAGGTTGCGACGCCCTGTTGTGGGTCGACCAACGCGATGGTGCTGAGGTTGCGGAACGAGACGAGCACCTGCCCCGGTCGGCCCTTGGCTGGGGCGAAGGCAGCGGTTTGCCGGTCGTCGAGAAAGTGCACGCTGTTGGCATGCAGCGGATCGCCGGTGGCGTAGCTGGGCGTCTGGTACAGCGGCTCGGCGAAGCGCGACTCGAGAAAGGCCTGGGACAGCGATACCTTGCTCAACTCTTTGCCGCTTTCCAGATCCAGGGTCACCAGAAAATCATCCAGCCAAGGGCGTTGGAGACCCTGCAGGCCGGGGATATCTTCCTCGCTGAAGTCATGGGTGAGGGTGACCACCCGACCGTCCGGCGTCAGGTGCAGGTCGTGATGGGCAGCGCCGTGGTAAGCCCAGACCAGCTTGGAGTCGCGATCGATGCGGATCAGGCCGTAGCCCCAAGGCGTGTCGTTATCGGCGGTGATCACCACCAGCAAATCGCCGTTGGGCAGCAGGCGAACCTTGTCCCAGTAAATTCTGTCTTCCGGCCTTGGGGTGCGGCCGGCCGGGCTCTGTTTCCAGATCTCGCGATAGGGCAGCTGCCAGCGGTGAATCACCTTGCCCTGCATATCCATCAGGTTGGCGTAACTGCCATCGCCTGAGGTGTAGACCGTCAGCCCCTCGAACGCGCCCTGCGCATCATGAATGGTTACGCCCCGCTCCTGGCGCCGTGCTTGTCGCCATAGATGCGTCTCGGTGTAGAGATCGGTTTCGGTGAGCTGGGCCAGCGCCGCGTGAGCCGCCTTGTAGGCGTCGTTCAGATAGCGATAAGGAAAGCTCTGCGAAAGCGTGACCAACGCGCCACCCACAAAGGCGATGAAGGCAATGGCAAGGATGAATACAACGAAACCGGCACGATCTGCCTTGTCCATGAACCCCCCTGGTGGGCTGCGATATCGAGTTGGCTGCTGGCCGTTTCTGGCTAACGAAACGGTGAATGCTGCGTGTTGAGACTCGCATAGCCGGACCAGGTTCGCCGTTGCGCCCATAGGGAGCGATCGTTGGGAAGGTGAAGAAGAAATGGCCGGACGGCGCTAAGGCGATGGCGAGGCGGTCGCTTGCAATTCGTACTCGGCGGCCCGGAGAAACCGGCCGAATGCCAGCTGGGTCCCGAGCAGCAGTTGGCCGCGGTCGACGCGCGTTGCTCGTTGCTCGAATTGCGCCAGAAAACGCGGCCACAACGGAATGCCTTCGCCATGAGCGAGGTAGTGCAGTGGACTGCCCGAGCCGCCGGCGCGGACACGCTGGGACAGCACCCGGCCACCGAGCCGCGAGCCTTCCAGCACATAGACGACCCCCCAGTACCAGCCTTCGTCGCTGCCCGGTTGGACACTCAGCGCTGCTGGTAGGGCGATCTGCAGCGCCTGCAGGTCTTGCCGTAACGCCGCGCTGCGGCGCCGTTCGGGCCAATCATTCAGCAGTTGTGCTATCGGGCCCTGTTCGAGTGCCGTTTCCAGGGCGAACAGCGCCGCAGCGTGTGCACGCAGAAAAAGTTCGTAATCCTGGCGTTCGCTCAGGTCGAAGCGGGAGAAGGCCGTATCGACTCGCTGGTGCAGCGGCGCGCTAGCGTCGCGGAGCCATTGACGCAGGGATGACATCAGGCGGGACTCGTTTCGGTGAGCGCGCCGAGAATCTTGCTGGCCAGATCGTCTTCGCGGAAGGGCTTTTGGATGATCGTCGTGCTGCCCATGCCCAGTTCGCCGAGCTCGGCATAGCCGGTGATGAATACCACGGGCAGCTTCGGGTAACTCGACAGAACGGCGCGGGCCAGCTCGCCGCCGTTCATGCCCGGCATGGCGAAGTCGGCCAGAAGCAGATCCACCGTCGTGCCGTCTTTCAGCAATTGCAGGGCCCGCTGGCCGCTCTCCGCCTGGATCACCGAATAGCCCAGGTTGATCAGCATCTGCGCGGTCACTTCACGTACGCTCTGATCGTCGTCCACCAGCAGGACGGTGTTCGATGCGTCACCGATCGGTGTGCTGTGTGAGTATGCCGGCGCGTCGATCGTCAGCTCCGGAGCCCGAACCCGAGGCAGGTAGACGCTGACGGTAGTACCCACGCCCAGCTCGGTCTCGATCCGCGCGCCACCCCCGGATTGCTTGGCGAAGCCGAACACCTGGGCCAAGCCGAGCCCCGAACCCTTTCCCACCTCTTTGGTGGTGAAAAACGGTTCGAAGGCCTTCTGCAACACCTCGTCGCTCATACCTGAACCGGTATCTCTCACCGACAGCACTACGTACTCGCCGGGCCCCGGCTCTTCGGCACGTTGCGCGGGTGTGTCGATCACCGCGTTGGCGGTACTGAGGGCGAGCCGGCCACCAGAGCCCATGGCGTCGCGAGCGTTGATCGCCAGGTTGAGGATGATCATCTCGATCTGGGTCGGATCGACCAGTGCATGCCAGAGCCCGGCGCAGGTGTCGGTTTCGATGGTGACGGAGCCACCAAGCGTGCTGTGCAACAGGCTGAGCATGCCGACCAGCGTGTCGTTGAGGTCCACCGCCTTCGGGGCTAGCTGCTGACGACGAGCGAACGCCAGCAGCTGACTGGTCAGGGTCGCACCGCGCTCGCCGGACTCCTGGATGTATTGCAGGCGGCTCAGCGACTTGGCCAGCGGCGCGCCACGCTCCAGGTCGTTCTTGAGAAAGCTGGCGCTGGTGAGGATCACTGTCAGCAGATTGTTGAAGTCATGCGCGACGCCGGCGGTGAGCTGGCCGACAGCCTCCAGTCGCTGCATCTGCTGAAGGGTCGCCTCGATGCGTTCACGTTCCTTGATCTGTTCCGTCAGCTCGCGGTTGGCCGCCGCGAGCCGGTCGACGGCCGCGATCTCGCTGGTGATGTCGCGTCCCGCGGCGTACATCTTTTCGCCCTCGGGCACGGCGGTCCAGGACAGCCAGCGATAGCTGCCATCGCGGTGCTGCATGCGGTTGACGAAGCGGTCGGTGACTTGGCCCCGGCGAATCCGCTCGGTTTCTTCGAGGGTTGCGCTGAGGTCGTCGGGGTGCACCAGCGCCCAGAGCGGTCGGTCAGTGAGTTTTTCGCGCGGCCAGCCGAGCATGCCTTCCCAGACCGGATTGAGCGCGACGGCCGTGGTATCGAAGCGCATCACCGCGAGCAGGTCGCGTGACAGCTCCCAGGTGCGGTCGCGCTCGCGGGTGCGTGCCTCGACGCGCTCGCCGAGTGTTTCGTTCATGCGCTTGAGCGCTTCGGTGGCCAGTTTCTGCTCGGTGACATCCATCACCACGCCGATGAAGCGCTTGCACGCGCCGTCCTCGAAGAAGCCTTGTCCGCGGGTCTCCACCCAGCGTACCCGCCCGTCGCCGAGCAGAATGCGATAGTCGACGGTGAATTCCTTGTCGCCCTCGTCCGTAAGCGTGTCCCGGACCTTCTCGCGTATGCGCGACAGATCATCCGGATGGCAGAACGACGCCAACGCGCTGATGTTCACCGCTGCGTCGGGTGGCAGACCGAACATGGTGCGACAGCGCTGATCGAGAATCATCGTGCCGCTTGCCAGCTCGTAGTCCCACATGCCCAGGCCCGCCGCATCGATCGCCAGACGAGCGCGAACCTCCACTTCGCGCAGCGCCTCTTCGGCGCGCAGGCGTCCGTGGCGTTCCTGCACCTCGCTCAGAGCCCGCTCGACCGCCTTGGGCAAAAAATTCAGGTTCTGTTTGAGCACGTAATCAACGGCGCCGGAGCGCATCATGTTGACCGCGTGCTCCTCGCCGAATACGCCGGAGAGGAAAATGAAGGGGGTGTCGGGGGCCAGTTGCTTGGCGTCCTGCAGGGCCTGGCTGCCGGAATAACCCGGCAGGATCAAGTCCGAAAGAATCAGATCGAAACGCCGTCGTTGCAGTGCCTCGACAACGCCGGCACGGTCGTAGACGACTTCCGTCTCGATGATGTAATGGTTTCGTTCGAGCGTCAGGAGCGCCAGCTCGGCATCGTGCGGGCTGTCTTCAACGAACAGGAGGCTGATGTTTTTTTTCGGTGGCATAACCATCCTGTTGCGGGTGTCGCACGGCTTGATAAAAGTCTGCTTCTGAGTCGCTCAAAGTCGCTGCCTTTCAGCTCTGCTCCTCATCGTCCTGGCGATCCCGGCGTTGGCGTTGCAGCCGCAACGATCCCGGCGGCGGCTCGTTGAGCACAGCCCAGAAGATACCGAGGTCGGAAATGGCGGCCACGAAGTCCCGGAATTCGACCGGTTTGACCACGTAAGCGTTCACCCCCAATTCATAGGCCTTCGTCAGGTCGGGTTCCTCACGCGAGGACGTCAGCATCACCACCGGTATGCTGCGCAGCTCAGGGGTCTCGCGAACAATTTTCAGCACCTCAAGCCCGTCTACTTTGGGCAACTTGAGGTCTAGCAGCAGCACGGCCGGATTGCCATCGGCGCGATGGGCATAGTCGCCACGACGCAGCAGGTAATCGAGTGACTCGGCGCCATCGCGCATGACAATCACATCGTTGGCCAGTTGACTGCGCTCGAGCGCGACCAGCGTCAGCTCGAGGTCGTGAGGATTGTCTTCTACCAAAAGAATCGGTTTGAGCATCAAGGGTCTCGTACTAAAGGGATGACGCGTAAGCGAGGCGAGGCAGTGAAAAAAAGAAGGTCGCGCCCTGGTCGACTTCGCCGTTCGCCCAGACCTGCCCATCGTGGCGCTCGATGATACGTCGCACGCTGGCCAGCCCGATTCCGGTGCCTTCGAACTCCTCCATCCGATGCAGGCGCTGGAAGACGCCGAATAGCTTGTTGGCGTATTGCATGTTGAAGCCGACACCGTTATCGCGAACGTAAACGATGGTTTCTTCGGCGCGCTGTTCGGCGCCTATCTCGATGACCGCCTGCTCACGCGTGCGGCTGTACTTGAGCGCATTGGAAATCAGGTTGCGCAGGGCCATGTGGATGAACGCGGCGTCGGCGACCACGACGGGCATGGACTGAACGTGCCATTCTATCTGCCGGCCTTCGCAGTCCGGCGCCAACTCCCGACGGATGGATTCGACCAGCGCGCTGAGATTCACGTCGGACAGGCGCAGCGCGGCGCGGCCCATCTGGGAGAAACTCAGTAGATTGTCGACGAGCGTGCCAGCGAAACGGGCGGCATCGCCGATGTTGTCAAGGAAGCGCAGGCCACGATCGCTGAGTTTGCTGCCTTCGAGCTCGCCCAACAGCTCGGCATAGCCGGTGATATGCCGCAGCGGCGCGCGCAGATCATGCGAGACGCTGTAGGAGAACGACTCCAGCTCTTTGTTGCTTTCACGCAGCTCACCGGCGAGCTGGGCCATTTCTTCGGCCTTACGCAGCACGATGCCGAGCACTGCGGTGCGCAGTTCGAGTGCACCTTCCAGCTCCACCGGTTGCCAGGGCTGGGCGTAGCCACGCACCGTCTCGCGCCAGTTCTCGAAACTGTCGCGCGGGGACAATCCGCCGCGACCGTCAAATTGCTTGCCCGTCTGACCGGCCCAGTTCACGGTCTTGATCTGCTCACGACGGAACCACAGCAGGTAATGCGGATGCAGGCGCGAAATCGACACCGCCAGCAGGCCCGCACAATGCGCGGCCAGTTCCGGCACGGCGGGAATGTCGCGAGAAACGCAATCGGAACTGAACACCAGACGCTCATGCTGCTGCGACAGCCATAGCGTCAAGGCGGTCAGCAATTCGGGTGGAGGTGTCTCACCGATGATTTCGTGGGATTCGCCCGAGACGATGGCGGCGCCGTCGGCACTGGCGAATCCGAGTACGGCGGCCGGAAGATTCTTGAAGCCTTCGATGACGCTGTCGCGGTCGGCCATTGCCGAAAGCAGCTCGACGATCTGGCGACGTAATTCCAGCTTGCGCTGGGCCAGCGCCGCCGCCTCCTTGGCTTCGATCTGCAGCGAAAGAATTCGCCCCAACAGCTCGCAAGCCGTGCGGGTCTGATAACCCACGGTGCGCGGCGCGGCGTCATGGCAAGAGATCATGCCCCAGAGCTCGCCCTGCACGACGATGGAAATCGACATCGACGCGAGCGTGCCCATGTTGCGCATGTACTGTAGGTGTACCGGCGACACGCTGCGAAGCGAGGCGAAGCTCAGATCCAGCGGTTCACCCGTGTCCGGATTGAGCGCGGGTACCAGCGGGGAGGGTCGGTAGTTGGCGTCCTGGATCACGCGGATCAGGTTGTTGCGGTAGAGCTGGCGTGCCTGTGGCGGAATATCCGAAGCTGGAAAGTGCAGCCCCAGATAGCGCGGGTAACCTTCGTCGGCTTCTTCTGCCAGTACCACGCCGTTGCCTTGGGCATCGAAGCGGTAAGCCTTGACCCGACCGAAGCCGGTGATGCGTTTGACTTCGCGCACGGCCAGTTGGCAGATGAATTCAAGCGCCTGCGCTTCTTGCAGCTGCACCACGAAGGTTCGCATCAGCGGATAGAGCGTGTCGTAGGCCTTGCCGGAACTGCCCGCGGCCTCGAACTCGACGATGAGCCGGCCCGAGTAGCGGTGGGCCATCAAGGCGAACGTCGGCCGGTCATTGCTACCCGGCAGCGTGAAACTGATGTCGCTTAGGTGGAACGGATTGTGATCGTCTTCGGCCAGCGCAGCCAGGCGTTCGGCGAAGCCGCACTCGCCGATGAGCTCGGCGAGGGGCTGGCCGAGCAACGCATGGGCTTCGACGCCGAGCCACTGCAAGACATTGTCGCTGGCTTGGACGATGGTCAGCTGAGGTTCGCGGAGCACCAGCAGAAACCCATGGGGTTGAATACTGCCGGGGATGTGGATGGGTTCTTCAGCGCACTGGGCGAGCGCCTCTGTGAGCCTGTCGCTTGCTGGGGTGGATGCCACGATATCTCCTAGTCGAGCCCGAGCGGGCTGAACGATGAGCAGGCATCCATGCGGCTATTCAGGTCGGTGCCTGCTTCGTAACGCTTGCATGGGCACACCGGATTTTCGAGCGGAGGCCACTTTAGCGCGACTGGTACTGGCTAGCCAATGCGAGGGCTTGTATAAACGGCGCATTCCAGGCGACTGCAGAGGGGGGATTGTCATGGAAGAGGTGATCGAGCAACTGCGTGAGCTCAACGAACCGGTACCGGTTCCGTTGGAGCTCCCGGACGACGACCGGCTGGTCGAGGTCGAGGAAGAGCTGTTGATCAACCTGCCGTTCGGTTTGCGTGAATTCCTGCTGACGGTCAGCGACGTGGTCTATGGCCGGCTGGAGCCGGTGACCGCGGCCGACCCACAGTCGCACACCTATTTGCCGGAAGTGGCCGCCAACGCCTGGGACGCTGGCGTGGCGCGCGACCTGCTGCCGATCTGCCAGGACGGGCCGGATTATTACGTGGTCGATCTCGAAGGCGAGGTCATGCTGTTCGACGGCGACGAGCACGAGTTGACCGACGAGAGCTGGGAGTCGGTGTGGCACTGGGCACGCGACGTCTGGCTGGAAAGTTGAGCGGCCAGGCCCACGTCTGCGGGCGCATATCGCCCATATCGGGCCGGCACGTGCCGTTCGCGGCGATCTCCCATGGAGCGCAACGTCCATGGTGACGCTCGGCAATCTGTTCATCTTTCTCTTGCTGCTAACCGGTGTCGCCTGGCTTTGGCATGCGCATGGCATCCGTGAGCGCGCGCTGGCAGCGGTGCGGCGCCACTGCAAGACGATGGATGTCGAGCTGCTGGACGGCAATGTGGCGTTTCGCCGTCTGGGAGTGATTCGTGACGCACGGGGACAACGCCGTTTCGCACGGGTCTACGGTTTCGAATTCACCGTCACCGGAGAGCAACGCCATCAGGGCAGCATCGTCATGTTCGGTGCCCGTCCAGGATCGATCGAGATGGAGGCGCACCCCTTTCATGCGCCACCTGATTCGGGACGAGTGATCCAGTTGGACGAGTGGCGCCGTCGCGGCGAGTGAGCCTGCGTTAGAGTCGACAGGCCGCCATTGCTGCCATCAGACGCTCTTGGTCTTGGGGCTCGTCGAAAATCAGTTCGAGCCTCGAATCCTTCCGCCATTCGCTGGGCTCGAACCGCAGCGGCTCGCCGGCCAGTGCGTTAGCCGAGCGCCAGCCATCGGGCCCGTGCACGACCAGCTTCGCTCTGCGCCAGTTGAGACTACCGAGCCATTGGGCTATGTCTTGCAGATCGAAATGCTGGCTCGGATGCCAGCGCCAGCCGATGCTCCAGCCATCCGCGCCGCCCTGGCTCTGGGAGAAGGGCTGTTGCGGATCCAGCCAGACGCCACCGGTTACGCCGGCGGTAGCGGGCAAAGGCATTTCAAGCTCGTCATGGGCCATGCCGGCTTGTCTGTCGATGCCGGGCAGTTCGGTGATCGGCAGAGCGCCCTCACGTATCCAGCGCAGGGGTAGCGCGGGCAGCCGCGTAGCGAGGTGCTGGCGATCGGTCTGAGTCAGCTGTTCGCACTTGTTCAGCAGCAACAAGCCGCTGCTCTGTAGCGCTTCTTGCTGGCTCGGCGGCAACGGCTCACCACGTGCCAGAGCTGCGGCGTCGAGCACGGTAACGCACGGCTGTAACGCCAGAACTTCGTGCCAGGGTGGCGCACTGAGTTGCTTCAGCAGCTCGGACGGATGCCCCAGTCCTGAGGGCTCGATCAGCAGCCGATCCGGTTTGGCCTTGCGCAGCAAGCGGCTCAGGCCGACCTGGAACGGCACGCCATTGATGCAACACAGGCAGCCACCGGCGATTTCGGCCAGGCTGATACCGGTGTCATCGGTGGTCAGCAGCGCGGCGTCGATTCCTATCTGGCCGAACTCGTTGATCAGCACGGCCCAGCGTTCGCTGGCGGGCTTCTGCGCCAGCAGCGAGCGGATCAGACTGGTCTTGCCGGCGCCGAGCGGTCCGCAGATTACATGGGTAGGTATGTGGGTCAGCATGTGGGCTATGGTGCGCACTCGGTGGCTGGGGTGGAAGCGATTTCAGGATCTGCGTGCTAGAGTCGCGGCGGGTAGATCAAGGGTACCGTTCGATGCGTTCAATGTGTTTTCTGTTGCTGTCGCTGACCATCGCTGGACAGGCGTGGGCCGAGGGTTGCGTGATCCACAGCCAGGATGAGCGGATCGAGGTGAAGCTCTGTCAGCAGAATCGCACGATCCCGGCGGAACTGTTTCGCTCCGGCTTCTGCCAACCGCAACTCAAGGACCAAGAGGTGGAAGTCGCTTTCGTCGAGCAATGCCCCACCGGCGCCTTTGGTATCTGCCGTAATGCCCAGGTCTCCAATATGCCCTATCGGCAAGATATTCATTATTACGGCGTCGCCAGCGACGCACGCTTTCTCCAGCCAGCCTGCGAGCAGACCAGCGGCGGTGAATGGGCTGAAGAATAGCGTGGGGCAGGCTGATGCCCATGGGTTCCACGTGAAACCTTCGCTATTTTCTCGGCTTGAGCGTGCCGCAATCGGTGCCCAGCCACTTCCCGCGTGATTGCATGCGGCTGCTGCCCTGCTGCGTGCCGACCCGATAATCGCTTTCGATCGTGCTGACCACCTCTCGCTCGCTGATCAGCTGGGTCTCGCCGTGCCCCTTGGCGTCAGGGCATTCGAAGCTGAATTTCCACAGATTATCGGTCTGTTCGACGAGTTTCTGGCTGCAGCCGGGCTCATCCTGAAATGGCAGTTCACGGGATTTCACCTGCGCTTCGCTCAGGCACATGCGCACCCCGCCAGAACCCAGCTCGACGCCTTGCGCCGCAAGCATGTCTTCCATCATTTTCTTTTGCTCAGGCGGCAAGCCTTTCATCTGCTCGAGCATTTCCGCCATGCCTGGCATCTGTGTGCCGTCCACTTCGATGTTGTCACTGGAAAACTCCCAAAGCCCAGGAAGCATTTCCAGCGCCTGAGCAGGGAGTGAGCCAAGCAGTAACGCAGCAGCGCAGAGGTGAATGATGGGTTTCATCTCGAGACTCCAAAGTGATGTCCGTAAAGCCTAGCCGAGTCAGAAAAACCCGAGTGGTGTTGAGTCATGCGTGTCGACGCGCGAGGGGCATAGCTTTGTGTTTATGAGAAGCGTTAGCATTAACGCTTCTCAAGGCGAAGGGTACGACCATGGCGACCGAGGGTATGGTCAGACATGAGCTGGTGCATCGGCTGTATGTCGACCATCAAGGCTGGCTGAACGGCTGGTTGCGGCGTCAGCTCGGCTGCAGCCAGAAGGCCGCCGATCTGGCGCAGGACACCTTTGTTCGCGTATTGAGCAAAGACCATGGTCTGGAACCCATTCGCGAACCTCGCGCCTACCTGCACACCATCGCCAAGGGGTTGCTGATCAATCACTGGCGACGCAAGCAGATCGAGCAGGCCTATCTGGACGCGCTCGCCTTGCAGCCGGAGGCGGTCATGCCGTCGCCCGAATCCCAGGCGCTGATCGTCGAAACGCTGATGCAGGTCGATACGATGCTGACGCGTCTACCTTACAAGGTGCGTCGCGCATTCCTGCTGTCGCAGTTGCACGGGTTGACCTATGCGGCCATCGCCGTCGAGCTCGATGTGTCCGAGCGAATGGTCAAGAAGTATATGGCGCAGGCCATGCTGCATTGCCTGATGCTGGCCGAGGAGGCGCCATGAGCCTCGACTATCAGGTGCTGCAAGCGGCGGCGCAGTGGTTCGCGGTGCTGCAGTCCGATTCGGTCAGCGAGGCCGATCGCGAGGCCTGGCGCGCCTGGCTCTCGACGCCGGAACATGCCCGGGCCTGGCAGCGGGTGGAGCGGATCAGCGGACGTCTGGAGCCCTTGGCCGGCGATCCGTTCAGCCCCGCGGCGACGGCTTTATTGCGCTCGGGACAGCCAACTCGGCGACAGGCGCTGAAAACCCTGTCGATTCTTTGCGGAGGCGGCGCGCTGGCCCTGGCCACGGGCGCGGTGCCTTGGCGAAGCTGGGCGGCGGACCAGCGCACGGCTGTTGGAGAGGTGCGCAACTGGCGCCTGGATGATGGCTCGCGGCTGTGGCTGAATACCGACAGCGCGGTGGATGTCGTCTTCGAAGAGCGCACCCGTCAGCTCTCGTTGTACCGCGGCGAATTGCTGATGCAGGCGGCCGCCGAGCCTCGTCCGCTGGTGCTGCAAACGGCCGAAGGCAGGTTACGGGCGCATGGCGTCACCCGGTTTTCGGTATTGCAACGTGACGGCAGCTCCCAGCTCAGTGTGTTCGACGGCACGGTCGAAGTCATGCCCAGCGGGCAGGTGGGGGCGCGTACCGTCATGAGCGGCCAGCAGGTCGCTTTCGACAGCCGTCACATCGAACCCGAACGTTCCGTGCAGGCGGGCCGGCAGTCCTGGACCAATGGTGTTCTGGTGGCCGATAACCTGCGCCTCGACGCGTTCATCGCCGAGCTGGCGCGTTATCGCCAGGGCTATCTCGGTTGCGATCCGCGTGTAGCGGGCTTGCGCGTGGTGGGCGCCTATCCCCTGGCGGACACCGATCGAGTGCTGGACGTGTTGGCGGACACCCTGGCGCTTCGCATCAATCGCCGGCTGCCTTGGTGGGTGAGCCTCGAACCTGCGGAACAGCGTTCCAGTGCCTGATTAAACACGAATGCAAAAAATTCGTATCTGCAGTTCCCTTTTTGCGATGTCACGGGGCTTAACGGCAACTATCACGATTTTGCCTTTCGCAAAAAGGATGACTCATGCGCTCCATCGCTCTTCCGTTCCGCCGCTCCAGTACGCTTGCCCAAGCCGTTCGTGCCGCCATGCTCTGCCTGCCTCTGGCGGCGCTCGCCACTTCGCCGATGGCCTTGGCGCAGTCCACCAGCCAGCAGTCGGTGCGCGGTTACGACATTCCCAGGGGCTCGCTGTCCAGCGCCCTTAGTCGCTTTGCCGGCGAAGCCGGGGTCATGCTGTCGGTCGATGCCCGACTGATCGAAGGGCGGCAATCGAGCGGCCTGCAAGGCCAATACGGTATCGAGGACGGCTTCGCGGCGCTGCTCCAGGGCAGCGGGTTGCAGGCGGTGCGCGATGGGCGCGGCACCTATTCGCTGGCGCCGCGTCCTGAGCAGACCGGCACCGTCGAACTGAAGCCCATGGTGGTCGAGGGCTTTGCGCTGGGTAACGCCTTGGGCGAGATGGAAGGCTACAACGCCACGCACAGCAGCGTGGCGACGAAGACGAGCATGCCGCTGGCCGAAACCTCTCAGACCGTTTCGGTGGTTACTCGCCAGCAGATCGAAGATCAGGGCTCTCGATCGATCGCTCAGGCGGTTCGCTACACGCCGGGATTGATGAGTACGCCTTATGGCGCCACTACCCGCTACGATTATGTCGCCATGCGGGGTATCACCGATGGCTCGGTGGATAACCTCTACCTCGACGGCCAGAAGCTGCTGGGTGATAGCGGCACCTACAGCAGCCTGCAAGTCGATCCATATTTCATCGAGCGCATCGACATTCTCAAGGGACCTTCATCGGTGCTCTACGGGCGCAGTCTTCCCGGCGGGCTGGTGGCGATGACCAGCAAGAAGCCGCAATACGAAGGCAGCCGTCAGATTCAACTGTCCTATGGCAGCGAAGACAACAAGCAGGCCGCTTTCGACCTTACCGGTCCGCTGGATGATGAGCGGATCGCTTATCGGCTCGTCGGGGTCGTCAAGGACGCCGACAACCAGGTCGATGGAGTCGAGGAAAAGCGCTACGCAGTGATGCCATCGCTGAGCATCGACTTCACTGAGGACACACGCCTGACCTTGCTGGCCATGCTCCAGCGTGATCCCGAGAGCGGCTACCATGGCGGATTGCCGGCAGACGGAACCATCACCTCGCACGATGGGCAACGCATCTCGCGCAGCTTCTTCGAAGGCGACGAAGACTACGAAAAGTTTGAGCGCGACCAGCAGATGATCGGCTATCAGTTGGAGCATCGCTTCAACGACGTGGTGTCGGCCCGTCAGAATTTCCAATATCTCGATTCGACGGTGGAATCCGGGCAGGTCTACCAGTACGGCTATGCCACTGCAGATGAATTGGTGCGCTACTACACCGGTGCCGACGAAGTCCTGCATGCTTGGACCATCGATAACCAATTGCAGTTTCTCTTCGATACCGGCGCGCTCAGTCATACGCTGGTAACGGGCCTGGACTATCAGCGTCGCAAGGCCAAGGTCGACTACGACGCCGGTAATGGGCTGAGCAAAATCAACCCCTACACCGGCAGCGTCAGCGCCGGTAGCCCAACCTTCTATCACCAGTACGATGAATTGCGTGAGCTGGAGCAGACCGGGCTCTATGTGCAGGATCTAATCAGCCTGGGTAATTGGCGATTCTCGCTAGGGGCGCGGCAGGATTGGGTCGACGTCTCTTTCGATCAGACCGAATCGATCTACGGCGATCAGTCCGATCAGTCCAAGCTCGAACAGTTCACCGGACGCGTCGGGGTGCTCTATGCCTTCGACAACGGATTGTCCCCCTACATCAGTTATTCCGAGTCGTTCAATCCCAACGCCACCGGCGCCTATAACTACGATGGCAGCGCCTACGACATCACCTTGCTCGACCCCACCGAAGGCGAACAGGTAGAGCTCGGGCTGAAATACCAACCTCTCGGCACCGATGACCTTTATACGATTTCGCTGTTCGACCTGAAGCAATCCAATCTGTCGAGCAAGGATTCCAACGAGAACTTTTTCCGCTCCGTTGGCGAAATCACCTCTCGTGGCGTGGAGCTGGAAGCGCGTTTGAACCCGCTGGAAAACGTCAACGTGCTGGCCAGCTACACCTACATGGATGTCGAGTACAGCAAGGATTACATCGGTACGGCCGGCATTAATAACCGTGGCAACACGCCCAACGCGGTGGCGCGCAACATGGCGTCGCTGTGGACGGACTATACCTTCGATAAGGGGCTGATCGCCGGCCTGCAAATCGGCGGTGGCGTGCGTTACTTCGGCAAAAGCTGGGCGGATGCGGAGAACACGTTGCGTATTCCTTCTTACACGCTCTATGACGCCATGCTCAGCTACGACATGTCCCGCGTCGGGGTGGATGGCGTGGGTGTACGCCTGAATTTGAACAACCTTACCGATGAAAAGTACGTTGCGGCTTGCAACAGCCTTAACCAGTGTTACTACGGTGAAGAGCGCAACGTGATGGCCACTCTGACCTACGACTTCTGAAACGGGCATTCGCGCCGCTGGCTCAAAAGGCCGGCGGCTTTTTGCTATCTGCAAGAAGGGAACCGACGATGCGCTCCATACTCGTTCTTCTGCACCGCTACATCGGCCTGGCCACGGCGCTGTTCCTTTTTCTCGCCGGCATCACCGGCAGCGTTCTAGCCTTTCACCATGAGCTGGACGAGTGGCTGAATCCGGAGTTCTATCACACTGAGAGCCGTGGTCCGGTGCTGGCCCCGGGCACGCTGGTCGATCGTGTCGAACGGGCGAACCCGCGGATGCAGGTCTGGTACATGGAATTCCCGGATGAACCGGGGCAGGCCGCGCTGATGGCGTTGGTGCCGCGCAACGACCCGGCGACCGGCAAGCCATTCGAAGAGCAGCCGGTGGTGCATTATCTCGACGCGGTGACCGGTGAGCAGGTCGGCACGCGCTATTGGGGCGAGTGCTGTTTCTCGCGGCAGAATTTCGTGCCGTTCCTGCTGGAGTTTCACTACAACCTGTCGCTGCCGGGCAACTGGGGACTTTGGTTGATGGGGCTCGTTGCCATCTTCTGGACCCTCGACTGCTTCGTCTCACTGCTGCTGACCTTCCCTCGCGGGCGGCCGTTCTTCGGCAAGTGGTGGACGGCCTGGAAAATCAAGCGGCAGCGCCTCAACCATGATGTGCATCGCGCCGGCGGCCTTTGGTTGTGGTTGTTGCTCACGCCGGTGGCGGTCAGCAGCATTGCGATGAACCTGCCCGAACAGGTCTTCAAACCGGTGGTGTCGCTGGTATCGAAGGTGGAGCCGAGCGTCTACGCGGCGCGCGGCAAGTTGCCAAAGGAAGAGCTGGGCGTGACTCAGTACGACTTTCATCGGGCCTATGACTTCGCCATGCAGCATGCCGCCGAGCTGGGCCTGAGCGAGCCCATCGGCGAGCTGTATTACAGCTTCGAGTACAACTTCTACGGGGCCGGTTTCGGTGATCACGACAGCGATCAGGGCAACGCCTGGCTGTTCTTTCATGGCAGTGATGGCACGCAGTTGCTGGGGCAGGAAATACCGGGGCAGGGCACGCTGGGCGAGCAGTTCCACATGCTGCAGCCGGCGATCCATGGCGGACGGATTCTCGGCTTGCCCGGACGCATTTTGATCGCGGCATTGGGCATAGCGATCGCCGTGCTCTCAGTGACCGGCGTGGTGATCTGGCGGCGCAAACGGCGCGCCAGGTACGTAGCGGCCAGCAAGCGCAACGAGGCATTGCACGCGATCTGATGAACGCCTTCGGCGCTGAGTCAACGTAGGGTGGATCTCGCTTCACCGATCTACCGTGAAGTGATCCCGAGCGCGGCAGGCCTCCAGCTAACGTAGGGCGGATCACGCTTCACCGATCCGCCAGGGCGTTGTACGCGCCCCGAACGAGGCGAAGCCTGACACAGAATTAGGTGGAGCCGTCCGCTTGCGCGGCGCAACTCCAGAGTTCCAGCGCGGGCTGGTCCGCTTTTGGCGGGCCGAGCCATTCGCTCACCGCGTGGCAACGCTGGTCGAAACACAGTTGGTAGTCCCCTGCTTCGGGGGTTCGCCCCACACGCAGCGGTTGTAACGGTGGCATCTGGCGCTGGTAGTGCCAGGCCCCGTCACGCAGTTCGGCGTTGTCCGGAATCTCCATCCCGGCACCTGAACCCTTGACCCGCGCTTCGCCGAGCAGCAGCCCGTCCGGTGTCACGCGGTAATCTTCTTCCCAGCGGATCTTCTCGATCGTATGGGTCCAGGCCAGGGTGAAGTCGGCTGTGGGCACCTGTGCCCACACCACCCCGGCCAAGCCCAGGCAGAGTCCGATCACGCCAGCGCCGGTCCGGCGCGGCGGGCCCGGACGATGTGCTGTGCCAGCAGCAGCGCGCCGATGGCGAAGCCAATTTCATCGGTGATCGGCATGGCCATGATCAGCGTCGCACCTGCGGCAAATCCAAGCACGCGTTCCCACCAGGCCAGCGGACGCTGCAGATAGCCGATCGAGGCGATACCCCAGAGACCGATGGCGAATGCGGCCTTGAACAGCATGTACGCAGTCATCCAGAGGCTGTCGCCCTGCAGCATCAGCGCCGGGTTGTAGACCGCCATGAATGGCACCACGAATCCCGCGATGGCGATCCGTACGGCCCACATGCTGATTTTCAGCCCGGTCTCCTTGGCAATCGGCGCAGCGGCAAAGCACGCCAGCGCCACGGGCGGGGTGAGATCGGCAAGGATGCCGAAGTAAAACACGAACATATGCGAGACGATCAGCGGTACCCCGAGATCCAGCAGCGCTGGCGCGGCGATCGAGCTGGTGATGATGTAGTTGGGGATCGTCGGGATGCCCATCCCCAGAACCAGACAGGTCAGCATTGTCAGGAGCAGGGAGAGGAACAGGTTGTCCTGGCCAACCGCGAGGATGTAACCGGCGAAGGTCGAGGCCACACCGGTCAGTGAAACCACGCCGATGATCACGCCCACCAGGGCACAGGCGATACCGACCGGGACCGCATGACGGGCGCCTTCGACCAGCGCATGCAGACATACCCGCAGCGTGTCGCGGCCACCCTTGATGAACCAGCAGGTCGCCACCAGTGCCGCGATGACCCCGAAGATCACTCCGATGCCCATCTGGAAGAATCCTGCGCAGAGCAGCCCCAGGGCGATCCAGAAGGCGATTCGCAAGCCGAACGAGGAAACCTTCAGAATGATCGCCGAGCCGAGGATCACGATGGCGGTCAGCGACAGGCCGATAATCCCGGCGAACATGGGCGTGCGGCCGGAGAACAGCAGCCAGACCAGCACCAGCAGCGGAATCAGCAGGTACCAACGTTCTTTCACAGCCGCCATGGCGCTGGGGCACTGATCTTTCGGGAGACCCTTGAGGTCGGCGCGTTTGGCTTCCAGATGCACCATCCAGAACGTCGAGCCGAAATACAGCAGCGCCGGAATCAGGGCGGCCTTGGCCACTTCGACGAAGGGCACGTTGATCGTCTCGGCCATGATGAAGGCTACGGCGCCCATCACGGGCGGCATCATCTGGCTGCCCATGCTCGCCGTCGCCTCGACACCGCCGGCAAACGCGGCGCGGTAACCAAAGCGCTTCATCAGCGGGATGGTGAACTGGCCGGTGGTGACCACGTTGGCCACGCCTGAGCCGGTGATGGTGCCCATCAAGGCTGACGACACCACCGACACCTTCGCCGGGCCGCCGAGCTTGTGGCCGAACAGGCCCATGGCGAAATCGGTGAACAGCTTGATCATGCCAGCCTGCTCTAGGAAGGCACCGAACAGGATGAACAGGAAGATATAGGTGGCCGACACGTAGGTCGGTGTTCCGTATAGGCCCTCGGTGCCAAATGCCAGCTGATTGACCAGTTGGTCGAAACCATAACCGCGGTGTGCAAGGTCGCCGGGCAGGTATTCACCCAGCAGACCATAGGCGAGGAACGTCGCGCAGATGATAGGCAGTGCGATTCCCATCACACGGCGCGCGGCCTCGAAGACCATGACGATGAGCACCACCCCGACAGCGAAGTCGAAGGTCGTCAGATCACCGGAACGCTGAATCAGGTCGCCTTCGAAATACCACTGATAAAACGCCGTACCCATGCCGGCCAGCGCGAGCACCCAGGCCAGGGGTTGCCAGGGGCGACCTTTGCCATGGGCAGGGAAGCTCAGGAAGACAATCATCAGCAAGAAACCGACGTGCCCCGCCCGCAGTACCTGACTCGACACCGGATGAAACGCCGCCATGGTGATCTGGTAGATGGAAAACAGCAGGGCGACATAGAACAGCGCCTTGGGCCACTCGGCAGGGCTGCCGCCCAGGCCTTGCTCTTGTTGTAATTCGCTCATGAAATGCCTCGAGCTGATAAAGCGTGGTCGCGTAGAGCCGCTAACAAAACCTGCCGTGAACACACGCTGGTTTTACTAGCACCTCTGCAAAGATCGTTTGGGATGCCGGCAGCGAGTGCGGGGATGCACTCGCCAGCCGGAGTCGGAGCGGCGTTTGCCGCTCCTCGGCGTACTCAGAGTACGCCGGCTTCCTTGTAGTAGCGCTCGGCGCCCGGATGCAGCGGGATCGGCAGGGCCTTGGTGGCGTTTTCGAGCTTGATGTCCTTGGCAGCCGAATGGGCCTTGGTCAGCTGGTCGAGGTTCTCGAACAGCAGTTTGGTCATTTGGTACGCCACGTCATCGGATACGCCTTCATGGGTCACCAGAATGTTGGTGATGGCCACTGTAGGTACGTCAGCATCCTGGCCGTCATAGGTGCCCGCCGGGATGTTGGCCGCCTGGTACGCCGGGTTGTTGATCTTGGTGACGACGTCTTGCGGAATTTCGACGTAGTTCAGCGGCATGGTGGATGACAGGTCACGGATCGCAGCCATGCCCAGACCAGCGGACTGCAGGGTGGCATCGAGCTGACGGTTCTTGATCAGCTCCACGGACTCTGCGAACGGCAGGTATTCGACCTTGCCGATGTCCTCGTAGCTCAGGCCTGCCGCCTTGAGGATGGCGCGAGCATTGAGCTCGGTACCGGACTTCGGTGCGCCGACGGACAGCGATTTACCCTTGAGATCGGCCAGGGTCTTGATGCCGGACTCTTTGCTGGCAACGATCTGGATGTAGTTCGGGTAGCTGCCGCCGATGGCGCGCAGCTTTTTCAGCGGGGCCTTGAAGCCGGCGTCTTCGACACCATTCCAGCCGTCTGCCACCGAGTCACCAAGCGCGAGGCCCAGCTCACCGCGGCCGGCTTGCAACAGGTTGAGGTTTTCCACCGAAGCCTTGGTGGCCTGTACGGACGTTTTCGAGCCTTCGATGCCTTTGCTGTACAGCTGGGAGATGGCTACGCCGATCGGGTAGTAAACACCGCTGGTGCCGCCAGTCAGAATATTGATAAAGGTCGGCGCGGCAACCGCGGCGGTGCTGGCGGTAAAGGCCGCTGCGGCAGCCAGCAGGGTGAGTTGTTTGGTCAATCTCATTGTGTTTCTCCGTTTCGTTGTTATTGGTTTTCGCAGAACTGACGATAGACGATCAGCCGCAGCCATAGCGCTGCGAGCGGGCAAGAAAAGACGGATACACACGAATGGCTTTCGCTGGAAAGCGGGAGTGCGCTGTGCGGCTTTTCTTGTGGTTGATCGCATCGGGCACTACAGACATAGCACGAGCTGTGCCATCACTGGCGAAGGCTCTGGCCCGCGGCGTCGATCTATTTCCGCTGTGTCTATGGGCGAAAAGCTGCCTATGGGTGCATGGGGATCGGCGGATTTTCGCCTATCAACCCGGCTCTATGGGAACCCCGGCATGTATCGAGGCGTCGCATTGGGACGCCCTTTCAGACGAGGTGCAGCATGGCCAGCGAAATCAGTGCGAAGGAACTCGGTATCGACATCGAGAAGGGTGAAGGCGAGCTGTTCAAATGGTTCATTGCCAGCTTTCTGTTCGGCAAGCGCATCCAGCAGGACATCGCCGCCGAGGCCTATCGGGTGATCGTCGAAAAGCATGGGCGCGACACGCCCCGCAAACTCTGCAATTGCAGCTGGCAGACGCTGGTGAACATGCTCGGCGAGGGGCATTACGTGCGCTACGACGAGTCGACCGCCGAGCGTCTGCTCAAGCTGTGCGACAAGCTCAACAAGGAATACGGCGGCAAGCTCGGTAACCTTCACCAGCAAAGCAAGGATCGCAAGGACCTGGAGAAGCGGCTGGCGGAGTTCGAGGGCGTCGGGCCGAAAACCGTTGAAATCTTCATGCGTGAAGCACGCAAGGTCTGGGACTGAGCGCGCCGGGTGACGCTTGCGCCGGCCCAGGATCCGGTTAAAGTGGCGCCAGCTCCCCATCGAATCCCGATCATGCGCGCCTTCCTTCTCGCGTTCAGCCTGTTTCTGCCTCTGCTGGCCACCGCTGGCCCCGCGCCTTATTACCAGTGGCAAAGCAAGGCCGACGGTACCGTGATATGCCGGCAGACGCCGCCCGGGCATGGCTGGGAGCTGCTCAACGGACAGCCGTTTCGTGATCTCAACTGTACGCAACCGGCGGGGCGAGTCGAGCGTCCCAGTGCGGTGCCGGGCTTTCGCCCACAGCCGGGGCGGTGACGACGAGCCGTTTCATCAGCGTTGAGCAGCGGCTGCGCTAGCCAGTGCTCAGCACGATCATTCCTTAAGCCAGCAGAACCCATGCTCGACCTGCCCGCCTACTTCGGCCTGTTCGGTGCTGCCTTTGCCGCGGCCACGCTGCTGCCCGCGCAATCCGAAGCCGTGCTGGTCGGGCTGTTGCTGCACGGCGGCTACTCGGCCACGGGCCTGCTGCTGGTTGCCACCTTGGGCAACGTGCTGGGCTCGCTGGTCAACTGGCTGCTGGGCCGCTCGGTTGAGCGGCTGCGTCATAAACGCTGGTTTCCGGTCAGCGACCAACAGCTCGAACGCGCACAGCGCCGATATCACCGCTACGGTCGTTGGTCGTTGCTGCTGAGCTGGGTGCCGATCATCGGCGACCCGCTGACCGTGGTTGCCGGCACCCTGCGCGAGCCGCTGTGGAGCTTCCTGCTGTTGGTGACCCTGGCCAAGGGTGGCCGCTATGTGCTGCTTGCAGCCATCACGCTCGGCTGGCTATGAGCCCATCCAGAGCCTTCGTTAACCTCAGCGTAACGAAACACCTCTGCGCTTGATTGATGACCCTTCGGTCGTCTCCCTACTGTGCGCTCCACAAGCGGAAAACCTGTGGAGTCGCCATGACAACAACAATCTCCCCACCGCCGCAGTGGTCGCGTCGCCGCGCTGAAAAAGCCCGTCGTCTCGATCAGGTGCGGCGCCTCGCCGATGGCGTGGTGCTGCCCAGCGAGCGGATCGTCGAGGCCCTGGAACTCTTGATCGCCCCCGGCGACCGGGTGGTGCTCGAGGGCAACAACCAGAAGCAGGCGGACTTCCTCTCCCGCTCCCTGGCCAAGGTCGATCCCGGCAAGCTGCATGACCTGCACATGATCATGCCGAGCGTCAGCCGCGCGGAGCATCTGGACCTGTTCGAACGGCAGATCGCCCGTAAGCTCGACTTCTCCTTTGCTGGCCCGCAGAGCCTGCGCATCAGCCAGCTACTCGAAGACGGCCTGCTGGAAGTCGGTGCCATCCATACCTACATCGAGCTCTATTCGCGCCTGTTGGTGGACCTGATTCCCAATGTCGCGCTGGTCGCCGGCTTCCAGGCCGACCGTCACGGCAATATCTATACCGGCCCTAGCACTGAGGACACCCCAGCGCTGGTCGAGCCAACCGCCTTCTCCGATGGCATCGTCATTTTCCAGGTCAATGAAATTGTCGACGAGCTGCCACGCGTGGACATCCCGGCCAGCTGGGTCGACTTCGTGGTGGTCGCCGACAAGCCGTTCTACATCGAGCCGCTGTTCACCCGCGACCCGCGCCATATCAAGCCGGTGCACGTGCTGATGGCGATGATGGCCATCCGCGGCATCTACGAGAAACACAACGTGCAGTCGCTCAACCATGGCATTGGCTTCAATACCGCTGCCATCGAGCTGATTCTGCCGACCTACGGCGAGTCGCTGGGCCTCAAAGGCAAAATCTGCCGCAACTGGACTCTGAACCCGCACCCGACGCTGATCCCGGCCATCGAGACTGGCTGGGTCGAGAGCGTGCATTGCTTCGGCACCGAGCTGGGGATGGAGAACTACATCGCCCATCGTCCGGACGTGTTCTTCACCGGCCGCGACGGCTCCATGCGCTCCAATCGCATGATGTGCCAACTGGCCGGGCAATACGCGGTGGACCTGTTTATCGGCGCCACCCTGCAGGTCGATGGTGATGGGCATTCCTCCACCGTCACCCGCGGCCGCCTGGCCGGTTTCGGCGGTGCGCCGAACATGGGCCACGACCCGCGCGGTCGCCGTCATCCAACTCCGGCTTGGCTGGACATGGCCATGCCCGGTGGCGAAGCCCCGGTGACCCTGCTCGAGCGCGGCAAGAAGCTCGTGGTGCAGATGGTCGAGACCTTCCAGGAAGGCGGCAAACCCACCTTCGTCGAGCAACTCGATGCGGTGGAGGTGGCGAAGAAGAGCGGCATGCCGCTGGCCCCAATCATGATTTACGGCGACGACGTCACCCACCTGCTGACCGAGGAAGGCATCGCCTACCTGTACAAGGCGCGTTCGCTGGAAGAACGCCGGGCGATGATCGCCGCGGTGGCCGGCGTCACCAGCATCGGCCTGCGGCACAACCCGAAAGACACCGAGCGCATGCGCCGCGAAGGCCTGATCGCGCTGCCGGAAGATCTTGGCATCCGCCGCAACGATGCGACTCGCGAGCTGCTGGCCGCCAAGAGCATCGCCGAACTGGTCGATTGGTCCGGCGGCCTCTACAACCCGCCCGCGAAATTCAGGAGCTGGTGATGAGCGCACTCATTGCAAGACAGGCGCAGCCAACCCTGGCTGAGCGCCTGGCGGACCTGGCGGTGCAGGCGCTGATCGACGAGGCCGACCTCTCGCCCAAGCCGGGGCTGGTCGATCGGCGCGGCAACGGCGCGCATGACGACCTGCACCTGGGCCTGATGCACGCCTCGGCTGATGCGCTGTGGCCGGCCTTCAAGGCGATGGCCGAAGCGGCGCAGGAAATTGGCGAAGTCGGCCAGCCCTTGCGCGAAACCCTCGGCCAACTGGGCCGGGCCGGAGAAGCCGACATGCTCCGCGTCACCGGCGGTGTGAATACCCATCGCGGCGCTATCTGGGCGCTGGGGCTGCTCAGCGCGGCGGCGGCGCTGCAAATCGACGCGCCTGATGCCCGAGGCGTTGCGGCGACCGCCGCGGCACTGGCGCGTTTGAGCGACCCGGCCGCCCCGCACAATCCGCACAGCCATGGCGCACGGGTCTGCCGTACCTATGGCGTGCTCGGTGCACGCGAACAGGCGCAGCACGGCTTTCCCGCCGTCATCGAACAGGGCCTGCCGCAGTTGCTGGTGAGCCGTCGCGGCGGGGCGGGTGAGCAGAATGCCCGGCTTGATGCGCTGCTGGCGATCATGACCGAACTGAGCGACACCTGTGTATTGCACCGCGCTGGCCTCGCCGGGCTGAATCGCATGCAGCTAGGCGCCCTCGCCGTACTGGCTGCCGGCGGTTGCGCCAGCCTCGCCGGGCGCCGCCAGCTGCGCGCACTGGAAGGCGAGATGTTGTCGCTGCGCGCCTCGCCGGGCGGAGCTGCCGATCTACTCGCCGCCACCTTATTCCTCGACCGCCTGGCGCCCGCCGCACCGGCGCCGACTGGGAGCAATTGAACATGGAAACCCTGTCTTTCGAATTCGCCGCCGGGCAACCCGCCCGCGGCAGGGCCCTGGTCGGCGTGGTCGGCTCGGGCGATCTGGAAGTGCTGCTGGAACCCGGCCAGGCCGGCAAGTTGGCGATCCAAGTGGTCACCTCGGTCAATGGCGCCGAGCAGCGCTGGCAGCAACTGTTCGAGCGAATGTTCCGCGAGCAGAACCTGCCAGCGCTGAATATCGATATTCACGATTTTGGGGCCACACCCGGCGTAGTGCGTCTGCGTCTGGAGCAGGGGTTGGAGGAGGTCGGCCATGACTGATTCCTTTGCTGATAACGTGGCCCGTTTACTCAAGTCGCGCAGCTTCGTCGAACTGGGCGCCCGCCAGCGTGCCCGTGTGCTGCTGGACGCGGGCAGCTTTCGCGAATTGCTCGATCCCTTCGCCCGCGTCACTTCGCCCTGGCTACCGAAGCAGGGCATCGTCACCCAGGCCGACGATGGCGTGGTGGTTGCCAAGGGCACGATCGACGGCCAACCGGCGGTGATCGCCGCCATCGAAGGTGCCTTTCAGGGCGGCAGCATGGGCGAGGTCGGCGGCGCCAAGATCGCCGGCGCCCTGGAGCTAGCCATCGAAGACAACCGCAATGGCATTCCGACTCGCGCCGTGCTGCTGCTGGAAACCGGCGGTGTACGTCTGCAGGAGGCCAACCTGGGCCTGGCGGCCATCGCCGAGATTCAGGCAGCCATCGTCGAACTGCGTGACTATCAGCCGGTGATTGGCGTGGTCGCCGGCTCCGTCGGCTGCTTCGGCGGCATGTCCATCGCCGCCGGGCTGTGCAGCTATCTAGTCGTCACCCGCGAAGCCCGCGTCGGTCTCAACGGCCCACAAGTGATCGAGCAAGAAGCCGGGATCGAGGAATACGACTCGCGCGACCGGCCGTTCATCTGGAGCCTGAGCGGCGGTGAGCAGCGTTATGCCAGCGGCTTGGTGGACGCCTATGTCGCTGACGACACCGACGCCATCCGCGAGCAGCTGCACGAGCTGTTCGCCCTCGGCATTCCCGTTCAACCGCGCAGCTGCCGTCACGCCTGGTTTCTGCAGCGCCTGGCGGACGTCGATACCCGTGCGCAGCTCGATGCAGACGCCGTGCGTGCCCTCTACGAAGGAGATGCCCAATGAGCCGTGGACTGAACTGGTTGCAAGCCCTGGCCGGTGGTCAAGCACTGGATGGCTATCCGGCCTCGGTACAGGTGGTCGACGGGTCGCTGGACGACCGCACGGCACGCTATATCGCCGTGGTGCCGGACGCCGAGAATCCCTTCCCGCGCGCGCGCAACGGCGAGGTCGGTCTGCTCGAAGGCTGGGCGCTGGGCCAGGCGCTGGACGAGGTGATCGCGGCCGATCGCGACAAGGCGGACAAACGCGTGGTGGTCGCCATCGTCGACGTGCCGAGCCAGGCCTATGGCCGTCGCGAGGAGGCGCTGGGCATCCATCAGGCCCTGGCCGGTGCGGTGGACGGTTATGCTCGCGCGCGCCTGGCCGGGCATCCGGTGATCGCGCTGCTGGTGGGCAAGGCCATGTCCGGTGCCTTTCTCGCACACGGCTACCAGGCCCAGAGGATCGTCGCCCTGCGTGATCCGGGCGTAATGGTGCACGCCATGGGCAAGGCCGCCGCGGCGCGCATTACCCTGCGCAGCGTCGAAGAGCTGGAAGCCCTGGCCGAATCAGTGCCGCCAATGGCCTACGACATCGACAATTACGCGACCCTCGGCCTGCTTTGGGAAACCCTCTCGGTGGACAGCATCGAGCAGCCTTCTGCCGGCGATCTGCAGCGTGTGCGTGACTGCCTGCAGCGAGCCGTGGACGACATCGGCAGCAGTACCGACTTGCGTGGTCGTCTCGGCGCACCGAACCGTGAGGCCTCGTCGCGGGTGCGGGAGTTGATGCGCGCGCAGTGGTAGGTCATTCACGTCGGGGCTGCTGTCGAATGTGACGAAATCGGCTCCGATGTCTCACTCATAACGAGGTTTCGCGAGGAGGTTTTAATGCACGACCGTCCATGCCCCCATGATCTGCTCTGGGGCATGAGCCCGACACAACTGCCCTCTGACACGCCGGTGTGGGTGCGACAGGTGCTTGAGATCGACCAACCCGTGGTCGTGCGACGGGCCATGGTGGCGAGCGGTCAGATCGCCGTCGGAGTACGTGGCGCCTCGCGTGATCAGCGCTATGCCACGCTCATGTCAGTAGACGCTGTGCGCCGTCGTGTGCGGCCTGAAGAGCTGACCGCGGGTGTCTACGCCAGTGAGCTACCGGCACTGCGTGCGCTGATACAGCTCAGGCCGGTGATGAATGAACTGGGCTTGGATTGGGGCATAACCGGTTCCGTCGGCTATCAGCTGGCCACCGGCATCCCGGCTGCGCATGCCAACAGCGATCTCGATTTGCTCGTGCGCGTGCCGCAGTCCTTTTCACGGCCCAGGGCCCGCGACCTGTTGCAGCATCTTGATGACGGTCCCTGTCGCGTCGACCTACAGCTGGAAACGCCCTTCGGTGCCATCGCCCTGCGCGAATGGGCCGGTGACTCTACACGCGTATTGCTCAAGTGCCCCACCGGGGCGCGGCTGGTCGGAAACCCATGGAACCAGCAGGAGCAGGTCGCATGAGCAGCCTGTTCGCTTTCCCCGGCCAGGGCGCACAGAAACCCGGCATGCTGCATCGATTGCCGCAGGAGCCCGAGGTGATTGATTGCCTGGAGCAGGCAAGCGAAGTCCTTGGCCATAACGTGCTGGATCTGGACAGCGAAGATGCCTTGGCCTCAACCCGCGCCGTGCAGCTGTGCTTGCTGATCGCCGGGGTCGCGGCTGCCCGGTTGTTGATGCGCGGCGGTCAGGCGCCCGACTATGTGGCAGGCCTGTCCATTGGCGCTTATGCCGCTGCAGTGGCGGCGGGTGCGCTGGATTATCGCGATGCCGTGCGGCTGGTCGAGCTGCGCGGCGAGCTGATGCAGAACGCTTATCCCCAGGGTTTCGGCATGACCGCTATCCTCGGGCTCGATCTCACTTCGGTCGAACGCCTGCTGGGCGAAGTCCATGACAAGTCGGTGCACCTGGCCAATATCAATGCCGACAACCAGATCGTCATTGCCGGGGCAGACGATGCCATGGCGGCGGTCGCGGCACGCGCTAAAGCGCTGGGCGCCTCATGTGCCCGACGCCTTGCGGTCAGCGTGCCGTCGCATAGCGCTTTGTTGGACGCACCGGCTGCACGACTGGCCGAAGCGTTCTCCCGCGTCGAGCTCCGTGCGCCACGCATTCGCTATCTGAGCAGTACCACGGCACGTCCCATTGCTGTTCCCGAGCGCCTGCGCGACGACCTGGCTTTCAACATGTGCCGCGTCGTCGACTGGCACGGCACCCTGCGCACCGCCTACGAGCGCGGCGTGCGGCTGCATATCGAATTGCCCCCCGGCTCGGTGCTGACCGGCCTGGCACGGCGGGTGTTCGAACAGGGCACGCTGATCGCTTTCGACGGTGCACGGCTGGACACCCTGATCGCCTTGCTGCGTCAGGAAGCCGATCGAGTCGAATAACCCCATCACCGCACTGGCCTTACTTTTCAGGCGCTTAGATTGCTCCGATCCGAGCGCTACGCATTGGCGTAAGCGCAAAAAAAACGGGCTCCCCAAAGGAGCCCGTCAAATTCGCCTACGGCCAATGGCCAACATATATGCTTATAGGGCTTCGCCCATCACATAGTCAGGCAGTACGGTCGCGATCTGTGGGAACGCACACAGCACGATGATCGCCAGCACCATGACCAGCGCGTAAGGGAGCGCCCCCCAAAGGATGTCCCGGGTCGGCACCTGGGGTGCGATGCCATTGATGACGAACAGGTTCAGGCCCAGCGGCGGCGTGATCAGGCCGATCTCCATGTTGATGGTGAGGACCACTGCGAACCAGTAGGGATCGAAGCCGGCCTGTACGACGATGGGGAAGAGCAAGGGCGCAGACATCACGATGACCGCGACCGGCGGGAGGAACATCCCGGCCACCAGCAGGAACAGGTTGATCACACCCATCAGCACCCAGCGGTTGACCTCCAGACTGGCAATCGTTTCGGCCAGCGACTGAGTGATGTAGAGCGACGACAACGCGAAGGCAAACAGCTCGGCAGAGGCCAGGATCATCATGATCATGACGCTTTCACGCATGCCGGAGCTGAAGATATTGCGGAAGGTGCCCATCTTGAACAGCCGGTAGGCCAGCACCACGACCACCAGCGTGAGCATCGCACCTGCGCCGGCTGCCTCGGAAGGCGTGGCCACGCCGCCATAAAGCACGTAGAGCACGCCGATGATCACCAGGATCAGCGGAAAAATACGCGGCAGTGCTGCCAGCTTGTCGCGCAGGCTGTAATACACACCTTCGGTGCCGAAGCGGAAGCCCTTGCGGCGGGCATCGATCATCGCCCAGCACATGAACATGGCCGTCAGCATCAGGCCCGGCAGAACCCCGGCGAGGAAAAGCCGGCCGATGGAGGTTTCCGTGGCGATGCCATAGATGATCATCGTCACCGACGGAGGTAACAGGATGCCGAGCGTGCCGCCCGCGGCAATCGAACCAGTCGCCACCGAGGAGGGGTAGCCGCGGTTGATCATCTCCGGGATGCCCAGCTTGCCGATCGCAGCGCAGGTGGCCGGGCTCGAGCCTGTCATACCGGAAAAGACAGCGCAGGCGCCGATGTTCGAGAGCACCAGACCGCCTGGAACCTTGTACATCCAGCGGTCCAGCGCGCGATAAAGATCGGCTCCGGCGGGCGTGCCGGCCACGATGGCGCCCATCAGCACAAACATCGGAATCGAGACGAAGGCCAGATTGCCGATCCCGGCGAACATGGTTTCAGCCACCACGCCGATGACATCAGGGCCCATCGCCAAGAACAGACCGCCCATGGCCGCCAGGCCCAGGGCAAAGGCGATCGGCATGCCGGTGGCCAGGAACAGGAGCAAGGCGCAGATCAAAAGCGTACCTGTAAGGGTCGGCGTCATGGTGCTTCTCCCAGATTCTGGCGGCTGTGTCCGATGGGTTCATCCGTGATGGCCGAAGCGCTTTGCTGCTCCGAGATGGCCAGGGCGGGGCAGATGAGCTTCATCATCTCTGCCACGTATTGCAGGCACAGCAGGCCGAAGCCCACGAGCATAGGCGTTGCAGGAATCCATAGCGGTATGGCGGCAATCGTCGGGGTGGTCCAGCCGCCTTCCCAGGCTTCGTGGACATAGATGACGCTCGCCACGGTCATCAGCAGGCAGAACGTCAGGCCCAGCACCGCCCCGAGCAGCTGCATACGGCGTCGGTTGGGCGAGGACATCATCAGTTCTATGACGTCGACGCCGACGTGGCCTTTTTTCATCAGCACGTAGGGCGCGCCGATAAAGATCGCCGCGGTGGCGGCAAATACCACGACCTCGGTCTGCCAGACGGTGGGCGCTCTGAATAAGTAGCGCATCAGGATCATCTGGCACATCACAACCATGGCGATGATCAACAGGAACACGGAGCTGACCCCACCAAGGCGCGACAGGGCCTCGATGGAGCGAATAAATCGTCTGGACATGGGGACTCCTTTGAACCCGGGCCATGAAGCAGAAGCACGGAGCGTGCTTGAACACAGCGAAGGCCGCTGAGGTAGCGGCCATGTGGGGCATCACTGCACGGCGAGGGCCTTGTCCAGGAGGTCTTGGCCGCCTTTGACTTTCTCGGCGAAGTACTTGTAGGAAGAGTCGCGGGCGACCTGCATCCAGGCGTCGTGTTCTTCTTTGCTCAGGCTGACAACCTTGACGCCGGCCTTGGCGAACGTCTCGTTCATGCGCTGCTCACCTTTTGGTCCTTCCTCGGCGAAGTAGGCCTCGGCCTTGCTTGCTGCCGCGAGCATGGCTTCCTTTTGTTCCGGGGTGAGTTTGTCGAAGGTGCGCTTGGATATGAGGACGGGTTCATACATGAACCATAGGGCGTTTTCGCCCGGCGCGGTCAGGCATTTCACCTGCTCATACAGGCGGTATGAGACGAAGCTGTCGTTGGAGGTGTTGGCCGCATCAAGTACGCCGGTCTGCATGCCGCTGTAGATCTCGGACGAAGGCATCGACGATATCGAGGCACCGGCGGCGGCGAGCATGTTTTCGAAAGCCGGACCGGCGGCGCGGATGACCTGCCCTTTGATGGTGTCAGGCGAGGTAATGCAGCTCTCTTTGGAAGCGAATCCACCAGCCAGCCAGGCATCAGCGAGGATGATCGCGCCGTTCTTCTCAGCCAGCGCGTGTATTTCCTTGATGAAGTCGGAGTCGTTCAAGCGCTCGGCGTGGTCGTAGTTCTTGACCAGCCCAGGCATCAGCGTGGCGGAGAATTGCGGTACGCGGCCCGACGCGTAGTCCAGCGGCAAGGCGGTCATGTCGAGTTGGCCACGGGTCAACGCGCCCCATTGTTCGTTGGCTTTGTACAAGGAGGAGGCGGGATAAATCTGGACTTTGAGGCCAACATTGGCGGCGGCCACTTCGCGCGCGATGATCTGCACCATTTCATCGCGCGGGTCGCCCTGATTGCCAGGGAACTGATGGGAAGCGCGAAGGACTGTCTCGGCGAAACTGGGGGCGCTGGCGACTAGCATTGCAGCCACAACCGATGTACGGAGTAGGGCTTTCATTGGAATTCTCCTAGATTGACACTTAGAGCCACGCTACGCGGCTCATAATTATTTTTATTACGTCACAGGAATTTCTTCTTGTTATCCGAGCGTCCGTTGCTCGAGTGAAATGCAGGCTAGCGTGCGCAACGGGGGGGATCAATTAAGACCTCCCTTCTATCGTTACGGCTAAGTTAACGATCAGTTGAAGACCCCGGCTCGGTGCTGGATCGGGACCGATACATTCGGCATTCGGCGACCAGAGCAAGCAGGTTGGGATCGCGCTCCTTGGCCTTGAGGAACACAATGCCGATCTGCTGCTGCAGGCGGTACTTGCTCTGTAGGGGGATCAGACGGATGCGGTTCTCGTAAACCGCTGCGACCCGACCTGGAAGGAGGGCGTAACCGACGCCTGAACTGACCATGCTGAGCAGAGTGAAGATGTCGTTGACCTGCATCCCTACATTCGGCTTGAAGCCTGCCTGGTCGAACACACGAGCGCTGTCGCGATGGGTGGCGAAACCCTGGGTGAGGGTGATGAAGGTCGCATCACGCAAGTCGCCTAAGTCCACCTCTGTCTGCTCGGCAAATGGGGAGTCGGTGGGTACAGCAAGAAAGATGTCATCGGCAAAGAGCAGCAATTGCTCGCAATCTATATTGATCAGGCTGTCGTCGAGAGAAATCAGGACGGCATCGAGTTCCATGTTCTTGAGCTTATAGAGCAGATCGACGTTGGAGCCGAGGATCAGGTCGATGTTGAGCTCGCTGCGGCGCAGCTTCAGGCCCATGATCAGCTGCGGCACGGTCTTCACCGTCAGCGAATAGAGCGCCCCGAGTTTGAAGCGCTCGGCCGAGAACCCAGCCGATTCACGCGTCTGGCGCACCGTTTCGAGGACATCCTGGACCAGCTTCTGCGCATGTTCCTCCAGCACATAGGCACTCTCCAGCGGGATCAGGTTGCGGCCCTCGTGTTTGAACAGCGGGCAGCGCAGGGCGCTTTCCAATGAATGGATGGCGCGGTGAACGCTGACGTTGCTGGTGTTCAGCTCGGCGGCCGCTTTGCTCAGGTTGCCGCTACGCATGAAGGCCAGAAAGACTTCAAGCTTCTTCAGGGTGAGTTCTTCGTCGATTTGCATGGGCAAGGGCTCGGGCAAGGAGGTCAATTATGCCTAACGCGGACCGGCTTAGGGCTTGGCCATGGGAACGATCTGCGCGTGTCGGGTTGCTCGTCCTGTTCGGCTGTGTGTGATGCCTGCTCAAGGCGCCAGCGGGCGACATGCACATCGCATGGCGCGCTAACGGAGGTCATGCAATTTGCACGATAATTGAAATTTGCCATCACAGCAACTATTTGATTTATAAGGAAAAATTAAAAAATATGCGATGGCACGTTCGATGCTGTTGTGCTGTGCCAATTTGGCAAAGCAGACAAAAATACGAACGAGGGCTGGACGACGCTCCGGCCCAGGAAATGGAACGAAATGGATAACAGGCTAAACAGCAAGACGCAAATATGGGCCGACGGGTACTCCTTCATGGAGGTTACCGAGACGCTGCTGATGGCTCTGGGAATCCGACCGGACGACCCCGGGCGTGGCGAACCGGAACCTGCGCAACCGGAGCCGGCCGCCTCGATCACCCATGATTCAACCGACGCGAAGGTGGGCCGCTAGCCCGGCTCTGGTGAGCGAGTATCGATAGCGCCCAGACCGCTGAGCGAAAGCCGATCGTCTTGGCATTCTTAAGCGGCCGAGGCGGTCGGCTCCCCTTCAGCCCACCGCCGAGGCATGCCTTTGAGCCGCGTTACGCGATCCGGCTGACCTGTTTCCGTTATCGCGCCAACTGGCCGAGGATGCGATAGGCGAGCTTCACCCGGTCCTCGTTCGGGTAATACCGGTTGGCCAGAATGACAATGCCCAGCTGTTCGGCCGGAATGAAGGCCAGGTAGGCACCAAAACCGTTGGTCGAGCCGGTCTTGTTGATCCAGACGTCGGCCTGCGGTGGTGACGGAGGGGAAATCGGTTCCACCGGCTGGCTGTCGAGTACCATCTTGCTGCCATTGCCAACCAACAGATCGTCCAGCGCGACCGGATAATCGTACTGTTCCCATACCAACGCCTGGGTCATGGCGCCCACCCGGTAGTGGCGGGTTTGGGTCGCGGTTATGGCCTGTCTGACCGAGCGGTCCGTTTTGATCGTGCCGAGCTGCGCTTCGATGAAGCGCAGCAGATCCTGACTGGTGGTCTTCACGCCGTACGCTTCATTCGCCAGCAGCGCCGGATTCAGCCGGACCGGGTCGCCGTTCTTGTTGTAACCCTGGGCATAGCGCATTCTCTCGCCGGACGGCAGATCGATGTAGGTGCTGTTCATCCCGAGCGTTGGCAACAGCCGGCTCTGCAGGGCCTCGACATAGGGGATCCCCAGGCCGCTGGCCACCGCCATGCCCAGCAGACCCATGCCGGGATTGGCGTAAACGCGCCTGGTGCCAGGTGCGTAGCGCGGCTGCCAAGACCTGAAGTAATCCGTCAACTGCTGATCGCTGCGGATCGCATCGGGCAGCTGCAACGGAAAATCTCCAGCCGTATGGGTGGCCAGGTCGATCAGGGTGATCCGGTCGAGCTGGCTGCCTTGCAGGGCGGGCAGATAGCGGCTGGGGCTGTCGGTAAGAGACAGCTTGCCCTGGGTTTCGGCATAGGCCGCCAGGGTTGCGGTCAGGGTTTTGCTGACCGAGCCGATCTCGAACAGGGTATCGCGGGTCACGGCCTGCTGCGTCGCCTTCGAGGCCACGCCGAACTCATAGAAACGCTGCTCGCCCTGTGCCGTGATCGCGATCGCCAGACCGGGGATCGCGTGTTGCGCCATGACGGCTTGGGCGGCGTCCGTTACCGTCGCGTCGATGCCGGCGAAATCCACGTCGGCCGCGGCGGGGCGGCTGAGCGCCATGGTCACCGCGACGAGCAACAGCCCCGCCCGGCACTTTCTGGATGAGCGCATCATGGCTCCTCGAATCACCTGAAGGGCTTGGAAACTAGCATCTGCCGGCCGCTTGCAGAAGTGCCTTTCCAGCCCCGTCAGTGATACCGAACATTTAACCCACCGTGACTTCCAGCGTACCGATGCCTTCAACGCCGCCGCTCAACCGATCGCCACGCTGCACCGCGCCGACACCGGCCGGCGTGCCGGTCATGATCAGGTCGCCGGGCTCGAGCACGAACAGCCGCGACAGGTAGGCGATTACCTCCGGCACGCTCCAGATCAGCGACGCCAGATCACCTTCCTGACGGAGCTCGCCATTGATCTCAAGCCAGATGCGGCCTTCGCTCGGATGGCCGACCTTGGTTGCCGGTACCAGCGCCGAACAGGGCGCGGCGTGATCGAAGCCCTTGGCCACCGCCCAGGGTCGGCCCATCTTCTTCGCCTCGGCCTGCAGGTCGCGGCGGGTCATGTCCAGCCCCACGGCATAGCCGTAGACGTGCTCAAGCGCCTGTTCAGGCGGAATATCGGCGCCGCCACGGCCAATGGCCACGACCATCTCGATCTCGTGGTGCACACTCTCGGTGCCCGGCGGGTAGGGGAACACACTGCCATCGGGCAGCAGGCTGTCGGGATGCTTGGTGAAGAAGAACGGCGGCTCGCGGTCCGGATCATGACCCATCTCGCGGGCGTGTTCGGCATAGTTGCGGCCCACGCAGTAGATGCGCCGCACGGGGTAGCGTTGGTTGCTATCCGCAATCGCGAGGCTGGGGATGCTGGGGGTGAAGAGGTAGTCGTTCGGGTCTGTCAAATTCACTGTTCGGGCTCCAGGTTGTTGAGGTTTTTGCGCTGGGTGCGACGCGACGGCTTTGGAATCATTTACGCAGCGGCACGCTGCCGGCCTCGTCCAGGCTGCGCAGAAAGTCGAAATCACAGCCGCGATCGGCTTGGGTCACGGTGTCGAGGAACAGCTTGCGATAGCCGCGCTCGTCGCCTTCGCGCGGTTCCGGTCGCTCAAGCGCATCGCGCCGACGCGCCAGCTCCCCGTCGCTGACCAACAAATCCAGGGAACGCTCGGCCACGCTCAGACGCAGGCGATCGCCGCTTTCGATCAGCGCCAGTGGCCCGCCATCCGCCGCTTCGGGCGTGACGTGAAGGATGATGGTGCCGCCCGCCGTGCCGCTCATGCGGCCATCGGAGATGCGCACCATGTCTTTGACGCCGGCACGCGCCAGCTTGCGCGGAATGGGGATGTAGCCGGCTTCCGGCATGCCGGGCGCGCCCTTCGGGCCGATGTTCTTCAGCACCAAGATGTCGTCGGCGTTGACGTCGAGGTCCGGGTCGTCGATGCGCTGGGCCAGATCCTCCAGGCCATCGAACACCACCACCCGGCCTTCGTGCTCCATCAGCTCGGCGCTGGCGGCCGACTGCTTGATGATCGCCCCGTCCGGCGCCAGGTTGCCGCGCAGGAAGGCGATGCCGCCCTGTGGATAGATCGGGTTGTCCAGCGAGCGCACCACGTCCTGCGGGAAGGCGGCGATTTCATCCAACTCTTCGCCCAGCGTGCGTCCGGTGACGGTCAGTGAATCGAGGTGCAGGAAAGGCCGTAGTTCGCGCAGCACGGGGGCCAGGCCGCCGGCCTTGTGCAGGTCTTCCATGTAATGCGTGCCGGACGGTTTGAGATTGACCAGCACCGGGATCTTGCGACCGAGCGCGTCGACCTGATCCATGTCGATGCGGATGCCGCAGCGGCCGGCGATCGCTGACAGATGCACGATGGCATTGGTCGAGCCGCCGATGGCGAGCAGCACCATCAGGGCGTTCTCGAAGGCCTGCTCGGTGAGGATGCGGTCTGGCGTCATCCGTGACTGGATCATCGCCACCGCCTGGGTGCCGGTGCGCTCGGCGATACGGATGCGGTCGGCGGTGACCGCCGGTGGTGTGGCGCCGCCGGGCAGCATCATACCCAGTGCTTCGGTGACGCAGGCCATGGTGCTGGCGGTGCCCATCACCGAGCAGGTGCCGACGCTGGCCACCAGCTGGTCGTTGACCTCGGTGATCTCCTGCTGGTCGATCTCATCGCCGCGGTACATGCCCCAGAAGCGCCGGCAATCTGTACAGGCGCCGACTCGCACACCACGGTGCGAACCGGTCAGCATCGAGCCGCTGACCAGTTGAATGGCCGGCACGCCGGCGCTGGCGGCACCCATCAACTGAGCGGGCACGGTCTTGTCGCAGCCGCCGATCAGGACCACCGCATCGATCGGCAGGGCGCGGATCATTTCCTCAGTGTCCATCGACATGAGATTGCGCAGGAACATGCTGTTGGGATGGGCGAAGCTCTCGTGAATCGAGATGGTTGGGAAGTCCACCGGCAGCCCGCCGGCGAGCATCACCCCGCGCTTGACCGCTTCGATCAGCTGCGGCGCGTTACCATGGCAGGGATTGAAGCCGCTGCCGGTGTTGGTGATGCCGACGATCGGACGCGACAGCGCATCGTCCGAATAGCCCGCACCCTTGATGAAGGCCTTGCGCAGGAACAGCGAGAATTCCGCATCGCCATAGTTGGTCAACCCTTTGCGCATGCCGCGCGCCGGATCGTCGGTTTTGCTGCCGGAGTCATTGTTGTTGTTCACGGGCGTTACCTCTCGATCGTTGTGATGCGTGCCGGGCGTGCGGCACTTTGGCGGCGAGGCGCGCGGCCTCAACCGGAGGGTTCGGGTGCCGGCCCCGAGCTGCCGCGTACGATCAGCTCCGTGGCGACGGCAATGGGGCCCGGCCTGGGCTTGCCGTCGAGCGCTTCCAGCAGGTAGGTGCCGGCGCGAGTGCCGATCTGTTCGAGCTCGACGCGGGTGGTGGTCAGCGGTGGCGACAGGTGCCGGGCATAGTCGAAGTCGTTGAAGCCGACCACCGAGACATCCTCGGGCACCCGCACGCCAAGGTTCTTCGCCGCCAGCAGGGCGCCAAATGCCAGCAGGTCGTTGGCGCAAATCACCGCCGTGGGCCGTACTGCGCCCTGCAGCAGGCTGTGCATCGCGGCGATACCGTCTTCGAGCGTCAGGTTGGTCTCCATCAGCCATTGCTCGGGCACTTCCAGCCCGACTTCGGCTAGGCGTGCCCGGGCGCCGAGGATTCGGTCGCTGACCCGGTCGTTGAAGGGCGCGTTGACCAGCATGGCGAACCGGCGATGACCGAATGCCAACAGGTGATCGACCATATCCCGGGAAACCGCGATGTTGTCGAAGCCGACGCTCGGGCGGGCGCTGTCCTGCGTCCACGCCTGTACGCAGGGGATGCGCTTGTTGTCGATCATCTGCCACATCTTCGGATCGTGCGTTCGACCGACCACCATCAGCGCATCGACGCCGTGTTCGAGCATGGTCTGGACCTCCTTCAGTTCGACCTGTTCGTCGAAGCCGAAACTGGCCACCAGCAGCGTGTAGCCGGCCTCGTGCACGGTGTGCTGAAAGGCGGCGAGGGGGCGGGAGAAGGTTTCCGTGGCGAGCGTCGGGACGACCGCGCCGATGGTCATGCTGCGGCGCGAGGCCAGGGTTCGCGCCGCGGCGTTCAGCACATAACCGAGTTCATCGCAGGCGCGCTGCACGGCCTGGCGCTTGTCGTCGCTGACGGCTGCACTGCCGTTGATCACCCGCGATACCGTAGCCGTCGAAACACCGGCTACGCGGGCAACATCGTGCAGACTGGCGCGGGACAGTAACGCTTGTGGGGGAGGCATCGAGTTACTCATTTGTTGAGCTGGAAATAAGCCACTCAGCGAATGGCGTTTGACATAAGGAAAAACCGAAACTAACTTTTTGTAAACGCTTACATCGCATTTTTTCGCAAATGTAAGCGATTACATAGCGCCGTTTCGCATTACTGGCGACGCGGTTGGGGTCATACGAGCGAACCCCGGCGGACGATGAAAACGTTTACATCGGCCTGCCGGCTTGAGACAGGACAAGAACAACAATGGCAAAGATCAGCTCCATTTCCGTTTGTGCGGCCCGCATGCCGCTGGATCAGGTCACCTCATTCTCCAACCGCACCGTGCACGCCCGCGACTACGGCCTGGTCAAGGTAACCGGCGCCAACGGCGTCAGCGGCATCGGGTTCTGCTACGTCGGCAGTGCCGGCGGTGAGCTGCTGCCGATCGCCGTGGAGAAGTTGCTGGCGCCGGTGCTGCTGGGTCGCGATTCGCTGGACGTCGAGGCGCTGTGGAAGGAGATGTACCAGGAGGCCCTCCTGCAGGGCCGCGCCGGGGTGGTCATGCGTGCGATCAGCATTCTCGACACCGCGCTCTGGGACCTCAATGCGCGCAGCGCCGGCCTGCCGCTGCATCGCTATCTCGGTGCGGCCAGTGCCGATCGTGTGCCGGCCTACGCCAGCGGTGGCTACTACCTCGACGGTAAAACTCCCGCGCTGCTCGGCGAGGAGATGGCGCACTACGTATCGCTCGGCTTCAAGGCCGTGAAGATGAAAACCGGCCGTCTCTCGCCCAAGGAAGAAGAGGCGCGGGTGGCGGCGGCTCGCGAAGCCATCGGCCCCGACGTCGAACTGATGCTCGACGTCAACAACGGCTGGAGCGATGTCACCGAGGCGCTGCAGTACGTGCGCCGCTTCGAGCGCTACAACCCGGCCTTTATCGAGGAGCCGTTCCTGGTCGATGACATCGACAGCCATGCACGGCTGGCGCGGGCCACACCGATTCCCATTGCCACCGGCGAGGTGGAGGTCGGGCGCTGGCGCCACAAGGAGCTGCTCGACAAGGGCGGCGCGGCCATCCTGCAGACCGACGCGGTGGTCTGCGGCGGCATCACCGAGTGGCGCCGCATCGCGGCGATGGCCGCCGGTTACGGCGTGCCGATGTACCCGCACTGGTTCCACGACGTGCATGCACCGCTGGTGGCCGCCACGCCGAATGCACGTTACGTGGAGTTCTTCTGGGATGACCAGGTCCTCAACTTCCGCCGGTTGATCGACCGCCAGCTCGAGCAGGAAGACGGCTACATCAAGCTGCACCAGACCCCGGGGCTCGGCTTCGACTTCGACGAGCAGGCCGTTGCGCGCTACGCGATCGCGGCCGGCGGCCAACCCTGGATGACCCTCGAAAACAACCGATGAGCGTTGCATGACCCGCTGTAGGGGCGGCGGCGCGCGGTTGCCGCTCCTGACCACGTCTGGGCTTGCCTGGCCAGACACGATAAATCCAACAAGAAACGTGGAGTGAGCGAAATGAAGATCAACAAGCAACTGTCCGCAGCCGTCTTGACCGCCGTCACGGCGTTTTCCGTTCCTTTTGCGGCCCAGGCGGACTACGTCGCCGGCGACGAGGTCACCGTGCTGCAAGGCTTCAAGCCGGGCGGCGGCAGCGACGTGCTGGCGCAGCTGGTACAGCCCTACCTGACCAAGAAACTGGGCGCCAATTTCGTCAACGAGTACATCCCGGGTGCCACCGGCGCGATCGCCTGGACGCGTCTGGCACGGCAGTCGAAAAAGGACGGCACGGTGATCAGCATCACCAACACGCCGATGCTGATGACCAACTACATCATGAACGACGCTATCACCTACAACATCAAGGACCTGACCCCGATCGCCAACGTGGTGACCGACTCGGGCATTGCGGTGGTCGCCAAGGACAGTCCCTACAACACCATAGAAGACCTGTTCGCGGCGGCCAAGGAAAAGCCAGGCCGTGTCACGGTCGGCAACTCCGGTGTGGGTGGCGATGATTTCTTCACCACGCTGGTGATCGAGAAGGCCACCGGGCTTTCCTTCAAGAAGGTGCCGTTCCAGGGCGACGGCCCCTCGGCCACCGCGGCCATGGGCAACAAGATCGACGTCAGCTTCAACAACGTCGGCAATGTTTACAGCCAGATCAAGAGCGGCAACCTGAAGGCGCTGGCGGTGTTCGCGGACAAGCGTTTCGAGAGCCTGCCCGATGTGCCGACCCTGAAAGAGAAGGGCATCAACGTGGTCGCCGGCTCCTCGCGCGGCTACAGCGCACCGGCCGGGATTCCGGATGAAGCGCGCCAGCAGCTGATCGCCGCTTTCGAAGCGCTGAAAACCGACGAGGCATTCCTGGCTGATGCCAAAAAGCGTGCGTTGCACATCGACATCGTCACCGGCGATGACTACGGCCAGATGTTTGAGGACATGGAGCAGGAGTTCCAGGGCATCTGGAGCGAAGTCGGTGGCAAGCAACAGTGAAGCCATCGGCCGAACGCGACGAGGGGAGGCGCCCATGAACATGAACAGGCTGGTACTCGGACTCTTTGGCATGGCCCTGGCGATGGTGTTTTTCAGCAACGCGCAGGGCTATCCAGAAGCCGCAGCGCAGATGCCGCTGATCTATTCGGTCACGGTGGGGCTGTTCTCGCTGGCCATGGTGTGTTCGGAATTGCTGCGCTGGCGCGCGGCCCGGCAACGTGAGGTCGAGCCAGCGGTTGCCAGCGAAGCACCCGCCGCCCCGCCACGTTACGCGGTGACAGCCCTGGTTTTCGTGCTGGCGGTAGCCTACGTCGCGGCCATCACCACGCTCGGCTATGTGCTGGCGACCGTACTGTTCATGGCCTTGGCGCTGGTGCTGATCCGCACCGTATCGATGCGCTTCGCCGTGATTGGCACGGTGGTACTGGTGGCGGTGGTATGCCTGGTGTTCGTGCAGTTCCTGGGGCTTCCCATACCGTTGTTGCCGTCAGCGATCGCCTGACCGCTCCCTTCCATTTCCGACGAGGCCTTTTCCGTGGAAAGTTCGATCGTCATGACAGGGTTGGTCAACGTGCTGACCTTGGCCAACTTCGCTGCCATTTTCGGGGGCATCCTGCTGGGGCTGTTCGTCGGCGCCATGCCGGGGCTCTCCGCCACCATGGCGCTGGCCCTGCTGTTGCCCCTGACCTTCAGCATGGATACCGCCACCGGCCTGAGCATGCTCGCCTCGCTGTATGTCGGTGCCTCCTACGGCGGTTCCATCGCGGCGATCCTGTTGCGCACACCGGGCACCCCATCGGCCGCCGCAACGGTGCTCGACGGGTTCCCGATGTCACAGCAGGGCCAGGCGGGTAAGGCGCTGGGAATCTCGCTGTTCGCCTCCTTTATCGGCGGCACCATCAGCGGCATCGCGTTGTTGCTGGCGGCACCGCTGCTCGGCAGCATCGTGGTCGAGTTCGGCCCCATCGAGCTGTTCGCCATCGCCGTGCTCGGCATCACCATCATCGGCTCGCTGGCGCAGGGGTCGGTGATCAACGGGCTGTTTTCCGGTGCCGTCGGATTGCTGGTGAGTACGGTGGGGATGGACCTGATGACCGGCACGCCGCGCATGGCCTTCGGCAACATCAATCTGTTCTCCGGTATCAGCTTTACGGTGGCGCTGATCGGCTTGTTCTCGATACCCCAGGCGCTGTCGCTGATCGAGAATTCCCATGGTGCGGCCAAGATCGCCAGCCGTATTACCGACCGGCTGATTCCCAAGTTCGGCGAATTGAAGGCGCTGATGCCCAACATCCTGCGCTCGAGCGGTATCGGTGTGGTGGTGGGGCTGATCCCTGGGACCGGCGGCGATACCGCCAGCTGGTTCGCCTATAACGAGGCCAAGCGTTTCGCCAAGGACAAGAGTCGCTTCGGCAATGGCGATCCGGCCGGGGTCGCGGCACCGGAGGCGGCGAACAATGCGGTGGTTGGCGGTGCGCTGATTCCCACCATCGCGCTGGGCATTCCCGGCAGCTCGGCCACCGCGATCCTGCTCGGGGCGTTGATGGTGCAAGGCATTCTGCCCGGGCCGAACCTGTTGAGCGACTATGGCGACGTCACCTACACGCTGATCTGGGCGGTGATCTTCGCCAATATCGGCCTGCTCGGCGTAGGCCTGATGTTCACCAAAGCCAGCGTGGCGGTCACCCGCATTCCGGACGGCTTCGTCGCCTGCGCCATCATCGCGCTGTGCATCATCGGCGCCTACGCGCTCAACAACAGCCTGTTCGAGGTGGGACTGATGCTCGGTTTCGGCCTGTTCGGCTACTGGCTGGCCAAGGCCGGTGTATCCCCGGCACCCATGGTCATCGGCCTGATTCTAGGGCCGGTGATGGAGAACGCCTTCCACCAGTCGATGCTGATCGGCAACGACGATTATCGGATCTTTTTGACCAGCCCAATCGCCGTAGTGCTGCTATCCATCGCGTTGCTTTCGATATTGCAGGCGACGCCGATCTTCCGCTGGCTGCTCGCACCGCTTCGCCGTCGCATACGCCTCGCCTGAGGTCATGGCTGGCAGCCTGCGGGGCTGCCAGATAATCACAACAAGAGGAGAGCATCATGAGTCAGGAAAGCGGGCGTGTCTGGTCGCCAGTCATTACGCCGTTCGGTGCGGATCTTTCGCCGGATACCAAGCGCTTCGTGGCGCATTGCCGTTGGCTGCTGGATCAGGACGTCGGGCTGGCCGTGTTCGGCACCAATTCCGAGGCCAATTCGTTGGCCGTCGGAGAAAAGATCCGGCTGTTCGATGCGCTCATCGACGCAGGGATTCCCGCCGCGCGGTTGATGCCGGGCACCGGAAGCTGCGCGCTGCCGGACACCGTCGCGCAAACCCGGCACGCGGTAGCCCAAGGGGTGGAAGGGGTGCTGATGCTGCCGCCGTTCTACTACAAAGGCGTGTCCGACGAGGGGCTGTTCCGTTATTTCAGCGAGGTGGTCGAACGGGTCGGCGACGAACGCCTGCGCATCTACCTCTACCACATCCCGCCGGTGTCCCAGGTGCCGCTGTCGTTGGCGTTGATCGAGCGGCTGCTCCGGGCTTATCCCGGCAACATCGTCGGGCTGAAGGACAGCTCCGGCGACTGGTCCAACACCCGTGCCGTTATCGAGCAGTTCGGCGCGGACGGTTTTCAGGTCTATGCCGGCAGCGAATCCTTTCTGTTACAGACCTTGCGCGCAGGCGGAGCCGGCTGTATCAGCGCCACGGCCAACGTCAATCCGGGCGCCATCGCGCGCCTTGCCAAAAGCTGGCAGGCAGACGATGCCGACGAACAGCAGGCGGCATTGGTACGTACGCGGCAGATCTTCGAACGCTTCCCGGTGATCGCGGCGCTCAAGGCCGCGACGGCACGATTCAGTGTTGACGAGCAGTGGGCACGACTGCGGGCGCCACTGCTGGCACTCGACGAGCGGCAGCGCGCCGAGTTGTTCGCGCTGCTCGACGATGCCGGCTTCGACATGCCCGGCCTCAAAACAGCTGATCTGGAGTGATCGATGCACAAGAAACGAATCGTCGCCTTGCGGCGGCTTAAAGAGTCGCACCTGCAACGCTTGCATGAAGCCTTCGAGGTTGCCTATTTCGAAGAGCCGGAGCTGCAGCCCGAGGCCGTCACCGCCGCGTTGCGCGAAGCACACGGCCTGATTGGCGGCAAATTGCAGGTCACCTCGGCGTTGCTCGATGGGGCGCCGGCGCTGGAAGCCATCGCGACCATCTCGGTGGGCTACGACAACCTGCCGGTCGCCGAGCTGAGTCGCCGCGGCATCGTGTTGACCAACACCCCGGACGTGCTTACCGAGACAACCGCGGACACCGGCTTCATGCTGATCATGGCCAGCGCCCGGCGACTGGTCGAACTGGCCAACATGGTGCGCGAGGGTCGCTGGACCCAGCACGTCGGCGAGCCCCATTTCGGTCACGACGTGCATGGCAAAACCCTTGGTCTGGTCGGCCTCGGGCGCATCGGCCAGGCCATCGCCCGTCGCGCACGCGGGTTCAATATGCAGGTGCTGTACAGCAACGCGTCGCCCAAACCGGCGCTGGAGGCCGAGTGGGGCCTGCAGCGTCGCAGCTACGAGCAGCTGTTGGCCGAGTCGGATTTCGTCTGCCTGACCGTACCGCTCACCGAGCAGACTGAGCACCTGCTCGGCTACGAACAATGCCAGGCGATGAAGCGTTCGGCCTTCGTGATCAATATCGCCCGCGGCCGGGTGATCGACGAGGCCGGGCTGATTCGGGCGCTCGACGAGGGACTGATCGCCGGGGCGGGGCTCGACGTCTTCGAGCGTGAACCGCTGCAAGAGTCGCCGCTGCTGCGCATGGACAACGTGGTAACCCTGCCGCACATCGGCTCGGCGACTCATGAAACCCGTGAAGCCATGGCCCATCGCGCGGTAGAAAACATCACTCAGGCCCTGCGCGGCGAGCGCCCGCGGGATCTGGTCAACCCGGAGGCCCGCCCGAACGGGTTCCAGAATCAGCAGGACCCGTCTGTAAATGCCCAGTAACCCCTCGCGCCGCCTGGCGTCGATTCTCAACCTGCACGATCTCGATCACGCTGCGAAGCGCCATCTGCCACGGCCGATCTACGGCTACATCGCCAATGTCGCCGAAGATGGGCACACCGCCCGGGCCAATCGCAGCGCCTTCGATGCGTATTCGTTCCTGCCACGGGCACTGGTGGACGTATCCAACATTGCGCTTGAAACCGAGCTGCTGGGTCAGCGCTACGCCTTGCCGATCGGCATCGCACCAATGGGCATCAGCGCGCTCTCGGCCTACCGCGGCGATCTGGTGCAGGCACAGGCGGCAGCCAAGGCCGGCATTCCGATGATCCTCAGCGGCAGCTCGCTGATCCGCATGGAGGACGTGCTCGATAACGGAAACACGGACTGGTTTCAGGCCTACCTGCCGGGCGACGAAGCCGGCATCGAGGCATTGATCGAGCGCGTGCGCAGCGCCGGCTTCGACAAGCTGGTGATCACCGTCGATTACCCGGTACCGCCCAACAGCGACAACAACACCCGCTCGGGCTTCAGTTCACCGCTGCGTCCCAGTCTGCGGCTGGCCTACGACGGGCTGGTGCGGCCGCGCTGGTTGTTCGGCACCTTCCTGCGCACCTTGATCAACCACGGCATGCCGCACTTCGAGAACAACTACGCCACGCGCGGCGTTGCGATCCTGTCCGGTAACGTAAAGCGGGATTTCTCGGGTCGCAGCCACCTCAACTGGCGCTATCTCGAACGGGTCCGACGGCTGTGGCCGGGCAAGCTGGTGGTCAAGGGCATTCTCCACCCGGACGATGCGCGCAAGGCTCGCGACGTGGGTGCGGATGCGCTGATCGTGTCCAACCACGGCGGGCGCCAGCTCGACGGCACAATCTCGGCGCTGGCGGCCTTGCCTGGGGTGGTGGAAGCGGTCAGCGAACTGCCGGTCATGGTCGACAGCGGCTTCCGGCGCGGCACCGATGTGTTGAAGGCGTTGGCGCTGGGCGCGCGCATGGTGTTCATCGGCCGGCCATTCAACTACGCCGCGGCCTATGCGGGCGAGGCGGGGGTGGCCCACGCCATCGGACTGCTGGGCGCCGAATTGCAGCGAGACATGGCGCTGCTGGGGCTGACCCGGATCGAGGACGTCACCCGCGATTGCCTGATCAATAACAAGAACTAGCGCAAAGCCGCTAGCGGAGGGCTTATGGGACGTGGACTGCTGTCAGGACTATGGGATGTGGAGGCTGCCATCTATGCGGGGCCTCCGCCATTGGAAGATCGTTACCAGCTCGGCATGCAGCGCACCGAAGCCGCTCTGCGCGCGGCACGTGCCGAGGCCGAGCGCCGTGGCTGGGCGGTATCCATCGCGGTAGTCGATAGCGCGGGCGAGCCGCTTGGCCTGGTGAAACTCGACGGCAGCCCGCCCGATAGCGCCCGCTGCGCGATCAGAAAGGCCCAGCGGGCTGCGGCCGTCGAGCGATGCGGTCTGCTCGAGACGGCGCCACTGATGCGGTCTTCTCCGCGTCTGCGCTGCGTCGCGGACGCGATGCCGATCTATGTCGACGACCGTTGCATCGGTGCGGTTGGCGTGCACGGCGTCCACCGCAGCGAAGCCGCGCAGGTCGCGAGTGCTGGCGCCGAGGCGGTCGAGCGAGCGGGTTGAATCGCCGGAGCCCCGTTCTACTCTGGCCGCAAAGCCATGATCCGTAACGGAGTCTGACCATGCAGCCTCGTATCACCGTCATCACCCTCGGAGTCGAGGACCTGGAAACGTCGTTGCGGTTCTACCGCGATGGTCTGGGCTTGGCCTGCGAAGGCATTGTTGGACAGGAATTCGAGCATGGTGCGGTTGCGTTCATCCAGCTACAACCTGGTCTGCGTCTGGCCCTCTGGCCGCGCAGCAGCATTGCGCATGACACCGGGTTGGCCCTCGGTCCGGCCAGTTCGACGGAAATGACGCTGGGCCACAACGTGTCATCGAAGACCGAAGTCGACGCCGTCATGGCCACAGCCGCCACGGCCGGCGCGGTCATCGTCAAACCGGCGCATGACACCTTCTGGGGCGGCTATTCCGGCTACTTCAAGGACCCGGACGGCCACCTTTGGGAAGTGGTGTGGAACCCGCAATTGCTGGACTGACCGCCGCGTGGTGAATGCCCCGCCCGTTGGTTCAAAACACGTGCTTCGATATGTGCTTGGATATTTCCACGATCGACGTCTTGCCGGTGAACTCGAACTTCACCTGGCCCAGCGACGAGAAATAGATCTCCAGTTCGGAATCCAGATCGAAGGTCCCGGAGGTTTCGATCGAATAGGCAACGATGTTCTTGTAGGGCAGCGAGGTGAAATCCTTCTTGCTGCCGGTGATGCCCTGTACGTTGACCGCGATGATGCGCTTGTTGGTGAATACCACGCCGTCGCGCATGGACTTGTAGGCGTCGATTACCTGTTCACCGTCCAGCAGCAGGGATCTGACCCGCTCCGCGTATTCGTCGTTCTGCTTGAGCTTGAAGAAGCCCTTGTTGTTGAAGTCGATCATTCGCGTTCCTCGGTTCTGGTTTGCGTCAGTTGAGCAAGGGAAACTAATCCTGTCCACGGCTGCACCGTACCCGGCCTCAAGCGCATTTATCATGGCCACGGTGACAGCGTGACCCAGCGAACGCTCAAACGCGGGCTTCGAGCCGCTTGCGTAGAAATGCCATGAACGCGGCCAACGATGGCGAGCGTGACACCGGCCGGGTTTCCAACAGACCAATCGAGCGCCGTGCCGGTTGTTCGACCGGCACCGTGGTGCACCGCTCGATATTGAACACCGACGCGCAGCTGGCCGGCAGCAGCGAAAACCCCAGCCCCTCACGCACCAGCGCCACCACCGAACTCATGTGCGCCACCTCCCAGACGGGTGTCGATTGCATGCCCAGGTGCCTGAGCGCGGCGTCGGCCAGCGGTCGGATGCTGGTGTCCGGCGTGAGTGCGATATAAGGCAGGCTCTGCCATTGCGTGCACCGCTTGGCATCCTCTCGCACCAGCAGCACCAGGTTATCGTCCAGCAGCGGCTCGAAGTTCAGGCTCAGCCCCTCAGCGGGCGACGAGGTGATTCCGGCTTCGACCTCGCCGCTCTGCAGCCAACCGAGAATCTCGCCGGCACGGCCGTCCCGCAGATGGACTTCGATGCCCGGATGCTGCTGAGCAAAGGCGGCAATGGCTTCGGGCAGGAACGACGCCGCGGCGGTCGGCAGCGCACCCAGACGAATGATGCCGCGGGTCAGCGCCAGCGTTTCACGCGCATCGCGCACCGCATCCTCCATGTCCCGCAGCATCCGCCGTGCCTGGGTCAAAAAATGCTGACCAGCCGGGGTCAGCTCGACCATGCGGGTGTTGCGCGCCAGCAGCTGCAGGCCGAGCGACTCTTCCAGCTTGCGGATGGTGTAACTCAGCGCCGGCTGGGACAGATGCAGCAGTTCGGCGGTGCGGGTGAAGCTGCTGCTCTCGGCAACCAGAGCGAATGCACGTAGCTGACGGAACGAGACGTTCATGGCCTACCTATAAAAATAGTGAATCAATTGATCGTACTTTTCGAATTCACAGAAGAATGACGCAGCTCCACCATGCAGGCAAACCGCAGTGGAGCCCCTATGACAAAAATCATCCACATCGGCTGTGGTGCCGGCTTTGCCAATGACCGCCCCGATGCCGCGCTGCGGCTCGCCAGGGATCTGGCCGGCCGTGACGGCCAACGCTACCTGATGCTCGAACTGCTGGCCGAGCGCACCCTGGCCGAAGCACAGCTGCGCAAGCGTGCCGATCCCGCCCTGGGCTATGCGGCGCGGCTGTTCGATTTCATCGAGCCGATCCTCGAGCTCTGCCTCGAACACCAGATACCCATCATCACCAATGGCGGTGCGGCCAATCCCCAGGCTGCCGCGCGGCGGCTACGCGGGTTGCTTGGAGCACACCACGCACAGACGCGGATCGCCTGCGTGCTGGGCGATGACCTGTTGCAGGCTGACACCGCGGCGCTGGACCGCTGGTTGCCCGCCGAGACGCCGGTCGAAGGGCGGGTCTCGATCAATGTCTATACCGGTGCCGACGGCATCGCGCAGGCGCTCGAGCAGGGCGCACAGATCGTTCTTTGCGGGCGCGTCGCCGACCCATCCTTGGCCGTCGGGCCAGCGCGCCATGGGCTCGGCTGGGCGCGCGATGACTGGCAGAAGATGGCCGTCGCCACCGTCGCTGGGCATTTGCTGGAATGCTGCACCCAGGTCACCGGTGGCTATTTCGCCCATCCCGGCATCAAAGACGTTCCCGATCTGGCCAACCTCGGCTGCCCCATCGTCGAACTGGGCGAGGACGGCAGCCTGGTGATCACCAAGACTGGCGGCAGTGGCGGCTTTGTCAGCGAGCGTACCGTCAGGGAACAACTGCTCTATGAAGTCCATGATCCACGCCGCTACCTGACCCCCGATGTGGTGCTCGACCTGGGCACGGCGCGTGTTCACCAACAGGGCGAGAACCGCGTCGAAGTCAGCGGTATCCAGGGGCATCCGCAGCCGGACACCCTCAAGGGGCTGGTCGGCCTGCGCGGCCTCTGGTTCGGCGAGGGCGAGATTTCCTACGCCGGCCCGGCCGCGCTGGCCCGCGCCCGGCTGGCGCGGGACGTGCTGTTACAGCGCTTCGCGCAACTGGCGCCGCAGATCGAGCCCTGGATCGATCTGTCCGGCGTTGCCAGCCTGTTCAACGACAGCCGCGGCGAGTATCTGGCGCAGCGTTTGGAGCGGGCGCCTGAGCTGGAAGACGTTCGTGTTCGTGTCGGACTCACGCACCGGGACAAACACCTGATCGACGCGCTGCTGGGCGAGGTGGAGTCGCTCTACACCAATGGGCCCGCAGGCGGCGGTGGGGTGCGTCGGCATGTCAGCGAAAGCATCACCACGCAAAGCTTTCTGATCCCCCGCGATGAAATCGAAACATCCCTGGAGTGGTATTGATGAGCGCATTCGTCACCCTGGCCGACTATGCCCATGCCCGTGCCGGCGATAAGGGCAACATTCTCAGCATCGCGGTGTTTCCGCTGAACGACGCGCACTATGCCTGGCTGCAGCGCGAGCTGACCTGCGAGCGCGTCGCCGAGCAGTTCGCTACGCGTCGGCCGAGCAAGGTTCGCCGCTACGAGCTCGACAGTCTCCGGGTGCTGAATTTCGTCCTGGAAGACGCGCTGGAAGGGGGCGTCAACCGAAGTCCCGGGCTCGACCGACACGGCAAGAGCCTGAGCTACCTGTTGCTGTCGATGCGCTTGCCCGCGCCACCGACTGGCTGACCGCTGCTACCGCCGTATCCATGCCGGCGATGCATGCCGGTCCCGACTATAAAAACAAGACGAGGCAAACCACATGATCACAACCCTGGGCTTTCTGATGATGCTCAGCATCATCGTGCTGATTCTGCTGCGCCGGATCAGTCCGGTGGTGGCATTCACCACCATTCCCGTCGCCATCTGCCTGCTGGCCGGCTTCAGCCCGCAGCAGATAGGTGAGTTCATCAAGAGTGGTTTGATCACCGTCGCACCGACGGCGGCACTGTTCCTCTTCGCCATCCTGTTCTTCGGCATCATGCGTGATCGTGGCCTGTTCGATCCGCTGGTCAACCTGCTGATCCGCAGCACCGGCGGCAAGCCCCTGGCGGTGGCTGTGGTCACGGTGCTGGTCACCGCCGTGGTGCACCTGGACGGAGTGGGCGCAGCGACCTTTCTATTGACGATTCCGGCGCTGTTGCCCCTTTATCGGCGGTTGAACATGAGCCCCGCCATGCTGCTGTGTCTGGTCGGGACCACCGCCGGGGTTGGCAACATGGTGCCCTGGGGCGGCACCACTGCGCGTGCGGCCGCGGTGTCCGGGCTGGACGCCACCGAGCTGTGGCTGGGGTTGCTGCCGGTACAGGCGGTCGGCCTGGTCTGCATGTTGATCGTTGCGGTGCTGCTCGCCCGCCGCGCTCAGCGTGGCCGGCCGGTGTCGCTGGGGGCTGCGGCGACGATCGACTTCGCGTCGACCCAGCCCGAGCCGCGCGAACACGCGCTGTCGCCCAGGACGCTGCGCTACTGGCTCAACGTAGCCCTGACGGGCGCGATCCTGGCCTGTCTGTTCACCGGTATCTTTCCCCTGTACGCCTGTTTCATGGTCGGCCTGGGTATCGCACTGCCGCTCAATTTCGTCTCGCTGGACGCCCAGGCCGAACGGCTCAAGGCCCACGCTTCGGATGCGCTGCAGATGGTGCTGGTGATGATGGCCGCGGCGGTACTGCTGGGCGTGTTGTCCGGCGCGAAGATGTCCGACGGCATGGCGCTCGCGCTGATCGAGATCCTGCCCGCCGGCTCGGCGCAGTTCCTGCACGTGATTATCGGTGCCTTCGGCGTCCCGCTGGGCATGATTTTCTCCCCGGATGCCTACTACTTCGCCCTGCTGCCGGTGATCCGCGACGTCGCGGTGGCCGCAGGTGTGCCGCTGGAGGCTGTCGCACGGGCCATGCTGATCGGTGAAAACACCGGCTTCGCCATCAGCCCCGTGGTCCCGAGCGTCTACCTGGCGCTCGCCCTGGCCGGCGTCGAGCTGCGCAAGCACATCGCCTTCACCTTCTTCTGGGCGTGGGGCGTGAGCCTGGTCATGCTGGCCTTCGCCCTGGCGATCGGTGCGGTGCAGGTCTGATCGCCGCGATGGCAATGGCAATGGCAATGGCATGACGCGAAACGCAAAAGCCCCGGACTTTCATCCGGGGCTTTTGCGTTGAAGATGGCGCACTCGGCGGGATTCGAACCCACGACCCCTGCCTTCGGAGGGCAGTACTCTATCCAGCTGAGCTACGAGTGCGTTGCGGGGCGCAATCATACGCATGTCCTCCGCGGTCGTCCATGGCGCTTGGACAGCTGGGTGGCGAATCGCGTTAGGGCTGCGGTGGCGAGTCGAGCGACCATCAGGCTGGGCTATGGAGCGTTAATTTTTCCGAACATGGTGTTGCCTGTTATCGGGCGAAAGGCCTAGCATTCGTTCGAGATTTCAAACGCTTCGCCCCATAACAGGAACCCTGAGGTCATCCCTCGCTCTGACAAGGTCGGACGGTTCCACTGTTGATCGCCCCCGTATCGGCCAGACGGCCTCGGTCCAATTCCCGGCATCGCGCCGGCTTTCAGGAGACTGCCATGCAACTCAAAGACACTTCGCTGTTCCGCCAGCAGGCTTATATCGACGGCGCCTGGCAGGACGCGGACAGCGGCCAGACCATCAAGGTCAACAACCCGGCCAGCAACGAGATTCTCGGTACCGTGCCGAAGATGGGCGCCGCCGAAACCCGCCGTGCCATCGAAGCGGCCGAGCGCGCACTGCCGGCCTGGCGTGACCTGACCGCCAAGGAGCGTTCGCAGAAGCTGCGCCGCTGGTTCGAGCTGATGATGGAGAACCAAGACGATCTGGGTCGGCTGATGACGCTGGAGCAGGGCAAGCCGTTGGCTGAATCCAAGGGCGAGATCGCCTACGCCGCCTCCTTTATCGAGTGGTTCGCCGAAGAAGCCAAGCGCATCTATGGCGACACCATCCCGGGCCATCAGAAAGACAAGCGCATCATCGTCATCAAGCAGCCGATCGGTGTGACCGCGGCCATCACGCCGTGGAATTTCCCGGCGGCGATGATCACCCGCAAAGCGGGCCCGGCATTGGCGGCCGGTTGCACCATGGTGCTCAAACCGGCGAGCCAGACACCGTTTTCTGCGTTGGCGCTGGCCGAACTGGCTGAGCGTGCCGGCATCCCGAAAGGCGTGTTCAGCGTCATTACTGGCTCGGCCGGCGACATCGGCGACGAGCTGACCGCCAACCCGACCGTGCGCAAGATCACCTTCACCGGTTCCACCGAAGTCGGTGCGAAGCTGATGGCGCAATGCGCGCCGGGGATCAAGAAGGTATCGCTGGAGCTGGGTGGCAACGCGCCGTTCTTGGTATTCGACGATGCCGACCTCGACGAGGCGGTGAAAGGCGCGATGCAGTCCAAATACCGCAACGCCGGCCAGACCTGTGTCTGCGTCAACCGCATCTATGTGCAGGACGGCGTCTACGACGCCTTCGCCAAGAAATTCCAGGCCGCAGTGGAAAAACTCAAGGTCGGCAATGGGCTGGAAGAGGGCACCGACATCGGCCCGCTGATCGACGACCGGGCCGCGGCCAAGGTCAGGGAGCATATCGAAGATGCAGTCGCTAACGGCGCGCAATTGGTTACCGGCGGCAAGGCGCACCAGATGGGTGGCAGCTATTTCGAACCGACATTGATGGTCAACGTGCCGCACAACGCCAAGGTGGCCAAGGAAGAAACCTTCGGTCCGCTGGCGCCGTTGTTCCGCTTCAAGGACGAGGCCGAGGGCATCGCTCTGGCCAACGACACCGAGTTCGGCCTGGCTGCGTACTTCTATGCCCGCGACCTGGGCCGCGTGTTCCGCGTGGCCGAGGCGATCGAGTCGGGGATGATCGGCATCAACACCGGGATGATTTCCACCGAGGTGGCGCCGTTCGGTGGCGTGAAGTCCTCCGGTCTGGGCCGCGAAGGCTCGAAGTACGGAATCGAGGATTATCTGGAAATCAAATACCTCTGCCTGGGGTTGTAAACCCGCACTGTTCCACGAGGAGCCAGTTCCTATCCAGGGCTGGCTCTTTTTTTCGTTCCGGTTTCGTCATTGCCTGATGACCGGCGTGCCCTGAGCGCCGCTCGTCTGCCCATCTCGCATGGCAGAGTTCCCAAGCCTCGGTTATGCCCCGAGCGCGGCATGGTTTATGTCGCTTGCTAGCCGCGGGGATTATTGCCAGTCTCTCGACATGCGGAAATGAGTCAACTATTCTGCTGTGCGAAACATGATTCCGTGAAATCATAAATCCAATCACATTTCACAAAGCGGAGGCCTGCCATGACGGACGTCGTACGGCTCGAACTTCAGGGCGAGATTGCTCTGATCACGGTCAACAATCCACCGGTCAACGCCCTCGGCCAGGCGGTGCGTGAAGGTCTGTTGCAGGCCTTTCAGAGCGCCGAAGCGGACCAGCAAGTCCGAGCAGTGGCGCTGGTGTGCGAAGGCACTACCTTTATTGCCGGCGCTGACATCAAGGAGTTCGGCAAGCCCCCGCAAGCGCCGAGCCTGCCGGAGGTGATCGAGGTCATTGAAGGCAGCAGCAAGCCGAGCGTCGCCGTCATTCATGGCACCGCCTTGGGCGGCGGATTGGAAGTCGCGCTGGGCTGCCATTACCGCATCGCCCGCAAGGATTCCAAGGTCGGGCTGCCTGAAGTGAAGCTGGGCTTGTTGCCCGGCGCCGGTGGCACGCAGCGCCTGCCGCGTCTGGCCGGCGTCGAGAAGGCGCTGGACATGATCGTCAGTGGCACGCCGATCAGTGCTGCCGAGGCGGTTGAGCACAGCATCGTCGATGAGCTTTTCGAGGGTGATCTGCGCGAAAGCGGCCTGGCCTATGCCCGCCGTATGGTCGAAGAAGGCCGCGCACCGCGTCGCACCGGCGAGCAGACCCGCGGCTTGGAGGGTGCCGACAATGAGGCGCTGATCCGCGCCAAGCATGCCGAAGTCGCCAAACGTATGCCTGGGCTGTTCTCGCCGCTGCGTTGTATCGCGGCGGTCGAGGCGGCAACCAAGCTGCCGCTGGCCGAAGGTCTCAAGCGTGAGCGTGAGCTGTTCGCCGAGTGCCTGAACTCGCCACAGCGGGGTGCGTTGGTTCATTCATTCTTCGCCGAGCGCCAGGCCGGCAAGATCAATGACCTGCCGTCCGATGTGAAGCCACGCCCGATCAAGACGGCCGCGGTGATCGGCGGCGGCACCATGGGCGTCGGGATCGCCCTGAGCTTCGCCAATGTCGGTGTGCCGGTGAAGCTGTTGGAACTCAATGACGAGGCCCTGCAACGTGGCCTGCAGCGCGCTCGAGATACCTATGCGGCGAGCGTCAAGCGCGGCAGCCTGACAGAAGACGCAATGGAAAAGCGCCTCGCGCTGATCACGGGCGTGACCGATTACGCCGTGCTCGCCGATGCTGATGTGGTGGTCGAAGCGGTATTCGAGGAAATGGGCGTCAAGCAGCAGGTCTTCGAACAGCTGGATGCGGTGTGCAAACCCGGCGCGATCCTCGCTTCCAACACCTCATCACTTGATCTGAACGCTATCGCCGCCTTCACCAAGCGTCCTGAAGATGTGGTCGGGCTGCATTTCTTCAGTCCCGCCAACGTCATGCGCCTGCTCGAAGTGGTGCGCGGCGAGAAGACCAGCAATGAAGTGCTGGCGACCGCCATGGCCATCGGCAAGCAGTTGAAAAAGGTCTCGGTGGTGGTCGGTGTGTGCGACGGCTTCGTCGGTAACCGCATGGTCTTCCAGTACGGCCGCGAGGCGGAATTCCTCTTGGAAGAGGGCGCCACGCCGCAACAGGTCGACGCTGCGCTGCGCAACTTCGGCATGGCCATGGGGCCGTTCGCCATGCGCGACCTGTCCGGCCTCGACATCGGCCAGGCGATCCGCAAGCGCCAGCGCGCGACGCTGCCGGCACATCTGGATTTCCCCACCGTCTCCGACAAGCTCTGCGCCGCAGGCATGCTCGGGCAGAAGACCGGTGCCGGTTACTACCGCTACGAGCCGGGCAACCGCACGCCGCTGGAGAACCCTGAACTCGCGCCTATGCTGGAAGCAGCGTCGCAGGAGAAGGGCATCGAGCGAAAGGCGCTGGACGAGCAGTACATCGTCGAGCGCTGCATCTTTGCGCTGGTCAACGAGGGCGCGAAGATCCTCGAAGAAGGCATCGCCCAGCGTTCCAGCGATATCGACGTGATCTACCTGAACGGTTACGGCTTCCCGGCCTTCCGCGGCGGGCCGATGTTCTATGCCGACAGCGTCGGGCTGGGCACCGTGCTGGTGCGGGTCAAGGAACTGCACGCACGTTGCGGCGACTGGTGGAAGCCAGCGCCGCTGCTGGAAAAACTGGCCGCCGAAGGCCGCACCTTTACCGAATGGCAGGCCGGGCAATGAGCGCGACCCGCCTGCAATCCGAACGCACCATGAGGACCTTCCCATGAACGTCAACTACACGGCCGAAGAGCTCGCCTTCCGCGATGAAGTGCGCGCCTTCCTGACAAACGAGCTGCCCGCGGACATCGCCGCGAAGGTCAAGCTCGGCAAGCACATGTCCAAGGAAGACCATCAGCGCTGGCAGCAGATCCTGGTCAAGCGCGGCTGGTACGCGCCGGGCTGGCCGGTGGAGCTGGGCGGCACCACCTGGGGCCCAGTGGAAAAGCACATCTTCGACGAGGAATGCGCCGCCTTTGGCGCGCCGCGTAGCGTGCCGTTCGGCGTCAACATGGTCGCACCGGTGATCATCAAGTTCGGCACCCAGCAGCAGAAGGATCATTACCTGCCGCGCATCCTCTCGGGTGAAGACTGGTGGTGCCAGGGCTATTCCGAGCCGGGCGCCGGTTCCGACCTTGCCAGCCTCAAGACCCGTGCCGTGCGCGATGGCGACCACTACGTCGTCAACGGCCAGAAGACCTGGACCACCCTCGGGCAGCACGCCAACATGATCTTCTGCCTGGTGCGCACCGACCCCGAAGCCCAGCAGCAGCGCGGCATCAGCTTCCTGCTGATCGACATGAAGAGCCCCGGTATCAGCGTGCGGCCGATCATCACCCTGGACGGCGACCACGAGGTCAACGAAGTCTTCTTCGACAACGTCCGCGTGCCGGTGGAAAACCTCGTCGGCGAGGAAAATCAGGGCTGGACCTGCGCCAAGTACCTGTTGACCCACGAGCGCACGGGCCTGGCCGGCATCGGTGCCTCCAAGGCGGCGCTGGCGCATCTGAAGCGCATCGCCATGAAGGAAGTGAGCGACGGCAAGCCGATGCTCGAAGACCCGCTGTTCCGCGCTCAGGTGGCTGAGGTCGAGATGCAGCTGATGGCCATCGAAATGAGCACCCTGCGCATCCTCGCCGCGGCGAAGGAAGGCGGCGTGCCCGGCGCCGAGTCGTCGATCCTCAAGGTCAAGGGCACCGAGATCCGTCAGGCCATCACCCACCTGCTGCGCAAGGTCATCGGGCCCTACGCGTTGCCCTTCCTCGAAGAGGAGCTGCAGCTGGACTACGACGGCGAGTTGCTGCACGCCGACTACAGCGCGTCGCTGGCCGGCGACTACTTCAACATGCGCAAGCTGTCGATTTTCGGCGGCTCCAACGAAATCCAGAAGAACATCGTCTCGAAGATGATTCTCGAGCTGTAAGGGGGCACCGCAATGGACTTCAAACTGACTGAAGAACAGCAAATGCTGCAAGACACCGCGGCGCGTCTGGTGCGCGACGCCTACCCGTTCGAGCAGCGCGAGAAATTCAGCGAGTCGGAACTGGGCTTCTCCGCCGAGTTCTGGGGCCAGCTGGGCGAGCTGGGCCTGACCGCCGTGCCGTTTGCCGAGGAGATCGGCGGCTTTGGCGGCGGCGGCGTGGAAACCATGCTGGTCATGACCGAGCTGGGCCGTGGCCTGACGCTGGAGCCGTATCTGCAATCGGTGATCTTTGGCGGCGGCTTGCTCAGCCAGCTCGGTTCAGACGCGCAGAAGCAGGACCTGCTGCCCCAGGTCGCCGCCGGTTCGCTGCAACTGGCGGTGGCGCTCGACGAGCCGCAGAGTCATTACAACCTCAACGATGTACAGACCAAGGCTGAAGCGGTGGACGGCGGTTATCGCCTGTCCGGACGCAAGGCCGTGGTGATCGGCGGCCACAGCGCCGGCAAGATCATCGTCTCGGCACGTACGGCAGGCGATAGCCGTGACGAAACGGGTATCAGCCTGTTTCTGGTCGATCCGACTGCCCAAGGCGTCAGCCGTCGCGTCTACCCGACCATCGACGGGCGCAAGGGCTGCGAACTGTTCCTCGACAACGTGCAGGTCGGCGCCGACGCCGTGCTGGGCGAGATCGGCAACGCGCTCCCGGCGCTGCGCTACCAGCAGGGCCGCGCTATCGCCGCGCAATGCGCCGACGCGTTGGGCAGCATGGACGAAGCTTGCAAGCTGACCCTCGACTACCTGAAGACGCGCAAGCAGTTCGGCGTGCCGATCGGCAAGTTCCAAGTGCTGCAGCACCGCATGGTGGACATGCAGACCGAGCTGGAGCAGGCCACCAGCATGGCGATCCTCGCCGCGACCTTTGCCGATGGTGAAGACAACGACGACCGCCGTCGTATCATCGCCGCGGCGAAGTACATCTGCGCCCGCGCCGCGCGCAAGGTGGCTGAGGAGGCGATTCAGCTGCATGGTGGCATCGGCATGACCTGGGAATACAACCTCGCCCACCACGCCAAGCGCCTGGTGATGATCGCCCACCAGTTCGGTGATGATGATCATCATCTGAAGGCCTATGCGAAGTTGATGCAGGTGGCGTAATCGGCCAGCTTGCAACGCAAGAACCCGCTCTCAGGAGCGGGTTTTTTGTCGGCTGGCGCCGGTAGGGTGGATGTCGCCTTTTACATCCGCGCGGGTGGCTTGGCGCCGCCGCATTGCGGTGGATCGGTGAAGCGTGATCCACCCTACGATCGCAGGCGATTTGCGGCTCACGTAGATGATGTCGTGGGTGGCGATGAGGCTACGTCGCCGTTGCCAGCGCACCAGTTTGGCCCTGGTGGCTCTGCTCCAGCTCCGGCAACAAATACTGCGTCCAGAGTGTAGGTGCGAAGGCGCGGCGGAAGAACCCGAAGTGGCCGATGCGATCGGCACCGACTTCGTCTGGGGCGATGCGGCGCATCTGTTTCGGTGCGGCGGTGTAGAAGCCATGCAAGGACTCGGTATTGCGCGCCGACATCATCTCGTCGTCAGTAAACGACAAGGACGTCAGCGGCGTCTGTACCTCGGCGAACGCACGGCGCATGGGGTCGCCCTCGATGCCAACCAGGTAATCAGGATGCAAGCACCAGCGACGCCACTGACGAATGACGCCCGCCGGCAGGTCGCCGACTGCACCGATACGCCCACCGGGGAAATAGCCGAACAGAGGCGTGAGCAGCGGAGCCAACCCATGCCAGAGCAACCAGGCTTGGCGACGAATCTGTGGACTGTTATCGCGCCAGTAACCGCTGCCTGCGGCAATGGTGACGATACGGGCGAGTTGCTCATGGCCTTTGACCAACGGCAGGATCTGCGCACCGACACTGTGGCCAATCCAATAAAGCGGTAGCGTTCCGGCCGCTTCCGCAACGTTTGCCAGTACGGCGCTGCAGTCGTGGCGGGCCCAGTCGAGAATGTTCACCTCGAGCTGGCGTAAAGGAATATGGCGGGACCGGCCCATGCCGAGGTAGTCGAAGGTCACCACCAGAAATCCGCGCTCGGCGAGCCAACTGGCGAAATGGGCGTAGAAGTCCTGCTTCACAGCCATCGCTGGAGCGATCAACACGGCACCGCGAGGTGTATCGGCGGGGTGATACCAGCAACTGGCCAGCTGATGGCCGTTACCGTTGTCGATTGAGCGTGCTTCGGCCTGTATCGTCGCCATATTCTTCTCCGGTCCTGTTTGTTGTGCCTGGATCGGTGCAGTATACGAACACTAGAAATTAATTCTAGAACATTATTCTAATCGGAGCGCCGATGGCCCGAAGCAGTCGCAAGCAGGAAATTCTCCAGGCCGCGCTGGCCTGTTTCACCGAAAACGGAGTGGAAGCCACCACCATCGAGATGATCCGCGACCGTTCCGGCGCGAGCATCGGCAGCCTTTATCACCATTTCGGCAACCGCGAGCGGATCATTGCGGCGCTGTATCTGGAAGGCATCGGCGAGTATGCCGCATTGCTGGAGGCCGGGCTGATCGAGACGCTGGAGGCCGAGGCCTGCGTAAAACTCTTCGTTACCAGCTATATCGATTGGGTGGTGGCGAACCCGGACTGGGCGCGCTTCGTGCTGCATAACCGTGGTCGGGTCGAGGCGGGAGAAATGGGCGAGCGTCTACGTGAGGTGAATCGAACCCATGGCGAGCGAGTTGCTGCGATTCTGCGTCGCCATCGCGACAGCGGCGCCTTTCGCCGCATGCCCGGCGACTGCTTCCTTGCAGTGGTGATCGGGCCCTGTCACGACATGGCCCGTAACTGGTTGGCCGGGCGTGCGCGAACGCCGTTGGCCGATTGCCGCGATCTGCTCGCCGACATCGCCTGGGCGAGTGTCAAAGCCTAGTGGTTGCCCGCGTAGGTCAGACGCCGAGACTCTCGATGTCACGCGCGAGCATTTCCAACTGGTGCGCCAATGAGCCCCTGAGCGTTTCTTCGCTGAGCTGGAACGACGGTGCGCCACAGGTCAACGCCATGATGCTGCCGTCGGCCAGGTGCAGCGGCACGCCAGCGGCCATTACATTGCGGTCCCAATCGCCGAGGGACAAGCAGAAGCCATGCTGACGGAATTCCTCGAAGGACTCCTGTAGCGACTTTTTCATGGTGGGCCAGTCTTCGCCGTATTTGGTTTCCAGCGCGGCCATCAGGTGCTCACGCTCTTTTTCCGGTGTGGCGGCGAGAAAGGCGCGGCCTGCCGAGGTGGTGGCCAGCGGCAGGCGCACACCTGCATCCATCCGCAGCGTCGAAATCTCGGGTGGACGACAGTTCTCGACGTAGATCATCGACAGCCGATCGCGGCAGGTAAGGCCCACGGAGGTATTGGTGCGACGAGAAAACTCGTCCATGTACGGCTTGGCCAGCTGGCGCACGCGCAGGTTGGACACATAGGCATAACCCAAGGCCAACACGCCGGAATCGAGCTGGTACTTCTCCAGTTGCTGGGAGTAGCTGAGGTAGCCGAGCTTGGTCAAGGTGTAGGTCATGCGCGACACCGTAGGCTTGGGCAAGCCGGTGATGCGAGCGATGTCCTGATTGCCCATCACCACCGAGCCGTGGGTGAAGGCGCGCAACACATCCAGGCCGCGAGACAGGGCCTCGACGAACTTGCGGTCCTTGGGGTTCTCGATCTCTTCAACATCGCTCATGGTGGTGTCAGTCTGTCTGGTAGTGGGCAGCGGGGGCGAACGATAGCAGATCGCCCCGAAGCCTGGCATGGACCCGTTGCTGCGGGGAACTTTATTCCATGATAGTCAATAAAAGCGAATCTGAATTCCGCACAGTAAAATAATAATTCGCTCTATGTGACCGGAAGCCTTTTCCTCCGAGGATTTCGGATGCCTGGACGCCAATGATTGGAGGCTTAGCCGCTGATGGCGAGCGCCTGCCGGGCAATGTCCTTGGCCGCTGCAGCTGCGGCAGTCCGTTTCGACGCTATAAGCCTATATAAGGTAGACGACTAAGTCTGCGAGGCGACGAATGGCGAATTCATGCGATCCGGCCACGGTGCGGCCTGGCGGGTGTTCGAGACGAGCGGGGCCAGCGAGGAAAAGTCACTCCGCGCTTGTTGCTCGGGGGGGTTTCTGATATAAAGCAGCGCTCTTTTCTAGGGGCCCGGTTTCTTCGCTTGCCGCGTAGCCGGTAAGACCCCAACGAAACGTGGCGCTGAGCGCCAAAAAAGACATTTGAATTCAAGCGGCCAACCCATGCCGGGTTGGGCATGTGGTTTTAGAGGGCTGAGGCATGTCGAGAGTCTGTCAAGTTACCGGTAAGGGTCCGGTAACCGGGAACAACATTTCCCACGCGAACAACAAAACCCGTCGTCGTTTTCTGCCGAACCTGCAGCATCACCGCTTCTGGGTCGAGTCCGAGAACCGCTTCGTCCGTCTGCGCCTGACTGCCAAGGGCATGCGCGTCATCGACAAGCGCGGCATCGACGCCGTTCTGGCTGAACTCCGCGCTCGCGGCGAAAAGGTTTAAGGAGAACTATCATGCGTGACCTGATCCGTTTGGTGTCCAGCGCCGGTACCGGCCATTTCTACACCACCGACAAGAACAAGCGCACCACGCCCGACAAGATCGAAATCAAGAAGTACGATCCGGTTGTGCGTAAGCACGTGATCTACAAGGAAGCCAAGATCAAGTAATTGATCGGCCCTTGAAGAAAAACCCGCCTCGGCGGGTTTTTTCGTTTCTGCGCTAGCGCTCCTGTCAGGCTGTCTTGCGGATGGCGTCAGCCAGGCGCTCGATCATCGCGTCGATGTGTTCACGCTCGACGATCAGTGCTGGCGACAGGGCGATGGTGTCGCCGCTGGCGCGCGCTAGGAGGCCATCCTCGAAGCATTGGCGGAACACCTCGTAGCCGCGCCTGCCGGCGCCCTCAGGGTGGGCGGCGAACTGGACGCCGGCGACCAGGCCAACGGTCCGGATATCGGTGACGTTGGGCAGACCCTGCAGGCTGAACAGCGCGTCCTGCCAATAATCCTCGATCTCGATGGCCTTCTGGAACAGGTTGTCCCGCTGGTAGATCTCCTGGGCCGCCAGCGCAGCGGCGCAGGCCACCGGGTGACCGGAATAGGTGTAGCCGTGGAAGAACTCGATGGCGCCTTCCGGGCCTTGCATGAAGGCGTCGTGAATCGTTTCGGCGACGAACACCGCACCCATAGGGATCGCCCCGTTGGTCAGGCCTTTGGCGCAAGTGATAATGTCCGGCGTGACGCCCCAGCGCTGCGCGGCGAAAGCTTCACCGACGCGCCCGAAACCGGTGATCACCTCATCGAATATCAGCAGGATGCCGTGTTTGGCGGTGATGTCGCGCAGACGCTGCAAGTAGCCCAGCGGCGGTAGAACGACGCCGGCCGAGCCGGACATCGGTTCAACGATCACCGCCGCGATATTCTCCGCACCATGCAGCGTGACCAGGCGCTCCAGCTCGTCGGCTTTTTCCATGCCGTGCTGCGGCAGGCCACGGCTGAAGGCGTTGCGTTGGACGTCCAAGGTATGCGGCAGATGATCGACGCCCGGCAGCAGCGCGCCGAAGGCCTTGCGGTTGTTGGCCATGCCGCCGACCGAAATGCCACCGAAGCCGACCCCGTGATAGGCCAGCTCGCGACCGATCAGGCGGGTGCGACTGCCCTGGCCGATGGCGCGTTGGTAGGCCAGGGCGATTTTCAATGCGGTGTCGGCGGACTCCGAGCCCGAGTTGGTAAAAAACACCCGGTTCAGTCCGGTCGGGCTGATCTGCGCCAGCCGCTCGGCCAGTTCGAAGGCCAGCGGATGACCCATCTGGAAGGTCGGTGCGAAGTCCATGCGGGCGATTTGTCGGCTGACCGCCTCGGTAATTTCGCGGCGACCATGACCGGCATTGCAGCACCAGAGCCCGGCGGTGCCATCGATCACCTGGCGTCCATCGCTGGCGGTGTAATACATGCCCTCGGCGCTTTCGAGCAGGCGCGGGCTGCCTTTGAACTGGCGATTGGCGGTAAAGGGCATCCAGAAGTGTTCGGCAGACGCGGCAGCGTGCAGATCGTTGGCCATGACTCGCTCCGACAGGACAGTTTTGACGGCTATGCTGTAACGCGACGTCATTCCAGCGCACAGCGGTTTCGGCGAGTCTATGTTTGATAAAACGCACAAAACAAGGCGTCAACAGCAGTTTCGTAAAAAATATTGATAGGCCTGGCACTGCTGGTTTAGGGTGCTCTTCTGATTGTTCGACAGATACCGAGGATGCCCCATGACCACCCTGACACTTGCCGACTGGCAACAGCGCGCTCGCGATCTGCACATCGAAGGCCGGGCCTTCATCCAGGGCGAATACACGGCATCCACGGCTGGAGCCAGTTTCGACTGCATCAGCCCTGTCGACGGGCGGGTACTGGCGCAAGTGGCGAGCTGCGATGAGGCTGATGCCGATCGTGCCGTGATCAGCGCGCGCATGGCCTTCGAATCCGGCGTCTGGTCGCGGCTGGCGCCGGCCAAGCGCAAGGCCGTGATGATCCGTTTCGCCGATCTGTTGGAAGCCAATGCGCAAGAGCTGGCGCTGTTGGAAACCCTCGACATGGGCAAGCCGATCAGCGATGCCCTGGGCGTGGACATTCCCGGTGCGGCGCGGGCGTTGCGTTGGTCCGGCGAAGCCATCGATAAGATTTACGATGAAGTGGCGGCCACCCCGCACAATCAGCTGGGCCTGGTTACCCGCGAGCCGGTCGGCGTGGTGGCAGCCATCGTGCCTTGGAATTTCCCCCTGATGATGGCCTGCTGGAAACTCGGCCCGGCGTTGTCCACCGGTAACTCGGTGGTACTCAAACCCTCCGAGAAATCACCGCTGAGCGCGATCCGCGTGGCGCAACTTGCCATCGAAGCCGGCATCCCGCCAGGTGTGTTCAACGTGCTGCCCGGTTATGGTCATACGGTCGGCAAGGCGCTAGCGCTGCACATGGACGTCGACACACTGGTGTTCACCGGCTCAACCCGGGTCGCTAAGCAGCTGATGATCTACGCGGGCGAGTCGAACATGAAACGCGTCTGGCTGGAGGCGGGCGGCAAGAGCCCGAACATCGTCTTCGCCGATGCGCCGGACCTGCAGGCGGCTGCCGAGTCGGCGGCCAGTGCCATTGCTTTCAACCAGGGCGAGGTTTGCACCGCCGGCTCGCGCCTGCTGGTCGAGAGCTCAGTGAAGGAGCGCTTCCTGCCGCTGGTGGTCGAGGCGCTCAAGGGGTGGAAGCCGGGCAATCCGCTGGACCCGGCCACCAACGTTGGCGCCCTGGTCGACACCCAGCAGCTCGATACCGTGCTCGGCTACATCGAGGCGGGGCGCAATGATGGCGCCCAAGTGCTGATCGGTGGCCAGCGGACCCTGCAGGACACTGGCGGACTATACGTCGAACCGACCATTTTCGATGGCGTCAGCAATGCCATGAAGATCGCCCGGGAAGAGATCTTCGGTCCGGTGCTGTCGGTGATCACTTTCGACACCGCGGCCGAAGCCGTGGCCATCGCCAACGATACCCCCTACGGCCTTGCCGCGGCGGTGTGGACGGCGGATCTGTCCAAGGCGCACCTGACCGCCAAGGCATTGCGTGCCGGTAGCGTCTGGGTCAACCAGTACGACGGCGGCGACATGACCGCGCCGTTCGGGGGCTTCAAGCAGTCCGGCAACGGCCGCGACAAGTCCCTGCATGCGTTCGACAAATACACCGAGCTGAAGGCCACCTGGATCAAGCTTTGACGATACAGGTAGGGTGGATGTCGCTTTTCACATCCACCTTCTGCGCGCGCCGTGGTTCAGCATGGACCGCAATGGAATCGGCTTTAGCTACGTCCAGCGCTGCAAACCTGGGGGCGTGCGACGTGGCTGCAAGATTTAATACAGTGTAGTTGGAGTCCCGGACTGCGCAGCGGTTCGCCTGGTTTCGCGCGACGAGGCGATTAGCGCGGTAACGCGATCTGAACCTGATCGCGGCCGTTGTGCTTGGCGGCATAGAGGGCCTGATCGGCTCGCTCCAGCAATGCCGATGAGCTGGAATGGCCGTCGGTCTCGCTGATGCCGGCACTCAGCGACACGCTGAACACCCTGGAATCTGCATGGAAGGGTAGCGCTGAGAAGCGTTGACGGATTTCATCGAAGATCTGCCTGGCCTGCTCCAGGTTGCAGTCAGGCAATACCGCGACGAATTCCTCGCCACCATAGCGGCCGAGGCTGTCGATGCGGCGCAGGCGCTGACGCATCAGGTTGGCCAGCGATCGGATGACATTGTCACCGGCCGCGTGGCCGTACTGGTCGTTGACCTGCTTGAAATGGTCGAGATCGAGCATGACCACGCTCGCGGGTTTGCCGCTGCGCAGCGCGCGCTCCACTTCCAAGGCGACCTGCTCCTTGATATCGGCATGTTTGAGCAGCCCGGTGAGGCTGTCGCGCGACAGCGCCATACTCAGCGCGCGGGCTCGCTGTGCATGGGAAAGCACCGCGGCGGTCAAGGCGCCGTCGCCGATGGGTTTGGTGATGAAATCGTCGCCCGCCTTGAGCAGCGCCGCCATTTGCCGGTTGATGTCGGTTTCGCCGGAGAGGTAGATGAGCGTCACGCGCAACCACTCGTCATTGAGCCGAATCATCTGGGCCAGTTCGAGCCCGGTGAAATCTGGCATGTTCATGTCGAGCAGCACCACCTCGGGATTGAACGCCCGCATGACCTCGAACAGCTGGCTGGGATCGGTCAGGGTCTGCACCAGCATCTGCGAATTGCGCAGCACCAGGCTGTAACGCGCCGCCAGATCGGTATCGTCATCGACGATCAGCACTCGGTATGGCTCGCTTAGCTGCAGGTTGAGGCAGTTTTCCAGCTTGTTTTCCAGCTGGGTAACGTCCAGCGGACGCGTGAAATAGCCTTTAGCGCCGGCGCGTACGGCCGCCAACTGACTGTCGAAATCGACGTGATGGCCGATCACCAGCAGGGGCAACGGCGATTCCAGGGTCTGCTGCAGCCTGTCCACCTCCTCGAGCTCAGCCTCGTGCTGGCTGACGATCAGGGCGTCCGGCAACTGCCCGTGGATAGCGGTCTGCAGAAGGTGGGGTTCCGGAAACAGCAGCACGTCGTAGCCGAAATTGCTCAATGTTCGGCACATTTCCTGTCCGGCTTCGACATTTTTTTTCGAGTAGATAAATGCGGCAGCCTGCCGGCAATTGTTCGTGGTTCTCCAATGGCTCGGCCTGGCCGAGGGTTCCGGTCTGCGCGGCAGCGGCCAGTTGGTGGATGGCCTGAGTCAGCGCGGAGAGTGCCTGACCGCTGGGCCTGGCCGCGTTCAGCCAGCAATCGGCACGCTGCTCGAGCGACCGCGACTGCTCGCCCAGAGCGGTGAAGCCGAAGGTGCCAGCCGTGCCCGCCAGGCGGTGCAGACGTTGGTGAAGATCAACCACCATCTGCCGGCGCTGCTCCTGCTCACGAATCAGCAACAACCGCTCGGCACCTTGTTCGAGGGCCGCCAATTCCTCTTTCAGGCGGTCGGCAAACTTCTCGTTCAGAGCCCGCAGTTGGTCGTGCAACGCTTCGTTGGCGCTGTCATTCATGCTTAGCATTCCATACTTCATTCAGCTGCGCCGCCAGCTGTAAGGGGTCGAAGGGTTTGTGAAGCAGCTTGCGCACACCGAGCCGCCGGAATTCTTCCGGATCGGTGGGCGTGTGCGACTGGCCGGTGAGTAGTACCACCGGCGTGGCCCGCAAGTCGATCAGCTGCGCCAGCTGGCACAGCAGCTCCATACCGCTCATTCGCGGCAGCATCATGTCCATCAGAATCATGTCCGGGGCGAAGTGTTGGACCTGATCCAGCGCTTCCTGGCCAGAGGCGCAGCTGAGCACCTCGAAGCCACCAATTTTTTCCAGGGCGACCCGGGTCACCACCCGGATGGAAGGCACGTCTTCGACATGCAGGATTCGCCGCAGCGGCTTCACGTCCGAGGCTCGTGCAGCGGATGGCAGGGCAGCTCGAACCAGAAACAGGCGCCTGCACCGGGTGTCGAATCGAAACCGATCTGTCCGGCCATATGCTCGATCAACTCCTTGCTGATGGCCAATCCCAGGCCGGTGCCGCCTTGTTGCCGGGTATCGGAGGCGTCCGCCTGGGCGAACTTGCTGAATATCCGCGCGCGGAATGCATCGGCGATTCCCGGTCCCTTGTCTTGCACGCTTACGCGTACCCTGTGCTCTCCGATCGCCTCGGCCCACAGTTCAACGGTTTCACCAGGCGGTGAATATTTCGCCGCGTTGGACAACAGATTGCTCAATACCTGTTCCAGACGCATCGTATCGACCTCGATCAATACGGCCGGACAACTGCGCAGTTCGATAGTGACAGCATAGCTCTCGGCGTACCCCTGGTTGCTACGAAGGGCTTGCTCTAGCAATGGTTGCAGCGGTTGCCGCTGAAACTCGAAGCGCATCTTGCCGGCATTGAGCTTGTCGATGTCGAGCAGGTCATCGATCAGCGCGCTCAGGCGTTTGCTGTTCTGGTGGGCGATCTCGAGCAACTCCTGCAGATGCTCCGGCACCTCGCCCATCACCTGCCCGCAAATCAGCCCCAGCGAAGCGGTGATAGAGGTCAGCGGCGTGCGCAGTTCATGGCTGACGGTCGAAACGAAATCACGCTGCAGGTTTTCGATCTGCTTGCGTTCGGTGATGTCATGCAGCACCACCACCGCACCGCTCTGCTGGCCATTGGATGCATACATTGGATCGGCATTGGCCAGCACATGGCGGGCCTTGCCGTGCAGCACGATGGCCATTTCCACGTTGCGGATCTGCTCGCCACGCAGCGCGCGCATCAGCGGGACCTCGTCGTAAGCCATCGGCGTCACGCCGTCGGCGTGGTAGAGGCGGTAGACGTTCGGCCACTGTTCTGGTGCAAGGCGTTGCGCGTCGAGCCCGTGCCAGCGTCGGGCGGTGTGATTGAACAGGGTCAGATTGCCTTCGGCATCGCAGGCCACGACGGCTTCGGACAGCGCCTCAAGTAGGCGCCGATTCATTTCCTGCTGCTTGTCCAGCTCCAGCTGCTCGGCCTTGCGCTCGGTAATGTCGGTCACCAACCCGTGCCAGAGCACCGAGCCATCCGCCTGGCACATAGGCGTGGCGCGCGCCTCGACCCAGATACAACCCTTGCGCGGATGGTTGATCCGGTGCTCGAAATGCCACGGCGTGAGCGTCGAGGCTGCGTGGCGGATGCTCGCCAGCACATGCTCGCGATCCTCGGGATGAACCCGTTCGTAGACCGGACCAATGCTTGGCGCCATCTCGGCCGCGCTCAGCCCGTAAATGTCTTCGACGCCTTCGCTGAGGTAGGGGAATGAGCTGTTGCCATCGGGCTTCCAGCAGAACTGGAACAGCATGCCTGGGACTTGCGCGGCAATCTGCTGCAGACGTAGCTGTAAGTGTTCCTGATGGGCCAGGTCATAGGCGCTGACGATGTAGCCGCGCAGCAGCTCGTGTTCGTCATGGATCGCCGAGACATTCAGCAGCACGGGCACGCTGCCGCCGTTGCGATGCAGCAGGCGCCATTCGCGCATCTCGCGACGCCCTTCGAGCAGCGGCGCGGTCAGCACGGCGAACCCCGGCGCGACGGGCTCACCCAGTTCGTTACTGAGGATGGCTGCGCGGCGGGCCAGCGCGGCCGGCGGAAACAGTACCGAGGTCAGTGGATGACCGATCAGCATCTGCTCGGAATAGCCGAACAGGCGCTCGGCCGTCGGGTTGACCCCCGATATCCGTCCTTCGGCGGTGGTGACCAGCATCGCACTCGCGGCGCTGTTGAGCAGGGCCTGCTGCAGCGCTGCCTGCTCGGCATAGCGGTGCGCCTGCAGACGCTCCTCGAACAGACGCATGATCTGGCGGCTCAAGCGCACCAAGGCGCCGCGTTGCGCCTCGCTGAGCTGACGCGGCTGGCGGTCGATCACGCACAGCGTGCCGAGGTTGTAGCCATCCGGGGTGGTCAACGGCGCGCCGGCATAGAAACGGATGTGCGGGTCGTCGGTCACCAGCGGGTTGTCGCGAAAGCGCTGATCCTGGCTCGCGTCATCGATCTCGAAAATGCCCTGACCTTCGATGGTATGAGTGCAGAAGGAGATGTCCCGTGGCGTCTCGCTGACCTCCAGACCAATGCGGCTTTTGAACCACTGGCGATGGTCGTCCACCAGCGAGATCAGGGCGATCGGGGTGTCGCAGATGTATGCAGCCAATTGGGCGAAATCGTCGAAGGCGGACTCGTCCGGCGTGTCGAGAATCTCGTAGCGCAGCAGCGCAGCGAGTCGGGACAGCTCACGGGGGGCGGGCATCGATTTCGGTGACTCCATCTGGCGGTCCTTTCTCGCTGGGCTGAGGGCTGGTCGATGACGGCTAATCGCCGTCGGCGTCCCAGATGGCTTGGATCTGGCTGGCCAGACGCATCGGGTCGAAGGGCTTGATGATGACGTCGCGCGCGCCGAGTTTGCGCAGATGTTCGATCTCGCCGGGCTGAACCTTGGCGGTCATGAAGGCCACCGGCACCTGTGCCAGGTCAATCCGCTCGCCTAGTCTGGTCAGGGTCTCAGTGCCGCCCATGCCGGGCATCATCACATCGAGCAGGATGAAGTGGGGGACGAAGCGTTCAACCTCCTCCAAGGCCTGCAGGCCGGACGAGCAGGACAGCACCTGATAACCACCGATCATCTCCAGCGCGACCTTGACCACCGCCTGGATGGAGGGGTCGTCCTCGACGTGCATAATCCGTTTCAGCTCGGTCATGCGGGTCCTCCGACAACAATACTTCGAACGCTCGAAACGAGCAGTTTGCCACCTTGCAGGTATGCTGGCACATCGCTCACGAAAAATAGCCTTACAGACGGAATAGCCCAGGGTTGCTGACGTTCGGCTGATGCGGGGCAGCTGTTCGAAAACGGGCCGAGCCGATGCGCAGCCGCCCGTAGTTGCGGTTTCGTCCCAAGGCTTCACAGCGTTCGACTTCGCGGCCAGACGAGAATTTCCCCGTGCGAGCCCTTCTCGCGGCTCATTTACCGGACTCAGGTGAGTGGCATCTGCAGGCTACACGCTGCAAATGCCGGACTAGAGCTGTCCATAGCGCAGCCGCGACCGGGCGACGGCGGCCATCCGTTGCGCTCGCGCCGGCAGCTGGCCGCCGGACGGGCCTTGGCCTCGTCGCAAAATCGATATCTTGCGACGGGCGGGTGCGGCAATACGCCGCCATAAGCAGATAATGTTCGGGTGCCGGCATTGCCGGCCTGTGTTTCTCTTCGCTGCGAGGCTGCAACAACTATGTGGTACACCGGTTTCCTCGACCTTTCGGCCTGGGGGGTGATCGCCGCCACCCTGCTTTTGACTCACGTGACGATCGTTGCCGTTACCGTCTACCTCCATCGTTATTCCGCTCACCGTTCGCTCGAGCTCAACGCAGGGCTCAAGCATTTCTTCCGTTTCTGGCTGTGGCTGACCACGGCGATGAACACTCGCGAATGGACCGCCATTCATCGCAAGCACCACGCCAAATGCGAAACCCCGGACGATCCGCACAGTCCGGTGCAGAAGGGCCTGGGCACGGTCCTGCGGCGGGGCGCCGAGCTGTATATGGAAGAGGCGAAAAACGAAGAAACCCTGCGCATCTACGGCAAGAACTGTCCGGACGACTGGATCGAGCGCAATCTGTATTCGCGTTTCCCCAACCTGGGCATCGTGCTGATGCTCGGCCTCGATCTGGCGCTGTTCGGTGTCCTGGGCCTGACGGTCTGGGCGGTGCAGATGATCTGGATCCCGCTCTGGGCCGCAGGGGTGGTCAACGGGCTGGGGCACGCTGTGGGCTATCGCAACTTCGAGTGCCGCGACGCGGCGACCAATCTAGTGCCGTGGGGCATCCTCATCGGCGGCGAAGAGTTGCACAACAATCACCATACCTATCCGAACTCGGCCAAGCTGTCGGTGCGCAAGTGGGAATTCGACATGGGTTGGGCCTGGATCAAGTTGTTCAGTCTGTTCGGGCTGGCGAAGGTGAACCGCACCGCGCCTATCGCCCATCGCGTCACGCCCAAGCATCAGCTGGACATGGACAGTGCCATGGCTATTCTCAACAACCGCTTCCAGATCATGGCGCAGTACCGCAAATTGGTCATCAAGCCGTTGGTGCGCCTGGAGCTGGATCGCGCCGATGCATCGGTGCGTCATCAGTTCCGCCGGGCCAAACGGCTGCTGTCGCGCGAGCCGAGCCTGCTGCAGCACGAGCAACAGGCGCGTATCGCCGTGATCCTCGAACAGAGCCAGTCGCTGCGGGTGATCTATGAGCAGCGCTTGGCGTTGCAGCAGATCTGGACCCGTACCAGCGCCAACGGGCATGACATGCTCGCGGCGATCAAGCAATGGGTTCAGGACGCCGAAGCCAGCGGGATCCAGTCGCTACGCGAGTTTGCCGAGCACCTGAAAACCTACTCATTAAGACCAGCCGTCGCCCTGGCATGACCTTCGATCGACACGATCACTGACGGGAGGGCGAACTGGAACTTTGCCCATCTGGCACTCTCTGATGGGCATTCTGTGCTAACGCGACAGCTGCCCCTGCGGGTCTCCGCTGGTGCCTGGCGCCTTTCGGAACGCAGGTATGAATTTCGTGAAGCAGCGAAGCGAAGTGGGGGCTGGCATTGTGCCTCCGACCGAGGCGCAAACTTTGTTGGCTTTGATGCACGCGCGCGCCGAGGTCGAGCGCCTCAGCGAGCGAGAGCAGCTGTTCAGTACCCTCATGGGTGCCGTCAACGCGGTGCTCTGGGCCTTCGACTGGCAAGCCCAGCAGATGATCTATGTCAGCCCGGCGTACGAGCAGGTGTTCGGTCGCTCGGCCGCTTTGTTGCTGGCGGATTTCGGCGAGTGGCGCAACAGCATTTATCCGGACGATTCGGAATACGCGCAGCAGAGCTTGCTCGAAGTGCTGGAAAAGGGCTCCGTCGAAGCGCGCGAATATCGCATCATCCGCGCCGACGGGCAGCTGCGCTGGCTTAGCGACAAGTGCTTCATCGCACGCAATGCGGACAACTCGCGCGGGCCGATCATTGTCGGGATCGCCGAAGACATTACGGAAAAGAAGCAGCTCGAAGGTGAGCTGCAGCGTCTGGCCACCGTCGACGTGCTGACTCAAAGCAGCAACCGCCGCTACTTCTTCGAATGCGCCCAGCGTGAGTTCGACCTGGCTCGGCAATACGCCACCTCGCTGGCGTTTCAGCTGCTGGACATCGACGACTTCAAACGGATCAACGATACCCATGGCCATCAGATGGGCGATCAGGTGTTGCAGCGCGTGGCCCAGTGCGGTTCATCCGTGTTGCGCCGTGGCGACCTGTTCGGCCGCATTGGCGGTGAAGAATTTGCCTTGCTGCTACCCGGTTGCCAGCCAGACCTCGCCGAGCAGATCGCCGAGCGCCTGCAGCGCGAAATCCAGCGGCTGGTCTTCACCAGCCCGGACGGCCAGCGCTTCGGCGTCACCATCAGCCTTGGCGTGACCTACCTCCGGGCCAGCGACCCGGACCTCAGCGCGCTGTTCGCCCGCGCCGACGCGGCCATGTATACGGCCAAGCGTCTGGGCAAAAATCAGGTGATCGTGTCCTGAGTGGCGCCTCGGGCTGGTACGGCGTCGCTTGCCGCGACCGATGGCCTATGCCGTCGGTCGCGGATGCTGTCACTGCGTGAACTGCTGAGCTAACCCTTCCATCTCTTGCTTGAACTCATTGCATTTGGCCTGCCGTTCAGACGCCGGAATGGTTGCCCATTTTGCTTTCGCCTCGCTTGCGCCGGCGTTGAAGGCTTTGTCAAAAGCGGCCGCGTCCATACCGTTTTGGATCGACAGGGCTCTTTGCTTCTCTTTTTGCTCGGCCAGCTGCTCGTCCGAGGAACCCCCGCAGACCTTGGCCGTCGTGTGCATAGAGCCGCCGAAGTTCGCCAGTTGGGCGTGCATGTTCGACATCATCATCTGATGACTCGGTTCCTGAGCCTGTCCGCTGAGGCTGATCAGCATGAGTACGCCGGCCATGGAAAGCGTTTGCAGCCCTGTCGCTAAAGACATGTTCGCTCCTGTTTCCTGTTTTTATATTCTGCGCTGTCGCTGCGCTTAGTTTGTTCATTGTCTTGCCCGTTCAGTTTCTGTGACGTCAACGAAGCATCTTGTGAACGGCAACCGCACCTTCAATGGCTTGGTCGTTGGTGATGCCCCGCATGCTCTCGACTTTCTGCAGCGCAATGCCTCCCGCCGCCGCGGTAACGGTGACTCTGCCGACAACTACCTGCGGGCCAACGATGCCCAGCTGGGCATCAGGATCCAGCTGCTTGCTCGGGTCCACGACGAATCCACCAATGTCCTCAACCCTGTGATCGTCGTAGATCATCCTCCATCTGTCGAAGCAGCATCGCGTCCGACGGCTCCGGGTCCACGCTGATGGCGATGGCCAAGCCGCCGCCCTTGACCATCTCGAACGCGTTGCCGGACTGCGTTTCCTTAGATAGCCAGGTGCAGTTGATGCCGTAGACATTCACATTGTCATAGCGGCCGCCGTCTTCTTCGTCGACCAGCACCAGGCCGTCGATCATCGGCCCAAGCGTTGCGCCTATCTGGTTGCAGTTGGGAAGTTGCTCCAGGGGCGGCGGGACGTAGTCAGCGCTGGGATCGGCGCCGGGGTCGCCATCGTCATCGCAGCCGCCGGTGACAAGCGCAAGGGCCAACAAAGCCGGCCGGGCAGAACGGGGCATCAGCACAGCAGCATGTTCCTGTTCATAGTCAGGTGATCGGGATGGCGACCGCGGTGCTGGCGCCGCCGCCGTCTGAAAGCATGAACTCTAGACCAGATCGGCTGCGCTTCAAGGAAGCGAGATCAGACAGAGCGTTAGGGTGCTTCGCGGTAGACGTCGTCGAACCGAACATTCATCCCGCCGCAATGGCTGTTGTCGCTCACGACCAGATTACCGGCAACGTACTGCAAGGTGACACTGCAGTCGTGGTCGCCATCACCCTCGGCGATCTTCAGCAGATCGCCGGAAGGCTGTGCCTTGCCCGCGAATGCACCGACATGCACGATCCGCTCGCCATGGCTGTTGAGACCGCCATACCAGATCGCCTCGCCCTCGGCGAAAAGCGGGCCGGTCGGCGAGGGACGGCTGATGACGATGCTGTTGCCGCCCGCAATCGGCAGCCAGCGGCCGATCCAGACATCAGTCGAGGGTGTTGGCGCGGTTCTGCTGCTGACATTGCGTGCGGGCAGCCATCCGACGAACTCGCGTTTCTCGGCGAAGTACCAGACGCATGCCCAGCCATCCGCCTGGTTGCCGACAAGGAGCCTGTCGCCATCCACGAGATAGGCCTTCTGCAGGCAGGACTCATCTTCGGGGCAGCCGGCGGCGTCGTTTCTGAAATGCACCCGCTGGCCGCTATCAGCGACCACTTCGGCCTGGCGCACCTGACCTGCGAATGCCGGGAATAAGCCGTTGCGGCACGAATAGGCCTCGATCGCCTGAACCGGTGGTGCCAGCAACATGCACAGTAGAACGGCTCTGAAAAGCATGGCCGGCGACCTTCTCTGATGGGTGCGCTACGCCGAAGAGCGGCTCGACGCGGCGGGCTGCTGTTGGGTAATGCAGTGGATGTTGCCGCCGCCGAGCAGAATCTCGCGACCCGGCACCATGACCACCTGGTGATTGGGAAACAGTCGCGCCAGGATGGTTTCAGCTTCCTGATCCAGCGGATCACCGAACGACGGGGCGATGATGCCCCCATTGACGATCAGGAAGTTCACGTAGCTGCCCGCCAGGCGGATCGAGGGATCACGCGGCTGGGTGCCCACCAGCGGCACGACACCGGCGCATTCCTGCTCGGTAGCGTGCAGCGGGCCGGGAATCGGCATCTTGTGTACGGTCAGCGGACGATCCCACGCATCCCGTGCCTGCTCCAGCACGCGCATGGCGGCCTGGCAACGCTCGTAGTTGGGGTTGTCGCGATCGTCGGTCCAGGCCAGCAGCACTTCGCCTGGACGGACGAAGCAGCAGAAATTGTCCACATGGCCGTCGGTCTCGTCGTTGTACAGGCCGTGCGGCAACCAGATGACCTTGTCGATCGCTAGATAATCGGCGAGAACCGCTTCGATTTCTTCGCGGGACAGGTGTGGGTTGCGGTTGTGGTTGAGCAGACACTCCTCGGTGGTGATCAGGGTGCCTTCGCCGTCGACGTGAATCGAGCCGCCTTCAAGCACGAAGCCCTCGGTGCGGTAGCGATCGCAGCGCTCTATTTCGAGGATCTTGCGTGCCACCTCATCGTCGCGCTGCCAATCTTCGTAGAGCCCGCCCTCCAGCCCGCCCCAGGCATTGAACGTCCAGTCGACACCCCGTAAACCGCCCTTGCCGTTGATCACGAAGGTCGGCCCCGTGTCGCGCACCCAGGCGTCGTCGCTACTGATCTCCACCAGCCGGATGCGCGCGTCGTCCAGCTGTTCCCGCGCGGTCACGTACTGCTCGGCGGTGGCACAGACGGTGACGGGCTCGAAGCGCGCAATGGCTTTGGCCACCGCGGTAAAGGCCGCTTGCGCCGGCGTGCCCTGGTCGCGCCAGTTGTCCGGGCGCTGCGGCCAGACCATCCAGGTCTGGCTGTGCGGGGCCCATTCGGCAGGCATGTGGTAGTCGTCGGCGCGCGGGGTCGTGGTCAGTGTGGTCATGGGTTTACCTGGCAAGGACGGCAATTTTCGAGGCCGGGATACGATCGGCCATTCATCAGGGACGAACTATCTGACCACGCCGGACAGGATTCAGCCGCACCAAAGCTGTGCGGTTGCATCCTGTGCCGATCAGAGGCCGGGCTCAGGACTCCAGCGAACCATCCAATGTCTTGATCGGGCTGTACAGGTTCGGCCGGCGGTCACGGAACACGCCCCAGGCACTGCGGATGTGCTCCAGCTGATCGAGATCGAACTCGTGCACCAGCACGCCTTCGCTGGTTTCGTCCATTTCCTCGACCTTGGCGCCGAACTGGTCGGCAATAAAGGACGAGCCATAGAACGTGATGTCGTAGCCGTCCTGCTCTTCCTTGCCGATGCGGTTGCTGGCGATCAGCGGCATCAGGTTGGCGCCGGCATGGCCCTGCTGAACGCGCTGCCAGTGGTCGCGCGAGGTGATGTTGGGGTCATGCGGCTCGCTGCCGATGGCGGTGGGGTAGAACAGCAGCTCGGCGCCCATCAGCGCCATGCTGCGCGCCGTCTCGGGGAACCACTGGTCCCAGCAAATGGCCACGCCGATCTTGGCGTAGCGGGTGTTCCAAACCTTGAAGCCGGTGTCGCCCGGGTTGAAGTAGTACTTCTCGTGATAGCCGGGGCCGTCTGGAATGTGACTTTTGCGATAGACGCCGAGGACCTTGCCGTCGGCATCGATGATGGCGATGGAATTGAAACGCGCACGGCCGGCGACCTCGAAGAAGCTGACCGGCAGCACCACCTGCAGCTCGGCGGCGATTCGCTGGAAATGCTGGATCGCCGGGTTCTCCTCGACCGTGGTGGCCAGCTGCAGATACTCCGGATTCGGTTTCTGGCAGAAGTAGGGCGTCTCGAACAGCTCCTGGATCAGGATTACCTGCGCGCCCTTGGCGGCTGCTTCGCGAACCAGCTTCTCGGCATTGGCAATGTTGGCTTGGCGATCCCAGGAGCAAGCCATCTGGGTAGCGGCGACGGTAACGGTGCGGGACATGGAAAACCTCGCGGATGCGGCGTGAGTGTGAACCCTACCTCGGGCGGAGCGGAATTTATTCGATACTTATCCGCTTTTGAAGCGTTATTTTTTGCCAGGGCTGCTTAGATGACCACCGGTTATCGATAAGTATCGGTCATGCGTTCGACTAATCACGTTTGGGCAGAAACGGCGGAAGATAAAGACCCAGATACGCATCGAATACTCGCATGCCTTCTTCCGCCATTCGCTTCGTAATATGACCGTGCTCCTGCACGGACCGCGCATACACCCGGTCGCCCAGTTCCAGCGCGAGGGCGAACACCTCGATATCGCCGGGCAGTGGGGGAAGATGGAAATGCCGTTCAAAAAGGACCCGCATCAGTTCACCGAGTTCGACGTCGTGCTGGCGGTCCGCCTGGGTGACTTCGGTCAGGCCATGCTGTGTCAGGATCAGTTGCCGGGCCGCGGCATCGTCCTCATAGATCATCAGCATGCGTCGTTCGATCAGCCGGGACAGGTCTTGCCAGCGGTTCAACGTCTGTGGGTCGACGGGCTGCTCAAGGCTGGCCCGAAAGGCCGCATGCACGTCGGCCGTTAGCGCGCGGAGCAGCGCCGGTACGCTGGCGAAGAAATGATAGACGGAGGACGGCGGAATCGCCGCCCGCTCTGCCACGCTGTAGATCGACAGGCCAACCACCCCCTGTTCGGCGAGCAGTTCGCGGGCGGCCGCGAGAATCTGCGCAATCCGTGCCTGGCTACTGGCGCGAGGCTTGCGGCTGGTGGGAATGTTCGAGGAAGGGGTGGCTGCGCTCATGGATCCTATTGGATGCCAGGGCGGCGCCAGATGCAACGGCTATGGCCGTCTTGCCCGCCGCCAGGATTAACGCCGTTGTCGGTCCCTACCAGCACGCTATCCCCTGCTTGGAGCTGCCGCGGTGACAAGGCGGAGATTCGGGGTATGAGCCGGTTACATGCTCCGGCCGAGACGTCGTCTAAAGTAACAGAGGCGCGAATTGATAGACCGGACGGAGTCGGTGGAGCCCATTCTGGACGCAGCACCAGTCGGTAGGCTCGGTACATGTGATGGGTAACTGACGGCTGAGCAGGTCTCCGATGAGCTTGAAAAATCACTTCGAATTAATGGCTTCCTACAACCAATGGATGAATTCAAAGATCTATCAGGCTGCGGGTCAGCTAGGTAGAGATGAACTGGCGATGGACCGTGGAGCTTTTTTTGGTTCGATTTTGGGTACGCTGAACCACATCCTGGTTGCCGATATCATTTGGCTGAAGCGCTTTGCTACACCGCCGCACGGCCTGCCCGCTCTGCGCGAAATCGTCGAGCTTCCATATCCGAGTCGCCTGGATCAGATACTTTTTGAAGACGTTGCCGCCTTGTCCAAGCGAAGGTTCTGGTTGGATCGCCAGATCTGCAGTTGGGTCAGTGAGCTCTCCAATGATGACTTGGAGCTCGTCCTCAGCTACCGCAACACCAAAGGAGTTCCGGGTAATAAACGGTTTTCGAGCCTGATTCTTCACTTCTTCAACCATCAGACTCACCACCGCGGTCAGGTAACGACGCTGCTATCTCAGGCGGGTAGGAATGTCGAGGTTACCGACCTTCTGGCTTTGATTCCGGATGAGGGCAATGTATAGCCCTTTGCATCTGGCCTATGAGAAGGAGCTAGCAATTCATTCCGACCGACGCCGTTCCGTGGCGCGACTTAATTAAGGCGTTAGAGAGGCTTTAACGACATGGACCTAGCCACCTTTACTACGCGAGAACTGCTCAATCTCCAGGCCGTCGTAATAGGCGAGCTTAGAAACAGGGGCATTCTTCGAACGAAAAATAACCCTGTCGGTGATTATGCCGAATGGCTGGTTTCTTCAGCCTTGAATTTAAAGCTCGCAAAGAACTCAGCGGCAGGCCATGACGCCGAGTCTGATTCCGGTCGAAAATTTCAAATAAAAGCCCGCCGCGTAACTGCCGACAATCGATCTAGGCAGTTAGGGGTAATACGGAATCTGGAGAAAATGGACTTCGATGAGCTCGTCGCTGTTATTTTTGACGAGTCGTATGAAGTTGTTGTGGCTGTATCCATCCCTCACGTCGTAATCGCGGACTACAGCATCTATCGGCGCATGTTAACGGCCATATATGACCGTTTCTTCCGCTCACCAACCCCGGTCCCTAACCAAACGCCAGCCCTACATCGAGCGCTCGGGGTCGTTGCTGAGGTTGCGCTGTGTGGCGTTTTGCGCCGGGGTTGGTTTCCGAGTAGAAGACGGCGGCCAGGTCGGTTCTCCCCGCTCTTCAATCACCGACGCCTTGGTATAGAAGCGTGGTGTGAGGAGAACGCATTCCTGGATTTCACACCGCTCCGTTTGCACGCAATGGAACGAGCCAACACCCGCCTCATGTTCTATCGTTAGCCGTCACCAAGGCCGCAAAGCGTAGCGCACGGAGCAAACATGGTCAGTGTCGAGTTCCTTCTCACTTCCCTCATCGTTGTGCTCATCCCCGGCACGGGCGTCATCTATACCGTCTCCACAGGGCTTACTCAGGGACGCCGAGCCAGTGTCTACGCCGCGTTGGGGTGCACTGCCGGAATAGTGCCGCACCTTCTTGCCACCGTGCTCGGCCTGGCAGCCGTCATGCACACCAGTGCCTTGGCGTTCCAGGTGCTGAAGTACGCAGGCGTCGCGTACCTCTTTTACGTCGCCTACGTCACTTGGCGCGACCGTTCCGCCTTCGCCGTCGATGGCACCTTGTCGAAGGTCTCTGCCGTGGAGCTGGTCATCAAGGCCTTCCTACTGAACATCCTCAACCCCAAGCTCACCATCTTCTTTCTCGCGTTCCTGCCTCAGTTCATCGAGCCCAATACGGCCCGGCCGCTGTTGCAGCTGCTGTTCCTCAGCGGGGTGTTCATGGCCATGACTTTCACTGTCTTCGTCATCTATGGGCTCGTTGCCCATGCGTTCCGCCGGATGGTTATCGAGTCCACCACCGTGCAGCGGTGGCTTCGCTACAGTTTCTCCGCCGCTTTTGCCTGTCTCGGAGCCAAGCTCGCCCTCAGCGAGAAATAACCCGCCCATCTCAAACGTCAGGATATACGACACGTTCTCGTTCGAACGTTAGCCGTTTAAGGAATACCGCACATGTCCATCGAACTCTGGTTTGCCTTCGCCGCCGCGTCTGCGCTCCTGCTGATCATCCCGGGCCCAACCATTCTCACGGTCATCAGCTACTCCATGGCTCATGGGCGGCGAGCCAATGTGCCGCTCGTTGCTGCTGTGGCGCTGGGTGACTCAACCGCCTTGCTTGTCTCGCTTCTCGGGCTGGGCGCGTTGCTCGCCACTTCGGCCTTCTGGTTCACCGTCATCAAGTGGGCCGGCGGTCTGTATCTGCTCTATCTTGGCGTCAAGCTCCTGCGCGCAGGTATTTCGGCAACTGAACGGGTCGTACCAGCCGCGCCGGGCTCACGTTGGAAGCTGTTCGCGAACACCTACCTCGTAACCGCGCTGAACCCGAAGGGCATTGTGTTCTTCGTAGCCTTCTTGCCTCAGTTCATAGATCCGAGCGCGGGTGTCACGCAGCAGCTTTGGGTGCTTGCCATCACGTTCGTGGTCATGGCTACGCTCAATGCGACCTTGTACGCGGTCTTTGCTGGCTCGGCTCGAAAGGTGCTGTCTTCGCCACGTGCACAGCGGCGGTTCAATCTGGCTGGCGGGTCCCTTCTGTCCATCGCGGGTGTATGGGCGCTGCTGGCCAAGCGCGCATAAAAAGGCGTGGGTGGACGTGCTTGCCCATCAGGACCGTCGCTTGACGGCTCGGCTTAAGAAGTGCCATGCGCTTGCCACGTCGGGAGCAAGACGATGAAATCACTGCGATTTCTCACGATCATGCTGACGGCCCTCAGCCTGAGCGCGGCGTTCGCCCACCTTCTGGAAATGCCGGCCAAGCTCACCTATAACGGTGCTCAATGGCTTGGCCTGCTACAAACGCTTTATCGACCTATGGAAAGGTCTCCAACGTCAGATTGAAACCAACGGGGTATGTCGGCCATGGGCATCAAATGCCACTCACTCGGCGAAGTCCGCGACAACATCGACAGGGTCGATAGAGAAATAGTGACGTTACTCGCCGAGCGAGGAACGTTCGTCACGCAAGCAGCATCCTTCAAAGCGACGGTGGCTGAAGTAAAAGCCCCTGATCGGGTAGAACAGGTCATCGCGAAGGTCGGCTTGCTTGCGCAAGAGCAGGGGGCAAACCCTCGCGTGGTGGAAAGCGTTTATCGCGCCATGATTGCAGCGTTCATCGAAGCCGAGCTCACAGCTCATTCGTTGCTCGCTGAAAATGATGCACAACGCTGACCTGGGGTTTAAATCGGTTACTGGCAATCGCCTATGGCGCGTCGCCTCCTATGGGAGTTCGCATGAAGGTCAAACGTATCGTGGCCAACGTTTCCGTCGCCGATCCGGCTGTTGCGCATGCATTCTACAAAGACGTTCTGGGGCTTGACCTGGCAATGGATCATGGCTGGATTCGTACCTATACGAGTCCGGCGAACATGACCGCGCAGGTCAGCTTCGCAAGCCAGGGCGGCTCCGGCACGGCTGTCCCGGATCTTTCCATTGAGGTGGATGATTTATCTGACGCCCTGCGTCGTGTTCAGGATGCGGGTATCGCCTTGGAATACGGCCCGGTCATCGAGCCCTGGGGTGTTCGGCGCTTCTATGTCAGGGACCCGATGGGCAAGCTGGTCAATATCCTGCAGCATGAGCGAAACCCGTCAACTCAGATGTGAGTGCGAGGAAGGTATGGCTAGCAGCCGCGACTTCGTGGAATACATCGCTGAACAGGTTGGTCTGGGTGGTCGCCTGACCTATCGAAAGATGTTTGGCGAGTACGCACTCTATCTTGACGGCAAGGTCGTGGCGTTCGCTTGTGACAACAGCCTCTTCGTCAAGCCATCCCAGGCCGCCTCCGATCTTGCGCCCGAGCTGCCACAACGGCCGCCGTATCCCGGCGCGAAGCACTATCCTGTCGCTGACGAGCTGCTGGACGATACCGATGTGCTTCGCCGTCTCATCATTGAAACCGCAGCGCTCATGCCTGCCCCGAAAGCCGCCAAGCCGCGCAAGACTCGTTCGGCCAGGGTAGCCAAGTCGCTCGAGCCCTGACGCAGCATTTCCGGCAGAACAGCAAGGCGCTTCAAGTCTGGCGTCGCTCTGCAAAGTGTTTTCTACAGGCTCTTACTTACGAGGAGATCGTCATGCAGTTTCACCGAGGCAGACTCGTTGACCATATCCACCTACGGGTCGCCGATCTTGACGCCAGCAAAAACTTCTATCGCGCGGTGTTCGCGGCGTTGGGGCACGAGGATGCACTGCAAGAGGGGCCAGGCTTCTTTCACGCCGATGAGTTGTTCGTGGACAAAGCCGATGGCTATATCACCCGGGTTCATCTCGCTTTTCAGGCGCCCGATCGCGAAACGGTGCAACGCTTTCATCTGGCAGCGCTTGCGGCGGGCGGTCGGGATAATGGCGCGCCGGGCGAACGGCCTTATCATCCCGGCTACTTTGGCGCGTTCGTCCTGGATCCTGATGGAAACAATATCGAGGCCGTCTTTCATGGACCGGCCGAGCGCAGTGCGCCCTCGGTGGTGATAACCGCCTGATGATCAGGCGCACCGTTGCGCACTGGGCTGATGACTGAATCGAGTCGGCCCGCGGCTTGATTCGGGGAAACCGGACTCAACCTTGGATCCTGCATGAGTGGAGAAACCGCCAGCCAGAGTCCCGAGTTGCTGCGTCGACTGCTGCGCGCGAAGGATAGGATGGATGCCGCACCGGCCGAGGATTGGCCTGTCTGGCGGTTGGCGCGCGTCAGCTGCATTTCTGGGGCCCATTTCGCACGATCGTTCAAGCAGGCGTTCGGCGTTCCACCACATCGCTACCTGCTCACGCGACGCATCGAGCGAGCCACGACATTGCTGCGAGAAACTGACCTGCCCATCACCGAGATCGCCTATCGCACAGGTTGGCGAAGCCTGGGCACGTTCGGGCGCACCTTCCGCGACATAACCGGCAGGAATCCGGGCGAGATCCGAGCGTACGAGCGGTCCAGGATGCAAGACCCCGGTCGCGTACCCGCCTGTGTCCTCGGCGCAGCGCTGCGACCCGCCCTGACAATGGCAGTTTCGGAGAAGCGACGTCGGAAAGCGGGCGATATAACGGGAGTCCAAGAAAAGGAGGCTCTATGACTCAAGGTATCGAAGTGGCTGGTTTGTACGTTCGTGACCAGGATGAAGCGCTGGCGTTCTATGTCACGAAACTCGGCTTTCGCGTTCACACGGACGTGCGCAACGGTGATTACCGCTGGCTCACGGTACAGCATCCCGATCAGCCGACATTCCAGCTCGGGCTGCTCTTGCCGGGACCGCCGACTCACGATGCGGCGACCGCACAGACACTGCTCGCAATGGTAGCCAAAGGCGCGATGCCGCCCCTCGTGCTGGTTGTCGACGATTGCCGTGAGGCCTACACGCGGATGCGCGACCAGGGTGTGGAATTTACGCAGGAGCCCGAAGATCGGTACGGCAACGTGGATGCCGGTTTCCGTGATCCATCCGGAAACGGATGGAAAATGCTGCAGATGCGCCGCTGAAACAGCGAGCCCCGCACGCTCGGGTGCGGGGCCCGGGGCGTCACACGGTGTGCAGATACCAGTTGTATTCCAGGTCGGAGATCGAGTGTTCGAATTCGGCCAGTTCACTCTCTTTGCAAGCGACGAAGATGTCGATGTACGTGGAGTCGATATAGCGCGCCATGATCTCGCTGTCGTCCAGCTCGCGCAGGGCATCGCGCAGGTTGGTCGGCAGGCTCTGCTCGACCTGCTCGTAGGAGTTGCCCTCGATCGGCTCGTCCGGGGCGATCTTGTTGGTCAATCCGTGGTGAACCCCGGCCAGTACGCCCGCCAGCAGCAGGTAGGGGTTGGCGTCGGCGCCGGCTACACGATGCTCGATGCGCACGGCGTCCGGGCTGTCGGTCGGCACTCGTAGTGCCACGGTGCGGTTGTCCAGACCCCAGCAGGGCGCATTCGGTACGTAGAACTGAGCACCGAACCGGCGGTAAGAGTTGACGTTAGGGCAGAGGAAGGCCATCGACGCGGCCATGGTCTGCTGAATACCGCCAATGGCGTGGCGCAGCGTCTCGCTTTCCAGCGGATTATCGGTGGCGAAGATATTGTTGCCGTTCTTGTCCAGTAGCGAAATGTGCACGTGCAACCCGTTACCGGCCTGGCCCGGGTAGGGCTTGGCCATAAAGGTGGTGTCCATCTCATGGTCGTAGGCAATGTTCTTGATCAGCCGCTTGAGTAGCACCGCATAGTCACACGCCTTGATCGGGTCGGCGACGTGGTGGAGGTTGACCTCGAATTGCGCCGGGGCGCTTTCCTTGACGATGGCATCGGCGGGAATGCCCTGTTCCTTGGCGCCCTCGAGAATGTCCTGCAGGCAATCGACGTATTCGTCCAGGTCATCGATCAGATAGACCTGCGTGGAGTGCGGGCGCTTGCCGGAGATCGGTGAGCGTGGCGGTTGCGGACGGCCGTTCACGTTCTCTTGATCGATCAGGTAGAACTCCAGTTCGAAGGCCGCGCAAATGGTCAGGCCCAGCTCGTCGAACTTGCTCACCACCTGGCGCAGCACCTCACGCGGATCGGCGAAGAACGGCGAGCCGTCGCGCTCGTGCATGGTCATCAGTAGCTGCGCGGTGGGGCGCTTCTGCCAGGGTTCGTTGCTCAGCGTGTTGGGGATGGGGAAGCAGGTTCGGTCGGAATCACCGATGTCCATCCCCAGCCCGGTGCTTTCCACAGTGATGCCATTGATGTCGAGGGCAAACAGCGAGGCGGGGAGGTTGATACCTTTTTCATACACCCGATGCAGGCTGGCGCGCTCGATGCGCTTGCCTCGAACGACACCATTCATGTCTGCGATCAGCAGGTCGACGTATTGGACCTCCGGGTGTTCCTTGAGAAATGCGTTCGCTTCGTTGAGCTGAACGGCACGCGGCGGCGGGAGCATGATGAAGCACCTTAATTGTTAAAAATTTCAATCATCAAATAGCTTGTCTCGGAGTCAATCGAAAAGCCAGGTCGCTGTCAATAGCGCCTCGAAATGCCCCGTCGAGGCCCACAATGGGCGTTTTTGGGGCGGTTCGAGAAAAAATCGCAAAGCGCTTACTCAGCTTTCCGAAGCGGCAACGGTCGGCTATTGTCTATAAAAATGAACAAGACTACTCTCCGACGAGCCCCATCCGGAAAGACGAGTATCCCATGCCTAGCGTGCCATTGATCGGCGTTTCCGCCTGTACCAGGCAGATTGGCCACCACAACTTTCACATTGCCGGCGACAAGTACCTGCGTGCAGTCGCTATCGCGGGTTTGCCGCTGGTCATCCCGGCGCTGGATGATCTCATCGATCCAGCCGCCCTTCTTGATAGCGTAGACGGGCTGTTCCTCACCGGCTCGCCTTCCAACGTCGAACCTCACCGCTATGGCGGACCCGCCAGCGCCGAAGGCACGCCGCACGACCCTTCTCGCGACCAACTGACCCTGCCGCTGATTCGCGCGGCGGTCGAGGCCGGCCTTCCGGTATTTGGAGTCTGCCGCGGGTTTCAGGAGATGAACGTGGCGTTCGGTGGCAGCCTGCATCAGAAGGTGCATGAAGCCGGCCCCTACGCCGATCATCGCGAGCGCGCCGAAGATCCGGTCGAGGTTCAATACGGGCTCAGCCACGACCTGCATGTACAGCCTGGCGGGCTGCTGGAGCGGCTCGGCCTGCCGCCGCGCATCGAGGTCAATTCGGTGCACGGTCAGGGCGTCGAGCGCCTCGGGGGGGGGCTGCGCATCGAAGCGCTGGCGCCCGATGGGCTGATCGAAGCCTTCTCCGTGGAGCATGCGCAAAGCTTCGCACTCGGCGTGCAATGGCATCCGGAATGGAAAGTGCACGACCACCCTTATTATCTGGCGTTGTTCCAAGGCTTTGCCCGAGCATGCCGGGAGCATGCAGAGCGCCGTTAAGCGCAGTTGCACGGTGCCTGTTTCATACATCGAGGTCGTTATGTCCAGCAAGCTCGACCAGCTCACCGGCTGGCTGAAAGAACGCAAGATCACCGAGGTGGAATGCCTGATCAGCGATTTGACCGGCATCGCCCGCGGCAAGATTTCCCCCACCAACAAGTTCCTCGACGAGAAAGGCATGCGCCTGCCGGAGAGCGTGCTGCTGCAGACCGTGACCGGCGATTATGTCGAGGACGACATCTATTACGAGCTGCTCGACCCGGCCGATATCGACATGTTCTGCCGACCCGATCCGGATGCGGTGTTCCTGGTGCCCTGGGCCATCGAACCGACGGCTCAGGTGATTCACGATACCTACGACAAGATGGGCAACCCCATCGAACTCTCGCCACGCAATATCCTGAAGCGCGTCTTGAAGATGTATGCCGACAAAGGCTGGCAGCCTATCGTCGCGCCGGAGATGGAGTTCTACCTGACCAAGCGCTGCGAGGATCCGGATTTGCCGTTCCAGCCGCCAGTCGGCCGCTCGGGCCGCCAGGAGACCGGCCGGCAGTCGTTCTCCATCGATGCGGCCAACGAATTCGACCCGCTGTTCGAAGACATGTACGACTGGTGCGAAGCCCAGGGCCTGGATCTGGACACCCTGATTCATGAGGAAGGCACCGCGCAGATGGAAATCAATTTCCGTCATGGCGAAGCGCTGCATCTGGCCGATCAGATCCTGGTGTTCAAGCGCACCATGCGTGAGGCGGCGCTCAAGCACAACGTCGCGGCTACCTTCATGGCCAAGCCCATGACCGGCGAGCCGGGTAGCGCCATGCATCTGCACCAGAGCGTGATCGACGAGACCGGGCGCAATATCTTTTCCAACAGCGACGGCACCATGAGCCAGCTGTTCCTGCATCACGTCGGCGGCCTGCAGAAGTACATTCCCGAGCTCCTTCCGCTGTTCGCACCCAACGTCAATTCGTTTCGTCGGTTCCTGCCTGACACCTCGGCGCCGGTCAATGTCGAATGGGGTGAGGAGAACCGTACCGTCGGCCTGCGCGTGCCGGATTCAGACCCGCAGAACCGTCGCGTCGAGAACCGTCTGCCGGGGGCTGATGCCAACCCGTACCTGGCCATCGCGGCGAGCTTGCTGTGTGGCTACATCGGCATGGTCGAGGAGTTGCCACCGAGCCAGGCGGTGAAGGGGCGGGGCTATGAACGGCGCAACCTGCGCCTGCCATTGACTCTGGAAGCCGCGCTGGAACGGATGGAGAGCTGTCGGCAACTGGAGAAATACTTGAGCCCGAAATTCATCACCGGCTACGTCGCAGTCAAACGGGCCGAGCAAGAAAATTACCACCGGGTCATCAGTTCCTGGGAGCGCGAATTCCTGATGCTCTCGGTGTAACGGACAGCCGTAGGGTGGATGACGCTTTTTTCATCCACCATGGCTCCGTTCGGTGGACCGCCACCCGGTAGATCGATCAAAGGTGATCCACCCTACGTTTGGCCGAGGCGCAGGGTGGATGAGGTTTTCATCCATCAAACATTACGGATTAAAGAGGTGATCGATGAGCGATTCGCAAACCCTGCAGTGGCAAGCCCTGAGCCGCGACCATCACCTGCCGCCGTTCACCGACTTCAAGGCACTCAACGCCAAGGGCACGCGCATCATCACCCGTGGCGAAGGCGTCTATCTATGGGACAGCGAGGGTCACAAGATCCTCGATGCGATGGCCGGGCTCTGGTGCGTCAATCTGGGTTATGGCCGCGAGGAGCTGGTCGAGGCGGCGACTCGGCAGATGCGCGAGCTGCCCTACTACAACCTGTTTTTCCAGACTGCCCACCCGCCGGCCCTCGCGCTAGCCAAGGCGATTGCCGAAATCGCGCCGGACGGCATGAACCATGTGTTCTTCACCGGCTCGGGTTCGGAAGCCAACGACACCGTGCTGCGTATGGTGCGCCATTACTGGGCGATCAAGGGTCAGCCGCAGAAGAAGGTGGTCATTGGCCGCTGGAATGGCTATCACGGGTCGACCATCGCTGGCGCCAGCCTCGGCGGGATGAAAGCCATGCACGAACAAGGCGATGGTCCGATTCCGGGGATCGAGCACATCGACCAGCCCTACTGGTTCGGTGAGAGCGGCGACATGGAGCCGGAGGAGTTCGGCGCTCGTGTGGCTGAGCAGCTGGAGCAGAAGATTCTCGAGGTGGGTGAGGACAAGGTCGCGGCCTTCATCGCCGAACCGATCCAGGGCGCCGGCGGCGTGATCATTCCGCCGGACAGCTACTGGCCGAAGATTCGCGAGATTCTTGCCCGCTACGACATCCTGTTCATTGCCGACGAAGTGATCTGTGGCTTCGGGCGCACCGGAGAATGGTTCGGCAGCGACTACTACGGCAATGCGCCTGACCTGATGCCGATCGCCAAGGGCCTGACCTCCGGCTACCTGCCGATGGGCGGCGTGGTGGTACGCGACGAAGTGGTGCACACACTCAACGAGGGCGGCGAGTTCTATCACGGCTTTACCTACTCGGGGCACCCGGTAGCCGCGGCGGTGGCGCTGGAGAACATCCGCATCATGCGTGAAGAGAAAATCGTCGAGCAGGTGAAGAGCAAGACGGCACCTTATTTGCAGTCTCGCTGGCGTGAGTTGGTCGAGCATCCGTTGGTGGGCGAGGCGCGTGGCGTCGGCATGCTCGGCGCGCTGGAGTTGGTAAAGAACAAGAAAACCCGTGAGCGTTTCGCTGATCCGGGAGTGGGCATGCTCTGCCGCGAACATTGCTTCCGTAACGGCCTGGTAATGCGGGCGGTAGGCGACACCATGATCATTTCGCCGCCGCTGGTGATAAACGAAGAGCAGATCGACGAGCTGATCGGCAAGGTTCGCCTATGTCTGGATGCGACTGCCAAGGACGCGCTCGGCTGAGCGGGGCGAGGTGCACCGGGCGATGCACACCGGCGCCGGGATGAATGCAACCAATGAGCGTGCCAGCACGCTCAGGTTGTTGAAAAACGGCCCCCGACCTTGCCAGACTGCGCGCGTGCTTTGGCCTGACTTACCGAGGGGTGTGTCGATGCCAGCACTGCCTCAGTTTGCTGCCGGGAAGTGGTGGAAGATGGCACTCATCTTTCCAGCCTGTCCCTAGCCCCGATACTAACGACGACAACAGGAGCTGCACGGATGAAACCCTTTGCCAAGACCCTACTCGCCATGACGCTGGCCGGCGCAGTCGCCGGTGCCGCGCAGGCTGAAGACAAGGTGCTGCACGTCTATAACTGGTCCGACTATATCGCCGAAGACACCTTGGAGAACTTCACCAAGGAAACCGGTATCAAGGTCGTCTACGACGTCTTTGACAGTAACGAAGTGCTGGAAGCCAAGCTGCTCGCCGGCAGCTCAGGCTATGACGTGGTCGTACCGTCCAACCCCTTCCTGGCCAAGCAGATCAAGGCCGGCGTATTCCAGAAGCTCGACAAGAGCCAGCTGCCGAACTGGCAAAACCTCGATGAGGACCTGCTCAAGGCACTGCAACCGAGCGATCCGGGCAACCAGTATTCGGTTCCCTACATGTGGGGCACCATCGGCATTGGCTACAACCCCGAGAAGATCAAGGCCGCGCTCGGTGCGGACGCTCCGGTGGATTCTTGGGACCTGGTATTCAAGCCAGAGAACATGGAAAAGCTGAAGTCGTGCGGGGTGTCCTTCCTTGACTCGCCAACGGAGATCCTGCCGGCCGCATTGCATTATCTGGGCTACAAGCCGGACACCACGAAGTCCGATGAGCTGAAAAAGGCCGAGGAGCTGTTCATGCAGATCCGTCCGAACGTGGCCTACTTCCATTCTTCCAAGTACATCTCGGACCTGGCCAACGGCAACGTCTGCGTCGCCATCGGCTATTCCGGCGATATCTACCAGGCCAAGGCGCGTGCAGAGGAAGCGGGCAATACGGTCACGGTGAAATACAACATTCCGCAGGAAGGCGCGGGCACTTTCTTCGACATGCTGGCCATCCCGGCCGACGCGAAGAATGTCGAGAGTGCGCATGTGTTCCTCAATTACCTGATGAAGCCTGAGGTGATGGCCTCTATTACCGACTACGTGCAGTTCCCCAACGGCAACGCAGCGGCCACCCCGCTGGTGGACGAGGCGATCCGCACGGACCCTGGTATCTACCCGAGCAAGGCTGTCCTGCAGAAGCTCTATACCTTCCCGGACCTGGATCCGAAAACCCAGCGGGCGATGACTCGCAGCTGGACCAAGATCAAGTCCGGTCGTTGATGCACAGCCAACTCGCCAGATCCCCTTGCAGGTCTGGCGGGTTGGCAACAAAACCCTGAAGGAAGCCATGTACGGACCCGCATCTCTGGCTTGCGATCTGCATGCAGTGCCTCCTTTCGAGCGTAGCCGTATCGCTCTTTACGCAGTGCCAGTTGATTTTTAGAGGTTTTTCCAATAAACAGCCCGCCTTTCGCCCGCTGATCGCGCGGCTTGCAACAAGAGGACACTCTCATGCGTTCGACATTGAAGTCGCTTCTTCTAACCGCTGCGGTCAGCGGTGCTGCATCCGCTCAGGCTGCCACGGTGCATATCTACAACTGGTCCGATTACATCGGTGAAACCACTCTGGAAGAATTCGAGAAAGACACTGGCATCAAGCCCGTCTATGACGTCTTCGACTCCAACGAAACCCTCGAGGGCAAACTCCTCGCCGGCCGCACCGGCTACGACGTGGTGGTGCCCTCCAACCATTTCCTCGGCAAGCAGATCCAGGCCGGGGCTTTCCAAAAGCTGGACAAGAGCAAGCTGCCGAACTGGGAGAACCTGGATCCGGCGTTGCTCAAGCAGTTGCAGAAGAACGACCCGGGCAACGCGTACGCGGCGCCTTATCTCTGGGGTACCAACGGCATCGGCTACAACGTCGAGAAAGTGACCGCAGCGCTGGGCGTCGAGAAGGTCGACTCCTGGGCCGTGTTGTTCGAACCGGAAAACGCCAAGAAGCTCGCCGGTTGCGGCATTGCCTTTTTCGACTCGGCCGACGAGATGATTCCGGCGATGCTCAATTATCTGGGGCTGGACCCCAATAGCGAAAACCCGGACGACTACGCCAAGGCCGAAGCCAAACTGCTGGAAGTGCGTCCTTACGTGCGGTATTTCCACTCTTCCAAATACATTTCCGATCTGGCCAATGGAAACATCTGCATCGCTGCCGGTTACTCCGGGGATGTCTTCCAGGCCGCCGCTCGTGCCGATGAGGCCGGCAAAGGCATCGACATCGCCTATGCCATTCCCAAGGAGGGCGGCAATCTCTGGTTCGACATGCTTGCCATTCCGGCCGACGCGCAGAATGTCGACGAAGCCCATGCGTTCATCAACTACCTGCTGAAGCCGGAGGTGATTGCATCCGTCAGCGATTACGTGGGCTATGCCAACCCCAACCCGAAAGCGGACGGGCTCATGGACCAGGAGGTGCGCAATGACCCCGCGGTTTATCCGCCGCAGGAAGTATTGGACCGGTTGTATGTCTCCGCCGAGCTGCCGCAAAAGATCTTGCGTCTTAAAACGCGCAGTTGGAACAAGGTGAAGTCCGGTCAGTAAAAGCCGCGAACAACACGAGCGCGGCGGAGCTGCCGCCGCGTATCGAATCGATATTCCCGGTGCTGTCCGGGCCCATTCTTTTTTCCAATCGGGAGTTCGCGCATGGCCGTTGCCTCCAGCGCCTACAAAAAAGCCCTCACCGGCGAGAGTCAGAACAAACAGGTGCTGCTGAAGATCGACCGCGTCACCAAGAAGTTCGACGAAACGGTGGCCGTCGATGATGTCTCGCTGAGCATCCATCAGGGCGAAATCTTCGCTCTGCTGGGCGGTTCCGGCTCGGGCAAGTCGACCTTGCTGCGCATGCTGGCGGGTTTCGAGCGACCGACCGAAGGGCGGATTTTTCTCGACGGTCAGGACATCACCGACATGCCGCCTTACGAGCGGCCGATCAACATGATGTTCCAGTCCTATGCACTGTTCCCGCACATGACGGTTGCGCAGAATATTGCCTTCGGCCTCAAGCAGGACGGACTGCCCAAGGATGAGGTGCAGGCGCGCGTCGATGAGATGCTGACCTTGGTGCAGATGAGTCAGTACGCCAAGCGCAAGCCGCATCAGCTGTCCGGCGGCCAGCGTCAGCGCGTCGCCCTGGCCCGCTCGCTGGCCAAGCGGCCCAAGCTGTTGCTGCTCGACGAGCCCATGGGCGCGCTGGACAAGAAGCTGCGCTCGCAGATGCAGCTGGAACTGGTGCAGATCATCGAGCGGGTCGGCGTGACCTGCGTGATGGTCACCCACGATCAGGAAGAGGCCATGACCATGGCCGAACGTATCGCCATCATGCACCTGGGCTGGATCGCCCAGGTCGGCAGTCCGATGGATATCTACGAGACTCCGGCAAGCCGGCTGGTCTGTGAGTTCATAGGCAATGTCAACCTGTTCGAGGGCGAGCTGATCGAAGACGTGGAAGATCACGCCGTCATCGCCTCTCCCGGTCTGGAGAATCCGATCTACGTCGGGCATGGCATCAGCACCCGTGCGCAGGACAAACAGATTACCTATGCCATTCGTCCAGAGAAGCTGCTGATCGGCACCGAACTCCCTGAGCTGCAGCGGCCGGGCTACAACTGGGCCAAGGGCGTGGTGCACGACATCGCCTATCTGGGCGGGCATTCGGTCTACTACATCAAGCTCTCGTCGGGGATGATCGTGCAGGCTTTTCTCGCCAACGCCGAACGCCACGTGAAATGGCCGACATGGGAGGAAGAAGTGTTCGTCTATTGGTGGGACGACAGCGGCGTGGTACTGCAGGCATGAACCGCTCACGCTTGAATACCGGGCGCCGACTGGTCATCGGCGTACCCTTCATCTGGCTGATGCTGTTTTTCCTGCTGCCGTTCGCCATCGTGCTGAAGATCAGCTTTGCCGAGGCGGACGTGGCGATCCCTCCCTATACGGAGATATTCACCTACGCCGAGCAACAGCTGCAGCTGGTGATCAACCTCGGCAACTACATTTTCCTCAGCGAGGATGACCTGTACTGGGCGGCCTACGCCGGCTCGCTGCGCATCGCCTTCTTCAGCACCCTGATCTGTCTGGCGGTCGGCTATCCCATGGCCTACGCCATCGCCCGGGCGCGCAAGGATCTACAGACGGTCCTGTTGCTGCTGATCATGATGCCCACCTGGACGGCGATTCTGATCCGGGTCTACGCCTGGATGGGCATTCTCAGCAGCAACGGCATCCTCAATGGCCTGCTGTTGGGAATGGGGCTGATCGACGAGCCGCTGCGCATCCTCAACACCGATCTGGCGGTGTACATCGGAGTGGTCTATTCCTACCTGCCGTTCATGATCCTGCCGCTCTACGCCAACCTGGTGAAGCATGACACGAGCCTGCTCGAGGCGGCCTCGGACCTCGGCGCCAGCAATCTGAAAGCGTTCTGGAAGATCACCGTGCCGCTGTCGAAGAACGGCATCATCGCCGGCTGCATGCTGGTGTTCATCCCGGTGGTGGGCGAATTCGTGATCCCCGAGCTGCTCGGTGGTCCGGAAACGCTGATGATCGGCAAGGTACTCTGGCAGGAGTTCTTCAACAACCGTGACTGGCCGGTGGCGTCCGCCCTGGCGGTGGTGATGCTGGCGATCCTGCTGGTGCCGATCATTCTGTTCAACCGCAACCAAGCCAAAGAGCTTGAGGGCAAGCTATGACTCACCTAACTAGCTGGCTGCCCTGTTCAACCGGCACTCTACCCACAAGCATGGCGAAAGAGTTGGAGGGCAAGCTATGAAGCGCTACAGCTTTTCCAACCTGATCCTGGTCCTCGGGCTGCTGTTCATCTATTTGCCGATGGTGTTGCTGGTTATTTACTCGTTCAACGCCTCGCGGCTGGTGACGGTGTGGGGTGGCTGGTCGCTGAAGTGGTATGCGGGGCTGCTGGACAATAGCCAGCTGATGGGGGCTGTGATGCGCTCGCTGGAGATTGCGCTCTACACGGCAGTCACAGCAGTGGCACTGGGCACCATGGCGGCGTTCGTACTGACTCGGATTCCCAACTTCCGCGGCCGCACGTTATTCGGTGGCCTGGTGACGGCACCGCTGGTAATGCCCGAAGTGATCACCGGTCTGTCGCTGCTGCTGTTGTTCGTGGCGATGGCCCAATTGATCGGTTGGCCGGCGCAGCGGGGTATCACGACCATCTGGATCGCGCACACCACCTTCTGCTCGGCTTATGTCGCGGTGGTCGTGATGGCGCGGCTGCGCGAGCTCGACCAGTCCATCGAGGAGGCGGCGATGGACCTTGGCGCACGGCCCTGGAAGGTGTTCTTCCTGATCACCATACCGATGATTGCACCATCGCTGGCAGCTGGCGGGATGCTCTCGTTCGCGCTGTCACTGGATGATCTGGTCCTGGCCAGCTTCGTCTCCGGGCCGGGTTCGACCACGCTGCCGATGGAAATCTTCTCTGCGGTCCGACTCGGCGTGAAGCCCGAGATCAATGCCGTGGCGAGCCTGATTTTGTTGGTGGTGTCGCTGGCAACCTTCATTGCCTGGTACGTCAGCCGCCGCGCCGAGAAGCGTCGCGTGCGCGCGATGCGGCAGGCCATGGACGAGGGCGCCAAGCAGAACTGGCAACCAGCCACCAGCAACGTGGCGACGCCGCCCTCGGCGCATAGCTGATCGGTAGGCCGGTCGGCCGGAATGCCTGGCCACGGCAGGTTGGCTACCGTAGCGGTATCTCAGCCCTCCGGCAGGTAACCGTTCCAGTCACAGAAGCAGCCCACCGCGAGCGAGTGCGTGGCGTTGACCTGCCGGCCGGCCAGCACCGCTTCGAGGATCGGCTCGATGAAGCTGTTGCTGGAATTGCACACCGCCCCTTCGCTATAGGGGCCGATGTACACCAACCGGCCACTGGCATCCCAGATGCCCACGGCCGGGCTGGCCGGCAGGTCTTCCGCGCCCGGCAACGCGGTGAGGGTCTGCAGGCCGGCCAGCTGTTCCGGCAGACGACCGTGGCTTCCCGGTTTTTGCAGTGCGTAAAAACTGACGCCTCGGGCGCCGAAGCGCTGTACCAGCTCGGCCAGATGTTGCTGGTTGCCGGCGTTGCAGGGGCAGGCGGGATCCCAGAAATGCACCAAGCGGATCGGCCCGGCTCCTTTCAAGGCCTCGGGCAATGCCAGCTTTTCGCCTGAGAACAGCGCCGCACGTTCGCTTTCGAAGGGCCTCAGATAACGCGCTTCGAACCACCGGAAGGCGGCCAGCATGGCGCCGCCCCAGAGCAGCGCGACGAGTGCGGCGATCAGATATTTGTTGCGGACGGACATGACGGCACTCTTCAGCGGATACGCATCAGGGAATACGCCAGCTTGCCACGTCGCGTTGCAGAGCTGAATATTCCGTTCAATTCGAGCTAGAAATCCTGTCATGCCCTCGCGAATCGATCCCGACACCCTCCGCGCACAGCTGAAACCGCTCAGTCATGATGGCGAGCTTTCCTCGCAAGCCCGCTTTTATCAGGCGTATTACGGTCTGGATCTACCCCAGCATGCCAACGTGCAACGCCGGCTGGGGTGCTTTGCGGTGCACGGCTACAAGGTGGTCGCGCAGGCGTGGTATCCCGAACAGCCGGTGGCGACGCTGCTGATCCTGCACGGTTACTACGACCACATGGGCCTCTACCGGCATGTGGTGGACTGGGGCCTGCGCATGGGGTTCGCGGTACTCGCCTGCGACCTCCCGGGGCATGGACTGTCCAGCGGGCCGCGCGCCAGTATCAATGAGTTCGATGAGTATCAGACGGTTCTGCAGGGGCTGCTGCATGAGGCCGCCGCGTTGCGATTACCTCAGCCGTGGCATCTGCTGGGACAAAGCACTGGCGCCGCAATCGTGCTGGATTATCTGCTCAGCCATCCACGGCAACCGCAGCTGGGTCGCGGTATTCTCCTGGCGCCGCTGGTGCGACCGCGCGCCTGGGGTTGGTCCAGAATGAGCTACGAAGTCATGCGCCGTTTCGTCAAACAGATCCCCCGGCGCTTCAGTGAGAACTCGGGCGATCCGGCGTTTCTCGACTTCATTCAATCGAACGACCCGCTGCAGCCGGATATTCTGCCCACTGCCTGGGTCGGCGCGCTGTCGCGTTGGATCCCGCGAATCGAAGGCGCACCGCGTAGCCCGCACAGTCCGATCATCATTCAGGGGGACGCTGACATGACCGTCGACTGGCAGCACAACCTACCAGTGCTCGAGCGTAAGTTCAGCGAGCCGGAGATCCTGCGCCTCCCAGAGGCGCGTCATCATCTGGTCAACGAACGCGAAGCCATACGCGACGCGTACTTCGATTTTCTCAGCGAACGGCTGCGATAACCTCAGCCCTAGCGCGCGGCGCCCGCTTGTGCCTAGACCGCGCTGCCGCTCATGCCGACCGCGAGACCTGCTCGCAGGGCTTGTAGCGCGGCCTGGTAGTAGCGCTGGCCGGCTTCTGACTGGGCGAACTCGACGAATTTCTCCAGCTCGACGTCGGACAGGTCGCGATAGATATACAGCAGGGTATTGTCCAGATCGCTCTCGACCTGTTGCTGCAAGCGTTCGCGCTGGCTATCCAGCAGTCCCTGTGCCTGATCGCCGCCTAACAGCCCGGGAATCATCTGGCTGAGACTGTCGGCTGCGACCCCCGCCAGCGCCAGGCTCACCTCGGCCCCGGCTTCGGCGGCCGGTAACGCCTGGGCCAGGTGGCGAATCAACAGCTGCCGATTGCTGCCGGCCTCCATTCGCGGCAAACCATTTTCATAGCGGGCCAGCTGCTCGCGTCGGCCGGCCAATGTTTCGGCTGCGACTACCTTGTGGCCCAGCGTCGACTGGAAGAAATCCAGCGCTGGTTGAGGATCCGGCAGGTTCTGGCGCAGTGCGCGCTGGGCACGCTGGTCGATGGCATTAGCGGCGAAGCGTCGGTTGCTGTTGGTCACCAGGGCCTGATAGACCGCCGGCGGGAGGCTGTTCTTGTAGCGCTGCTGGGCGGCGGTCAGGGCATCGGAAAAATTGGCGCGTTGTTCGGTCCAGCCCGCGGCCTCGTAAAGTTCATCGTAGCTATCGGCCAGCGTGTTCAGGCTGAAGGCGAGTAATACACAAGCGATAAGGGCGCGCATGGAAGCTCCTCTGTGGCGGGCGGTTTATTTTCAGCGCCGCGACCCGGGCTTGTCGAGGAGCGAAAGCACTGCTGCTAGACTCAGCCGCTGTTTCCCTGCGGGCCCACCGAGGCCGAAGGGAAGCGTCATCCTGACCCGTTGGAGTCACTTTCCTTGCCGTTCTCTACGATCATCGACGACCTGGCCGCACGCGGCTGGTCGCTGCAGAGTTCATTCCTGTCCAGTGATGTGACCCGAAAGCTGGCCGACGAGTGCCGCAGACGCTATGCCGAAGGGGCGCTGGCGCCCGCCGGTGTCGGCCGAGGCGAGGAGCAGGCGGTGCGCGAAGGCATTCGCGGCGACCACATTCACTGGCTGGAAGAGGGGCAGGCGGAGGTCTGCGATGCCTACCTGGCATTGATGGACGAGCTGCGGCAGACGCTCAATCGCGAGCTGTTCCTCGGCCTGGAAGAATTCGAATGCCACTTCGCGCTCTATCCGCCCGGTGCTTTTTATCAGACCCATCTGGATCGTTTCCGTGATGACGACAGCCGCTGCGTAAGCGCGGTGCTCTATCTGAATCCGGATTGGCAACCGACTGATGGCGGCGAGCTGCGCATGCATTTCGCCGACGGTTCCAGCCTCGACATTGCACCGCTGGCTGGCAATCTGCTGATGTTTCTATCCGGCGACTTCCCTCACGAGGTGTTGGTTACCCAGACTGACCGACTGTCACTGACCGGCTGGTTTCGCCGACGTCCGGTAGATGTGCTGGCGCTTTGAAACCTGAATAGCTGCGACGACAGATAAAAAAGCCCGGCACAGGGGCCGGGCTTAAGGCAAAGCTTGCGTTGGGGTGTCACATCCCCAGCAGGTTCGGCAGGCCGAGGGATATCACCGGCACGTAGGTGATAATCATCAGGAAGCTCAGCAGCAGCGCCAACCACGGCAGCACCGCCCGGATCACCTGAGTCACCGGCATGCCGGTCACGGCTGAGGCGACGAACAGGTTCAGACCCACCGGCGGGGTGATCAGGCCGATCTCCATGTTCACCACCATGATGATGCCCAGGTGGATCGGGTCGATACCCAGTTGCACGGCGATCGGGAACAGGATCGGTGCCAGGATCAGGATGATCGCCGAGGGCTCCATGAAGGCGCCGGCGATCAGCAGCACGATGTTCACCACCAGCAGGAACATCCACGGTTGCAGGCCGGCCTCGAGCACCATGGCGGTGATCTGCTGCGGAATCTGTTCGGTGGTCAACACATGCGCGAAGAGCATGGCGTTGGCGATGATGAACATCAGCATGATGGTGAGCTTGCCCGACTCCAGCAGCACCTTCGGGCAGTCGCGAAAGCTGATGTCCTTATAGACGAACAGCGCGATGAAGGCCGAATACACCGCCGCCACGGCTGCTGCTTCAGTCGGGGTGAACATGCCCGAGTAGATGCCGCCGAGGATGATCACCATCAGCAGCAGGCCCCACAGCGCCTTGCGGGCCGACGACAGCCATTGGCGCAGAGTCGCGCGCGGCATGGCGGGCAGGTTCTTTTTCACCGCGACGATGTAGATCGCTACCATCAGCCCGACGCCCAGCAGAATGCCAGGAACCACACCGGCCATGAACAGCTTGCCTACCGAGGTTTCGGTGGCCGCGGCGTACACCACCATGACGATCGATGGCGGGATCAGAATGCCCAGGGTACCGGCATTACATACGATGCCGGCGCCGAAGGCCTGGGGGTAGCCGGAGCGGACCATGCCGGCGATGGCGATGGAGCCGACCGCCGCCACGGTAGCCGGCGACGAACCGGACAGGGCCGCGAACAGCATGCACGCCAGTACCGCGCCGATGGCCAGACCGCCACGGATGTGGCCGACGGTCGCGTTGGCGAAGTCGATGAGACGCTTGGCCACGCCGCCGGTGGTCATGAAGGCGCCAGCGAGCAGGAAGAACGGAATCGCCAGCAGGGTGTAATGCTCGGAGGTCTCGAACAGCTTGATCGCCAGTGAGCGCACCGAATCGGGGCTGAAGAAGAAGATGGTCAGCGAACCGGCCAGGCCAAGGGAAATGGCCACCGGCACACCGATGAACATCAGCACGAAGAGCGCCAGGAAGAGGAACAGGATAGTCATTACTTCGGCTCCTCTTCACCGAGCTTGGCCGCTTCGGCCGCTTCGTCTGCAAGGCCTAGGCCGGTTTGTTCGTTGCGCAGGATGCGCACGAAAATTTCGGCAAAACGGATGAAGACCAGGGCGAATCCGATCGGCACGATCATGCCGATGTGCCACTGTTTGACGCCGAAATGGCCCAGATCTTCGGCACCGATGTTGGCGGTGAACAGGGCCTGGATCCACTCGAAGCTGGCCACAGTCAGTAGACCGGCGTAGCCCAGGCAGACCAGGCAGGCGATCACGCCGATGTAGCGCTGTACGTGGCGCGGGGCCAGCTTAACCAGCGCATCGACCCCGATGTGCCCGGCAGTGCGTACACCGTAGGCGAGGCCAGAGAAGATCAGCCAGGCGAAGAGGGCCTTGGTCAGCGCGGTGCTCCAGGTCATCGCCTGGGCCAAACCGATGATGAAGTCGCCGAGTGCGAAGAAGAAATCACTGGCCGCCTCAAAGGTGTCACCAAGGCTGTAGAAAACGGTATAGAGGTTGTTCAGGACCACATAAACGAAGGTCACCAGAGTCATGGCGGCCAACAGGAAGGCAATGAATCCTTCCTCGAAATGGTCCCAGACCCGCCAGAGGGCGTTCATGGATGACATCTCCCGATGGAATGCGTTGTTTCGACAGGCGTACGGAACGTGCGCCATGAACCGGTCTGGTAACCGGATGATGACAGAGCAATGAAAAATGTTGTTCTAGGCGAGGCGCAGAGCCTGGATCGGCTTGCCGTGACGTTTGCCTGGCCGCTGTGTTTTTCACTGCACTGTCGGTATTGCCAATCTCGTAACGGAGGGAGCGAATGCCCCCGCTCCCTCCGGTCAGGGCTTACTGCGCCTGGTTGGACGCTTCGGCGGCCTTGATCAGGTCAGCACCAATTTCGTTCTCGAACTTCTTCCAGACCGGCTTCATGGCTTCGCGCCACTTGGCACGCTCTTCCGGCGTCAGAACCAGGATTTCGGTGGTGCCAGCGGCCAGGATGTCAGCCTTGGCTTTCTGGTTCAGCGCGTCAGCCTGCTTGTTCACTTCGACAGTGACTTCGTCCAGGATGGTTTCCAGTTCGCCACGGACGTCATCCGGCAGACCGTTCCAGAACTTGGTATTGGTGATCAGCATGTAGTCGAGCAAACCATGGTCGGACTCGGTGATGTGCTTCTGCACTTCATGCATCTTCTGCGAGTAGATGTTCGAGTACGGGTTCTCGGCACCGTTGACCACGCCGGTCTGCAGACCTTGGTAGACCTCGGCGAAGCTCATCTTGCGCGGGTTGGCGCGCAGGGCCTTGAACTGCTCGTCCAGCACCGCCGACGCCTGTACGCGGAACTTCAGGCCACGGGCGTCTTTTGGCTCGCGCAATTCCTTGTTGGCGGACAGCTGCTTCATGCCGTTGTGCCAGTAGCCCAGGCCGGTGATGTTCTTGTCTTCCATGGAACTCAGCAGGCTCTGGCCGGCTTCGCTCTGCTGGAAGCGGTCGACCGCCTGGATGTTGTCGAACAGGAACGGCAGGTCGAATACCTGAACGCCCTTGGAGTAGTGCTCGAACTTGGCCAGCGAAGGTGCGATCAGCTGCACGTCGCCCAGCAGCAGCGCTTCCATTTCCTTGCCATCACCGAACAGCGACGAGTTCGGGTAGACCTGAACCTCGACCTTGCCTGGCAGGCGCTCTTCCACCAGCTTCTTAAACAGGTTGGCGCCCTGGCCTTTTGGCGTGTTGTCGGCAACCACGTGGGAGAACTTGATCAGAATTGGATCGGCAGCCTGGGCCAGGCCTGCGATTCCCAGGGACAGGGCGCAGGCAAGCGCGGTGGCGGTCAGTTTGAACATTGTTGTTTTCCTCTTGTTGTGAATTGAGCTACCGCTTGGGAGCGAAAAGCTCGGCTGTAACCAGCAAGACAAGTCTAGAAGCCATCGGGAACATGCGCCCCTAATCGGCTCGGCTTGCCGGTTCATCGTGTTAGCGAGAGCAAGCCCTATGCCAAATGCGCAGGGCGATGCGACTCGTAACGCGGGAGTTTACTCGCATGATGGCAAAATACTGACGAATAATTCTCAGCCGGCCCGTCTGGCTCGCAGGTTTGGCGTATTGTCAGCGGCTCATGGCCATAAGCCGCAAGCGGCGAAATGCTGTGCTGGCGATCGGCTCCGTTCATCTTTCGAGTGATGCACGTTTCGGATGACTCTACTCGGCGCCCTTGGCCGCTGGAAATTCATCATTGAACAAGCCGGGCTTCGCCTTTCGCGAATGCGGGGGCCTGGGAGTGCCGGTTCTCGGGAGGAGGATTCGCGATTGATGAGCGGGTTGGCACTGCGGCTCAGCTGTCAGAGGCGCGATGGCGGCGCTTCGTCTTCTGAGATCCTTGCTCAATGCGTGGCGGAAATCCGCCAGCTAGTCGCCATCATCCGGCGAGGTTCCGCCAGCATCGTTGAAGACCAGGCCATGCTTGCGCAACTTGTCATGAAGGGTCTTGCGTGGCAGGCCAAGAGCTTCGGCCACACTGCGCAACGAGCTGTGGGGACGGGCCAGCTCGGCGGCGATCAGCGCGCGTTCGAAGCCATCGACTTGCTCGTTGAGCGTGCTGGCGGTCGCTGCGGCGATACCGTCTGGGACATGTGCGGGCTCTTCAAGGCCCAGCTCGAGGCCGAGGGCAAAGCGCTCCGCGGTGTTTTGCAGCTCGCGGACGTTACCTGGCCAGGTATGCCTGAGCAGTTGCGCGCGCTGCTCAGGCCGTAGCTCACGGATCGGCAAGTCGTGGCGGCTGGAAGCGGTCTCGGCAAAATGCTGGAACAGGAACAACAGGTCCTCGCTACGCTCACGCAGCGGTGGGATGCGCAGCGGCGCGACGTTTAGCCGATAGTAAAGGTCGGCCCGGAAACGGCCTTGATCGGCGGCTTGGCGCAGGTCTTCCTTGGTGGCGGCAATGACCCGGATGTCCAGCGCGATCGACTGATTGCCACCAAGGCGCTCGACCACCCGCTCCTGCAGCATGCGAAGTAGCTTGACCTGCACGTCCAGGCTCATGCTCTCGATCTCGTCGAGAAACAGGGTGCCGCCATTAGCGAATTCGAACTTGCCGATGCGGCGCTTCTGGGCACCGGTGAAGGCGCCGGCCTCGTGGCCGAAGAGTTCGCTCTCGACCACCGATTCGGCCAGCGCTCCGGCGTTGATGGCGACGAATGGGCCACTGCGGCGGCTGGACAGATCATGCAGCGCGCGCGCCACCACTTCCTTGCCGGCGCCGGTTTCGCCGAGGATCAGCACATCGGCCTGGGTTCCGGCGAGCGCGCCAATCTGTTCGCGCAGGCGCTGCATGGCCGGCGACTGTCCGAGCAGGCGGGCCGAGAGTTGCTGACGATCGGCCAACGCCAGGCGCAGGCTGCGGTTGTCTAGAACCAGCTGGCGCAAGGCCAACGCACGGCGTACGCCGTCGAGCAGCGCCTCGCTGGGAAAGGGTTTTTCGAGAAAATCGTAGGCACCGGCGCGCATCGCCTGCACCGCCAGCTGAATATCCCCGTGGCCGGTAATCAGCAGCACCGGAAGTTCGCTGTCCAGTGCGTGCAACTGCTGCTGCAGTTCGAGGCCGTCCAGGCCGGGCATGCGAATGTCGCTGACCACCACGCCGGGCCAGTCCACCGGTAACATCGCCGGCAGACCGCGCGCGTCGCCCAGGCTGAGCACCTTGAGCCCGGCGAGATCGAGTGTCTGGCTCAACGCCTTACGCAGGTGCGGATCGTCATCGACCAGGACTACCTGAAACTGCGGGTCGATCTGGCTGGTCATGCTAGTCCTCGCTGGGGAAGGTGACGCCGGGATCGGCGGATCGCAGATAGAGGCTGAGCTGGGCGCCGCCCTCGGGATGATTGGTCATCGTCAGCTCGCCGTCCAGGGCACGCGTCAGGGTATCGCAGATGGCCAAACCGAGCCCCAACCCCTGAGCGCTGGTCTTGGTGGTGAAGAAGGGCTCGCGGGCGCGCTGCAACGCTGCGTCGGAAAACCCGGGGCCATTGTCGCGCAGCGTGAGTAACACCCCATCGTCCTTGCGTTCGGCGCGCAGCCAGATGCGCCGTACCGGCGGCCGCTCATTGAGCGCATCGAGCGCATTGGCCAGCAGGTTGGAGATAATCTGACGCAGACGGGTTTCGCCCGCCTGGACCCACAGCGTCGCGTCCGGAAGATCTCGAATCAGCTCGACGCCCATGGCCTGGCGGCGCTTGGCCAACAGCGCCAGCGCATCATCGAGTGCCGGTTGCAGCGCCACCCGCTCCGGCGCATGCCGATCACGCCGCGCGAACGCGCGCAGATGGGCGATGATCGACGCCATGCGCGCGGTCAGCTCGCTGATCAGCCGGAGGTTGTCGCGGGCTTCCTCATTGCGCTGCTGGTCGAGCAGCACGCCAGCGTTATCGGCATAGCTGCGAATCGCTCCCAGCGGTTGATTGAGTTCGTGGCTGATGCTGGCCGACATGGTGCCCAACGCCGACAGCTTGCCGGCCTGCAGCAGTTCGTCCTGGGCGCGGACCAGTTCCTGCTGGGCCTGCTCGCGTTCCAGCACCTCTTCCTTGAGACGGCTGTTCAACGCTTCGAGGTCCTGCGTGCGTTCCTGTACGCGGCGCTCGAGTTGCTGTCGCGCCTTCGCATCCAGCGCAATGCGCTCCAGATAATGGCGGCGCCGCTGCATCAGCAAACCGAGCAGCAGCAACAGAGCGGCGAGGGTGGCGGCGCCGATGGCCACCACCGTCTGCACCGGCCGCTCGACCAGGCTGATCGGCGCCAGAATACGCACCGTCCAACCGGTTTCCTTGAGCTCGCGGCTTTGGATCAGCCAGGCATCGATGTCGAGCGTCAGCGCCTGAGGGTCGAGCGTCGGATAGGGCCGCTCGGAAGCGATCTGCTCACGCTCGTCGGCATCCAATGCGCGACTGGCGCGAAAACGCCATTCGGGTTTGGAGGTCAGGATCACCACGCCGAAGTAGTCGGTGACCATCAGCTGTTCAGGCGTGCTGCCCCACAGGGTCTCGGTGTGGTCCAGATCCACCTTGACTACCAGTACGCCGAGTGTCTTGTTGCCATCGCGTACGGCCGCGCCAAAGTAGTAGCCGCGCTTGCCCGAGGTGGTGCCGAGGCCGAAGAAGCGGCCCAGCTTGCCGGCCATGGCTTCGCGGAAATAGGGCCGAAAGGCGAAGTTGCGGCCGACGAAGCTGTCTTCCTCGTTCCAGTTGGAGGCGGCGAGCGTTTCGCCGTCCGGTGCCATCAGATAAATGACGTCGGCTCCGGTTTCCTTGCGCAGCTGGTCGAGCAGGCGATTGGCCTGATCCTTGACGGCCGGACTGCTTGGCTGGCGCAGCGCAGTGCGCAGCGCCGGTAGGTCGCCGAGAATGCGTGGCAGCACTTCGTAGCGGCGTAGCGAACCGAGCAGGTTGGCCACGTAGAGATCGAGCGTCTGGCGATTCTGCTCGATCAGTTCGTTGCTGTAGTAGCGCTCGGCCAGTTGTTGCAGCGGCCACAGCAGCGGCGCCAGCAGCAAAGCGACCAGGGCCAGATTGCGCCAGCGTGGGCGACGAGGAGATTCGGATGGTGTCATGCGGATGCGCCTGTGAGTCGGGCGACATTATGCACGTTCAGCCCATCGCCGGTGCTCCGGTGCTGGAACCTTGCCGGCTGAGCCGGTCGGGCAAATTCAAACGCTCTGTATGGTCTGGACGCTATGCTCTGCCAGCATCTCGTTGGTACTGCCGAGACACTGATGCAGTGCAGCTTCCCAATCCGGCAGCTCGATATTCCAGTCACGCTGCAGCCGTGCGCAGCTAAGGCGTGAGTTGAGGGGGCGCTGAGCGGCGGTGGGGTAATCCGTGGACAGAATGGGGGCGATGTTGGCGCGCAGCAGGCCCCGCTGCTCCAGGTGTCGGGCGATGCTGCAGGCGAAGCCGTACCAAGACGTCTCGCCAGTGGCGGTCAGATGGTACAAACCGCTGGGCCCGCCGGTTCCGTTTCGCCACTTGCGAATCATCTCCGTCGTGACAGAGGCGATGGTGCCGGCCCAGGTCGGTGCTCCGATCTCATCGTCAACCACTGACAGCGATTCGCGTTCCTGCAGCAGCCGCTGCATGGTCAGCAGGAAGTTGCGCCCTTGCAACGAGTAGACCCAGCTGGTGCGCAGGATCAGATGCTCGCCGCCGACTGCCTGAATCGCCTGTTCGCCGGCCAGCTTGCTGGCCCCGTATACGCTCAAAGGGGCCGGTTGATCCTCCTCGCAATAAGGCTCGGTCTTGTGCCCGTCGAAGACGTAATCGGTGGAGTAGTGAATCAGCGGTACACCCAGCGCTGCGGCTTCTTCGGCCAACACGCCAGGGCCGGTGGCATTCACCGCGAAGGCCTGATCGCGATCGCCCTGCGCCGGGTCGACGGCGGTATAAGCGGCGGCGTTGATGATCAGGTCGGGGCGTAGCAGGCGAACCTGGTGACGAATCTGTGTCGGTTCGGCCAAATCCAGCACCTTGTGACCCAGTGCGAGGACCTTTCCTTCACCGGCGAGTGCCAGCTGCAGCGCCTGAGACAATTGCCCCTTGCTACCGGTGATGAGGATCTTCATGCAAACAGCTCCGCCTCGCTGAGGATCTTGCCCGCGGCGTCCTTCTGTGACAGCTGCGGCAACTCCTGGAACGGCCATTCGATGCCGATCTGTGGGTCGTTCCAGAGCAATGAGCGCTCATGGTCCGGCGCATAGTAATCGGTGGTCTTGTAAAGGAATTCGGCGCTTTCGCTGAGCACCACGAAGCCGTGAGCAAAGCCTTCGGGAATCCACAGCTGGCGCTGGTTCTGCGCGCTCAGACTGACGCCGACCCAACGCCCGAAGGTCGCCGAGCTGCGGCGAAGGTCAACGGCCACGTCGAATACTTCACCGGCCACCACCCGTACCAGCTTTCCCTGCGGCTGCTGGATCTGGTAGTGGAGCCCGCGCAGCACGCCGCGCTGGGACTTCGAATGGTTGTCCTGCACGAAGCTGCGCTTGACCCCTGTCGCGGCCTCGAAAGCCGCGGCGTTGAAGCTCTCGTAGAAGAACCCGCGCTCATCGCCAAATACCTTGGGCTCGATGATCAACACATCGGGGATATCGGTGGCGATGACCTTCATGCGTCTTCACCGGCCAGCTTGAACAGGTACTGGCCATAGCCGGTCTTGCCCAGGGCATCGGCGCGACGCAGCAACTGCTCGCGGTCGATCCATTTGTGCTGATAGGCGATCTCTTCCAGGCAGGCGACTTTCAGGCCTTGGCGATGCTCGATGGTCTGCACGTACTGCGAGGCTTCCAGCAGGCTGTCGTGGGTGCCGGTGTCGAGCCAGGCGAACCCGCGGCCGAAGCGCTCGACGTTGAGGTCGCCGCGCTTGAGATAGGCATTGTTGACGTCGGTGATCTCCAGTTCGCCGCGTGGCGATGGCTTGATCGACTTGGCGATCTCGACCACGTCGTTGTCGTAGAAATACAGACCGGTGACGGCATAGCTGGATTTCGGCTTCGCCGGCTTTTCTTCGATCGACAGCGCCTTGCCGGTCTCGTCGAAGTCGATCACGCCGAAGCGTTCCGGGTCCTTGACCCAATAGCCGAACACCGTGGCGCCTTTCTGCTGCGCCGAGGCACGCTGCAGCTTCTCGGTGAAATGCTGACCGTGGAAGATGTTGTCGCCGAGGATCAGGCACACCGAGTCATCACCGATGAATTCCTCACCGATCAGAAAGGCCTGGGCCAGGCCGTCCGGTGACGGCTGTTCGGCGTAGCTGAAGCTCACCCCGAACTGGCTGCCGTCGCCCAGCAAATTTTTGTACTGCGGCAGGTCCTGTGGCGTGGAGATCAGCAGGATGTCGCGGATTCCGGCGAGCATCAGCACCGAGATCGGGTAGTAGGCCATCGGCTTGTCGTAGATCGGCAGCAGCTGCTTGGATACGCCCAGGGTGATGGGGTGCAGCCGGGTACCGGAGCCTCCGGCGAGGATGATTCCTTTCATGCGTTCTCCAGCGCGCCGAGGCGCTCACGTTGATAGCTGCCGTCCTGGACGCGACGACACCATTCGAGATTGTTCAGGTACCACTGCACGGTCTTGCGCAGGCCGGTCTGGAAGGTTTCCTGCGGCACCCAGCCCAGCTCGCGCTCGATCTTGCTGGCGTCGATGGCATAGCGCAGGTCGTGACCGGGGCGATCCTTGACGAAGGTGATCAAGTCTTCAAATCGCTCAATGCCGGCCGGCTTCTGCGGTGCCAGTTCTTCCAGCAGGGCGCAGATGCCGCGTACCACGTCGATGTTCTTCTGCTCGTTGTGGCCGCCGATGTTGTAGGTCTCGCCAACCTTACCTTCGCTGACGACCTTGAACAGGGCGCGCGCGTGGTCCTCGACGAACAGCCAGTCACGAACCTGGGTGCCGTTGCCATACACCGGCAGCGGCTTGCCATCGAGCGCGTTGAGAATCACAAGCGGAATCAGCTTCTCGGGGAAGTGATAAGGCCCATAGTTATTCGAGCAGTTGGTGATCAGCACCGGCAGGCCGTAGGTGCGTTGCCAGGCGCGAACCAGATGGTCCGACGAGGCCTTGCTGGCCGAATAGGGCGAGCTGGGTGCGTAGGGCGTGGTCTCGGTGAACAGATCGTCGACACCGTGCAGGTCGCCATATACCTCATCGGTGGAAATATGGTGGAAGCGGAAGGCTTCACGGCGCTCGGTCGGCAGGGTCTGCCAGTAGGCGCGTGCCGCTTCGAGCAGCTGGTAGGTGCCGACGATGTTGGTCTGGATGAATTCGGCCGGGCCATCGATGGAGCGATCGACATGGGATTCGGCGGCCAGATGCATGATGGCGTCCGGCTGGAATTCCAACAGGGCTTCGCTCACCCGCTCGCGGTCGGCGATATCGGCCTGGAGAAACTGATAGCGGTCACTGTTTTCCACGTCCGCCAGCGACTCGAGATTGCCAGCATAGGTCAGCTTGTCCAGGTTGAGGACGCTGTGCTCGGTGTCTTGGATGAGATGACGGATCAGTGCTGAACCGATGAACCCGGCTCCGCCGGTTACGAGAATGCGCATGATTGATAGGCTTCCTTGGCGCGCTACAGAGCAGCAAGCTCTTCGCATGTCGGCAGGATAGACATGCTGAAAATGTAAAAATTCCCAGCCGTAGCGTAGGAGATGGTAAGGCGGTTGAAAGTTTGAGGCAGCTTCGCTCGGCAGACAATGAAATTGACCGCATGGCGCGGATGGCATTTGTGACATGCGGCGCGGCAAGCGCCTGGAAGGACCTGGTCCCAGTACACAAAAATGGCGTTACGGCGAAAGCGTACGTGGCGCGGCGGGCGCAATTGAGTACTATCGCGTCGACATTCATGACCGGTGCAAAGGAATGCATATCCGTAACGAACAGCTCGCCGAGCTGCTGAGTCTCACCGCACACAATCTGTCGCAGCTGTCCGAGGCGCTGACAACGTTCTCCTTGGAGCTGATGGCCAGCGAGGACCCGGCCGTGCGCATCGCCAGTCGCCGAATGGTGTCTCGTGTCTCGGCGATTCAGGCGGTCTTCGATCAGAAGTCGAGCGTGCTTCTCGCGACGCCATCCGGTCCGTTGGCGTCGCATGCGATCGCCGATTCGGCGCCGAATGACGGTGCTGAAAGCACCGCTGAGCAGCCCCCGCCCCCGGAGCGCTAACGCAACGACTGCCGCAGCCGCGACAACGCACCGAGGAAAAACACCGCACCAATCCCCAGCAGCGCCAGCAGTTGTGGCCAGATCACCGAGACGCCGGCGCCACGAAACAAAATCGCCTGCGCCAGTTCGACGAAATGGGTGGTCGGCGCCGCCAGCATGATGTGCTGGATCAGTGCGGGCATGCTTTCGCGCGGGGTCACACCGCCGGAGAGGATCTGCAACGGGATCAGCGTAAGAATCACCAGCAGACCCAGTTGCGGCATGGAGCGCGCCACCGTGCCGAAGAAAATGCCCATGGACGTGGCGGCGAACAGATGCAGCGCGGCGCCGCCAACGAACAGCAGCAGCGAGCCTTGAATCGGGATATCGAGCCACCCCTCGACCACGAAGCGCAGCGCGAACGCCGCGGCCGCCAACACCACCAATCCCATCGCCCAGACCTTGCCGACCATGATTTCGAACGGCGTCACCGGCATCACCAGCAGGTGCTCGATGGTGCCGTGCTCACGTTCGCGGATCAGGGCGGCGCCGGTGAGGATGATCGCCAGCATGGTGATCTGGTTGATCACCTCGTTCACGGCGCCGAACCAGGCCCGATTCAGGTTGGGGTTGAAGGCCGTGCGCACGACGGCTTCGACCGGCAGCGCATCAACACTGCGGTAGCGCCGGACGAAGTCGGCGGTCTCGCTGGCGATGATCTGCTGGATCTGTCCGGCCCCGGTGAACGCCTGGCTGACCTGGGTGGCGTCGACATTGAGCTGGATCGTCGGCTGGCGACCGGCCAGTAAATCTGCCTGGAAGTTCGGCGGAATGTTCAGGGTGAAGGTATAGAGACCGGCATCCATGCCGCTGTCCATCTGCTGCAGGGTGATGGCCTTGGGCTCGATGAAGTAGGGCAGCTGGAAGGCGTTGACGATACGCAGCGAGGCCTGCGAGCGATCCTCGTCGACGACGGCGATGCTGGCGCGGTGCGGCGCCTCGGGCACGGCAGTGGCGCCTTCGTAGATGGCCAGGGTGAATGAATAGATGATCAGCACCAACATTGCCGGGTCGCGGTAGAGGCTGCGCAGCTCTTTGAGGCCGAGCTGGATGATATTGCTGAGCTTGCGCCGGACATTGGCCATGTTATTTCTCCTGCTTGCGCAGGCCTGCGACGCTGAGCAGAGTCAGTAGCGGAATCGCCAGGAGCATCGGGATGAAATAGGGGTACAGGTCGGCCAGGCCCAGCGCCTTGGAAAACACCCCGCGGCTGATGATCAGAAAATGGCTGGTGGGATAGAGTTTGCCGATAAAGGCGCCAAACCCTTCCATCGCCGAGGTCGGGTGGATCAGCCCGGAAAACTGGATCGCCGGCAGCAAGGTGACGATGGTGGTGCCGAAAATGGCGGCGATCTGGCTGTTGAGGATCGACGACATCAACAGGCCCAGCCCGGTGGCGCAGGCGACATAGAGCAGGGCGCCGAGGCAGAGGGTCAGAATGCTGCCCTTGATCGGGATGCCGAAGACGAACACCGCCAGCAGTGCCAGGGTGGCGAAGTTGAACATGCCCAGGGCGATGTAGGGCAGCTGCTTGCCGAGTAGGAACTCCAGGCGGGTGGTCGGGGTGACGTAGAAGTTGGTGATCGAGCCCAACTCCTTCTCTCGCACGACACCGAGGGCGGTGAGCATCGCCGGAATCATCATCAAGAGCAGCGGAATCATCGCTGGCGCCATGGCCGGCAGGCTCTGCACGTCGGGGTTGTAGCGATAGCGGATGGCGACGTCCGCCGGTGCCAGTTGCCCGTCAACGCCGGCTTCGCGGGCCAGTTGCTGCAGGTAGGTCAGATGGATGCCCTGCACGTAGCCTTTGATGGTGTCGGCCCGCATCGGCATGGCGCCATCGATCCAGAACGCGACCTGAGGCACGGCCCCGCGTTTGAGGTCGCGGCCGAAATCGGGCGGGATTTCCACCGCCAGGCTGATGTCGCCGCTGCGCAGGCGTGCGTCCAGTTCGGCATGGCTGGCCAGCGCCGGCTTTTCCAAGAAGTAGCGCGAGCCGGCGATGTTCTGCAGGTAATGCTGGCTGGTGGTGGTCCGGTCACCGTCGAGCACGGCATAGGCCAGGTTTTCCACGTCGAAACTGACGCCGTAGCCCATGATGAACATCAGCAGCACGCTGCCGAGCATCGCCAGCGTTGCGCGGATGGGGTCGCGGCGCAGTTCCATCGCCTCGCGGCGGGTATAGCTGAGCAGCCGACGCAGGCTGAAGCGGGGCTGGCGGCCACTGTTGCTTGTCGCTTCGATCGAATCGTGCGTAGCGGTTGAGGCGGCTGCTGGCTGTTCGACGGCGTGCGCCGCGGCGGCTTCCTTCAGATAGGCGATGAAAGTCGCTTCAAGGGTCGGCAGCCCGCGCTTGGCCATCAAGGCTTGCGGCGTGTCGCTGTCCAACACCCGACCGGCGTGCATCAAGGAGATTCGGTCGCAGCGTAGCGCCTCGTTCATAAAGTGGGTCGAGATGAAAATCGTGACGCCGTCTTCTCGTGACAGTTGCACCAGCAGTTCCCAGAAACCGTCGCGGGCCACCGGATCGACGCCGGATGTGGGCTCGTCGAGAATCAGAATTTCCGGGTTGTGGATCACGGCCACCGCCAACGACAGGCGCTGGCGCACGCCCAATGGCAAGCGACTGGGCAGGCTGTCGGCGTCGTCGCTGAGATCGAAGCGCGTGAGCATCTCCTGCACGCGTGGACCACGCCGTTCGGCCGGTAGGTGGAAGAGCCGGGCGTGCAGGTCGAGGTTCTGCCTTACGGTCAGCTCGCTGTATAGCGAGAAAGCCTGGGACATATAGCCGACCCGCTGGCGGGTCTGCATGTCGTGCGGGTCCACCGGCTTGCCGAACAGCAGCGCTTCCCCCTCGCTGGCCGGCAGCAGGCCGGTGAGCATTTTCATGGTGGTGGTCTTGCCGCAGCCGTTGGAGCCGAGAAAGCCGAAGATCTCGCCGCGGGTGATGCGGAAATTGACCTGATCCACCGCGACGAAATCGCCGAAGCGCATGGTCAGCCCATGAGCCTCGATCGCAACACTGTCGCTGGGCGGCTGCGGCGGGATGACCAGCTCGCGGTGCTGGCTGCGTTTGGCTTCCGGTAGCAGGCGGATGAAGGCCTGCTCCAACGAGTCGCTGCCGGTGCGCTCAAGCAGCTCGGCGGGCGTGCCGGTGGCGAGCACCTGGCCGGCATCCATCGCCACCAGATGGTCGAAGCGCTGTGCCTCATCCATGTATGCAGTGGCCACCAGCACGCTCATCTGCGGCCGCTCTCTGCGGATGCGCTCGATCAGCTCCCAGAACTGCGCACGTGACAGCGGATCGACGCCGGTAGTGGGCTCGTCGAGAATCAGCAGGTCGGGGTCATGGATCAGCGCGCAACAGAGGCCGAGTTTCTGTTTCATGCCGCCGGACAGTTTGCCCGCCGGCCGCTCGAGAAAGGACGCGAGACCCGTGCTGCGGGTCAGTTCGGCAATGCGCCAGCGGCGCTCCTCGGCCGCCTGGCCGAACAGGCGGCCGAAGAATTCGAGGTTTTCGAAAACAGTGAGCGTTGGATAGAGGTTCTTGCCCAGCCCTTGGGGCATGTAGGCGATGCGCGGGCAGACCCTGCGCCGGTGGCCGGCTTCCGCGATGTCGCCGCCGAGTACGCGTAGCGTGCCCTGCTGCAGCTTGCGCGCCCCGGAGATCAACGCCAGCAGGCTGGACTTGCCCACTCCATCGGGGCCGATCAGGCCGACCATGCATCGCGCGGGCAAGGTTAGCGTCAGCTCGTCCAGCGCACGCGTCTTGCCGTATTGCAGGCTGACCCCGGCAACCTGCACCACCGGATCGAGCGGCTCGCTCATGGCGTCACATTGATCTGCAGATGGGCGGGCCACTCGCTGTCAGCGTCGAGCTTCAGATAGGCCATGCCCGGCAGGCCGGTCTTGACCTGCTCCATGTGGCGCTTGAGCAGTTCGGGATCGATGCGCGCCTTGACCCGAAACATTAGCTTTTCGCGCTCGCTTTCGGTTTCCACGGTCTTCGGTGTGAATTGCGCCACGCTGGCCACATAGCTGACTTTGGCCGGAATTACGTACTGCGGGGCGGCGTCGATCACCAACCGCACCTCGGCGCCGCTCGCCACGCGTCCGGCCTGACGTTCGGGCAGAAAGAAGGTCATGTAGACGTCGGCCAGATCGACCAGATTGAGCAGCTTGCCCCCCGCGCCGAGGACTTCGCCGGGCTGCGCCACTCGGTATTGCACACGAGCCACCCGGTCGCTCTTCAGTTCGCTGTCACGAATGTCCGCTTGCAAGCGCTCAACGCCGGCTTGTGCCGCCTCGACAGCCGAACGCGCCTCGATCACCTGGGATTTCGCTGCGGCAATGCCGGCGTCGGCGGAGATCACTTGAGCGCGCGCGGCCGCGAGCGCCGCCTGGGCGCTTTGCATGGCGGCGAGGTCATCGTCGAGTTGCTGGCGCGCCATGGCGTTGCGCGCCACCAGGGTTTCGGTCCGTTGGTGGCGCTTCTGGGCCGCGGTCAGTTCAGCTCGGCGCTGGGTCACCACGGCTTCGGCGGTGGCACGCTCGCTTTCCCGCTGGGCGACCATGGCCTCTGCGGTAAGGATCGCATTCTCGCCTTGACGGACCTGCGCACGCGCTTGGTTCAGTTGTGCCTGAAGCACATCGGTATCCATACGTGCCAGTACCTGGCCCGGCTGGACGAAATCACCCTCGTCCACGAGGATTTCAAGCGCTCGTCCCGGATTCTTGGTGGCGATATCAATCTCGGTCGCTTCGATGCGACCGTTACCGCTGGCGAACCCTTCGCCGAGACCGCTGGGGCGCAATTCGCTCCACAGCAGCGCCCCGATGACGGCAATCACGGCGGCGGCTGCGAGAACCTTGAGTGCGGCTCGGGTGCGTGGCTGACTCATGAACTCTGCTCCGGCAATTAAACGTCCGGAGTCATCTTAGGCGCTCTAATACGCTACTTGTGTGTATCTGGATCAATTCCGAGGCGATTAGCGCCTACCGTCCGGCAGTTGCTCAGGGCAGTTGTCGGGCATGGCTCAGCGTCCATTCGAGAATGTCGGCACTGAGCCGGTCACTGGCCTGGCCGAAGGCCTCGACCACGCTTTCCACGCGGGGATCGGCGCTCGGCTGGCGAACTTCAAAGCGACGGTTGGCCAGGGTGCGTTGGTCGTTGCGATTGACCAGCCGCGCGTCGAGGGTGATCACCACGTCCGGCTTGCCATCGATGTAGACGGTCTGAAAGGCGCGCAGATCGCTGTGCAGGCTGAGGTCGGCGTAGAGATTGACGTCTTCGTTGCTTACCGAAGGCATGCGTCCGTCGCGCTGGAAGGCTTCGATCAGGCGGTCACGCAGCAACACTGGCGCAGCGTCGGCCCAGCGTGCGCCGCCGTAAGCGCTGATCTGGTTGCCCTGCGGCACGACGGCGATGCGCTGCCCGGAGAGAATCCTGCTGGCCTGCGGCGTGTTGATACGCAGCGCCTGCTGGACGGTCGGCTCGCTGGCTTGCTGCGGCGTCGGTGAGCTCGGCAGCAGGAAGATCCGCAGGGTCTCGGATTCCGGCAGAACCGAACAGGCCGTGAGCGCCGTGATCAGTCCGAACAGGATGACGAGGACCACGGAACGGTAGCGAAGGCTCATGGATTGAACTCCTGTAATTTATCTCGGCCGAGCAGGAACCCCCTGGGGTTGTCTTCCAGACGCTGGGTCACCCGGCGCAAGGCGGCGAGGGTAGTGCGCAACTCATTGATCGCCGGTCCCAGTTCGTTGAAGCCCTGCATGCCGTTGTTCAGCGCGCCCTGGTTGTCCTCGAGCAGCGTATCCAGGCGCGCAGTGGCGCGATCCAGGGCTTTCATCGAGTGTGCCGCGCTGGCGAGCACGCTGCGACCCTGATCGTCGAGCAGGCCGTTAGCGTTGCGCGCCAGGCTCGACAGCTCGCCCATCACAGTGTTGGCCTCCTGGCTCAGCTGATTGAACTGCTCTAGCGTCTGCGCCAGGTCGCCGCGCTGTTCGGACAGCACGCTAGTGGCCTGCTCCAGGTGTTCCAGGGTGCGGCTCAAGCGCGTGGTGTTCTCCTCGGAGAAAACCTGATTGGCACTGAGCAAGAGGTTATTGATGTTGCTCAGCAGGTCCTCGCCGTTTTCCAACAGCGCGCTGAGCGGCGAGGGGTCGGCGACGATCAACGGCGGGTCGTCGGGATCGCCTGCCAAGCGTGGACTCTGCGGGGTGCCGCCATGCAGCTGGATAACCATGCTGCCGGTGATGTTGGCCAAAGCCAGGCGCGCCTGGGTGTCGGTCTTGATCGGCGTGCCGCCATAGACGCGGATGCGCGCGCGGACCTTGCGCGGGTCATCCGGCTCCAGCCACAGCTGGACGACATCGCCGACCTTGATGCCGCTGTATTCCACCGAGCTGCCGCTCGACAGTCCGCTGACCGTCTGGCTGAAGCCGATGTCGTAGTAGCTGTATTCACGATCGATGCTCGATTTGCCCAGCCACAGCGCGAACAGCAGCGCGCCGCCAACCGCAATCACGGTGAACAGTCCGATCAGGACGTGATGGGCTCGGGTTTCCATTCAGGGCATCTCCAGCTTTGGCGCAGCGTCGTGCGCGGCGCGACCACGCGGGCCGTGAAAATATTCGCGAATCCAGGCGTCCTCGGTGGCGGCCACGGTTTCGAGGGTATCGACCACCAGCACGCGCTTCTGTGCCAGCACGGCGACGCGGTCGCAGATGGTGTAGAGCGTATCCAGGTCGTGTGTGACCAGGAACACGCTGAAGCCCAGCGCATCACGCAGGGTCAGGATCAACTGATCGAAGGCGGCCGCGCCGATCGGGTCGAGGCCGGCGGTCGGCTCGTCGAGAAACAGCACCTCCGGATCCAGCGCCAGCGCCCGGGCCAGCGCCGCGCGCTTGACCATGCCGCCGGACAACTCGTCGGGGTACTTGCAGGCGGCATCCGGCGGCAGGCCGGCCAGCGCCAGCTTCTGCCGCGCCAGGTGTTCGGCGTCGGCCCTTTTAAGGCCGATGTGCTCGATCAGCGGCAGGGCGACGTTTTCCTGCAGGTTGAGTGAGGTGAACAAGGCGCCACGCTGGAACAGTACGCCAAAGCGTCGTTCGATCTCCGAGCGGCGTTGGCCGGACAACTTCAGCAGGTTCTCGCCGAACACCTTGATGCTGCCGGCGTTGGGCTGGCGCAAGCCGACGATGCTGCGCAGCAATACCGACTTGCCGGTGCCGGAGCCGCCGACCACGCCGAGAATCTCGCCGCGGCGGATATCCAGGTCGAGATTGACGTGCACCGCCTGGCTGCCGAAGCGGTTGACCAGGCCTCGCACCTGGATCACAGGCTCGCCAGCCATCACCAGCCCATCTCCATGAAAAACAGCGCGGCGATCGCATCGATCAGGATCACCATGAAGATCGACTGCACCACGCTGGAGGTGGTGTGCTCGCCTACCGACTGCGCGCTGCCGCTGGCTTTGAAACCTTCCAGGCACCCAATCACGGCGATCAGAAAAGCGAATACCGGCGCCTTGCCGAGGCCGACCAGGAAGTGGTTGAGCGGGATGTCGCGCTGCAAGATGGTGAAGAACATCGCCGGCGAGATATCCAGCGCCAGGGCACAGACGGTCAGCCCGCCGACGATGCCGCTGAGCATGCCGATAAAGGTCAGGATCGGCAGGGTGATCAGCATCGCCAGCATGCGCGGCAGTACCAGAAGCTCGATCGGGCTGAGGCCCAGGGTGCGAATGGCGTCGATTTCCTCGTTGGATTTCATTGCTCCGATCTGCGCAGCGAAGGCGCTGGCGGTGCGCCCGGCGAGCAGGATCGCGGCCAGCAGTACGCCGAATTCGCGCAGGAAGGAAAACGCCACCAGGTTGACCGTGTAGATGGTCGCGCCGAAATCGGCCAGCACCGTGGCGCCGAGAAAGGCCACCACGGCGCCGACCAGAAAGGTCAGCAGTGCAACGATGGGTATCGCATCTAGCCCGGTCTGCTCGATATGCGCCACCAGCGAGGTGATCCGCCATCGGCGCGGGCTGAGGCTGACGCTGAACAATGTCTGCAGGGTCAGGCCGATAAAGCCGAGCAGGGTGCGTTGCTGGTTCCAGACACTGGAAACGCTGCGGCCCACGTGAGTCAGAACATCGGCAAACCCGTTGGTTTCAGGCTTCTGTTGTGCTTGCGGCTTATCCAGCGCGGCGGCGACGGTTTTCAGCAGCGCCTGACGTTCCGCGGGCAGTTCCGGCGCCCAATCGCTCAGGCGGGCCACCCGCGCCGGGCCGAGCAGCTCCGCCAGCAGCCCGGCGCCGGCGGTATCCAGTTCGCCGAGCCCATGCAGATCGACCTGATCGGCATCGGTCACCTGACGGCGAGCCCGTTCCACCTGACGCCGGAGGATGGCGTAGTGCGGCAGCGTCCAGTCGCCCTCGACCGCCAGAATGATGGCCTGGGTATCGCTGTTCGGGCGCCGCTGTAGGTTGCCGGGCGGCGAAGTGGGGTGCGTCAAAATGCTATCCCGTCATGCAAGTGGCGATGAAAGGCACGCGCCTGGTCGCCGAGGTATTTTCGCCAGACGCTTATGGTTCGGACCCTACTCGCGCGGTTCCGTTTAGCCGGTTGCCCGTATGGCGGCACTTGGTCGAAAGGGCGCAATTTGTTACAGGAGAGCGCGAACTATCGATGGGTTTAGGCCTCCATAGCGTGCACGCCGACGGCCATGCTCGGTACGCATCGCGTCGAAGGGCTGCTATCTTACGCCGCCTTTGCTGGCGTCAGCATTACGCCCGGTATTCGGGGCCTGCCAATCTTTTCGTCTATTTCCACGATTCCAGCGAGGCTACCGGTTGCCTATGAATTGCTTGCGTTTCCTGCCGTTTCTCGCGGTTCTGGCGGTCATCGTCTTCAGCGGACTCCGCCCGGAACCCATTCCGCAAGTGTTCGATCAGCAGGACAAGCTGCATCACATGCTCGGTTTCGCCGCCCTGATGTTTTCGCTGCGCCTGGCGTTTTCGCAATGGAGCGCCATTTGGTCGGTCGCCGCCAGCGTGGGCGTTTCCGCTCTGATCGAGGTCGCTCAGGGCCTCTTGCCCAATCGCGAGGCGTCGCTCGGCGACATGCTGGCCAATACGCTCGGGGTCCTGCTTGGCTGGGGCTGCTCGTACCTGGCGTATCAGTGGTACCTGCGGCGGATCGGCGTGACCACCGAACCCGAGGTGCCTGATCCGGCAGAGCGTCTCGGCCATCCCGAACGCCCCTGAGCCGGCTTCATGATCGCGCGGCCGATTGGTCGGCCGAGCCGCCGCGCAATGTCTGTCGGGCTGTGCCAGCCAGCACTGCGGTCAGAACCATGGCGACGATCGCACCGGCCGTGGCCAGGGCCATGTCTTTCTGCGGGTCCCAGCGATCCTGCTGGGTGGCGAGAAAGGTTCGGCCCTCCGCTGCGCTGAGTGTCTCTGCACCGAACCATTCGATCAATTCGTAGATCGCCGAGGTCGAGAGCACGATATCCACCGGCAGCAGCAGGCTCCAGAGACCGGGGCGCAGGCCCAGACGGATCAGCACTTCGCGGATCGGGTAGGCCAACAGCAAGCCGTAGCTGAGGTGGGCCAGCCGGTCGAACTGGTTGCGCTCCCAGTCAAATGCCTGGTTCAGGCTGTCTCCCGTCAGCGCTTGCCACCAGTCGTCGTAGGGCACCTTGGCATAGGTGTAGTGTGCGCCCAGCTGATGGATGCACAGATAAATGACGATCAGTGTCGCTGCCAAAGGCGAGGGCAGGTAATGCCGATGACCCAGTAGCAGGGCGACGGCCAGCACGAGCACTAGCTGGTTTTCCAGCAGCCAGTCATGACGATCCACGGGCGCGATGGCCAGCGCGCCCCATATCGCCAGGAACAACAGCAACAGCGTCAGCAGATAGCGTCGGTGACTGCGGTCGGCATCCATGTTCTCTCCTCGAACGTCATGTACCCATCCGTTTGGACCAGCGCAACGACGAGAGAATCCGTTAGCCCTTCTGACGACTCGATGCCAGCGGGAGCGCGCCGCTATCCAACTTTTTGGCGCGCTTGTGGGTCACACGAACGGGACCTTGGACGAGCAGGACCATGTGGCTTCAGCTGTGCGAAAACCTTCTGCGAGCGCGACAGTGGCGGCGCTGCTTCTGCTTGGTGCAGATGGCATTGCTGGCCGCCTGCGACGGTCGGCAATCGGCGCTCGACCCCGCCGGAACCGGTGCCGAAAGCATCGCCGTGCTGTTCTGGTGGATGTGCAGCGGTGCAGTGCTGATCTGGGTCGGGGTGATGGGCATCGCCGTCTATTCCACCCAGGCGCACCCCGAGGCGCACGGCATTCGCAGCGCGCGCTGGCTGATCTTCGGCGGCGGCATCCTCTTTCCCATCGTCGTGCTCACCGCGCTTCTGGTTTACGGACTGATGCTGATGCAGCCACTACGCTCGACCGCCGACATCGCTCTGCGGGTGAATGTATCCGGGGAGCAATGGTGGTGGCGGGTGCGCTACCACACGGATACGGGAGAAGCAGTGGAGTTGGCCAACGAGATCCGCTTGCCGGTGGGCCAGCGGGTGGCCTTCAACCTGACCAGCCCGGACGTCATCCACTCGTTCTGGATTCCCTCGCTGGGCGGTAAGGTGGACATGATCCCCGGCCGCAGCAATCAACTGGTGCTGGAGCCAACCCGTACCGGCACCTTTCGCGGCGTCTGCGCCGAGTTCTGCGGCACGTCCCACGCGCTGATGGCCTTTCCAGTAGTAGTGATGGAGCCGGCGGCTTTCGATGCCTGGCTCGCCGGGCAGGCGAAGCCGGCGCCGGAGCCGCAATCGGCGCTGCAGCGCCAGGGCCAGCGGGCCTTTCTCAGCAATGGCTGCGGCGCCTGCCATCGGGTGCGCGGCACCGAGGCGGACGGCACGGTCGGCCCCGACCTGACCCATGTCGGCAGTCGCCTGAGCCTCGCCGCCGGTACCTTGCCCGCCGATATCGAAGCTTTCCAGCGCTGGATCGGCCATACCGGGCAGATCAAGCCCGACGTCAGGATGCCCACGTTCGGCATGTTGCCCAATGACCAGCTGACGGCCATGGCGCACTACCTGAAGGGGCTGGAATGAGCGAGCCGATCGAATACCGCGACCCGCAGGAGCAAGCCCGCGCCGAAGCGCAGGCCGAACGCCTCGCCGCGGCCTGGAAGACCCCCACCGGTTGGCGCTACTGGTCGGCGGTGAACAACACCGAGGTCGGGCTCTGGTACACCGGCGTGTCGTTCCTGTTCTTTCTCTTCGCCGGCGTGCTGGCGATGCTGATCCGTGCGCAGCTGGCGGTGCCGGACAACGATCTGCTGTCGGCCGAAACCTATAACCAGGTGTTCACCCTGCACGGCTCGGTGATGATGTTTTTGTTTGGCGTGCCGATCTTCGAGGCTTTCTCGATTCTCATCCTGCCGCAGATGCTCGGGGCGCGGGATCTGCCGTTTCCGAGGCTGTCAGCCTACGGCTTCTGGTGCTTCATCATCGGCGGCGTATTCGTCTGCGGCTCGATCTTCTTCGGTGTTGCGCCCCAGGGCGGCTGGTTCATGTACCCGCCGCTGACCACTACCTACCAGGACGGCCTCGGTGCGGACATCTGGCTGCTCGGGCTGTCGTTCATCGAAGTGTCGTCGATCGCGGCGGCGGTGGAGCTGATCGTCGGCGTACTGAAAACGCGGCCGCCGGGCATGCGCATCAACCTGATCCCGCTGTACTCCTGGTACATCCTGGTGGTCGCCGGGATGATCCTGTTTGCATTTCCACCGCTGATCGCGGGCGACCTGCTGTTCGAGCTGGAGCGCGCTTTCGACTGGCCGTTCTTCGATGCCAGCCGCGGCGGTGATCCGCTCTTGTGGCAGCACCTGTTCTGGATCTTCGGCCATCCCGAGGTCTACATCATCTTCCTGCCCGCCGTGGCGCTGGTGGCGACCATCGTGCCCACCGCCGCGGGGCGGCCGATCGTCGGCTATACCTTCATCGTGTTGGCCGCGGTGGGTACCGGCTTCATCAGCTTTGGGCTGTGGGTGCATCACATGTTCACCACCGGCATGCCGGGCATCTCACTGGCGTTCTTCTCGGCGGCGTCCGAGGCGGTGGCGATTCCCACGGGGGTGCAGATCTTCTGCTTTCTGGCGACGGCGCTGGCCGGGCGCTTCGTCAAGTCGGTACCGATGCTGTTCGTCGCCGGCGCGCTGGCAATTTTCGTGCTGGGTGGGCTGACCGGGGTGATGGTGGCGCTGGCGCCGTTCGACTTCCAGGCCCACGACACCTACTTCATCGTCGCCCACCTGCATTACGTGCTGATCGGCGGCATGCTGTTCCCGGTGATCGCCGGGCTCTACTACTTCTTCCCGTTGGCGATGAGCAAGACGCTATCGGATCGCCTCGGGCGGATCGCCTTCTGGCTGATGTTCGTCGGCTTCAACATCGCCTTTCTGCCGATGCACTTCACTGGCCTGCTGGGCATGCCGCGGCGCGTCTATACCTATGCGCCGGACATGGGCTTCGATGTGCTCAACATGGTGTCCACGGTGGGCGCCTTCATCCTCGCCGCCGGCGTCGCGGTGTTGGTCTGGGACGTCATGCGGCCCAAGGGCAAGCAACCCTACAGTGCACGCAATCCGTGGAATGCCGGTACCCTCGAATGGCTGGCGGAGATGCCCGGCAGGCCCTGGGGCTCGCGCTCGATCCCGATCATCAAGAGCCGCTATCCGCTGTGGGACCAACCCAACCTGATGCGCGACGTCGACGCCGGGCGCTTCTATCTGCCGGATGCCGAAGAAGGCAAGCGCGAGACGCTGATCAGCAGCATCATCGATGCCGAGCCAATCCAGTGCTTGCGCGTGCCGGGCCCGACCTTCCTCAGCATGTGGGCGGCGATCTTCACCGGGGGGCTGTTCATCTTCGCCACTTACAGCTGGTATGTCGCGGCGTTGGTCAGCGGTGGCCTGGCGCTGGTCACCATCCTGATATGGCTGTGGACCGGCACCGCGATGATCCCGGAGAAGCCGCGCAAGGACATCGGTCTGGAGGTGTCGCTGCCGCTGTATGCCTCAGGCGCCAAATCGGTGGGCTGGTGGGCCACCTTCATCACCATGATCGGCGACATGAGTGCCTTCGCCAGCCTGGTGTTCGGGTACTTCTTCTTCTGGACCGTGCATGAGGACTTTCCACCGGCCAACGCTGCCGGTCCCGGTGTGTTCTGGCCGATGATCGCGTTGGGGCTGATTCTCTGCGCCTGGGCGCTGACGCTGCTGGCCCGGCGCTGCAACGCTCGGGACCAGGCGGCGGGCTTCTATCTCGCACTGGGGCTGGCGGCGCTGCTCACCCTGGTGGGCGCCTGGTCACTCTGGGCCGGGCCTCATTTCAGCGGGCTCGACCCGACCCGCGATGTCTACCCCGCGACGGTCTGGGTGTTGGTGCTCTGGTGCCTGCTGCACCTGGCGGTCGGGCTGGTCATGCAGCTGTATTGTCTGGCGCGTCGCGCCGCAGGCCGCATGACTGCCGCTTACGACATCGATATCCACAACGTCGCGCTCTATTGGCATTTCATGGCCATTACCCTGGGTGTGACCGTCGCGGTCATCGCCGGATTCCCGGAGCTCGCATGAACGAACAACCTGAACGCACATTCGAGGCCCAGCCCGAACCCGCGCCGCAGCTGCGAGACTCCCTGTGGCTGCTGACCCTCGGGCCGGCGATCTGGGCGGTGCACTTTCTGCTGTGCTACGTGGCGGCGGCGTTCTGGTGCGCCAAGCTGGCGGGGCGCGCCGGCCCGTTGGGTGATCTGCGCACCGCCATTGGCGTGCTGACGCTGGTCGCCCTGGTGGGCATCGCATTGGTCGGCTGGCGTGGCTGGCGCGGACATACCTTCGGCACGGCGACGGCGCCGCATGATTTCGATACCCCGGCCGATCGACATCGCTTCCTGGGCTTCTCGACGCTTCTGCTGAGCGGCCTGAGCTTCGTCGCAACGGTGTTCGTCGCGCTAAGCGTGGTCTTCATCGGGAGCTGCGAATGATCTGGCGTCACCTGTCGCTGATGTTGGGCCTGGTCACGCTGGCGGTGGTCTGGCTCGGTCCGCTGCCGGCCATGGCCGATCAGTTGTTCGTCGGGCATATGTTGATGCACGTGATGGTGGTGGCCGTGGCAGCACCATTGCTGGCGATCGGGCTGGCTGGCGGCCGGCTGGATCTGTCCAGCCGGATCCCGTTCGTTTTCTCACCGATTCTGGCCTCGGTGATCGAGCTGTTCGTGGTGTGGGCCTGGCATATGCCGGCGATGCACCACGCGGCGCGAACCGCCACGGCCGCGCAACTGCTGGAGCAGGGCAGCTACCTGTTCGTCGGGTTGTTGGTGTGGCTCGCCGCATTCGGTGGGGTCAGGCATCGCCGTGTCCTGGCCGGCATCGCCGGTCTGCTGCTGACCTCTATGCACATGACGTTGCTCGGCGTGCTGCTGGCGATGTCCAGCCGACCGCTGTTCGACCACACCGGCTCGGCACTGTCGGGTCTGAATCCGCTGGAGGACCAACAGCTGGGCGGCGTGATCATGCTGGTGTTCGGCGGCACCAGTTACCTGATCGGCGGGCTGTGTCTGCTCGGTGGTCTGTTACAGGACAAGCGCGATGTCGTTTCGCTCAGTTAGGTCGTTGTTCCGCCGGGCGGCGATGCCGTTGCGTCGCGGGTTGTGCTGGCTGACGGGTGGCTCCTGGCGGCGCGCGGCGGCGGGCGTCGCGCTGCTGACGGGGCTCGCCGGTGTGACTGCCGTGCTGCTGGCGTCGCTGGGACTGGTGCCGATCAGCGCCAGCTCCGGGCATTGGAAGGCGACCGGCTGGATGCTGCACTACGTGATGCGCCGCGCGGTCAGTACCCAATCGATGGGCATCGAGGTGCCCCCGCTCGACGATCCGGCCTTGGTGCTCAAGGGCGCCGGGCATTATCAAACCGGTTGCCTCGCCTGTCATGGCGCACCGGGACGCAAGCGCTCGCTGATCGTTCGGCAGATGACCCCCGAACCACCATTCCTGCCGCCGCGCATAGCGCATTGGGAGCCCCAGGAGCTGTTCCTTATCGTCAAGCATGGAGTCAAGTTCACCGCCATGCCCGCCTGGCCGGCGCCGCAGCGCGACGATGAAGTCTGGGCAATGGTGGCCTTCCTGCAAGCGCTGCCGGGCATGTCCGAGCAGCGCTATCGCGAGCTTGCGCTGGGGGATCGCACCGAGGACAGCCGCGGATCGAGGGCTGCCGAAAGTGCCAGACCGCGGGATGATGCGCTGGCGCCGGTGCTGGCCGACTGCAGTCGTTGCCACGGCGTCGACGGTAACGGGCGGGGCGGGCTGGTGCCACGCCTGACCGGGCAGAGCCAGGCCTATTTGCATGGCGCGTTGCGGGCCTATGCTCGAGGCCAACGCCACAGCGGCATCATGCAATCGGTGGCTGCGGGGCTCGAACCCTCCGTTCTGAAGGCGCTGGCCAGGCATTACGCCAGGTTGCCGGTGCCTGCCCGAGCGGATGAACCCCAAGCCTCCGCTGAAGCGCTGGAGCGCGGTCGTACCCTGGCCGAACGCGGCGTGCCGGAACGGGGTGTTCCGTCCTGCGTGCATTGTCACGGCCCGAAGCGCTCGCCGCGTAATCCGATGTACCCCGGCATTGCAGGCCAGTACAGCGGTTACCTGAAGCAGCAACTGGAATTGTTCACCGCCGGCCAGCGTGGCGGCAGTGAATACGCCAACGTCATGCATAGCGCCGCGCAGCGCCTCACGCCGGAGCAGATGCAAGCGGTGGCGGATTATTACGCTTCGTTGCCGCCAGACGCGTCACCTTCCCTGACGGAAGAGGCGCCCAACCCATCCCAGCCACAGCAGAGGTAACGATGTTCGACAAAATCGTCGAGGTGGTATCGGCGTTTGGCTATCTCGGCGTGTTCGCGCTGATGTTGCTGGAAAACATATTCCCACCGATCCCCTCGGAGCTGATCATGCCGCTGGCCGGCTTTGTCGCGGCCCGTGGCGAGCTCAACTTCATCGGTGTGATCGCTGTCGGCACGGCCGGTTCGGTGGTGGGTGCGCTGCCCTGGTACTACGCCGGCGCCAGGCTTGGCCAGGCGAGCATGAGGCGCCTGGCCAAACGCTGGGGGCATTGGTTGACGCTGTCGCCGGAAGATGTCGACAAGGCGAGTGCCTGGTTCGATCGGCATGGCAAAGCGGCGGTGTTTTTTGGCCGCCTTATGCCTGCGGTGCGCACGCTGATCTCGGTGCCGGCCGGTATCGTCCGTATGCCGATGCCCCTGTTTCTGCTCTATTCGAGCCTGGGTTCGCTGATCTGGACGGCCCTGCTGGCGCTGGCGGGTTTTGCGCTCGAATCGCAATACGAGAAGGTCGCGCAATACCTCGACCCGATCTCCACCGGCGTGGTGCTTCTGTTCGTCGTTTACTATCTGTACCGGCTGGTCCGCCAGCGATTTGCCCGGCATGGCTGACAGGTGGGCCGAAGCCCACGCTGCCTTTCAGTGCCTCACCAGGCCGGTGCCATCAAGCTTCAGGCCGCGCCCACCGCCGCGTGGCGATCGTGGCGGATGCGCTCGCATTGATCGATCACAGCGAAGACCTGCTGCCACATCTGCTCGGACTGCTGCTTGAGCTGATCGGTACGGCTCTGGATCAAGCCCTTGATCCGCTCGGCATCGTCCGTCACCAGATCGATCTTGCGTTTGATTTCAGCCTCGTCGGTGGTGACCTGCACCAGCCCTTCGGGAAATCCGTAGTCCTCGAACAGCATCTGGTACTTGTGGCTCCAACCCGTGGCCAGCGCCGGCACGCCCTGGGACAGCGCACTGACCAGCCCATGGAAACGACTGCCCAGGGTGCCGCTGCAGGCGCCGAGGATGCCCTTGATCTCTAGCGCGCCGCTTTCCTTGACGATCGGGATGCCGCCGACGGCCGCCGACAACTCGTCGGCGAGCCGCTGATCATCCTTGCCTTCATGCACCAGGACGAAGGGCTTGGCGCCCTTCTCCAGCAGGTAGCGTGTGCAGCTGATCAGAAACGGCAGGTAGGCATCGCGGGTCTGTTGGTCGGTTTTGTCGAGCATCCGGCAGTTGGGCACGATGCAGAAACGGTTCTGCTCGGTATCGAAATTCACCGGCAACACGCCTTTGATCAGGTTGGTGAAGTCCGGCGACTGCTTGATCTTGCTCTGCTCGCCGACCAGGCCGGTCAGGTGCTCGTACGACACGCGCTCGCGCGGGAAGATCAGGTCTACATTCTCGACCACCGTCTTCATCGCAGCCTGGTTCTTCTCGGACTCGAACGGGCCCAGCGCCTGGGGCATGAGGATCACGCGGGTGCCGTTTTTCTTCCAGCGCTTGGCCGACTGGGCGAGTTCGGCGCAGGGGCTCTCGCCCCATTGATCGCTGTAGGCGAAGCCGGCCGCGTCGATGACCACATCGACCTCTTTATCCAGCACTACGCCATACATCTCACGAAGCTGGCGCGGCGCGAAATTGGCCAGCGTTCCCCATTGGATGCCATAGCGCCACAGCCATGCCTTGGGATAAAAACCCAGCTGGACCAGTTTGCGGAACGGCTGCTCGGCTTTCTTCGGAGTGGGTGCCATGACGAAGGTAGCGTCTGGATACCGGGCCTTCAGCTTCTGCAGCGCTGCATGCAACATCAGCTCAGCGCCTTTATTGACGAAGCCTGCCTTTCTGATCTCGATAATCATCGCTTACCTCAGTTGTATACGATCAAGTCTGTCTCGGTCTTCTTGTCCGAATAAGGAATCCCTCCCGTTGGATCGGCATAGCCCACGGCGAGCAGCATCACGGTGCGCTCGTGGTAGGCCAGGCCCAATATCTTCGCCAGTTGGCGCTCGCGTTCTTCGACGTCCGGCCAGTTGATCGAGCAGCTGGACAGGCCCAGGCTCTCCAGGGCCAGCATCAGCTGCATCGCTGCCAGCGAACCGTCGATATAGACCACGTGGCGGTCGCGCGCCTCGGGATAGCAGCCCAGATCGCCGACCACGGCGATCACGCACGGCAGGTTGTCGTGGAAGCCCGCCGTACCGCCGGCGCACTTGGCGACCTCGGCGGCCTTTTCCTTGCCGTTGCTGATATAGAAGCGGAACGGCTGACGGTTGCAGGCCGAAGGCGCCAGTGCGGCGGCGCGGACCGCCTGCTCCAGCAGTTCGCTGCTGACGGGCTTGTCCTGATACCAGCGCACCGAGCGGCGACGGCGGAACAGCACCATCAGCTCGTCGTAGCTGACCGGGCAGTCCGGCAGCTGGCTGTGCGGGTAGGGCACGCAGCGGTTGTCGTCGTCGCGCTGCGTACCGGCGAACGCCTGCCTGGCCGAGTCGATGCGCGGCGTATTGCCGACCGCTGAGAAGTAGTCGGTGAGCACATCGTTGGCCCAGCGTTGCTGGCCGTTGGCGATGCCTGCCTGGGCCGCGTCGGCAAAGCAGCGCACGGTGGGGCCGATGTAATCCTCCGCGAAGGTGGCGCGGCGCGGGCGCATGATCAAGCCTTTTTCCAGGCGGTGAACATTGCGCCGCAGAAAGGCGTCGTTCTCGCCCTTGCTCTGCATTCGCCGGGCGAAATTCAGACGTCCGAGCAGCACCGCACGGTGCTCGCGGTCGAACTCACGGCTGACGAAGCAGTAATACAGCGAGGCGAGAAAGCCGGTGCTGGAAAACAGCCGGACCAGAGCCAGGCCGGTGGTGCTCCGGGTCGCCTTGATCGCGTTCTTGACGGGATCAGGCAAGGCTCTGGCGATGGACATGAGGCTCATCGGGCGGCTCCTACGGCTTTGAATGCATAGCGAATGGGACTGACCATCGACTTGGTCATCATGAGAAAGACCGGGCGCGTTTTGCTGTGCACCAGCAGCGCAGCGTACGAAGCGACGGCATAAGAAATGAGGGTTGCCATAGCGGCGCCTTCACCGCCGTAGTGCGGGATCAGCAGCGCGTTCAGGCCAACATTGGCCAGCGCGCCGAGGCCTTGGGTGATCAGGGAAAACATCAGCGCCCCCTCGATCAGGATCCAGCGGCTGAACGCCGCGCGCATGAAGATGAATACGCCTGCCCAGATATGGATGGTGAGGATCGAGGCAGAGTTCTGGTACTCGGCGCCGAACAGCAGGGAAATCAGTGGCCCGGCGACGAGTGACACCAGCAGCGCAACGGCGATGGCCAGGATGAACAGCAGATCGAACAGCTGCTGGAAGCGCTGGTTGAAGCGGGCCGGGTCGGCCTCGTGCAGTTTGATCAGCTTGGGGAAGAAGGACGCGACGATGGCCGTTGGCAAGAAGTACCAGGCCTCCGACAGCTGTGCGGCCACGGCATAGACGCCCACTTCCTCGGCGCCGACCATCCACTTGAGCATCACCTGGTCGATCTTCATATAGACCACCGCGAAGATCGAGCCGAGATAGATGATCCAGCCCTGGCTGAGTAGCTCGCGCGCCCGTGCGAAGCTGGCTTTCCAGCTCATCAGTGAGACGCGCGTGGTGCCCTTGTAGAGCAGCGCGAGGATCAGCGCCGCCATGACGAACTGCGCCGTATGGGCAAAGGCGAAGGCCACCACGCCGGCACCGCTGACCACCATCAGCAGCTTCAGCCCGGCCGAGAGCAGGATCGCGCTGGACTTCGCAATGGCCGGGTATTTGGCCTGGACCTGCGACTGGAACCAGTATTCGACCACATCGAAGGTCTGGAAGAAGATTGCCGAGGCGACGATCAGCAGCATCCAGAACTCGGTGCCGCCTACCTTCTCGAAAAGCGAGGCATAGATCAGGATCAGCAGAAAGCCGAGGGTCATGCCGCTCAGCTTAAGCATGAAGGTGGTGCCCAGGGTTTCCGGAACCGCCGCCGGCTGCTTCACCACCTCACGCACCACCAGGCCCGCCAGGCCCATATGGCCGGCCGAGGCGAAGATGGCCGTCATCGAAATCGCGTACGCGAGGATGCCGAACTGCTCAGGCCCCAGATAGCGGGCCAGCACGATCGCCATGACAAAGCCCACGCCGATGTTCAGCAGCCGCTCCGCCATCATCCACGAGGCGTTGAAAAAATAGAGTTTGAGTTTGTCGAAGATGCTTCTGATCGCTGTCATCAAGTGGCCTGGCTCCTCAAGGCGGGCTCCGTGGTGGCAGGCATTGCCTTTCAGTTGCGCTGGAGTGGCGACGCACAGCAGACCGCGTTTTGCCCCTCATGTTCCGGCACCAAGCAAACGCGCAGACGTAACGGTTGATTGCGCGCAGGCCCTGGCGAAAGGCCAGCGATGGCTCGATACCCGACTGCACGTTGGGGGGCGGTACGAGCGATACGCGATCGTTCAACCCTGCGAATACCGCGCCCGCAATTTCCGCTCCGACCAGCTGCATCGGATGGCACGGGCGCCACGGCTACGGCGTTCGGCAGCGATCCGCTTAATCTGATGGCCTTTTCATTTCAAAAGTGGAACTTTTGCCATCACTGCATCTCTTAACCCTGCTGCCGTTGCTGGCCGCTCCGTGACCCGTTTCGACGCGTCATGAAGCGCCTAGCGCGGTGCCCAGCCTGCAACGTTTGGGTTGGGGTGAGCTGCCGCGAAGGATCTCGCAAGCGCCAGGTTCGGCGTAAGGAATTGCCGCAAGGAGCGGCCGAAAGGACAGGACACAGCCCTAAAAAAGCCCCACCTCTCTGGAGGTGGGGCTTTTTGTTTATAGCGTCAGAAGTCGTAACTGGCGTGGCTAGAGGGTACGCAGTGCAAGCGCATCGCGACCGAAGCGTCTCGTTGATGTGCCATGAACCAGCGGTGAGTTCTGCGAGATCGAAAGCTTCGGCCAAGGCATGCTCCTGTCACCTCGCACGGCGCCTTCTCACCGGCATACCTCTACTCCTCAGCACGGCCCGTCCCTTCACGATCATGCTCGTATCGCCTCGTGAGCGGGAACGGCGGCAACCAGGACTCGCGACGGACGACCCAGCTTTCATAACTTGGCATCAGTTGATCCGGGGCATCCAACGAGCCCAGGTTCACTTCGATTTCGTCTGCCGTGCGGGCGAAGACCGACGAGCCGCAGCGCGGACAGAAAAACCGCCCAGCGTAATCACGTGTTTCGCCTTCGATTACCACCGCGTCCTCAGGGAACACCGCAGCGGCGTAAAAAAGAGCCCCGTGATGCTTGCGGCAATCGAGGCAATGACAAAGGCCGACCCGGTACGGCGCGCCCGATGCCACAATTCGGACGCCGCCGCAAAGGCAGCCACCTTTGTATTGGACCATGCTGCGCCTCCTCTTCAATCAGTCGCCCGGATTGTTTACCGCGACTTTTGCCGGACGTCCACGAACGGCGCCCGGCTTACGCGGTTATCGGCTTTACAGCATCGCCAGGCTGCAAGGGAAAGACCTCGTCGTTTTTTGATTGGCGACATCCGTGATTGTTCATCGGCATACGGCGAGATAACAGGCAGCGATGCTGCGAGAAGGCGGGGCGCTGGTTCCGAGCCGGTCGGTTCGTTTCGACCAAAGGGAATCGAAGTGACAAATCCCTTCCGGGAAACGTTCAGCCAACAAAAAAGGGCTACGCTTCCGCGTAACCCTTTGATTTGTATGGTGCCGGCACCAAGAGTCGAACTCGGGACCTACTGATTACAAGTCAGTTGCTCTACCAGCTGAGCTATACCGGCTAAAAGATGGGCGCCATTATAGCCATTGCTCGCGGCGAGTAAACTGTTTGTTGCCAGTTGTTTGCATGACGTCCTTCATGTGTTTGCGCGGTGGTCGTCGAGTTCGGCGATCAGCATTAAATTGCGTGGGGTCAGTTCGGCTGGACAGAAGGTGCCCAGCCTTACCGCGTAGCCATTTTCGGCCAGCAGCAAGGCGCGGTCGAGCAGCAGCCAGATCTCCAGCGGACGACGGAACAGGCCGCGCAACAGCTCTAGATTGCGCACTTCGGCAAGGCGCTGCCAGCCGCCTCGTTCGAGGGCGGCCCAGTCCCGCGGGGGCGGTTCGGGCAGCTTCTTCATCGTGGCCAGGTCACGGCAGTAGGTTTCGAAGCTCTTTTTCAGCCAGCTGCCCGGTAGAGAAGGTGTCGGCAGGTAGACGTCCTCGCCGCGTAGCTCACGTTGGAGCAGGTCGAAGCCCAAGCGCCAGGCCATGGACTGATCGCGTTGTCGCCTTTCGCGCGCGCCAGCGGTGACCGTTTCGCTGAGTGGCAGGCCGAGATCGTCGCGGGACAGCAGAAGCTTCGAGCGTGCGGCCTGCTTCGACAGGGGTTGATAGTGAGCGGTCTGGATGCGGTTGTAGCAGCAGGGCGCGATCGCCAGGCGGCCGCAGCGCTGCGCGATGCTCAGATCGATCAGGCGGACATGCAGATCGCCGCAGGCGTGCAACGCCACCGGCGTCACTGTCGGGCTGAGTTGCGTGGTAGCGCTTTCATCCATCACGTCCTGCTGGCGATGTGTCGCGGCGATGCCAAGCCGCTCGCTGAGACGGTTGCCCTCCGCGACCAGCGCCGAATCCCATTCCAGGCAGGTCAATGTGCCGCCACGAGCGGCCAGTTGACGTCCGAGATGGCCCTTGCCTGCACACCAGTCGAGCCAGTGCCGCGGGGCTTCGTCGAACGCCAGCGCCGAGTCGAATGCCCGGATCTGCAGCCATTTGCGCCCAGGCACGTCGACTGCCTGCCGGGCATCAACACGGGTGGGGGGTGACTGGGGCAACTCATCGATGACGCTAAAGGCCGTGGCTTGTTCAGCCAGTAGGGGAAATGGCGTGGGCGCCATGAGGTCGACGGGATGGTTGTGTGCCGCCTCGGCTTCTGCCAGCGAGCGGCTGCGCAGCCATCGGGCAAGCTCGGGGTGGTCCGCTTCCCAGAGCAGGTTTCGCTGAGTGAACGGGCGCGGTCGCCATAACGCCTGATGCCGCAGCAGAAAGGTGTCGAGCTGCTGAAAGCGCTCAGCCAGTTGTGCGTGGCGGATTGATTCGGTGGGCATGAGGGCTCGGCGATGGTGGCTCGGCCCCTATGATCGCGCCGAAACCGGTTGCCGAAAAGCCAGACGCCCGTCGAAACGGGCGTCTGCATGGGACTATTTGCCGTAAACCTGCTCGGGCAGCCAAGTGACCAGGCCAGGGAACTGATAGGCGATCACCAGCAGCAGAATCTGGATCAGGATGAACGGCAGCACGCCTTTGTAGATCGTGCTGGTGGGCACGGATTTCGGCGTCACGCCGCGCAGGTAGAAGAGGGCGAAACCGAAGGGCGGCGTGAGGAACGAGGTCTGCAGGTTAAGTGCGATCATCACCCCGAGCCACACCGGGTCCAAACCCATGGCCAGCAGCACCGGGCCGACGATCGGCACCACCACGAAGGTGATTTCGATGAAGTCCAGGATGAAGCCCAGCAGGAAGATCACCACCATCACCAGGAAGAACGCACCGAGCACGCCGCCTGGCAACTGCGCGAAGACGTCCTCAATCAGCGCTTCGCCGCCGAAACCGCGGAAAACCAGGGAGAACAGCGAGGCGCCGATCAGGATCAGGAACACCATGGCACTGATCTCGGTGGTGCCGTAGGCCACGTCGCGCAGCTGGCCAAAATTCAGCTTGCCCTTGTAGAAGGCCAGGATCATCGCGCCCAGTGCGCCCAGCGCAGCGGCCTCGGTGGGCGTCGCGTAGCCGGCCAGGATCGAGCCGAGCACGGCGCTGATCAGCAGCAGCGGTGGCACCAGCGCATTGATCAGCTTGCCCCACTCGATCGGGCCGAGCTCTTCTTGTGGCAGCGCCGGTAGCTTCTTCGGCTGAAAGACCGCCACGGCGATGATGTAGAGAATGTACAGGCCGACCAATAGCAGGCCGGGAAGAAGCGCGCCGACAAACAGGTCACCGACCGAAACGGTCTTTGGCGAGAAGATGCCCATCTTCAGCTGGGCTTGCTGATAGGCGCTGGACATCACGTCGCCCAACAGCACCAACACGATCGAAGGGGGGATGATCTGGCCCAGAGTGCCGGTAGCGGCCAGGGTGCCGGTGGAGATGGCCGGGTCATAGCCACGGCGCAACATGGTCGGCAATGCCAGCAGGCCCATGGTCACCACCGTGGCGCCGACGATGCCGGTGCTGGCCGCAAGCAGCGCGCCCACTACGCATACGGAAATCGCCAGGCCGCCGCGCAGGGTGCCGAACAATCGCGACATGGATTCGAGGAGGTCCTCAGCCACGCGGCTCTTTTCCAGCATCACGCCCATGAACACGAATAATGGCACTGCCAGCATCGTCTGGTTGTTCATGATGCCGAACAGGCGATTCGGCAGCGCGCTCAGGTAGCCGCCATCGAAGGTGCCGGTGAGCATGCCGATGCCGGCAAACAGCAGCGAGACGCCGCCCAGGGTGAAGGCCACGGGGTAGCCGGCCATCAAGGCCGCGCAGATGCTGATGAACAGCAGTATCGCCATCATCTCAGCCATGCTTCACCTCCGATGCGGGCATGCGACCGGCGACGATGTACGCGGCCTTGATGATTTCGGAAAGGCCTTGCAGGCTCAGAGAGACAACCAGGACGAGAATGATGCTTTTCTGCAGAAAGACGAACTTCAGGCCGCCTGACTCGCTGGAGCCCTCGAGGGTCGCCCAGGAGTTGCTGACGTAATCCCAGCTGGCCCAGCCGAGAAACAGGCAGACCGGCAGAAGAAACAGCAGGGTGCCGAGCACTTCGACCAAGGCCTGGTAGCGAGGGTTGAAGCGCTGATAGAAGATGTCGACGCGGACATGGCCGTTGCGCTGTAGAACCCAGGCGGCGGCACCCATGAAAACCAATGCATGTGCGTAAAGGACGGCTTCCTGCAAGGCGGTTGCGCCGATGCCGAAACCGTAGCGCAACACCACGACCACGGCGGTGCCGAGGACGAGGAATAGGGTGAGCCAGGCGCAGGCCTGTCCGAAGCGGGCGTTCACGGCGTCGATCACCCTGGAGAGACCGAGCAGTGGAGGGGCGTGTTTCGACATGGCAGATCCTTTATTGTTATGGCCCAGAAGGCCGGCGATTCTAGGCGGCTGCGCGCTGGAGCCGCAACCGGCAGTACTACGTACGTAGTCCTTGTACGTAGTCGCGGTGCTTGAGCGAGAGATAGCCATATGATAGCTAGAACCACCTGAGTTCGGGGGTTCCGATCTTCAGCATTACAACAACAAGGAGTGACTCATGAAACGTCGTCAAATTCTGGCCGCCGCTGGTGTCGGCCTGGCTGCAACCGCGCTGGCGGGTTGCAACAAGGAAACCGAGAAAACCGCAGCCAAAACCGAAGGCAGTGCAAGCACCGAGAAATTCAATTGGAAGATGGTTACTTCCTGGCCGAAGAATTTCCCTGGCGTGGGCGTCGGTGCGGAGAACTTCGCCAAGCTGGTCAATGAAATGAGCGACGGGCGCCTGACGGTCAAGGTGTATGCCGCTGGCGAGCTGGTGCCAGCGCTGGAAGTCTTCGACGCCGTCTCGCGCGGCACCGCCGAAATGGGCCATGGCGCTCCTTACTACTGGAAGGGTAAGGTCCCGGCCGCGCAATTTTTCTGCGCTTTGCCGTTCGGGCCCAACGCTCAGGAAATGAACGCCTGGTTGCACCGCGGCGGCGGCATGGAGCTGTGGGAGGAGGTGTACAAGCCTTACGGCGTACTGCCAATGGCTTGCGGCGCCACTGGCGTACAGACCGCGGGCTGGTTCAACAAAGAAATCAATTCGGTCAACGATTTCAACGGGCTCAAGATGCGTACCCCGGGCCTGGGCGGCGAAGTGCTGACCAAGATGGGCGGGACCGTGGTCAACATGCCGGCCGGTGAGATCTTCACCGCGCTGCAGACCGGTGCCATCGACGCCACTGAGTGGATCGGCCCGTACAACGACCTCGCCTTGGGCCTGCACAAGGCATCGAAGTACTACTACACCCCGGGCTGGCAGGAGCCGAACGTGACCTTCGAGCTGGACGTCAACCTGAAGGCCTGGGACACCCTGCCGGACGACCTCAAGGCCATCGTTCGTGCCGCTGCCCGTGCGGTCAACGGCGACATGCTCGACGACTACAACGCCAAGAACATGGAAGCACTGGAGCAACTGCGCGAGCAGGGCGTCGAAGTACGTCGTCTGCCCGACGACGTGCTGGCGCGCCTGAAGGAAGTCGCGGCCGAAGTGGTCGACGCTTCTGCCGCGGCCGACCCGGTTGCGAAGAAAGTCTGGGATCAGCAGAGCGCCTATCTCAAGCGTCTGTACGAATACGCCGAGCTGAACGAAAAGGACATCTACAACATTCGCGGCTGATCGTCGCAAGTCGTCCGAAACGAAAGCGCCGCCCAGTTGGGCGGCGTTTTTTTTTGCCTTCCGAATCAGCTCTCCAGGGTGGCGTTCAGGCTGATCTGCGCGTTGAGGACCTTGGAGACCGGGCAGCCTTCCTTCGCCTGATTGGCGATCTGCTGGAATTGGTTTTCGTCAGCCCCTGGAACCTTAGCCTTGAGGGTCAAGGCGATGGCAGTGATCGAGAAACCCTCGCCGACCTTGTCCAAGGTAACTTCCGCCGAGGTCTCGATGCGCTCGGCCGTAAGTCCGGCCTGCCCGAGCATCATCGATAATGCCATGGAGAAACAGCCCGCATGGGCGGCACCGATCAGCTCCTCGGGATTGGTGCCGGGTGCTTCTTCAAAGCGGGTATTGAAGCCGTAGGGATTGTCTTTCAGCGCGCCGCTCTGGGTGCTGATGGTGCCTTTGCCGCTTTTCAAATCACCTTGCCAGACGGCGGATGCGGTTTTTTTCATGTCTCCTCCTGCGAGTGGAACGGATACCGCCACGTGGCTGCACACGGAGCAATAGGCCGACCTCGTACCGGTCGGCCTGCTTCGTGACCTACTGCTGTTCGGCGGCGAGAATGGCGTTGGCCAGCTGCATGTCACTGGCCTGCAACTGTGGCTGCTCGCTGCGTAGCTTCATCAGCATCGCTTCGAGATAGGGGCCTCGAATGGCGCCATCGCTGGCGACGAAGCTACCGGCGTCCTCCCGGGCGGCAGCGACTCGCTTGTCATCCTTGAAGGTCATGTAGGTGGAGGCGGTGGTCGCGCCCGAGGACAGGACCTGCCGGACGAAATCGCCGTCCGCCATCGCCGCGCCAAAGGGAATACAGCTCAGGGTGATTGCCGCCAGTATTGTTCTGCGCATGATTGATGCCTCCGCTTGATCCTTTTCTAGAGAGTACGCAGCGGTCGGCAGAGTTCCTTGCTGCGACTATCCGCTGCGTTCGATCAACTGACGAACCTTGGCCCCGAGCATGTCGATGCTGAAGGGTTTGGCCAGCATGTCCATGCCGGGTGCGAGGAACTCTCCGCGAACCTCGGCGTTCGGTGCGTAGCCGGTGATGAACAACACGCGTAGATCCGGCCGGTGCTGGCGGGCGACTTCAGCCAATTGTCGACCGTTGAGACCCGGCAGGCCGAAATCGCTGACCAGCAGATCGATGCGCTGATCGCTCTGTAGATGGGGCAGCGCGCTGGCGCCGTCCACGGCCTCGAGAACCTTGTAGCCCAGTTCCTGAAGCACCTCGACCACCAGCATGCGGACGGCGGCTTCGTCTTCCACAACCAGCACCGTTTCATTGGTCCGGGCGCCCTGGATCGCCATGGGCGTACTGCGAAGGTCCTCCTGCTGTTGCGTATGGATTCGATTGCGCGGCAGGAACAGGGTGATCAGCGTGCCCTGACCGGGCGTGCTGTCGATGCGTACATGGCCGCCGGTCTGCTTGACGAAGCCATAGACCATCGACAAACCGAGGCCAGTACCCTGGCCGATGGGCTTGGTGGTGAAGAACGGATCGAAGGCCTTGGCAACCACGTCAGCCGGCATGCCGCAACCATTGTCGGCCACACTGAGGGTGACGTAGTCGCCGGGTTCGGGACCGTCGGGTTGCGCACTGCTGATCTGTACGCAGCCGGTTTGAATGACCAGCCTGCCGCCGTCGCCCATGGCGTCGCGGGCATTGATTACCAGGTTGAGCAGGGCGTTTTCCAGTTGGTGCGCATCGGTGTAGGCCTGCCAGGGGTCCGACTGCAGATGGGTGTCGAACTGGATGTGTTCGGCCATGGTTCGGCGCAGCATGTCCTCCATCGACCGCACCAGCTGGTTGACGTCCACCGGTTGCGGATCGAGTGACTGGCGACGGGCGAATGCCAGCAAACGGTGGGTCAGGGCCGCGGCTCGGTTGGCCGAACTGGTCGCCGCATCGACATAGCGGTTGAGGTCGGTCAGCCGTCCGCTGGCGACCCGGCGCTGGATTAGGTCCAGCGCGCCCAGCACACCCGTCAGCATGTTATTGAAGTCGTGAGCGAGGCCGCCGGTGAGCTGGCCGATGGCTTCCATCTTCTGCGCGTGGCGCAGGGTTTCCTCGGCGCGCGCGCGCTCGCCCATTTCCAAGTGCAGCAGGTGGTTGATCTCCGCCAGCTCGCGGGTGCGCTCGGCAACGCGCCGTTCGAGGTTGTCGTTGAGCTCGCGCAGCGCTTCTTCGGCCGCCACCTGTGCGGTGATGTCGGTATTGGTGCCGAACCAGTGCGTGACCTGACCGAAGTCGTCGCGAATGGGCACGGCACGTGCGAGAAACCAGCGGTACTGACCGTCCTTGCCCCGCATCGGGAAGGTTTCCTCCCAAATCGAGCCGATGGCGACGGCGCGCTTCATCGAGGCGCTGACGCGTACGTGGTGATCGGGGTGATGCACCGACCGCCAGCCCAGCGCGCGCATGGCTTCCAGGGTGGTGCCGGTGTAGTCGTACCAGCGCTTGTTGTACCAGTAGATGCGTCCTGCCGGGTCCGCCATCCAGGCGAACTGGCTCATGTTGTCGGCGAGGGTGCGGAACTGCTCCTCACTGGCGCGCAAGGCGCGTTCGGCGCGCATCCGCTCGTCGGCGGTCCAGGCGCGGTCGGCGACTTCGCGGATAAAGGAAATGTCGTCTTCGGCCCACTGGCGCGGACGGTCCTGCAACAAGATCAACGCGGCGCTCAGGCGCCCCTGTTCGTGCAGCGGCACGCAGACCAGACTTTGTATGCGTCGCAGCCTCAGGCTTGCGGCCTGCGCGGCGGTGCGGGTGTCGTGCAGGACGTCATCCACCACCACCAGCTCGTCATTCTGCAGGTCATAGATGAAGTCACCGTAGTCAGCGAAGCACATATGCTCGCTATAGTCGCCCAACGCACCGTCGCTCCAGTAACGTTCGACGGTGGCGTACTGACCGCCGGGATCGACACTCAGGAAGGCGGCGCGGGTTACGTTGAGGGTCATACCCAAGGCGCGTACAGCCGCCGCGACGATAGTGGCGCTGTCTGGCTGTCCGCGTAGCAGGTCGCCCAGCTCCATCAGCACCGATTGCCGCTGCCCGGTTATCTGACGCTCCTGTATCTGTTCCTCGAGCAAGGCGTTCATGCGCAGCAACTTCAATTCTGCGTTGCGTTCGTCGGTGATTTCCCGGGCGGTACCGAGCAGGCGAATCCTGCCGTCGGCATCGAACAGCCGACGGCCGCGGTTGGTCAGCCAGCGGAATCGATCGCTGGCCTCGTCATAGACGCGGTAGTCGAGGTTCAACTCGCCGTCCCCGACGCCTTCCAGGGCGCTGCGGAAGGCATCGAGCAGGACGCGCCGATCGTCGGCATGGACCCGTGCGAGGAACTCGTCGACAGACAGTGCCGGCTCGTTCGGGGCGATCCCGGCGAGCGCCTTGAGCTGCGCATCCCAATGCAACGTGTTGCGCTCGAAGTCGTACTCCCAGACACCGATCGAGGCGATCTCGTTGGCCAGGCTGACCCGCTGCTCGGCCTCGAGCAAGGCTTTGCGCGCCCTCGTACGATCGGCCGCCGCACGGACGCGCTCGGCCACTTCGCGCACCAGCGAAATGTCGGCCTGGCTCCAGGGTCTGGGTTGGCGACTGGCGAACAGCAGGAAGGCGCAATTGGCGGGCAATCCCAACAATGGTGCCAGCAACAGGCTGCGGTAGCCGAGATGTTCATGCAGGGCGTCGCACTTGTCGCGGCAGCCGGCTTCGTCCAGCAGGTCTTCGAACGGCACGATAAGGCCCTGCGATAATCTCAGCCGCAGAATGTTTGCGCAGTCGCCAAGCGGATACGGCTCGGCGCGATTGCCGGTGTCCGGCGGCCAGTAGTGGTCGATGACCAGGCCGCCGTGCTCGTCGAGATGACCACTGGCGATGCACTCCACCGACATCAGCGGAGCCAGTTGCTCGGCCATGATGTCGGTCAGCTCGATACGGCCATCGGTGTCCTGAAGGTGGTCGCTGAGGTCCAGCAGATAAGCCTGCTGCGCCTCGCCGCGTGCGCGCTCGCTGATGTCGGTGAAGGTGCAGATGGCGCCTTGCAGGATCCCGTCGCGGTAGAGCGGTGCGACCCGGTACTCCACCGGCAGGCTGCTGCCGTCCTGTCGGAAGAATAGTTCATATTCGACATGCGCAGGCTCGCCGGTACTGGCGGTACGCTGGATGGGGCAATCTTCGACGGCGTAGGGCAAACCGTCCGGGTGGCTGTGGTGGATCACCTGATGCAGCTGCTGGCCAAGCACCTGATCCTTGCTGGCGAAGCCGAGCAACCTGACGAAGGCCTCGTTGCACAGGGTGACGAAGCCGCGGGTATCGACGGAATAGAAGCCCTCGCTGGCCGAGTCCAGCAGGCTGCGAGTAAACGCCTCGCTTTCCAGCCGCTCGGTCTCGGCGCGGCGCCGTTCGTGTATGTCTTGGGCCACCAGCACCCAATGCAACAGGCGACCGTCCTGGTCGTAGACTGGCGCGCCGGAGCCCTGGAACCAGCGCGGGCAACCGTCAGCAGCGAGCAGGGGCACTTCGAAGCTGCCCGACTTGCCGCTTTTCAACGCTGAGCTCCACTGCTGCAGCACTGCTTCCCGGTGGTCCGACGCGACGGCGTTGAGCCAGCCCCAGCCAGCCGACTCTTCGGCCGATAGCCCGGTGAAGTCGCACCAATAGCGGTTGCAGAAAATCAGCGAGCCGCTGGCATCGCACTGCCAGATCACCTGGGGACTGAGATCGACCAGTGCGCGGTAGCGTTTCTCAGCCTCGCGTACCGAGGCCGCGTAACCCGGCGAGCCCTCGTCTCGCGGGTCGTTCTCGCTTGTTGCGAGGGCATGGCGCGGCTCCAGCAGCGCCATCACCTGACGGGCCAAGGTTTGCAGGTACGCCAGTTGCCGCTCCGACAGCTGCTGCGGTTGGCTGTGCATCACGCACAGCGCGCCGAGCGACAGGCCTTGCGGGCTTTCCAGCGGCACGGCGGCGAAGAAGCCGGAGAGGCCCTCGGCGAGCGGCTCATCGGCGAGACTGGGGATCACCAATGGCTGTGAACGGCCGACTGCGCGGGCACAGAGCGTCCGGCTCGGCTCGTGGGGGTTGTCCTCGTTGCTGATGAAGCTTTTCAGCCACTGACGTTCACCGTCGATGAGTACGATGGCCGCGCTGGAGCAGCTGCACAGCTCCACCGCGAGCAGCGCCAGATCGTCGAACGCTGCTTCTGACGGACTGCCGATAATACGGTAACGGCCTAGCGCGGCCAGTCGGTCGGCCCCGCTCCCCGTGTTGTCTAGGTTCTCCGGGTTCACAATTTCTGCTCGGCTATCCATGGCGTCGAGAATGACATGCTCAGCCGTACGGCCCGAGCAATTGCGTGTAGCGGTGCTGCTTGTTCATCTGTTGGTGATTGCGGCTGCGAAAGATACTCTGGGTGGAATTTGTGGCAAGTAGACCTTGGCCTGCGGACAGTCTGCCAGTGCCGCCGGTCCGGTCGCAGGCCTGCGAACGCTCGGTCAGCCATCGCGTCGCGGCTATTGTTTGCCTGCGTCGGGCTGCGGTCCCTCGAGCAACCGTAGTCGGTCGGCAGCGAGCAGTGCGGCCAGCAAGTCGGGGTCGCGGTGATAGATATCCGGCCGGTAGCTTGCTTGTCCCGCGTTGTCCGCTTCGGCTGTCCAGTAGGCCAGAAGGATCGGAGTGGGTTTGGCCAGACCGAACTCGTGCGTCTGGCCCGTCGCGAGCAGCCGAGAGAAGCGCTCGTGTTCGCCATCGGCCAGCAGTAGATCGACCAATTGCATCACCGACTCGACGCGGACGCAGCCGGAACTGAACGCGCGTTGTGAACGGGCGAACAAGCCTTGGCTCGGCGTGTCGTGCAGATAGATCGAAAAGGGATTGGCAAAGCGAATCACCAGACGTCCGAGCGGGTTGTCGGGGCCCGCCGCCTGACGCAGCAGGATCCTGCCGGGACTGTTCCAGTCAACTTGCTCCGGATCCAGCGTGTTGCCCTGATAATCGAGTACTTGCAGGCCCTGCCGGGCGAGGTAGCCCAGATCCTCGCGGATCTTGGGCAGTTTGTCTTCGCGCAAGATAGTTGGTGGCACGGTCCAGGTCGGATTCAGGGTGAGGCGGGTGACAGTCGACTTGATCGCGGGGGTCTGCCGGGTGTCGCGACCGACCTGGCTACGGGCCTCCCAGCGTGGACGCTTGTCGCGGAAGTAGATGACCCGTCCGCCCGCAATGTCGACCAGCAGCGAGCGTGCTTCGATGTCGCGAGACAGCCAACGGAACCGTTCCAGGTTGATCTTCAGCTGATTCAGCCGGTCGCTCGGCGATGTGTTCAATGCGGCCAGCGTATCAGCGCCCAGCACACCGTCGTCCTGCAGTCCGTGGCGGGTTTGGAAGGCCTTGAGTGCCTGCTCGATGGGCGGGCTATAGCGTGTTTCGAGCGCTCCCGTAGCGACCACGTCGACGAGATAGCCATCGCTGGCCAAGCGCTGGCGCAGCAGCGGAACCCGAGGATCCGACATGCCGGGGCGCAAGGTCGGCCCCGGTGGGATCGGCAGCCAACGCTGCGCAGGTTCGGCGCGCAGGCGGGCATGCGCTTTGCGCAGATTGTGGTACTGCTCGAGCGCTGGGCGCGCCTTGTCGAAGGCCTGCTCGAGATGCGTCAGGCCGTCGTCGGCGATTGCCAGTAAGCGGGTGTCCGCTTCTTGTTGGGCCGCGGCGCTGGGGCTGCGCCAGACCGGCTCGAGACGATCCTGCGGCAAACGCCCTTGAGTCAGGTGCCGCAGCGCCAGCAGATAGGCGTGCGTGGCGAGAATGTCGCTGCACTCGCGATGCAACGGTTCGGTCGTGGCCGTCTGCATGGCATGACGAATGGCTTCGGGATGGTAAGCCGCGGGGTTCAAGCCGTCATCAACCAGTTCATGGAGCTGCCCCAGCAGTTCGTCGAGTTGCGCGTAGGAGGTCCACAGCGCAGCGAACTGGTGCCGGTGATAAAGCTCGGTCAGCGGTGGCAGAGCGCTTTGGTCGATCTGGGCGAGGGGACCCTCGCAGACGCTGGGCAGCACCTGCAGGGCGTTACGGATAGGGTTGTATGGCTCGCTGGTCGGTTGCGCCGACGCCAGAAAGGGTACGAACAACAGAGCGATAACCAGACGAAATGCATGTTTTTTGTACAACGCTTCACTCCCGGTCATCCCACCGACTGCTAGACTCCGCCGCAGATCCGCTGCGGTTTTGGGAAAACCAGACCCTTTCGGGCCACTACAAAATGATCTGTCAGACGAAGTGGGAGCCTGTCCGCTCCTGTCTGACCTGTTTCGCTGTCGCCTCCCGGGCCGCAGTGTGTGAGGCGCCTGTCAAAAGGGACGTTTGGCCTTGGCGTCGGTGAGGTAGTTCAACACATGATGGTTTCGTTCCGACGCCTTTGTCTTTTGGCAGGCCTGCTCCTGTCGACGCCGCTGCTTGCGGCCAGCCCTTCCTACCAGCCGATCGTGGACAGCTTGGTCCCACTGGCGCCCTCGCTCAACCCCAAAGTGCTTACGCACGCCGTCGCGGCCATGCAGTGCGCGGTCAACAATGGCGCTAACCCCGCGCAGCGACTGGCGGTGATCGATTTCTCGCTGCCGTCGTCGGAGCGCCGACTGTGGATCTTTGACCTGCAACAGCGCCGATTGTTGCTGGAAGATTATGTCGCTCATGGGAAGAAGTCTGGCGAAAACCTCGCCACGCGCTTCTCCAATGTGCTCGGCAGCCACCAGTCGAGTATCGGTCTGTTCCGCACGGCCGAGAGCTACAGCGGCAAGCACGGCTACTCGCTGCGCATGGATGGTCTCGAGCCTGGCGTGAACGATCTGGCGCGTGAGCGGGCCATCGTGATCCACCCGGCCGACTACGTGAATCCTACCTGGATCGTTACTCAGGGCCGTATCGGCCGCAGCCAGGGCTGCCCTGCGGTGCGCCCGGAAGTGGCGCGCATGGTGGTCGATAGCCTGAAGGGCGGGCAGTTCATGTTTTCCTGGTATCCCGATCAGGACTGGCTGCAGTCCTCGGCTTATCTGAATTGCGAGCCTGCGCGCGTGGCGGGGATACTGGCGGCGCGGCAGGGCTGACTTTACGGTAAGCAGGTGGGGGCGCGAACAAAGCATCGTCTGGCGTAGGGTGGATCACGCTTTATCGATCCACCGGGCGGTGTCTGTTGGATGCAAAAAGCGACATCCACCCTACGAGCGTCCAGCCCGGCCTATTTCTGCTCGCTCTGCGGCGTCACTCGCAGCACTTCCTCCAGCGTGGTCAGTCCCGCGGCGATCTTCTGCGCGCCGGACAGGCGCAAGCTGTGCATGCCGTCCTTGAAGGCCTGGCGGCGCAAGGCGATGAGGTCGGTATCGGCGGTGATCAGTGGCTTGATGGCGTCATTGAGCAGCATGATTTCGTAGACCCCAGCGCGGCCGCGATAGCCGGTGTCGCGGCATTCGATGCAGCCCACCGCCTGTTGTGCATTGCTCGGCAGCGGCGCGTTCCAGGGTTTGGTCAGGGCCTGCCAGTCATCGGCATCCAGCTGAACCGGCGCCTTGCAGTGCGGGCAGAGCGTTCGCACCAGGCGCTGAGCCATGACTCCGAGCAATGTGGCGCGCAGCAGATAGTGCGGCACGCCAAGCTCGAGCAGACGGGTAATTGCTGACGGTGCGTCGTTGGTATGCAGCGTGGACAGCACCAGATGCCCGGTGAGCGCCGCCTGGATCGCCATTTCTGCGGTTTCCAGGTCACGGATCTCGCCGACCATGATGATGTCCGGGTCCTGACGCATCAGTGCACGCACGCCGCTGGCGAACGTCAGGTCTATGTTGTGCTGTACCTGCATCTGGTTGAAGGCGCCCTCGATCATCTCGATCGGGTCCTCGATGGTGCAGACGTTCACCTCGGGCGTCGCCAGTTGCTTGAGCGTGGTGTAAAGCGTGGTGGTCTTGCCCGAGCCGGTGGGGCCGGTGACCAGGATGATGCCGTTGGGCTGGCCGGTCATGCTCTGCCAGCGGCGCAGGTCCTCGGCGGAAAAGCCGAGCTGATCGAACCCCTTAAGCAAGACCTCCGGGTCGAAGATCCGCATCACCATCTTTTCGCCGAAGGCGGTCGGCAGGGTCGACAGGCGCAGCTCGACCTCGCCGCCGTCCGGGGTCTTGGTCTTGACCCGGCCGTCCTGCGGTTTGCGCTTCTCGGCTACGTTCATCCGACCCAAGGTCTTCAGGCGGCTGACCACCGCCATCGCCACCTGTGGCGGGAACTGGTAGACGTTGTGCAGCACGCCGTCGATGCGAAAGCGCACCGTACCCTGTTCACGCCGTGGCTCGATGTGGATATCGCTGGCACGTTGATCGAAGGCGTACTGGAACAACCAGTCGACGATATTGATGATGTGCGAGTCGTTGGCATCCGGCTCCTGATCGCTGGCGCCGAGGTTGAGCAGCTGCTCGAAGTTGCCGGCACCGCTGACCTTCTGATCGGTCGCGGTGGCGCCGCTGACCGACTTGGCCAGGCGGTAAAACTCCACGGTGAAGCGCTGCAGGTCGACCGGATTGGCAACGACCCGCTTGATTGGGCGTTTGAGCACGTGGATGAGGTTGGCTTCCCAGCTCTTCACGAACGGCTGGCTGCTGGCGATGGTCACCGCCGAACTGTCCACCGCCACGGCAAGAATCTTGTGGCGCTGCGCAAAGGCGTAGGACATCAACGGTGTGACCGCGGCGACGTTGATCTTTAGGGGGTCGATGCGCAAATAGGGCTGTCCGGCCTGCTCGGCGAGCCAGACGGTGAGAGTCTCGAGGTCGAGTTTCTTGCCGGGCCGCGTCAGGTCGTCGAGTTGCTGGGCGCCCAGAAATTCCAGCGGATGCTGCTGAGCGTTCGCCGCGCTGCGCCGCAACGTCATGCATTGCTCGGCGGTTTCCTGTTGCAGCCGGCCCTGAGCGACGAGATCACGTAACAGGTCGTTGAGGTCGAGAAAGCGGTCCTGGGCGGGGGAATTCAACACGGACATGGGGCCCTTCGAGCAGGATGGAGACGAGGGCCAAGCTTGCCGTTAAACGCGCGTCCTGTCTGCCACGATGGTTCAACTTTGCGCAGTGTCGGCGCTTGACGAAAGATCGTTACGCAGCGTCCTATCACCCGATCGGCCCACGGTGGATCGGTAACTCGATCCACCGTGGGCTTGGCTCCGGCTTACTTCTGCAGCATCTTCCAGGCTTTTAGCGTCCAGACCGTATGCGTCTGGGCTACGCGGGCGTCGAGCAATTCATCGTCCAGCGGTTGCTGCGCCAATGCATAGAGCTTGGCCAGCTCACCGTAGAGGCGATCGACTTCCGGCAGGTCCAGGGTGGTACGGGCCAGATGCAACCAGACGAGCAGCCGCTCCATGCGTGGGCGCTGTTCGGCGAGGTCTTCGGGTTGCTGCTGATAGCGTTGCAGCTGCAGCGTTGCGGCTTCTTCGGCCAGCTGGCGTGGCAGCCAATTACCCAGCTCGGCTACGCCCTGGCGGTTGCCACGGTTATTGCGGCCAACTGTCCAGCCCCGTTGCAGCAACCACAGCGAGGCCTTCAGCGAGAACAGGCCCCAGCGCGGCTGCGCCAGTTCGGCGGCGAAGGCCTCGGGTGCGCTTTTGCGTGCGCTTTCGTCATCCTGCCCGGCTTCGACCCTCGGGCGCCATTCCTGGATGAGCGCGTCGAGCTGCTCGCGCAGCTCACGGCTGGTGGCACGCGGTGCGGCCTGGCCGAGGCTGCCGAGCAGGGCGCGTAGCTCGACCAATTGTTGCAGCCACTCGCCGAGCAGCTTCCAGTGGCCGTTGAAGCGGTATTGCTCGGCCAGCCGCTGGCTGTTGCCCAGCAGATGCCAGGCCAGCGCGGCGAAGGCGTCATCCAGCGGCATTGTCGCCTCGAGAGGCGGCACCGGAAGGCTCAGTGAGTAGCTGTCGGTGTCGTACAAGCGGTAGCCCCGCTCGGCCTTGCTGATATCGCAGGGCATCAGCGCCAGATCGGCCGCGAGCTCGGCGGCCAACTCCAGCAAGGCTTCAGGCTCGCCTTGGCGCAGCTCGAGCTCCAGCTCGCAGATCTCTTCGCTCTGCTTGCCAACGATGACCTTGCCCAAGTCCAGCGCCGCTTCGATGACCACCTTGGTCTTGCCGCGCCCCCAGGCGATTTCGGCTTTCTCGCGGACGAAATCGGTGGTGAAGATCGGCTTCAAGGTCTTCTTGTCCAGCTCGGCGAGGCTGGTGGGCCAGCAATCGTCGGTGAGCTTTTTGGTATCCAGCTTGGCCTTGTCCAGGTACCAGTCCCACTCGTTGCGTTCGGACAGCCCGGCCACGCTCTGGCCGCGGCTTTTCAACGTCTGGATGAACTGCTCGCCGTCGCGACGCAGGCGCAGCGCGACTTTGGCCTGAGCAAGCTCGCGCGTGGGGGTGTCGAAGTATTGGTTGAACAGCTCATGCCGCTGCCAGCCGCTCTTGTTGCGCTTTTTCAGCAGCGGGTGATCGCGTAGCGCCAACAGGGTTTCGCGACTGGCGCGCAGTTTGATTTCGGTTTCTTTCTGCATGGTGCCGAGATGATGCCTATGTTTGAGTGTGACCTACGTCACTTGGTAGCGGCCCTTTGAGGTCATCCGTATACTTGCCGCCTTCTGAAGCCGGGGTGCTCCCTATGCCAATCAATCCTTTCGTCAGCCTGTTCGGACGCTCGCCCATCGGTCCGATGCAACAGCATATGGCCAAGTCCCACGAATGTGCCGCCAACTTGGTACCGCTGTTCCAGGCGATCACGGCCGAAGACTGGGAACGAGTCGAACAGATCCAGAAAGAGATGGCCCGACTGGAAAACGAGGCCGACAAGCTCAAGAAAAGCGTTCGTCAGCACCTACCCAAAAGCCTGTTTCTGCCGGTTCCGCGTTCGGATCTGCTGGAGCTGCTGAGTGTACAGGACAAAATTGCCAACCGTGCCAAGGACATCGCCGGGCTGATGCTGGGCCGTTGCATGACCATTCCGCCGGCCTTGCAGCCGGAGATGATGGCCTTCGTGCAGCGCAGCGTCGACGCCAGCTGCCAGGCACTCAAGGCACTCAAGGAGCTGGATTCGTTGCTGGAAACCGGCTTTGCCGGCCGTGAAGCCACACTAGTAGAAAAAATGGTCGAGGAGCTCGAGGAAATCGAGCGCGAAACCGACCGCATGCAGATCACGGTGCGCCGTGCCCTGTTCAAGCTGGAAAAGGAATTGCCTCCAGTCGACGTGATGTTCCTCTACAAGATCATCGAATGGATCGGTGACGTAGCTGACCGTGCCGAGCGAGTCGGCAACCGTCTGGAACAATTGCTGGCGCGCTGAGGCGCCAGCGTCTTTTCTGGTTCAACAGGTAATTCCTTATGTCCTTTATCGCGGAATACGGCTTCGTACTGCTGGTGCTCGCCTGCGCTTTCGGTTTCTTCATGGCCTGGGGCGTGGGCGCCAACGACGTGGCCAACGCCATGGGAACCTCGGTGGGTTCCAGGGCGCTGACCATCAAGCAGGCCATCATCGTCGCGATGATCTTTGAGTTCTGCGGTGCCTACCTGGCGGGCGGCGAAGTCACCGAAACCATCAAGAACGGCATCGTCGATGCGGAAGTCATTTCGCCGGATCTAATGGTGCTGGGCATGATGTCAGCGCTGTTGGCGGCCGGCACCTGGTTGATGATTGCCACCATGAAAGGTTGGCCGGTTTCCACCACGCACTCGATTATCGGTGCGGTGATCGGCTTTGCCGCGGTCGGCGTGTCCACCGATGCGGTGCACTGGGACGCCATCGGCCCCATCGTGGCGAGCTGGGTGGTGACGCCGATGCTGTCCGGCATCGTCGCTTTTGGCCTGTTCATGAGCGTACAGAAGCTGATCATCAACACCGATGATCCCTTCATCAACGCCAAGCGCTTCGTGCCGCTGTACATGTTCCTGACCGGTTTCATGGTTGCGTTGATGACGGTCACCAAGGGCCTCAAGCATGTCGGCCTGACGCTGAACGGTGGTCAGGGCATCCTCTTGGCGTTCGCCATCGGCGTGCTGGTGATGCTGGTCGGGATCGCACTGCTGTCGCGCATCAAGGTCGACGTCGAGGCTGATCGCACCTTTCACTACGCCAGCGTGGAAAAGGTCTTTGCCGTTCTGATGATCTTTACCGCATGTTCCATGGCCTTCGCCCACGGCGCCAATGACGTGGCTAACGCGGTGGGTCCGCTGGCCGCCGTGGTGGGTGTTATTCAGTCGGGCGGCGCGGCGGAGATTGCCGCCAAGTCGGCGGTGCCGGGCTGGGTGCTGCTGCTGGGCGCGGTCGGTATCGTCATCGGTCTGGCTACCTACGGTTACAAGGTGATCGCCACCATCGGCAAGGAAATCACAGAGCTGACCCCTAGTCGCGGGTTCGCCGCGGAACGGGCGACCGCCACTACGGTAGTTGGTGCCTCCGCCATCGGCCTGCCGGTTTCCACCACCCATACCCTGGTCGGCGCCGTCCTCGGTATCGGCATCGCGCGTGGTATCGGCGCACTGAACCTCGGCGTGGTCGGTTCGATCTTCATGTCCTGGCTGATCACCCTGCCTGCCGGCGCGATCCTCTCGATCATCTTCTTCACCATCCTGCAGGCGATCTTCGTCTGATCCGGCCCGTCGCCGCAGTTTTTGCTTCTTAGGTAAGGCTGCGGCGGCGCGTTTCATGTTTCACTGGGTGCCTTCTCAACTGTCTTTCAGGAGGTCGCCCGTGCCCATCCCCTCGCTCAAAGACCAGTTCGCCGCTCTGATTGCCGCGCCTTCGGTGAGCTGCACCCAGGCGCATTGGGACCAGACCAATCGTCCGGTCATCGACCTGCTCGCCGGTTGGCTGGGCGACCTCGGTTTCACCTGTGAAACGCAGGAAATCTCGCCCGGAAAATTCAATCTGCTCGCCAGCTACGGCACCGGGCCGGGCGGACTGGTGCTGGCCGGGCACAGCGATACCGTGCCCTTCGACGATGAACTGTGGACGACCGATCCGCTGCGGCTACGCGAAGCCGACGACCGCTGGTACGGCCTCGGCAGTTGCGACATGAAAGGTTTCTTCTCGCTGATCATCGAAGCTGTGCTGCCATTGCTCGATCAACCATTCAGGCAACCATTGCTGATCCTGGCGACCTGCGACGAGGAGAGCTCCATGGCTGGTGCCCGCGCGCTGGTAGCGGCCGGCCGGCCGCTGGGGCGGGCCGCGGTGATTGGTGAGCCGACGGGGTTGCGCCCGGTGCGCCTGCACAAGGGCATCATGATGGAGGGCATCGAGATTCACGGGCAGAGCGGGCACTCCTCCAACCCGGCCTACGGCCATAGCGCGCTGGAGGCCATGCACGACGTCATGGGCGAGCTGCTGACGCTGCGCCGCGAGTGGCAGGGGGAGTACAACAACCCGTTGTTCGACGTGCCGCAGCCGACGCTCAATCTGGGTTGCATCCACGGCGGTGACAACCCCAACCGGATCTGTGGCCAGTGCTCGCTGGAATATGACCTGCGCCCGCTGCCGGGCATGCAGCCGGAGCAGCTGCGCGAGGCGATTGCGCAGCGCTTGCGCCCGGTGGCCGAACGACACCAGGTCAAGATAGACCTGATGCCGCTGTTCCCCAGTGTGCCGGCCTTCGACCAGCCCGCCGAGGGGGAGCTGGTCAGGCTGGCCGAGCGGCTGACTGGCCATGCCGCCGAGGCAGTGGCCTTCTCCACCGAAGCGCCTTATCTTCAGCAGCTTGGCTGCGAAACGCTGGTGCTCGGCCCGGGCGATATCGCCTGTGCACACCAGCCAGACGAATACCTGGATCTCGACAGAGTCGAACCCACCGTGAGGTTGTTGCGCGCAATGATCGAGCACTACTGCCTGCAACCGGCGAGCCGAGGATAGGGGCAGGTTCGGCGATCCTAGAATCGCAGCATGGATCTGCTCCCTTCTTCCCATCACTCGACCCGGCATTCCGGACTGAACAAGCGGTTACCTAAGGCTTCTGCAATGCACAATTACGTCACCTGGCTTCGCGACTCATCGCCCTATATCAACGCGCACCGCGACCGTACTTTCGTGGTCATGCTGCCGGGCGATGCCCTGGAACATCCTAATTTCGCCAACATCGTCCACGACCTGGTACTGCTGCACAGTCTCGGAGTGCGCCTGGTGCTGGTGTTCGGTTCGCGCCCTCAGATCGAGGCGCGACTGGCCGCGCGGGGCATTGAGCCGCGTTTCCACCGCGACCTGCGCATCACCGACTCGGCGACGCTGGAATGCGTGATCGACGCGGTCGGCCATATGCGCATCGCGCTGGAGGCACGGTTGTCGATGGACATGGCCTCCTCGCCAATGCAGGGTGCTCGGTTGCGCGTCGCCAGCGGCAATTTCGTCACCGCGCGCCCGATAGGCGTGCTCGACGGCGTCGATTTCCACCACACCGGCGAGGTGCGTCGGGTCGATCGCAAGGGCATCGGCCGGCTACTGGACGAACGCACCATCGTGCTGCTCTCGCCGCTGGGCTATTCGCCGACAGGGGAAATCTTCAACATCGCCTGCGAAGACATCGCGACCCGCGCGGCTATTGACCTGCAGGCCGACAAGCTGGTGCTCTACGGTGCCGAGCGCGGACTGCGCGACGAGCTGGGCAAGCTGGTGCGCGAGCTGCGCCCGCAGCAGATCCCGGCCTATGTGGAGCGGCTAGGCAGCAGCTACCAGGGCGAGCTGCTCGACGCGGCGGCGCAAGCCTGCAAGGGCGGCGTGCGGCGCAGCCATGTGATCAGCTACGCCGAGGACGGCTCGCTGCTCAACGAACTGTTCACCCGCGATGGCGGTGACGGCACGCTGGTGACGCAGGAGCAGTTCGAGCAGTTGCGTGAGGCGACCATCGAGGACGTTGGCGGGCTGATCGATCTGATCACACCGCTCGAGGAGCAGGGCATTCTGGTGCGGCGTTCACGCGAAGTACTGGAACGCGAGGTGGAGCAATTCACCATTGTCGAGCGCGATGGACTGATCATCGCCTGCGCCGCGCTGTATCCGATCGCCGACTCCGATTCCGGCGAGCTGGCCTGCCTGGCGGTGAACCCCGAGTACCGCCACGGGGGGCGCGGCGACGAGTTGCTCGAGCGCATCGAGGCGCGGGCGCGCAAGCTGGGGCTGAAGACTCTGTTCGTGCTCACCACCCGCACGGCGCATTGGTTCCGCGAACGGGGCTTCGAACCCAGCGGGGTGGAGCGATTGCCAGCGGCGCGGGCTTCGCTCTACAACTTCCAGCGCAACTCGAAAATCTTCGAAAAGACGCTGTAGACCCTTGGTGGCATCCATCACCCAGATGGGTGCCGCTCTGGCTGGCGCTGGTTCTGACCTACGGCCGCTCGCGAACGGCCGTGGGGGCTCTGCGCAATTGCGCTATGCCGGCGTCAAGCAGGTCAGGCTGCACTGGTAGTCCTCGACGAAACTGTCGAAGTCCTGGGTGTCACTGGCTTCCATCTCGGCCTGTTGAGCCAGTGAATCCTGTGCCGTTGTGTCGAACCACGTCATGTCGGCTTCGGGCAAGGCGTTACTGCGGAAGTAATCGGCGTGCTGGCGCGTCTGGCGCAGGGCGAACTGGCTGAAGCTTTCTCCATTACGCTGCAGCGCTTCGAGGACTCGCGCCGAGGGCGTCAGGCTGCTGTCGACGACCTTCGCCTGTTGCTCGGCCACCGCGTGGGCATGCTCGACGCCTCCATGGCTGCGATCCAATAGCGCGGCGACTTGACCGATCTCGGCGATCAGCTCGCTGGCCCAGCTATGCAGGGTGACGTTCTCGCCGCGCCGCTGCAGTTCCAGCCCGGGCTTGCGGCCTTCCTTGACCACCTTCAGGAAATTGTCATTGCTGGCACTGCACTCGCCGTCGACCAGGCAGGGGCTCTGCTGCAATGCGCAGAACAGCAGGAAGGCATCGAGGAAGCGCGCTTCAACGACGTCGATGCCCAGCGGCAGGAAGGGGTTGATGTCCAGACAGCGCACTTCGATGTACTGAATGCCCCGTGCTCGTAACGCATGCAGCGGGCGTTCGCCGGTGGCGGTGACCCGCTTGGGGCGGATGTTGGAGTAGTACTCGTTTTCGATTTGCAGCACGTTGGTGTTGAGCTGCTGCCAGTTGCCCTGGGCGTCCTTGGTGCCCAGTGCCGCATAGGCCGGGTAGGGCGTGGAAACCGCCTTGTGCAGACTGCTGGTGTAGCTGGGCAGGTCATCGTAGCAGGGCGTCAGACCGGCCTGGGCGTTGCTCTGGTAGCCCAGGTCGCTCATGCGCAGGCTGGTTGCCCAAGGCAGGTACAGGGTGTCTTCGTCGAGCTGATCGAGCTGGTGTGACCGACCGCGCATGAAGCTCGCGTCCAGTGCCGGCGAGGCGCCGAACAGATACATCAACAGCCAGCTGTAGCGGCGGAAATTGCGGATCAGCGCGATATAGCGCCAGGATTGATAGTCCTGCTGCGGGCGGTCGTCGCCCTCGTCGGCCTGGAGTACCGACCACAACGACTCGGGCAGCGAGAAGTTGTAGTGAATGCCGGCGATGCACTGCATGGTCTTGCCATAACGCAGCGCGAGGCCTTGCCGGTAGACATACTTGAGCCGGCCGATGTTGGAGCTGCCGTATTCGGCGATGGGAATCAGCGGCTCTTCCGGCAGGCGGCCGGGCATCGACGGGCTCCAGAGAAACTCGTCATCGAGCTTGCTGTAGGTGTAGCGATGGATCGCGTCCAACTCGGCCAGTGTCCGCTCCGGATCGGTCTCGGTGGCCGTGATGAACTCCAGCAGCGCCTCGGAGTAATCGGTGGTGATCTTCGGATGCGTCAGCGCCGAGCCCAGCGCGCGGGGATGCGGCGTCATCGCCAGCTCGCCATGAGCGTCAACGCGCAGGCACTCGCGCTCGATCCCATGCAGGCATTGCGAAAGCAGCGGAAGGTTAGTGTGCTCGGCCAACAATGCCAGGCGGTGGGAGAGGAGGTCGCTCAAGTTTGGATTCCTTCACGCATCAGTCGGCACAATATGGGGCGGTGAGCGACAAGCTTCAAGCCACAAGAGAGGGCTCGGTGTGCTTACTTGGCGCTCGTAGCGTGTTGCTTGCCGCTTTTAGAGGCAGGCGAAGGTTGATTGCGCCTTGGCCACCAGCTTCTCGCCCTGATGTACTTCGGCTTCCAGCACCTGGGTGCGTCGCCCGCCATGCACCACCCAGGCGCGACAAAGCAGCTCGCCGTCCGTCACCGGGCGGATGTAGTTGACCTTGCATTCCAGGGTCACGCTGTTCGGCGAGCCATCGCCCAGGCTGTGGCTGGCCTGGCCCATAGCGGTGTCGATCAGCGAGAACAGCGCACCGCCGTGCAGCTTGCCGTGCAGGTTGCGCAGGCCGTCATGCATCTTCAGGCTGAGAAGGGCTTCGCCGCCTTCCGCCTTGAGAATCTCCAGGCCTAGCAAGCGCCCGAAGGCGCTGCTGCTGCCGATCGCCTCGGCTTTTGCGGTCATTGCTTATTTCCTAAGGTTCTTGGCGTTGGCGAACAGCGCGGCCATAGCGTTGTTGGCCGGTGCCGGCTTGGTATCCGGCTTGCCCGGCTTGCGCTCGCCACGCGCCTGGCCGCCACGGTTGTTGCCACCGCCGCGCATGCTGTCCGCTTTCTCGCCGGGCGTGTCGCTCATTCGCATGGACAGGCCGACGCGCTGGCGTGGGATGTCCACCTCCATGACCTTCACCTTGACGATGTCGCCGGCCTTGACCACTTCGTAGGGATCCTTGACGAACTTCTCCGATAGCGCGGAGATGTGCACCAATCCGTCCTGATGCACGCCGATGTCGACGAAGGCACCGAAGTTGGTCACGTTGGTCACCACGCCCTCGAGCATCATGCCCGGTTGCAGGTCGCTGAGCTTTTCCACGCCTTCCTGGAACTCAGCGGTCTTGAACTCGGGTCGCGGGTCGCGGCCGGGCTTTTCCAGCTCCTGCAGGATGTCGCTGACGGTGACCAGGCCGAAGCTTTCATCGGTGAACTGCTTGGGGTCGAGACGCTTGAGGAAAGCCGAGTCGCCGATCAGCGAGCGGATGTCGCGACCGGTGTCCTGGGCGATGCGCTTGACCAGCGGATAGGTCTCCGGGTGCACAGCCGAGGCGTCCAGCGGGTTCTCGCCGTTCATTACGCGCAGGAAGCCGGCCGCCTGCTCGAAGGTCTTGTCGCCCAGGCGCGGGACTTTCTTCAGCTCGCTGCGGGATCTGAACGCGCCATTGGCGTCGCGGTAGGCGACGATGTTCTGCGCCAGGGTGGCGTTCAGGCCGGAAATCCGCGCCAGCAGCGCCACCGAGGCGGTGTTGACGTCGACGCCGACAGCGTTCACGCAGTCCTCGACCACCGCATCCAGCGAGCGCGCCAGCTTGAGCTGGGACACGTCGTGCTGGTACTGACCGACACCGATGGCCTTGGGCTCGATCTTCACCAGCTCGGCCAGCGGGTCTTGCAGGCGGCGCGCGATGGATACGGCGCCGCGGATCGAGACGTCCAGGTCGGGGAATTCCTTGGCGGCCAGTTCCGAGGCCGAATACACCGAAGCGCCGGCTTCGGAGACCATTACCTTGGTCAGCTTGAGCCCCGGCACCTGCTTGATCAGGTCGGCGGCAAGCTTGTCGGTTTCGCGGCTGGCAGTGCCGTTGCCGATGGCGATCAGGTCGACGGCATGTTTGGCGCAGAGCTTGGCCAGCACCGCCAGGGTGCCGTCCCAATCGTTGCGCGGGGCGTGCGGATAGACCGTGGCGGTGTCCAGCAGCTTGCCGGTGGCATCGACGACGGCCACCTTGCAGCCGGTACGCAGGCCCGGATCGAGGCCCAGGGTTGCGCGCGGGCCGGCCGGCGCGGCCAGTAGCAGGTCGTGCATGTTGCGCGCGAAGACACCGATGGCGTCGTCCTCGGCCTTGTCGCGCAGTTCGCCGAGCAGGTCGGTCTCCAGATGCGTATAGAGCTTGACCTTCCAGGTCCAGCGCACCACCTCGGCCAACCACTTGTCCGCCGCGCGGCCACGGTTGGCGATGCCGAAACGCTCGCCGATCATCACTTCGCCCGGGTGCATGGTGCCCGGCGCCTCGTCTCCCACTTTCAGGCTGACGCTGAGCACGCCTTCGTTGCGACCACGGAAGATCGCCAGCGCACGATGCGACGGCGCGCTCTTGAGTGGTTCGTCATGTTCGAAGTAATCGCTGAACTTAGCGCCTTCGTTCTCTTTTCCCGGCACCACGCGCGCGCTGAGCGTGGCGTTGTGGGTGAGAAAGTCACGCAGCTTGGCCAGGAGGTTGGCGTCTTCGGCGAAGCGCTCCATGAGGATGTACTTGGCGCCTTCGAGCACCGCCTTGACGTCGGCAAAGCCTTTCTCTGCGTCGACGAAACGGCCGGCCTCGCTTTCCGGGTCGAGCTCCGGATCGGCAAAGATCGCATCGGCTAGCTCGCCGAGGCCGGCTTCCAGGGCGATCTGGCCCTTGGTGCGGCGCTTCTGCTTGTAGGGCAGGTAGAGGTCTTCGAGGCGGGTCTTGGTGTCGGCGAGGTCGATCTCGCGCTTCAGTTCGGGTGTCAGCTTGCCCTGCTCTTCGATGCTGGCGAGGATCGAAGCGCGGCGGTCATCCAGCTCGCGCATGTAGCGCAGACGCTCTTCGAGCAGGCGCAGCTGGGTGTCGTCCAGGCTGCCGGTGACTTCCTTGCGGTAACGGGCGATGAAGGGCACGGTGGAACCTTCGTCGAGCAGCGCCACGGTGGCGGCAACCTGTTGCGGGCGCACGCCCAGTTCTGCGGCGAGGCGGGAATTGATGCTGTCCATTGAATGTCCTGCGGGCGGAAATGACGGCCGACCGGCCAGAAAAGCCGGCAAGTATAACTGCCGGCGCTCTGGCTGGGTCGGTTACCGCGTCGTCATCTGAAGTCAGCGTAGGGCAGCAATGGCTCGACGGGCAGGGCAAGATCGCCTCGCCATGGCGCGAAGCTGTAGCGCAGATAGAGCATGGCGCGGCTGGGTGCGTATTCGTCGCTCTGCAACAGGCTGAGCCCACCGCCCAGCACGAAATGATCGCTGAGCCGCCGTTCGAACAGCCCCTGCAGGCGATAGCTGAGTCCACGGCTGGTCGACCCTTCGCTGGTCTGGGTGGCCACCTCTGAATCGATCGCGGCCACCTTGTCCCGCAGCGCCGCCAGCGGATAGTCACGGCTGCCGCTCGATTGCGATACGGACCAACCGACGCTGCTTTCCAGCAGCACGGACCAGTCCTGGTTGCGCCAGGCGTAGCTGATCGGCACGCTGATGGAATTGTAGTTCTGCGGACTCCAGTAGCCGCCCTGGCCGAGAGTATGGCCGCTCAGGTCCTTGTCGTAGCCGAAGTGGATGAAGGTCAGGCCCGTGCGGACGCGCTCGTCGGGGCGGTCGACCAGTTTGTAGTAGTAGCCGGCCATGGCCGTGAGACGGTTGTTGCTGGCGACGTTGTCGCCGAGCAGCCAGTGGTAACCCAGCGACGACCACAGACCATGCGCGCCGCCCTCGTCCCAGCTCGTGCCCAGGCTCATGCCGTTGGCGGTGACCGAGCCCCAGCGGGTTCCGATTACCGGATCGCGAGCGCCGCCGTAGGACAGCAGCGAGTTGCTCATTGGCCGCCGTGACGCACTGAGTGACATGCCGATGGGGCCGATATCTCTTCTACCGGTTACGCCGCCGTAGAAATTGTCGATTTCGAACCCTTCGGTCAGGCCCAGATCCGCCTCCAGTCGCTCATCGCGCCAGCCCCCGGCCAGCAGCGTTGCCGTGCCGCGCTGGCTCTGGCCCGCGCAATCGTCGCGTGCCCTACAAGCGCCAAAGAAAGCATCTTCTTCCAGCTTGCCGGCATCCAGCGCCAGGCGTTCGGCGCGCAGGAAGCTGCGGCCGTTGGCTACTGGGGTTTCCAGGTGCAACAGGGTGGTGTCGGTGAGCAGCTCGGAAATGCCCGGGGTGCCATCATCGTTACGCCAGCCGTGGTCGTGCTGCAGCGTTAGGGTGGTGTCTTGCTGCTGGTGGAGGGCGGCGGTGTCACTGCGAAGGCTGCGGATCAGCCAGTCATCTGCGGCGTTCTGCCGGGTGGCCTGGGTCAGTTCGGCGGTGCTGGCGGATTCTGCCAGCAGGTCGGCATCAATCAGTGCCTGCCGGTAGTAAGCCATCGCCGCGCTCGGATCGATCCCGGCAACAAGCCGCGCGGTGTCGCGCCGGATCAGCGGATCGGGGCGCTGCAGGCCTGCCTCCAGCTGTTGAAGCATCTGCCGCGCCTTGTCCAGCTCACCGACCTCGGCCCAGCTGTTGGCCAGGCGTCGATTGGCGTTCCAGTCATTCTCGGTTAATGCGGGCGGGGTTGTTCGTAGCGCCTGTCTGGCGGCATCCGTTTGGCCCTCGGCGAGCAGAAGTTCGATGCGCATCAGGCGCGCTTCCGGGTGAGTCGGGTCGATGTGCAGTGCGCGTTCGACATAGGGAGAGGCGACCGCGGACTCGCCGCGTATCACCGCCCAATCGGCCAGCACCAACAGATCGTCCACGGAATCGCCGTGCGTGCGCAGCCGCTTCTGCATCAGCTCGACGGCCGCCGCCTCACGGCCGGTGGCGCGTAGCTTGTCGATGCGGGACATCAACTCCCGCCGCTCGAGGCGCGTCGCCAGGGCGTGCATGTCTTCGTCCCAGTCGGACTCTTTGATGCGATGCAGGCTGGCGAGCGCCTGGGCATCGCGCTGTGCACCGGACAGATAGAGCGCGTGGGCGTAGCGCGCGCTGGGATCGTCGGCCTGCCGCTTGAGCAGGTCGTCGAATACCCCATCGGCTTCGATAAAGGCTTGTTGCTGCCGTAAAGAGCTGGCTAGTCGATAGGTCAGCCAGGGGTCGGCTGGCGCCAAGCTGCGGGCCTGCTTCAGTGCAGTGATCGCCGCAGGCTGGTCGCCGCGTTCCAGCGCCTGTTCGGCGAGCAGGCGATAGCGGGCCAACAGTAAACCATTGCGCATCTCGGCGAAGGAATTTCGTTGGCTGGCTCCGAGCGTTTCGATGAACGCCAGCGCGCGTTCTGGCGATTGCGCCTGATACAGGCGAAGCAGTCCGCGGATCGCGCTGGCGTTGCCCGGCTCCCGGCTGAGCAGCTGCTGGTAGCCGGCTTCAGCGTCGGCAAGTCGATTTTGCGCTTCGGCGACTTGTGCCAGCCCGAGCTGGGCGAAGGGGTTGCTCGGTTGTTGCTTGAGGGCGCTGGCGTACAGCGACGCCGCTTCCTCAGTCCGCTTTTGCTCGAGCGCCTGGTCGGCTTTTTCGAGCGTGAGCCAGTAGCGGGTCGAGACGATCAGGTCGTTCCACTTGCTCAGATTGTCGATGTCTTCTTCGTGTTCCTTGGCGCGGCCGAAATACACCAGCGCCTCTTGGCGATGGCCCGGCCGCATCAGCGCCAGGCCGAGGCCGCCCAACAGCTCGGGGTCGTTCGGATAGCCGCGCAAGGCCTGCCTTAACTTGGCTTCGGCGGCCGCGTCCTGCGAGCGATCGAGCAGGTGCAGTCCCTCTTGCCCGGCTCGCCAGTATGGATCGGCCAGCAGCCGCTGGCTTCGTTCCAGATTCGATCGCGCATCGGTGGCAAAACGGCCGGTGGGATAACGCTGAAGGAAGCCGGTCCAGGCTTTTATGCTGGTGTCGTCGATTCGCCGGGTCGCGAGGTATTCGAACTCGCGTTGGGCTGCCGCATCGGTCGCGGCCGGGTTGCGTCCCAGCTCGGCCAACAGAGCGAGGGCCGCCGTGTCCTGTCCATCTTCGAACAGCAGGTTGGCCAATAGCTGACGAGCGGGTGGATTGCCCGGGTATTGCTCGTCAAGGCGGCGTAGCGCGTCGATCGCCAGCGAACGCTGACCCGGCTGAGCGCTGCGCACACGCCAGTACTCGACTGCTAGTTCCAGCGTCGGCGGTTTGTCACCATAGAGCGCTCTAAATCCTTGCAGTGCGTCTTCTGGCCTGCCCGCCATGGCTGCCAGCCGGGCCTGCTGCAGTTGCTGCTGCCCGGCCTCACGGCTCAATGAGTAGAGAACGCGTCCAGCTCGCTCGGCCTCGGTGCCGGCCGCCGACCGCTGCAAGCGCAGTTGCAGCGCTTCCACCTGTTGCGGGTTCCTCTGACGCAGGGCGAGTCGCATTTCGGCCAGCAGCGCACGCGCATCGCCAGGGGCAACGCGCTGTAGACGCGTCAAGGCGTCATGAACCAGTTCGTCGCGGCTCACCGCCTCGGCGGCGCGGATCTGGGCCAGCAGCCATTCGGCCTGCTCTGCCCGGTCCGCCGGTACCTGTGCGTGGCACCACACCGGGAGCAGTGCCGCGAGCAGCAACAATCGATAGCTGCGCATCGGGCTCACTCAGCGTCGGCCAGGCGCCGACGAGCAGCCCAGCTCAGTGCCCGCCAGAGCACGATAGCGAACAGCACGATGCTAGCGGCTGCCAGGAAAGCCAAAAGAACTGGATGCGAAGAAAGGTGGAACCACAGCAGCAGCCACCAAGGCAGATCGCCCACATAGTACTGGTCGCCAACGAAATGGCTGCTGACTCCGCTGTTGCGAATCAACGCGATAGCACCGGCAAAAGCCTCCTGCTTGCCGGAATCAGTCAAGGCATCGCGTAACAGCGCGTAGTCCTGCGGAGCCGAGGCGAGCAGTGCAACCAGGCTGCGTTGCGTGTGAAAAGGCGACTGCAGGCCAACCACTGCTGCCAGTGGACCGTTGGCGGTCATGCCGAGGTTGCCGTTGGCCGGCTCGATGGTCGGCCCGCCCCCGCCGTTCTGTAACCAGCTACGTGGCGATTCCAGCAAAATCGGTAATGTCGCGCCGTCTGCCAGCTGTTGCGGCAGCGGGCCGATTAACAACAGATCGGCATCGACCTGCTCGGCCATCTTCCAGTCATCCGTGATACGAACGCCATAGGCCGGATAACCGGTTTGCGAGCCAATCAGGGCAAGCGTATCCAACAGGGTTCCGACTTGCTCCTGGTTGGGCTGCGAGGGGACCAGTACCAGCGTCTCGGACAGGTCAGCCATCCGGCTGAAAGGGAAGCCGCTACGAGAGAAGGCCTTCAGGTCGGGCATGGCCATGTAGTGGTAGTAGCCCGAGAGGTCGATGGAAGACTGCTCGTCGATGGCGGCCTGGATATTGGTCGGCAGGTAGGTCTGGCAGCGGTCTCGCTGGGCATTGCCCAGCTTGCTGGCGAAATTGAACTCGAATCGCACCTTGTTGCGGATACCCATCTTGAGCGCGGGCACCAGCAACTTCTCGCTTTCGGTTGTCGAGTCGGATGAAAGGACGGACAGTCGAACGTTTTCCACACCGCTGCGGCTATCGCTGCCTTGCAAGGCGATGCTGGTGATGTACTGATCGTTGACGCTGATATTGAGGCGTGATTCGTCCGTGGTCGTTGGCGGGGTGTAGCGATAACGGGTCTGTAACGGAATGCCCTGGTTGCGCCAGACAAACAGATCCGGCGGCAGATTGACGTCCAGTGTGATCGGGTATGGTTGTAGCCCGCTTACTTGTAACTGCTGGGGATAGTCGATCAGCTCTGAAAGCTGTACTGCACGATCGGTACGTATCCAGTTGGGCGCGTCGTACGGCACGCGAGCAGGCGGCTCCATTCGCTCCATCCGGACCCGGTTGCCACGCAACTGACCGTTGTCCATTGCCAGCGCCGATGCCACTACGATGAGGTCGTTATCGTCGCGACCGAAGATGAGCAGCAACTTGCTGTAGCGATCTTCTGGATGCTCGATCAGTTCTACCGTGGGGCCGTCTACCTCGGGGTGTTCGGCGAGGAACGACGGGCGGCGGGAGTTGGTGGCGAAGACCACGGTTGGCTGCGGGCGGGCTGTTGTGGACGGCAGTGCATCGAACAGCACGGGGAAGCTGGCGCCTCGCCAGGCCGCCAAACCGCCAAAGTAGGAAGCCAGAATGCCAGCTGCACGCTGCTCGTTGGGTGTCGGGGCGCCACTGAATACGACCGGGAGGTTGAGAGGCTGACTGTCGCGTTCATCGAAGAATGGTTGCGGAAACCAAGCCAGATCGCCGGCGATGTCCAGCGCCTGCTCATGAAGACTGACCCGGCTCTGCCTGCCGAGATTGAGCCACAAGCCACTGTGCGCCGGGTCCTCGCAGATATCGCTGTAATGGCCAACGAATTCGACGCGTACCCGGTTGAAGTCTCCGAGCAGATGCGGGTCGAGCGCCAGGTCTTTGCTGACCCGCTGGCCTATTTGCTCCTTAGTGATGGGCAGCGTTCCCATCAGTTCGTCGTTCAGGTAGATCCGCAGGTGCGAGAGCACTGGAAGCAGGGCCGGTGAAGGTGTGTAGTCCAGGTGCAAAGTGGCGTCGGTGGCGATCCGGTCGTGGCGCAGGCGAAATTCGATCTGCTCGGCGTTGCGGATACCCAATAGCAACTGATCCCGAGGACGGCCCAAGTCACTGAAGCTACGACTGGAATCCCAGCTGGGTGGCGCGATATCAACGTCAACGCTCGGCTCCGTGGAAGCAACAGCAGTGAGTGCCCACAGTAAGGTGGTAAGCAGCGTCCAGGAGTGCGTTTGGGTGTTCATGGCAGATTTACCAGAGGTTTAGAGGCTGGGGTACGGGGGCAGAAGCTGAGTAGCCAGGCGGCTAGTCGAAAAATGGGGCGAAGCGGTTTGCTCAAGCCTTGCGGGAGCTGTTCGAGCAAGCGGTAATAGCCGCGACCTCCCATACGCAGAACCTCGATGAGGCTGTGTAGTGGGCGGTCCGTCTCGAAGCCATCATGGCGATCCAGCCAGACGTCGGCACGAGCGAACGTGCACTGAACCAGATCGATTTGCTGGGCCAGATCGAGGGTGTCGAGCCGGATTCCCAGACGTTCTCCAACTTGGCGAGAGGCGCGCCCGGGGAAAATGAATTCACGGTCGCCGCGCCGCAGGATCAGGGAAATCGGCTGATCCATGCCGATTTGCAGGCCAGACGGGATCTGCAGACCGGCACCGCCTTCGGCGAAGTCCAACAATGTGCAGGGGAACAGGTGTCCGTTGCTGAGCTTCAGCGATGCGGGCTGGCGAGCCATAACGCGATGCGCCCGGCGTATCTGCCTCACCTCCGACGCAACCGCCACGGCAGCGCCGATGATGAGCAGGTTGTAAATGACCCAGGCGGAGCTGACCAGGACGGTACCGATCTCGGTGACTGGGCCTGTGAACAGTCGCCAGACGGCAAATCCCAACCCCGCGACGTTGAGTATGGCCAGGACCAGGTAAGGCCGGGCGATACGCCAGTCGAACTGATCGTGATCCATCAGCCCGCCCTTTGCCGTGACGTTGAACTTTCCTTTCCCGGGATTGAACAGCGCCACCGTCGTGGGACGGGCGATGTACCAGGCCAGTACCGTCTCGTAGACCTCGCCCCAGAACGAATGCCGGTGCTCGCCCTGCATGCGTGCGTTGGTCAGGCTGGCGTGAATCATGTGCGGCAACACATACAAGACGATCATCAACGCCGGCGCATAGATGATGTACGCGTGCAGGAGCAGGAATGCGAGCGGTGCGGTCAGGTAGATCAGGCGAGGCAGGCCGGCAAGGAAATGCAGCATGGCGTTGGCGTAGCACAAGCGCTGAAAGATGCTGAGGCCGCGACCCAGAAGAGGATTGTCGGTACGGAATATCTGAGCCATGCCGCGTGCCCAGCGTATCCGCTGGCCGATATGCGCCGACAGGCTTTCTGTCGCCAAGCCGGCCGCCTGAGGCGTAGGCAGATACGCTGAATTCCAGCCCGAGCGATGCAGGCGCAGCGCGGTATGCGCGTCCTCGGTGACGGTTTCAACGGCGAAGCCGCCAATGCTCTCTACGGCTGTGCGGCGCAAAATCGCACAGGAGCCACAGAAGAATGCAGCGTTCCACATGTCGTTGCCGTTCTGGACCAAGCCGTAAAACAGCTCGCCCTCATTGGGCTTGCGACGGAACGAGCCGAGGTTGCGCTCGAAGGGATCTGGCGAGAAAAAGTGATGTGGGGTTTGCACCAGCGCCAACTTCCAATCGCGAAGAAACCAGCCCGTGGTGACCTGAAGAAAGGAGCGCACCGGGATGTGGTCGCAGTCGAAAATGGCGATCAGCTCGCTGTGGGTCACGGTCATGGCGTGGTTGAGGTTGCCGGCTTTTGCGTGGTTGTTGTCCGGGCGAGTGATGTAGCCCACCCCAACCTCTTCGGCAAAGCGTCGGAAACTGTCCCGCCGTCCATCATCGCAGATGTATATGTTCAGCTTTTCATGCGGCCAGTCCAGCCCCAACGCGGCTAGCACAGTGGTGCGCACTACCGAGAGGTCTTCGTTGTAGGTCGGTATGAAAAGATCGACCGACGGCCACTCAGCAGTGTTTTTCGGTAAGGGTGCAGGCTGACGATCGAGCGGCCAGCAGGTTTGGACGTAGCCGAGGATCAGCACGATCCATGAGTAGGTCTCGGCGGCAAGCAGGACAATGCCGCAGGCCAGATCGAAGTGCGAATCCCACCGGAGCGTCGCCGTGTAACGCCACCACAAGTAGCGGCAGGAAATGATCGCCGAGAGAACGATGAGCATCAGTACCGCGAAGCGGCCCGGCACCCGCCTGACCAGCAGGGCGACCCCCCAGAGCAGCAGAACGAAGGTGATCTGTGCGGCATAGCCGAAGGGCTCGGTGATGCAAAGAATGCTGAGCAGCGTGGCGAGCACCGCGATGGCCGCGTTAAATGCGTATCTGGCTGGTTTCGATAGTTTGGAGTGCCAGCGTTCGGCACGGTTGGCGCGCGCCTCGACGTTGCGCAGACCCTTCAGCCCCGGCAGAAGGTCGCTGCTCGCGCGCATCGGCACGGCCAGCTTGGCCGCGACGCTACGCAGCCGGTGGCCTGCTGATCGGGCCGGATTCCATAGGCGACGCGTGCCTGGTTCCTGCAAGGGGCGCGCGAGGATCAACCAGACGCTCTGAATCAGAACCCGTAATGGGTCGCCCGCGCTAGGGCGTTTGTCGGCCACGTGCGGATAGAGTCTGCGACGCTCAGCCAATACCCACTGCCAGCCGGGGGCTTCGAGGCGCAATAGCAGCCAGGCCAGTGTATAGGCGACCAACCAGCTGAGCGCGCCGTACAGACTCGCGCCACGCCGGTATCGGATGGCTTGGTAGTAACGCAGTGGGCTGAGCATGTTCAGCACTCTGCGCGCTGAGCAAGGCACCAGATCGCCAGGCTTCGCAGGTCGCTGGCCGCCTGGCTTTGAGGTGCGTAGTGGCCAATTGTCATCTTGTGTGCGAGAGCCTCTGGTGCTGCCTCGTCTTCATGCACCAGCTGCGGCGGTCGTGACATTCCAGGACGCCTGCGCCAGATCATTAACAGATCCCGCTGTAGCTGGCTCGCCGGATTGACGCGGTTGACCAGCAGCAGATCGGCGATCGGCTGCGTTCTTTGCTGAAGCAGCACATGGCAAGCCGGATCCGTTGTCGCGAGATCGATCAGCAGGTCGGCCCGGTCATCTTCGGATACACCCACCCGGTGGCCGGGCAACCTCTGCGGCAGGTCGAACAGAATCCAGTCGTAGTCGCGCGAAACCAGGCCGCAGCGTTGTGACCAGCAACTCGAGTCGGCGCAGAGCTGCAACTCAATCTGTGCGACCTCCGAATCGTTCAGGCGCCCGTATGGCAGCAGATGCAACCCTGGCAGCATCTCCAGGGCAGCATCGTTCCACTCGCTGCCGTCCAGCTGCGCACGCGCCCAGCCAGCTTCATACGTGGTGTCGACATTGAAATGCAGGCGCAGCATGTTGTCCGGACTGAGATCGACCAACAGCACGCGCTCGCCCTGTTCATGGAGGGCCAGAGCCAGATCGGCCAGCAATGTCGTGGCGCCGAGGCCTCCACGGATTGCCCGCATCACGAGACGCTTCATACGGGCTGTCTACCGACGGTTGGCGCCGTTACCGGCTCGAGTGACACGCTGTCGAAGGCGGTTTCCAGATCGGCAATGATCGAAAGTTCCGTGAGCAGTGGCCATCGCTGAATGGCCCTATCCAATTCCAACGATGCGGAAATGTCCTGGTAGCCGAGATCTGGCAGTCCCAGATGACGCTCTAGGCGGGCAATGTCGTCGTGTTGAACACGCTGAGCCAGGCTGACCATATGCTTGCTACTCGAACCGATTTGGGTAAGGGAGCCAGACGGTCTGGCCGCCCAGCCGTACGTAAGGTTGTCCAGCCTGTTCGATCACTTGGGCACCGGCGGTTTCGGAGACCGGCTCGGTCTGCGGCAGGTTGGCGATCAGCGTGTTGACGTCCACCGCGCTGCTGCTTCCCTGCGCGGCGTAGAGCCTGGAAATCAGCTCGGAAAGCGCTAGGAAGCTCGAGGGTTGCTGGACGTGGAGCGGTAGGCCTGGGGTGGGCGGCGTCATCCCGATCAGTTTCAACCCGACGGGGACCTGAGTAATCGAGGGTCGTGGTATTTCGCGCATGCCAGCAATTTGCATGCGGTCGCCATGCAGCGCAGCGCCGTGTTCCGGCACCAGCAATAAGGCTACAGGTCGGCCGCTACGCTCCAGCTCATCGATGAAGCGACTAAGGTCGTCCAGAAGTCGCTGCGCTCTGGGGCGATATTCTGCTGACTGGGCATTTCCGTCTGATCCGACGATGCGGTTTCCATCGTGCAGGCTGATGCTGTTGTAGAAGAGGCTGACGTGGGCGTCCGGCAGCTCCTGCCGACGCTTCCACCAGCCGCTGAGTACGTCCAGATCCCCTGCGATCGGGGAGCCGTCGAAGCCTGCAAGGGCGCGAGCGAACTTCTGGCTGGGCAGAACCGGTTGTGGCATACCCTGGGCCTGGATCTCCTCGGCAAATCCATCGAAGCGGCCGTTGTGGTTCATCAGAGTTTCGGAGCGAAATCCCAGATTGGCCAGGTTTTGAAACAGCAGACATTGCTCCGGCGCAGGTTCGTACAGCGCTTGATGACGAGGTTGACCGCAGCTGGCACGCAACAGCCGGATTGCCGCGGGCCCGCTATAAGACGTCGCGGAATTGAATCGATCGAAAATTACATCCATGCGTTGAAGCAATGCGTTCTCGCGCAGGCCGACCGCATCGAGATCGTCCCATGCCAATGAGCAGACGTTAATGATCAGTACGTCGAACGCCGCCGTTTGCTCGCTGGGTTGGGGGAACTGCGTCTGGCGGGTCGCTTCGGTCTTGAAAAAGGTTTCAAGCCAATTGTCCAGTGCAACGTTGTCGTTGCTTGCCGCTGCCGTCGACGCTGCCGGCTGTCCCTGGGCGGGCGTCGTGGCTGGCGAGGCAGCCATGCTTGTTGCGGGAGCCAGAAAGGGAATGCTGCCCAGATTCAGCCAGAGGAGTCCGCCCAGGCAGAACGTCGACAGGCGAATCCAGTTGGAAAGGTAGCTATAGCCGATGACCAACAACGCGCAGAGACCCACGAGTGTCCAGTCAATGAAGCGCCCGACGAGTTCGAGCAGGTATGCCGGCGTGAAGTCCAGTACGCCAGGTTGCGCCAGCAACCGCTCGAACGGAGGGAGCCAAGTGTCATGGTAGAGCAGCGCTACACCGATCGGGATCGCGATGAGCTGGCGTGCGATGCGCCAAGCGCGGCCAGGGAGCGGCACGACAAGGAATGCAGCGAATATCAGATTCGGCAACGGCTGGAAATTCAGCATGCCAAGACCCAGCAACAGAAACTTGAGCAGGAAATAAAGGTTCCAGGTGCCCAGGCCAGGCCAGGTCACAGCGGCTGGCACGGGTACGCTCAAGCGCTCGTGTGCGGTCATTGTTTTTCTTCCTCGCCGATCGATCCGGCAGGGCGGCGTCGCAGTGCAGCCGTCTTCAAATAGCGAGGCGGAAGCAGCCGATCGAATGAGCGAACGATTTTGTAGTGGCTTGTTGCTATCAGCCAGCCGATGCAGGCGCCAATTACGGTGAACAGGCCTGCCACCTCAAGGAGTTGTTCGAGGGTCATGGCCGTGCTTCTAGAGAAAGACGCATAGGGCGTGGATGAAAAGGCTGTTTCGGTTCACCCGCGCTGGCAGCGACTGGCGTACTGCTGGGCATCGGCGAGGCGTCACTCTGGAAACTGGGTCTTGATAGGGGGTCGAGATCGGTCAGCTGCTCCAGTCCCACGAAAAGCTCCTGCCACCTGACCCCGAAAATATTACTCAGGGCGGCTTCGAGCGATTCCGGACGGCAAGCGAAAAGAAACAAATGGAGGGCTTTGTCGGCAATACAGGCGATATCGCCGCTGCGCCGCAGACGCGTCTGGCTCAGGACCTGCTGCAGGCTTAAACCCGACACGGGCTGCAGGCGAATCAGCTGATGGATGATCTCGCCCGTTGCGCTGCTCGGCCACATTTCCCGAACGGCTTCGGCGAATCCCAGCGGACTTTGCTGGCCACATAGGGGAAGTGGTTTCAATTCGTCAAGGTTGACGCCTATGTCTTTCAGCTGCCTTTGCCAGAGATGACCCTGGACACTTTCGACCAATGTCAGAAAACGGGGAAGGGAAGTACCAAAAGGCACGACCAGCGAGGCACCGCTGGTCAGTAGCAACTGTTCGTCGCGGTAGCGAAGACAGGGCGCTATTTCCCGAACGATCAGCTTGAGCTGGTTGCCACACGAGCGGCGCAGCTGATTAAGCTGATGCGCCAGATCTTCGACTTGCTCGTTTTTCGTAATGGCGAACAAGACACTGGCCGCTCTGGCTGCAAGCGCATGCTGAAACAGCTCGTTTCTGTTTTCGAACAAGCGCCATTGCACTGAGAGATTTTGCGCGCCGTCCAGCACACTGCGCTCGGCGTGAATCCGCCCTTGGTCCGGGTACTCGATGGTGGGCTCGATATCGCTTGAAGCCGCCACTCGGAAGCCGTCGGGTCGGTACTGAAGATGAAGTTCGCGAGCGCTCGTAATGCCCTGACCGCCGTTCCAGAAGTGCAGAAACAGGCGAGGGCCAAGGGGCGTGCGATTCAGCGATGCATAGCCGGCAAGCGAATAGGTGAGCTGACTAAGGCGCTCGCTCAAGCCATCACACACACCGTCGCTGATGACGAGCAACGTCGCCTGGCGTTCGATAAGCCAGCGACTCACTTTTTCGAGCCAGGTGGCAATTGTTCGCTCGCCGAACCGGTCCCACACGGTGGTTGGAGGCGTCAACAATATGCAGCGACCCCGCATGTCGCCCGCGCGGTCCAGTTCCGAGCCTAGACGCTTGAGAAAGGCGGTGAAATGGCTTGATGCCAGTGTCAGACACAATAACTCGCTCGGCCCTGAATCTGCGGGTAGTTTGGCGAGAAGGCTCTTCTGTCTGGCGTCGTCCGACACTAGGACAGCCTGGTGGTGTGGACCGAACGCCTCGATGACTTGCTGTGACAAGAGCGCTGCATCGCTTGCTTGCTCTACGATGACCCACTGCACACGGCCAACGCTTAGCGTCAGGGCTCCGCGGTCGATATCCAGCCCCAGCGAGGCTGGGCCGTGTTCGGGATAGCTAGCAGTAGTGGACAAGGTGTCACCTGTGGTGAGTGCTTTCGACGATCTGAAGTCGCCGTAGCCAGATTTCGGCTGAGTTGAGATGGGCTTTAATCCGCTAACTGCAGCTCGTCGGAATCTGGCGTGATAGCTATTGCGATATCATTATGATATCAGCAGGCAGGGCGCCCAGATACCCGCTCTGATAAGTGGTAACCACGCTCAGCGAACCGGCAGGTTGCCCGTCCGGATGACTCAGAAGAGAACATGATGAAAACCGAAACAGCCAGCGATGCTTCTGCGCTGAAAACCAAGCCCGGCCTGGGTCGCTTGGCCAAGGCCGCTAGCTACTCTCTCGCCGGTCTCAACGCCGCTTGGCAGCATGAGGCCGCTTTTCGCCAACTGACGTGCATGGCCTTTTTGCTGATTCCCCTTGCTTTTTTACTGACAGGTTCGCCCGTTGAACGGGCGCTCCTGATTCTCCCCATCCTTATGTCGCTTGCGCTCGAATTGGTGAACTCCGCCATTGAGGCGGTGGTGGATCGCGTATCGCTGGAGATTCACCCGTTATCCAAGCGAGCAAAGGATCTGGGCAGTGCTGCCCAGCTTGTCGGGCTTTGCTCCATCGTCATCATCTGGCTCGCCATCCTCCTCTGAGAGGTGCAAGCCGCATGGCTAACGCATATCTGCTCGGCCACGAAAAATCTGCTAACAATGGCTTCGGTTGCGCTGTCATCTGTGTGCGCATAATGCGTTGACGATTTTTCCGGGAGCTCCCATGAGTAGCACTGCATCCGCCAGCGAAGGCGAAAAGATCCTCATAGTCGATGACGACGCGCGCTTGCGGCGCTTGCTCGAGCGCTTTCTCGACGAGCAGGGCTATCGCGTGCGTACTGTGGAAAGCGCCGAGCAGATGGACCGCGTACTCAGTCGCGAGTTGTTCCATCTGGTCGTGCTGGATTTGATGATGCCTGGCGAGGATGGCTTGTCCGCCTGCGCGCGTCTGCGCGGCGGCGGCAATCAGATCCCGATCATCATGCTCACCGCCAAGGGCGACGAGACCAGCCGGATCCAGGGACTGGAGCAGGGCGCCGACGACTACCTGGCCAAGCCCTTCAACCCACGCGAGCTGCTGGCGCGGATCCGCGCGGTGCTGCGCCGGCAGGCGCCGCAGGTGCCAGGTGCCCCGGGCAGCGAAGATGAGACGGTGACCTTTGGTGATTACGAGCTGTTCCTCGGTACTCGTGAGTTGAAGAAAGGTGATCAGATACACATGCTCACCACGGGTGAGTTCGCTGTTCTCAAGGCCCTGGTTCAACACGCCCGCGAGCCGCTGACCCGCGACAAATTGATGAATCTGGCCCGCGGCCGCGAGTGGGACGCACTGGAACGCTCCATCGACGTGCAGATTTCCCGCCTGCGCCGGCTGATCGAGCCGGATCCGTCCAAGCCGCGTTATATCCAGACGGTCTGGGGTGTGGGTTATGTGTTCGTGCCCGATGGCAATAAATGAGCACAAGCTGCACGGCTCGAGCTGCAATTACAGAGCGCTACGGTACGGCACTATCTCTTCTTTTCTTGCCGTCTGTAGCTTGAGACGTTCAGCTCAATGAAGACCCCACTCTGGTTTCCGCAAAGCTTCTTCGCCCGCACCCTGTGGATGGTGCTGATCGTCGTGCTGTTCTCCAAGGTACTGATGCTGGTGTACCTGATGATGAACGAGGACGTTATGGTCGATCGGCAGTACAGCCACGGCGCGGCGCTGACCCTGCGCGCGTACTGGGCTGCCGACGACGAGAACCGTGAGCGTATCGCCGAGGCCGCTGGCTTGCACCGGGTCAGCGACGACGAGGTGCCACCCAGCGAATATCACTGGCCCTACACGGAAATCTTTCAGCGACAGATGCAGACCGAACTCGGTGAGGAAACCGAGGTTCGGGTGCGTATTCAGCCGCAGACGGCCATCTGGGTGCGTGCGCCCAGTCTGGGGCCGGACTGGCTACAAGTGCCGCTCTATGCATACCCGTTGCGCGGTCAGCGGATCTGGAGCGTGCTTGGCTGGTTCCTCGGGATCGGGCTGTTGTCCACCGCAGCCGCGTGGATCTTCGTCAGCCAGCTCAACCTACCGCTCAAGCGGTTGGTCTACGCGGCTCGGCAGATCGGCAAGGGTCGCAGCGTACGGCTACCCATCGGCGACACGCCGAGCGAGATGACCGAGGTGTATCGCGCATTCAACCAGATGGCCGAAGATGTCGAGCAAGCGGGCCGCGAGCGCGAGCTGATGCTCGCCGGCGTCTCCCATGATCTGCGTACGCCGCTGACCCGTCTGCGCTTGTCGCTGGAGCTGATGACCAGCGATTCCGAGCTCACCGAAGACATGGTGCGTGACATCGAAGACATGAATGCGATCCTCGATCAGTTTCTCGCCTTCGTCCGTGACGGCAGCGACGAGTCGGTGGAAAGCGTCGACCTGGGCGAGTTGGTCCGCGAAGTCGTGGCGCCCTATAACCAGTATGGCGAAAGCGTGCGTTTGTGCGTCGAGCCGATGCCACCGCTGGCGCTGCGCCGGGTATCGATCAAACGTCTACTGGTCAACCTCATCGAGAACGCCTTGCGCTACGGTGGGCATGGCGTCGAAGTCGCCGCCCACGTCTCCGGAGACAGCAGCGCCCCCTATGTGGTGCTCAGTGTGCTCGACCGGGGAGCTGGTATCGATCAGGACGAGCTGGGGGAAATCTTCAACCCGTTCATCCGTGGTGATCGCGCGCGCGGTGGACAGGGTGCCGGACTGGGATTGGCCATCGTCAAACGCATCGCCTCGCAGCACGGCGGTGTGATCGAGCTGCGCAATCGTGAAGGTGGCGGGCTTGAGGCCCGGGTTAGCTTGCCGCTGGGCCTGCTGCTGCCGCGCGATGCGATAAAGGCTTGAAAACCGCAGGGAGATTGACGCTGACTAGCCCTTACCTTTGGTTCGGGTCAGGTGCGGGCCGGCGTTTTTCTCCAGGTACTGGATGATCAGACCGGCCACGTCCTTGCCGGTGGTCTCCTCGATGCCGGCAAGGCCGGGTGATGAGTTTACCTCCATCACCAGCGGGCCGTGATTGGAGCGCAGGATATCGACGCCGGCCACGCTCAGACCCATGACTTTGGCAGCGCGGATGGCAGTCATGCGTTCTTCCGGGGTGATCTTGATCAGGCTAGCGGTGCCGCCGCGATGCAGGTTGGAGCGAAACTCGCCGGGCTTGGCCTGACGCTTCATCGCCGCAATCACCTTGTCGCCGACGACGAAACAGCGGATATCCGCGCCGCCGGCTTCCTTGATGTACTCCTGGACCATGATGTCCTGCTTCAGACCCATGAAGGCCTCGATTACCGATTCGGCGGCCGTGGCGGTTTCGCACATCACCACGCCGATGCCCTGGGTACCTTCGAGCACCTTGATGACCAAGGGCGCGCCGTTGACCATCCGGATCAGGTCGGCGATGTCGTCGGGCGAGTGCGCGAAGCCGGTCACCGGCAGGCCGATGCCCCGGCGCGCCAGCAATTGCAGCGAGCGCAGCTTGTCACGCGAGCGAGCGATGGCCACCGATTCGTTGAGCGGGAATACGCCCTGCATCTCGAACTGGCGTAGCACGGCGCAGCCATAGAAGGTGACCGAGGCGCCGATCCGTGGGATCACTGCGTCGAAGCCTTCCAGCGGACGGCCGCGGTAGTGGATCTGTGGCTTGTGGCTGGCGATATTCATGTAGGCGCGCAGGGTGTCGATCACGACGACCTCGTGGCCACGTTGCTGGCCGGCCTCTACCAGGCGGCGGGTCGAATACAAACGTGGATTGCGCGACAGCACGGCGATTTTCATTGGGCACCGGGAGAGGTAAGGGTCTGGGGTTTTTCCTGCACGTAGGTGCGCGCAGGGTCGACCAGCCATTTGCCGTCCATCAGGGCTTTTGATCCCAACAGCAGGCGATAGCGCATGGTCTTGCGACAGGTAAGGGTGAATTCCACGGGCCACAGGTGAGAGCCCAGCGCCAATAGCGTGCGCACCACATAGCGGGTCTGCGCATGGCCATTGGAGCTCTTGATCGTCTTGCGCGCGACGACAGGCGCTTCACAGCGATGGCGTCGCTGCACCAGCGTGCCCAGATGCGCGGTAAAGCGAACCCAGCGCTTGCCGCCGCGTTCGAATTCGGTGATATCGGTTGCATGCAGCGCGGAGGTGCTGGCACCTGTATCGATTTTTGCGCGCAACCCGACCACGCCAAGCTCGGGCAGGGCGATCCATTCGCGCAAACCGATGATTGTCTGGGGGTCGGGATTGTTCAAAAGGCGTATCCAGTAGATTTCCGCGCATTCTAGACGGGGTGCATGACAACCGCATCTACCTGTACGACTCTATGACAACACGACGGCTGACTGAGTTGAGCAATGAGCGAAAAAGACGACGGCAAGGTCCGGTTGGACAAGTGGCTATGGGCCGCGCGCTTCTTCAAGACACGCGCACTGGCCAAGGCTGCCATCGAGGGCGGCAAGGTCCATTGCCGCGGCGAGCGCTGCAAACCGAGCAAAGAACCCAAGGTCGGTGAGGAGCTGATGATTCGCGCTGGTTTCGATGAACGTACCGTGGTCGTACGGGCCCTGTCAGCGGTGCGCCGAGGCGCGCCGGAAGCGCAGTTGCTTTATGAAGAAACCGCCGAAAGCCAAGCGCGTCGCGAAAACGCTGCGGCGATGCGCAAGGCCGGCAGCCTGGGCGTAGAAACCGATGGCAAACCGAGCAAGAAACAACGACGCGCCTTGCAGCGCTTTCGCTCTGATGCGGGATGAACGCTGACGGTTGGACCGTTGCCACTTTCCCCCTAGAATGCGGTCCCTTTTTTCAGGTGCCGTGCACGCGCGCCCGGGTCGATGCGACCCGGCCCTCCAATGGCTCCGGCCTTCAACCTGCCCTGGTCTGTCCAATGCTTGATTTCGACTTCACTCAGCGTTTCCTCTTCGATGACACCGACGTCCGTGGCGAGTGGGTCGGGCTCGAGCGCAGCTATGCCGAGGTGCTGGCCAAGCACGCCTATCCGGAGCCTGTGGCGCAGCTGCTCGGTGAGCTGCTCGCCGCCGCGGCGTTGCTGGTGGGTACGCTGAAATTCGACGGGTTGATGGTGCTGCAGGCGCGTTCGGCCGGTGCGGTGCCGCTGTTGATGGTCGAGTGCTCGAGCGATCGCGAAGTGCGTGGCATTGCGCGGTACCACGAAGAGCAACTGACACCTGGCGCCACGCTATCCGAGCTGATGCCGGAAGGCGTGCTGGCGATGACCATCGACCCGGCCAATGGGCAGCGTTATCAGGGCATCGTCGCGTTGGACGGGGTCGATCTGGCGGACAGCCTGTCGAACTATTTCGCCTCGTCCGAGCAGTTGCCGACGCGCTTCTGGCTGGCCGCCGACGGCCGTCGTGCCTGTGGCATATTGCTGCAGCAGCTACCAGCCGATCGCATCCGTGACGGCGAAGCGCGTGAAGCCAGTTGGCAGCATTTGCGCACGCTGGCCGACACCCTGTCGGCCGAGGAACTGCTCGGCCTGGACACCCAGACCGTGCTGCATCGTCTTTATCATGAGGAGCAGGTGCGGCTGTTCGAACCGCGTTCGATCGTCTTCCGCTGCAGCTGCTCGCGCGAGCGTTCGGCCAACGCGGTGGTGAGCCTCGGCCAGCACGACGCCGAGCAGTTACTCAACGAGCAGGGTGGCGCGATTACCATCGACTGTCAGTTCTGCAATCACAGCTATCGCTTCGATGCAGCCGATGTCGCTCAGCTGTTTGCCGGTGCCGGCATCGAGGGGCCTTCCGGCACTCGGCATTAAAAATGGCGGGGGGCGTAGAACCTTTTCGCCATTACGCCCTCATACCCAGCGCCGCGCCTTTTCTGTCATAATCGCGCGCACTTTTTTCGATGTAGTCCATCGTCAGTTGGGCTACAACAGCATGGAGGAATCGGCCCAGGGCCGACGGGGAACTCATGACGCAAGCCAATAACGCCGTGTACATCGATATCAGCATCGCTCAACTGGTCGAAGAGGCCATCAAACGCGGTGAAGGTGAATTGGCCGCCAACGGCGCGCTCGTCGTGAGAACCGGCCATCGGACCGGTCGTTCGCCAGCTGATCGCTATATCGTCGAGGAGCCCAGCACGCAGGCTTCAATCGCCTGGGGGCCGATCAACCGCCCGTTCCCGGCCGACAAGTTCGATGCCCTGTGGGATCGCGTAGAGACCTTCAACAAGGCCCAGGACCATTTTGTATCCCACGTCCATGTAGGCTCTTCCGAGGGTCACTACCTGCCGGTCAAGATGTCCACGGCGACGGCTTGGCAGAACCTCTTCGGTCGCCAGCTGTTCATCAATCCCACGCAGTACAACCCGGCCGGCAAGGACGAGTGGCAAGTGCTCAACGTCGCCAACTTCGAGTGCGTGCCCGAACGCGACGGCACCAACTCCGACGGTTGCGTGATCATCAACTTCGCCGCCAAGAAGGTCCTCATCGCCGGTATGCGTTACGCCGGTGAAATGAAGAAAGCGATGTTCTCGGTGCAGAACTACCTGCTACCGGAGGCCGACGTGCTGCCGATGCACTGCGCCGCCAACATCGGCGACGACGGCGACGTCACCCTGTTCTTCGGCCTGTCCGGTACCGGCAAGACCACCCTGTCGGCCGACGAGTCGCGTTACCTGATCGGCGACGATGAGCACGGCTGGGGTACGGGCGTCGTATTCAACATCGAAGGCGGCTGCTACGCCAAATGCATCGATCTGTCCGAGAAGAACGAGCCGGTGATCTGGAAAGCCATCCAGTTCGGCGCGGTTCTCGAGAACGTTGTATTGAACGACGAACGCATCGCCGACTATGCCGATGACAGCCTGACGCAGAACAGCCGTGCCGCCTATCCGCTGGAGCACGTCGAGAAGCGCTCCGAGAAGAACCTGGGCGGTGAGCCGAACGCGGTGATCTTCCTGACTTGCGACCTGACCGGTGTGCTGCCTCCGGTGTCCGTACTCAATGAAGAGCAGGCGGCTTACCACTTCCTCTCCGGCTACACCGCGCTGGTCGGTTCCACCGAGATGGGTTCGGGCAGCGGCATCAAGTCGACCTTTTCCACCTGCTTCGGCGCGCCGTTCTTCCCGCGCCCAGCCGGTGTCTACGCCGAGCTGCTGATCAAACGCATTCAGGCGTTCGGCTCCAAGGTCTATCTGGTCAATACCGGCTGGACCGGCGGCGGCTATGGTGTCGGCAAGCGCTTCAACATCCCGACGACCCGTGCGGTAATCGCGGCGATTCAGAGCGGCGCGCTGGTGGGTGCAGAGACCGAGCATCTGCCGATCATCAACCTGGACGTACCGAAGGCCGTCGAGGGCGTGGATACCCAGCTGCTCAACCCACGCAATACCTGGGCAGACCAGAACGCGTACGACGAAGCGGCGAAGGAACTGGCGAACAAATTCATCGAGAATTTCAAGAAGTTCGATGTGTCCGAGGTCATCAAGGCTGCCGGGCCGCAGCTTTAAGCCAGCACTGCATCAGACAAGCCGCCTTCGGGCGGCTTTTTCTTGCCTCAACGGCACCTGCGCAACGGATCGAAGCAGGTGATGAGTACCATCAGTAAAGACGCATGGATTCGATCAATCCGTTGGGCATAGCATGGCGGCCACATTTCTCAGCCAGTGGAGCCGTTCATGCACATCGAAGAAGCCATCCGCACCCGTCGCGCCGTCAAAGCCTACGACACCAACTTTCAGCTCAGCCGCGAAGAAAAGGACGAGCTGCTGCAACTGGCGCTGCTGGCGCCGTCGGCGTTCAATCTGCAGCACGTACGCTTCGTCGAGGTCAGTGATCCGGCGTTGCGTGCGCAGATCCGCGAGGTGGGCTGGAATCAGGCGCAGATGACCGATGCGTCGATGCTGGTGGTGGTCTGCGCGCAGCTCGACAGCTGGGAAAAGAATGTCCGCCGCGTCTGGGAGGGTGCGCCGCCCGAGGTGCAGGACTACATGGCTGGCGCCATCGACACCTACTACCGTGGCAAGCCGCAGGTTCAGCGCGACGAAACCATGCGCAGTTGCGGCCTGATGGCTCAGACCCTGATGCTTGCCGCCCGTGGCAAGGGCCTGGACTCCTGCCCCATGGACGGCTTCGATTTCGACGCCGTGGCTAAGCTGATCAACCTGCCGGACAACCATGTCATCGCGATGATGGTCGCGGTCGGCAAGCGCGCCGCCGAGCCCAAGCCGCGTGTCGGCAAGCTGCCGTTCGATGAGGTGATCATCCGCGATCGCTTCTGATCGCTCGGCAAGGTAGGTGTCTGCCTGGTGGATCGATGAAGCGTGATCCACCCTACGCCCCCCGCGCCTTGCTACCCTCCGCCCTCAATTAAGGGCGTGACTCACTGTGTAGGGTGGATGTCGCCTCTTACATCCACCGCAATGCCACTGTGATCTGTCTGGTGGAACGGTGAAGCGTGATCCACCCTACGCATCCCGACCCTTGCTACCCTCCGTCCTCCAGTCAAGGGAGTGACCCAGCATGATCGAGCAGACGCTCAAACAAACATTCGGCTACGACGGCTTTCGTCCTGGCCAGGAACAGGCCATTCGTGCCGTGGTGGCGGGCCGCTCGGCGGCAGCCATCTTTCCGACCGGCTCAGGCAAGTCGCTGTGCTATCAACTGCCGGCACTGCTGTTGCCGCATCTCACCCTGGTGGTCTCGCCGTTGCTGGCGCTGATGCAGGACCAACTCGCCTTTCTGCACCGCCACGGCATTGCCGCCGGCAGCATCGATTCGGCCCAAAGCCGTGAGCAGACCAGTGCGACCATGGCACGGGCCAAATCGGGCGAACTGAAGATCCTGATGATTTCGGTGGAGCGGTTGAAGAACGAGCGCTTCCGCAACTTCATCAGCCAGGTGCCGATCTCGCTGCTGGTGGTGGACGAGGCGCACTGCATCTCCGAATGGGGTCATAACTTTCGCCCTGACTACCTCAAGCTTCCCGAGTATCAGCGCCAGTTCAACATTCCACAGACGCTGCTGCTGACTGCCACGGCGACGCCGCCGGTCATCGCCGACATGCAGGCCAAGTTCTCGATTGGCGCGGATGACGTGGTGACCACCGGCTTCTATCGACCCAACCTCAATCTGCTGGTGGAGCCGGTCAGCGGCTTCAACAAGCAACGTCGGCTGGTGGAATGGCTGGCAGACAAGGGCGGCCAACCGACCATCGTCTACGTCACTCAGCAGAAGACCGCCGAGCAGGTCGCCGAGCATCTGGCGCAGCGGGTTTTCCCCGCCAGCGCCTATCACGCCGGCATGAACCACGAAGTGCGCGAGGCGATCCAGCGGCGCTTCATGGCGGGCGAGCTGAACTGCATCGTCGCCACCATCGCTTTCGGCATGGGCATCGACAAGGCGGACATCCGCAACGTGGTGCACTACGACCTGCCGAAATCGATCGAGAACTACAGCCAGGAAATCGGCCGTGCCGGGCGTGATGGTCAGGCATCGGATTGCCTGGTGCTGGCCAATCGCGACAGCCTCAGCGTGCTGCAGAACTTCGTCTACGGCGATACGCCGGAACGCGAGGGCATCCGCTGCGTACTCGACGAGCTGCTGCAGGCGGGCGCCGACGGGCAATGGGAGCTGATGCTCAGCCAGCTGTCGGACCAGAGCAACATCCGCCAGCTGCCGCTGAAAACTCTGCTGGTGCAGTTGGAGCTGCGCGGCATCATCGCGCCACGCTTCGCCTATTTCGCCGAGTACCGCTACAAGTACCTGCTCGAACCTGAGGCGCTGGTGGCGAAGTTCGAAGGGGAGCGGCGTCAGTTCGTCGAGGCGATCGTGCATAGCTCGGCGCGGGCGCGGACCTGGTGCACGCTGGATTTCGATGCGCTCTATCAGCAGCATGGCGCCGACCGCGCGCGGGTGGTCAAGGCACTGGAATATTTCCAGGAAAAAGGCTGGATCGAGCTTGAGAGCAAGCAGATGACCGAGGTCTATGCGTTGCTCGACGGGGGCTTCGATGCCGAGGCATTGAGCGCCGAGCTGCACGCCTATTTCAGGCAGCACGAGGCGAGCGAGATCACCCGCATCGACAACATGCTGGCGCTGTTCGAATCTGCCGAATGTCTCAGTCAGCGGCTAGCCGCCTACTTCGGCGACCACCAGGCGCCGCAGCGTTGCGGGCATTGCTCGGTCTGCGGGGGGCAGGTGGCGCAACTGCCCGATCCGCCGGCGCTGGCGCCGCTCGCTGAGATCGATGTCGAGGGTCGCTGCGCAGATTTCAGTCAGCGTTACCAACAGCTCAAGGGCGGCGCGCCCAGCGTCGAATGCCTGACGCGCTTTCTCTGCGGGATCAGCGTGCCGGTGTTCACCAAACTCAAGGCCCGTCAGATACCTGGGTTCGCCTCGCTGGAGGCTTATCCCTACGGCGAGGTTCGCGCGCGGTTGGCGCAGTAAATCCCTCGCTGCACCGCCTCAGCGGGCCGTCAGACCAATCAATCGGTCCGCCACGCCCTTGGTCTGGCGTGAGGTTCCGGCGGTGAGGTTGCTCGAGTTTTCCAGCGCATCGAGCAAGCTGGTGAGCGAGCCGACGTCCGCTGACTGCGTTTCGATGTGCTGCGCCACCGCACGGATCTCGCTGGCCAGGCGGTCGATATCGTTACCGATCTCCTCGGCATTCTTGCCGGTAATTTCGGCCAGCTTGCGCACTTCGTCGGCGACCACCGCGAACCCGCGGCCTTGCTCGCCGGCACGCGCCGCTTCGATTGCGGCGTTCAGCGCCAGCAGATTGGTCTGCCCGGCGATCTGCTGAATGGTCTGCACCACCGACTGAATGCGCTGACTCGACTGCGCCAGATCGCGGGCGCTGCCGACCACCTTGTCGGCTTGATGGACCATCTGCTTGACCGAGGTACCGGCCTGCTCGATGACCGCGCCCTGTTGAGTGATATTCAGCGTCAGGTCGTCCATCGAGCCGTGCAGTTCGGTGGCGCACTGGCTCAGTTGCTCGGACATCGAGCGACGCTCCTCGTCGGCCTGTGACAGCACCTGTCCCAGGTCGGCCAGGCCGCGGAACACCGGGCGGATGTGCTCGTCGAGCCCGTTGACGTCTACCGCACTGCTGTAATCCTGACGCTTGAACTGCTCGATCTGCTTGACCACCACCTGGCTCAAACCCGTGAGCTTCTTGATCTGTCGGCGCAGGAAGAACGCCTTGAACTCACCGTGATAGGCGATGAAGTTGTCTGTGTATTCGTCATGAAAGTCATCCTTGCCGTGGGTGCGGAAGAAGAAGACCGCGGTCAGGGTCTGGTTGAGGTTGAGGCCGAGAATTTCGCCGAAGGTGGAATAGCCGGCCACCGGTACGTCATCGAATACCGGATCCATGCCGGCCAGTGCCCGCTCATTGTTCAGCCGACGCAGGATGCAGTCGTTGAGGATGCCCACCAACGGCTTCCCGGGTTTGTTGCGCATGAAACGCTGATAGTCGCGTCGGGTGGTCTCGGCCAGCGGCGTTCGCTTGACCATGATCAGCTCCTCGCCGGGCGCCACGTCGCAGAACAGGTGCACGCGTTCTTTGGCGAAGTCGATCTGCGAAATCGAGCGGACGAAGACTTCATCGCCCACGCGAATGGCGAAGGAATAATCCGACAGACGCTGCTCCAGCTCTTGCGGCGCGCACTTGAGTGCCTCGCACAGCGCTTGGACCATGCTGCGGATGTTGCCTTTGGCGTCCACCACTTGGCTGATGTAGCGGTCCTCCAGCGAGGCACTGAGCACGCTCAGGCTGAGCGAAGTGGGCTCGAAGTTCTGGCTCTTGAACACGCCGAAACGCACGTCCCGGGCGCACTTGAGAAAGACGATCAATGCATGGTTTTGATAACTGCGCTTGCCGTCGTGCAGCTGAGTCTTCTGGAAATCCAGCTTGCCGCCGGCCGAGCCGCCGACGAACAGACAGGGGAAGCGCCCGGATTCGTAGAGCGCTTCGATGAAGAAGGATTCGGATGCCGAAAGGCCGTCGAAGAAGATGTTCGCCAGAGTGTCGCGATAGTCGATTTTCATCGACACCTGCAACTGCTTGATTGACGCGGTGAGCTTGGCGATCCGCTGCGACATGCTCTTGCGTTGTCCCTGCCCACGAATGTCCTCGCTCTCCAACGGCACCCGGACGATTTCAGCGGCGGCAATGACGCTGGCGTCGAACAGCTGCAGCACCACCCGGTCCCACTGCGTGCCAGTGGCGCAGTAAAGCCGCTGATTCTCGCTGGATAGCTCACCCGAGGTGGTGCACAGGCTGATGGCTGCGCGCGGAAAGCGCTGTGAGATCTGCCGCGCCACCTGGTCCAGATCGACATGTGGCGAGACGAATCCGGCGATATAAGTCGGTTCGAAGCGCAGGGCGGCCAGCTGCTGCGCGAGCTTTTGCGCGGTACCGAGCAGACTCAGGGTTCCGTTGGTGGGCGTATGACCTGGCTTGAATCGAGAGAACGAAAACATGGGCGTTACTCGCGCATTGTGGGTGGGTGAGCGGTCCCGAACCCGCCCGTTCCCGATGACCGGATGATTCGCTATCAGCCTCGTGCAGGCATGCCCTGCAGACCGTTCGGCAGCGGCTCGGTGGTTTCAGGTTATCGGCCGCTTCGGCAACGCTGGCTATGCAACCTTGGTGTTCGTTCTGAAGTAGTAGGTGCGCTGGGACGAGGGGCGGGCGCGCTGTTCAGGCCGCAGGCGACCGGCGCGATAGCGGCTGCTGTGATTGTGCAAATTTCGACCAGAGGCCTCTTGTTGTGGAAGAAATTGCCGATAGCCACGGTATTCATCCCAGGAGCGGCGCCATGTCTCGCTTTCTTTCAGATCTCGGATTCCGTTGGAAAATCACCCTGCCCATTGCTGTGCTGGCCCTGTTGCTGGTGTTGATGGGGGGCGTTGGCATGCGTGGCATCGACCGGGTGGCCGACTCAAGCCAGCAGCTGGCCAAGCGACATCTGCCCGCTATCAGCCTGCTGCTCAATGCCGATCGCGACCTTTACCAGGCCTTCGTGGCTGAGCGCAGCCTGCTCGATAGCGACGCCGGCGAACATCGTCAGGCGCTGCGTGACAGTCATACGGAAAACCTCAAGCAGGCCTATGACCGGGTGCAAAAATACGCCGCCACCCAGCCGGGTTCCGAGGCCCTGGCATTGATCGAACAGTTCAATCGCGGCTTTCAACAATGGTCGGAGGTTTCGCAGCGGGTGATCGGTCAAATCGATCTCGAGCGGCAGGCGGCCAGTGCGCTGAGCTTCGGTGACAGCGAAGCGCGCTTCGATGCCATGCGCGATGCCATCGACAAGCTGGGCGAACTCGCAGATGAGGCCGCAGCGGCCGAGGGCGAGGAGGCAATGGCCGAGGGGGCGGCGACCGCCAGGCAACAAGGCGCAGTGCTGGTGGTCGGTTTGCTCGGCTGCACGCTGCTGGTGCTCGGCCTGCCGCTGGTGGTGTTGCGCCCGCTCCGCCGTCTGCTCGACCGTGTGCAGCAGATTGCAGAGGGTGATGGTGACCTGCGCACCCGGCTGGAAGTGCGTTCGGCCGATGAGCTGGGTCAGCTCGGTAACGCATTCAACCGTTTTCTCGACAAGCTGCAGCCGCTGATCGCTGAAGTAAGGCGGATGACCGGTGAGGTCGATGCCGCCGCGCGGGGCATGGCGGGGATGGCCGCGACCAACGATCAGCTGATTAGCCGCGAACACGTGGCGGTCGACCAGGTCAGCACGGCGGCCACAGAGATGAGCGCCGCGGTTCATGAAGTCGCGCAGAATGCACAGAACGCCTCGGATGCGGCGCGGGATGCCGAGCGCCAGTCACGTGAGGGCGCAGCGGCGGTTAGCAACACCATCCAATCGATCCGCCAGCTCGCGCAGGAAGTGGAAAGCACCTCGCAGACCATCGAGGCGCTGGCTGAAGAAACCGCCAGCATTGGCGCCGTGCTCGAAGTCATTCGCGGCATTGCCGAGCAGACCAACCTGCTGGCGCTCAATGCTGCCATCGAAGCCGCACGGGCCGGTGAGCAGGGCCGAGGCTTCGCCGTGGTCGCCGATGAGGTGCGAGCCTTGGCGGCCCGTACCCAGGATTCGACCAAAGACATCCAACTGCGTATCGAGCGCTTGCAGACTGGCGTCGCCAAGGCCGTGCAGGCGATGCATGTCGGCAGCAACAAGGCGCGCGACAGTGTCGAGCGCGCCGCCGGCGTCGATCAGGTGTTGGCCGACACGACGCACTCGGTCCAGCGCATCAACGACATGGCGGCGCAGATTGCCACCGCCTGTGAGGAGCAGAGCAGCGTCACCGAAGAGATCGCGCGCAATATCAGCGATATCCGCGACCTGTCCAATGATGCGGCGGGCAATTCGGCCGAGAGCATGCAGGCTAGCCAGCAGCTCTCATCGTTGTCCCAGAGCCTGGCAGATTTGGTTGGGCGCTTTCGGGTCTGATCTCAGCGCTCATGCCCCGGCTTTTGCAGCGGCGTTGAGCGTTCCCCACAGCAACTTGCCGAGGCCGGTGTCGTCGGGCAATAGCAGTACGCTGAGCAGAAATACCAGTATCAGGCCCACTGCGTAGGCCAGGCTGATCATTCGCTGCCTTCGCCGCCGGCGCGTGTCTGGCGCGTAGGTTGACGAATGCCCGGAGGGTCGGGAGGAGGTTGGGTGCATCGTTGTCTCTACAGGTGGCGAACCGCGGATCGCTGATGGCATTCGGGACAGGCGCGGAGCGCGGCGAAGTAAAACCGAAATAGAAGCATAATGCCACTATTGCGATAGCGGTCCGACGGACTGCGCGGGGGCTCCCGGCTTCGCGTCTTGCGATTCGCTCATACCCCTGAAACAAACGGAAAAGCTCTCGTTCGTCAGTCTGCGGGTGAGGCGTGCGGTGTCGACCATACTCAAGCGTCGATATTGCCGACCGCAACACCGAACCGGAGGCTTTCATGCAGACGCGCCGCCAGCTGCTTCATCGTTCCGTCCTGTTCGCTACCCTTGCCGCGCTCGGGCCGTCATGGCCGTTGCTGGCGAAAGCCGCCGAGCCGTTACGGATGCGCAAGATTCCGGCCTCAGGCGAATTGCTGCCGGTGATCGGCCTGGGTACCTCGCGTACGCATGACATCCGCCTCGATGACGACGAGATGCAAGCCCTGCTCGAGGTCCTGCGAGTCTTCATCGAGGGGGGCGCCCAACTGATCGACACGGCGCCGAGCTACGGCAACGCCGACCGCGTGGTGGGTGAGCTGGTTCGGCGGCAGAACGTGCGTGAGCGGGTGTTTCTCGCCACCAAGGTCTCCGCCACCGGCCGGGACCGCGGCATGGCACAGCTCGAGAAGAGCTTCGAGGCGTTGCAGGCCGACACGCTCGACTTGGTCCAGGTGCACAACCTGCAGGACACCCGCACCCAGCTCGGCCTGCTGCGCGACCTCAAGGAGCAAGGGCGGATCCGCTATATCGGCGTGACACACTATGTCGAGTCGGCCCACGATCGGCTGCTAGAGGTTCTCAAGCAGGAGCCCGTCGACTTCGTCCAGTTCAACTATTCGGTCAGCGAGCGCAATGCCGAGAAGCGCCTGTTGCCCTATTGCGCCGACAAGGGCATCGCCACGCTGATCAACCGGCCGTTCACCCGTGGCAACCTGCTTTCACGGGTCAAGGGCAAGCCGCTGCCGGCCTGGGCCGCCGAGATCGACGCCAGTTCCTGGGCGCAGATGCTGCTCAAGTTCATCCTCGCCGAACCGGCGGTCACTACGGTGATCCCGGCGACTTCCAACCCCCGTTACATGGCTGACAATATTATGGCGGGGCAGGGAAGGCTGCCGGACGCGCGCCAGCGGCAACTGATCATCGACGCTTTCAGCTGATCACCACATGGCACAGTCTGGGTGTCGCCGCCGTCGGGAGGCCGCATGCCTGCCCATCTAGCCACGCGGTTTTCCGCATCGATCAATGCGCGCCCCGGCGAGCTGCACGCGGCGCTCGCGGGGTTCGGGCTGTTTTTCTGTCTGTTCACCGGCTATTTCATGCTGCGCCCGATTCGCGAGTCGATGGGCATCCAGGGCGGGGTGGACAATCTGCAATGGCTGTTCACCGCGACCTTTTTCGCCATGCTGGCGGCGGTGCCGCTGTTCGCCTGGCTCAACTCGCGGGTCGCGCGCATTCACTACATAGATTGGGTGTACGGGTTCTTCTGCCTGAACCTTTTGCTCTTCGCCGGATTGTTCTTCGTGCTACGCGACAGCATCTGGCTGGCGCGCGTGTTCTACGTATGGATCTCGGTCTACAACCTGTTCGTGGTCTCGGTGGCCTGGAGCCTGATGGCCGATGTGTTCGACGCGCCTCAGGCGCGTCGCCTGTTCGCCTTCATCGCCGCCGGTGCCAGTGTTGGCGGCCTGGTCGGGCCGGCGCTGAGCGCCTTGCTGGTGGGTCTGCTCGGACAGTTCGGCCTGATGCTGTTGGCCGCACTGTTGCTGGCTGCGGCCGTGGCGCTCAAGCATTACCTGATGGCGTGGCGCGAAATCCATGGCGCCGGCCGGCCCGGTGCCGAGCATGCCGAAAGTTCGCGGCGGCCGGTCGCCGGCAATCCCTTCAGCGGCCTTACGCGGGTGCTCGGCTCGGGCTATCTGCTGGGCATCGCTGCATTCGTCCTGCTGCTGACCACGGCCAGTACCTTTCTCTATTTCGAGCAGGCGCGGCTGGTAGCCGAGCTGTTTGAAGACCGCGCCGAGCAGGTGCGGGTGTTCGGCGCGATCGACTTCGTGGTGCAGGCCGGTGCGTTGCTGTCCCAGCTGTTCATCACTGGCCGCATCGCCCAGCGCCTCGGTGTGCGGGTGCTGCTGACGGCGGTGCCGGGGTTGGTCTGCCTGGGCTTCATTGGCCTGGCGCTGGCGCCGACCTTCGCCGTACTGGCGACGGTGATGATCGTGCGAAGGATTGGTGAGTACGCCTTCGTCCGACCGGGACGGGAAATGCTCTTCGCGCCGCTGGACGCCGAGAGTAAATACAAGGCGAAGAACTTCATCGACACCGTGGTCTATCGCGGCGGTGACGCCTTGAGCGGCTGGGCCAAGAGCCTGCTCGACAGTCTAGGTCAGGGCGCCTGGCTGATCGGCGTGGTGGGAGCGATCTGCGCCGCGGTCTGGGGTGCGGTGGGGTGGTTTCTCGGTGGGCGTGCCGATCGTGCCGATGTGACCAAGGCGACAGGGCACGACTGAAGCGGTGCAGCTGAGATTGTTCGCAGCCATGGCTTGATCTTGCCTTCGGGCAGCTTGTTGTGGCGTGCGCTGTCTCGCCTGTGCCGATTCGCTGACCTGGGTCAGGAGCGGCAATCGCGCCGCTGATGACAATTCCTTCAAACGAAGCCGCTGAACCTCGGCGATGCGGGCGCCTCGAACCCTTGTAGGTACGTTATCAATCAGGAGTAGTCGTATGCATGTTCAAGTCAACAGCCATCACATCCCCGGCAGTGTCGAGCTGCATGAATGGGTGGGGTCGACCGTGGAGGAGCGGCTGGAGCGCTTCGACGAATTCCTCACTCGGATTGAGGTGCACGTCAGCGACGAGAACGCGCAAAAGGCCGGAGCCGACGATAAGCGCTGCCAGATCGAGGCACGGCCCAAGGGCCATCAGGCGGTTTCGGTAACTCACAAGGCCGATTCGCTGCAGCTGGCGGTCGAGGGCGCGGCGGAAAAGATGCGCCATGCACTCGATCATTTGATGGGCAAGCTGGACAACAACGTCTTGTCTACTGGCGAACTCAACGATCCGTTTCTCGACGAGCAACCGCAGGCCGTCAAGGACGCCATGATCGAGGAAGACTTCCTGGAAAAGCAGGACGAACTCGATAAGTAATTCCAGCCCCGGCGCACAGCCGGGGTCTGTTCCCATCAAAGTTGCGCAGAGCCCGGAACCCATCGCTACCGGTGCGTTTCAAACCCAGCATCTCCTCTCGGTGGGCTTTTCATGCAGATCATTCTGGTGCGTCATGGACGGCCCGATCACCGTGCCAGCCCATGGAGCACGCCGGCCGGCATGCAGCGCTGGGTCGAGCGCTACAACGCCGCCAACGTCGTGGTCGCCGAACGACCGGAAGCGTTGCGCCGCCTCGCTGGTTCCGCCGGCACAGTGCTCTGCAGTTCGCTTATGCGCTGTGTGGAGTCGCGTGACGGGCTTGGTTGCGACTGCCGTTCCGAGCCTGATCCGCTATTTGCAGAGGCGCATCTGCCTTACCCCGATTGGTCGTTCCCACCGATGCCCTCACGCTTCTGGCGCATCACCTTTCGCACGGCTTGGTTCTTCGGTTTTGCCCGGCACACCGAGCCGGTGAGTGACTCGAGGCAACGCGCCCGCGCAGCCGCCGACAAGCTCATCGAACTGGCGCATACCCACGACTGTGTGTTGCTCATGGGGCACAAGATCATGAATGCGTTGATCGCTCGTGAAATGCGCCGGCGCGGCTGGCATGGGCCGGCGTTGCCGCTGCTGTCCGGCTACTGGCACCCGAGTCGTTACCACAAACCGTCCTGATTGGCCTTCCATCGCTGACCTCGCCTGAAGCCTCGCAGTCCGCCCTTCCTGGATGACCTTATGCGTTTGCCTCTCGCTTTGGTTTGCAAGCTGAAACGTTTCAGCTAACGTAATCAGGCATGCATAACAACAAAGGAAAACCTCATGACGCGTTTGCAGCTTCTTTGCGGTCTGGGCCTGTGCCTGTCCAACCCTGCCATGGCCTGGGAACAGGTGCTGATCGACCCTGACAAGCCTGTGCAGAATTGGCGCATCACCAGCCAAGCGCTCGGAATCAAGGCCGAGCAGCCGTTCAGTGTCAGCCTGCGCACCCTGCATGGCGGGCGCCAGGAGGGTGCCAGCCTGATCGAGATCGACAACGGCGCGATGCGGATCACGGTCGTCCCGACGCGCGGCATGAACGTGCTCGAGGCCGTGGCTGGTGATGTGCGCCTGGGGTGGGATTCGCCGGTGGATGAGGTGGTCAACCCGGCCTTTATTGAACTCAACGGTCGCGGTGGTCTGGGCTGGCTGGAAGGCTTCAACGAGCTGGTTACCCGTTGCGGTTTCGAATGGGTCGGCCACCCCGGCGAAGACAATGGCGAGTTGCTCACGCTGCATGGCCGCGCGGCGAATATCCCTGCCTCTCGCGTGGTGCTGGAGATCGACGAGAAGCCACCTTACGCCATTCGCCTGCGTGGTGAGCTGAAGGAAAAGGCGTTCAAGAAGGTCGACTTTTCGATCATGACTGAACTGAGCACCGAGCCCGGCCGCAGCGGTTTCTCGCTGCACGATACCCTGACCAACCAGGGCGACTACGCAAAGGAATATCAGGCGCTGTATCACACCAATTTCGGGACGCCCTTGCTGGAGCAGGGTGCTCGCTTCGTCGCGCCGGTGAAGCAGGTCTCGCCGTTCAACGCTAAGGCCGCCAAGGAGCTCGGTGACTGGCAGACCTATCGTGGCCCGACCCCGGACTACGATGAAACCGTCTACAACGTTGTGCCCTATGCCGATGCCCAAGGCGAAACGCTGGCGATGTTACATAACCGCGACGCCGAGTTGGGTGTCACCGTCGGCTTCGATACGCGCGAGCTGCCGGTATTCTCGCTGTGGAAGAACACCGACACCCACAAGCAGGGCTACGTCACCGGGCTGGAACCGGGCACCAGTTTTTCCTACAACCGTTCCTACCAGCGCCCGCTCGGATTGGTGCCGAAGATCGAACCGGGTGAGCAGAAGCATTTCCACGTGCGCTACGAGTTGCTGGCGAACAAGGCGGCCGTTGCGGACGCCCGTAAACGCATCGAGGCGATCCAGGCTAGCCGCCAGAGCGAGGTCCGCCAGGAGCCGTTGGTCGACCTTGACAAGAACTAATACGCACTCAATGCAAGGTTATTGACGGAAAGCCGGCCTGCGCCTTGCCTGCTACGCTGTGAACCGTTTCCACGGTTCGCCAACGGCCTGTTGATTGAACCGTTGCAGCTGCTCTGCCTTGGGCATTCAAGGCGGGCGCAACCAGCACCTTGTGAGCATTTGGGGAAGTGCTCATAGTGCGTCGTTCGATGGACGCCACTCACGCAGCTATGGCAAAAGACTTACAAAAACCTGCGCCATTGGCTGCTTCAGCTCAGGGCGGGGAATGCTTAATCTACTCCCACTCTGAAGCGCAGGACGCGCTCAGGATCAGGATGATCGACCACCGCCAGGACGGCACTCGAACGGATTCGATACGGTCAGAAAAAAACCCGCTTCGGCGGGTTTTTTGCTTTCTGGTCAAAGCAGCATTCGCGACGGCGATCATTGCGATGATGCAAAGCTACAACTACATGGCGTTTTGATCGATTTAGACGATCTGCAGCATTTATTGGATATTTTGAGTCCGTAAAGATCCTTTCGGTAGGCACCATAGCTTCATCGGTTGGGCACATCCCGCTCACCGTCCTTCCACCTATCGAGGATAAGACCATGCATACACTGAATCGCGCACTCACCCTGGCCGCCCTGGTCCTGGCTACTACTGCAGCCAACGCCGCCGAGCCCGCCGGCACCGGCACCGCCGCGGTACTCGGCAGCGAACGAACTGAAAGCTATGTCACGACGAAAGACGGTGTCAGTCTCTACTACAAAGACTGGGGCCCGCGAGACGGTCAGGTGGTCACCTTCAGCCATGGCTGGCCTCTGAATTCGGATAGCTGGGAATCGCAGATGATGTTTCTGGCCTCGAAGGGCTATCGGGTAGTCGCCCATGATCGGCGTGGACATGGTCGTTCCAGCCAGCCGTGGGACGGCAACGACATGGATCACTATGCCGACGACCTGGCCGCGGTGCTCGACGCGCTTGATCTGAAAGACGCCACCCTGGTTGGCTTCTCCACCGGTGGCGGTGAGGTGGCCCGCTACATCGGTCGTCACGGCACCGCTCGTGTGAAAAAGGCAGTATTGGTCGCCTCGGTTCCGCCACTGATGCTTAAGACAGACAGCAATCCCGATGGTGTTCCGCTGGAAGTCTTCGATGGTCTGCGTCAGGCGTCTCTGGACAACCGCTCGCAGCTTTATCTGGACATCGCGTCCGGGCCCTTCTTCGGCTACAACCGACCCGGCGCGACGCCTTCTCAAGGGTTGATCCAATCGTTCTGGGTGCAGGGCATGCAGGCCGGGCACAAGAATACCTACGACTCGATAGCCGCGTTCTCCGCTACCGATTTCCGCGAGGACCTGAAGAAGTTTGATGTTCCGACCTTGGTGATTCATGGCGACGATGACCAGATCGTGCCGATCGACACCTCGGCCCGTGCGGCCGCTGCCATCATCAAGGATGCCGAACTCATCGTGTATCCCGGCGCTCCGCATGGCCTGGCCGATACTCACAAGGACCGCCTGAATCAGGACCTGCTGGATTTCCTAGAGCAATAAGCTGTCATCGATCGGTCCGGATACCGGGCCGGTCGGTACCTGCTGGCGACCGGCGCCAGCTTCCGTTGCGATTGCGTGCTGGCTCTGGGGCGGGCTCATTAAACATCAGGGCGCATCAGATCAGTGTGCGGGCTCCCTGACAGCGAAACGCCTAATTGGTTGCCGATATAGCGAAAGGCTTACACGGATCGCAGCGATCGGCTATTTAGCTGAGGCCGTCCGAAGCCTAATCTATGCCCATCTCTGAAGCGCAGGATGCGCTCAGGATCAAGGAAGATCGGCCATCGCCAGGACGGCAACCGGAAGGATTCGGAATGGTCAGGAAAAACCCGCTTCGGCGGGTTTTTTGTTGTCTGCAAGAAAGCGGCGGTGAGCCTTAAGCGCTGTGTTCACTGGCCCGCACTGCTGCCCGGTACCGCCGCGATCTGCTCGATCAACCACTGCAGCGCTGCATCCCGCTCGCGCTGGGCCACGCTGACAATGTCCAGCTGAAAGGCGCCGAGGTCGAACGGCAGATTGAAGAGTTGCAGTGGCAGCAACCGGGCGAAATGCCGGGCGAGCTGGGTTGGGAGTACGGCGGCCAGATCGCTGCTGGCCACGATGTGCGCGGCCTGGAGATAGTTGGGCGTGGTATAGACGACGTCGCGGCTGAGCCCTTGGCCTTCCAACCATTGATCGACCATGCCACGCGTCTGGCCGCCATGGACCCAGAGGTGACGCAGGCGCAGAAATGCGTCGAGATTCAGCGTTTTGCCAATCAGCGGATGCCCTTTGCGCACCGCGACCTGCAGTGTCTCGCTGGCCCAGCGGCGGGTGTGGAAACGCGTCGGCACATCGACGAAACGGCCCAGTACCAGATCCAGCTCGCCGTCATCCAGCGCCGCCGCGGGCAGGCTCGGGGTCAGGTGTTGAATCGCCAGTTGGATGCCCGGCGCTACACTCGCCAGACGGGCCATTAGCGAAGGCATGCAGATCAGCTCGACGTAATCAGTCACGGCAATGACGAAGCGCTGGCGGCTGGTGGCGGGGTCGAAGTAATCGCCGGCGTTCAGCGTGTGTTCGATCTGCTGCAGCGCATCGCGAATCGGCACTTCCAGGCTCAGCGCGCGCGGCGTCGGCTGCATGGCGCGCCCGACCCGTACCAGCAGCGGATCATCGAGCAGTTCGCGCAGGCGGCTCAGCGCATTGCTGACCGCCGGTTGGCTGAGCGAAAGCCGCTCGGCGGCGCGGGAGACGTTGCGTTCGCGCAGCAGGGCGTCCAGTACGCGGAGCAGGTTGAGGTCGAAGTTGTAGATATTCATTCGGTGAATCTGAAACATCACAAGACTAAATTTCAAAAATAGTAGCGTCTTCGTCTATGGTTGGTCTCCAGTTTTTTCCGCCTTGCGACGAGGACAGCTGCAATGAGCCAAACCCGCTTCGATATCCAGACCGCCGCCGTGATCGGCGCGGGCACCATGGGCCGCGGCATCGTCATGAGCCTGGCCAACGCCGGTGTGCAGGTGCTGTGGCTGGACAACAATCCCGAGATGCTCGAACAGGCGTTGAGCGTTGTCGCCGATACCTACGCGCATAACGTCCGGCAGGGGCGCATCGACGAAACCCAGGCCGAAGCGCGCCGCGCATGCATCAGCAAGGCCGCCGACTATCAGGCGCTGGCGGACGTGGATCTGGTGATCGAGGCGGTGTACGAGAACCTCGAACTCAAGCAGAACATCTTTCGCGAGCTGGACGGCATCGTGAAGCCGGCCGGCATCCTTGCCAGCAACACCTCGGCGCTGGACATCGATGCCATTGCTGCCGTTACCGGGCGCCCAGAGCAGGTCGTGGGCCTGCACTTCTTCAGCCCGGCGCACATCATGAAATTGCTGGAAATCGTCCGCGGGGCGAAGACCTCGACAGCGGTGCTCGAGGCCTCCACCGAGCTCGGCAAGCGCATGGGCAAGGTCAGCGTGATCGCCGGCAACTGCCCAGGCTTTATCGGCAACCGCATGCTCGCCACCTATGTCCGTGAAGCGCGGATGATGCTACTCGAAGGCGCCTATCCGCATCAGGTGGACGCCGCGCTGCAGGGCTTCGGCTTCGCCATGGGACCGTTCCGCATGTACGACGTGGTCGGCATCGATCTGGAATGGCGCGCCCGGGAGCTGGCGGGCAAAGGGCAGGATGAGCCCGAGGTGCAGGTCGACAATCGCCTCTGCGAGCTCGGCCGCTTCGGTCAGAAGTCGCGCATGGGCTACTACCGCTACGCCGAGGGCAGCCGTCAGGCCGAGCACGATCCGGAAGTGGATGCGCTGGTGCAGCGCGAATCCGAGCGGCTTGGCTTCCAGCGTCGCGAGATTGGCAGTGAGGAGATCCTTGAGCGCTGCCTGCTGGCACTGGTCAACGAAGGCGCGAAGATCCTCGAGGAAGGTATGGCCGAGTCCAGCGCCGATATCGACACCGTCTATCTCTACGGCTACGGCTTCCCCGCCGAAGTTGGTGGGCCGATGACTTGGGCTGGTCGCCAGGGGCTGCCGGCCATTCGTGATCGCCTCAACGCCTTGGCTGAGCGTCACGGCCCACACTGGCAGCCGGCTGAGTTGATCGACAGCCTGGCCACCTTGGGTGGTCGCTTCGTCGACTACAAGCGGGAGGCTTGAGCATGGAATACAAGGCTCCCCTGCGTGACATGCGCTTCGTACTGCACGAGCTGTTCGACGCCACTGCCCATTGCGAGCTGCTCGGTAATGGCCTTGATCGCGAGCTGATCGACGGCGTGCTGGAAGAAGCGGCGCGCTACACCGGCGGCGAGATCGCACCGCTCAATCGCAACAGCGACGAAGAAGGCGTGACCCTGGAAAACGGCGAGGTCCGCACGCCGCAGGGCTTCGTCGAGGCATACCGGCAGTACGTCGATAACGGCTGGGCGAGCATGACTGGGCCGACCGAGTACGGCGGCCAGGGCTTCCCGCAGCTGGTGGCGTGCAACTTCCATGAGATGCTGATGGCCGCCTCGCTGTCGTTTCGCATCTATTCCGGCCTCACCGAAGGCGCGGTGCTGGCGCTTTACAAGCACGGCAGCGACGCGCTGAAGAATGCCTATCTGGAGAAGCTGGTCAGCGGCAGCTGGAGCGGCACCATGTGCCTCACCGAGCCCCAGGCCGGCACAGACCTCGCGCTGCTGCGCACCAAAGCCGAACCTCAGGCGGACGGTAGCTACCGCGTCACCGGCAGCAAGATCTTTATCTCCGGCGGCGAGCACGACATGAGCGAGAACATCGTGCATCTGGTGCTGGCGCGCCTGCCGGATGCGCCGTCCGGCGTGAAGGGCATCAGCCTGCTGCTGGTGCCCAAGTTCATCGCCAATGCCGATGGCACGCCAGGCGAGCGTAACTCGCTGTCCTGCGGTGCCGTCGAGCACAAGATGGGCATCAAGGGTGCGGCCACCTGCGTGATGAACTTCGATGGAGCGACCGGCTGGATCGTCGGCGAGCCGAATCAGGGCCTGGCATGCATGTTCACCATGATGAATGACGCGCGTTTCCAGGTCGGCCTGCAGGGCCTGGGCATCGCCGAGCAGGCTTATCAGGGCTCGCTGGCCTATGCCCGTGAACGCCTGCAATCCCGCGGGCTGGCAGGCGTCCAGCATCCGGACAAGGTCGCCGACCCGATCATCGTTCACCCGGACGTGCGGCGCATGCTGCTCACCCAGAAGACGCTGGTGGAAGGCAGCCGCATGCTGGCGGCGTACTGCGCGCGGCAGCTGGATCTGGAACACGGCCATCCCGAACCAGGCTATCGCAAGGCGGCGAGCAAGCGCGCGGCGTTGCTGATCCCGATCGTCAAAGCCTTCTTCACCGATATGGGCCAGGAGGTCGCCAGCTTGGGCGTGCAGGTCTATGGCGGGCACGGCTATATCCGTGAGTGGGGCATGGAGCAGCTGATGCGTGACAGCCGCATCACGCAGCTTTACGAGGGCACCAATGGCATCCAGGCGCTGGATTACATCCGTCGCAAATTGCTGGGCGACGGCGGGGCAGAACTGTCGGCGCTGCAGGCGGAGTTCAGCGAGATTTGCGACCAGCAGATCGATCGGCCAGCACTGCATGAAATGGTCAGCAAGGTGCAGGCGCGTATCGGCGAGTGGCGCGAGCTGAGCGCCGAGATAATCGCCGCGACTGGGCGTGATCCGCAGGAGATCGGTGCAGTGTCGGTGGACTTTCTGCAGTACTCGGCCTATGTCTTGTTGGCCGGGCTGTGGCTGCAGGCGGCGGCGCGGGCGCAGGATGCGCTGGAGCAGGGCGCCGGCGAAGAGGCGTTCTATCAGGCCAAGCTGGCCAGTGCGGGCTTCTATTTGCGTCGCGTCCTGCCGCGGGCGAGTGCGCATCGGGAAGCGATTCAGGGCGGAGCAGGATGTCTGATGGCGTTGCCGGAGACGGATTTCGCTTTTTGATCGGAATCGTGAAACCCATCAGCCCCGGATAGAGCAGCACCGGGATGCCTTAGGCAACCAAGCGCCTCCGCCAGGAGAGCCCAATATTCGACACAGGAGGCACCGATGCATCCGTTCAGCTTTGCCACAACCGCTCAACTGATCTGCGAACCCGGCTCGTCGCGCCGGCTGGCCAGCCTCTGCAAGGAGCGCGGCGCGCGTTCGGTGCTGGTGGTGACCGACCCCGGCATCACCCGCTTCGGCCTGCTCAACGAGGTGCTACCCGGCTTTGAGACGGAAGGGCTGCAGGTCGCCGTTTACGATCAGGTCGTCGCCGATCCGCCAGAAGCCATCGTGCTGGCCGCGGTCGAGCAGGCGAAAGCATGCGGTGCCGATCTGGTGATCGGCTTCGGTGGCGGCAGCTCGATGGATGTCGCCAAGCTGGTGGCGTTGTTAGCGCATCCAGCGTGTGCGCAATCGCTGCAGGACATCTATGGCGTGGGAAACGCCAAGGGCCAGCGTCTGCCGCTAATCCAGGTGCCGACCACTGCGGGTACCGGCTCCGAAGTCACCCAGATCGCCATCATCACCACTGGCGAGACGACCAAGATGGGCGTGGTCTCGCCGTTGCTGCTGCCGGATCTGGCGCTGCTGGATGCCGACCTCACCCTCGGCCTGCCGCCAGCGGTGACCGCCGCCACCGGTATCGACGCCATGGTGCATGCCATCGAGGCCTATACCAGCGCACTGAAGAAGAACCCGATGTCCGACCTGCTGGCCCGCGAAGCGCTGCGGCTGCTGTCCGCCAATCTCGACGAGGCGGTGCACAACGGCGGTAACCGCGAGGCGCGCCAGGCGATGCTGCTCGGCGCCTGCTTGGCCGGACAGGCGTTCGCCAACGCGCCAGTGGCGGCTGTGCATGCGCTGGCCTATCCGCTGGGCGGCAACTTCCATATCCCTCACGGGCTATCCAATGCGCTGGTGCTGCCGCAGGTGCTGCGCTTCAACGTCAGCGCGGCTACCACTCACTACGGCGAACTGGCACCGATCGTCCTCGGTGACCGGCTGCGTACGGGCGACCCCACTACCTACGCCGAACAGCTGATTGAGGAGTTCGAGCAGATGAGCGCTCGCGTCGGCTTGCCGACTCGCCTGCGCGATGCCGGTGTGCCGGAAGACATGCTGCCGCAACTGGCCAAGGAGGCGATGCTTCAGCAGCGCCTGCTCGTCAACAATCCGCGCGAAGTGACCGAGGCCGATGCCCTGGCGATCTACCAAGCAGCATACTGAGCCGCGCGCTGCGTCGCGTTAGCGTTGCGCAGCGCTTTGCCTACTCAAGGATTTCCAATGGCTGAACAACCGCAGCACCTGCGCGCCGATTATCGCCACTTCCAGCCTATCACCACGCGCTGGCATGACAACGACATCTACGGCCACGTGAACAACGTCGTTTACTACAGCTATTTCGACAGCGCGGTGAATGCCTACCTGATCGAACGCGGTGGGCTGGATATCCATGAAGGCGAAGTGGTCGGCTTCGTGGTCAGCTCATCGTGCGACTACTTTGCATCCATCGCTTTTCCCGATGCGCTGGAAGTAGGCATGCGGGTTGGCAAGCTCGGGAACAGCTCGGTGCAGTACGAATTGGCGATCTTCAAAGTAGGCGAAGAGCAGGCCTGCGCGGCGGGGCGCTTCGTGCATGTGTTCGTGGACCGCGCCAGCAATCGGCCGACGCCGATTCCGGATGGGTTGCGCACGGCCTTGGAGGCTTTGGCAAAATAGCGGGACGAGGGCGAGGCGGGCCTGAAGGAGTGGCCCGCCCGGAACGTATGTATCAGTCGTGATGCTTGTGTTTGTGCTTCCAGTGACCCTTGGCTTTGCCTGGGTGCCCGTAATAGCGACGATCATCACGATAACGGCGGTCACGATGATCATCGTCATCGCCATATTCGTTGCCGAGCGCTCCACCAGCGCCACCGCCCACCGCTGCGCCGATCAAGCCACCGGTGCTGCCGCCGACCCGTTGGCCGATGACGTTGCCACCGGCGGCGCCCAGGCCGCCGCCGATGGCTGCTTCGGTGCGGCTGCGCTTGTCGGCACCGACCATACCGCCGGCTGCCCCGCCAACCCCGGCGCCGATGGTCGCGCCGGTCGATCCGCCCAACTGTTCGCCGACCACCGTGCCCAGGGCGCCTCCCAGCGCGCCACCCACGGCGGCTTCGGTATTGCCCGCCAGGGCGTAGCCGCCACAGGTCAAGCCAAGCGAGAGGAGGAGCAACTGCAGAGACTTCATAGACACCTCGAGGACAGAGCCGCCTTGCGGCGAGAATTGCGCCATAGACTGGTGAGTCCGCGTCGAGTTCCCGCTTCGGTTGTTCGCTTGCCAGCTTTGTGAGCTGGTTCACGATTCATCCGCCAGAGGATAGGAAGGCTCTCAGAGCAGGCTCTCGCGACTCCATTGTTCCAGCGCCTGGGTTAACGGCAGCACCTCGCCGGGACGGCTCAAGGCGTACCCGGGTAGTTGACTGATGCGTGCCTGGAATTCCGGGTTCTGCAGCACCCGTAGCAGCGCGGCCATGGCCGGTAGCTCGAGACTGTCCTCGCGGCACAGCAGGCAGTAGTGCTCGCGGGCCATGGGCAGGAAGGTCAGACCGAACTGGCGTGCTGCCGCCTCGACCCCGAAGCCGACGTCGGCCATGCCGCTGGCCACGTAGGCGGCCACTGCGGCATGGGTAAATTCCTCGTTGTGGAAACCCTTGATCGCGGTGCTGTCCAGCTCGTCGCGGCGCAATAGATCTTCGAGCAGCAAACGCGTGCCCGAACCTGGCTCGCGGTTGACGAAGCGCAGCTCGCCACGCGCCAGATCCGCCAACCCCTCGACGCCGTGCGGATTGCCGGGGGCCAGCATCAATCCCTGGGTGCGCACGACGAAGGTGATTACCCGCTGGTCGGGCCGCAGCCAGGGCTGTATGCGGTTCATGCTGAGCGCGCCGAGCGGCCCGGCGGGCACATGCAAGCCGGCCACCTCGCAGTCGTGGCGATGCAGGGCGATCATCGCCTCGCTGCCGCTGCGAAACTGCACCTCCCACTGCCAGCTCGGGTCGCGCTCCAGCCACTCGCGCAGCGCCGCCACGGCGAAACCGTGGCTGGCGTGAATGCGTAGGCCCGGGTTGCTGGCTTGCAGCACCCGGTTCAGTTCCAGTTCCAGCTCGCCGGCCAGGTTGTCCAGCTGGGGCGAAAGTCGCGCGCGGATGCGCTGGTCGGCCCACAGCAGTTTTTCCCCCAGCGGCGCCAGGCGTGCGCCCTTGCCGCGTTCCAGATCGATAAGCGGGCTGCCGAAGAAGGCCTGCCATTTGCCCAGCAGGTTCCAGGCATGGCGATAGGAATAGCCGACGCGGGCAGCGGCTTCGGTCAGCTTGCCGGTGTCGTGCACGGCCTGCAGAAGTTCCAGGCCTTGGGGATCGAGGCTGCTGCCGTCGCGTTGATGAAAACGCCAACGTGGCTGGATTTCGATGCGTATCATATGCTTAAGACTTCATATTTGTTCGGCTGATTGCCCATGTTAGTGTGCCGCACATGGGCGCTCTGCGGCCAAGTATAAGAACTTTTATTCATATGTGGCGATCCTTCGAACGCCACCTGGGATAAGCGCTCATCAGCCGTGATGTGTGGCGCTTGTCTCCCGACAGTACCGGTTTTAGCCGCCGGCTGGAGCATAGAACATGGCCATTCTTCCCCAGCGCTTCGCCCCCGAGCAGTGCCAGGCCGTCGCCCGTGAGGTACTGGCCGCCCACCGCGGTCGGCCAGGCGCCCTGTTACCCATCCTGCACGACATCCAGGATCGCCTCGGTGCGGTGCCGCCGGAGCTGCTGCCGATGATTGCCGAGGACCTCAGCCTGTCGCGTGCCGAAGTGCACGGCGTGGTCAGCTTCTACCACGACTTTCGCGCCACGCCGCCGGGCCGTCAGGTGCTCAAGCTGTGCCAGGCCGAAGCCTGCCGCTCGATGGGGGTCAAGGCCTTGACTGCCGAACTCGAGGAAAAGCTCGGCCTGCCGCTCGGCGAGACCCGCGAAGACGGCAGCCTCACCTTCGAGCCGGTGTATTGCCTGGGCAATTGCGCCTGCGCGCCGAACGCCATGCTCAACGGCGAGCTGCATGGCCGCGTCGATGCCGAGGGTCTGTTGGAACTGTTGGCTGAACAGGAGGTTCGCGCATGAGCGAGTCCATTACCGTTTACGTACCGCGAGACGTCACCGCGCTGAGCCTGGGTGCCGACAAGGTCGCCCAGACCATTGCCGCCGAGGCTGCGGCTCGTGGCCTCGACGTGAAGCTGGTGCGCAATGGCTCGCGTGGGCTGTTCTGGCTCGAGCCGCTGGTCGAAGTCGCCACCGCCGCCGGCCGTGTCGCCTATGGTCCGGTCAAGGCCAAGGATGTCGCCGGACTGTTCGATGCCGGGTTCCTGTCGGGCGGCGAGCATCCGCTGGGCCAGGGTCTGACCGAGGAGATCGAGTACCTCAAGCGTCAGGAACGCCTGACCTTTGCTCGCGCTGGCATCACCGACCCGTTGTCGCTGGATGACTATATCGCTCACGACGGCTATCGCGGGCTCAAGCGTGCTCTGGGCATGACGCCTGAGGCCATCGTCGCCGAGGTCACCGAGTCCGGCCTGCGCGGCCGTGGCGGCGCGGCCTTCCCCACCGGTATCAAATGGCGCACCGTGCTCGGCTGCGAGGCGGCGCAGAAATACATCGTCTGCAACGCTGACGAAGGCGACTCGGGGACCTTCTCCGACCGCATGGTGATGGAAGACGACCCCTATGTGCTGATCGAGGGCATGACCATTGCCGGTCTGGCCGTCGGCGCCACCAAGGGTTACATCTACCTGCGTTCGGAATACCCACACGCCGAGGCGGTGCTGCTCGAGACCATCGCCCGCGCCAACGCCGCCGGCTACCTGGGCGACGACCTGCTGGGTAGCGGCAAGGCGTTCCATCTGGAGCTGCGCCGCGGCGCCGGCGCCTATATCTGCGGCGAGGAAACCGCACTGCTCGAAAGCATCGAAGGCAAACGCGGCACCGTGCGGCCGAAGCCGCCGCTGCCGGCCATCGAAGGCCTGTTCGGCATGCCGACGGTGATCAACAACGTGATCTCCTTGGCCTCGGTGCCGATCATCCTCGACAAGGGTGGCGCCTATTACAAGGATTACGGCATGGGCCGCTCGCTCGGCACCCTGCCGATCCAGCTGACCGGCAACATCGCGCGTGGCGGCCTGATCGAGAAGGCCTTCGGCATCACCCTGCGCGAGCTGCTATATGAATATGGTGGAGGTTCGGCCAGTGGCCGGCCGATCCGCGCGGTGCAGGTGGGCGGCCCGCTGGGTGCCTATCTGCCGGAGTCGCAGTTTGATACCCCGCTGGACTACGAGGCCTTCGCCGCCCTCGGCGCGGTGCTCGGTCACGGCGGCATCGTGGTGTTCGACGATACGGTCGACCTGGCCGAGATGGCGCGCTACGCCATGGAATTCTGCGCGGTGGAATCCTGCGGTAAGTGCACGCCCTGCCGGATCGGTTCGACCCGTGGCGAGGAGCTGCTCGACCAAATCATCGTCGCCCGTTCCGAAGGGCCGCAGCCGGGCCGTATCGAGCTGCTCAAGAGCCTCTGCGACACCATGCTCGGCGCCTCGCTCTGTGCCCTCGGCGGGATGACGCCCTACCCGGTGATGAGCGCTATCAACCACTTTCCCGAGGACTTCGGGGTGTCGCCAGACACCGCCGAAGCCCGCTGATTCGGAGGCACAGACATGGCCCTGTATCGTGAACTCGACTATGGCACCCCCGCCCGCACCGGCGCACCGGTAACGGTGGAAATCGACGGCACCGCCATCACCGTGCCAGCTGGCACCTCGGTCATGCGCGCTGCACAAGAGGCTGGCATCGCCGTGCCCAAGTTGTGCGCCAGTGACAGCCTGGAGCCGTTCGGCTCATGTCGCCTGTGTACCGTGGAAATCGAGGGCCGCCGCGGTTATCCGGCGTCCTGTACCACTCCGGTTGAGCCGGGTATGAAGGTGCGCACACAGAGCCCCAAGCTCGCCGAACTGCGCCGCGGCACCATGGAGCTGTACATCTCCGATCACCCGCTGGACTGCCTGACCTGCTCGGCCAACGGTAACTGCGAACTGCAGGACATGGCTGGCGTGGTTGGCCTGCGCGAGGTGCGCTACGACCCGGTGAAGACTCACCTGGCCGAGCCCAAAGACGAATCCAACCCCTATTTCACCTACGACCCATCCAAGTGCATCGTCTGCAACCGTTGCGTGCGGGCCTGTGAAGAAGTGCAGGGCACTTTCGCCCTGACGATCGACGGCCGTGGCTTCGACTCGCGAGTGGCCGCCAGCCAGGACGAAAGCTTCATCGATTCCGAGTGCGTTTCCTGTGGCGCCTGCGTGAATGCCTGCCCGACCGCCACCCTGACCGAGAAGTCGCTGATCGAGATGGGCCAGGCCGAACGCAGCGTGACCACCACCTGCGCCTATTGCGGCGTTGGCTGCTCGTTCAAGGCCGAGGTCAAGGGCAACGAAGTGGTGCGCATGGTGCCGAACAAGGACGGCCACGCCAACCACGGCCATGCCTGCGTCAAAGGCCGCTTCGCCTGGGGCTATGCCACCCACCCGGACCGCATCAAGACGCCGATGATTCGCGACAGCATCAACGAGCCCTGGCGTTCGGTGAGCTGGGACGAGGCGATCGGTTATGCCGCCAGGCGCTTCAAGGAGATCCAGGCGCAGTACGGCCGCGACTCGGTCGGCGGGCTGACCTCCTCGCGTTGCACCAACGAGGAAACCTATCTGGTACAGAAGCTGGTGCGCGCCGCCTTCGGCAACAACAACGTCGACACCTGCGCGCGCGTCTGCCATTCGCCGACCGGCTATGGCCTCAAGGTCACTCTCGGCGAATCCGCCGGTACCCAGGACTTCGATTCGGTACTGGCCGCCGACGTGGTGATGGTGATCGGTGCCAACCCCACCGACGGCCACCCTGTGTTCGGCTCGCAGCTCAAGCGCCGCCTGCGTGAAGGTGCGCGGTTGATCGTCGCCGACCCGCGCGGCATCGACCTGGTGCGCAGCCCGCACATCAAGGCCGAGCATCACCTGCAACTGCGTCCGGGCAGCAACGTCGCCCTGCTCAACAGCCTGGGGCATGTCATCGCCACCGAAGGCCTGATCAACGAAGCCTTCGTCGCCGAGCGCTGCGAGGCCGAGGCCTTCGAGCAATGGCGCGCCTTCGTCAGCGAAGCGCGCAACAGCCCCGAGGCCATGCAGGAGCTGACCGGCGTGCCGGCCGCCGAGGTACGCGCAGCCGCCCGGCTGTACGCCACCGGCGGCAACGCCGCGATCTACTACGGCCTGGGCGTCACCGAGCACAGCCAGGGCTCGTCCACCGTCATGGCGATCGCCAACCTGGCCATGGCCACTGGCAACATCGGTCGCCCGGGCGTTGGGGTGAACCCGCTGCGCGGACAGAACAACGTGCAGGGCTCCTGCGACATGGGCTCCTTCCCGCACGAATTGCCGGGCTACCGCCATGTCTCGGATCCGGTGGTGCGGCCGCAATTCGAGGCCGCCTGGGGCGTCCAGTTGCTCGACGAGCCGGGTCTGCGCATTCCCAACATGCTCGCCGCGGCCCACGCCGGCACCTTCAAGGGCCTCTACGTGCAGGGCGAGGATCCGGCGCAATCCGATCCGGATACGCAGCACGTCACCGATGCGCTCAAGGCCATGGAGTGCGTGGTGGTGCAGGACCTCTTCCTCAACGAAACCGCCAAATACGCCCATGTGTTCCTGCCGGGCGCCTCTTTCCTGGAGAAGAACGGCACCTTTACCAACGCCGAGCGGCGCATTTCACCGGTGCGCAAGGTGATGCCCGCGCTGGCCGGCAAGGAAGACTGGGAAGTGACAGTGGCGCTGTCCAACGCCCTCGGCTACCCGATGAACTACACCCATCCGTCGCAGATCATGGACGAGATCGCCCGCCTGACCCCGACCTTCACTGGCGTCAGCTACGCCAAGCTCGACCGGATGGGCAGTATCCAGTGGCCGTGCAACGACGAGGCGCCGGAAGGTACGCCGATCATGCACGAGGACGCGTTCGTGCGTGGCAAGGGTCGCTTCATGGTCACCGAGTACATCCCGACCGAAGAGCGCACCTCGCGCAAGCGTCCGCTGGTGCTCACCACCGGCCGCATCCTGTCGCAGTACAACGTTGGCGCACAGACCCGGCGCACCGCCAACGGCGCCTGGCACGCCGAGGACATTCTCGAACTGCATCCAGTGGATGCCGAGGACCGTGGGATCAACGATGGCGACTGGGTCGGCATCAACAGCCGTGCCGGCGAGACGGTGATGCGCGCCAAGGTCACCGAGCGCATGCAGCCGGGTGTGGTCTACACCACCTTCCACCACCCGGAATCCGGCGCCAACGTGATCACCACCGACAACTCGGACTGGGCCACCAACTGTCCCGAGTACAAGGTGACTGCGGTACAGGTGCACAAGGTCGAGGTGCCATCGAAGTGGCAGCAGGAGTTCGAGGCCTTCACCCGCGAGCAGGTCGAGTTCCTGCCGCGCATCCAGGTCACCCAGCTGTAAACCCCAGCGGCGGGCCTTCGCGGCCCGCCGTTGGCTCCTGTTTTCTCTTCAGCGCATCGAGGTGTGCAGATGGGCATGAATGCCACGCAACTGATCAAGATGGCCAACCAGATCGGCGCCTTCTTCGCCTCCCAACCCGACCCCGCCCAGGCGCGCAGCGAATTCGCCCAGCACCTCAGGCGCCAGTGGGACCCGCAGATGCGCACCGCACTCTATGCGCATCTGGACGCCCACGGCGGCGAAGGGCTCAGCGAGTTCGCCCTGCAGGCGCTGCAAGGGCTGCGTGAGCAGATCGAACCGCAGGTGGCGTGAGCAGCATAAGGTCCTGGTTCGGCATAGGGTGGATGACGGTCTTTTCATCCGCCGTCGCGGCGCCTATGGTGGATCGATAAAAGCGCGATCCACCCTACGATCATTGCGAGGAACCCAACGCCATGTCACGCCGTGCCTCCCGTCCGCTCGCCGCTGATCGCATCACCAACCCGGCGCCGGAGGCCTACCGCTACGTCGAGCTGGACGCTGCCGCGCAGCGGGGCAATGCGGTGCTGGCCGAGGAGTGCGCCCTGGCCATCGCCTACAACGGCATCAGCCATGCGGTGATGATGGTCTCGCCCAGTGCCCTGGAGGACTTCGTCGTCGGCTTCAGCCTGAGCGGCGCGCTTGTCGAAAGCGTGGATGAAATCTACGACATCCAGCTCAGCCGTCGCGGCGAGGCGTTCAGCGCCGAGGTGCAGATCGGTAATCGTGCGTTCTGGGCGCTCAAGCAACAGCGCCGTAGTCTCGCTGGCACCAGCGGTTGCGGTCTGTGCGGCGTGGAGGCGATCGAGCAGGCGTTGCCGCAACTGACCACGCTGACGCCCAGCCCCTTGCCGCCGGCCGCGCATCTGCATGAGCTGCGCGCGCGGATCAACGATGCGCAGCGCCTGGCGCGGCAAAGCGGTGCGCTGCACGCCGCGCTGTACGTCGACGAGCACGGCGAAATCGTGCTGTGTCGCGAAGACATCGGCCGGCACAATGCGCTGGACAAGCTGATCGGCGCGCTGCGTCGAGAAGGCCGCGACAGCCGGCGGGGCTTCGCCGTGGTCACCAGCCGTTGCAGCCTGGAGCTGATCCACAAGGCCGTGCGTGCCGGGTTGTCGACGCTGGTCAGCCTGTCGGCACCGACCGACCTCTGCGTGCGCTGGGCGCGCCAGCACCACCTCAATCTGATCCATCTGCCGCACCACAGCGCGCCGCGGGCCTACAGCCCCTGTAATAACGCCGAATAGCCCTTCCGCTTCACGAATGCCGTGGTGTTCTTGTGCCGATCGCGCTTGTGTGAGCGGCCCCAGACGATGCTTCAATGCGAGTTGCGCACAGGTGGGTATCCGGTGCGCTAGGAATCGCTTGCCAGCATGTCGCGCACCCGCGTCGCCAGATGATCGACGGAGAATGGCTTGCTGATCATGTCCATGCCGGTATCGAGAAAGCCGCTGCTGGCCGCCTGCTCGGCGTAACCGGTCATGAACAGCACACGCAACCCGGGGCGGTGCTGACGCGCGATGTCGGCCAGCTGGCGACCGTTCATGCCCGGCAAACCGACGTCTGAGATCAGCAGGTCGATGTGCTCGCCGCTTTGCAGAATCTTCGCTGCGGCATCGCCTTCGGCTGCTTCCAATGCGCGGTAACCGAGCATACCCAATACGTCCAACACCAGCAGACGCACGGCGGGATCATCCTCCACCACCAGCACGGTTTCACCCTGCAGTGCCTGTGGGGCCTGTTTCGAGGGCTCGGACAGCGCTGCTGGCGAAGCCATCCCTTTGTACGCTGGCAAATAGAGCGTGACCTCGGTGCCGTTGCCCGGTTCGCTGCGGATCTGCACGTGACCGCCGGCCTGGCGCGCGAAGCCATAAATCATCGACAGGCCGAGACCGGTGCCCTGGCCGATCGGTTTGGTGGTGAAAAATGGCTCGAAGGCCGCAGCCAACACCTTGCGTGTCATGCCGAAACCGCTGTCGATCACACTGAGGCTGACGTAGCGCCCGGGTGCCAGCTCGCCCACCTCCGATGGGCGCTGCAGATGCACGTTGGCGGTGGCGATGTACAGGCTGCCGCCGTCGGGCATGGCGTCGCGGGCGTTGATCACCAGATTGAGCAGAGCGCTTTCGAGCTGGTTCTCGTCACTGTTGGCCGGCCACAGATCCGGCGCCAACATGGCGTCGATCAGAATATGACTGCCGAGGGTGCGCACCATCAGGTCGCGCATCGACTCGACCAGGGCATTCAGATCGACTCGCTTGAGATTCAGCGGCTGGCGCCGGGCGAAGGCCAGCAGTCGATGGGTCAGTGCGGCGGCGCGATTGGCCGAGTTCACCGCGGCATCGATGAAACGCTGGGTTTCGCCGTGGCGGCCCGACTGGTTGTACCGCTGGATCAGATCCAGCCCGCCGATGATACCGGTGAGCATGTTGTTGAAATCGTGGGCGATGCCGCCGGTGAGCTGGCCCACTGCTTCCATCTTCTGTGCCTGGCGCAGGGCTTCCTGTGCCTGTTCGCGGCTGGCCATTTCAGTGACCAGCCGCTCATAGACTTCGGCCAGGGCCTCGGTACGTTCCTGCACCCGGCTTTCCAGCGTCTCGTTGAGTTCGCGCAGTGCCTGCTCGGCCTGCCAGCGCTCGGTGACGTCCTGCGCCAGGACGAAGAATCCCTGTACCTGCCCGTTGGCATCCCGACGTGGCAGGTATTGCACCTGGCTGTGGCGTTCCTGGCCGTCACGGTGTGGACTCGAGGTCTCGAAGCTGATGGTCTGTCCGGCGAGGACCGCTTCGATATGGTTCTGGCGCAGCGCGTAGCCTTCCTCGCCAAGCACCTCGCGCACGGTTTTGCCCCGCAGCCATTCGGGTGAATGCCCGAACCATTCTTTGTAATAGTGGTTGTTGAAACGAAAACGCTGGTCTCGATCGATGTAGCCGATAAGGATCGGCAGCGCATCGGTGATCATACGGATCTCCGCTTCGCTGCGGCGCAGCGCTTGTTCCTCGCTATGGCGCAGGCACAACAACTGCCCGCCGACTACCTGGCCATCCCTGATCGGGCTGAGGGCCAGATCGAACCAGGCGGCGGCCCCGTCGGCGGTACCGTCCTCTGAAAGACGGTGGTTGCGTAGCAGACACGCCTGGCTCCGGTCGCTGGTTTCGCGGGCTTCGATCAGCTCGGGCCAGATGGCACCCCAGGTGATGGCGACTGGCGCACCCAAAGCGTCAGGATGGTAACGGCCGATCAGCGCGGCATGGGCATCGTTGTACAGCTGCAAGCCGGTCTCGCCCCATAGCACGCACATGGGCAGCGGCGCGTCGAGCAGCGTGTCGAGAAGGATTCGCAGCGGGACGGGCCAGTTTTCGATCGGGCCCAGTGGCGTTGCGCTCCAGTCGTGGCCGCGGATGCGTCCGCTCATTTGACTAGTACCGGCCGGCCAGGGCTCTGGGTTTACTGCCATAGGTTGTCCATCGATGCGCGACGAGCGATTTCGCCGGTCGTCGCGTTTATGCGGCATCGGATGCCTGGTGCGGCGCAGCCAGAGGCTGGGCCTCGTTGTCTTGTCTGTTTGGACGCATCGCCATCCTAATCATTCCTGTCGAATGGCCACTGGCTTATGGGCGACCTCGGGCCGCTGTAATTAAGTCATCACAGCGGCGGTTCAGGCCGGATATCCCTGCAGGCTGCGGATCAGCTCCAGGTAATCGCCGACGGCTGTGAATTCTTCGGTATTTTTTTGCCCGCGCCGGCTGTCCGGTTCGCTGACGGCCAACAGGTACGCGATGCCGAAATCACGAGCGCTGCGCAAAACAGGCAGACTGTCGTCGATGAACAGCGATGTGGCCGGGTCGAAGTCCAGATCCGCCTTCAGGGCGTCCCAGAACTGTGCCTGCTCCTTTGGAAATCCGTAGTCGTGAGAGCTGATCAGGCGGTCGAACCAGGGCGCCAGTTCGATTCGCTCGAGCTTCAATGACAGCGAGTCGCGATGGGCATTGGTGATCAGCACCACCCGCTTGCCTGCATCACGCAGGGCGGCGAGGAACTCGTCGGCGGCTGGCCGCAGGGCGATCAGGTCGGCGATTTCGCGCTTCATTTCGCGAATCGGCAGGTTCAGCTCGCGGGTCCAGAAATCCAGGCAATACCAGGTGAGCTTGCCTTCGTGCTCGTTGAATAACGGAGCCAGCTCCAGTTCGGCCATGGCGTAGCTGATGCCGTGCAGTTCGGCGTAACGTTGCGGCAGGAATTCGAGCCAGAAATGATTATCGAAATGCAGGTCCAGCAAGGTGCCGTCCATATCCAGCAGGACGGTATCGATGTCGGACCAGGGCAGTGAAGCGATCATGGCAGGCTCTTTTTTTCGGCGATTGATGCAATGGTGCGGCAGTGGTCGGTTCGATGCAAAGCGTTCACGGCGATGGCAAAAAGGCGGGTTATGATTGCGGTTCGCGTTTCAAGGATATCCCCATGCGCCAGAAACCTACCGTGCTTGCCCGTGAGATCGTTGCCACCAGCCGTCTGTTCCGTGTCGAGGAGCTGCAGCTGAGGTTTTCCAATGGTGTCGAGCGCACCTACGAACGGCTGGTTGGCCAGGGCACCGGCTATGGCGCGGTGATGATCGTCGCGCTGGATGCCGACGGACGGGCATTGCTGGTCGAGGAATATTGCGGCGGCACCGATACCTATGAGCTGTCGCTGCCCAAGGGCCTGATCGAGCCGGGCGAAGACGTGCTCGATGCTGCCAACCGCGAGTTGAAGGAAGAAGCTGGTTTCGGTGCGCGCCGCCTCGAATTGCTCACCGAGCTATCCCTCTCGCCCGGCTACATGAGCCAGAAAATTCAGGTGGTCCTGGCCCGCGACCTTTATCCCGAACAGCTGCCAGGCGACGAGCCGGAGCCGATGCGCGTCGACCGGATCGATCTGCGCGAGTTGTCGAGCCTGATCCAGAACCCGCAATTCAGCGAAGGACGCGCTCTGGCGGCGCTGTATCTGGCGCGGGACCTGCTGACCGAGCGAGGGGAGTACGTCCGATGAGTCATTCGTATCTGGCCAGGGTCATCGACCTGGTGCGCGACGCCGGGCAGGCGATCCTGCCACATTGGCGCAATGAGGTACGGGTGCACGAGAAGGCGGACGCCTCGCCGGTGACCGCGGCCGACATGGCGGCGCATCACCTGTTGGCCGACGGCCTGCGTGCGCTGGATCCGAACATTCCGGTGCTGTCCGAAGAAGATTGCAATCTGAGCCTGGCCGAGCGCGCCGGCTGGACCCGCTGGTGGCTGGTCGATCCGCTGGATGGAACCAAGGAATTCATTGCCGGCAGCGAGGAGTTCACCGTCAACGTGGCGCTGATCGAGCAGGGGCGGGTGCTGTTCGGCGTGGTAGGCATTCCGGCCAACGGCCGCTGTTACTACGGCGGCGCCGAATTCGGTGCCTGGCGTGCCGAAGCCGATGGCGCGGCCCAGCCGTTGCAGGTGCGCCATGAACCGGCCGAGGGGTTCACCGTGGTCGCCAGCCGTCGTCATTCGAGCCCGGCGCAGGAGCAGTTACTGGACGGGCTGCGCCAGCGCTTCGGCGAGCTGGTGCTGGCCAGCGTCGGCAGTTCGTTGAAGTTCTGCCTGCTGGCCGAGGGCGCTGCCGACTGCTATCCGCGACTGGCGCCAACTTCGCAGTGGGACACCGCCGCCGCCCAGGGCGTGCTCGAGGGTGCAGGGGGCGAGGTGTTGGACATTGGCGGCGCCACGCTGACGTACGAGGCACGTGAAAGCTATCTCAACCCATCCTTCCTGGCGTTGCCACGCGGTGTGGCGTGGCGTGCCGGGCTGATCGAGCTGGCGAACCGCTGAGTCGCTGGGCTATCGGTCATTACACTGAACGCGGTCCGGTTCCGCCAATGCAGTGCGCACCGTGGCCAGCCGGGGGCCTGAGTCGGATCGCTGGAGCAGCGCAGTGTCATTGAAAACCCCTGTCGGGATACGTCAATGGATCTGGCGCGCCTTCGTTCAAAGCGCGCTGATTCCGCTGGTGCTGGTCGAGGTGGTGCTTATCGCGGCCTACCTGCTGACCAACACGGCCATCCGCGATGCGCAGATAGAGTATCTACGCGAGACAGCGCTTGCCGAGCTGCAAGCTGCGGTGGACCGCGAAGCGCGGATCATCAGTCAGCAGTTGCAGCAAGTGGCGAGTACCACCGCCCTGTTTCGCAATTTCACCCTCCGTGCGCTGGAGGACGACAGCCCGGTGCCGCCTGCATCGCTGACCCTGAGTGAGGGTGGGGTGCGCTATAGCCCGATCGATAACGGCGGCGCGGCCAGTTTCTACTCCGCCGCCACCGCGCCCGAGCAGCAGGATCTGGAAAAGGTGGCGCGCTTGCACCGTCTCGATCCGCTGATGAAGGAGTTGCACGCCGGCAACCCGCTGATCGCCAGCCTCTATTTCAACAGCTGGGACAGCTATAACCACATCTACCCCTGGTTCAACACCGCGGAACAGTATCCGCCGGACATGGACATCCCCCGCTACAACTTCTATTACCTGGCCAACTCCTGGCAAAACCCGGCGCGGCGGGTGGTCTGGACCGACGTCTACCTGGATCCGGCTGGGCACGGGTGGATGATGTCAGCCATCGCGCCGGTGTATCGAGGCGATTTCCTGGAAGGGGTCAGCGGTATCGACGTCACGGTCAGCGGCATTCTGCAGCAGATCGGACGTCTGCGAGTGCCTTGGAACGGTTATGCCATGCTGGTCAGCCGCGACCTCGACATCATGGCCCTGCCCGAGGCGGGCGAGCGCCAGTTCGGCCTCGCTGAGCTGACCGAGCACTCCTACGACGAAGCGATTCGGCGAGAGATCTTCAAGCCCGAGGATTTCCGTCTCGGGCGTCGTCCGGGTACCGACAAGCTGGCCAGCGCCGTCGCCGCGCAGGCTGACGGGGTGCAGCGCCTGAGCCTCGATGATGGTCGGCAGCTGGTAGCCTGGGCCACGGTGGAGCCGACGGGCTGGCATCTGCTGGCGGTGGTGGACGAGGCTGCGGTGTTCAGCCAGACCACGACCCTGGCCAGCCATTATCGGCAGATCGGCTATTTGCTGATTGCCGGCCTGCTGCTGTTCTATCTGCTGTTCTTCGCCTATATGTGGCTGCGTGCACGGCGGCTCAGCCAGGCGCTGCTGGCGCCCATCGCCAGCATCTCACGGATGATGGGACAGATCGGCCAGGGTCAATGGCGGCCTCAGTCGGTCTCGTCCAATATCCGTGAACTGGACGATCTGGCCCAGCACACCCAGGCCATCGGTGGCCAGCTGGAGCTCAGCGAGGCGCAGCGGACGCAGACGCAGAAGCGTCTCGAACTGGTGCTCGAGAGCTCGACCGAAAGCCTCTGGGAAAACGACATGCGCAACGCCACCCTGCAGCTGCGCGGGCGCCTCCCGTACCGCTTCGGCTTGCCCTCGTCGAAACTCGCCTCGGCGCAATTTTTCCAACGCATCCATCCGCGCGATTTGCCTCGCGTGCGTGCCGAGCTGGCGCGTATGCAGTCGGGAAATGCTACGCGCTATGAATGCGAGTTCCGCTTTGCCGACGCGCTCGGTGAATATCACTGGCTGCTGAGTCGCGGCCGCGTGCTCGAGCGCGATCCGCAGACAGGCGAAGCCACGCTGTTGGCGGGTACTCATGTCGACATCGATGCGATCAAGCGGGTCGAAGAGGATCTGCGCCATGCCACGCAACAGGCCCAGGCGGCCAACGAGGCCAAGACCCATCTGATTTCCAGCATCAGCCATGAATTGCGAACACCGCTCAATGCCATCCTCGGCTTCGCCCAACTGATGCGCATGGACTGTTCCCCTGAAACCGACCCGGAGGCGGCCGACTATCTCGACGAAATCCTGCTGGCCAGCCGCCACCTCAATCAGCTCCTCGCTGACATCCTCGACTGGTCGAGCCTGCAGGCCGAGCGGCCGCGGCTGGAGCTCAAGCGGGTGGAGGTCTGTGCGCTGATGCGAGAGTGCGCCGAGCTGGTCGCGCTTGATGTCCAGCGTCATGACTTGCAGCTGGAATTCGACCTGCCAGCGTCACCCATCGAGGTGCTGGCCGAGCCGAGACGGCTGCGCCAGGTGTTGCTCAACCTGTTGTCCAACGCGATCAAGTACAACAACCCGTCCGGCCGGATACGGATGTCCATCGAAACGGCTGCCGGGCAGGTAAGGCTGATGGTCGAGGACACGGGACTGGGCATCGACGAGGCGTTGCAGGCGCAATTGTTCGCGCCGTTCCAGCGTCTAGGACGTGAGAATTCGAATATCCAGGGCGCCGGTATCGGGCTGTCGCTGAGCCTGGAATACGCCAAGCTGATGGGAGGCAGCATCGGTGTGAAGAGCAAGCTGGGTGCCGGGAGCCTGTTCTGGGTCGCGCTGCCGGTGCTCGAGCCGGAGCCTGTACTGCCGCCCCACGAGCGGCCGCGGATCGTCTACGTGGAAGACGATCCGGCCAGCCAGCTGCTGGTACGCAAGGCGTTGGCCGACATCGGTGAAATCAGCGTGATCGATAACGGCCGGACCGCCCTCAAACATGTGCTCGCCGATCCGCCGGAGTTGTTGCTGCTGGACCTCAATCTGCCGGAACTCAAGGGCAAGGAATTGCTGGCGCTGCTACGCCAGACGCCGGCTACCCGGGAGGTTCCGGTCATCGTGCTGAGTGCGTCCAGCGAGCTCGCTGAGGAGATCGACTGTCAGGCTCGCCTGGCCAAACCGCTGGACCTGGACGAGCTGCGCAGGCAGGTCCGCGCCTGTCTGCAGCGCTGAACCTCAGCCCGGACTGAGTCGCCGATACCGCTAGTCGGCACGCTCGCCGCAAAGATCGAGGGCGAACCAGTGTTCGGTTTCTGCCTGTGACAAACCCGCGCCGAGCAGCGCGAACAGCTTGCCCAGCGCGGCTTCACGGGTCATGCCACCGCCGGAGATCAACCCTGTGGCCGCCAGCGTGCTGCCGGCGGCGTAGATGCCGAACTCGACGTGACCTTGCGGGCACTGACTGATTGCTGCCAGCACCACACCACGCTCATGTGCATCCTTCAATACCGCCAGCAGCTCGGCATCGTCCGCCGGGCCCGTACCGCTGCCGTAGCATTCGAGCAGCACACCTTGCACGCCGCAGGCCAGCAGGGCGCGTAGATGTGACGCCTCGATGCCCGGGTAGAACGGCAGCACCGCAAGGCTGACCGACCGGCGCGGCTGGCGATAGTCGAGCGTGGCCGGGATGCCTGGCGCACGTTTACCCTGACGCAAACGAGGCGCGACACCGAAGGCATCCAGCGTCGCGGTACCGCGTTTGCTGGCCCGCACACCGGACATCAGCTTGCCACTGAAGTACAGATATACCCCCGGCTCGATCCCGGCCTGCAATGCGTGCATGGCGCCGAAGAGGTTGCTCCAGGCATCGCTGTCAGGCGCACCGGCCGGCAGCATGGCGCCGGTCAGCAGCACTGGCACCTCGAGCCCGAGCAGCAAGAAGCTCAGGGCGGCAGCGCTGTAGGCCAGGGTATCGGTGCCATGCAGCACCAGCACGCCATCGCAGCCGTCCTGCTCGACTCCGGCACGAATGGCCTCGACCATGGACAGCCAGTTGGTTTGGTTCATGTTGGCGCTGTCGATTGCTGGCAGCAGCTCGCGGAATAGCCAGTTGGGTAACGTCAGCTGAGGTTGCTGGTCCTGCTGCTCGCGTAGCCTGCCGGCGAAGCCAGAGGCGGGCATCAGGCCTACGGCGCTTTGTTGCATGCCGATGGTGCCGCCGGTGTACAGCACCAGAATGTTTCTGGAAGCCACCATGTTGGTCTCCTAAGAACACAGGAGGCCGTACAAACCGTATGAAAAGCTACTGCGCTCGGTCATGCTGCGTTAAAAACAACCTCAAAAATGCTCATTTACAGCACGTAAACTGCGCTTTTTCGGCTGTTTTTGCCTTGCCTGACCTTCGCTCGCTACGTTTTCACACGGCCTGTGTGGCCCCCTGTTCGTACCCGCTGCGGGCGCTTAGCGCTGCTGCACCGGGGAGGCGGTTGCCGATCCCGTGGCAGGCGATTCACTGGTGCCGCGGGCTGGCCAGACGGTCGGGTCCAGATCCAGATCGGCGAAGTTCTTCGGATCGAACACCGGAGACTCCACGCCCGCATCACGCTGGTTGTCGTAGTCGCGCATCAGGCGCAGCCCAACCTTGAACAGCAGCGCCAAGGCGATCAGGTTGCAGATCGCCAGCAGACCCATGGTGACGTCGGCAAAGCCGAACACCGTGCCCAGGTCCTGGATCGAGCCCCACATCACCAGACCGATCACCATGACGCGGTAGACCTGCACCGGCCAGCGCTTCTCAGTGAAGAAGCCCAGCGCATTCTCGCCGAGGTAGTAGTTGTAGATCAGGGTGGTGAACACGAACAGCAACAGCGCCACGCTGATGAACACCCGGCCCCACTCACCGACAACGGCCGCGACGGCAGTTTGCGTCAGGACCACACCGGCCATCTCGCTGCCCGGCTCGAATACGCCGGAGAGGATGATGATCAGCGCGGTGCAGCTGCACAGCACGATGGTGTCGATGAACACGCTCAGCGACTGCACGATGCCCTGTGCCACCGGGTGCTTGACCTCGGCGACTGCGGCCACGTTGGGCGCGCTGCCCAGGCCGGCTTCGTTGGAGAACAGACCGCGCTTGACGCCCATGATGATCGCCGCGCCGATGCCACCGGCGAATGCCGGTTCGAGGCCGAAGGCGCTACGGAAGATGGTGCCGAAGGCGGCAGGGATATCGCCGGCATTGCTGCCGATGACGAAGATCGCCATGGCGATGTAAGAGAACGCCATCACCGGAACCAGCACGTCGGCGAACTTGGCGATGCGCTTGATGCCACCGAAGATGATCAGGCCGATCACCACCATCAGCACGATGCCGCTGACGAAGGTCGGCACGCCGAAGGTATCGTTCATCGAACTGGCGACGGTGTACGACTGCACGGCGTTGAAGCCGAAGCCGAAGGTCACCAGCAACAGCAGCGATACCACGATACCCAGCCAGCGTTGGCCGAGGCCGTGCTGGATGTAGAACGCCGGGCCGCCGCGATAGCCGCCGTCGGGTTCACGGCGCTTGTACAGCTGCGCCAGGGAGCACTCGAAGTAGCTGGTGGCCATGCCGACCAGGGCCACAATCCACATCCAGAAGATCGCGCCTGGGCCGCCGAGCATGATGGCGACCGAGACACCGGCGATGTTGCCGGCACCGACGCGGCCGGCGACGCTGAGCATCAACGCCTGGAATGAACTGAGCTGGCCCGGCTGGCGTTTGAAGGCTTCGCCGAAAATCTTAAACATGCTGCCGAAGTAGCGGAACTGGACGAAGCGCGAGGCGATGGTGAAGAGCAGGCCGAGGCCTATCAGCATCACGATGAGCAGCTTGCTCCAGATGAGATCGTTGAGAAGATCGAGCATGCGGAAGGGTCTCTCTTGTTGTTTTGGACGAATGTAAGGACGCAGCCGGGGAATGGTTGGCCAGATGCCTCAGTGATGCAATTGCGCGGATCGCGGCGAACTGACGCGAGTTGATGCTAGAATCGCGCCGCTCGCATCACTGGGATCGACCATGAAAGACCACCTCGGCGCCAATCTCAAGCTGCTCTGCAGCCATTACCGGTCGATTGCCGAGGTGTGCCGCAAGCTTTCGATCAACCGGGCGCAATTCAACAAGTACCTGAATGGCCAAAGCCGCCCCACTGCGCACAATCTCAAACGCATCTGTGATTTCTTCGGGGTCGAGGGCTACGAGCTGAGCCTGCCCGGTGAACAGTTCGCGCAGTTGATCGGTCTGCGACGAAACGATCAGGAGCGCATCGCCGCCAGTGACCCGCTGCTGGAGTTGTTCCAGCCGATGCGCGACAACGCCAACAGCCTGTCCCGTTACTGTGGCTACTACTTCGAATATGCCAATTGCATGTCGGTGCCGGGGCAGATCCTGCTGTCGCTGGTGCATCTACGCGAGGATCGCGGCAGCTTCGTCTTCGAACGCCAGGAACGTCAGGAACAGTCGCGTCCCGACAATCCCAAACAGGAAGACGGCGTGGTGCGCTGCCGCTACCTGGGCGCCGCCTTCTATTTGCAGGATCGACTGTTTCTCATCGACTACGAGTCGCTGACCGACAACGAGATGAGCCAGACCATCCTGATTCCCAGCTTCAAGAGCCGTATCAGCCGCCTCAATGGCTTGAAAACCGGTGTCTCCAGCGGAGACCGACGTACGCCGGCCTGTACTCGCGTGGTCTGGGAGTACCTGGGTACCGAGATCAACCGGGTCAATGCCTACCGGCAGGTAATGCTCTACGGGCGGGATGATCCGCGGATCGATCCGGAGATCCGCGATCGGTTGGCCTCAGCGCAAATGCGTGACGGCTTGTTCGAGATCGAGTAGCTGGTGGCGCTTGCGGGTCCGGCACGAAGGTGCCTTCCGCGAGGTCGCTGCTGATTCAGCAGAGTTCGGGGTGCTTGACGCAGCTGCCGTAACCCTCGGTCTTCATCTGATCCAAGGCGCTTTGCAGACGAGCGATCACTTCATCGGGCGTGTCCTTGTTGAGGGCCAGGTACAGCGGCGACGAGTTGAACACCAGCACCGTGTTCAGGCCGCTCACGCCCTCCTGCTTGGCGTAGTAGCGCCACACCGGGTCGGACGTCGCCCAGAGGTCGATCTTGCCGGTGAGCAACTTCTGCAGGTTTTCCTGATCGCGCAGCGCATTGACCGGTGCAAGACCCTGAGCCTCCACGCGCTGACTCACCGCGCTGCTCTTGTAGGCACCTATCTTGTACCCCTGGGCCTGGGCGAGGCTGGTCAGCTTGAGGTTCGAGCCGGGTGCCGAGAGCAGGACGCTTTCGTACTGCGCGATGGGGCCGACCCACTTGAACAGCGACCGGCGCTCATCGGTCATCGACGTCGAGAACAGGCCGTGGTTAGGCAGATCCAGGGTCGATTGGTAAATGCGATCCCAAGGAAAGCGTAGCGTCATCGAATAGGCGATGCCGGCGCGCTTGAACATCTCGCGCACGGTGTCGGCGCTGATGCCATGGATATGCTCTTCCTTCGCGAAGTTCTTGCCGCCCTCCGCCATGTTGAAGGGCGGAAAGTTCTCGGTCTGCAGAACCATCTCATAGCCTTTCGGGAGCTCCGCCTGGGCGAACGGTGCGGCGATGAAAGAGCTGAGCAACAGGGTAAGCGTGAGTAGTTTGCGCATGAGGCCTCCAGGAAATCGGCGGAGTCTACGCAAGGGCTGAAAACGGCGGTTTGTGCCGTATCACGCTTTAGCCAGCGGGGTCGCCGCCGCCTCGCCCGGATCGCGGCGTTTGTCTGCGGGTTTGCTGGACCGCCGAGTCAGAGCGGCCCAGCGAGGCTCATTCCTTGTTGCTGCTGTTGTATACGTCTTGATCCAGCTCGTTCTCGCTGCGCCCGACCAAGGTAGTGGTCATCAGGTCACCGGCGACGTTCACCGTGGTGCGCGCCATGTCGAGGATCCGGTCGATGCCGGCGATCAACGCCACACCTTCGAGTGGCAGGCCGGCCGAAGTCAGTACCAGTCCGAGCATGATCAACCCCGCACCAGGGATGCCCGCGGTACCCACTGATGCCAGGGTCGCGGTGAGGATGATCATTAGATACTGCCCGGCATTGAGGTCGATGCCGAACGCCTGAGCGATGAAAAGCGCCAGCACGCCCTGATAGATGGCGGTGCCGTCCATGTTGATGGTGGCGCCAACGGGGAGTACGAAGCCCGCCACGCCTTCGGACACGCCGAGATTCTTGCGTGCGCATTCGATGGAAACCGGCAGGGTGCCGGAACTGCTCGAAGTGCTGAACGCAACCGCCAGTGCCGGTGCAATGCCCTGCAGGAACCGCAGCGGGCTCAACCGCCCCACTAGTCCGAGCAGGCCGCCATAGACGAGCAATACATGGGCAATGCTAGCCAGGTAGATCACGCCGATGACGCCGGCCAGGGGCAGCAGCACTTCGGCGCCGTGGCTGCCGACCACGCCGGCGGTCAGGGCAAAGACCCCGATCGGCGCAACGCGCATCACTAAATCGGTGAGCTTGTAGAAGGTCTCGGCTAGGCCATCGAACAGCCGCACCGCCGGCGCCGCGCGTTCACCGACCAGATTCATGCTCACGCCCAGCGCAATGGCGAAAACGATGATCTGCAGGATATTGCCTTCGGCGAATGCAGTGACCGGGTTGCTCGGGATCAGACCGACCAGGATGCTGACCAGAGACGGCGCCTGCTTGGCCTCGCCTGTAGTGCTGGCCACCATGTTCATGCCCTCGCCGGGGCTGAACAGCGCACCAAACAGCAGCCCGATGCTGACCGCGAACGCGGTGGTGATCAGGTAGATGGCGATGGTCTTTACGCTGATCCGTCCCAGTTTGGCGCTGTCCTGCATGGAGGTGATGCCGGCCACCAGCGAAACGAATACCAGCGGCACGATGAGCATCTTGATGGCATTGAGAAACAGCGTGCCGATCGGTGCCAGAACCAGCGCGTCCTGCTTGAAAACGAGGCCGGTGACGATGCCCAGGCCCAGGCCGATGAGGATCTGCTGCCACAGGGCCAGGCGGCCGAGCAGGCGCAGGGGATTAGCGAGAGTGGTGCTCTGATTCATGCGGATACCTGTTTGTTGTTCTTATTGAAACGAGCCGTTTGTGGCGGCTCGGTATGCAAGGGCGCCCGGCACAGCGGGCGCCTTTACAGCGGGAAACACCAGCGCGTCAGGCCTTCAGCGGCACCAGCCGCGGTGCGATCATGTTTTCCGGTCGCAGGATGTCGTCGAGGGTGGCGTCGTCCAACAGCTGCTCCTCGCGCACCAGCTCCAGCACGCCGCGGCCGCTGAGCAGCGCCTGGCCGGCGATGCGGGTGGCGTTTTCGTAGCCGATGTAGGGGTTCAGCGCGGTGATCAGGCCGATGGAGTTTTCCATCAGACGACGGCAGTGGTCCTCGTTGGCGGTGATGCCGACGATGCAATGCTCGCGCAGCATGTCCATGGCGCGCTGCAGCAGGCGGATCGAGTCGAACAGCTTGAAGGCGATCAGCGGCTCCATGACGTTGAGCTGCAACTGCCCGGCCTCGGCAGCCATGGTCAGCGCCAGGTCGTTGCCGATCACTTCGAACGCCACCTGGTTGACCGCCTCTGGAATCACCGGATTGACCTTGCCCGGCATGATCGAACTGCCCGGCTGGCGCGGCGGCAGGTTGATCTCGTTGATGCCGGTGCGCGGGCCGCTGGAGAGCAGCCGCAAGTCGTTGCAGATCTTCGACAGCTTGACCGCCAGACGCTTGAGCATGCTCGAGAAGGTGACGAAGGCGCCCATGTCCGAAGTGGCTTCGATGAGGTCGGCGGCGGGTTTCAGCGGATGCCCGCTGATGGTCGCCAGGCGTTGCACGGCCAGGGCTTGATAGTTCGGGTCGGCGTTGATGCCGGTACCGATGGCCGTTCCGCCGAGGTTGACCTCGACCAGCAGTTGCGGGGCGATCAGGCGCAGGTGCTCAAGGTCTTCACCGAGCGTGGTGGCGAAGGCGCGGAATTCCTGGCCGAGGGTCATGGGCACGGCGTCCTGCAGCTGGGTGCGACCCATCTTGAGAATGTGCGCGAACTCGGCGGACTTGCCAGCGAAGGCCTGCACCAGGCTGTCGAGGCTGGCCAGCAGGGTGTCGTGGCCCAGCAGCAACCCCAGGCGGATAGCCGTGGGATAGGCGTCGTTGGTCGACTGCGCCATGTTCACGTCGTTGTTCGGGTGCAAGTGGCGATACTCGCCCTTGGCGTGGCCCATGTATTCCAGCGCCAGGTTGGCGATCACCTCGTTGGCGTTCATGTTGGTCGAGGTGCCGGCACCACCCTGGATCATATCGACGACGAACTGATCGTGATGCTCGCCGCGGATCAAGTGCGCACAGGCCTGGCTGATCGCCAGGTGCTTGGCGTCGCTGAGGTGCCCCAGCTCGCGGTTGGCGTCTGCCGCCGCCTGCTTGACCATCGCCAGCGCGACCACCAGCTTCGGGTAGTGTGACAACGGCACGCCGGAAAGATGGAAATTGTGCACGGCGCGTAGGGTCTGGATGCCGTAATAGGCATCGGCAGGTACTTCGAGCGAGCCAAGCAGATCTTTTTCGAGGCGGAAGGATGCAGCGGAGGACATGAGGTTCTCATCCGAGAGAAAAGCGGCATTTGCCGCGAAGGCCGCTACCATAGGGCTGAGGCCCTTTCTCGGCCAATGCCGTTAAACACTGGCCTATGCACAATCGGCATAATTGCGGTGTGACGCCGTTAGGCTGGCGAGCGTTATTGCGCTTCATCCCGATCCCATTCCCAGCCTGCCAGGAGCCGGCATGAACATCGAAACCAAGTGGCTGGAAGACCTGGTCGCACTGGCGGCTACTCGCAGCTTCTCCCAGGCCGCCGAGCGACGCTTCGTCACCCAGCCGGCCTTCAGCCGGCGCATCCGCAGCCTGGAGAACACCCTGGGCCTGACCCTGGTGAACCGCGCCCGTACGCCGATCGAGCTGACCGAGGCGGGACAGCTGTTCTTGGTCACGGCACGCAACATGGTCGAACAGCTGGGCGAGGTGGTGCACTACCTGCACAACCTTGAGGGGCAACGCGGCGAGGTGTTGCAGATCGCCGCTGCGCATTCGCTGGCGCTCGGTTTCTTTCCAGGTTGGTTGGCCCGGCTACGTCTCGATGGTGTGCCGGTCAACAGCCGGCTGGTGGCGACCAACGTCGGCGAGGCGGTGCATTCCCTGCGCGAAGGCGCCTGCGACCTGATCCTTGCCTATTACGATCCGGATGCCGCGCTGCAGATGGATCCGGAGCTGTTTCCGTCGTTGTCGCTGGGACGTACCGAGATCGTGCCGGTCTGCGCTGTCGATGACGCCGGCAGGCCGCTGTTCGATCCCGACAGCGGCCAGACCGTGCCGCTGCTGGCCTACAGCGCCGGCGCCTCGCTGGGTCGGTCGGTTAATTTGCTGCTGCGTCAACGCGGCCTGCGCTCGTCCACGGTGTACGAAACGGCGATGGCCGACAGCTTGAAAAGCATGGCGATGCAGCGGCTGGGCCTGGCCTGGGTGCCACGGCTCTCCGTAACCGCCGAGTTGGAGCGTGGTGAGCTGGTGATCTGCGGAGCCGAGCATTGGCGGGTGCCGCTGGAGATTCGCCTGTATCGCTGTGCGCTGGTGCGCAAGGCGCCGGTGCGACTGCTCTGGCGCAAGCTGGAAAGCGGCGCGGGTCAGGTTGCTGAGATGGCGGTCGAGGATTGAGTTGGGCCCGGACACGAGCTTGGCGCATCCGGGCCTGCGCTTAAAGGCTCAGAACAATGCGTCCCTCGATGGTCCCCGCGCGCATCTGGTCGAAGATCTGGTTGATGTCGTCCAGTTTGCCAGCATGGATAGTCGCCTTGACCAAGCCTTCGGCGGCGAAATCCAGCGCTTCCTGCAGGTCGGCGCGGGTGCCGACGATCGAGCCGGTAATGCTGATGGCCTTGAGCACCACATCGAAGATCGGCGTGGGGAAATCGCCTGGCGGAAGGCCAACCAGCGCGACCGTTCCGTGACGGCGAGCCATGCCGATGGCCTGGCCGAAAGCGCTGTTGGACACCGCAGTGACCAGCACCCCATGCGCCCCGCCGATGTCGCGCTGGACGATCGCCACCGGGTCTTCGCTGCGGGCATTGATGGTCAGGCTGGCGCCGAGCTTCTTCGCCAGTTCCAGCTTGGCGTCGTCGACGTCGACCGCCACCACGTGCAAGCCCATCGCCTTGGCGTATTGCACCGCGACATGGCCCAGTCCACCGACACCGGAAATCACCACCCACTGGCCGGGACGGGCGCCGGTCATCTTCAGGCCTTTGTAAACCGTGACGCCGGCGCAGAGGATCGGTGCAATCTCATCGAACGCGACCTTGTCCGGCAGGATGCCGACATAGTTGGGGTCAGCCAGGACATATTCGGCGTAGCCACCGTTGACTGAATAACCGGTGTTCTGTTGCGCGGTACACAGGGTTTCCCAGCCGGTCAGGCAATGCTCGCAGCAGCCACAGGCGGTATAGAGCCAGGGCACGCCGACGCGGTCGCCCTCCTTGACGCGCGTCACCCCGCTGCCCACGGCGGCGACGTAGCCGACGCCTTCATGGCCGGGGATGAAGGGCAGGGCGGGGCGTACCGGCCAGTCGCCTTCGGCGGCATGCAGGTCGGTGTGGCAGACGCCGCAGGCTTCGATTTTCACCAGTATCTGGCCGGCACCTGGCACCGGCACTTTCACTTCCTCGATACGCAGTGGTTCGCCGAAGGCATGCACCACGGCGGCTTTCATGGTCTGGGTCATTGGGGAGTCTCCTTTGCATCGGAGC
>NZ_JAKOEN010000019.1:540287-1172409 GCF_022355455.1 Pseudomonas sp. KSR10 | reverse complement strand
CCCCGGGGGCGCACCATTGACTTCGAGCAATACCCGCCGCGATCGACGGCGCGGCCGGACGTACGGTCGCGGGTGCCGGCGGGCGGGGGCTTGCGCTATACTGCGCGGCCTTCGGTCGGACCGGTTCCGGCCATGTACCTGCACGGCCGCGCTGTTTTCAGCGCGGCCGTTGTTCCTGATGCGCCCGCAGGCGCCGAAGAGAGGCACGACGATGACCGCACTGGTAGGCGTGATCATGGGCTCCAAGTCCGACTGGTCCACCTTGAGCCACACCGCAGACATGCTGGAAAAGCTCGGCATTCCGCACGAAGTCACCGTGGTGTCAGCGCACCGCACCCCCGATCTGCTCTTTCAGTACGCCGAACAGGCCGAAGGGCGTGGCCTGCGCGTGATCATTGCGGGCGCCGGCGGCGCCGCCCATTTGCCCGGCATGTGCGCGGCCAAAACCCATCTGCCCGTGCTCGGCGTGCCCGTGCAGTCCTCGATGCTCTCGGGCGTGGATTCGCTACTGTCCATCGTGCAGATGCCCGCAGGTGTGCCGGTCGCTACCCTGGCCATCGGCAAGGCAGGCGCGATCAACGCCGCACTGCTCTCGGCCAGCATCCTTGGCCATGAGTTCCCCGAGTATCACGCCGCGCTGAAGAAATTCCGCGACGAACAGACTCAAACCGTGCTCGACAACCCGGACCCGAGGGACGCGTAAATGAAGATTGGCGTGATCGGTGGCGGCCAACTGGGCCGTATGCTGGCCCTGGCGGGGACGCCGCTGGGCATGAACTTCGCCTTCCTCGATCCGGCACCGGATGCCTGTGCTGCCGCCCTGGGCGAGCACCTGCGTGCCGACTACAGCGACCAGGACCACCTGCGCCAGCTGGCCGACGAGGTCGATCTGGTGACCTTCGAGTTCGAGAGTGTGCCAGCGGAGACCGTTGCGTTTCTCTCGCAGTTCGTCCCGGTCTACCCGAGCGCCGAAGCGCTGCGTATCGCCCGTGATCGCTGGTTCGAGAAGTCCATGTTCAAGGATCTCGGCATCCCGACGCCCGAGTTTGCCGATATCCAATCCCAGGCCGATCTCGACGCCGCGGCGGCCAGCGTCGGCCTGCCGGCGGTGCTCAAGACGCGCACCTTGGGCTATGACGGCAAGGGCCAGAAGGTCCTGCGCAAGCCGAGCGATGTCGCCAATGCCTTCGCCGAGTTGGGCAGCGTACCCTGCATTCTCGAAGGTTTCGTGCCGTTCACCGGGGAAGTCTCGTTGATCGCCGTGCGTAGCCGCGATGGCGAGGTCTGTTTCTATCCGCTGGTTCACAACACCCACGAAGAAGGCATCTTGCGGTTGTCGGTCGCCAGCAGCAATCACCCACTGCAATCGCTGGCTGAGGACTACGCCGGGCGCGTGCTGACCAAGCTGGATTATGTCGGTGTGCTGGCTTTCGAGTTCTTCGAGGTCGACGGCGGGCTCAAGGCGAACGAGATCGCGCCGCGCGTGCACAATTCCGGGCACTGGACCATCGAGGGCGCCGAATGCAGCCAGTTCGAGAATCACCTGCGCGCCGTGGCCGGTCTGCCGCTGGGCTCGACGGCCAAGGTCGGCGAGAGCGCCATGCTCAACTTCATCGGTGAAGTGCCTGCCGTGGAGAGTGTCATCGCTGTCGAGGACTGCCATCTGCATCATTACGGCAAAGCGTTCAAGGTCGGTCGCAAGGTCGGCCATGCCACGCTGCGCTGCCCCGACCGTGCCACGCTGGACCGGCAGATTACCGCGGTCGAATCGCTGATCAGCCGCGACTGAGCTCCGGCCGTCCGGCTTGATGTGATCGCCGGCGAACTGGCTGGCTCGCCTCAGGTCCGAGAATACGTAACACATTTTTTCGGACCTGAGGAGATCGCCAAATGGGCATCATTGGAACCATCATCATCGGCCTGATCGTCGGCCTCATCGCACGTTTCCTGAAGCCAGGCAACGACAGCATGGGTTGGATCATGACCATCCTGCTGGGTATCGGCGGTTCGCTGCTGGCTACCTATGGCGGCCAGGCGCTCGGTCTCTATGAGGCGGGTGAGGGAGCAGGCTTTATCGGCGCCGTGGTCGGTGCGATCATTCTGCTGGTGATTTACGGCATGGTTACCAGCCGTAAGCACTGATCCGCTCGGGGCCGTGCCTGGCGGCCCCGTTTTCCTACCGTTCGGTTGCCATGCGCCAGATATTTCTCTTCCTGCTGCTGTGCTGTGTCTCCTTCGTCCAAGCCGCTCCGGCGGAACTCGACTGGCTCGAGCTGATGCCTGCCGAGGACCGCAAGGCGCTGGAAGAAATGCCGGAGATCGAGCACAACTCCCCTGAAGCCGGTGGTTACAGCGATCAAGGCGGGCTCAAGCAAGGGAGCGGCCTGCCGGCGGTGATGTATTCGGCCAAGACCGTGCCGTCATTGAATGGCAAGCAGGTGCGTCTCGGCGGCTATCCCGTACCGCTTGAAACCGACAGCAAGGGCCGCAGCACTGAGTTCTTTTTGGTGCCTTATCCCGGCGCCTGCATTCACGTTCCGCCGCCACCGCCGAACCAGATCGTCATGGTTCGCTATCCGAACGGGATTACCCTGGAAGATATCTATGCACCGCTCTGGGTTGACGGCACGCTCGCGATCGAACCGGTGAGCAATGATCTGGCCGATGCGGCGTATGTGATATCGGCGGCCGAGGTGACGCTGGTGGACGAAAGTGACCTCTAAGTCGAAACGCAGTCCGATTCCCCTCGATCAGACCGAGCGTGAGGCTTTCCGCGCGCTCGCAGCCCGGACCGAAGGCATTGACGTGTCGGTCTATCAGAAATTCGATAAGGACCCGTTGGAGCCGATCATCGGCCTCGGTCGGGCGGACGCGCCCATCGCCTTCTTCGGCCGGGATCCGGGACGCGAGGAGGTTCGCTATGGCGAGCCCTTCATCGGTGGCGGTGGTCAACTGGTACGGCGTTCGCTCTACCGGCATCTGCACGGCGAAGACATGCCGGATTTCGAGGCGAGCCGGGCGGTCGGTGCGGGCTTTTTCTGGATCAATACGGTGCCCTACAAACCACTGGGCAATCGCGCCTGGTCGATGGCGGTCAAGCGTCGTTTTCATCCGCTGATGCGCCGGGTGCTGATCGACAACTGGCGCGGTCGCGACATCGTCACGCTCGGGCGCGAAGCCTTTCTCTGGTTCGGCTTGGAACAGCCGCGCGAGGTGCGCCGGCAGCTCGAAGAGTTCTGGCAGCGTGAAGACCGTTTCACGGCCTGTTTCGATATTGAGCTGGCAACGGAACAGGGCACTACGCGAGCGTTTCGTCTGCATCCGCTTCCACATCCCTCGCCGCGCAACCGTGCCTGGTTCGAACGCTTTCCGTCGCTGCTGGAGACACGTCTGCAGCAACTGCTCGATTGAGCGCGTCAGCCTTCGCTGCCATGACGGCGCATGAAGCGGCGATCGATATAATCCTTCCAGCGGCCCAGTAACCGACCTTCGGCCGCCAGGCTGCCCCAGCTCAGCAGCGCCCCTCCGCGACCGTCGGCCAACAGGGCGAGGCTGTGCGTTGGTGGATGGTAATGACGCAGCGGCTGGCCGATGGCTGCTCGGCCAAGGTTGGTGGCGAGTACAGCCGCCTGGCGCACCGCGTGAACACCGTTGTGGAGGGCGCCGGGAAGACTGGCGCAATCTCCGCTGGCGAAAACGTGCGGATGAGAGCGGCTTTGCAATGCTGGCGAGACATCAATGAAGCCGCGTGCATCCAGCCGCAAGCCGGATTCGCGCACCCACTCCAGCGGGCTGGGTCCGGTTGCGACGACCAGACGTCGGCCCCGCCAGCGGATCTGGCCGTCGCCGATCAGGGTGTTGCCATGCACCGCCTGGATCGGAGTGTTTTCATGGACTTGTACCTTGGCGTGCTGCAGATGCCTCAGCGCGAGACGGCGCAGGCGTGGCGGATGCCCGGTAAGCAGCTGGCCATCGGAGAACAGCTCGATGGACGGGGCTCGTCCGGCCATCGCCAGCGCCAGTTCGACGCCTGCCGCGCCGCCGCCGACAATCGCCAGCGGCTCAGGGATTTCCTGCCATTGTTGCCAGCGCCGGATGAAGTCGGCGAACGGCTTCACCGAGAGCAACTCCATACCGTCTCCGGATTGCTCCGGTAGGCAGGGCAGGGAGCCCAAGTTCAGTGACAGCCAGGTGCTGCGCAACGTCTCGCCAGTCGCCAGGAGCAGCTCGGGGGTTTCCGGAAGTAGCGCAACCATCGTGCCCTGGAAGAACTCGACTTCGGCCGCTGCGCAGAGTTTGGGTAGCGCGATCCGGCATTGGCGTGCCTGGTAATGCTCGGCGATGAGGCCGGGCATCATGCCCGAGTACCAGGCATGGGGATCGGCCGAGATCAGGCCGATCCGGCCCACGGGGCGTTCACGGCTGGCCCATTGGCGCAGCGCGCCGAGGTGGCTATGACCAGCGCCAGCAAGCAGCAGGTCGAAGTCAGTATTCATGGCGCATCAGAGCAAGGCTGATGCGGATGAGGAACAGGGTTGGCTAGGGCTCGTGTGGCGCAGCGCAGCATCCATGACATCGAGATAACCTCCAGAGCATCGCAACTGACCGGCAGGCTGCATCAGTCGCCGCCTGGCGGTTGCCAGGGCGGTGAAGGGATGCTCGTTGCAGTATAGATTCAATGCGGCTGGACGCTTGAATCTTGGCTATCGAGGTGGGCGTCGGTTCGGCCTCAGAGCGTTTCGACGTCGATCGAGACACTCAGAGAATGAGTGGCGCCGGGGGCCAGTCGGACCATGTCGTCCAGCACGTTTGCCGTCTCGATGCAAAGCATCCGCTGCCAGGCATCGTCGGCGAACTGTGACAGGCGCTGCGCCTTGGCGACCCATGGGTTCCACAGCACGGCCGAGCGGGAGCCGCGGGTCTTCAGGATAATCCGGCGGTTGAGTCCCGGATCACGCAGGCACAGCGTCGGCGGCAGCTCGAGGTAGATACGGTCGGTCTCGCCATCGAAGGCGAGATCACCCTGCTGCTGGCGTTGCTGCCAGGCGTCCAGGGTTTCGATATAGGGGCAGCCGTCCAGCCCTTCCACCGAGACCTGATGGATGTCGCTGATGGTGAAATAGCTGTGCATTGCCTGGGACAGCGCGATCTCTGCCTGACCACGGTTGTGGCTGGTCAGCGTCAGGTGCAGCCCTTTATGGTCCAGGCGAATCTGCAGCTTCAAGTCCACCGCGTGAGGCCAGCCAGCCAGGCTGCCAGCTTCGTTGCAGGCGAATTCCAGCGTGGCGCCGTCGGCGTCGCTGCACGAATCTTTCAGCAGCCAGTCGATGTTGCGCACCAACCCGTGCGCCGGAGCCGGTTGGCTGTCCCGGTAGGCGTCCTGGATCGGTTGCGGATTGCGGATCAGATCGCCGAACCAAGGCCAGCATACCGGGATCCCGCCGCGCACCGCCTGGCCGCGTTCGAATGACGCCTCTTCGCTGAGCCAGATGACCGGCGACGCATCGCCCTGACGGTAGCTGAGCACCTGCGCGCCCTGTTCGGCGACGATCAGTTCGGCGGCACCGTTGCGGATGCGCCAGCAGGGCAGTTGGTCCATTTCGATGCGCTGAATGTCGGCGGGCATGGCAGTCTCGTTGGCAAATGCTGGGTTGTTCTGACCTTGTTCGCGCCAGAGGATTCCGCACCGGCCGGTTTCGGCTGATCGGGCTGCGGGACGGACTCGATCACTGTCGGAAGTAGGGTCGAGCCGTCGGGTCTCGGTAGCGGGGGCTCAGCGTCCCTGGCAGGCATCCACGCGCAACCATCGCTCCAGCAGTTTGAAACCCTGCATCAGGATGAAAGCGATGATCAGATAGATCAGGCCCGCAGTGAGGAACATTTCTTCGTGCATATAGGTGCGCGCCGCGATTTTGCGTGCCATGCCGGTCAGTTCGAGCAGGGTGATGGTGCTCGCCAAGGCGCTGGCCTTGAGCATCAGAATGACTTCGTTGCTGTAGGCCGGCAGACCGATGCGCGCCGCGCGCGGCAGGATGATGTGCCACATCGCCTGGCTACGCGACATGCCCAGCGCACGCGCCGCTTCGATTTCCCCCGGCGGCACATTCTGGATCGCGCCGCGGATGATTTCGGCGATATAGGCGGCGGTATGCAGCGTCATGGTGATGATCGCGCACCAGTACGGATCGCGCAGGAACGGCCAAAGCGCGCTTTGGCGAACCACCTCGAACTGCGCCATGCCGTAATAGACCAGGAACAGCTGCACCAGCAGCGGTGTACCGCGGAAGAAAAAGATATAGCCGTAGGGCAGGGCGCGCACCGCCAGGATGCGTGAGGAACGGGCGATGCCCAGCGGCAGCGCGAGGATCAGCCCAGCGACGACCGAAGCGCCGACCAGTTGCAGGGTCAGCCAGGCGCCGTCGAGGAAGCTTGGCAGCCACTTGATGAACAGTTCCCAGCTCATGCGGTGCTCCTGGCGAAGCCGCGACCGGCGCGTTTTTCGAGGAAGTACATACCGCTCATGGCGATAACGGTCAGGCCAAGGTAGATGAAGGCGGCGACGACGAAGAAGGTGAAGGGCTCCTTGCTGGCGGTCACGGCGATTTGCGAACTGCGCATGATCTCGTCCAGGCCAATCACCGAAACCAGCGCGGTGTCCTTCATCAGGATCATGAACAGGTTGCCCAGGCCGGGCAGGGCCAAGCGCCACATCTGCGGCAGGATCAGCCGCAGGAATATCCGCGGCTTGCCCAGGCCCAGGGCCAATCCGGCTTCGCGATGGCCCTTGGGAATAGCCAGCAACGCGCCGCGAAAGACTTCGGTGGCATAAGCGCCGAAGCACAGGCCGAGGGCGATGGTGCCGGCGGTAAACGGGCTCAGGGCAAGATTCTCGATACCGAATATCTCACCGATGCCACGCACCAGGCCGATGGTGCCGAAATAGATCAACAGCACCCAGAGCAGTTCTGGTACGCCGCGCACGATGGTCGAATAGGTGCCGCCTATCCAGCGCAGGGCGGCGAACGGAGAAGTCTTGGCAAGTGCGCCAAGCAGGCCGAGCACGAGGCCCAGGGCCAGCGCCGCGAGGGCCAGTTGAATGGTCATCCAGGTCCCGGCGAGCAGCGCGGGACCGAATCCATGAAGGTCGGGGATCATATGGGCTCAAACACCAAAGCCCGGCCGACCAGATTGGCGACCGGGCCTTGATTCAGACGGATCAGTAGATATCGAAAGGGAAGTACTTCGCGTTGATCTTCTCGTAGGTGCCGTCGGCTCTGATTTCAGCCAGTGCCTTGTTCAGCTTCTCGCGCAGCTCATCGTTGCCCTTGCGCACGGCGATAGCGATCTTGTCGTTATCGAACACCGGCTCACCCTTGAATTCGAAGTCCTTGCCGGCGTCGCTCTTGAGCCATTCCCACTGCACGAAGGAGTCGGCGAGGATGCCATCGACGCGGCCGGAAGCCAGATCGAGGTAGGCATTCTCTTGGGTGTCGTAGAGCTTGATGTCGACCACGCCATCCATGTTGTCTTCCAGCCAGGTGCCAGCGATGGTGGCACGCTGCGCTCCGATGGTTTTGCCCTTCAGATATCCCTCGTCAGTCTTGAAGTCGACCGATTTGGGCGCCACGAACTGCAGCTTGTTGGTGTAGTAGTGGTCGGTGAAATCGACGGCATTCTTACGCTCCTCTGTGACCGACATGGACGCGGCGAGGAAGTCGAATTTGCCGGCGTTCAGCGCCGGAATGATGCCGTCCCAGTCGGAGGTGACCACTTCGCACTCGACTTCCATCTTGGCGCAGAGTGCGTGGGCGATATCCAGGTCGAAGCCGACCACCTGGCCGCTGGCGTCGATCAGGTTGAAGGGAGGATAGGCGCCCTCAGTACCGATGCGCAGCTTGTCGGCGGCAAAGGCGTTGGCGCCGAGCATCAGGGTGGCGGCGGCAGTCAGCAGAATTTTCTTATAGCTTTTCATGCGATGTGTTGCTCCATTAGCGATGGCTGGACATGAACTGTTTACAGCGTGCCGATTGGGGGTTGTCGAACACCTGCTCCGGCGTTCCTTGCTCTTCGACCAGGCCCTGATGAAGAAAAACCACCTCACTGGAGACCTGTTTGGCGAAATTCATTTCATGGGTAACGAGCAGCATGGTACGACCCTCATCGGCCAGTGACCGGATTACTGCAAGCACTTCTTGTACCATTTCCGGATCGAGCGCCGAGGTCGGCTCGTCGAACAGGATGACCTTGGGTTGCATCGCCAAGGTGCGTGCGATGGCCGCGCGCTGCTGCTGACCGCCGGATAGCTGATTGGGGTAGACATGGCGCTTATCGGCGATGCCCACCTTGGCCAGCAAGGCCTCGGCGCTTTCGGTGGCTTCAGCCTTGCTCAGGCCGAGCACGCGTCGTGGCGCCTCTATGATGTTGTCCAGCACGCTCATGTGCGGCCAGAGATTGAAATTCTGGAACACGAAGCCGAGCTTGCTGCGCATCAGGTTGATCTGCTTGGCGTCGGCTGCCACCAGGTCGCCGTCTTTGGCGCGTTTGAGGCGCAGCTGCTCGCCAGCGACGAGAATCTCGCCCTCGTTGGGGTTCTCCAGCAGATTGATGCAGCGCAGAAATGTGGATTTTCCGGAGCCGGACGAGCCGAGGATGGAAATCACATCGCCGTCGCGCGCGGTCAGCGAGATGCCTTTGAGTACTTCCAGATCGCCGTAGCGCTTGTGCAGGTTGCGGATTTCCAGTGCTGGGATGGCCTCAGCCATTGAGCTTCCTCTTCTCGGACCAGGGCGTTGCGTGGTCCTTTTCTGTGTAAATTGCGCTCCGGCCGACTGCTCGCCCTCCTGGCGAGGCGCAAACCTAGCATGGGCGGGGGCATGCGCCAAGCGCGGCACCATACCAAGCTTCGTGACCGGTTGGTCACCGATGGTTGGCCTCGTTAATCGGTCTTCTATATATAGATGAATTTAGCGCCATTGCCCGAAACCCGGAGCGAAACGCGGACAAACGACGCGACCGCTTGCGCAGAGTCGCGGTCGCTCCTCATGGCTGATCGGGTTTGGGCAGATCGGTTTCGCCGCTCAGCATCTCGTCGTGTTCGTTCATTTTCCACGGCAGGCTTCCCGGCGATATATGCAGGAAGTGCAGGTACTTTTCGAACTGGTCGAGGATGTCGCTGATGATGTCCTGCTGGTCATAGCCGTAAATGTCATAGTGCTGCCCGCCGCGGCGCAGGAAAACCTCGGCGCGATAGTACTGCTCATCAGTATCCGGCCCTTCGGAAAGGGCGAAGGCGGGCATGGCGTAGCCCACCATGCGGATTTCGTAGATGAAATCTACCTGGGCTTCCTTGAGCACTTCCAGGTAGACGCGGGAGTTGGCTTCGTCCGTATGCACCTCGGCGTTCCACTCTTGGCCGCTGAGTTCGCGCTGCACACGGCGCATGGCCTTGAGCACGGTGCTGCTCATGAAGTCTTCGACCTGCTCGCGGTCTGGGAAGCTGACCATGCCGGCAAGGCGCTTCTTCCACAGACCCGGCCCGGCGTTGCTGGCCAGGCGGCTGCTTTGCATGTGGTTCTGCAGGCTGGTTTCGTGATGCCCTTCGATCACCAGCGCGCGCCACATGCCCAGCGCGGAGATCAGCATGATGATGGCGAACGGCAACGCACTGGCGATGGTCATGGTCTGCAGCGCGCTAAGGCCACCGGCGAGCAAAAGCGCGGCCGCCACCAGCCCCTCCGTACTGGCCCAGAACACGCGTTGCCAGACCGGCGTATGGCTCGCGCCGCCGGCTGCCAGCGAGTCGATCACCAGCGAGCCGGAGTCCGACGAGGTGACGAAGAAGGTGACGATAAGCAGCACCGCCAGGAACGAGGTGATAGCGCTCATCGGGAGCAGTTCGAACAATTTGAACAGCGCAATGGCGTTATCGGCCTGCACATCGGCGATCAGCGAGGTGTAGCCCTCGACCATGATCAGATGCAGCGCGGTGTCGCCGAACACCGAAAACCACAGAAAGGTAAAGATCGTCGGCACGAACATCACGCCGAAGACGAATTGCCGAATCGTCCGGCCGCGGCTGATCTTGGCGATGAACAGGCCCACGAACGGCGACCAGGCGATTGTCCAGCCGAAGATGAACAGGGTCCAGTTGCCGATCCAGTCGCTGCGCGAATAGGCCTGCAGATTGAAGGTACGCTCGATGATGTTGTTCAGGTAGCTGCCTGTGTTCTGCAAAAAGGTTTCGAGAATGAAGATGGTCGGGCCGGCCAGAAACACGAACAGCATCAGCGCGATCGCGAGAATCATGTTCAGCAGCGAGAGATTCTTCACGCCCTTGTCGAGGCCGGCGACCACCGAGCAGATCGCCATGGCGGTGATGACGGCGATGGCGGTGATCTGGACCCCGATACTCACCGGAATGTCCGGCCACAGATAGTTGATCCCGGCGTTGATCTGGGTGACCGACAACCCGAGCGTCGTGGCGATGCCGAACAGCGTACCGAGAATGGCGAAGACATCCACCACGTGACCGATTGGCCCGTAGATGCGTTCGCCAATGATCGGATAGAGCGCCGAGCGCATGGACAGCGGCAGTCCGTGGCGAAAGGAAAAATACGCCAGCACCAGGCCGGTCAGGCCGTAGATCGCCCAGATATGAAAGCCCCAGTGGAAGAAGGCGATCTGCATCGCCTGCTTGGCTGAGTCGACCGTTTCCGCTGCACCGGCCGGCGGCGAGGCGTAATGCAGCACCGGCTCGGCCACGCCGAAGAACAACAGGGCGATGCCGTAGCCGGCAGAAAACAGCATGGCGAACCAGGCGGGGAAGCTGTATTGCGGTTCCGCGTGGTCAGGTCCGAGCTTGATGCTGCCCCAGGGTGTCATCGCGATACCGACGATAAACACCAGAAAGAACGCCACCGACAGCATGTAGAACCAGCCGAAGTTAGTGGTGATGAACGCCAGCGTAGAGCTGAATACCTTGCCGGCCAGGTCCGGATTGCTGATGGTACCGAGCACCAGCAGCAGCGTTACGGCGACGGCAGGAATGAACACCGGGAAAAGGATGATGGCTTTGGGTAGCTTCTTCTTCTCTGCATCCATGTGTGTTCGGGCCTCTGGTTGGCGAGTGGAACGGAAAACGCTTTGGCTCTCCAAGCGCGATGGCAATCAGGAAGGTAGACGGCCATTTGCGACGAAATACTCACCAGCATTGCCGTGTGGACGTCCGTTGCTCAAGAGACTGGTCGGACTTCAAACGGGCATGGGGGCTCCACGGCGGGGGCAGCGCGACTTGGCGTGGGTTGGTTGAGCGGTCGCTCAGAAGGCCGGCTCCAGTTGGTAACGGCGCAAGATGCTCGGCACCGTACCGTCGGCGATCGCCTCGTCCAATGCATGCTCGAACGCCATGAACTGGGTCTCGCTCACCGTCTTGCGCGACAGCCCGATACCGTAGGTGATCGGGCCCATTTCGCCCGCCTCTCGCAGTCCATCGAGGTGTTCGTCTTCGATCAGGTGCCAGGCCACATCCTGATTGAGCACCGCCAGCCCTTCCTTGCCGAAGCGTCCGGACTGCAGCATGCGCAACAGGCGCCGGTTGTCGGCAGTCAGGTGGAAGTCCACGTCAGGTACGGCCTTGAGGCGTTCGGAGAGGACATAGGAGGTTCCCGAAGGGCCATAAACACCAACCCGTCGGCCGGCCATATCGCTTGGTTGATGGAACACGAAGGTACTGTCATCACGGGCGAAGACGCTGTAGTGAGAAGTCACCAGCATCCGGGTGATGTGGAATATCTGTTGCCGTTGGGGCGAGCGTACCAGTGTGAAGATGCCATCCGCCTGGCCCTGCTCGGCGAGCCGCAGCGCTCGCCGCCAGGGATACAGGGTGATCGTGCAGTCCTGCTGCAAACGTACGCAGACCGTTTGCACCACCTCCACCAGAGGGCCACCCGCATCGACGCCGGCATCCGTGCTGAGCGGGGCGTCAGCGGGGTAGGTAAATGGGGGGAAGTCTTCGGTGACGAAGCGCCACTGCGCTGCGCTGACCTGCGCGGCGCCGAGTAGTAACCAGATCGTTAGAATCGAGAGAACCCTACGCACAGCTTGGCTCCTTGCATTGCGTTAAGCCTTCCTTAGCGGGCGATAGTCAGGGCGGTATGGCGGTCGTCGCCGTACGCTGGTATCAGCCTAGCCCAGAATTAAGTCAGGGCGGCTAAAACGACCTAAGACTTAACGAGCCGGTTTTCCGGTCGTCTGGAGCAGTGGGCGCAACCAGGCGGGTTTTCCCCTCGGGGGCAGCGATAGGCCGAAAGCCCCCGCGCTGACCAGCAGCATCCAGAGAATCGCGCCGAATCCCCTGCCTTGTACAGCCACTAGCAGTGCCAGTGCTGCCCGCCAGAGACGAGGCTGCCAACAGCTTCCGGGTCCTCTGGCCGGCCGGGCGAGGGGGAGTCAGCGGGTCGATCGCCTTGCGGTGCACCATCTGGCAGAGCGCTAGCAGGGCGAACGCGATCGAACGCCAGCCCTGAAGCGAGCAGTTCAGGCACGCTTATTCCCCTCGCGTAAGGCTTGTGTCGCCGGTTGCGGTGCGGACTCGGCCTGGCGGATGCGCCTCGCCGCCAGCAGACCAACGCCGGCGAGGGCCAGCAGCATCAGGTCCATGCCAGCGACGGCCGCATGTCCAGCGGACAGGATGCGCAACAGATGGTCGTCAGTGATAAGGCAGTTCAGCAACACCGCACTTACCGCCAGTCCGGCGACCAGTTGCAGCTGCCTGCGCCATACCCGCGCCGGATACAGCACGGCGTGAGCCAGCGCCAGCAACCAGCACAAATAGAACGCCCAACCTTCCAGAGCCGCAGCGCACAACTTGGAGCGCGCCGCATGACTGGATGCGTCGCCATGGATCGTGAAGAGCGCTGTAAAAACGCAGTAGAAAACAAAAAGGCCCACCGCATGGGTGAGCCTTTTCGTTCGGATTAGTGGTGCCCAGGGACGGAATCGAACCGCCGACACGGGGATTTTCAATCCCCTGCTCTACCGACTGAGCTACCTGGGCAACGGGGCGCTATTAGACGGATTTGGCTTTTGCCTGTCAAGCGCGACCAGGAAAATATTTAGCCAGAACGGGCGTTTAGCGTTGTGCTGGACCTTTTGCAGCGATCTTGGCGCCGCGGGCGGCTTGCGCGGGGCGAGCAGGGCGCGGTGCCTTGCTCGCTCTGGACGCGGCGGATCATTCGCTCGGCGGTACGTAACCCTCGGCCTGGGCGTAATCCTCTCCGGAGAAGAACTTGTCCATCTCGGCTTGCAGGAACTTGCGATCCTCGGCGTTCATCATGTTCAACCGGCGCTCATTGATCAGCATGGTCTGGTGCTTCTGCCAGTCGTCCCAGGCCTTCTTCGACACGTTGTTGTAGATGTCTTCGCCCTTCGGGCCCGGATACGGCGGGCGATCGAGGCCGGGCAGTTGTTCTTTGTACTTGCGGCAGTTCACGGTGCGGGTCATGACATCTCTCCTGCGTTCAATTCGGCGGCGGCGCGCTTGAGCAGCGTCTTCACCGGGGCGGCGAGCCCCAGTCGCGGCGGGGTGGCGAGGTTATACCAGAGCCAGTCAGGCTCGGCCACGGCATCGCCCTCGGGCTTGACTCTGATCAGCCACGGCTCGATCGCCAGCTGGAAATGGCTGAACGTGTGAGTCAGGCCCGGCAGCTCGCGGCGCTGCTGCAGTTGCAGTGCATGCCGTGCGGCGAGCGGGTCAAGCGCGGCCAGATCATCCAGTTCCGGCAGGCTCCAGAGTCCGCCCCATAGTCCGGTGGGTGGACGGCGATAAAGCAGGATGGCGCCTTCATGGTTGGCCAGCAGCGGCATCAGGGTGCGCTTCTGCGGCAATGCCTTGCGTGGTTTGGGCACTGGGAAATCGGTTTCGCGGCCGAGCAGATGGGCTCGGCAGCCGCTCTTTAACGGGCAGAGCAGACAGCTGGGCTTGCTGCGGGTGCAGAGCGTCGCGCCGAGATCCATCATCGCCTGGGTGTAGTGATTGACACGCGCTTGCGGGGTCATGCGTTCGGCCACGTCCCACAGCTGTCTGGCGACTTTCGGCTCTCCGGGATAACCGTCCTGCGCGACGTAGCGAGCCAATACGCGCTTGACGTTGCCGTCGAGTATCGGGGCGCGCAAACCCATGCTCAGACTGGCGATAGCGCCGGCGGTGGAGCGGCCGATGCCGGGTAGCTCGGCGAGCTGATCGACGCATTGCGGAAATTCGCCGCCGTGCTCGGTGACGATCAGCTTGGCGGTCTTGTGCAGGTTGCGCGCGCGGCTGTAATAGCCCAGGCCGGTCCACAGGTGCAGCACTTCGTCTTCGGTGGCGTCGGCCAGGGCTTCGACCGTTGGCAGGGTGGCCATGAAACGGTCGAAGTAGCCGAGCACGGTGCTGACTTGGGTCTGTTGCAGCATGATCTCCGAGACCCAGACCCGGTAGGGCGTGATGCCCTGCTGCCAGGGCAGATCTTTACGCCCGTGGCGGTCGTACCAGTCGAGCACGGCGGTGCCGAACTGCTCCGGGCTCATGGGGTGGTCAATCATCGGTTGAACAGGCCTTTAAGTGCGTCTTTCAATTCAGGACTGACCTTGTCGCCAAGCTTCTCTTCGATTTTTTCGTTGAGCTTTTCTCCGGCGAGCCTGGCGGCGATCTTGCCGAGGCCGTCCTTATCGAAGCGGCACGCCTTGGCGCCTAGTTCCAGCGGGCCGCGGCAGCGCAGTGGCCATTCGAGGCCGACATAGCGCTCATTGACTGCGCAGGCCGGGTCGGGCATCGCACCTTTGTCGCCTTCGACGACGATACCGACGCGGTAGTCCATGCCCAGCACACGAAGGTCGATGTCGCCGTTGCCGTTGACCGTCAAACCGGGAATGCTGGCCTTCAGGTCCGGGTTGCTGGCGATGCCGTTGTGCAGGTTCAGACTGCCCTTCAATTGGCGGAACGGGGTGTCCTTGCTACGCGGGTCGCTGGAGAGGGGTTTGCGGTTGAGGGTGGCGATGGCGTGGCAGAGTTGCTGCTCGAGGTTGGCATCGACGAGGATGCCATTGTCGACGATGAAGCCGATGTTGCCGTTGAGATTGTCGATCCAGGCCTTCTGGCTGTTGCCCTGGCTGCGAAGGTCGCTGTCCAGGTTGAGCAGGCCCTTGATGATGACCTTTTCATCCTGGCTTTGCAGCAGGCGCTCGACCGGAACGCGGGCGAGGCGGGTCTGGGCGGTTATCAGTGGTACCTCTGGTCGCACGTCGAGGCTGGCCGAGGCTTCCATGCGGCCGTTGTAGATGCCGCCGCGCAGCTCCTGCAGCGTCAGCAGACCGCCAGCGCTGCGTGCCTTGAGCGCGAAACCGTCGAATGGCAGGTTCATTGCGGTGAGGCTGCCGATATCCAGGTTGATCCGGGTGTCCAGGCTGCGCAGTGTGCCGATCGGCAGTACCTGCGCTTCGCTCCAGGCTTGCTGGGTCGGTTTGTCAGGCAGAGGCGTGGTGCCGCTGCCGATTGCCGCGGCTTCGGTGGCTTCCACTTCGCTCTGGCGAGTCGCGCCAGCTGCATCGTCCTTGCCTGGCGGCGGCAGGTAATGATCGAGGTTCAGCTGGTCGCCCTTGAGGTCGACGCGCAGTGCCTGCTTGGCGAAATCGCTGATGCCAACCTGGCCGGTAAAGGTGCTGCCGTCCAGCTTCAGGTCGAGTTCTTCAAAGGTCAGGCTGTTCGAAGTCCCGGCCAGGCGAGTGACCAGTTCGGCTTTGCTCAATGCCTTGTTGTCGGCCATGGTCGGAAGCTGCTGGCCGATGCTGTCGAGAAATTCGCGCAGGTTGAATTGGGCGATGGACAGGGTGCCGGCGATCTTCGGCTGCTCCCGCAGATCGCGCGCTTTCAGCTCACCAAGACCACGCAGCTGGTTGGCGGTGAACTTGAGGCTGGTCCACTCGGCAACGTTGGCCGCCAGGTCGGCCAGCAGCTGGCCTTGAGCGCTGAAGGAGAGAGTCTTGCCTTGCAGCGGCTCGCCGGAAGCCTCCCCGCTCAGGCGCAGGTCTTCGAGCTGATAGCGTTGGAGTTTGGTATCGAAGCGCAGCGCGCCTTGCAGTTCGGTACGCGCACGCATCACCGGCTTGTTGCTGCCGAAGAAGGCGTTGAGTTTGACCGGAATCGAGGTGGCTTCGCGAATGGCGCCCGTGCTCAGCTCGATGCCCTCGGCACTGAATTGCTGGCCACTTTTCGCGTCGTGGTAGGACACTCGGGCATCGCTGATGGTCAGGCTATCGATATCGAGTCGCAGGGGTTGCCTGCGATTGTCGGTTTTCTGCTCGTCAGTCGAGGTTTCGGCCGGTTCCGCTGGTGGCGTGTCGCCAGGCTGTGTTTCGCTGGCAACCGGTTGGCCCACGCCTTCCCAGTTGCCCTTGCCGTTTTCGTCGCGGCTCAGGGTCAGGTTGAGGCCGTTGAGCGTGATATCGCTCATCTGCACTTCACGGCTGAACAGCGGGAGCACTCGGACCGAGAGGCCAAGCATGCGCAGGTCGGCGAAAGGCTGTTGTGGAGTCCGGACGCTGGCCAGGGTGGTGTCGTGTAGCTCCAGGCCGAGCCAGGGGAACAGGCTCCAGCCGATGTCGCCGGCGATATTCAGCTCGAGTCCGGCCTTGTCGCGGGCAAGTTCGCGAATTTCGTCCTTGTAATCATTGGGATCGAACAGGTGGGTCAGGGCAAAGCCCAATGCGACGATGAGCAGCAGCAACCCGAGGATTACCAGGCCCAGGATCTTGCCGAGCGCTTTCATGGACAGGTCCTTTGTGTTTGGCATTCAAAAGCAGCGAGTATAGCGCTGCGAACCATGGCTTTCGTCGCAGCTGGCGTTGGAGTGGTTACAGGCGCCGGGGTTCCTGGCCGGCTGCGCAGGCGCAGGCGCAGGCAGCGGTCCAGCCATAACTAGCTGGGGTCTAGTGGCAGATGTGTCCGTGCGGCCAGCGCCTGGGCTTCGAGGTGCGCCGGCGGCGCTACGAGATGCAGCTCGTTCGAGGCTTCGGCAGCCAGGCGCCGGCACTCGTCCAGGATCCGTTTGCCAACGCCACGACGGCGGGTGACCTTGCGGACGCATAGATGCGAGAGGCGCCAGTGCGGAGCGCCCCGCTGCAACAGGGCCGCGCCGAGCAGGCGATCATTGAAGCGGCCGGCGATCAGGCTACGGTTGGCCAGTCCCGCCTCGATCAGAGCTGTGGCATCCGCATAAGGCGCCAGCAGCCAATCCGGGGCGTCGGCATAGATTTTCGCGAGATCGATGCGATCCTGCTGGCTGGGCTCGGTTACGGTTTCGACGAATACGGGCATGTTGACCTGGTGCGCTGTGTGGTTGCGGCAAGCATAACTGCGCCGGCTTGCCAGCGCACGGTGGCGGTGCGCCGTGTTCCGATGTGCTGGATCCTCGGGCGATCTGCTTTTGGGGCCATCGGTAAGGACCCTGAGGCTTTAGCACCACCAGACGAGATGTTTCGACGATCGCCCGTCCGGCTTCCCGCTAGCCGTATTGTGAGCCGCCGGGGCGCGTATCCCCGCAGGCGGGTTTGCGCCTATAATGCCGATCTTTTTAGCCCCACGATCAGCGGAGCTGTCGATGTCCGAACGTACGGCATGCGTAGAGCGCAACACCCTGGAAACCCAGGTCAAGGCCACCATTAACCTCGATGGCACCGGCAAGGCCCGTTTCGCCATTGGTGTGCCCTTTCTGGAACACATGCTCGACCAGATCGCCCGCCATGGGCTCATCGATCTGGATATCGAGTGCAAGGGCGATCTGCACATCGATGACCACCATACTGTCGAGGACGTCGGCATCACCCTCGGCCAGGCCTTTGCCAAGGCGGTCGGCGACAAGAAGGGCATGACCCGCTACGGACATGCTTACGTGCCGCTGGATGAGGCGCTGTCGCGCGTGGTGATCGACTTCTCCGGGCGTCCGGGCCTGCAGATGCACGTCCCTTACACCCGCGCCACCGTCGGCGGTTTCGATGTCGATCTGTTTCAGGAATTCTTTCAGGGCTTCGTCAATCACGCGCTGGTCACCCTGCATATCGACAATCTGCGCGGGCACAACACCCATCACCAGATCGAAACCGTGTTCAAGGCCTTCGGCCGCGCGCTGCGCATGGCGGTGACGCTGGATGAGCGGATGGCCGGGCAGATGCCGTCAACCAAGGGTTGCCTGTAATGCAGACCGTCGCCGTCATCGATTACGGCATGGGTAACCTGCACTCGGTTGCCAAGGCGCTCGAGCACGTCGGTGCTGGCCGAGTGTTGATCACCAGCGATGCGCAAGTCATCCGCGAAGCCGATCGGGTGGTGTTCCCCGGCGTCGGCGCGATCCGCGACTGCATGGCCGAGATTCGCCGCCTGGGTTTCGACGAGCTGGTGCGCGAAGTCAGCGTCGATCGCCCGTTCCTGGGCATCTGCGTCGGCATGCAGGCGCTGATGGAGCGTAGCGAGGAGAACGGTGGTGTCGATTGCATCGGCCTGTTTCCTGGCCAGGTGCGCTTCTTCGGCAAGGATATGCAAGAGGGCGGCGAGCGCCTGAAAGTGCCGCACATGGGCTGGAACGAGGTGGAGCAGGCGATTGCCCATCCGCTCTGGCACAACATTCCCGCCGATGGCCGCTTCTATTTCGTGCACAGCTATTACATCGAAGCGGGAAATCCAAGACAGGTGGTCGGTCGCGGCCACTACGGCAAGGATTTCGCCGCCGCGTTGGCCGACGGCTCGCGCTTCGCCGTGCAGTTCCACCCTGAGAAGAGCCACACCCACGGCCTGCAGCTGCTGCAGAACTTCGCCGCCTGGGACGGCCGCTGGTAATGAGTCGGGCAAAGCTCAAAGCGCCGATCCTGACGCTGGATTCTGTGCAGGAGCAGGCCGCACAGCAGATCATAAAGCGCTTTCTGGAAGATCGTTTCGAGCTGGAGCTCGGCTCTTTCGAAGCGCAGGAAGTGCTTGATCTGTTTGCTCGCGAGATTGCTCCGCTCTATTACAACAAGGCGATTTTCGATGTGCAAACACACCTTAAAGAAAGGTTTGAAAGCATCGAAAGCGACTTGTGGGCGCTCGAGAAGAGCTGACCTTAACCGATATCCGATTTGAACAGGTTCGAGCCATGCTGATTATTCCCGCCATCGATCTCAAGGACGGCGCCTGCGTGCGTCTGCGTCAGGGGCTTATGGACGACGCTACGGTGTTCTCCGACGACCCGGTGGCCATGGCCGCCAAGTGGGTCGAGGCCGGTTGCCGTCGTCTGCATCTGGTCGATCTCAACGGTGCCTTCGAGGGGCAGCCGGTCAACGGTGAAGTGGTCACGGCGATCGCCAAGCGTTATCCGGACCTACCGATCCAGATCGGGGGCGGCATTCGTACCCTGGAAACCATAGAACACTACGTACGCGCCGGCGTCAGCTACGTGATCATCGGCACCAAGGCGGTCAAGCAGCCGGAGTTCGTCACTGAGGCCTGCCGCGCCTTCCCGGGCAAGGTGATCGTCGGCCTGGACGCCAAGGACGGGTTTGTCGCCACCGATGGCTGGGCAGAGGTCAGCAGCGTGCAGGCCGTAGATCTGGCGCGTCGTTTCGAGGCCGATGGCGTTTCGGCAATCGTCTACACCGATATCGCCAAAGACGGCATGATGCAGGGCTGCAACGTCGAGGCGACGGTGGCCCTGGCCAACGCCAGCCGTATTCCGGTGATCGCCTCCGGCGGTATCCACAACATCGGCGATATCCAGAAGCTGCTCGATACCAATACCCCCGGCGTCATCGGTGCCATCACCGGTCGTGCGATTTACGAGGGCACGCTGGACGTGGCCGAGGCGCAGGCGCTTTGCGATCTCAAATTTAAAGACGAATAAAAAGTCGTGAGCTGAAGCCGGAAGCAGCTCGACCGGCTTCCAGCTTCTGGCTCAAGGCTTCAAGCTCTTTTCGGAGAAAAGCATGGCCCTCGCCAAACGCATCATTCCCTGCCTCGACGTGGACAATGGCCGCGTGGTCAAAGGCGTCCAGTTCGAGAACATCCGCGATGCCGGTGATCCGGTGGAAATCGCCCGTCGCTACGACGAGCAGGGCGCCGACGAAATCACTTTCCTCGATATCACGGCCAGCGTCGACAACCGCGACACTACGCTGCACACGGTAGAGCGCATGGCCAGCCAGGTGTTCATCCCGCTGACCGTCGGCGGCGGCGTGCGCAGCGTGCAAGACATCCGCAACCTGCTCAATGCCGGTGCCGACAAGGTCTCGATCAACACCGCCGCCGTCTTTACCCCCGAATTCGTTGGCGAAGCCGCCGAGCGCTTCGGCTCGCAGTGCATCGTGGTCGCCATCGACGCGAAAAAGGTATCCAAACCTGGCGAAACGCCGCGCTGGGAAATCTTCACCCATGGTGGCCGCAAACCCACCGGGCTCGACGCCGTAGTCTGGGCGCAGAAAATGGAAGCGCTGGGCGCCGGGGAGATTCTCTTGACCAGCATGGACCAGGACGGCGTCAAGAGCGGCTATGACCTCGGCGTGACCCGCGCCATCAGTGAGGCCGTGCACATCCCGGTGATCGCATCCGGTGGCGTCGGCAACCTGCAGCACCTGGCCGACGGCATCATCGAGGGCAAGGCTGACGCGGTGCTGGCGGCCAGCATCTTCCACTTCGGTGAATACACGGTGCCAGAAGCCAAAGCCTACATGGCCAGTTGTGGCATCGTGATGCGTTGACCGGGCGCCGCGCCAGTCAACCAGGAGCACAGCCGCGAACATGCCGCGGCTGCCGCTTCGTCAGGGAGTCACATCATGTTCAAAACCCTGCTTCTTGCGTTGGACGTCAGCTCTCGCTGATCGCTGGCGCCGTGCAGTCGGCACCAGAGCCGCTAAAGCTGCTCACCGAGAACTTTCCGCCGCTACAACATGGCAGTCGATGGCAAGAACTTCGCGCGTGACGAAAACATCACCGCGATTGCCACCGATATCACTCTCGGAACGTTTAGGCGCACCGGCGTCATTACACGCTAGACACCATCAGCGGCCGCAATCTGTAGCGGTTTGCCTTGCTGCAGCTCCGGTCGACGTGCCGAATCGCAGCGTTTATAGCGCTGCGATGCTCTATTTCGGAACGCCACGCTCGCGTTTCTCTGCTTGCCGGCCGGTATTTCCCTCCCGTTGATCCGTCAGGCAATTGCCTGGCTGTGAATGATGGCAATATGATTCCCTGGATCTGTGCGGTTTTTCACATTGCGGTGGTCGCTGCGCTGCGTCTGGTTCACAAGTTGCTAAACATAATCGAACGAGGTCCGCATGGAGTCTGCTCGGCAGGGCCAGCGCGGTGTCGTATGGGATGTTCGCTGACGTGGGGGAAGGATCGATGAGACGAATTCTAATGGCCGGGCTGTTGCTGTTGATGGCGACTTCGGCCAGGGCCGCACTGCCTGATGACTACAAGCTGGTGTTGCTGACAGAAAACTTTCCGCCATTCAACATGGCGGCGGACGGCAAGAACTACGCTGCAGATCGCAACATCAGTGGAATCAACGCCGAGATCGTGCGCGAAATGTTCAAGCGTGCCGGGATCGCTTACAGCCTGACGCTGCGTTTCCCCTGGGAGCGTATCTACAATCAAGCGCTGGAGCATCCGGACCAGGGCCTGTTTTCCACCACCTACACGCCCGAGCGTGAGCCGTTGTTCAAATGGGTCGGTCCGCTAGCCAGTACCGGCTGGGTATTGCTGGCTCCGGCCGGCAGCCCGATGCGGCTGAGTTCGCTTGACCAGGCGCAGCAGTACCGGATCGGCGCATACAAGAACGATGCGGTCAGCCAGCATTTGGAAAGCCAGGGTTTCGAGCCGATCAATTCACTGCGCGACCAGGAAAACATCGGCAAGCTGCTCAAGGGGCAGATAGACCTATGGGCGACAACCGACCCCGTCGGGCCCTACCTGGCCAAGCAGGAAGGGGTAAGCGGATTGACCACGGTGCTGCGCTTCAACGACGCGCAGCTGTTCCTTGCGCTGAACAAGCAGACGCCAGATGAAGTCGTAACGCGATTGCAGAAAGCGCTGAACGAAATGAAGAGTGACGGCGCTATAGACGCCATCATGCGTCGTTACCTGTGATTCAACCTCAACGATAAAGGCCGTTCGCGCCATGGGCGATCATGGCGCGGTTGCCCCGGGTGGCGATCATCTGGTCGATGTTCACCCAATCGATGCCCTGTGCTCCGAGCTTCGGCAACTCCCGCTCCAACAGGGCAAGTGTGGCCGGGTGTGGATGGCCGATCACCACGACTGAACCTTGTTTGCGAGCCAGCTGTATGGCCGCGCGAAACTGCTCGGCAACGGCTTTGGGGCTGGGGTCGTCATCGAGAAAAATGTCGCGCGACAGGCTGGCCAACCCGATCTTTTGCGCGGCAGCTGCGGCGACGGTTCCGGCGTTGGTGCGGCTGTCCAGAAAGAATAGATGACGTTCCTGCAGCTCGCTCATCAGGGCGGTCATGGGGCGCTGTCGATCGGTCATCTGACTGCCCATGTGATTGTTCACACCGCTGGAATGGGGAACCTTAGCCAGTGCGCTGTCCAGGCGGCGATCCAGCTCCGCCTGCGGTAGTTGTGGCTGCCAGGCGTAGGGGCCGCCGGCGGGGGCCATGGGCAAATGCAGCATGACTGTCTTACCTGCCGTCCTGGCCTGCTCAGCCAGCTTCGTGGCGTGGCGGGTATCTGGCAGAATCGCCATGGCCACCGGGCCGGGCAAGGCCAGTACACGCCTGTCCCGAGCGGCATTCTGGCCCAGATCATCGATCACCAGAGCGAGCTTGGGCATCCGCGCGACGACTGCCAGATCATCTGCGCCTTCTATATCGCCGGCTTCAACGCTGGCCATGACGACCATTAGCAGCGGTGCGAGGATTCCCAGCAGAAGACGTACGACCTTGGGCATCCGCTACTGACCGCGAGTGAGGTTCAATCCCTTGAGCAGGTTCAGCGCCTGGCCGAGTTGGAAGTCATCGTCCTGTGGGCGTGGCGAATCGCTGACGATCGGAGCGCCGCTGGGGCGTTCCGGCCCTCCGTTGCCGTTGCCCAGATGGCCGGCCAGATCGGCCTCTCGTATGCCTTCGGCGGCCTGTTCGCGTGTCAGCTTGGCGCGGGTTACCTCGATATCGGGCTCGATGCCCTGAGCCTGGATGGAACGGCCGTTGGGTGTGTAATAGAGCGCAGTGGTGAGTTTCAGGGCGCGGTCATTGTTCAGTGGCAGCACGGTCTGCACCGAGCCCTTGCCGAAGCTGTCTGTACCCATCACGACGCCGCGCTTCTGGTCCTGCAGCGCACCCGCGACGATCTCCGACGCAGAGGCGCTACCGCCGTTGATCAGTACGACCAAGGGAACGCCTTCGCTGGCGTCGCCTGGATCGGCGCTGAAGCGCAGCTCGGAGTTGGCGATGCGCCCTTTGGTGTAAACGATCAGACCATCCGTGAGGAAGTGATCGGACACCTCCACTGCCGCCTGCAGCACGCCACCCGGGTTGTTACGCAGGTCGAGCACCAGGCCGTTGAGTTTCTTGCTGTTTTCCTTGCGCAGACGCGCCAACGCCTTGCCGACTTCTTCGCCGGTATTGATCTGGAACTGGGTGACGCGTAAATAGCCGTAGCCGGGTTCGAGCATCAGGCTCTTGACGCTGTTGACCTTGATCACCGCACGGGTGAGCTTGACGGTGAAGGGCTTGCCACCCTCGCGCACCAGCGACAACGATATATCGCTGCCCGGCTTGCCGCGCATCATGCTGACCGCATCCATCATCGACATGCCCTTGGTCGGCTTGCCATCGATCTTGACGATCAGATCGCCCGCCTCGATACCAGCCTTGGAGGCTGGTGTGTCGTCGATCGGCGACACCACCTTGATGAAGCCATCTTCAATGCCGACCTCGATGCCGAGCCCGCCGAACTCGCCGCTGGTGCTTTCCTGCAACTCGGCAAAGGCCTCGGGCTCGAGATAGGCAGAATGCGGATCGAGGTTGCTGAGCATGCCCTTGATAGCATTCTCCAGCAGGGTTTTGTCATCGACTGGTTCGACATAGGCGGCCTTGATCCGGTCCAGCACTTCGGCGAAGGTGCGCAATTCGTCCAGCGGCAGCGGGGCCTTGCGGGTCGCGGTGTCCAGCGCAATTGGCTCTGGCGCCAGCTCTGCGGGCGATTGCTGGGCCCAGGCGCTCCCGTACAGCCCCAGCATGATGGTCAGGGCCAGGGTGGTGGGTTGGGCTATACGTCGCAGGTGCAGCATGTCTGACTCCAGTTGTGAGGGGCGCTAGCAGCCGGACCGGCCTATCCTTGCGCGCGACACCATTGTGCTGGATCGCTTGGGCGACCCTGTTGGCGAATGGCGAAATACAGTGCGGCGGACTCTTGTCCGCCACTGGTTCCTACGGTGGCGATCGGGTCGCCTGCCTTGACGATTTCTCCGGCGTCGCGCAGCAAGCTCTGATTGTGACCGTACAGGCTCAGGTAACCATTGCCATGGTCGAGGATCACCAGCAGGCCGGCACCCCGCAGCCAATCGGCGAACACCACCCGGCCGCCGTGCACGGCACGCACCTGGGTGCCGACTTCGGCCCCGATCAGCACGCCATCCCACTTGGTTCGAGCATCACCGCCGCGCGGAGTGCCGTAGCGGGCGACCAATCGTCCGTCCACCGGCCAGGGCAGCTTGCCCTTGGCGCTGGCGAATGGGCCGCCGAAATTTCCTCCGGCGCTGGATACGATCGGCCCTGACGGTGCCGGTGCGGTGCGACCTGCCTGTTGCTGGCGGACTTGTTCTTCGCGTGCCGCTGCGAGCGCGCGTTGGCGCTCCTGTTCGGCTTCACGTGCTTGCCGCGCAAGGGTTTGCTCGATGGTCTTGAGGACTCGCTCCAGTTGCGCCTGCTCCTGCTGACGCGCCTTGAGCTTCTGGTCGCGGGTGGAAAAGTCGCGATCGAGCTTGGCCAGCGTCTGACGGCGCTCCTGACGTACCTCGGCCAGCTGGGCGCGGCGCTCCTGCAATCCGTCCTGCTGCTCGGCGAGCGTCGTCTGCTGCGCCTCGATGTTTGCTTCGACCTTGGCCAGCTGGTTGAGCGTTTCGTTGAAGTTTGCGACCTGCTCGAAACGGGCCTTGCTGAGGTAGTCGTAGTAGGTCAGGGTGCGGCTGAATTTTTCCGGGTTCTGCTGATTGAGCAGAAGCTTGAGATATTCCTGACGCCCGCTCTGGTAGGCAGCCCGCGCCTGGATTCCGATCAGGCGCTGCTGTTCGAGGCGAGCGCCTTCCAGTGTGGTCTTTTCATCATTGAGGCGCTCGAGCTCCGCTTCGCTGCGATCGATTTCCTGCTGCAGCGAGTCCACCTGCTTTTCCAGCTGACCCATCTCGCTTTCGGTGGTTTGCAGCTGTTTCTGGACCGCCGATTTCTCCTGCTCGATCTGCTTGAGCAGCTTTTGTAACTCGGCGACGTCCTTGCGTGCCGCTTCGATTTGTTTACGGGCGTCGGCGCGCTCGTCTGCCATGGCCGAACCGAGCAGACAGAAAAGTGCGAATGCGAGAAGAATACGAGGCATGTAAGGGACAAGCCGGAAGGTTTGGGATCGCCGTAGTATGCCTAAAAAAGCGGCTGGAAGCTCGAGCCCTCAGCTGAAGCGAAGGCTCGGTTTCCAGCTGCCATCGTCAGCTTTGCAGTTCGATGATCGAGCGGCCGGTCATCTCTGCAGGCACCGGCAGGCCCAGCAGCGTCAGCATCGTCGGAGCCACATCGGCGAGCACACCGCCTTCGCGGATCGTCAGGTTGCGCTTGCCGTAATAAATGAAAGGCACCGGTTCGCAGGTATGGGCGGTGTGCGCCTGTCCAGTCATGGCGTCTTCCATCTGTTCGACATTGCCATGGTCGGCAGTGATCAATGCCTCGCCGTCAACCTTGTCCAACGCTTCGGTGATGCGACCGATGCAGGTGTCCAGGCATTCCACTGCTTTCACGGCAGCCTCGAACACGCCGGTGTGGCCCACCATGTCGCCGTTGGCGTAGTTGACGATGATCACGTCGTAGCGCTGCTGCTCGATGGCTTCGACGATGCGATCGGTGACTTCCGGGGCGCTCATCTCCGGCTGCAGATCGTAGGTGGCGACCTGTGGCGATGGAATGAGAATGCGTTCTTCGCCGGGAAACGGCTCCTCACGACCGCCGGAAAAGAAGAAGGTGACGTGGGCGTACTTCTCGGTCTCGGCGATGCGCAGCTGGGTCTTGCCATTGTTCGCCAGGTATTCGCCCAGCACATTGGTGAGGGCTTCGGGTGCGAAAGCCGACGGTGCGGGGATGCTTGCGGCGTACTGGGTCAGCATGACGAAGCCAGCCAGTTTCGGTACGCGCGCGCGCGGGAACTCGTTGAAATCGGGCTCCACGAAGCAGCGGGTCAGTTCGCGCGCGCGGTCGGCACGGAAGTTCATGAACACCACGGCATCGCCATCTTCCACGCGTACCGGCTCGCCGATAGTGGTGGCTTTGACGAACTCGTCGCTCTCGCCGCGCTCGTAAGCGGCGATCAGGCCGTCCACCGCATAGTCGGAACGATAGGCCGCCTTGCCGTCGACGATCAGGTGATAGGCCTGCTCGACACGGTCCCAGCGGTTATCGCGATCCATCGCGAAGTAGCGACCGATCAGGCTGGCGACGCGGCCTTTGCCCAGGCGGGTGAAGGTGGCCTGCATCAGTTCGATGGAATGTTGGGCGCTTTTCGGCGGAGTATCGCGGCCATCGAGAAAGGCATGCAGATAGATCTTTTCGGCGCCGCGCTTGGCGGCCAGTTCGGCCATCGCCACCAGATGGTCTTGATGGCTGTGTACGCCGCCATCTGACAGCAGGCCGAGGATATGCACGGCCTTGCCCGCGGCGGCGGCCTTGTCGACCGCGGCGCAGATGTTCGGGTTCTCGAAGAACTCGCCGTCCCGGATGGACTTGGTCACTCGGGTGAAGTCCTGATACACCACGCGACCAGCACCCAGGTTCATGTGCCCTACCTCGGAGTTGCCCATCTGGCCGTCCGGCAGGCCCACATCCATGCCGCTGCCGGAAATCAGACCGTGCGGCTGGCTGGCGAGCAGACGGTCATAAACCGGTTTGTTGGCGGCGTGGATGGCATTGAATTCAGGACTGTCGCTGTGTCCGAAGCCGTCGAGAATCATCAGTACCAGGGGTTTGGGCGCAGCAGGCATGTATCTGGCTCCTTGCACGAGGGCGCGAAAAATGGCGGCCAGTCTACTGGCTGGCCCGTTTGGCGTCACGATTCGCAGGGTTCAGCCCGGTGGAGGGGCTGTGTATACTGGCCCGCATTTTATCCCCCGGGTACCCTATTGATGGTCGCTAACCTGATTGAATTTGTCTCCAACCACTATGTACTGGTCAGCATCTTTCTGGTGCTGCTGGTCCTGCTTGCCTTCACCGAGGCGCGCAAGGGCGGCAAGAGCCTGAGCAATCGTGAGCTGACCAATCTGGTCAATCGCGACGAAGGCGTGGTGTTGGACGTGCGTGCGAAGAAGGAGTTCGACGCGGGCCGCATCGTTGACTCATTGAACATTCCCTACGAGAAGCTGGTCAGCCGAATGGGCGAGCTGGAAAAACACAAGGGCAAGACGATCATCGTCGTCGACGCCATGGGCCAGCACGCTGGAGCGGCCTGCCGTGAGTTACAGAAGGCGGGCTTTACTGCTGCCAAGCTTGCTGGGGGAATTTCCAGCTGGCGCGGCGAGAATTTGCCAGTGGTCAAGTAAATATGCCAAAAGTCGTCATCTATACCACCGCCTGGTGCCCGTACTGTGTCCGGGCCAAGAGTCTGCTCGATCGCAAGGGTGTCAGTTACGAGGAAATTGCCGTGGACGGCAAGCCGGCCTTGCGTTCCGAAATGGCGAACAAGGCCGGACGTACCTCGGTTCCGCAGATATGGATAGGTAACGAGCATGTCGGTGGCTGCGACGAGCTGCACGCGCTGGAACGGGCAGGTCGGCTGGATCCGCTGCTACAGGCATGATTCGATTACAGCTCTGTCGGGCGGGCGACTCGCATCGGCGCTGGCAGGGCGATCTCCAACACGACATGCACAACAAGAAGGCTTCACATGACTGAACAAGCAAACAACGGCGCAGCGGCTGGTCAGGACGAGCAGGGCGCACAGTTTTCCCTGCAGCGGATCTATGTTCGAGACCTTTCTTTCGAGGCGCCGAAAAGTCCAGAAATCTTCCGTCAGGAGTGGAATCCGAGCGTTGCGCTGGACCTGAACACCAAGCAGAAGTCGCTCGAAAACGATTTCCATGAGGTGGTGTTGACTCTGTCGGTTACCGTCAAGACGGGCGAGGAGGTGGCGTTTATCGCCGAAGTCCAGCAGGCCGGTATTTTCCTGATCAAGGGGCTTGAAGCCCAAGCCATGAGTCACACGCTTGGCGCCTTCTGCCCGAACATCCTGTTCCCCTATGCCCGCGAAACCTTGGACAGCCTGGTCACTCGTGGTTCTTTCCCGGCGCTAATGCTGGCACCGGTGAACTTCGATGCGCTGTATGCCCAGGAAATGGCTCGCATGCAGCAGGGCGGCGAAGCGCCGGCTACCGCTCACTGATTAGCGTCCTTTCGTAAGATCCTCTCGTTACACGCTAGCGCGGGACGCCTGGTGTCCCGCGCTAGCGGTTTACGGTTCTCAGCGTACCTTCACGACCAGTTTGCCCACAGCCTTGCGCTGGGCCAGCGTGTTTATCGCGTTGGCGGTCTGCTCAAGCGCGAAGGTCTGCGATACCAAGGGTTTCAGTTTGCCTTCGGCGTGCCAGGCAAACAGCTGCTTGAAGTTGGCAGCGTTGTCATGCGGCTGACGGCGGGCGAAGCTGCCCCAGAACACCCCTATCAGCGAGGCACCCTTAAGCAGTGGCAGATTGGCCGGCAGCGAAGGTATATCGCCGGCGGCAAAGCCGACCACCAGCATGCGGCCGTTCCAGGCAATGCTGCGAAACGCTTCTTCGAACAGCTTGCCGCCCACTGGATCGTATATCACGTCTACACCCTGGCCGTCGGTCAGTTCCTTCAGGCGCTCCTTGAGGCTGCTGTCTGTGTAGTTGATCAGCTCATCGGCACCCGCAGCCTTTGCGACCTCGAGCTTCTCGGCGGAGGACGCGGCGGCGATGACTCTGGCCCCCATTGCCTTGCCGATCTCGACGGCGGCCAAGCCGACGCCGCCCGATGCGCCCAGGACCAGCAGGGTTTCGCCGGGCTGCAGGTTGGCGCGTTGTTTGAGTGCATGCATCGAGGTGCCATAGGTCATGCTGAAGGCCGCAGCCGTCTCGAAACTCATGCTAGGTGGAACTGGCAGCACATTGTCTCCCGGGACGGCGACTTGCTCGGCAAAGCTGCCCCAGCCCGTCAGCCCCATGACGCGGTCGCCGACTTTCAAGTGGGTAATGTTCTCGCCCACCGCGGCGACCACGCCTGCAGCCTCACCGCCCGGCGAAAACGGAAAGGGCGGCTTGAACTGATACTTGCCTTCGATAATCAGCGTGTCCGGAAAGTTGACGCCGGCGGCATGTACATCGAGCAGCACCTCGCCCTTCTTGACCTGCGGGCTATCGATTTCTTCGATGACGAGTTTCTCGGCCGGGCCGAATTCTTTGCACAGGACAGCTTTCATCGGGTTTTCCTTATTGTCGTCAGAGAGGGACCATTGCCATTTTCGAGTTCAACCAGTCTAGGAGCCTGCTCGCGGCGTGCAATGAGCATGGTCTGTCCTGATGGCGATACATAAGGCCGGGCTTGGGTCCGCGCGTGGCACTGGTTATGCTGGTGACCGTATCCCTTGGAGTTTTCACGTGAAGCGACTTCTTGCTGTTTTCTTCGCGCTTTGTATGGCGCAGCCGGTTCTGGCCGAAACGTCCGAAGCCGATGCGGCCGCCACCAAAACCATCTATTACGCGTTGGTCCCTGCGTTGGTAGGAAACTACGGTTCGGGCGGCAGGCTGAAGTACTACAAGGCCGACATTGCGTTGCGTGTCAGCGGGAGTGAGGCGGAAGCGAAGGTCAAGCATCACGAGCCGTTAATCCGCAATCAGCTGGTGACGCTATTTTCGCAACAGACCGACGCCAGCCTCGGAGCGGTCGAGGCCAAAGAAGCCCTTCGGCAGGAAGCGCTCAAGCAGGTACAGGCGGTGCTCACTCAGGAAGAAGGTGAGCCCTTGGTGGAAGACCTGCTATTCAATAATCTGATTGTTCAATAGTGGCCCGAGGGCATGGCAGCCCAATGGCTCAGCGCATACCGAGAATGGCGAGCCACTCGCTTTCACTGACCGGCATCACTGAGAGCCTGCTACCCTTCTGTACTAATGGCATCTGCGCGAGAGCCGGCTCCGCTTTGAGTCGAGGCAATGTCAGCGTCGAATCGAAGCGTTCGACAAAGCCGACGTCTACGGCGCTCCAGGGGTTTTTTGTTTCGTGGGCCTTGACGTCAAAATAGCTGCTGTCGGGGTCAAGGGCGGTCGGGTCGGGATAGGCGGTGCGCTGAATTTCTCCTATTCCGGCGATACCAGGCGTGGCGCAGCTTGAGTGGTAGAAGAAGAACCGGTCACCTTCAGCCATCTGGCGAAGGAAATTGCGAGCCTGGTAGTTGCGTACGCCATCCCAGCGACTCGTGCCGAGTTGCTCCAGGTTTCGAATAGAAAATTCGTCCGGTTCGGACTTCATCAACCAGTACGGCATGGTCTTTGCTCACTGCTGATTGCATTGATGGGTTCTCAAACGCAACATCCCCGACAATCGGTCGCAACGCAAGTTTGCGCTGTACCGAGGCATGACGGAGAATGCCGCGCTTGAGGTTGGCATTGTCGAGTCTGGAAAACTAAAACGATACTGACTCGACGTAACACTGTCGCCTAGCAGGGGGAGGCGAAAACTATGAAACGCAAGCCAGACATTCTTTGGATCCTGGTGCTGATTTTTGGCCTCGGGGTCGTGACAACGGGCTACACCCAGGGGTTGTGGGATCGGCCAGGCGACACGTCTTCAATGGTTCCGATCAGTCATTCGCAACAGCTTCAGCGCTGGGCGCGCCCGCCGCATGGACGCGGCCCCAGATATTCCTCAGCTATTCCCGCCTCGCTTCGCATACCAGCCCCGGCCCGTCACCGTAGCCTCCAAGCTCACATCCCAGCTGGCCAATGGCAAGCGATCAACCTTCTGACATTCGTGGGCAAGGCCTAGAAGCGTCGGTTTGTGACCTTTTTTGCGCCTACTGCGGTATGCCAGGCTGCGATCATAAAAGCCCCCTCCCATGCCCAGCCGGCCACCGTGTTCGTCGAACCCCACCAGCGGCATAAGAATTAGATCGAGGGCCCAGATGGAGCGCTGACGGGCATGACAAAAAACCGGCTCGGAGATACCGAATCGGTTCGGCTTCAGCTGCTCGTTCGGAAGTATTCGCTGGAACACCATGCGCGTGCGTGGCCAGGCATTGAGCACCGGCAAGTAGGTCGCCTTGCCGCGTCGTTGCGCTTCCAGTAACAGCGGGCGGGGATCTATTTCACCGTCGTTGGGCAAATACAGAGCGACGTGGCGCGCACGGCGAAACAGCGGATGCTGAGCCAGTTGCCGATAAAGGTTTCTTGCGGCCTGACGTTGCTGGACGGGCGAGAGCTGGCGGCGAGCTTGTCGCAATTGACGTCGCAGCGCCGGGCGCGAGAGGCCTTCGGCTGCGATCATGAAATGAGGCTCCCCAGCATGCCGCTGCCAGCGTAGGCCCTTGAACCCGAGAGTTCAAGGTGGCGACTACAGAGTACCTTAAGGCTTTCCGTCAGGCGGACATGCACACCGGCACTACGTGTAGCCTCCATGGTGTTGCTTATCGGGAGAGGGTCATCGCCGACTGGCGAACATGCCAGGGAGTGGGCGGGATTATAACGCAATCTGTCTGCCGTTCATCAGTTGCTGGAGGGGTTTGGATCAGTGGCCAGCGCGCTGTCGACCCGCTCAAGCAAAACGCGGACGTGCTCGCGGGCGCTGTTGGCTTCGGCGTCCAGCCGGTCATGCTTGTGTAGCAATTCATGGGTGATGTTGAGCGCGGCCATTACCGCGACACGGTCGGCGCCAATGACCTTTCCGCTGCTGCGGATTTCCCGCATCTTGCGGTCCAGGTACTGCGCGGCGCCTTCGAGGTTGCTGCGTTCTTCGGGTGGGCAGGAAATGCAGTATTCCTTGTCCATGATGTGCACGGTTACGGTGTTCGGCTGGGTCATGAGTCCTGCTCCAGGGCTTTCAGGCGCGAAATCATTGATTCGACCTTCACTCGTGCCATTTCGTTCTTTTCAATCAGATGAGCGCGTTCCTCGCGCCAGGCATGCTCGCTGTGAAGCAGCAAGCGATTCTGCACCTTGAGTTGCTCGATGCGCTGAATCAGCTGTTCCAGCTTGGCGGTCAGCAATTGCAGATCGGCGTCTTCCATGGGATTCCCGGTAAGTGGCGCGAGCATCTGGCGGTCCGGCTTCGATGGTCTTGGCTCGTGTGCCGATGCTAGGATACAAGGCCTCATTCTAGTCATTAGCGCCACTGCGCGCCTAGCCGCCAATGCCCATTCAGAACTCGCCGTATGCCGCTTTCGCCACATTGCTGGCCAGCAGTGCCCAACCCGTCACACCCGCCGAGCTGCACGGGCTTTTGCTCGGGCGCAGCTGTGCCGGCGCCGGTTTCGATGTCGACATCTGGTTGACCGATGCAGCCGAGCTGCTCGGCACCGAGCCCGAGGAGTCGGTGCGCCAGGCGCTTATCGGCTTGCAGGAGATGGTCAAAGGCGAGCTTGCCGGTGACGACATCGCCATCGTGCTGTTGCTGCCCTCCGATGATGCACCGCTCGCCGAGCGCGCGCTTGCCCTGGGGCAATGGTGCCAGAGCTTCCTGACCGGCTTCGGCTTGATCGCCGGTGACCGCGCGCTGAGCGGCGAGGCCATGGAAGTCCTGCAGGATCTGGCAGCCATCGCGCAGATCCAAGACTCCCTGGAGGAGTCGGAGGACGGTGAAAGTGACTACATGGAAGTCATGGAATACCTGCGCGTGGCGCCACTGCTGCTGTTCACCGAGTGTGCAAAGCCGGTACCGCCGGCACCCAAGCCCTCCTTGCATTGAGGACCCAGCCGTTCATGATCCGCATCCCGAAGTCGGAATACAGCCGTCGGCGCAAGGCGCTGATGGCCGAGATGGAACCCAACAGCATCGCCATCCTGCCGGCGGCGCCGATGTACATCCGCAATCGCGACGTCGAGCACATCTACCGTCAGGACAGTGATTTTCAATATCTGTCCGGGTTCCCTGAGCCGGAATCGGTGATTGCGCTGATCCCGGGCCGCGAGCATGGCGAATACGTGCTGTTCTGTCGTGAACGCGATCCGGCGCGGGAACTGTGGGACGGGTTGCGGGCGGGCCAGGACGGGGCCATCTCCGAGTATGGCGCTGATGACGCCTTTCCCATCGGCGATATCGACGACATTCTGCCTGGCCTGATAGAAGGGCGTTCACGGGTTTACTACGCCATCGGCAGCAATCAGGAATTCGATCACCGGTTGATGGAGTGGATCAACACTATCCGCTCCAAGGCGCGTCAAGGAGCGCAGCCACCGAACGAGTTCGTCGCCCTCGATCATCTGTTGCATGACCTGCGTTTGTACAAATCGACCAACGAGGTGAAGGTGATGCGCGCCGCGGCGGAGATCTCCGCCCGCGCCCATGTTCGCGCCATGCAAGCCAGTCGCCCAGGCCTCTACGAATATCACCTGGAAGCGGAGCTGGACTACGAGTTTCGCAAGGGCGGGGCGAAGATGCCGGCTTACGGCTCCATCGTCGCGGCTGGCAAGAACGCCTGCATTCTGCATTACCGCGAGAACGATGCGGTGCTTAAGGATGGCGACCTGGTGCTGATCGATGCCGGCTGTGAGATCGACTGCTACGCCAGCGACATTACCCGCACTTTCCCGGTCAGCGGTCGCTTTTCAGCCGAACAGAAAGCGATCTACGAGCTGGTGCTGGCAGCCAATGAAGAGGCCTTCAAGCATATTGCGCCCGGCAAGCATTGGAACGAGGCCCACGAGGCTACCGTTCAAGTCATCACGGCCGGACTGGTCGAGCTGGGTCTGCTTCAGGGCGATGTCGAGGAGCTGATCGCCGCCGAAGCCTACAAGCCTTTCTATATGCATCGCGCCGGTCACTGGCTGGGCATGGATGTCCATGATGTCGGCGACTACAAGGTCGGCGGCGAGTGGCGCGTGCTGGAGCCGGGCATGGCGATGACTGTCGAGCCGGGCATCTATATCGCCGCTGACAACCAGGACGTGGCGAAGAAATGGCGCGGCATTGGTGTTCGCATCGAGGATGATGTGGTTGTGACCCGCACCGGCTGCGACATCCTCACCACCGGTGTGCCCAAGACCGTCGCGGAAATCGAGGCCTTGATGGCGACCACCTCCGAGGTCGCCTAGGCATGGGTCGGCTCGCCATCGTGGGCGGCGGACTGGTCGGTGCCAGTCTGGCGCTGGCGCTGCAGCAGGGCGCCAGGCAACGCGGCTGGACCATCGAGCTGATCGAGCCGTTCGAGCCGGGCAATGAATATCAGCCCAGCTACGACGCGCGCTCCACCGCGCTTTCCTACGGTACCCGGCTGATCTACCAGCGGTTGGGCGTCTGGGAGCGGATTGCCGAGCGTGTTGAGCCGATCAGCCGCATCCATGTTTCCGATCGCGGGCGGGCGGGTGCTGCTCGGCTCGCTGCCAGCGCCGAGCAGGTGCCTGCACTGGGCTATGTCGTGGAAAACGCCTGGATTGGTCATTGCCTGTGGCAGGCGCTGGATGATCGGGTCGTGGTTCGTCACTGCCCCGCCGAAGTCGAGCGTATGCAGCCCTTGGACGGCGGCTATCGGCTGATCCTGACTGACCGGCAACAGCTTGACTGCGACTTGGCCGTGCTCGCCGACGGGGGGCGGTCCGCGTTGCGCGAGCAACTCGGCATCGAGATCAAGTGCACGCCTTATGATCAAACGGCGCTGATCGCCAACGTGACGCCGGGCAAGCCTCATGGCGGACAGGCGTTCGAGCGCTTCACCGATAGCGGGCCGATGGCGCTGTTGCCGTTGCAGGACAATCGCTGCGCCTTGGTCTGGACGCGTTCGGAGCAGGATGCGGCGCGTCTGGCCGCGCTCTCGGAAGCGGAGTTTCTCGGCGAACTGCAACAGGCGTTCGGCTATCGCTTGGGAGGTTTCCAGCAGGTCGGGGCGAGGCATCTCTATCCGCTGATGCTGATAGAGGCAGCAGAACAGGTTCGCTCCGGGTTGGTCGTACTGGGTAACGCCGCGCACAGCTTGCACCCTATCGCAGGGCAGGGATACAACCTGTCTCTGCGAGACACCGAGGCGCTCGCGAATGCGCTATTGAGCAGTCCTAAGGGATTGGGGGATCTGGGTGTGCTGCAGGCTTATCATCGGCAGCAGCGGACGGATCAGCGACTCACCGTGGGTTTTTCCGATCGGCTGACCCAGCTGTTCGGTGATTCGGCCCGTCTTTCCAGCGCGGCGCGCAACGTCGGACTGCTGGGGTTGGATCTCATGCCGCCAGCCAAGAGCTGGTTTGCGCGGCAAGCGATGGGGCTGGGCGTACGCGAACGTTGAGCGTCTTGGGCTGATCGTTCGGAGTGGTCGAGTTGTTTCCTGAACCCGCTCAGCATTGGACCGTTCCGGGCGATTGGAGAGCTACGGCGGGAGCAGTCCTGCCGGGTTGAGTATCGAGCGTGTAATGCGCAGGGCCGTCAGTTCGGCTTGCGGACCCACCAGACATGCCGCAGCCGAAGGCCGGCGCGGTGTAGGAGAGCAGCAATGCAAGCGGACCTCATCATCGTCGGTGCCGGGATGGTCGGCAGTACTCTGGCCTTGGCACTGCAAGACGCCGGCTTCGCCATCAAGCTGATCGATGCCGGCCCGCTGGACGTCCAGACTTTCGCCCCCGACGCCCCATTCGAACCGCGTGTCAGTGCGTTGTCCGTCGCCAGCCAGCGGATTCTCGAGCGTGTCGGCGCCTGGTCTGGAATCGTCCGGCGCCGTGCCAGCCCCTATACCGATATGCATGTGTGGGATGGCTCCGGCACCGGGCAAATTCATTTTTCCGCCGCATCGGTACATGCCGAGGTGCTCGGCCACATCGTCGAGAACGCTGTGGTGCAGAACGCCCTGCTAGAGGTTTTGGAGGCGCATGGCTCGATCGAATTGCTGGCCAACGCACGTCTGGAGCGAATGCAGCAGAACGAACATGGCTGGACCCTGACCCTGGCCGACGGGCAACAACTCAGCGCCGGTCTGGTGGTTGCGGCCGATGGCGCCAACTCCGCGGTCCGCCGTCTGGCAGGTTGCGAAACGCGCGAATGGGATTATCTGCACCATGCCATCGTGACCAGTGTGCGCTGTGCCGAACCGAATCAGCAGACGGCCTGGCAGCGCTTCACCGATGACGGCCCGTTGGCCTTCCTGCCGCTGCAACGCGGAGACGATCCGCATTGGTGCTCCATCGTCTGGTCGGCCACCGAAGACGAGGCTCAGCGTCTGATGGCTCTCGACGATCAAGCGTTCTGTCAGGCGCTTGGGCGGGCCTTCGAATACCGCTTGGGCGAGGTTCTGAAGGCCGATCCGCGCCTTTGTATTCCCTTGCGGCAGCGCCATGCCAAGCGCTATGTGCAACCAGGCCTGGCGCTCATTGGCGATGCTGCGCACACCATCCACCCCCTGGCGGGGCAGGGCGTGAACCTAGGCTTGCTTGATGCCGCAGTGCTTGCAGAGGTACTGCTGGCGGCTACCGCTCGGGGTGCCCAGTTGGGTGATCCCCGTGTATTGGGCCGTTTCGAACGACGCCGGATGCCGCATAACCTGGCCATGATGGCTGCGATGGAAGGCTTCGAGCGCCTGTTCCAGGCCGATCCTCTGCCGCTGCGCTGGCTGCGCAATACCGGCCTGAAAGCGATTCAGGCCATGCCGGAAGCCAAGGCATTGTTCGTGCGTCAGGCTTTGGGTCTGAGCGGTGATCTACCGGATCTGGCACGCGTCTGACCGACGATGGCTCGCGGTCTCCGGGTGGCGCGAATAGTCGCGTTGAGAAAGTAAATGACATTCACTACTATTCAGCCTCGTTCATCAATGAAATGAGGCTGATCCATGCAGGCAAGCAAAGGTTTACTCGCCGCTCTGGCGCTCACTGCGCTGTCGAGCGCTGTACAGGCTGCCGATGAAGTGGTGGTTTACTCCTCGCGGATCGATGAATTGATCAAGCCTGTTTTCGATGCCTACACGGCCAAAACCGGCGTCAACGTCAAGTTCATCACCGACAAGGAAGCGCCGCTGATGGCTCGCATCAAGGCCGAAGGCGAGAACACGCCGGCGGATCTACTGTTGACGGTGGATGGCGGCAACCTTTGGCAGGCCGAGCAGATGGGCATCCTGCAGCCACTGAAGTCCCAGGTGATCCAGGACAATATTCCCGCCCAGTACCGCTCATCCAGCAACGCCTGGACTGGCCTGTCGCTGCGTGCTCGGACCATCGTCTACTCGCCCGAGCGGGTCGAGAAGGGCGAGTTGACCACCTACGAAGCGCTGGCGGACAAGAACTGGGAAGGCCGTCTGTGCCTGCGCACCAGCAAGAAGGTCTATAACCAGTCGCTGACGGCCACGCTGATCGAGACCCACGGCGCTGAGAAGACCGAGGCGATCATCAAGGGTTGGGTGGATAATCTCGCAACCGACGTATTTGCCGATGACACTGCCTTGATTCAAGCAGTCGATGCCGGTCAGTGCGACGTGGGTATCGTCAATACCTATTACTTCGGCCGCCTGCATGCGCAGAATCCTGAGCTGAAAGCCAAGTTGTTCTGGCCAAACCAGGGTGATCGCGGCGTACACGTCAACCTGTCAGGCATCGGCCTGACCAAGTACGCACCGCACCCCGAAGCGGCACAGAAGTTGGTGGAGTGGATGACCTCGCCGGAGGCACAAAACATTTTCGCCGACATCAACATGGAGTTCCCGGCCAACCCGAATGTGAAGCCGTCTGCGGAGGTCGCCGCGTGGGGCGATTTCAAGGCGGACACCATTCCGGTCGAGGTTGCCGGCAAGCGCCAGGCTGAAGCCATCATGCTGATGGACCGTGCCGGCTGGAACTAATCGGCTGCGGCGAGCTGCAAGCAGGTTTCATATCACGGCGCCGGGCAAAGAAAGGCTTCGGCTTCTCGGTCTCGGCGCCACACTGCTTACAGCTATCGCTGTCGTTATACTCGACGCCCCCGGCATGCTCCGGGGGCGTTGTCATTTTTGCTTCCGAGGCCTGAGTGTCCCACCCTGTCGAGCACCGTTGGTACCCTATCTCCCTCGCCGTCGCCGCGCTGGTATTGCTGCCGCTTAGCGTCCTGCTGTTCAGCTGGAGCGACATCGACACGGGCATTTGGTCGCACCTCTGGCAAACCCAGATGCCACGACTGCTTGGCAACACGCTGACGCTGGTCCTGGGTGTCGGCTTAGGGGTGACGGTGCTTGGGGTCAGCCTGGCGTGGCTGACTTCGTTGTGCGAATTTCCGGGGCGGCGCTGGCTTGACTGGGCGCTGATGTTGCCCTTCGCGATTCCCGCCTACGTGCTGGCATTCGTCTTCATCGGCCTGCTGGATTTCGCCGGCCCGGTACAGACGTTGGCGCGCGAGTGGTTCGGCAGCGGGGTACGCTTTCCTCGGGTCCGTTCCACCGGCGGGGTGATCATCGTTTTGGTCCTAGTATTCTACCCCTACGTGTATCTCTTGGCGCGCTCGGCATTCATCGCCCAGGGCAAGGGATTGATGGAGGCGGCGCGAGTCCTCGGGCAGTCGCCCTGGCGAGCGTTCTGGAGCGTGGCATTGCCGATGGCGCGGCCGGCAATCGGCGCCGGGCTGGCCTTGGCATTGATGGAAACGCTGGCCGATTTCGGAGCTGTCGCGGTATTCAACTTCGATACTTTCACCACCGCCATCTACAAGACCTGGTACGGGTTCTTCAGCCTCACCAGCGCGACTCAGTTGGCCAGCCTGTTGCTGCTGGCGGTGATGCTGGTGCTCTACGGCGAACGCCGTGCGCGCGGTGCGGCCAGACCCGCCAATGACCGGGCTCGCTCGGCTGTGCTCTATCGACTACATGGATTCAAGGCGCTCGCCGCCAGCAGTTGGTGCGGCCTGGTGTTTCTCTGCGCCTTCGTCGTTCCGGTGCTGCAGCTGCTGGTGTGGCTCTGGCAGCGTGGGCGATTCGATCTCGATGAGCGGTATACCGGGTTGATTCTGCATACGCTCTACCTGGGAGGCCTGGCGGCCTTTATCACGGTCGCGGTGGCGTTGCTGCTGGCCTTTGCCCGGCGCCAGGCACCGGTACGCACGGTGAAGACAGCTGTTGGGTTGGCAAACCTGGGCTATGCGCTGCCGGGTTCGGTGCTGGCGGTTTCGATCATGCTCGCGTTCAGCTATCTCGATCGTGAACTGGTCATTCCTCTGTCCGCATGGCTAGGCGGCGCCGGCAAGCCGTTCCTGCTCGGTAGCCTTGCGGCCTTGCTGTTGGCTTATCTGATCCGTTTTATGGCCGTCGCGTTCGGCCCACTGGAAAGCGCACTGGCGCGAATCCGTCCCTCACTACCGCAAGCGTCGCGCAGCCTTGGTGTGGGCGGGCCGGCGCTGTTTTTCCGGGTATATCTGCCGTTGCTGTTGCCCGGCACGTTGAGCGCTGCACTGCTGGTATTCGTCGACGTGCTGAAGGAAATGCCGGCGACGCTGTTGATGCGCCCGTTCGGGTGGGACACGCTGTCGGTGAGAATCTTCGAAATGACCAGCGAAGGCGAGTGGGCGCGTGCTGCGCTGCCTGCGCTGACGCTGGTGCTGGTGGGCCTGCTGCCGGTCATCCTGTTGATACGCCGTTCGGCCCGACGAGCGGGTTGAGCATTCGCTCCATCGCCGCACCGTGACCTGTCACATCCTTGGGGCTACAATGCGCGCCATTCAAAAATCGTCGGGCTTGTCTGCTCGACTCTAATGAGCTTCACCCACGCCGCTTCGGCGACCTGCCCGGAAGGAGAAACCCATGGGTCAGCGTACTCCCCTCTACGATCAACACCTCGCACTTGGCGCCAAGATGGTTGACTTCGGCGGCTGGGACATGCCGCTGCATTACGGCTCCCAGGTAGAGGAGCATCACCAGGTGCGACGTGATTGTGGAGTGTTCGACGTCTCTCACATGACGGTGGTCGACGTCGCGGGCCCCGACGCCATGAGCTATCTCCAGCGCCTGCTGGCCAACGATGTGAGCCGCCTCGGGCCGGTAGGTAAAGCGCTGTACACAGCGATGCTCAATGAGCGCGGCGGCGTGATCGATGACCTTATCGTTTATCTCACCGACTGGGGCTACCGCCTGGTCGTCAACGCCAGCACTCGCGATAAGGATCTGGCCTGGATGCAGGCGCAGGCGGAAGGCTTTGCCGTCGAAGTGACCGAGCGACCCGAGCTGGCGATGCTGGCTATCCAGGGACCGCAGGCGCGAGCCAAAACGGCTGAGCTGGTCAGTCAGCCTCGGGCCGCGCTGATTCAGGAATTGAAGCCGTTTCATGGCCGGGCCGCTGGGGACTGGTTCATCGGGCGCACCGGCTATACCGGCGAGGATGGTCTGGAGATCATTCTGCCGGCCGAGCAGGCCCCCGATTTTCTCAGTGAACTGGTCGGGGCCGGTATTTCACCAATCGGATTGGGTGCGCGTGACACGCTGCGCCTCGAGGCGGGCCTGAATCTCTACGGCCAGGACATGACCGAAGACGTCTCGCCGCTGCAAGCCAACATGGGCTGGACCGTGGCCTGGGAGCCGGCCGAACGTGACTTCATTGGTCGCGCGGCGCTGCAAGTGCAGAAAGAACAAAGCGACCTGCCGAAACTCGTGGGTCTGGTGCTCGAAGAGCGCGGCGTGCTGCGTGCCCATCAGACCGTGCGGGTCAATGGTGTTGGCGAAGGCGAAATTACCAGCGGCAGTTTTTCGCCTACGCTTGGCAAAGCCATCGCGCTGGCGCGTGTGCCGGCCGCAGCCGGTGACCGCGCCGAAGTGGAGATCCGCGGTAAGTGGTATCCCGTGCGCGTGGTGCAGCCGACTTTCGTGCGTCACGGCAAAGTACTGGTGTAAATTCGGCCAACTGCTTCCTAGCAGCGGGCGGTCGAGCCTGTTTCGTGCCCGCAAACCGACAGTTTTTTTGAGGACATACGAATGAGCGACATCCCCAGCGATCTGCGTTACGCCGCCAGCCACGAGTGGGCTCGCCTCGAAGCGGACGGCAGTGTAACCGTCGGCATCTCCGATCACGCCCAGGAAGCCCTGGGTGATGTGGTGTATGTGGAACTGCCGGAGATCGGCCAGCAACTCACCGCCGGCCAGCAGGCCGGCGTGGTGGAGTCGGTAAAGGCCGCTTCGGACATTTACGCGCCGATTTCCGGAGAAGTGGTCGCGGTCAACGATCAGCTCACCGACTCACCGGAGATGGTCAACAGCGAGCCCTATGGCAGCTGGTTCTTCCGGCTCCAGCCGAACGACGCTTCTGAACTGGACAAGCTGCTCGACGCAGCGGGTTACAAGGCCTCCTGCGACGCCGAAGCCTGAGCGGTCCCCTAACAAAAAGCCTCGCGATGCAGGTGTGTGAGAATCGATCACATCGGTTTCACAAAAGCCTGTGTGTCGGGGCTTTCCTTTTTCGAGAGAGCAGTGATGTCCCACGTGCCGCGCCTTTCCCAGCTCCAGCAACCTGACGCCTTTTTGCGTCGCCATCTCGGTCCCGATGCGGCTGAACAGCAAGCCATGCTCGACGCGCTGGGCTTGTCCAGCCGTGAGCAGTTGGTCGAACAGACCGTACCGCCGGCGATCCGCCTTCAGGGGGAGCTGGCATTGCCACCGGCGTTGGACGAGCAGGGCGCACTGGCACGGCTGCGCAGCTATGCCGAGCAGAACCAGCTCTGGACCAGTCTGATCGGCATGGGTTATCACGGCACCATCACGCCGCCGGTAATCCTGCGTAACGTGCTGGAGAATCCGGGTTGGTATACCGCCTATACCCCCTATCAGCCGGAAATCGCTCAGGGCCGTTTGGAGGCACTGCTGAATTTCCAACAGCTGACCATCGATCTTACCGGGCTGGACCTGGCCAACGCCTCGCTGCTCGATGAGGCGACCGCGGCTGCGGAAGGGATGACGCTGGCGCGGCGCATGGCCAAGAGCAAGAGCAACCGCTTCTTCGTCGATGAGAACTGTCACCCGCAGACGCTCTCGGTGGTGCAGACCCGTGCCGAGGCCTTCGGCTTCGAACTGGTGGTCGGCGCCGTCGAGGATATCGCGGCGCAGGAGGTGTTCGGCGCGCTGCTGCAATACCCCGACACCCACGGCGAGATCCGCGACTTGCGCCCGGCGATCGAGGCGCTGCATGCCCAGCAGGCGCTGGCCTGTGTCGCAGCCGATCTGCTCAGCCTGCTGCTGCTGACGCCACCGGGCGAACTCGGCGCGGATGTGGTGCTCGGTTCGACCCAGCGCTTCGGCGTGCCGATGGGCTACGGCGGCCCGCATGCGGCCTATTTCGCCACGCGTGACGCCTTCAAACGTGCCATGCCTGGGCGCATCATCGGTGTGTCCAAGGATGCCCGCGGTAACACGGCGCTGCGCATGGCGTTGCAGACGCGCGAGCAGCACATTCGTCGCGAGAAGGCCAACTCCAACATCTGCACCGCCCAGGTGCTGTTGGCCAACATCGCCAGCTGCTACGCGGTATACCACGGCCCCGAGGGGCTCAAGCGCATCGCCCAGCGCACTCATCGATTGACGTCGATTCTGGCCGGCGCGCTGGAGCGGCACGGCATCAAGCGCCTCAACCAGCATTTCTTCGACACCCTGACCCTCGAGGTGGGCGGCGCTCAGACCGCGGTCCTCGAAAGCGCCCGGGCCGCGCGGATCAATCTGCGTATCCTTGGTCGCGGCAAGCTGGGTGTCAGCCTCGATGAAACCTGTAACGAGCAGACCGTGGAGCAGCTGCTGGCGGTGTTTCTCGGTGCCGATCACGGACTGGACATCGCGACGCTGGACGCGGGTGAAATCGTCAGTGGCATCCCGACCGAACTGCAGCGCAGCAGCGCTTATCTGACTCACCCGGTTTTCAACACCCACCACAGTGAAACCGAGATGCTGCGCTATCTCAAGCAGCTGGAAAACAAGGACCTGGCATTGAACCAGGCAATGATTCCGCTCGGTTCATGCACCATGAAGCTCAACGCCACCAGCGAGATGATCCCCATCACCTGGCCGGAGTTCGCCAACCTGCATCCCTTCGCTCCGCAGGAGCAGGCGCATGGCTACAAGTTGATGATTGACGAGTTGGAGGCCTGGCTCTGTGCGATCACCGGCTTCGATGCGATCTCGATGCAGCCCAACTCCGGCGCGCAGGGTGAATACGCGGGCCTGGTCGCGATCCGCAAGTATCACGAGAGCCGTGGCGAAGGGCAGCGGGATATCTGCCTGATCCCGTCCTCGGCGCATGGCACTAACCCGGCGTCGGCGCAGATGGTCAGCATGCGCGTTGTGATCGTCGAGTGCGACAAGGCGGGCAACGTCGACCTTGAAGATCTCAAGCGCAAGGCCGCCGAAGCAGGCGACAAGCTGTCCTGCCTGATGATTACCTACCCATCGACTCACGGCGTCTACGAGGAAGGCATTCGCGAAATCTGCGAGGCGATCCATGCGCAGGGCGGCCAGGTCTATATGGACGGCGCCAACCTCAATGCGCAGGTCGGCCTGGCGCGACCTGCCGACATCGGTGCGGACGTCTCGCACATGAACCTGCACAAAACCTTCTGCATACCCCACGGGGGCGGCGGTCCTGGCATGGGCCCGATCGGCATCAAGGCGCACCTGCAGCCGTTCGTGTCCAACCATCCGGTGATCGAGTTGCAAGGGCCGAATCCGCAGAACGGTGCGGTCAGTGCGGCGCCCTGGGGCAGCGCCAGCATCCTGCCGATCAGCTGGATGTACATCGCCATGATGGGGCCGCAGCTGCGCGATGCCACCGAAGTTGCGATTCTCAGCGCGAACTACCTGGCGATGCGCCTCGGTGAGGCGTTCCCTGTGCTCTACAGTGGCCGCAACGGCCGGGTTGCGCACGAATGCATCATCGACCTGCGGCCGTTGAAGGCGCAGACCGGTATCACCGAGGAAGACGTCGCCAAACGCCTGATCGACTACGGCTTCCACGCGCCGACCATGTCGTTCCCGGTGCCGGGCACGCTGATGATCGAACCGACCGAGAGCGAGTCGAAGGTGGAGTTGGATCGCTTCGTCGAGGCGATGCTGAGCATCCGCGCTGAGATTGCCAAGGTTCAGGACGGCGGCTGGTCTGCCGAGGACAACCCACTGGTTCGTGCACCGCACACCCTGGCCGATGTGACCCACCTGTGGGATCGCCCCTACAGCATCGCCGAGGGCGTGACCCCTAGCGCCCACACCCAGGCGCACAAATACTGGCCGGCGGTAAACCGGGTCGACAACGTCTTCGGCGATCGAAATCTATTCTGCGCCTGTGTGCCTGTCGAGGATTACCGGGACTGAACTGCCGCGGTGTAGGCGGATGCCGCTTTCTTGCATCCGCCGCAATTCCGCAGGGTGGATCGTTAAACGTGATCCGCTCTGCGGCGCTGTTGCAGCGTCAGCCTTGTGCTTCTGCGTCTTCTTCCAGCATTCCAAGCAGTTCAGCCAGTTTCAGCTGCGCTTCTTCCACGCCCTGCCGCTTGGGCGCTGAGAATAATTGCACGCTGACCCCATCTCCCCAGCCCTTGCGAATGTCTCGCTGGATCGCCAGCAGAGCGTTTTTCGCCGCACCGAAGGCGAGCTTGTCCGACTTGGTCAGCAGGATATGCAGCGGCATCTCGCTGGCGCTCGACCAGTCGAGCATCATCCGGTCGAACTCGGTCAGGGGGTGGCGGATGTCCATCATCAGGAATACGCCGGCGAGGCTCTCGCGGCTGCTCAGATACGCCTCGAGGTGACGTTGCCAATGCTGCTTCAACGGGATCGGCACCTTGGCGTAACCATAGCCGGGAAGATCGACCAGGCGGTGATCATCATCGAGGCGGAAGAAGTTGAGCAGCTGGGTACGACCCGGCGTCTTCGAAGTACGAGCGAGGCTGGCGTGGGTGAGCGTGTTCAGCGCGCTGGACTTGCCCGCATTCGACCGGCCGGCGAAAGCGACTTCAAGGCCCTCGTCAGCCGGGCATTGATCGACCTTGGCGGCGCTGGTCATGAACGTGGCTTGCTGGCAGAGGCCGAGAATCGGGTTTTTGGGGAGCATGGGCTTTCCGGTGAGTGCGCGGGGTGCGGCAATGGTTCATTTCCGTTTCAAGAGCGCCAGTATATAATGCCGCAGATTTTGTGTGCGCTTTGGTCTTAAAACCGCCCTGTACCACGGTTCCTCCGGCTGTCATGAAGGGCACGTCGGCAGGCCGTTCGGGTGCTGGATCAGGCGCCACTTTTAACGAGCGGGCCATGACCCCAGCGGTCGGCTTGCCGAATAAGATTTCTTTAAACCCCTTTAGCCGTAGTTGGATGAGCTGATGAACAAAGTACTCGTGAGTCTGCTGTTGACCCTTGGCATCGCCGGTATCGCCCAAGCGGCTGGAAATGCCGAAGCCGGTAAGGAGAAGGTTGCAGTTTGTGGCGCCTGCCACGGTGCCGATGGCAACAGCGCCGCACCGAACTTCCCTAAACTGGCAGGCCAAGGCGAGCGCTATCTGTTCAAGCAGCTGCAGGACATCAAGGCCGGCAGCAGCCCTACCGCCGAGCCTGGTGTTGGCCGCAAGGTACTGGAAATGACCGGCATGCTAGAGCCGTACAGCGATCAGGATCTTCAGGACATCGCCGCCTACTTCGCCAGCCAGAAGGTGACCGTCGGCATGGCGGATCCGGCGCTGGTTGCCCGCGGCGAGAAGCTTTTCCGTGGTGGCAAGGTTGAAGATGGCATGCCGGCCTGCACCGGCTGCCACTCGCCGGATGGCGTGGGTAACAACCTGGCGGGCTTCCCGCATCTGGGCGGCCAGCATGCGGCTTACACCGCCAAGCAGTTGACCGACTTCCGCGAAGGCAACCGCACCAACGATGGCGATGCGGCGATCATGCGGACCATCGCGTCCAAGCTGAGCAACAAGGATATTGAAGCCCTGTCGAGTTACATTCAGGGTCTGCACTGACAGCATCGGCTACGGCCGATAAGGAGGGCGTTCAGGTCGCGAACCTGAACGCCTTTTTTGTTTTTGGCATCGCTACAATGATTGTCAAGATATTGAAAAGCGTCGAAAAGCGCTGGCGAGCAAAGATGATTTGCTGCAGCCTGTGGCGCTGTCGGTCAGCCGCTCAAAGCCAAGGAGTCATCATGCGTAAACTCGTTCTCAGTGCCGTTCTTGTCACCGCCAGCCTGTTCGGCTTGGCCGCTCACGCGGCGGATTTCCAGGCGGGCAAGGAGTATGTCGAACTCAAGACGCCAGTGCCCGTGGCCGAGCCAGGCAAGATCGAGGTGGTCGAGCTGTTCTGGTACGGCTGCCCGCACTGCTATCAATTCGAGCCGACGATCAATCCGTGGGTTGCGCAGCTGCCCGATGATGTGGACTTCAAGCGTATTCCGGCCATGTTCGGCGGCGTTTGGAACGTGCATGGCCAGATGTTCCTGGCCCTCGAGTCGATGGGTGTCGAGCAGAAGGTTCATGACGCAGTTTTCAACGCCTATCACCGCGACGGCAACAAGCTGGAAACGCCTGAGAAAATGGCCGAGTTCCTGGCGGGGCAGGGGGTAGATTCTGAGGCGTTTCTGAAGGCCTACAACTCGTTCGGTGTGAAGAGCCGCGCCGAGCAGGCGAAGAAGCTGGCCATGGCCTACCAAATCACTGGAGTGCCGGTGATGATCGTCAACGGTAAGTACCGTTTTGACATCGGCTCCGCGGGTGGTCCGCAACGTGCGCTGGAAGTGGCCGACTTTCTGATCGATAAAGAACGCGCAGCCCGGTAAGCCCCATGTTGCGCCGTTGGAGTTCACCGCGTCTGGCCGGGTCTCGCCAGGCGAATGTCAATCCGCTCTGTCTGGACTCCAGCGGGCTTCCATGTGACGGTCGGTTGCGCCTGCTCAGCTTCAACATCCAGGTCGGTATCAGTACCGAGCGCTACCACCACTATCTGACCCGAAGCTGGCAGCACCTGTTGCCGCACCCGGGGCGGGCCGGAAACCTCCAGCGCATTGGCGACCTGCTTGGTAATTACGACCTGGTGGCGCTGCAGGAGGCCGACGGTGGCAGCATGCGTTCCGGCTATGTCAATCAGGTCGAACAGCTCGCGCAACTCGGGGCTTTTCCTTACTGGTATCAACAGCTGAATCGCAATCTCGGCCGTTTTGCCCAACACAGCAACGGTGTGCTCAGCCGGCTGGAGCCGCAGGGGCTGGAGGATCATCCACTACCCGGCCCGTCTGGACGCGGCGCCATCCTGCTGCGCTTCGGTGAAGGTGAGGATGCGTTGGTCGTAGTGGTCATGCACCTGGCCCTGGGTGGCGGCGTCAGAACGCGCCAACTGGCTTACATTCGCGAGTTGATCGGTGGCTACCGTCATCAGGTCCTGATGGGCGACATGAATACTCATGCCAGCGACTTGCTCGAGCATTCACCACTACGTGACCTCGGCCTGCAAGCGCCGCAGATCCAGGCAACCTTCCCCAGCTGGCGTCCGCAGCGCTGTCTCGATCACATATTGCTGAGCCCGAGCCTGACGCTCGAGCGTGTCGATGTATTGGCGCAGGCCAGCTCCGATCATTTGCCGGTCGCCGTGGAGATTCGTCTGCCCGATGCGTTGCGTGGCGATATGTTGCCGGTCGCGGCGAGTGCATCGGAATGAGCGATGAAGCACTGCGCTGGAAGGAAAAATACCTGCACTCGCTGGAGCAGCAGGAGCAGCTAGAAAAGCGTTGGAATACGCGGCTCGATCTGCTGCGTCGTAGCCTGGTACGCAGCAGTTTTGCCGTAGATGGTGCCGACCCAGCCGTCGAGCAATGCATGCGCGAACTGCGTGAGGTGCTGCGTGACGATGTACAGGATGATCGGTTGGGTGCCCTGGTCCCGCGGCTCGAGCGAGCGGTACTGGATACGGAGCGCAGCAAGCAGGAACGACTCAAGCGGCTGACCGAGGCGTTCGATCGGCTGGCCGCGCAGCTGCTTGAATTGCCGCTGCCCAGTGAAATCCGTGGCCCATTGAAAAAGTTCTCGCGCCAGATCGGTGATCGCGCCGCCCAATCGCGCGAACTGCCCGGCCTGTTGAGCGAGTTTGGTGAACTCCAGCGTCAGGTACTGGCTGCGCAGACGACGGGTGCGCCACCTTCGGCGGGCCTGCTGAGTCGCTTGTTTGGCCAGCGAGAACGCACCGCCGAGGCGGCGTCGGATGTTGCCGGTGAATCGTTACCATCCGTGGCGGAAACCAATGGCTCGCGTTCGGAACTGGACGCTAGGGAGCTGCATGTAACGGCTGAGCAGGCGCGGCAGGTGGTGGACGAAGTTTCCGCCATGACGGAGGCTGAAGTGCCTCGCGAGGCCGTTGATATCGCGCCACGGGATTCCGAAGTGGAAGCTATCCCGGCAGGATCAGCAGCACCCCCGGCGGTGCAGGAGAGCGATCCGTATCTTTTGCCTCCCTCGCCGGAGCAGGCCTATAGCGCCATTGCCGAACGTGTCGAGTCGACCCTGGTCGGCCTGCTCGATGATCTGCAGCTACCCGAGCACCAGCAGCCTCAGGCGCAGGGCCTGCGTGAGCGGATAGAACAGGGTCTGAACTGGTATGAGCTGGTGCCGGTGCTGGATGACCTGGCCCAGCTGATGCTCGCCGTGGCCGACCAGGGGCAGCGTGAATTCGAGAGCTACCTGAAACTGCTGAACGAACGCCTGGCTACGATGCAGGAGAGCCTCAGCGCGGCGCGAGAAGGACACGTGCAGAGCAAGGAAACGGCCCTCGCCCTGGATGAAGAGCTGCGCCAGCAGGTGGGCGGGCTGCAGAGCAGCATGCTCGAAGCCAAGGATCTGCCGACTCTGAAGCAGGCGGTTCAGACCCGCCTGGATGGACTGTTGGAGACAGTCGACATTTACCAGCGCCAGCGCAGTGAGCACGAGCAGCAGTTGAGTGAGCGACTCGGCACTCTGATCGGACGTGTCGCGAGTCTGGAGCAATCTGCGGCCGGGATGCGCGAGCATCTCGAAGAGCAACGACAGAAAGCCTTGCGGGACCCGCTGACCGAGCTGCCGAATCGCGCCGGCTGGGACGAGCGTCTGGAACTGGAGGTGGCGCGCCAGCAGCGCTATGGCGGCCAACTGCTGCTGGCGGTGCTCGATGTGGACCATTTCAAGCGTATCAACGACAGTTTTGGCCACCTAGCCGGCGATCGGGTACTGAAGATCATTGCCAACGAGTTGCGCAAACGGCTGCGCAAGACTGACTTCATCGCCCGCTTCGGCGGCGAAGAGTTCGCCTTGTTGCTTCCAGAGACGCCGCTCGAAGCGGGGCAACAGTTGCTCGATAGCCTGCGCTCGGGCATTCAGGATTGTCCGTTCCACTTCAAGGGCGCGCGTATCCAGGTGACGCTATCGGGCGGGATTTCTCGTTTCGCCGCGACCGACAGCGCCGGACAAGTATTCGAGCGCGCCGACCGAGCGCTTTACCGGGCTAAAGATGCCGGCCGCAACCGTATCGAAGCGGACTGACCGGTCGCACTGGAGCATCCAGGTCACCTCGGTATAATCCTCCGTCTTGTTCTGCGTCACTTCTCGGCGCTGTCCTGCGGGCGGCTGACCGCTCGACCCAAGCTGAAATCTGCGTCATATCGTTGTCGACCAGGGGTACCGAATGAAAGCCTTGATCCTCGCCGCGTTAGCCGTGCTGCTCGCGGGCTGCGCCAGTGGGCCACGTATCGATACCCGCTATACGTCTCTGGGCCAAGACAGCCGGGCTCAGTTTATCGTCTTGCACTACACGTCCAGTGACCTGTCGCGCTCGCTCGAGATTCTCAAGGGAAATGATGTCAGCAGCCATTACCTGATCGGTGAGGCGCCTGCGACGATCTATCGGCTGGTGGACGAGAATCGCCGTGCCTGGCATGCCGGGGAGAGCCAGTGGAACGGTCGGACCTGGCTCAATTCCAGCTCTATCGGTATCGAGTTGGTCAATCGAGGCTATATCGAAGACGCACAGGGGCGGCGGCTCTGGTACCCCTATTCCGAGCAGCAGATCGATGCGCTGATCGTGCTACTCAAGGACATCATGCAGCGCCACGGGCTCAAGCCTGGCGCCGTCATCGGTCACAGCGACATCGCGCCGCAGCGCAAGGTCGATCCCGGTCCGCTGTTTCCTTGGAAGCGCCTGGCCGACGCAGGGCTGATAGCTTGGCCGGACGCCGCGACCGTCGAGCGTCAACGCTCCTTGTTCGCGCAGCAGCTACCGGACGTCGCCTGGTTCCAGGTGCAGCTCGCCAGGCAGGGCTACAAGGTGCCGGAACACGGCCATCTGGATCTGGAAACCCGTAATGTGATTGCGGCGTTTCAGATGAAATACCGTCCGACGCGCTTCGATGGCGAGCCGGACGCGGAAACCGCGGCGCTGCTCGCAGCGCTCGCGGTGCAGCCCTGACGTCAGGCGCGAGGGGAGCACGCGATCAATCGCGAGTCGGCCAGTGCCGCGGTGCGATGGAGAGTTGCCGCTTGGTATTGCTCATCGCTCAGCATCGCCAGGAAGGCATCCGGTGAGGGGTATCGCACCAGCAACATTTCATCCCAGTGTTCTTGCTCCGGTGCAATCAGCGCAACCTGAGCTTTGGCCGCCACCTGGACGTCGCCTCCCGCTGCACGGACTTTTTGCAACGCCGTGCGGCTATAGCGGGCATAAGCCTCCTTGCCGCTGCATGGCGCTTGGTCACTGTCGGCCGGATAAGCCGCTTGCTGATTGAAGCGCAGCAGATTGAGCATCAGGATCGGCTCGCCAGCCGGCATCTGTTCGGCGAAGCGTTTCAGTTGTTCGGCGCTGGGATTGAGGCTGGGCATGGGGGCTCCTTTATTGTTCTTCCGACCCCGCTGGCTCAGATCGGCAGGGCGATATAGAAGATGGTGCCGTGCCCGATTCGCGAATGCACGCCGATACGACCACCATGCAGCTGCGCAATCTCCTTGCATAAGGCCAAGCCCAGTCCGGCTCCCCCTCGGCGGCGACCGATCTGCACGAACGGCTCGAAGATTCGCGCCTGTTGACTGTAGGGAATGCCCTCGCCGTTGTCCTCGACGCTGAGTATCACCCGTTCGCCGTGATGTCGGGCCAGCAGCCGGATCTCACCGCTGTCTGGTGTATGACGCAGCGCGTTGCTCATAAGGTTGTCGAGCATCCGCTCCATCTGTTGTCGGTCCAGCAACAGGCTGGGCAGCGGCGACTGCAGTTCCAGCTTGATTTCAATACCGTTCTGCGCCGCAGCAGGCTGAAAGCGCTGCCGCGCTTGCTCGAGAAGTTCGGCCGGTTCGCAAGGCACCCGTTCGAGCTTCTGCTGGCCGCTCTGATAGCGCGAGAAATTCAGCAGGTCGTTGATCAGCGTGACCAGACGCTGCATCTCCTCGTACACGGTGCTGAACAGGTCGGCCTCGCGGCTGTTGTCAGGGTAATGAGTGCGCTCACGCAGCAGGCTGAATGCCATCTGCATACCGGTCACCGGCGTGCGCAATTCGTGGGAAGCACGCAGGACGAATTCGTTGCGCACGCGCTCGAAGGTGCGCTGGTCGGTGACATCGTGCAGCACCATGACCGCACCGCTGATACGTCCGTCGTGATGGTTCACCGGGCTCATACGCCACGACAGAAGCCTGTGTTCGCCATCGGCTTCGATCACCAGATCTTCCGGTGGGCCTGACAGTGGCTTGTCGTCCAGGACCTGCTGGGCTGCCTCGTCTAGCTCCGGATAGCCGAGCGCCTGGCCGAGGGTCGAACCCAGGTGTTCGCTTTCCCAGGCGAGCTGCCTTTGCGCGACGGGGTTGGCATGCTCCAGCCGGCCCTGGCGATCGATGATCAATAGGCCGTCGTCGATGCTGTCCAGTAACGCCTGCAAGCGTTGCTGGCCGTCGACCAGCGCCTCGACGTTGGTCTGTTTGAAGTCATGCAAGGCCTGCGCCATCAGGCCGAAGCGTCGGATCAGCGAAGACAGTTCGGCGATGGGAGAGGTGGGCAGGTTGATGTTGAAATCGCCGCGACCGATCTGGTCGGCCACGCTGGACAACTGTTCGATGGGATCACCGAAGCGTCTTGCGAAGCTATGCGCGGTAATGAAGCCGATCAACAGCACAGCGATGCCGGTCAGGCCGAGCAGTCCGGCGAGCAGCTGTGCCCGTTCACGGCTACGAATCTCGGTGTCGCGGATCTGATCGTAGGCGCTCTGCTGCATATCGACCATCAACTCGCGCACGTGATTGAAGGCTTGGCTGAGGGCGTTGTCTTCCAGCAGTGACCAATTTAGGTTCGCCGGGGTTTGCAGCTCATCGATGAAGCGGGCGTATGCATCGCCGATCGCCCGGTACGCCTCACGGTCGGCTGGCCGCGCTGCCTGGGACAGTCCCTGTGAAAGCGCCGCCTGGAATGCGCTGCGCGATTCCGCGAGGGCAGCGTTGTCGCGTTTTTCGCGCACTAGAAGCAGAAGATGATTACTCAACGCTTGGCGCAATTGCTGGTTGATTTCGATGACCCCGAAATTCTCACGGATGAGCTTTTCCTGGCTCTGGGCCATCTGCACCACACTGACCAGAGCAAGCAACAGTCCAAGCAGTGCCACCGTCATCAGTGCCGAGAATCCCAGGAACAGGCGGGTCCTCAGCTTCATCTGAAGTTTCATAGGCCGTATTGCTTGCGTTTTCGATAGAGCGTCGAGGCGTCGATGCCGAGAATCCGGGCGGCCTGCTCAAGGGTGTCGCTGGTGCTCAGTACCCCCGAAATATGTGCCTTCTCCAACTCTTCCAGGCTGAGCGGCTCACCGATGCGCGGTGCGTTGCTGACGGTCTGATCGGCCAGTCCGAGGTGACTGACGTCGATCATCGCCTGCGGACAGATGATGCTGGCGCGCTCGACGACGTTGCGCAGCTCCCGCACGTTGCCAGGCCAGCGGTAGGCTTTCAGCGCCGCGATGGCGCTCTCGCTGAAGCCACGCGCCGGACGGCCGTAACTTTTGACGAAGTACGCGAGGAACCGTTCGGCGAGCGCCAATACGTCCTCCGGCCGCTCGCGCATGGGCGGCAGATTTAGCGTGATGACATTCAGGCGGTAGAGCAGATCTTCGCGAAAACGACCTTCACGGACCATTTCCTCGAGGTTCAGGTTGGTCGCAGCGAGAATGCGTACATCTGCGCGCCGTGTGACCGGGTCACCGACGCGCTCGTATTCTTTGTCCTGAATGAAACGGAGCAGTTTTGGCTGTAGGGCCAAGGGAAAGTCGCCGATTTCATCGAGAAACAGGGTGCCGCCGTCCGCCTGATTGACTCGTCCCAGCGTGCTTTCGGTGGCGCCGGTGAAGGCGCCGCGATTGTGCCCGAAAAGCTCGCTTTCCATCAGATCCGCAGACAGCGACGGGCAGTTGATGGTGATGAAGGCCTTCTTCGCACGACGGCTCCAGTTGTGAATCGCCCGCGCCAGCTCGCCTTTGCCTGTGCCGGACTCGCCGAGAATCAGAATATTGGCATCGGTATCGGCCACCTGCCGGGCGGTCTCCAGCACACCCATCATCGCCGGGCTGTGCGAGCCGAGCGCGTCGCTGCGCTTTTGCACCTCGCCTTCGAGTGCCTCCAGGCGAGCCGCCATCTGCCGGACCTCCAACTGCTTGGCTGCCGACAGGCGTAGCTGCTCCGGACTGCACGGCTTGACCAGATAGTCCGCCGCGCCTGCCTGCATGGCATCCACGGCGGTATCCACGGCCGAGTGCGCGGTGACGATCACCACGCGCATCCAGGGTGCGAGGACGCGCATCTGCTGCAGGACATCCAGGCCGTTGTCTTCGCCGAGGCGCAGGTCAAGGAAGCAAAGATCGAACACCTGACGCTGCAGAATCGCCTCGGCTTGTGAGGCGCTGGCGGCCGTGACCACCGTATAACCGCGGTCCTCCAGGCAATAGCGGAAGGTGCGCAGAATTGCGGCCTCGTCATCTACCAGGAGAATGCGGCCACCGGTGTCGGTCGTTTGGTCCATGAATGCTCCAGTCGGGCTGTGTTTGCTGGCAAGTCGGTGAAAAAAGTTGAGTGCTTTGGCGCTCGGATGAGGCCGAGTATTCAGTGGCGCCTGGTTTAGTCTACGAAAAGTCTTGCAAGTTGCACGGTGGCGAGGCGCATTTCCTGCAGCATGCACGTAAATGCGAAGCGCAACGGTGCGCCAAGCCGCTGATTATAAAGACACAACGTGTCTCTTTGCGCTGGCACGGGGCTTGCGGCTGTCCGTGAGAGCGCCATAGGCGCGCATCGCACCGGAACCCGGAGGACCCTCATGAACGAGAATATGAACCAGCTCAACGAACTGATCGAAATTACCCGAGACGGGCAGCATTTTTACCAGCATGCGCTTGAGGTAGTGAAAGACGTCGAGCTGCAGCATCTGTTTCGGGATATGGCTCAGGCCAAGACTCATATCATTCAGGCGCTATCGGTGAAGGTCGCGGCCAACCAGGAGCAGCCGGCTCAGGGGGGCACCATGGCCGGCAAGCTTCGCGAGATGTACGCCGACACCAAGGCCCGGCTCGGCCATGCCAACGCGGTGTACATCGACCAACTGGATCAGACCGAAGAACGAATCCTCGCGGCGTTTGAAGATGCATTGAAGACGGCTCATCCCGACGTGCGCGCGCTATTGGCCATTGAGCTGCCGAAAATCCGCGCCTGCCACGAACGCATTCATTCACTCAATCATGGCGCCGCCAAGTAGCCAATGTGGTTGGGATTAGGCCGTCGTGCAAATCGCCCGGTATTGGTTGGCGGCATCGTGCAATATAAATTGACGCACCGACATTCACGAATGGTAACTACTTGAAAAATAAGAAAAATATTATTTATATCGACTGGCATGGCGCCTGCAACATAACCCCTAAGAACAGACATGCACCGCATGCTTAGAAGGAGTTGAGGATGAATCGTCAAGCACGCTTCTCACTGGTAGGCAAAGGTTTCCTTACCGCTGCTGTGGTTACGTTGATCGTTGGCGCCGAGCGGCCCATGTCACAACCGCTCAGCCAGACACAGCATGAATCAGCGGAACGAATCCGTATGTATGACGCTCAACCAGTAGGGATCGTGCAAACAGGCCCTGCCCCGAAGACGATTGATTATGTGCAGGTGCGGTCGGAGCAACGCTGGGTTTTCTAGTGGTAGAGCCGCGAGCTGATTGTTTGATATCGGTCCCGCTGAAGATGTCCTGAACCGAAGAGGAGTAACACCATGCTGAGTTGGGCTATTACATTCCTGATCATCGCCATCATCGCTGCGGTTTTGGGCTTCGGTGGTATCGCTGGTACTGCAACGGGCATTGCCAAGATCCTGTTCGTGGTGTTCCTGGTGCTGTTTGTCGCTTCGCTGATTTTCGGTCGAGGTCGCGGCCCACGTGTCTGATGCAATGACGCCGCCCGCAAGGGCGGCTGCAACACTGACGGAGGCAGCACAGGCGGGATGCCAATATTCTGAGGCTTTGCCGCACCGAGGCGAAGCCGGGTAAGAACCGACAGGGTGTTTCATTCGCAAACATCCGTCAGCCCGTGTAGCGGGGGGGCCAAGGGGTCGGGACGCTCTGCTTGATGGAGCGACCTAGGGGTACAGGGGGTACCTCCTTAACGGACCAGGCTCAGCGAAAGGCAACCGAAGGTGGGCGACCACCTTCGGCTTGCGATGTCCTTGGGCGCGCTATGCGCTTTCTATCAAAAATTTCGTAGGCTTCTCTTGCCGCCTAGCCGGATCGGGCTGGCGCGCAACGCTACCCTCTGGGCGTTGCGATCCTGCTTGGCCATCGCCGATGAATCCTTTCCTATTCATGGCCGTTCTCCAACTGCACCGCTATCATCGCGCGCAGTCACTCGTTGGAGAATCACATGCTCAACGGCCTTTGGCTGGGCTTTTTTCTGGTCGCCGCGATTGCTGCGCTTGGGCGATGGTTGCTGGGTGGCGACCCGGCGGTGTTTGCCGCGCTGGTCGAGAGTTTGTTCGCCATGGCCAAGTTGGCTGTGGAAATCATGATCGTACTGTTCGGCACCCTCACGCTCTGGCTTGGCTTCCTGCGCATCGCTGAAAAGGCCGGTCTGATCGAGTTGCTTGCTCGCCTGCTGGGCCCGCTGTTTAGCCGCCTGATGCCCGAAGTGCCGGCCGGCCACCCGGCGCTGGGGTTGATTACGCTGAACTTCGCCGCCAATGGTCTGGGCCTGGACAATGCCGCCACGCCGATCGGCCTGCGAGCCATGCGCGCGTTACAGGAGCTTAATCCCAGCAAGGCCGTCGCGAGCAACGCACAAATTCTGTTTCTGGTGCTCAACACCTCGTCGCTGACGCTGCTGCCGGTTTCCATCTTCATGTATCGCGTGCAGCAGGGCGCCGAAGACCCGACCCTGGTATTTCTGCCGATCCTGTTGGCGACCACCGCGTCCTCCCTGGCGGGGCTGCTGGCGGTGGCGTTGGTGCAGCGGTTGCGTATCTGGGATCCGGTGGTGCTGGCCTATTTCATCCCCGGTGCGCTCCTGCTCGGGGGCTTCATGGCGCTGCTCGCAGGGCTCTCGGCCACTGCGCTGTCATCGCTGTCGTCGCTGCTTGGCAACCTGACCCTGTTCGGTTTGATCACTGTATTCCTGATTGTCGGCGCGCTGCGCAAGGTGCCGGTCTATGAGAGCTTCGTCGAAGGTGCCCAGGAAGGCTTCGATGTGGCCAAGAGCCTGCTGCCCTACCTGATCGCCATGCTCTGCGCGATCGGTGTGCTGCGAGCATCCGGTGCGTTGGACTTCGGGCTGGACGGCATTCGCTGGTTGGTCGAAGCGCTGGGTTGGGATACCCGCTTCGTCGATGCGCTGCCGACGGCGCTGGTCAAGCCGTTTTCCGGCAGCGCCGCGCGGGCGATGCTGATCGAGACCATGCAAAGCCAAGGTGTCGATAGTTTTCCGGCGCTGGTAGCGGCGACGGTGCAAGGCAGCACCGAGACCACTTTTTATGTATTGGCGGTGTACTTCGGGGCGGTGGGCATCCAGCGTGCCCGGCATGCGGTCGGGTGCGCGCTGGCGGCGGATGCGGCCGGGATCCTGGCCGCTATTCTGGTTTGCTATTGGTTCTTCGGCTGAGCGGAGAGCAGTGTCCGCGCGGGATAAAAAGAACCCGCCAAATGGCGGGTTAAGACGTGGCCCGTTGCCAGAGGCGAAATATCGGCTCGGCCAGGAACATCACCAGGAACAATCGCAGCACCTGCAGCGCGGTAACCAGGGCAACGGATAATTGCAGCGCTTCGGCCGTCAGGCACAGCTCGGTGATGCCGCCCGGCATCATCCCCAGCATCAGAGACGTCTGGTTCAGCGTCGCCGCCCAACCCAGCGCTTCGGCCAGACCCGCCGCGGCGAGCATCGCCAACAGCGTGAACAGCAAAATGCGCAACATGAACCGAGGGGCGGTGCGAAAAAACGGGCGGTCGAAGTGACAACCCAGGGAGCAGCCGATCAGCCATTGACCGAACTGGCCGACGCCTTGAGGCATACCCAGATGCAGGTCGAAAACGGCGCTGGCAGCGGCGCACACCGTCAGCGGACCGAGCATCCAGGGATTGGGCTGATCGAGTTTCTTCCACACCAGCGCCAGCAGTCCTCCGGCCGGTAGCAGCAGCGCCAGCCATGGCCAACTGACCGGTGCCGGCGGCGGGGCATCCACCGGTGGCAGGCTCCAGGTGAAGACCGCGGGAATGATCAGTACCACCAGCAACAACCGCATGCTGTGAGCCGCGGCCACCATTGCCGGCTGCGCGGCGTGCCGTGCAGCCAGATTGACCATTTCACTGGCGCCGCCCGGCATGCTGGAGAAGAACGCCGTGGCGCGGTCCATGCCGCTGCGCCGGAGAATGAAAATGCCGATCAGGCTCAACAACAGGGTGCCCAGCGCGCCGGTGAGGATTACGCCGAAGTGCTCAAGTACCTGCTGCATGACCTCGCTGGTGAAATGCAGGCCGATGGCGCTGGCGATCAGCCATTGTCCGGTCTGCCGACCGCGAGGCACTTCGGCGACCAGCCAGCCACTGCAACGCACTGCAATGACCGCCAGTAGCGAGCCGACCATCCAGGGCAGCGGCCAGTTCGCCAGGCTCGCCAGCCAGCCGCCGAGGGCGCCGACCAATGGCGTCGCCCACCATCCCGGAAGCCAGCGCGGCATGTCAGACGTGCGCCTCGCTCAGTTTGGCGCGGCGGCGCTGGCGCCACCAGCGCAGGCCGGGCAGGGCCAGCATCAACGCGGCCAGGGCCCAGAGGATCAGGGTGATCGGGCTGCCCCAGAGGATGCCCAGGTCACCGGCCGAGATCGACAGCGCGCGGCGCAGGTTGTCTTCCATCATCTCGCCGAGCACAAAGCCGAGGATCAGCGACGACAACGGGAATTCCAGCTTGCGCAACAGGTAGCCGAACACACCGAGGCCGACCATCAGTACCAAGTCGAAGGTCGTGCTGTGCACCGAATACACACCCACCAGGCTGATCGCCGTGATGGCCGGCACCAGCACCCAATTGGGCACGCTGAGCATTTTGGAGAACAGCCCGACCAGCGGGATATTCATCACCAGCAAAATCACGTTGCCGATGAACAGCGAGGCGATCAGACCCCAGACCACGTCGGGTTGCTGCTCGAACAGCAAAGGACCGGGCGTGATGTTGTACAGCGTCAGCGCACCGATCATCACCGCGGTAGTGCCCGAGCCCGGCACGCCCAGGGTCAGCATCGGAATCAGCGAGCCGCAGGCGGAGGCATTGTTGGCGGCCTCTGGCGCGGCCAGACCACGCAGGTCACCCTCGCCGAACTTGCCCGTGTCGCCGGCCATGCGTTTTTCGCTCATGTAGGTCATTGCGCTGGCAATGGTGGCGCCGGCTCCCGGCAAGGTGCCGATGACGAAACCGGCCAGGGCGCTGCGCACCATGGTCCAGAAGGTCATGCAGAACTCTTTGAAGTTGAACAGCAGGCGCCCGCTGGCCTTGACCGCCTTCTGGCCACTGTGGGTCTTTTCCAGCATCAGTAGCACTTCGCTGACGCTGAAGAAGCCGATCACCACGATGACAAACTGAATACCGTCCGACAGGCTGACGCTTCCGAAAGTGAAGCGATAGACGCCAGTGGTCGCGTCCACGCCGACGGTGGCCAGGCCCAGGCCGATCAAGGCCGCCATCAGGGTTTTCACCGGTTTGTCGCCGACCATCCCGCCTAGGCAGGCAATGGCGAAGATCATCAGCACGAAGTATTCCGCCGGGCCGAAAGCCACCGCCCATTTGGCCAGCAACGGGGCGAACAGCACCACGCCGCAGGTGGCGATGATGCTACCGATGAAGGAGCTGACCGCCGACAGCGACAGAGCGATACCGGCCTTGCCCTGGCGCGCCAGCGGGTAGCCATCGAGGGTGGTCATCACCGCCGCGGCATCGCCGGGGACGTTGAGCAGGATCGCCGAGATGCGACCGCCGTATTCGCAGCCCAGGTATACCGCGGCCAGCAGGATCAGTGCGGTTTCCGGCGGCAGGCCGAGGGCGAAGGCCAGTGGCAGCAGCAGAGCTACGCCGTTGATCGGGCCGAGACCGGGCAGCAGGCCGACGACAGTGCCAACAAAGGCGCCGAACAGCGCCACCAGCAGATTCGTCGGTCGCGTGGCGACATCGAAGCCCTGCATCAAGAAATTCAAGGTTTCCATTTTCAGCTCTCCAGCAAGCGCAGCACGCCGAGTGGCAGCGGCACATCAAGCAACAGGTCGAACAGGCCGTAGAGCAGCACGCCCATCAGCACGCCGCTGATCAAGCAGGGCCACAGGCGGCCGTTGAACAACAGGCCCAGGGCGAATGCGGCCAGTGCCGTGGTAATGACGAAGCCGAGCTTTTCGAACAGCAGTGCGTACGCCAACAGCACCAGCACGCAGAGGGCGGCTCGCCGGGCCATGGTCCAATCGAACGGTGGCGTCGGATCGCCGTGTGGTTTGCACAGCAGCCAGAGCGCGCCGCAACCCATCAGAAACAACAGAAGCAGCGGGTAAGCGCGCGGGCCAACCGGATCGTAGGCGAAGGGCGCCTCGAAACCCCAGGCGAGCAACGCAAGGCCGGCGCAGGCGAGTAGCCACGCCGCGGCAAAGACACGAACGTACATGGTGGTTACCTCGGGAGAAGCGGGCCAGTGGTCCCATCCGGAACCCGAGGCCCGCGGGGTGTTACTTGACCAGACCGAATTCGCCGGCGAGTTCCTTGTATTCGGCGACCTGCTTGTTGACGAAGGCCGTGAGTTCATCACCGGTCATCGACAGTGGGAACAGATCACGTTGCTCGCGCAGCTTGGCGAAGTCCTCGTCGGCGAGCAGGGTGTCGAACTGGGTCTTCCACCAGTTGAAGTCTTCGTCGCTGACTTCTGGGCCCATGTAGAAGCCGCGGATCACCGGCCAACTGATGTCGTAGCCCTGCTCCTTGGCGGTCGGCAGGTTCGACAGCTTGCCCGGCAGGCGATCATCGGACAGCACCGCGAGCACGCGGATCTTGCCGGCTTCGAGCTGAGGCGCGACCTCTCCCAATCCGCTGCTGGTGACCTGGACATGGCCGCCGAGCATGGCGGTGAGCGTCTCGCCGCCGCCTTCGAAGGCGACATAGCGAAGTTTCTTCGGATCGACGCCAGCGGCGCGTGCAATCAGTGCGGTTTGCATCCAGTCCTGCCCGCCGATGGTGGCGCCAGCACCGAAGACCACGCTGCTGGGGTCTTTCTTCACCGCCTCGATGAGATCGTCAAGGTTCTGATAAGGCGCATCGGCGCGTACCGAGATGGCGCCGTAGTCGGTGCCGATGCCGGCCAGCCAGCGCACGTTGGTCTCGTCATAGCGACCGAACTTGCCCTGTGCCAGATTCAGTAGCGAGCCGCTGGAAAAGGCGGTGATGGTCGAGGGATCGTCAGCACGCTGGGCGATCACCGCGTTGTACGCCACCGCGCCGACGCCGCCGGGCATATAGGTGACGCGCATCGGCGCCTCGAGCAAACCTTCATCCTTCAGGCCACTCTGGGCCAGCTTGCAGGTCAGGTCGAAGCCGCCACCGGGCTTGGCCGGGGCGATGCATTCGGGTCGCTTGGGTTCGGCCATCAGCTGACTCGAGATCACCAGGCAGGTCGAGAGCAGTGCGAAACGACGGATTGCATTCTTCATGGTGTTTCCTCTGTTTTCTTATTGTGGACGGCTTTACCAGATCGGCAGGCTGTAGCTGACGATCAGGCGGTTCTCATCGGCGTCACGGGCGAAATCGGAACGGAACATGGCGTTACGCATGCGTACGGCGACGTTCTTCAATGGCCCGGTTTGCACCACGTACTTGAGCTCGATATCGCGCTCCCACTCGCTGCCGTTGCTGCCGCCGCTGTATTCGGCGTTGTCGCCGGAAACGTAGCGTGTAAGGAAGGTTAGGCCGGGAATGCCGATCGAGGCGAAGTTATAGTCGTAGCGGGCCTGCCAGGAGCGCTCGTCGGCATTGGCGAAGTCGTTGATCTGAACAAAGTTGACCAGGTAGGGGTCGCCGCCATCGATGTAGGCGTAGCCGGTATCACCGTTCATCTGCTGGTAGGCGAGGCTGACCTTATGGCCACCGAGGCTGTAGCCGAGCATGCCGTTCCAGGCCTGATTGTCGATCTTGCCGGCGTTTGCTGCGCCGGTGTCATCGCTGATCATCAGACGCAGATCGGCGGTCAGCGCCGAGTCCTTGCCCAGCGGCTGGACGGCCTGCAGGTTGAAGAAGTGCTGGCGATAAATGTCATCGAGCTCAGCGGCATAGTAAGTACCGGTGAAGCGGTCGTTGAAATCGTATTTGGCCCCGGCGTAGGTCAGATGGTCGGCTTCGGCGGCGCTGTCGAAACGACCGTTCTTATTGTTCAGTTGCAGGTCTTGGGAATTGGTCGAGGCACGGTCGATGACCTTGTCCAGACGCCCGCCGGTGAGGGTCAGGCCGGTCACCTCGCGGGATTCCAGCATGGCGCCCTCGAACACCTGGGGCAGGGTGCGGCTGTCGCTGGCTTTGACCACCGGCGTTTCCGGGATATGGCTGCCGTAGCGCAGTTCGGTCTCGGACAGCTTCGCCTTGGCCGTCAGCCCCAGGCGGCTGAATTCGTCCGGGGTGCTGCCGTCGTCGTGCACTGGGAGCAGATCGGTGCCGGTGCGACCGCCGCCGGAGTCGAGCTTGATGCCGAGCATGCCCATGGCATCGAGGCCGAAGCCGACGGTGCCTTCGGTGAAGCCCGATTCGATATTGAGCAGAAAGCCCTGCGACCATTCTTCGCGCTTGGACTGGCCGGTACCTTCGCGGAAGTCGCGATTGAGGTAGATGTTTTGAGTTTGCAGGGTCGCATGGCTGTCTTCGATGAAATCGGCCTGGGCCAGCGGCGCCAACGAGGCGGCAGTGATGGCGAGGGCAAGACGAGCACGTGCGGGGTTGTTTCTGACGACAGTCAGCATCCTGTATCTCCACTCTTGTTTTTGTTGTGACGGCAATGCCGTTGCAGGTGGATCGAGCCACCTGATTGCGATCCTAGGCGGCGAAACTTTCGCCAGGCTTTCAAGGGCGAAAGCAGCGTGCGGTGCGCCTTGCCGCTACACTGGCGCTCCGTTCCGTGTGTGGCAGAGGACAGGCAAATGCGGATTCTCCTGGTCGAGGACCATCCCCAACTCGCTGAAAGCGTGGCGCAGGCGCTGCGCGCGGCGGGCTGGACGGTGGATCTGCTGAATGACGGGGTGGCGGCCGATCTGGCGCTGGCGACCGAAGACTATGCACTGGCGATTCTCGACGTCGGGTTGCCCCGGCTCGACGGCTTTCAGGTGCTGGCACGCCTGCGCGAGCGCGGCAAGACGCTGCCGGTGCTCATGCTCACCGCACGCGGTGAGGTGACCGATCGCGTGCACGGGCTCAATCTTGGCGCGGATGACTATCTGGCCAAGCCATTCGAGTTGTCCGAGCTCGAAGCAAGGGTCAAGGCGCTGCTGCGGCGCAGCGTAGCCGGCGGTGAGCGCCAGCAGAGCTGCGGTGCGCTGGTGTATGACCTGGACGCCCGGCGCTTCAGCCTCGACCGGCAGCCGCTGAGCCTGACCTCGCGCGAGCAGGCGGTGCTCGAAGCGCTGATCGCTCGACCCGGGCGGGTCATGAGCAAGGATCAGCTGGCGGCGCAGGTTTTCGGTCTCGACGAGGATGCCAGCGCCGATGCCATCGAAATTTACATCCATCGTTTGCGCAAGAAGCTCGAGGGCAGCGCGGTACGTATCGTCACCTTCCGGGGCCTGGGCTATTTGCTGGAGACGGTGGATGGCTGAAACGTTGCCGCCAGGCGCTGGCAGCCTGCGTGCCGGGCTGTTACGCCGATTGGCCGTGCTGCTCACCTTGATGCTGCTGTTCAGCGGCTGGAGTGCCTACTGGAACGGCCGCGCGGCAGCCGATTCGGCCTACGACCGCACGCTGCTGGCCTCGGCTCGGGCCATCGCCGAGGGGCTGGTGGCCAACGACGGCAAGCTGCGCGCCAATGTGCCCTACGTGGCCCTGGACACCTTTGCCTATGACAGTGCCGGGCGCATCTACTATCAGGTGCTTGATACCGAAGGCCGGCTGGTCAGCGGCTATGAGGACCTACCGGCCCCGGACGCCGATGTCCGGCGTACCGACGATTATCCGGCGTTGGCCCGCTTCTATGACGGCGCGTTCAGGGGTGAGGGCGTGCGTCTGGTCAGTCTGCTGCAGCCGGTCAGCGAGCCGGCGCTCACCGGTATCGCCGAGATTCGCGTGGCCGAAACCCTGGGTGCCCGCGAACGTATGGCGCGCGGCCTGCTCACCGACACCCTGTGGCGAGTGGGGCTGCTGGCGATCACCGCGTTGCTGCTGGTCTGGCTGGCAGTGAGCGCCGCGCTGCGTCCATTGGGCAAGCTCAGCGAGGCTGTGGAGCTGCGCCAACCGGACGACCTGCGACCGTTGCCGCTGGTGACGGTGCAGCGTGAGCTGAAGCCGCTGGTTGCCGCACTCAACCATTTCACCGAACGGTTGCGCGGCCAGTTCGAGCGACAGGCGCAGTTCATCGCCGATGCCGCTCATGAGCTGCGCACCCCCTTGGCTGCTCTCAAGGCGCGAATCGAGCTGGGCCTGCGCGAACAACAGCCGCAGCGCTGGCAGGAAACCCTCGAAGAAGCGGAGGCGCACACCGACCGGGTTATCCATCTGGCCAACCAGTTGCTTTCGCTGGCGCGAATCGAAAGTGGCGCGCAAGCGATCGCCGAGGGCGGCGCGCAGCGCCTGGATCTGAGCCGGCTGGCCCGTGAGCTGGGGCTGGCAATGGCTGCGCTGGCGCATAAACGAGGTGTCGCGCTGGCGCTGGAAGCAGATCACCCGGTGTGGATTCACGGAGAGCCGACGCTGCTCAGTGAGCTGTTGAGCAACCTGCTGGACAATGCCCTGGCGCATACGCCGAACGGCGGCAATGTGGTGTTGCGCGTGCGTGACGAAGGTGTGCTGGAGGTTGAGGACGATGGCCCTGGGATTGCGCCCGAAGAGCGTGAGAAGGTTTTCGCACGCTTCTACCGGGTACAGCAGCAGGGGCAGGGCGCCGGGCTGGGGTTGGCCATCGTCGGCGAGATCAGCCGGGCCCATCGCGCTACCATCGAGCTGGGGCAGGGCGCTTTGGGCGGGCTGCTGGTCAGGTTGCGTTTCCCACCGAACATCGATTGACTCAGATCAGCTCGTCCGGCTCGGCGAACGCCACTTGATTGCGGCCGTTGCGCTTGGCTCGGTAAAGCGCGGCATCGGCGGCGGCGAGCAAACGGGTCGGGGAACAGGCCATTGGCGGCTGGAGCGTGGCCACGCCGATGCTGATGGTCAGGTCGAGGCGCGTCTCGTCGCAGATCGGGTGCAATGCGGCCACTGCCATGCGGATCCGCTCGGCCTGCTCGCCAGCCTGGCGGGGGTCGACGCCGGGCAGCGCTATGACGAATTCCTCGCCGCCATAGCGCGCCACCACGTCGCCGGCGCGCTGACCGTGTTGCTTGAGCGTGGCGGCCACCAGACGCAGGCATTCGTCGCCGAAGGGATGCCCGTAGGTATCGTTGACCTGCTTGAAATGATCGATATCCAGCATAAGTACCGAAAGCGGCTTCTCGACGCGCTGCGCGCGGCGGATCTCTTCGTCGATCATCAAATCGAAGTGACCTCGGTTGGACAACTGCGTCAGCGCGTCGGTAATACTCATCCGGGTGAGCTGTTCGTTGACCCGCTCCAGGCCGCGCTTGGCCTCCTCCAGCGCTCGGGTTCGCTCGGCCACCCGCGCTTCCAGCGCCTCGTTGGTGCGCCGCTGCATCTCTAGCGTCTGCTGCTGCGCGTGCAGACGCGACTCACGCTCCTGGGCCAGCGCCTCCACGGCCCGTAGGGTGCTGTGCTGGGCTTCGATGCGGCGCTCACGCTCGTGGTTGATGCGCTCGGCCAACGCCATCGACAGCAGCACGAACTCGACGAACATGCCGATCAGCTGACCGTTGAGGGTCCAGAGGTTCAACGGCAGCACGCCCTGCAGGGCCAACAGGTGGGCGACGGTGAAGAACAGCAGCGTCGACCAGGCTATGGTGAACCGGCCCGCTGAAGCATTGCCACGGATCCACAGCGTGATGGTCACCGCGATGGTCAAGCCGCAATGGAGCAGTGCTATCGCTTCTATCGCCAGATAGCGCGTCAGGGCCGGTGCGAACAGGATCGCCAGGAGCACTACGGCCCAGTAGCCCAGCAGCAGCCGCGTGACCAGCCAGACCCAGCCGCCATAGCGGCGGATATTCAGGAAGCGACTGGCGAACACCAACGGGGTGAAAAAACACAGCGCCGCCGAAAGGCCGTAGAACCGATGCGAGAATCTCGGCGATTCAGGCCAGAGGAACAACTGGCCGAATCCGGTGATGGTCAGCACGTAAAACAGCGCACTGAGCAAGTAGATGACATAAAGCAGATAGCTGAGGTCGCGGGTAAACACGAACAGGCTGCAGTTGTAGAGAAGGATTACCAGCATGCCGCCGAAAAACAGGCTGATCATGGCGACATCGGAGATCTTGCTGGAGATGAACCCCGTTTCGTCGGCGATCGTCAACGGCAGCGCGATCAGCTCACGCGACTGCACACGCAGGTAGACCACCGCTTCTTCTTCGGCATGCAGGGCCAGTGGATATACGAAGTTATGATCGGCCCGTAGTCGCTCACGCATCGGCAGGGTGTCGCCGGCCCGCATCGGCGGGCCCCATTGCTCGCGCGCCGGGTAATACAGCTGTACGCGAACTTGGTCCAAAACCGGCCACTTCAGGCTGAGATACCAGATGCCCTCTCGGGCGGCAGGGTTACGTAGGGAGAATCGCAGCCACACGCCGTCGGGTTGCCGCTGTAAACTGGGCCGCTCGAGGGGTTGCCAGCGCCAGGCAGCGCTACGGGCGGTGTCGAAATCTGCCTCCGGATTACCGGAGAGGTACTCGATGGGCCCAACCTGTAGGTCACGAAGGTTGTGCGAAGCCATTCTCGGCGTGACGTCCGCCGTCGCCTGCCCAACATAGGCCATCAGCAGGACGAACAGGGCGACGATCGACGATGGTTGGCAACGCATTCGCTAAAGCCCTTTGAAGTTTCCCTGACACCCAAGCAGGTCGGCGGCTGGTACGGATGTCGTGCTGCTGGCGTCAAAAACGATACGGCTATTGTCGCTTCGATGCCAGCGCCGTGTCCTGACATCGGACGAGCCGGCAAGGCGCTCTGCGCGTTCGGAACGCGCGCCGGGCGGACGAGTCTGATGACGGGCAGGAATCGCTGCCACTGATCCGGGGTGCTTTTTCGCATGTGTTTTGCCCCAGGTGTGGCTCGCGAAATCCGATGGCCTGCTAGACTCCCATCTTCTCGCCGATGCTCACGAGGCCGCGCGAGACAATCCAAAACAACCAATAAGGAGTGAATCCATGAAAGGCAAATCCTTGGCATGGATATTTTCCGCCGCTTTGGCGGGGACTGGGCTGAGCGGTGTGGCTCAGGCGCAAGAGCAATTCGTGACCATCGGCACCGGTGGCCAGACAGGCGTTTACTATGTCGCCGGGCAGTCGATCTGTCGCTTCGTCAACCGCAACGCTGAAGACCTCAAGTGCAACGCCCCCGCCAGCGGCGGCGGCGTAGCCAACGTCAATGGTCTGCGCAGCGGCGAATTCAACTTCGGCATCATGCAGTCGGACCATCAGTACAAGGCCATGGAAGGTCTGGAGCCATTCAAGAGCGAAGGCAAGATGGATGACATCCGCGCTGTCTTCTCGCTGCAGAGTGAGGTCTTCACCGTGCTGGCGCGTCGCGACGCCAATATCAAGGGCCTGGACGACCTCAAGGGCAAGCGCGTCAACATCGGCAACCCCGGTTCCGGTCAGCGTGACACCCTCGAAGAAATCATGAAGGAAAAGGGCTGGGACAAGTCGGTCTTCGCCCTCGCCGCGGAGCTCAAGCCGGCCGAGCAGGCCAGCGCCCTGGGCGACAACAACATCGATGCCATGACCTATTTCGTCGGTCATCCGAATGGCGCGATTCAGGAAGCCACCACCACCGTCGACGCCGTTCTGGTGCCAATCACCGGCCCGGAAATCGACAAGCTGTTGTCCGAGAAGAGCTACTACACCAAGGCTGAAATCCCAGGTGGCATGTACAAGGGCAATGACAGCGCCACTCAATCGATCGGCGGCAAGGCGGTGCTTTCCACCACTTCCAAGGTCGACGCGGATGTGGTCTACAAGCTGGTCAAGTCGGTGTTCGAGAACCTCGAGCGCTTCCAGCGCCTGCATCCGGCATTCAAGGATCTGAAAGCCGAAGACATGATCAAGGTCGGCCTGTCCGCACCGCTGCACGAAGGCGCCGAGCGCTACTACAAGGAACGTGGCTGGCTGTAACGGGCTCCGGCCTGCTGCATCGAAGCGGCAGGCCTGCCGTCCGCGGCTTTCGTCTGAAAACCCGTGTGCCCCGTGCCACGGGTTTTCGCGGTTCCGATACCTGAAAAAACAGGCCACATTCCATGCAAGACAAAGAACTCTCCACAGAAGAGCTGATCGCCAAAGACGTCGGTGCGCGGATGCCCGAAGGCGCCATGGCGAAACTGATCGCAGGTCTGGCGCTGCTCTGGTCGCTCTTCCAGCTGTGGATCGCCTCGCCGCTGCCCTTCATGTTGCGCATCGGCGTGTTCAACAATACCGAAGCCCGGGCGATTCATTTGGCGTTTGCCCTGCTCCTGGCTTTTCTGGCATACCCCGCATTCAAACGGTCGCCGCGCGATCGCGTGCCATTGATCGATATCGCGCTGGGGCTGATCGCCGCGGCCAGCGCCGGGTATCTCTTCGTCGCCTATGAGCAACTGGCGCAGCGTCCCGGCAACCTGACCACGCTGGATCTGGTCACTGCCTGTATCGGCATTCCCTTGTTGCTCGAGGCCACGCGCCGCGCGCTGGGCCCAGCGCTGGCGATCATCGCGCTGGTCTTCCTCGGCTATAGCCTGGCGGGGCCGTACATGCCCGGCCTACTGGCGCACCGTGGTGTCAGCTTCACCGCCCTGGCCAACCATCAGTGGATCACCACTGAGGGCGTGTTCGGCATCGCGCTGGGTGTGTCCACCAGTTTTGTCTTCCTCTTCGTCTTGTTCGGTGCGCTGCTCGAGCGGGCCGGCGCGGGTCATTATTTCATCCAGCTGGCGTTCAGCATGCTCGGCCATTTCCGTGGCGGGCCGGCGAAGGCGGCGGTGGTGGCGTCGGGCATGACCGGTCTGATTTCCGGGTCGTCGATCGCCAACGTGGTCACCACCGGTACCTTCACCATCCCGATGATGAAGCGCACCGGGTTTTCAGCCGAGAAGGCCGGCGCGGTGGAAGTGGCGTCCTCGGTGAACGGCCAGATCATGCCGCCGGTCATGGGCGCTGCGGCCTTCCTGATGGTCGAGTACGTCGGCATTCCCTACGTCGAGGTGATCAAGCATGCCTTCCTGCCGGCGCTGATCTCCTACATCGCGCTGGTCTACATCGTTCATCTCGAATCGCTCAAGCTGGGTCTCACCGCGCTGCCACGGGCCAGCGTGGCCAAACCGTGGGTGCAGCGGCTGATCGGGTTCGCGTTTGGCGTTGCCCTGATTTCCGGCATTTCATTGGCCGTCTATTACGGTCTTGGCTGGATGAAGCCGGCCCTCGGCGACGCGGCGATCTGGGTGATCGGGGCGCTGTTGACGGCGGTCTACCTGGCCCTGCTGAAAGTCGCGGCGAGCAATCCGCCGCTGCCACCGGAAGACCCCGACGCACCACTCGAGAAGCTGCCGCAGACGCGCCCGGTATTGTTGGCCGGCCTGCATTTCCTGCTGCCGGTGGTCGTGCTGGTGTGGTGCCTGATGGTCGAACGGCTGTCGCCCGGTCTATCGGCCTTCTGGGGCTCGGTGATACTGGTCATCATCCTGTTGACCCAGCGTCCGCTGCTCAGTTGGATGCGCCGCGATGGCACCCACCAGCACGGCACCTTCGTGGACGGTGTGGTCGATCTGCGTGAAGGCTTGATTGCCGGCGCGCGCAACATGATCGGTATCGGCATCGCGACCGCTGCGGCAGGGATCATTGTCGGCGCGGTTTCACAGACCGGTGTAGGTCTGGTGCTGGCCGATCTGGTCGAGCTGCTGTCGATGGGCAACCTGATGTTGATGTTGCTGCTCACCGCGTTCCTCAGCCTGGTCCTCGGCATGGGACTGCCGACTACCGCCAACTACATCGTGGTGTCGAGCCTGCTGGCGCCCGTTGTCGTGGCGTTGGGGCAGCAGAGCGGGCTGATCGTGCCGCTGATCGCGGTGCATCTGTTCGTCTTCTACTTCGGCATCATGGCCGACGTCACGCCACCCGTTGGCCTGGCTTCGTTCGCCGCCGCGGCGGTGTCCAAGGGCGATCCGATCAAGACCGGCATCGTGGCGTTCTACTACAGCCTGCGCACCGCCGCGCTGCCCTTCCTGTTCATCTTCAACACTGACCTGTTGCTGATTGACGTGGACTTCTGGCACGGCGTGGTGATCTTTATCGTCGCGACGGTGGCGATGCTGATTTTCGCGGCTGGTACACAGGGTTACTTCCTGGTACGTAGCCGCTGGTATGAAAACATCCTGCTGTTGCTGGTCGCCTTCACCCTGTTCCGTCCCGGTTTCTGGATGGATATCGTGCACGACCCCTATCGTGACATTCCGCCGTCACAGCTGGTCCAGGCGATGGGCGCGGTGGAAGAGAACAGTCAGCTGCGGTTGCGCATACGCGGTGAAGATGCGGTCGGCGATACGCGTGAGTTCAGCCTGCTGGCCGCCATTCCTGACGGCGAATCCGGCGAAGAGAAGCTGGAAAAGTTCGGCCTGATGACTTACGAGGAGGATGGCAAAGTGCTGATCGACAGCGTGACCTTCGGCAGCCCCGCCGCCGAACTGGGTCTGCAGTTCGATCAGGAAATCGTCGCGGTGCGCGCGCCCACCGATCGTATGGTCAAGGAGTGGATGTGGTTGCCCGGCCTCGCGCTGTTCGGCCTGGTGATCTGGTTGCAGAGACGACGCAGGGTACACTGATCGGCGTAACCGACGGTCCGACCCCGGCGTGCTCAGCATCGCCGGGGTTTTTTTCGACCTGCCGAAAATCCGGTCGTCGTCTATCCCTGGCCTGAGCCGACATTGCCAGCCGGGGCGGGCGCAGTTGTGCTTCAGGCCGGCTTGCCGGGTAGCTGATGCTCCGCGGCATTAACGTCAAGGGTCGGTTCGGTCGGGACGCGGCCCTTGCCACTGGCATGGCCTTCCAGCGCCGCATAACCGGCGCTGCAGAACAGCGAATTCAGGCGTTTCATGTCGGCGATCAGCTCCAGATGCGTAGCGCTGGTTTCGATGCTTTCTTTCACCTGTTGATGCAGTCGATGCACGTGGGCATGTGCCAGCTCGCGTTCGAGCTTGCGAAACTGACGCTTCTGCTGCAACAACTGGCGGGCGCTGTGAGTATCGCCGGAAAGGAAAACCGACAGGCCCAGGCTCAGATTGGCGCTGAGGAGTGCGTGCAGCTGGCTGAGTTCGTCCAGGCCCCGGTCGGAGAAGGATCGACGCTTGGAGGTCTTGAGGTTGTGCACTTTTCCGAGCATGTGCTCGATGATGTCGCCGGCCTGCTCCAGATTGATCGCCAATTCGATGATTTCCGCCCAGCGCTGGCTTTCCTGCTCAGCCAGGTCTTCACGCGGCATACGCGCCAGGTAGAGCTTCACACCGCTGTAGAGCGCATCGACATCGTCATCCAGCCGACGGATTTCCTCGCCCGGCTCTGGCCGATCTTCATGCAGCGCTTCGCGCAGGTGCGCCAGCATGGCTTCCACCAGATCGCCGATGCGCAAGGTTTCGCGTACCGCATTGGCCAAGGCCAGCGTCGGCGTATCCAGCGCGGTGGGATCGAGATGTCGCGGCTGCGCAATGCCGTTATCCACCAGCCGCTCCGGCAATAGGCGTTCGCACAGTCTGGCCATCAGGCCCACCGTGGGCAGTAACAGCACGCAGCGCAGCGAGTTGTACGCCAGATGAAAAGCGATGACCTGGGTCTGGACGCTGAAGCCCAGGGTCGCCATCCATTCGACCAATATCGGCAGCAGCGGCAAGACCAACAGACCGGCCAGCTTGTAGAGCAGGTTGCCAAGCGCCACCCGACGAGCCGGCACGAGTTGCGGGGTTGCGTTGAGCCACGCCAGCACGCCGCTGCCGATATTCGCGCCGATGACGACACCGAGGGCGACCGGCAGGCTGATCAATCCGGCACCGGCGAGGGTCGCGGTCAGTAGAACCGCGGCCAGGCTGGAGTACGAGAGCACGGCGAACAACGCCCCCACGACCGCCGCCAGCAGAGTATCGCCGGCCAGCGAGGAGAACAGCACACGCATGCCGCGTGCCTCGGTGATCGGCTCGGCGGTGACCACGATCAGTTGCAGCGCCAGAATGATCAGACCGAGGCCGATCAGCACGCGCCCGAGCTGGCCGGCGCGGGTTTGCTTGCGAGACAGAAACAGGCACACCCCGACCAGGGTGCACAGCGGCGACAACCACGACAGGTCGAAGGTCAGAATCCGCGACATCAACGCCGTACCGACATCGGCACCGAGCATGATCGCCAGCGCCGTGGGCAGGGTCATCAGGCCCTGGGACACGAAGGAGATAGCCAGGAGTGCGGTGGCGTTGCTGCTTTGCACCAGGGCGGTGACACCGATACCGGCAGCGAACGCCAACGGCGAGTTAGCCATGCTGTGGCCCAGCAGCCGCCGTAAATGCGAGCCATAAACGCGCATGATCCCGGTACGCACGATATGTGTGCCCCAGACCAGCAATGCGATGGAGGACAGCAGGTGCAACAACGTCAACATCAGGCACGGCCTTCGGCTGTTCGGTGATCGGCGGCCACGACACGCCACGCCAGAGGCGGTGGTGAGCAGTGGATGATGATCGGTTGACCGTTTCTGGAAGCCGGATGTTCACGAAAGGTTCATCCACGGCGGCGCCGTGGATGCGTCTGTCGTTCAGCGTGGCGAGTAGTAGCCCACACCGAGCAACACATCATCGACCCGGCGGATCAGCGAATGCTTCTGCTCCACCGCATTGGTGGCAGGGTTGCGCCAGACATAATCGACCGTCCCGATGCCCTTGTCCTTGGCCAGCGCGATCATCTGCTTGAACAAGGGGGTGCCGGCGGCGTCGGTGATCTCGCGAACATCGACACCCACCAGGTTGGGCGAGGCACCGCTGGCGCGGTACTTACCGTCCTCCAGACCGATGACGAAGACATATTCGTCGTTCATCACGAAGCCGCCCTGCGGATCGTTGAAGGCCTTGAAGGCCGCCTCGCCACCCGAGTGCTTCATCAGCGCCACGGCCTTATCCAGCATCTTCTGCGCCTGCTCGGCGGAGGAGCGCGGTATGTAGTAACCGACCACGAGTATCCGGTCGCCAACCTTGCGATACAGGCTGACCTTGTTTTCCACCTTGTTGTCGGCCGGATTCAGCCAGTGGTACTCGACCTGACCGTTATCGGCCGCCTTGGCCTGCTCGATGATCTCGTGAATGAACGGCTTGCCGGCGGCGTCCTTGAGGTCCATCACGTTGAGCCCGACCAGCGCGCGCGACGCGCCGTTGCTGGCGAGCATGGTGCCGTCCAGGCTGAGGGTGAAAACGTAGTGCTGGCCATCGACGAAGCCGCCTTGGCGGTCGTTGAAGGACGCCAGGGCCTGTTCCGGCCCGTTGCTTTGCAGATGCGCGAGGGCGCGGTCGAGCAGGGCGCTGGCCTGGCGCGCATGGCTGCGTTCGACCGAGCCTTTGGCCTGGGCACCCTCGGTGGTGGCATAGGCCAGCGGTGAGGCACAGAGGGCTGCGCCCAACGCGACGATCAGCAGGTTCCGGTTGTTCAATTTCATCGATTGCTCCTAGCCTGAGGCAGGCGACAGGGTGCAGAGGTGCATGAGGGACTGCCTGCAAGGAAATATCCTATTTGCCGTGAGGGAATTGATATTGATCACAAGGACCGTTGATTACCTGCGAAAGGCGTAGGGAAAAACGTCGCACCGGCCATCTGCGACACCGCCCGCGGCGCGAGCGGAACTTGCTACCCTTGGCCGCTGATTCCGTCGAAGCCGCCGCCATGCTCAGCCTCTACCACGCCCCCGATCTGGAAACCCTCGGCGAACTGGCCACGCGCCTGCTCGCCCAGCCACTCGCCGACCCCTTCGCCCCGGCGCGGGTGGTGGTGCCGAGCCAGGGCATGGGCCGCTGGCTGACGCTGGAGCTGGCGCGCAAGCAGGGCATTGCCATGCAGCTGGAGATGCAACTGCCGGCGAAATTCGTCTGGGACTTGAGCCGCACCGTGTTGGGCAGCCTGCCGGAGCAATCGGCGTTCTCCCCCACGACCCTGACCTGGCGCCTCTACGGCTGGCTCTGCGAGCCGGTCAATCTCGAACTCGCGCCGCGCCTGGCGCAGTACCTCGATGGCGGCGACGAGCGCCGGCGCCGGTCCCTCGCGGCGAAGATCGCCGACGTCTTCGACCAGTACCTGCTCTATCGCGATGACTGGCTGGCGACCTGGGAACGCGGCGAAACCCTCGACCTCGGCCCCGACGAAGCCTGGCAGGCGCTGCTCTGGCGCGAACTGACCAAGGACGGCCACCCGCACCGCGCGCGCCTGCTCGGCGATCTGCTGCAACGTCTGTACCGCGACGAGCCCTTGCCCGGCCTGCCCGAGCGTCTGCTGGTGTTCGGCATCAGCAGCCTGCCGCCACACCATCTTCGCGTGCTCGACGGCCTGGCGCGGCATATCGACGTGGTGGTCTGCGCGCTCAACCCGAGCCGTGAGGCCTGGGGCGAGATTCGTGACATCCGGGAATTGGCCCGGCAACCGGAGAGCGGAGCAGACGATTGGTATCTGGACGTCGGCCATCCGCTGCTGGCCAGCCTGGGTAAACAGGGCCGCGACTTCTTCGATTCCCTGTTCAGTCTGACTGCCAGCGAAGGCAGCCAGGAGTTCGGCCTGTATTCCGAAGACGAAGACCTGCACGATGACAGCCTGCTGCATGCCTTGCAGAACGACATCCTGCGCCTGCGCACCCGCCTGCCCGATGAGCGGATCACCCTGGCCGAGAACGACCGTTCGCTGGAGGTGCATATCGCCCACTCGCCGCTGCGTGAGGTGGAAATCCTCCACGACCAGCTGCTGGCACGCTTCGCCGCCGACCCGGCGCTGACGCCGGATCAGGTGGTGGTGCTGACCCCCGATATCGAGCGTTACGCGCCCTTCATCGAGGCGGTGTTCGCCCCGCGCGAGGGCAGCCCGCGGATTCCCTACAGCCTGGCCGACCGCAGCCTGCGAGCCGAGATGCCGCTGATCGAGGCCTTCCTCGAATTGCTGATGCTGGCCCAAAGTCGCTTCGCCGCCGAGGAAATCCTCGCTTGGCTGGAGCAGCCGGCGATTGCCCGCCGCGCCGGCATCGAAAGCGAGGACCTGCCGTTGCTACGCGATTGGCTGCGTGAAGCCGGGGTGCGCTGGGGCCGCGACGGTGGCCAGCGCGCTCGCTTGGGCCTGCCGTACGAATCAGCGTTCACCTGGCGCCAAGGGCTGGACCGCCTGCTGCTGGGTTTCGCCGCGCCGCCGCAGCTGGCGGGCGACGACGCGCCGCTGCTCGGTGAACACTGGCCGCTGGATGCCCTGGAAGGCGCTCGTGCGCAGTTGCTGGGACGGGTGGTGGAGTTCGTCGAGCGCCTCGGCATGCTGGCCGATCAGCTGGCCCGGCCGCGTCCGCTGGCCGAATGGGCGGATGATTTACAGGTGCTGATCGACACCCTGTTCGACGAGCGCGAAGCCGGCGATAGCTTGCTGCTGTTGTCCCAGGCCTGCGCGGCGCTGCGTGACCAGGCCCAGGCCGCCGACCTGACCCGACCCATCGAGCTGGAGCTGGTGCATCAGCAGCTTAGCGCGGCGCTGCAGCAAGGCGGCGGCGCCTCGGGCTTTCTAACCGGTGCGGTGACTTTCTGTACCATGGTGCCGATGCGCAGCCTGCCGTTCCGCGTGGTCTGCCTGCTCGGCCTGGACGATGGCGCCTTTCCACGGCGCACGCCGCCGTCGGGCTTCGACCTGATTGGTCGTCACCCGCGGCGGGGCGATCGCGCCCGACGCCTGGACGACCGCTACCTGCTACTCGAAACGTTGCTCTCGGCGCGTGAGGCGCTGTACCTGTCCTATGTTGGTCGCGACCCGCGTGACAACGCCGTGCTGCCGCCCTCGGTGCTGCTCAGCGAAGTGCTCGAAGCGGTGGACATGACCGCCGTGCTGGCCGACGAATCGCGATCCGCCAGCCAGAAGATCCTGGTCGCCCACCCGTTGCAGCCGTTCTCGCCGCGCAATTTCGGCCACGTGCCCTGCGCCGGTTACTCGCTGCCCTGGTTCCTCGCCGCCCAGCGCCTCGCCGAACCGCCGCAGGCCCAGCCGCAACCGTTCGCCAGCCTGCTCGCCGAACCGGATGAGGCCTGGCTGACTATCGAACCCTCGCAGCTGTTGCAGTGCTTCCGCCACCCGGCGCGCTTCCTGTTGGAGCAGCGCCTGGGTTTGCGTCTGGCCGATGCCCAGGAGTCGCTCGCCAGCGACGAGCCGTTCGACCTGGAAATGCCGGCCTGGAACGGCCTGCGGCGCTTGTCCTTGCAGGCGATGGAACACGGCTGGAGCGATGAGGACGAACGCCGCATGGCTTGCGCGGCAGGCTGGCTGCCGACGGGTGAATTGGGACAGGCGCTGTGGGGCAAGCTGCGCGGGCCGGTGCGTGCCTTTGCGCCCCGGCTGTTCGAGCTGCGTCCGGACGCGGCGCCCGAGCCGCTGGCGGTGGACATCACCCTGGCGGGGGTGCGCGTGCATGGCTGGCTCGACGGCGTTACCCCGGCCGGACTGTTCGGCTGGAAGCTCGGCCGCCTTGGCGAATGGGATCTGCCGCCGTTCTGGCTGCGCCATTTGCTGCTCAATCTATCAGCCACGCCCGGCATCGAGCGCAACAGTCTTATGCTATCGCCCGCTGGTGACTGGCAGCTCGGGCCGCTGGCCAATGCGGCCGAGCTGCTGGAGCCCTGGCTGGCGGCCTATCGTTGCGCGATCCGCGAGCCGCTGCCATTGCTGCCGCGCAGCAGCCATGCCTTCGCCAGGGGCTACCGCAAACCGAGCCGCGGCAGCGAGCCGCTGGACTGCGCCCGCAAACGCGCCCGCGAAGCCTGGCTGGGTGCGGAGTTCAGCCCCATCGCCGCCGAAGCTGAAGACCCCTGGAATGCGTTGGCCTTTCGGGACCGCGACCCGCTGGACGAACGCTTCGAGGTGCTGGCCGAACAGCTGATCGGTCCCGCGCTGGATGCTCTGGCTGAAGAAGAGGAGGAAGCATGAAACTCGACCTGCTCGATTCGCCCTTCGACGGTCGCTCGCTGATCGAGGCCAGCGCCGGCACCGGCAAGACCTGGACCCTTACCGCGCTCTATGCCCGCCTGCTGCTGGAGGGGCAGCTGTCGGTGGGGCAGATCCTCGTCGTGACCTACACCACTGCCGCCACCGCCGAGCTGCGTGAACGCATCCGCGCGCGCCTGGCCGATCTCTTGGCGGTATATGACGGCACGCCGAGCGATGACGACTTTCTCAATCGGCTCCATGCACGCTACCCGGACGAAGCCTCGCGGCGGCGCCTGCTGCTGGCGGTGCACGGCTTCGACGAGGCGGCGATTTTCACCATCCACGGCTTCTGCCAGCGCGCCCTGCAGGACGCGGCCTTCGAGGCCGGTGGCGATTTCGACAGCGAGCTGACCGCCGATGACCGCGAGATCATCGATGCGCTGCTCGCCGACGCCTGGCGCAGCGAGTTGGCCGATGCCGATCCGGCCTGGGCGCGTTTCCTGGCCAAGAGCCGCATCACGCCGCTGTGGTTGCGCCAACGGCTGCGCAGTCATCTGGGCAAGCCCTATCTGCGGGTCGAGCCGCAGGGCGCGCCGATTGCCGCCGATCTGCGTCCTGTCGAAGCCGCCTGGCAGCGCGCCGCAGCGCTGTGGCAAGAAGCGGGCACCGCCTGGATCGCCGAGCTGCTGGCCCATGGCGGGCTCAGCCAGAGCACGCACAAAAGCATCAAGTTTGCGCCTTGGCAAGCAGAGCTGGACGCCTATTTCGCCGATCCGGCAGTGATGTTCGACCTGCCCGAGGGCGCCGCCAAATTCGGCGTCCGCGCACTGAGCAAGGCCTGCAAGAAGGGCCATGATGCGCCCGTCTGCGAATTGGCCCATGCGCTGGACGAACTGGTTGATCAAATTGCCGAGGCGCTGCCAGCGGGTAAGCAGCGGTTGATCGCGCTGCAGGTCGCGCTGCTGGAACGACTTAACCGCGAGCTGCCCGAACGCAAGGCGGCGCAGCGGCTGCTGGCCTTCGACGATCTGCTCAATCGTCTGGATCAGGCACTGCAAGGCCCGGTCGGTGAGGACCTGGCGGCCTCGTTGCGCGCCACCTACCCGTTGGCGCTGATCGACGAATTCCAGGACACCGACCCGATCCAGTACGCCATCTTCAATCGCATCTATGCCAAGGCCAGCGAGGCGTCGTTGTGTTTCGTCGGCGACCCCAAGCAGGCGATCTATGCATTCCGCGGCGCGGACCTGGCGACCTACATGACCGCCAAGCAGCAAGCCGATCGCCAGCCCTTCAACCTGCCCACCAACTACCGCTCGACGCCGGAGCTGATTGCCGCGCTGAATCGGTTGTTCGACCATCCGCAGCCGTTCGCTCAACGCGATCTCCAATACCCACCGGTGGGTGCCGCCGAAAGGCCGCGTGCCAGCTTGCGTCTGGTGGAGGAGGGCGAGGCGGCGCCGCTGTCGCTGGTCTGGCTCGGCGACGATTCGCTGGGCAAGGGCGAAGCCGCGCAGCTGGCCGCGAGCGACACCGCACGGCGTATCGCCCTGCAACTGGCAGGCGCCGCTGAGGGCCGCGCCGGTTTCGACATAAACGGCGTGTTCACGCCGTTGAAAGGTGGCGATATTGCTGTGCTGGTGGCCAACCACCGCCAGGCCGGGATGATCGCCGATGAGCTGGCCGCGCGCGGCGTGCCCAGTGTGCGCCGTGGGCGTGACAGTGTCTGGCGTAGCGAAGAGGCGGGTGAGCTGGCCGCGGTGCTCGCCGCGTACGCCGAGCCCGGGCGCGAAGGGCTGCTGCGCTATGCCCTGGCCACGCGCCTGTTGGGGCGCAGCGCGGCCGATCTCGCCCGTTGCCAAGATGATCAGCAGCAGTGGGATGCCGAACGCGAAGCCGCCGAGCGCTACCACCAGCTATGGCAGCAACAGGGCTTCATGCGCGTGTTCCGTGCTTGGCTCGATGAGCAAGCGGTGGCCGAACGGCTGCTGGGGCGGGTCGATGGTGAACGCCGGCTGACCAACCTCCTGCACCTCGGCGAACTGTTGCAGGCCGAAAGCCTGCTGCGGCCAGGGCTGGAACCGCTGCTCGCCTGGTTCAATGCCCAGCGCGGTAGCGAAGGCGTCGGGGAGGAAGCCTTGCTGCGCCTGGAAAGCGATGCCGAGCGGGTGCAGATCGTCACCATTCACACCAGCAAGGGCCTGGAATACCCGCTGGTGTTCTGCCCGTTCCTCTGGGACGGCAAACTGCTCGGCAAGAACCGTGACAGCGCCCGCTGCCACGATGGCAGCGGCCAGCCCTTGTTGGATCTGGGCAGTGACGAACTGGACGAAAACCTCGAACGTGCCCGCCAGGAGGTCTTCGCCGAGCAGTTGCGCCTGGCCTACGTCGCCCTGACCCGCGCCCGCGACAGGCTCTTGTTGCACTGGGGCCCGGTGTGTCTGTGCAAGCCGAAGAAGGACGGCAGCCTGGCCGATGAAGGCCTGCACAGCAGCGCCCTGGCCTGGCTCCTTCACGGCCGCGACCTCCCTGGCGAGCAACCGCTGAGCGAACTGGGCCAGCATCTGGCCGAGCTCGATGGCGGCGGCCTGCGTCTGGCCATCGAGCGGCTGGTCCAGCAGAGCGATGGTCATCTGGCCTGCCTGCCGCTTGAACCGCGCGAAGCCAGTGCCCAAGGGCCCGGTCGTGCGGCGGCGCCTGAGCAGCTGTCGCAGCTCAATCGTAGCCTGCACAGCGCCTGGCGAATCGGCAGCTTCTCCGGCCTGGCCGCCGGAATGCACATGGAAGCGCCGGACCGCGACGCCCTGGCCATCCCCGATGCCGGTGAGCCGGGCAATGGCTTCTTCGCCTTCCCCCGCGGCGCCCGTGCCGGGACCTGCCTGCACGCCATCCTTGAAGATTGGGCGCGCGGAAAAGGCGAGCTGCCGGAGCTGGTCGAACCCGCGTTGCAGGCCTATGGCCTGCCGCTGGATTGGAAGGAGATTGCCACGGCGCATCTGCAAAAGGTGCTCGAGACCGACATGGATGGTGCCGGCCTGACACTCGCCGCGTTGCAATCGGCCAGACGCCTGCCGGAACTGGGCTTCACCTTCCCGGTACTGGACCTGGATGTGGCACGGTTGCGCAGCCTATTGGTCGACCCGTCCAACGGCCTTGCCGAACCGTTGCGCGATGCGGCCGCACGGCTGGAGTTCGACAGCCTCAAGGGCTTTCTCAAGGGCTTTATCGACCTGACCTTCGAGCACGACGGCCGCTGGTACATCGCCGACTACAAATCCAACTGGCTCGGCCCGGACGCCAGCTACTACGGTGGTGAGCGCCTGCTGCAGGCCCTGGCCGGCGAGCACTACTACCTGCAATACCTGATCTACCTGGTTGCTTTGCGCCGCTTCCTGCGCCAGCGCCTGGCCGATTTTCAAGACGAGCAGCTGGGCGGGGCCTTCTACCTGTTCCTGCGCGGGATGCCCGAGGCGGGCGTTTATTTCGCAAGACCCGATGACGCGTTGCTCGATGCGCTGGATCGCTTGTTCGAGGACGGGCGATGAGTGCCATTCGCGGTCGAGACCGCTCCCACGGCTGGCGGGGCGGGCAGGCCTTTGTGGGAGCGGTCTTGACCGCGAATCGGCCTGCACGGCCCTTTGGTCATTATTTTTTAGGAGCGTCCGATGACCTTCGCTGATCTGCCGCTTGGCCCGCTGGAGCGTGCGTTCGTTGCGAGCTTGCAGCGCCTCGAACCGCAGACGCCAGATGAGGTGCTGGTCGCCGCGGCACTGTGCTGTGAGGCGCTGGCCAATGGCGATGTCTGCCTGCTGCTTGAACGGTTGGCGGGTAAACGCCCATGGCCGGATCAGGATTTAATCCTGCCGCCGCTTTCGACCTGGCAAGCGCAGCTGGAGGCCTCCTCGCTGATCGGCGCTCCGGGCGACTACGCGCCGCTCACCCTGGCCGGCAACCGGCTCTATCTGTCCCGCTATCAGGCATACGAACAGCAACTGGCCGAACAGCTGCTGGCCCGCGCGGCGGACGCGCCGGCGGTGGATGAAAGACAACTGAGCGACAGTCTGGCGCGCTTGTTCGCCTTCAATCAGCAGAGCCCCGATTGGCAGCGTCTGGCCGCGGCGCAGGCGGTGCGCCGGCGCCTGGCGGTGATCTCCGGCGGCCCTGGAACCGGAAAGACCACCACCGTTGTGCGGCTGCTGGCGGCACTGCTGGAACAGCCCGACGGCGAACGTCTGGCCATCGGCCTCGCCGCACCCACCGGCAAGGCCGCCGCGCGCATGGCCGAAGCGATCCGCAACGCCAAGGCCGATCTGCCGGTCAGTGATGTCGTCAAAGAAGCCCTGCCGGACGAGGCGCGTACGCTGCATCGTCTGCTCGGCAGCCGCGGCGATAGCCCCAAGGTGCGGCATGACGCAGCCAACCCGCTGGCGCTGGACGTGCTGGTGGTGGACGAGGCGTCCATGGTTGATCTGGCGCTGATGGCCAAGCTGGTCGCCGCGCTGCCGCCCAAGGCACGGCTGATTCTGCTCGGCGACAAGGACCAATTGGCCGCCGTGGAAGCCGGTGCGGTGTTCGCCGAACTCTGTGAAGGGCGCGGTTTCGATGCCCAAGCCGCCGACGATCTGCAACGCATTACCGGGCAGAACGTCCCCATCGAGACGCCGTGCTCGCGCCTTGGCGATGCGGTGGTCCTGCTGACCCACAGCCATCGTTTCTCCGGCGACAGCGGGATCGGTGAGCTGGCGCGGCGAATCAATGGCGGTGATGCGAAAGGCACTGTCGCGCTGTTGCAGGAGGGCCGCGTCGATCTGGCCTGGAATGCAACGCCAAGCTCGGGCGCCCTGGTCGAGCGACTCGAACAAGGTTATTCACCTTACCTACAGACCGCACGGCAGGCAGACCCAGCAGCGGCCTTCGAGGCCTTCAACGGCTTTCGTGCCCTGACCGCTCAGCGCGAAGGCGCCTTTGGCGTGACCGGTATCAACGAGGCGTTGGAGACGCGCTTCAAGCGTCGCCTCGGTGTGCCGGCGCGCGAACGCTGGTATCCCGGCCGCGCGGTGATGGTCCGGCAGAACGACTACGCGCTGGGCCTGTTCAACGGCGATATCGGCCTGTGTCTGAAAACCGAGCAGGGGCTGCGGGTGTTCTTCGAAGGCGACGAGGGTTATCGCGCCTTCGCTCCGGCAAGGCTGCCAAGTCACGATAGCGCCTTCGCCATGACCGTGCATAAGAGTCAGGGCTCGGAGTTTACAGAAGTGCTGTTGGCCCTGCCCGAGCAACCTAGTCCACTGCTGACACGCTCGTTGTTTTACACCGGGATCACCCGCGCCAAGCGCAAGGTGGAAATCTGGGCGTTGCCGGCACGTCTGACAGAAGCGGTCAGCACCCGCGCCGAGCGCGCCGCTGGGCTGGCCAGCCGGTTGCTGCAACAGGGGACGGCTGATGCGGCTGCGCCGCGCCAGCCACCGATGCCTGAGCCGCCTGGCGACCAGCTCAGCCTGTTCTGAACGGTATCGCAGCAAGAAGCCGGCATGAGCGCCGTTCATGCCGTTGGTTCGTGAAGTGGTTGCGCGTATCGGCGGCTGAATTCTGTTTCGATGAGCCCCTTGCGAACATCGGACACGTACGCGCAATGAAAATTTTCTTCTTTCTGCTCTGGGGCCTGCTGAGCATGTCGCTCGGCGGCACCGTGTTGCACCGGCTCTGGCTGGAGCCGACCGTTGACAGCGCTTTTGCGTTGTTTCTGATCGGCTACTACAGCCTGTGCTTCTTCCAACTGATCCGCGCCGCTTACCGACCCTGGGGACTGTTCGGGCCGCGACGACGCAGTGGCTACTGGCTGTGTCTGGTTCTGCTGCCTTTAGCGCTATTGCCGCTGAGCGCGGCCTACGAGGTATGGGAAGAAGGCGGTTATCGGGTCGACGTGGATGCTCAGAGCACGCGGCTCGGCCTGTTGGTGTTCCGCCAGTTGCTCATCTGGCTGCAGGACTTGGTTGGCTACCTCGGACCGATGCTGGTTCTGGTCGCTGTCGGGCTTGGTCTGGCTGCGCTGCTGTTGCGCCTGTCTCGTGATCAGGTGGTCCGTTAGACGATTGTTCCGGTGCGCCGCGGTTGCGACAGCGGCATTGGGATAGGGTGCGTTCTGGTCATCCGATGACGTTGGGATTTTGCAATGAAGGAACATTGGAGCAGAGGATTGCTATTGAGCCTGGCGGTCAGCCTGGGCGCTCATGCTGCAGAGGTGCGTCTGGTCACCGGCGATGATTACGGTCCACTCACCGGCAGATCGCTGGCGGGCGCCGGCATGCTATCGGAGGTCGTTCAGGCGGCCTTCGCGCTGGACGGTATAACCTCTTCGCTCGCCTGGCAGCCGTGGAACCGGGGCTATCTGATGGCCCAGCGGGGCGAATACGACGCAACCTTTCCATATATCCGCACCGAGCAGCGGGAACGGGATTTCCTCTACTCGGCTCCTTTGTACGTATCGGAGCAGCACCTGTTCAGCCGAGCGGGCGATTCCGTTGAGCTGGAAAATCTGCATCGTCCCGGTGGGTTGCGGCTATGCCTGCCGCTGGGGTGGCAGTTGCCCGCGGCCATTGAGACGCTGGTCCGTCAGGGCGTACTGGAGCGGCACTCGCCGCCAGGCCTGAGTGAGTGCGCCCAATTGCTGCTGCTCGGTCGTGATGATGTATTTCTCGCCGACCTGCATCTGGGCAACTATGCACTGCAAACGACGGCGGCGCCTCGAACAAGCTTTCATGTCTCCGACACGGTTGTCGGTCACCAGACGATGCACCTCATCGTGCCGCGCAACCAGGCGGGCGCTGACCGGTTGATCCAACGGTTCGACCGGGGCCTGGCGGCCCTGCGCGCCAGCGGCGAGTATCGGCGTCTGCTGGAGCGATTGCCTGAGAGCCGCTCCCTGGTCGCTGGTCCCTAGAACTACGGGCTCGATTCAGCTATTCAGTAGCGTCAACACCAGCGGCAGGCTGGCGGCGGCGAGCAACGTCTGCAGGGTGATGATGCCGGCCATCAGGTGGCTATCGCCACCGAGCTGGCGGGTCAGGACATAGGCGGTTGGAGCTGTAGGCAAGGCGAAGAACAGCACCAGAATGGTGGTTTCCATCGTCGGCAGATGAACGATGTGGGCCACGGCAAAGGCCAGCAGCGGCACTGCCAGCAGGCGCAGGGCGCTGTTCCAGCCGAGCGCGGGAATTTCGCCGCCGAGTTCCCGTGGTTTCAGCGCGGCCCCGACACACAGAAGCCCCAGCGGCAGGCTTGCGGCGGCGAGCAGGTTAAGCAGACGATCAGTACCGCCAGGCAAACCCATTCCGGCGAGATTCACCAGAGCGCCGGCCAGGCAGGCGAGAATCAGCGGATTCTTCAGGATCGGCAGCAACAACGAGCGCACGCTGACGCCACGTTCGGCGGTCAACGCCCATACCGACATCACGTTCACGGTGGGCACCATCAAGGCCAGCATCAACGCCGCCAGTGCCAGCCCTTCCTTGCCGAACAGGCTGCCCACCGCAGCCAACCCCAGATAAGTATTGAAGCGCAGCGCGCCTTGGGCGAAGGCACCAAAGCGCGCGGCCGGCCAGCCGCGCACGCGCTTGAGCAGTAGCAGCCCCGCCCATGCCAGGCCCAGCCCCAGCATGACCGCGCCTGCCAGACGCGGTAGCGCCGGGTTGTCCAGCGGCGCGGTAGCTAGACTGCTGAAGAGTAGCGCCGGGAACAGCACGAAGTAGTTGATCCGTTCGGCACCCGGCCAGAAGGACTCGTTGGGAAAGTCTCGCAGTCGCAGGAAATAGCCGGCGATGATCAGGGCAAACAAGGGCCAGAGGGCGAGCAGAAGGGCAGTCACGCGATACATCCAACAATGCAGGTGGTCCGATAGTGGAGCGTAGCGGCGGCGCCGGCAAGTGATGGGCGTGGCAAAGGCCCACGGCAGACGCCTGCGTGCACGTTCATCGGGAAAACGGGCGGCCTGATGTCTAAGTGATATCATCGCTGCGCCAGTACATGAGCGACGCCAATGCAAAGCCTAGAACATCAGTCTGCCGAAGATTTTCGGGATACGCCCTATGGCAGGCAGCTGCTTCAGGGGTTTCGCTTCCTGTTCTTCGTGCCTGAACTGGAACGTGAATTTCGCCGCTACCTGAATCATCAGGCGCGCCTGGCGCAACGGCTAGGTGCTTGCTTGCTGATGTTGGTGGTTGCGGGCTACCTCTATGTCGAACGGCATCTTTTTGCCCAGTCCGATCCGGCCTGGCTGCTCGAGCTCACGCTGCTGCGCCTGCTGGAGATGCTTCCCGGGCTCGGGATTCTGGCCATGTCGCTCTTCCACAAGCGGGTCAGGATCATCGCCAATCGGCTATTTCCAGTGCTGCTGGTACTGGTCGGCATCATCGCTGCGCGCATCGATATCCAGTACGAGATGCTCCAGCCGGAAATGTCGTTCCGCTATGGCGCCGGGCTGTTGATCGTCTGTTCGTTCTTCTTTCTCGGAATCACCTTCTGGCGGGCCTTGATCAGCGCGGCATTGATCGTGCTGATCGACGTGTTGATGGCTGCGATGATTCTTTCGCCCTTCGAGATGAAGGTGCACTGGATTTCGGTCAGCTATTACCTGTTGCTGCTGGTGATCGGGGCGACCAGTCGCTATGTCCATGAATACTCGCAGCGCGAACAATTCCTGGTGCGCAAGCTGCTCGGCTGGGTTGCGCAGCACGACGCACTGACCGGGCTGGCCAACCGTCGCAGCTTCGACACCGCGCTCAACCAGACACTGTTGCAGGCACGGCGTGATCGTCAGCCGCTAGCGCTGCTGCTGCTCGATCTGGATAACTTCAAGGCCTACAACGACAACCTCGGCCATCCGGCCGGCGATGCGCTGATCCGAGACTTCGGTGCCTTGTTGGATGGCTTCTCGCGACGGCCAATGGATCTGGCGGCGCGGGTTGGGGGCGAGGAATTCGCCGTGCTTCTGCTCAATTGCGATGCTGCGTCGGCGCAAGCCATTGCGGGACAGATACTGTCGACGCTCGCCGAACGTGCTATCCCCCATCCCGCATCGGCACAGGGGAATTGCGTCACAACCACCATCGGCGTCGCGATGTGGCAGCCGGGGCAGACCGCCGAACAGCTCTATCAGGCGGCCGATGCCGCACTGTATCGAGCCAAGCAGGCCGGCAAGAATGGCTACGCGTTGAGCCCTGCTCTGTCAGCGGAGTGAGCGCTGCGCCATTCAGCGCCGCGGCGTGACCGGGCGGGTGCGGCCGCTGCCGTCGATGGCGACGAAGACGAATACCGCCTCGGTCACTTTGCGCCACTCACTGGACAGCGGGTCATCGCTCCAGACTTCCACCAGCATGCGAATCGAGCTGCGCCCGATTTCCAACGTCTGGGTATAGAAGGACAGCTGCGCGCCCACGGCCACGGGCACCATGAACGCCATGCGGTCGATGGACACCGTGGCCACGCGGCCGGCTGCCACGCGGCTGGCCATGGCGGTCCCGGCCAGATCCATCTGGGATACCAGCCAACCCCCGAAGATGTCACCGAAGCCATTGGTTTCGCGCGGCAGGGCGGTCAGCTGCAGGGCCAGATCGCCCTGTGGGATTGGGTCTTCCTGTTCGTATTCTTTCATCGGGTTGGACTCGCGGCGCGTTTGTTGTTCTGGCGCGAAATGCCCACGGTAGTGCGGGCCGGGCCGAGTATAGCGGCTGTGCGTGGCCGCAGCGACTGAAGCGAAACAAGTTCCTGATCGTCACCAGATTGTCATATTCAGTTCATAGAGTGTTCACACGGCCTGCAGACAATGGCCCCCGTTCCAAACACTGACACACCCCTGCTAGGAGCATGGAATGAAACTGAATCGTTTGATGGCGGCCTTGACCTTTGTTGCCGCTGGTGTAGGCGCTGCCAACGCAGTGGCCGCGGTTGATCCGGCACTGCCGGCCTATGAGAAGACCTCCGGCGTTTCCGGCAACCTATCCAGCGTCGGTTCCGACTCCCTGGCCAACCTGATGACCCTCTGGGCTGAAGACTTCAAGCGCAGCTACCCGAACGTCAACATCCAGATTCAGGCCGCTGGCTCCTCCACCGCACCGCCCGCGCTGACCGAAGGCACGGCCAACCTCGGCCCGATGAGCCGTCCAATGAAGGACAACGAAATCCAGGCCTTCGAAGAGAAGTACGGCTACAAGCCGACTGCAGTGCCGGTCGCTATCGACGCCCTGGCCGTATTCGTCCACAAGGACAACCCGATCAAGAGCCTGGACATCGAGCAGGTCGACGCGATCTTCTCCAGCACCCGTCTGTGCGGTGGCGAGCAGGACATCAAGACCTGGGGTGACGTGGGTCTGACCGGCGAGTGGGCTGGCAAGCCGATCCAGCTGTTCGGCCGTAACTCGGTGTCCGGCACCTACGGTTACTTCAAGGAAGAAGCCCTGTGTAAAGGTGACTTCAAGTCCAACGTGAACGAGCAGCCAGGCTCCGCTTCGGTGGTGCAGTCGATCTCCAGCACTCTGAACGCCATCGGTTACTCGGGCATCGGCTACAAGACTTCCAGCGTCCGTGCTGTACCGCTGTCCAAGGGTGGCGAGGCTTTCGAAGCCAACGAAGAGAACGCTCTGGCTGGCAAGTTCCCGCTGGCTCGCTTCTTCTACGTCTACGTCAACAAGGCGCCGAACAAGCCGCTGAGCCCGATCGACGCCGAGTTCCTCAAGCTTGTGCTGTCGAAGCAGGGGCAGGAAGTTGTGGTCAAGGACGGCTACATCCCGCTGCCGAAGAAAGTGGTCGACAAGACCATGCAAGAGCTGGGTCTGAACTAAGACATCACGCCAGCCACGCGGCGCTTGCCGCGAGTTGCAGCGACGCCCGCCACGCCCCGCGCGTTGGCGGGCGTCTTCACGTCACCTGGCTGTAATTTTTCTGTCACACAGCTGCATTAAATTAGGCGCCCGACCGGCCATCAAGCCAGGAAACGACTCGCGCCATAGCGGCGTAGCAGTTCAGTTTTAACGGCCTGAGCGGCCAGGACCTTCGCATGAACGATATCGAGACCATGAGCGCGAATTCCGATGTGCAACGGCTGGACTTCAACACCCCTGCGTTGCAACGCAAGCGGCGCGTACGCGCGCTGAAAGACAACCTGGCGCGTTGGTATGTCTCCATAGGCGGGCTCGCCGTGCTCGGCGCGATCTGCCTGATCTTTTTCTATCTTGCTCAAGTTGTTACGCCCATGTTCCAGGGCGCCGAGTTGGACGCACGCGATGCCCAGCAGCCGGCTTGGTTGGCCGATGCCGGCAAGCCGCTGCTGCTGGCCATGGAAGAGCAGAACCAGGTCGCGTTGCGCCTCGGTGACGACGGCGTGGTGCGCTTTTTCAGTGTGAGAACCGGCGAATCCCTGCGCACGGTCGAACTACCGCTGCCGGCCGACAGCCACATCGTATCGGTGGGGGAGGACACGCCCGGCAACCGTCGGATGGTGCTGGGCCTGAGCAACGGCCAGGTGCTGGTGGCCGAACACAATTACAAAGTCAGCTATCCGGAAGGCAAGAAAACCATCACGCCGCAGCTGGACTACCCCTTCGGTAAAGAGCCGCTGAACCTGGACCCGCAAGGACGTCCCATCGAGCACGCAGCCATCAGTCTCAACGGCTCGACCCTGATGGTCGCCGGCGCAACAGACGGCGCGCTGCATGCGTTGAAAATAGCCTCCAGCGAAAACTTGATGACCGGCGAAATCAGCCTGGAAGAGGAGCGGATGGCGCTTCCTCAGCTGTCGGAGCCGATCAAAGCCCTGCGCATCGACCCACGCCATATGTGGTTGTTCGCGGTGAGTGGCCGTTCCAGCGTCGACGTATTCGACCTGCGTCGCAAGCAGCTCAACGGTCGCTACAAGCTGCTCGCGGGCAAAGGCGAAATCACCACCGTGGCTTCATTGCTCGGTGGCATCTCGCTGATGGTCGGCGATTCGGTCGGTGGCGTTGGCCAGTGGTTCATGGTTCGGGGTAACGATGGTCAAGCCGAGCTGAAGAATGTGCGCAACTTTCAGCTGGACGGCCAGCCGATCACCCAGATTCTTCCCGAAGAGCGTCGCAAGGGCTTTCTTGCGCTCGATAGCGCCGGCACCTTGGGCATCTTCCACAGCACTGCCCATCGTACCCTGCTGACCGAACAGGTCACTGACGGCGCCGCTGTCGCCGCCATGTCCCCCCGTGCGACCCGCCTGTTGGTGGAGTCAGGTGATCAGCTGCAGCGTTTTGTCATCGACAATCCGCATCCGGAGATCTCTTGGAGCGCGCTGTGGGGCAAGGTCTGGTACGAAAGCTACCCCGAGCCTGATTACGTCTGGCAGTCGACTTCTGCGACTGGTGACTTCGAGCCCAAGTTGAGCCTTTCGCCACTGGCGTTCGGTACCCTCAAGGCGGCCTTTTACGCGATGTTGTTGGCAGCCCCGCTGGCTATCTGCGCCGCGTTTTACACCGCCTACTTCATGGCGCCCACGCTGCGCCGCAAGGTCAAGCCGGTTATCGAGCTGATGGAAGCCTTGCCAACGGTGATCCTCGGCTTCTTTGCTGGCCTGTTCCTGGCGCCCTATCTGGAAAACCACTTACCCGGCATTTTCAGTCTCTTGTTGCTGATGCCCGTCGGCATCCTGCTGGCCAGCTGGATTTGGAGCCGGATGCCCGAAGGCTTGCGCCTGAGCGTTCCGGATGGCTGGGAAGCGGTACTGCTGATCCCGGTGATCCTGTTCGTGGGCTGGGGCTCGCTGGCGGTCAGTGGTTACCTGGAGAACTGGTTCTTCGGCGGCGACATGCGCCTGTGGCTGTCCAACGAGATGGGCATTCCCTTCGATCAGCGCAACGCTCTGGTGATCGGGCTGGCCATGGGCTTCGCGGTGATCCCGACGATCTACTCGATCGCCGAGGACGCCGTATTCAGCGTGCCGCGCAGCCTGACGCTGGGCTCACTGGCGCTCGGTGCAACCCCTTGGCAGACATTGATCCGCGTGGTGCTGCTCACCGCCAGTCCAGGCATTTTCTCTGCGCTGATGATCGGCATGGGCCGCGCCGTGGGCGAGACCATGATCGTGCTGATGGCCACCGGCAACACGCCCATCATGGAAGCGAACATCTTCGAAGGCATGCGCACGCTGGCGGCCAACGTGGCGGTGGAAATGCCCGAGTCGGAAGTGGGCAGTACCCACTACCGCGTACTGTTCCTCGCGGCGATGGTGCTGCTGATGTTCACGTTCGTGATGAACACCCTGGCCGAGGTGATCCGCCAGCGCCTGCGTCGTAAATACGCCAGCCTGTAACACGAACCACGCCTTCGGGCACCGACGCAGCCCGCTGCGGCTACGACAAGATTTCGAAAAGGTATCGATCCGTGAAAAAGGATTCGCTGAAAACCTGGATCAAGAGCGGCACCCCTTGGGTCTGGATTAATGCCGGTGCTGTTTCCATCGCCGTGATCATGACCCTTGGCCTGCTGGCGGTAATCGCCGTGCGGGGCCTTGAGCACTTCTGGCCAGCTGACGTCGTCGTCAGCGACTACCAGATCCCCGGTGCCGAGCCACGCGTAATGGCCGGTGAAATCGTGCAGGCCGAAGAGGTGCCACGGGCGCGCCTGGCGGCCAGTGGCCTCCCGGTAGATGTCGAGGGCGGCGAGTTCATGACGCGCGAACTGCTCAAGGTCGGCAACCGCGAGGTTTATGGCGCGGACTTCTCCTGGGTCGTCGGCGAGTGGCTGAGCAATCCGCGTAAGCCGGCCGATCTGGTGGCGCTGGAGCGCCGCGAGTGGGGCAACTTCTATGGCGAGTTGTTGAACGTCAAAGAAAGCGGTCAGCTGGTAGCCGAAGGCGACGCAGCATGGCCAGAACTGCAAAAGCGCATTGATCGCATCGACGAGCTGCATGCTGATATCGCCAGGCTGGAGAAGGTCGACATCGGTCGCATCAACCATGGCCTCGAACGCCTGCGTCTGAAGACCCGCAAGCTGGAGCTGGACGATCAGCTCGATGCGGCCGCCCAGGCCGAGCTCGATGCCGAGCGTGCGCGGTGGGATGCCGAATACAAGGCGCTCGAGACCGAGCTGGTCTCGCTCTACACAGGTTTCAATCGCGACAGCATCACCATGCGCACCATGGACGGTCAGGAAAAGGAGATCAGCCTGGGCAAGATCGTCCGCGCCTATCGTCCCAACGCCATGTCGACGCTGGACAAGCTGGGCTTCTATGCCGCCAAGGTATGGGAATTCGTCAGCGACGAGCCGCGCGAAGCCAATACCGAAGGCGGCATCTTCCCGGCGATCTTCGGCACCGTGCTGATGACCATCATCATGGCGGTGATCGTGACGCCGTTCGGCGTGATCGCCGCGGTTTACCTGCGCGAATATGCCAAGCAGGGCGTGCTGACCCGCATCATCCGCATCGCGGTGAACAACCTCGCCGGTGTGCCCTCGATCGTCTACGGCGTGTTCGGTCTGGGCTTCTTCGTCTATGTCCTGGGTGGCTCGCTCGACCGCATCTTCTACCCCGAAGCGGCGCCGGCGCCGGTGTTCGGTACGCCGGGTCTGATGTGGGCGTCGTTGACATTGGCGATCCTGACCCTGCCGGTGGTGATCGTCGCGACCGAGGAAGGTCTGGCGCGTATTCCGCGAATTCTTCGCGAAGGCTCGCTGGCGCTCGGCGCGACCAAGTCGGAGACATTGTGGAAAGTGGTGCTGCCGATGGCCAGCCCGGCGATGATGACCGGCCTGATTCTCGCCGTGGCCCGTGCGGCCGGTGAAGTGGCGCCGCTGATGCTGGTCGGTGTGGTCAAGCTCGCACCGAGCCTGCCGCTCAATGGTAACTACCCCTACCTGCATCTCGACCAGAAGATCATGCACCTGGGCTTCCATATCTACGACGTCGGCTTCCAGAGCCCCAACGTCGAGGCGGCGCGGCCGCTGGTCTACGCCACCGCATTGCTGCTGGTGCTGGTGATTGCGGTCCTGAACCTCACTGCAGTCGTCATTCGTAACCATCTGCGCGAAAAATACAAAGCGCTCGACCATTAACAGCAGCTGAAAGCCAGAAGCTGGGAGCTAGAAGCAGCACGCTTCGACTTCCAGCTTTCAGCTTCCAGCTTCCAGCTCTCCCGGAGTGAGCCTTATGCAAACCCGAACTACCCATTCCATCGATATCTCTGCGCTGGGTCGCGACAAGCGCGCACTGGACCTGGCCAACGAAGCGATGGCCATCGAAGTGCCCGACCTGAGCCTGTATTACGGCGAGAAGCAGGCGCTGTACAACGTCAGCATGAGCATTCCGCGCCAGCGGGTGACGGCCTTCATCGGCCCGTCCGGTTGCGGCAAGTCGACGCTGCTGCGCTGCTTCAACCGCATGAACGACCTGGTCGACGGCTGCCGCATCGAAGGGGCGATCAACCTCGACGGCACCAACATCTACCGTAAGGGCGAGGACGTCGCCGACCTGCGCCGCCGCGTCGGCATGGTGTTCCAGAAGCCCAACCCGTTCCCCAAGAGCATCTACGAAAACGTCGTCTACGGCCTGCGCATCCAGGGCATCAAGCAGAAGCGCGTGCTCGACGAAACCGTCGAATGGGCACTCAAGGGCGCGGCATTGTGGGATGAGGTCAAGGATCGCCTGCACGAGTCGGCGCTCGGTCTTTCCGGTGGTCAGCAACAGCGTCTGGTCATTGCCCGCACCATCGCCGTACAACCCGAAGTGCTGCTGCTCGACGAACCGAGTTCGGCTCTTGACCCGATCTCCTCGTTGAAGGTCGAAGAGCTGATCTACGAACTGAAGGCCAAGTACACCATCGTCATCGTCACCCACAACATGCAGCAGGCCGCGCGGGTGTCCGACTACACCGCGTTCATGTACATGGGCAAGCTGATCGAATATGGCGACACCGATACCCTGTTCACCAATCCGGCCAAGAAGCAGACAGAAGATTACATCACCGGCCGCTACGGTTGAGGCCTGGCTATGTCAGAGCGCGCCAAGCGGCGTCGGCGGAACTTGCCGTACAAAAACGTACTGTCTGCGTTCCGCCTCCTTGCCTGACACGCTCTGCCAAAGCCCAGACGGATTCAGGTGAATCAATTTACACCGGTGCGCTGCGCACCAGCGCCGCCTAGCGGCAGCCTCCTCGGAGCGAAAACATGATCAGCAAAGACAGCCACACCCAACACATTTCCCAACAGTTCAACGCCGAGTTGGAGGAGGTGCGCAGTCGCCTTCTGGCCATGGGCGGGTTGGTCGAAAAGCAGGTCAACGATGCGGTTACCGCGCTGATCGAAGCCGATTCCGGGCTGGCGCAGCAGGTGCGCGAGGTCGATGACCAGATCAATCAGATGGAGCGCAACATCGACGAGGAATGCATCCGCATCCTCGCCCGTCGCCAGCCGGCGGCATCCGATCTGCGGCTGATCATCAGCATCTCCAAGTCAGTGATCGATCTGGAGCGCATCGGCGACGAGGCGACCAAGATCGCCCGGCGGGCGATCGAACTCTGCGAAGACGGCGAGTCGCCGCGTGGCTACGTCGAGGTCCGCCATATTGGCGATCAGGTGCGTCGAATGGTGCAGGAAGCGCTCGATGCCTTTGCCCGCTTCGACGCCGAGCTGGCTCTGTCGGTGGCGCAGTACGACAAGACTGTCGATCGCGAATACAAGACCGCACTACGTGAGCTGGTCACCTACATGATGGAAGACCCGCGCTCGATCTCGCGCGTGCTCAGCGTGATCTGGGTGCTGCGCTCGCTGGAGCGGATCGGCGACCATGCGCGCAACATCGCTGAAATGGTGATCTATCTGGTGCGTGGCACTGACGTCCGCCACCTGGGCCTGACGCGCATGGCAGAAGAAGTCGCCAAGCGCGACTGAGTTGCCGAGGGTTGGCTAATCGGCGGGCCAGTGCGATAAGAGGGCGGACGAGCGGTCAGCGCGACGCCAAGGCCTCGCTGAGATAATCGATCAGCGCTCGCTGCTTCGGCGGCAGGCGCTGGTTCGGTCGCCACAGCAACCAGGCGGCGCCTTGATACGATCCGGTGTAACGCCATTGCGGCAACACTTCGCGCAGGTGGCCCTCGGCCAGGGCTTGCGCGGCGGTGAACTGTGGCAAGACGGTGACACCGAGACCAGCCTGCGCTGCTTCGAGCCGCGCTTCACTGTGGTTGCTGATGTAGCGACCACGCACCGTCACCACTTCCTCCTGCGCACCATCGCTGAAATGCCAGCGGTTATCGCCAGCGTGCTCGCCCAGATACAGGCAGCTATGTCTCAGCAGCTCCTGCGGATGCTGGGGCGTGCCGTGCATTGTCAGGTATGTCGGGCTGGCGCAAAGCAGCTGCCGGACCGGACCGAGCGGCTTGCCGGCGAGCCCTTCCGGCGGACGGTCGGTCACCTTTACCAGCAGGTCGAAGCCATCGTCGATCAGGTCCGGGCTCTGGTCGCTGATCTGCAGCTGTACGTCGACGTCGACGTAGCGGCGTAGAAACCCCGGCATCAGCGGGCTGATGACGAACTTGCCGTAGGCCTTGGGCACGCTCAGGCGCACCAGCCCGCGTGGGCTGCTCATCAGCCGCTCACCGATGGCCAGGGCCTGGTCGGCAGCATCCAGCATCGTTCGGCAATGTGCATAGAATTCGCGGCCCGCCTCGTTCAGCCGAAGCTGCCGGGTGGTGCGCTCCAGCAGTCGCAACGACAGCTGTTGCTCCAGCCGTGCTATCTGACGGCTCACCGCCGACGCGGTACTGCCGAGCTGTCGCGCCGCCGCCGAGAAACTTCCCGCTTCGACCACACGCACGAACACCGCCATACCTGGGAGCAGCGCGGTCTTGTCATTTGTTCTCATGCTGAACAAGTCCTTTGCCGAATCGCTGGATTATCGTCCTCGGCGTATCAATGGACAATCGGCCCGTTCAGATAAAACGGTGATCACATGCAGAACGGGCGCGGCGTGGTACAACGCAACCTCTGGCTGGCCGATGCCATGCTGTTGCTGGTGGCGGTCATCTGGGGTAGCAGCTACACGGTGGCCAAGCAGGCACTGTGGTTCTATCCCGTGCTGGGGTTTCTGGCGATTCGCTTTGGCCTGACGTTCTTCCTGCTGTTGCCGCAGCTGCGCGGCGGGGGGCGACGGGCGATTCGTCCGGGATTGCCGCTGGGGCTGGTGATGCTGGGAATCTTTCTCTGCGAAACCTGGGGCGTGATGCTCACCAGCGCCAGCAACGCTGCCTTTCTCATCAGCCTGTGCGTGGTGTTCACGCCTTTCGTGGAGTGGGCGATGCTGCGCCAGCGCCCGAGCAATCTGTTGTTCGTCGCCTGCGCGCTGTCGCTAACCGGCGTCTGGTTGCTGACCGGAGGCATGGCGATATCGCTCAATATGGGTGATGGGCTGATGCTTGCAGCCGCGGTGTTGCGCGCCGTACTCGTGTGCCTGACGCGACGCCTGACCGCCGGTCTTGAGGTTCCGCCCTTGGCGTTGACGGCGGTGCAAAGCGGTGTGGTGGCGTCAGGTTGCTTGGTGCTGGGCTTCTCGCTGCCAGATGGCTTACCGGCCTTGCCGCAAAGCCCGGCATTCTGGGCGGCGGCCTTGTATCTGGTGGGCTTCGCCACGCTGTTCGCACTCTATGTGCAAAACCTGGCGCTGGGTCGGACCAGCGCGACGCGGGTATCGCTGCTGATGGGATCCGAGCCGCTGTTCGGCGCGATTATCGCCGGTCTCTGGCTCGGTGAGCGGCTGGGGCTGCAGGGCTGGATCGGAGGATTGCTGATAATCGCGGCGACGTTTTGTGCCTTGCGGTCATCTCTTAGGCCCAAACCGCGCGTGTCAGACGCGGCCGTTGTGGCGAGTGCCTAGCTTCGTTGAAGACTGGTCACCAGTTCCGCCAGTTGCTGCTGCCGTTCGGCCTGCTCCAGGCGGGCGCCAGGATTGAGCGAGGACCATTGCGGATGCGCGCGGCAACGGTGCAGCGCTTCAGGTAGCTTGCCTTCGCGCCACGCCTTATCGTCCGGCGCATCGACGCGGATCGCGTCCATCGCGGCGTGCCCGCGCGCGGCGAGTGCGATCAGCAGCCGTCGCTGGCGCAGGGCGAGCAGGCGCAGCACGGCGTCATCGACGGTCAGCTCGCGCTGGCCTCTGAGCTTGCCCAGCAGGCGATTGCCATAGTGGCGAGCGGTCTGCGCGCCGCCACCGGCAATGGCACCGAGTAATGCCGCTGCGCCCAGAGTGATGCCGCCGACCATCAGGTCGACACCGGCACCTGCGGCCGCCCCGGCCGCCATACCCCCACCGATTTTTACACCGAGTTCTTTGAGCGTCTCCGGATTGAACAGATCGTCGCCCCAGCGACCATCGAGCAGCGGCAGATCGGCGGCCGCTGCATCCTGCGGACGGAAGCCATACAACCGCAACATGGTTTCGACGCAACGCTGCTCGCGGGCGCGCACGGCATCGTGCAGCTCACGAATGGCGCCGCGTTCGAGTTCCGGTTGAGCGGCGACACTGCGCCGGCAAGCAGCGACATCCACCAGCAAGTCGGCGATCAATCGGTTGCCCTCGCTCAGTCGTGCGGCGGCCTGGGCTTCATGGTCGTCGATCAGGCGCTGTAACTTCGGGCGCGACTGCTCCAGCAGCAGCGCCAGGCTTTCGTACAAGCGACGCTCGCCGTCGATCGGCGGCGCCACGCTGTCGAAGCGCACCAATGCATGCAGACCCAGCCGTGCCAGGGCTTCGCGCCACTGTTCTTCACGGTGACCGGGCTGGGCGACGAAGTTGAGTACCGGCAGCAGCGGTTTGCCACAGCCGGCCAGCACCGCCAGCTCGTCCTTGTACTTGGCCAATACCGGCTCGCGGGCATCGATGACGTAGAGGCCGGCATCGCTGGCCAATAGCTGGCGTAGCACCTTGGCTTCCTGTTCGAAACGCTGGCGTGCCTCGCTGCCGTCGAGAAAACGGGCCGTGCGCGCCGGACCATCGAGGCGCTCGCCGGGTCGTTCGATGCGTTCGAGATGGTCGAGCAGGGCGATGGCGTCTTCGAGGCCCGGCGTGTCGTAGAGCTCCAGCAGCGGTTCGCCATCCACCGAGAGCCGTGCGCCTTCGACATGGCGGGTGGTGCTGGGCCGATGCGAGACCTCACCAAAGCTGACATCACGTGTGAGGGTGCGCAGCAGCGAAGTCTTGCCGACATTGGTGTGGCCGACCAGCGCGAGCTTCAGGGGCGCGCTCATGACTGCAATTCCGTCTTGGTGTTTACGAAGCTATGGACGCACTGGCTGGCGTCCGCCGGAATCGAGCCGAGCTCATCAATCATGGCCAGTCTCCAACCAGGTCATGGGGGCGCTGCCCGAATGAGGCAACCCAAGGCTCTCCAGCGCCTGGTGCCAATCCTGCAGCCGATAACTGTCCAGCGCTTCGCCAGCGGGCGCCTGCAACAGCCAGATGCGACTTTGTGCGGCACAACGGCTCAGCTCGCCGATCAGTGCCAAGGTGCCGCGATCGGGCGAGCGGCGCGGATCGCAGGCGATGGCTAGACGTTGTGGTGGGAAGCGGGTCAACTGTTCCAGCAGGCGACGGCGCTGCTCGCGGTCGTCCAGCACGCCGGCGTTAGCCACCGACCTTGGCAGCTTCGGTGGCCAGGGGTGGCTCGGCTCCAGCTCGATGGCTACCAGCACGGCACCTTCGCTACCATCCAGGTGCTCGCCGGCGTGTGGCGTATGCAGCTGGGCCGGAGCGGCATCGTTGACACCGAGGCGTTCGCTGGGTGGCTGCAGACGTTCGCGTAACAGGCGGTAGGCTGGCAATTGCAGGTCCAGGCGCAGCTGCGCACGACCCCGCCGCCAGCGCCACAGACAAAGCAGCGTCAGCAGCAGACGCGGCAGCAGGCCGTAGACCAACACCACGCCGACCAGCCAGCCGGCCCAGCTTTGCCGGGCGGTTTCGGCGCTGCCGGCCAAGGCACCGCTGGCTCGGATCTGCTCGACATCCGGCACACTGAAGCCCAGCAGCGCGGGCAGCGCGCCGAGCGCCTGGGTCAGGCTGATGAAGGTACTTTCGCCGAGAATGGTGGTTTCCCAGACGAAGCCATAACGTCGCGTCGCCAGCAGCGCCAATAGGGTCAGCAGCGCGCTGAACATCGCCAGCAGCCACAAACCGTGTACACCAAGCCCCAGCAGCCAACGGCCGAGGCGGTGTTGTTCCAGCACCGCCAGCAGGGCCGGCGCCAGCTGAACCGCTCGGGCATCACGGGCGAGCTTTTCACTGAGCCAGAGCCACAGGCGGCCCAGTGCACCGCCGGCATCGCCGGCGAAGAAGAATCCCAGCAACCAACCCAGCAACGTCAGTAGATTCAGCCCGAGCAGACTGCCCAACGCCCAGAACACATTGACCGGCCGCACGCCATCACCCAGCGCCGCCAGTCCCAACCCGGCCCCGGTGAACAGGGCCAGGAGGACCAGCGCAAAGCCGGCCAGCCGTGCGCCTTGGCGCCAGTGCTGCAAGGCGTCGATCAATCCGTCACGGCGCGCCAGCCACAGCGCGCGGAACTCAACCAGCTTAGCTAGCTCGCCGCCCTGCGCGCGGGCCTGGCGATTGGCTTCGGCATCATCCAACGGGCCGGCGTGCTCTTCACGCAGGCGTACGGCTTCGGTCAGCCAGAGGCGGTCGAGGGGATTCGGCGGCGACAGTGGAGGTTGGGGCACGCGGCTTCTCGTAGAGGGATTCGGTCCTGAGGATAACCGTTGCCGGTCAGAAGGGTGAAATGGCCGACCCGCTGGCACGACGTGCCGATTCTGCTAGCATCCGCCGCCGATCATCCGATCGCTCTGCGGTTCGCCGCGCCATCTGCCAGGGACAGGCCGATTCGCCAAGCCATGCTTGATCGCCGCCTTGTGCACCTTCAAAAGGAATTTGCTATGAAAGACGTCTTCTTCTTCGACTCCATGCTGACGCCGAAGATCATTATCTTCATCTACTGGCTGGGCTTGATCAGTGTGGTTATCGGTGCGATCGGCACCATGTTCAGCGGATACGGCGGGGGTTTCTGGTCCGGCCTCGGGATTCTGCTGTTCGGCCTGATCGGCACGCGGATCTGGTGCGAGCTGCTGATCGTGCTGTTCAAGATCAACGAGAACCTGCAGAAGATCGCCAATCGTCAGTGATTGGCCTCAGGCGGCATCCGTGCCGCCTGTTTTCAGCGCCAGCCGTTCGGCGTGGCGCCTTGCGTTAACAGCAGCTGATCGAAGAACGACAGATTTCAGGCTCTAGCCGAGGGGATTTTCCTGCGCGCCGTCGTTCGCTGGACGCTTGATGCGCTCCTGCCAATAACGGCGAATGGCGAAAAACAGCGAGAACGCGGTGAGCATGATGAAAATCCAAGTGATCGGCCCGCGAACGAAGATCATCGGATCGCCACGGCCGATCAGCAGCGTGCGCCGCAGGTTGTCCTCGAACATCGGCCCGAGGATGAAGCCGAGCAGAAAGGGCGCGGTGGCGAAGCCGGTGCGATTGAACACATAGCCGACCACCCCGAAGAACAGCATCAGGCCGATATCGAACACGCTGTTGTTCACCGCGAAGGAGCCATAGACGCAGAACATCAGCACGATCGGCAGCAGAATCGCCTTGGGAATGTCCGCCACCAGCGAGAAGTACTTGATCACGCCGTGGCCGACGCAGAGCAACACCGCGGAGCTCAGCATGATTCCGCAGAACAGCGCATAGATCAGGGTGAGGTTTTCCTGGAACAGCACCGGCCCGGGCGTTAGACCATGGATCATGAAGGCACCGAGAATGATCGCGGTGATAACGTCGCCGGGAATACCGAGCGACAGCAGCGGGATCAGCGTCGCGCCGGCCACGCCGTTGTTGCCTGACTCGGCTGCCGCCACACCTTCCAGCTCGCCCTTGCCGAAATTGGCGGCGTTCGGCGAGCGCCGTTTGGCTTCGCTGTAGGAGATGAAGGTGGCCGCGGTGGCGCCGGTACCGGGAATCGCCCCGATGATCACGCCAATGACCGAGCCGCGCACGATGGTCTTGAGGCTGGCCTTCAGCTCCTTGAGTGTCAGGCCGGCGCCGCTGGTAGCGGCGCGAATGTGCGGCTCCGCCTTTTTCAGATAAAAGCTGATCACCTCCGGTACGGCGAACAATCCGATCAGCAGCGGCACGAAGGACACCCGATCCATCAGGTTGTAGCTATCGAAGGTCAGTCGTTGGCTGCCGTAGACCACGTCCATGCCGATGGAGGAGACGATCACTCCGAGACTGGCCGCGATCAGGCCTTTTATCGCGGATTCGCCAGCGATGGAAATAATCACCGTGAGCGAGAAGCAAATCAGCCAGAAGAACTCCGGCGGGCCGAAGTTCAGCGCGATCTTGGCGAGGTAGGAGGCGAACAGGATCAGCGCCAGGTTCGATAGCACGTCGGCGATGCACGACGAATAAAGCGCCATCTGCAGCGCCTTCTTGGCTTTGCCTTGCTGGGTCAGTGGATAGCCATCGAGCAGCGTGCAGGCTGCTGCGGGCGAGCCGGGTGTGTGGATCAGGATCGCGGTGATCGAGCCGCCGTACATGCCGCCCTTGTAGATGCCGACCAGCAGCAGGATTGCCGTCACCGGTTCGAGGCTGAAGGTGAACGGCAGCGCCAGGGCGACCGCCATGGTCGCGGTGAGGCCGGGAATGGCACCAACCACCACGCCGATCAATACGCCGATACCGATCGCGACGAAGTTGTCGACGCTCAGGAACAGGTTCAGGACTTCGGAAAAACCTTCCATTCGGCCACTCGCGGATAAGGACGGAGTTCAGTCCCAGAGCGTGCCCGAGGGCAGCGGGACGTTCAGGACATGGATGAACAGCAGGCTCACGATCCACGGCAAGACGATTGCCAGCGCGTAGAGCCAGAGTTTGCGCACCGGGTGGGCGGCGAACAGCAGCAGGGTGCCGAGTATCCCGGCGGCGATAGCGCCCAGCGGCTCGAACAGCAGCCAGTACGCGCCCAGCCCGGCGAGCATCAGCAGCCAGCGGCGTGGCGGCGCGCCTTCCTCGAGGGCCACCGTGCGCACCGGCGGGCGCAGGCAGCCTTCGATGATGAGTGCCAGCGACAGCACCGCGACCAGCCAACCGGCCACGTTGGGAAGCCAGCGTGGCGACTGCATCGGGTTTTGAACCATCGGCGCTTCTTCGATGTAGTTCGGCACCAGATGGAAGACGAACACCAGCGCGGCCAGCAGCCAGAGGCCGCCGAGCAGCGTATTGATATTGGCCCAGCGCGGACGACCGATGGCGGTTCTCATGCGGGCCTCCGCTTATTGAAGTTCGGCCTGGCCAGCGACGTGTTGCCAGCGCTGGACATCCTCAGCGACATAGTCGCGGAATGCATCGCCTTCCTGGCTTGCCGCTTCGCCGCCGATCTGTGCGGCGAAGTCCCTGAAGCTCTGATCCCCCATGACCTTGTCCAGCGCGCGCTGCAGCGTCTGCACGGCTTCGTCGGGCATGCTGTCGTCAGCGATCAGGCCGAACCAGGCGGTGGTGACGAAGTCGCCAAGGCCCTGATCGGCACCGAGCTTGGACAGCGGCTCGACACCCGGTAGGTAAGGAGAAGGTTCGGCGGAGGTCACCGCCAAGGCCCTGAGCTTGCCGGACTTGATGTGCGCGAGCACGGTGGGCATGTTTTCGAACGACAGGTCCACGTCGCCACTGAGCAGCGCCGGCAGCGCTTCGCCGCTGCCACGGAAGGGCACGTGGGTCATCTTGGTCCCGGTCATGGTTTTGAACAGCTCGCCGGACATATGGATCGAGCTGCCGACGCCGGATGAGCTGAAGGTCATCTCCTTGTCTTTTGCCGCCTTGATGAACTCGTCGACGGTTTTATAGGGGCTGTCCGCCGGCACCACCATGACGTTGGGAATCTCGATGACGTTGCGGATGAATTTGAAATCCTTCACCGGGTCGTAGGGCAGATTCTTGTAGATCACCGGGCCGATGGTATGGCCGGGCGACGCCATGGCGATGGTGTGGTCGGCGCCGCGTCCGCCGCGGGCAAGCTGCCCGGTGGCCATGGTGGAGCCGGCGCCGGGACGGTTTTCGACCACGACGGTGCCGATTTCCTTCTGCAGCAGATCGGCGACCTTGCGCGAGAGGACATCGGTGGTGCCGCCCGGTGCGTAGGGCACTATCAGGCGAACGGTATCAGTTGGCCATTCGGCGGCCTGGACAATGGAAGCGAGCGGGAGCGTGGTGCCCAGCAGCAGGGGCAGCAGGTGTTTGAGGACGGGCTTCATGTTTGTTCCTTCTTGTGGTTGTTCTAGGAATCACCGCCGTTCGCAGGACGATCGGTCGCGGCCAGGCCGTAAAGCTAATACCTCGCCAAGGGGCGGCGGGTTCCCCTCCCGCGAACCCTGAATGCCTGATGATCACTCGACGCGAGGCCCGGTCGCTCAGAGCCGGGCCACATGTGCCTCAATCGGCGCGCAGGCGCACGGCGATGTCTGGTTGATCGATGAACAGACCGTCGATACCGGCGTCCAGGTAGGCGCGGATATCGGCCTCGATGTCGCCTCGATCGGCAGGCGAGTCGCCCTTACGCAGGTTGGTCGGCAGGAAGGCGTTTTCGGCACGGAAGGTGTACGGATGCACCTTCAGGCCAGCGGCTTGGGCGTTCGGCACGAAGTCAGTAGGCTGACCGAGGTTGCCGTTGGCGTCGCGCGGGATGATGTAGCTTTTCTCCGGACCGACACCGGCGGCGTAACGCGAGATCACCTTTAGACCTTCTGCGGTCGCCATTTGCGCGTAGGTCAGGTCAGTTCCGCGAACCTGCTGATCGTACGGCTGACCGCTGCCGAACAACTGCACCAGGCGTAGCTGGGTCATGCGGCTCAGGGCTTTCAGGTTCTCGACTTCGAACGACTGGATATGCACCGGCGCATTACGGCCGGCGTAGCCGTTGCGGTGGAGGATGCGCACCAGCGGCTTTTCCATGGCCAGGCCGAGCTGCTGGAAGTGGGTCGGGTGCTTGGTTTCGGGGTACAGACCGATGCGGCGGTGTTCGCTCAGCTGCAAGGTTTTCACCAGATCGATGATTTCCTGCAGCGTCGGAATTTCCAGGCTGCCGTCGAGCCGCGCATTACCGGGACGAATCGCCGGGATGCGCTCGATGGCGCGCAGCGTTTTCAGCTCGGCCAGGGTGAAGTCTTCGCTAAACCAGCCGGTGAGCTTCACGCCGTCGACCAGTTGCGTGCGCTTGCGGTCGGCGAACTCGGGATGTTGCGACACATCGGTGGTCAGCCCCAGCTCGTTGTCGTGTCGAGCAACCAACTCGCCGTCGCGGGTCATGACGAGGTCCGGCTCGACATAGTCGGCGCCCTGTAGGATGGCTAACGCGTAAGAGGCGAGGGTGTGCTCGGGCACGTAGCCACTGGCGCCGCGGTGGGCAATGACCAACGGATGGGGCTCGCCGCGGCCGTTCTTGGCTGCGATCGAGGCGTCGGGCGTGGCGGCAAACGCGGCGATCGGCAAAAGCAGGCTGCAGGCGATAAACAGGTGGCGCAGGGTGGGGCGGCTGTGGCGGGCCATTAGGGCGTCTCCATGAAAGGGGAGCGGTAAGCCTGAAACCTGAGAATGACGACAGATTGACGCTTTGGTAAAGCGAAGATGACCGTTCGATGATGCTGACGTGTATCTGGCGGCGCTGACTGCTCTGCGGGCGCTCTGTTATTCTCGCCGTCATGAATCAGACCTCACTTCCCCTCACCATGATCGCAGCCCTCGCGGACGACCGCGTAATCGGGCTCGACAACAAGATGCCGTGGCATCTGCCTGCCGACCTCAAACACTTCAAGGCGATGACCCTTGGCAAGCCGATCATCATGGGCCGCAAGACCTGGGATTCGCTCGGTCGCCCGTTGCCAGGCCGACTGAATCTGGTGATCAGTCGTCAACCGGGCCTGCAACTCGAGGGTGCCGAGACGTTCACTGCACTCGACGACGCGCTGACTCGCGCCGAGCAATGGGCGCGCGAACAGGGTGTCGATGAGCTGATGTTGATCGGCGGTGCGCAGCTTTATGCCCAGGCGCTGCCCCGGGCGCAGCGCCTCTACCTGACCCGCATTGAGGCCAGTCCCGAGGGTGATGCCTTCTTTCCGGCCTATGACGAAGCCGAATGGGCGCGCATCGACAGCCAGGCACACCCGGCCGAGGGCGACGCCCCGGCGTACCGTTTCGAGACCTGGCAGCGCCGCTGAACCGGATTCGCCCACGCCTTCCTTGACCGGTGCCAAGTCTTCACCTGGCGCCAGGCCCTATGCTATCCATCCGCTCGCCACGAGACAGTTTCCATGCAGGACCAGAGACCGGGCGCGGTGCAGGCCGCCGCCGAGCAAGCCGATGCCGAACCGGCTGAACGCATTGCCGCAATCTTCGTGCGACATCCGCTGTGGGAGGACGCGCTGGCGATGCTGCTCGGCACCGCCATGGTGGCGCTGGGGATCGCCTTCTACAGCCACGCCGGGCTGCTCACTGGCGGCACGGTCGGGCTGGCCTTCCTGCTCAAGTATTTCGCCGGCTGGCCCTTTGGGCTGGTGTTCTTCACCCTGAACATTCCGTTCTACCTGCTGGCGATCTGGCGCATGGGCTGGGGCTTCACCCTGCGCACCGTGATCGCCGTGGGCCTGGTTTCGCTGCTCGCGGAGCTGACGCCGAGGTGGATCCGCTTCGCCGAGTTGAACATCTACTACGCCGCACTGTTCGGCGGCTTCGCCATGGGCGTCGGACTGCTGATGTTGTTCCGCCACAAGGCCAGCCTCGGTGGAGTGAACATCCTGGCGTTGTATCTGCAGGCGCGGGTCGGCCTGCGCGCGGGCACCTTTCAGATGGGCATCGATGCGCTGATCGTGCTCGCTGCCGTGTTCATCGTGCCGCCGGAAAAGGTCGCACTGTCGGTGCTCGGCGCCGTGGCGCTGAACCTGGTGCTGGCGGTCAATCACCGTGCCGATCGCTATACGGGCGTCAGTTGAAGCTCAGCCGAGAGTGACCAGCTGCGCCCGTGGCTGGCCGTCCTCGATGTCCAGCAGGGCCAGGCTGATCGGCAGCGTGAAGCGCCGGCGGCCGGCGCTGCCGGGGTTGAGGTAGAGCACCGCGTCGACCTCTTCGAGCTTCGGCTGGTGCGAATGTCCGGAGATCACTACGTCGATGCCTTCGGCAACCGGATCGATCGCCATGGTTTTCACATCGTGCGTGACGTGGATGCGCAACCCGCCGACCTGCAGATCCAGTCGCTCGGGGATAGCAGCGGCCCAGTCACCACTGTCGACGTTGCCGCGTATCGCATCGAGCGGCGCCAGTGCACGCAGCCCCTCCAGCACCTCGGGTTTGCCGATGTCGCCGGCGTGAATGATCCGTTCGCAGCCCTGCAGCGCCGTCAACGCTTCGGGTCGCAGCAGGCCGTGGGTATCGGATATGACGCCAATGCGCATGCTGACTCCAGTCATTTCGAGAATGGTTGAAGGTTAGGGCAACCGAGACTTGGCCGCGGTTCGATATTACGGCAGGCTGGCGGCCGCCGAACGAAGAGGAACGAGTGAATGGAGCGGGTCGATTGCGTGGTCATCGGTGCCGGGGTAGTGGGGCTCGCCGTGGCGCGCAGCCTGGCGCAGGCGGGGCGTGAGGTGCTGATTCTGGAGGCTGAGGCCGCCATCGGCACCGGCACCAGCTCGCGCAACAGCGAGGTTATCCATGCCGGCATCTATTATCCGCAGGGTTCGCTGAAGGCGCGTCTGTGCGTGGCCGGGCGCGATGCGCTCTACGCCTTCTGCGAGAGCCACGGGGTGCCGTATCGCCGCTGCGGCAAGCTGATCGTCGCCACGGACGAATCCCAGCTGGCGGGCCTCGAGGCCCTGCAGGCGCACGCGGTAGCCAACGGTGTTGACGACCTGCGGCGGCTCGATGACGGCGAGGTGAAGGCCTTGGAGCCACAGCTCAACGCCGTCGCCGGGCTGCTGTCGCCGAGCACCGGTATCGTCGACAGCCACGCCCTGATGCTGGCGTTGCAGGGCGATGCGGAAGCGGCTGGGGCCCTGCTGGCGCTACGTGCGCCGGTCAAGGCGATGGCGGTGACGGAGGCGGGGTTGCGCGTCGAGGTCGGCGGCGATGAGCCGATGACGCTGCTCGCCAACGGCGTGATCAACTGCGCCGGGCATGCGGCACCGGTGATCGCCGCACACACCGAGGGCCTGGCTGCCGATGCGGTGCCGCCGCGCTATTTCGCCAAGGGCAGCTATTTCAGCCTGGCGACCGCGACGCCCTTTAGACACCTGGTTTATCCGCTACCCGAGCCAGGCGGGCTGGGCGTGCACCTGACCCTGGATCTCGGCGGTCAGGCCCGGTTCGGCCCGGATGTACAATGGGTCGACGGCCTCGATTACGCGATGGATGAAAGCCGCGCCGATGGCTTCTACGCAGCCATTCGCCGCTACTGGCCGGCACTGCCGGACGGGGCGCTGCAGCCCGCCTATACCGGCATCCGGCCGAAGATCAGCGGTCCCGGTGAGCCGGCGGCGGACTTTCGTATCGACGGGCCCGCCGTGCATGGGATTGCTGGGCTGGTGAACCTGTTCGGCATCGAATCGCCTGGGCTGACCGCGGCCCTGGCGATCGCCGACGAGGTGAGCCAGCGCCTCGCTGAGGATGCGCGGATCTGTTGATCAGACGGGTTCTTGCTCGGACCTCTCCGGTGATTCGGGCAGAAACCAATTCATTACCAGGGCGCAGATGCCGCCGGTGGCCACACCGGATTCCAACACATTGCGCAGAGCCACCGGCAGGTTCGCGAGGAACTCCGGAACCTGCGAGACACCCAGGCCCAGCGCCAGCGAAACCGAGATGATCAGCAGCGCCCGGCGATCCAGCTGCACGCCCGCGAGAATGTTGATCCCTGCCGCCGCCACCGCGCCGAACATCACCAGCGCAGCACCACCCAGCACTGGCTGGGGAACCGCCTGCAGCACCCCGGCGACCGCAGGGAATAGCCCCAGCGCCACCAGCATCACGGCGATCCACATACCGACGTAGCGGCTGGCGATTCCGGTCAGCTGAATGATGCCGTTGTTTTGTGCGAACACCGAGCTGGGAAAGGTATTGAACAGGCCGGCCAGCAGCGAGTTGGCGCCGTTGACCAGTACGCCACCCTTGATCCGCTGCATCCATACCGGTCCCTCGACCGGCTGGCCCGAGATCTTGCTCGTGGCGGTGATGTCGCCGATGGCTTCCAGCGAGGTCACCAGATAGATCACCACCATGGGAATGAACAGGCTCCAGGAAAAGCCCAGGCCGAAATGCAGCGGAATCGGTACCTGGAACAGCGCGGCCTCGTGCATGCCGGCGAAGTTCAGGCGGCCCAGGTACGCCGCCAGGGCATAACCGATGGCCAGCGCGATGATGATCGCGCAGCTGCGCATCCACACCACCGGCAAGCGGTTGAGCACGACGATGGCAGCCAGTACCACGCTGGACAGCAGCAGGTTTTCCCGGCTGGCGAAGGTGCCGTCGCCCATGGCTGCGTAACCGCCGCCCATGCTGATCAGCCCGACCTTGATCAGCGTCAGCCCGATCATCAGCACCACGATGCCGGTCACCAGCGGCGTGATCAGGCGTTTGATGAACGGCAGCACGCGCGAGACGCCCATTTCAATGAAGGAACCGGCAATGACCACACCGAAGATTGCTGCCATGACGGCCTCCACCGGTGTGCCCTGCTTGACCATCAGCACACCGCCAGCGATCAGCGGGCCAACGAAGTTGAAGCTGGTGCCTTGCACGATCAATAGTCCCGCACCGAGCGGGCCGAAGCGTTTGCACTGGACGAAGGTGGCGATGCCGGATATTACCAGCGACATGGACACGATGATGTTGGTGTCGCGTGGCGATACGCCGATGGCTTGGCAGATCAGCAACCCTGGCGTGACGATCGGCACGATGATCGCCAGCAGATGCTGTAGCGCGGCGAGAAAGGCTATCCATGGCCGTGGACGGTCATCGAGTCGGTACAGCAGGTCGTTGGGTGTTTCGGTGCGCTGGGTGAGGGCGTTCATGGCCGTCCTTGCAGAAAAAACGGCGATTCTACGTGCCACGGGTGGCCGGGCACAGCCGAATGCATCGGCCGCTGATCAGAACTTGTTCTGGAAGACCTAGGCGCGGTTTCCGGTGCTACGTGACGCTTGTCCTCCGCAGATACCCGGCAAGGCCATGCCTGGCGTTTGTGCCAGTGGAGTTCAACCTGCCCATGCGTCACGAACGGTGTGCTCCAAGGCAGTTAGTGTGCCCTCGATACGTCCCGCTTAGCACTCAAGCGCAGCGTCACGCGGCGCGGTATCGGAATCGTTGGAATCCATGACAGCATCATGAACGCGCTGCCAGAACGGCAGCGTCATGAATCAATGAAGGGAAGTGCATGCAACGAGCGAGTGAGCAACGACCGTTGATAGTTTACCTGGCGTTGGGCCTGCTCCAGGGCGCGACACTCTGGGCCGCGAGTGAAAGCTGGCCGCACGGAGCGATCTGGCGGTCCTTGTGTTCGGCGTTGATCGTCATCGTCGTGGTAGGCGGGTGGCAGCTACAGATGCTCTGGGGGCAAATACGCGAGGTGCGACGGTGGGAACTATTGCTGCCGGCGATTCTGCTGCCCGCTGTATTAGCGGCGGCACTGGCGGCTCAGTTCGATCAGCCGCGCTGGTATCGCCTGGAAGAAACCACCGGCACGCTGCTGCTGTGGAGCCAACTCGCCCTGGCCTACATCCTCACGCCCTTCATCCAGGCGCGGGACCCTGCGCATCGTTGGCGTTTCGATTACAACGCCCTCTACCGCCACGCGTGGAACAACGGCCTGCTGCTGTTTATGGCACTGGTGATGCTGGGTGTCTTCTGGTTGTTGATCTGGCTCTGGGCGGGCCTGTTCAGCATGCTCGGGATCGATCAGTTCAAGCGGCTGTTCCGCTCGTCTGGCTTCGTCTGGGTCGCCAGCGCTGTGGTCGTCGCCGCTGGGCTGCGAATCGGGTTGGAACGCGGGCAGGTCATCGACGCGCTGCGCAACGTGCTGCAGGCCATGTGTCGCTTCCTGTTGCCGTTGACGGTGGTGATTCTGCTGCTGTTCGTGGTCTTCCTGCCGTTTACCGGGCTGGCTCCGCTCTGGGCGACACGCCACGCCACGCCGATTCTGCTGACGCTGGTGTTCGCGCACGTGGCCCTGCTCAACGGTGTGGTGCAAGACGGCCAGCAGGCCGCCCACTATCCGAGACCGCTGCGGCTGCTGGTCGATGCCAGCTCGCTGTGCCTGCCGTTGCTGGCCGGGTTCGCGATGCATGCGCTGTGGCTGCGTATCGACCAGTACGGGCTGACCCCGGATCGCGTATTGGCTGCGCTCCTGGCGCTGATGGCGATGGTGCATGGCATTGCACTGGTCAGAGCGGTGATCCGGCGTGACCCCACCTGGCTGAGTGGGCTGCGGCAGAGCAACCCGCCGTTGGCGCTGTTCGCCGCATTTCTGCTGGTGTTGATGCATGTACCGATGCTGAGCCCGCTCCAACTGAGTGCCGCGAATCAGTACCAGCGGCTGCTCGATGCCAGGCTGCCCGCCGAGCGAACCGATCTCGGCGCGCTGCGCTTTCAACTGGGCGAGCCGGGGCGGCGGTATCTGCAAGCGCTACGTGAAAAGCTGGGCGAGCCTTGGGAGGACGAAGCTCGGCGCACTGGCCTGCAAGCCGATCTGCAGCGGCTTGATAAGGCGGATCACTATTGGGCCTGGAAACAGGAGCAAGAGGTCGCGAACGCCCCGCCCGTGCGCTGGATTGGCCAACCTGTGACGGATGAAGATGGCTCGTTGGCACGTTCCGTCAGTAACCAGGGATGCGCTAGCGAGTGCCGCTTGTTTGCGGTGGATCTGGATCGCGACGGCCAATCCGAGGTGTTGCTGCTACGCGGCGCGTCCTGGACGGTGCCGGTATTGGGACGTGATGCGGCAGGTGGCTGGCGCTGGCTCGGGCAGATGCGTGTCACCGGAGGCTCGCTGCCGGACGGCGAGGCACTTGGCGAGCTTCTGGAGCGTGGTGGATTCGAACTGGTTGCGCCCCGATTCAATGCGATCGAAATTGATGGTGCTCGCCTGGAACCGGCAATCAGCGAGCCATGAAAAGCCCGACACGATGGTCGGGCTTTCTTTGCCGCAGTAACCCGAACGATCAGTCGTCCAGCATCGCCTTGTTGCGCACTGCACCCTTGTCGGCGCTGGTGGCGAGCAGGGCGTAGGCCTTGAGGGCGGTGGTCACCTTGCGCGCGCGCGGTGCCGCAGGCTTCCAGCCCTTCTTGTCCTGCTCGATGCGGCGGTGAGACAGCTCTTCATCGCTGACCTGCAGCTGGATGCTGCGGTTGGGGATGTCGATCAGCACCTTGTCGCCATCACGTACCAGGCCGATGGCACCGCCCGCGGCGGCTTCCGGCGAGGCATGGCCGATGGACAGGCCCGAGGTGCCGCCGGAGAAGCGGCCGTCGGTGAGCAGGGCGCAGGCCTTGCCCAGACCTTTGGATTTCAGGTACGAGGTCGGGTAGAGCATTTCCTGCATGCCCGGGCCGCCTTTCGGGCCTTCGTAGCGGATGATGACGATATCGCCGGCCTTCACGTCGTCGTTGAGGATGCCTTTGACAGCGCTGTCCTGGCTCTCGAAGATTTTCGCCGTGCCTTCGAACACATGGATGGATTCGTCCACACCCGCGGTTTTAACCACGCAGCCATCCAGGGCGATGTTGCCGTAGAGCACGGCCAGGCCGCCTTCAGCGGAATAGGCATGCTCGACGCTGCGGATGCAGCCTTCGGCGCGGTCCAGGTCGAGGGTGTCCCAGCGGGTGGACTGGCTGAACGCCGTCTGCGTCGGGATGCCGGCCGGGCCGGCCTTGAAAAAGGTGTGCACCGCTTCGTCCTGGGTCTGGGTAATGTCCCACTGGGTGATGGCTTCTTCCATGCTGCGGCTGTGTACGGTGGGCACGTCGGTGTGCAGCAGGCCGCCGCGGGCCAGTTCGCCGAGGATGGAGAAGATGCCACCGGCGCGGTGCACGTCTTCCATGTGGTACTTCTGGATGTTCGGCGCGACCTTGCACAGCTGCGGCACCTTGCGCGACAGGGCGTCGATGGCGCGCAGGTCGAAGTCGACCTCGGCCTCCTGGGCGGCGGCCAGCAGGTGCAGGATAGTGTTGGTCGAGCCGCCCATGGCGATGTCCAGGGTCATGGCGTTCTCGAACGCACGGCGGCTGGCGATGTTGCGCGGCAGAACCGACTCGTCGCCTTCACCGTAGTAACGCTGGCACAGCTCGACCGCGGTACGCCCGGCGCGTAGGAACAGCTGTTCGCGATCGCTGTGAGTGGCCAGGGTCGAGCCGTTGCCCGGCAGCGCCAGGCCCAGGGCTTCGGCCAGGCAGTTCATCGAGTTGGCGGTGAACATGCCGGAGCAGCTGCCGCAGGTCGGGCAGGCGCTGCGCTCGTATTCGGCGACTTTTTCATCACTGGCGCTTTCGTCGGCCGCGATCACCATGGCGTCTACCAGGTCCAGACCGTGGCTGGCCAGCTTGGTCTTGCCGGCTTCCATCGGCCCGCCGGAGACGAACACCACCGGAATGTTCAGGCGCAGCGCGGCCATCAGCATGCCGGGGGTGATCTTGTCGCAGTTGGAGATGCAGACGATGGCGTCGGCGCAGTGCGCGTTGACCATGTATTCGACCGAATCGGCAATGATCTCGCGCGAGGGCAGCGAATAGAGCATGCCATCGTGCCCCATGGCGATCCCGTCATCGACCGCGATGGTGTTGAATTCCTTGGCCACACCGCCGTGCTTTTCGATTTCACGGGCGACCAGCTGGCCGAGGTCCTTAAGATGCACGTGGCCGGGCACGAACTGGGTGAAGGAGTTGGCGATGGCGATGATCGGCTTCTTGAAATCTTCGTCCTTCATGCCGGTGGCACGCCACAGCGCGCGGGCACCGGCCATGTTGCGGCCGTGCGTGGAGGTTTTCGAGCGGTAATCGGGCATGACGGTTCCTGCGGCTAATCAGCTGGTCGAGTAGTGCATATGGTGAGCGTCACCTGTGCCGCGTGCAACGGCAGGTGACCGTGCGTGCGGAGGGGCCGGATCGAGGCGGGGTATCGCTCGGGCGGCCTGGGCTCATGGGCCCGCCGGGGGATGATGGCGAGGAATGGCCCCGATTCTACGCGCGGTTGCGGCACCGGGGAAGGCTGATGGTCGGGCTTCGCTGGTTGTCGGCGTGCCGGCTCCGGTGGAAGACGCTTCGCGGTCTTCCACCGGGGTGGCCATCCACCCTGCGCGCGGACACGGCGCTGCGGGGAAGTGACGTAGGGTGGATGTCGCTTTCCACATCCACCGTCTTCGCCGCGCTCCTCCTCAGCTGTTCGGCAATATTCGGCAGGTGATGCTTTTGATGTAACGCGTTTCAGGAATCGCCGGATGCACCGGATGGTCAGGCCCCTGGGCGCCGCGTTCGAGTAGCTGGATGTTGCGGTCCAGATGACGTGCGCTGCCGAGCAGGATGTTCTGCAGGTTGTCCTCTTCCAGGTGCATCGAGCAGCTGGCACTGACCAGAATGCCGTCCTTGTTCAGCAGGCGCATGGCGGTTTCGTTCAGGCGGCGGTAGGCGGCCTCGCCGTTCTTGATGTCTTTCTTGCGCTTGATGAAGGCAGGTGGATCGGTGATGACCACGTCGAAGCGCTCTTCAGCGTTCTTCAGCTCCCTCATCGCTTCGAAGGCGTCGCCTTCCACACAGGTCATCTTCTCGGCCACGCCATTGAGTGCGGCGTTGCGCTCTACGCCATCGAGGGCGAAGGCCGAGGCGTCGACGCAGAACACTTCGCTGGCGCCGAACGCCGCCGCCTGCACGCCCCAGCCGCCGATGTAGCTGAACAGGTCGAGCACGCGCTTGCCTTTGACGTAGGGAGCCAGTCGCGCGCGATTCATGCGGTGGTCGTAGAACCAGCCAGTCTTCTGGCCCTGAAGAACGGGCGCTTCGAACTTCACGCCGTTCTCTTCAAGGGCGACCCATTCCGGCACCACACCGAAGGCGGTATCGACGTAACGCTCGAGGCCCTCGGCGTCGCGTGCGCTGGAGTCGTTCTTCCACAGCACGCCGCGCGGCTTGATGACCTGGACCAAGGCTTCGAGCACGGCATCCTTGTTGCGCTCCATGGTCGCCGAGGCCAGCTGCACCACCAGGTGGTCGTGGAAACGGTCCACCACCAGGCCCGGCAAGAGGTCGGAGTCACCGTAGATCAGGCGGTAGCAAGGCTGATCGAACAGACGTTCGCGCAGCGACAGGGCGACCTGGATGCGATGCACCAGTAGCGACTTGTCCAGACTGTGCTTGAGGTCGCGCGACAGCAGGCGCGCGCAGATCAGGTTGTTCGGCGAGACGCCGACGATGCCCAGCGGCTTGCCGCCCGCGGCTTCGAGAATCGCCTGATCGCCAGCGGCAAAGCCGCTCAGCGGCGTGGCAGCGGTGTCCACCTCGTTGCTGTAGACCCACAGGTGACCGGCACGCAGACGGCGATCGGCATTGGCTTTGAGGCGCAGGCTGGGCAGGGTCATCGGGAAGGGCTCCGGGCAAGGGGGCGGGCATTGTATAGGAGCGGCGCGCTTCAGGCCCCTACCTCGAGGAAAAGCGGATCGTCGCGGTGCCGCATGCCGAGTTACCGGGTCGTGCCGAGCGGTGAAACCGCCGACACGGGTCCGGCAGTTGCACGCTCAGCAGTCGTCCGCTCGCTTCCAGCGTCCGCTGTCAGGCGGCGAGCGCCTTGATCAGCGCTTCGCTGAATGCCGGGATGTCGTCCGGCTTGCGGCTGCTGATCAGATGGCCATCGACTACCACCTGCTCGTCGACCCACTGCGCCCCGGCGTTTTTCAGGTCATCGGTCAGCGACGGCCAGCTGGTCATGCGCTTGCCCTTCACCAGATCGGCGGAGGCCAGCAGCCAGGCGCCGTGACAGATAACCGCAATCGTCTTGTTTTCACGCGCCGCGTCACGCACTAGTTCCTGGGCCATCTCATCGGTGCGGATGGTGTCTGAATTAACCACGCCGCCCGGCAGCAGCAGGGCGTCGTAGTCTTCCGTGCGGATACTGTCGAAGGTGTCATCGACGTGGAATTTCGTGGCGGGCGTGGTGTGGTTCCAACCGGTCACTTCGCCGTTCTTTGCGGATATGATATGAACGGTCGCGCCCTTCTTCTCCAGCGCCTCCTTGGGGCCGGTCAGCTCGACCTGCTCGAAGCCGTCGGTTACCAGAATCGCCACGCGTTTGCCGTTGAGTGATGCTGCCATTTCGAATCCTCCTCGTCGGATTGCATGAGTATTCAGATTGGAGCTACTTGAATCCGACCATCTTCTCGGCCAAAGTTCGCACTCTTTCTTTGGTGGCCAAGTGCTATTGGCTGAGCTGAGTCATTCCCATGACAGTCGAGCTTTCCGACGAGCAGATCCGCAGCGTGCTACAGGGCATCAGCGTGCCGCCGCAGCCGCAGATCATGGTCGATCTGCAGATGGAGCAGGTCATGCCGGACCCTGACCTCCGAGCGATTGCCCGCTTGATCAGTCAGGATCCCGGTCTCTCCGGTGCGCTGCTGAAAACCGTCAACTCTCCGCTCTTCGGCCTCGCCAATCGCATTGCCTCGATCCAGCAGGCGGTCAACCTGCTGGGTTGCCGTTCGGTGATCAACCTGATCAACGCGCAATCGATCAAGGGCGAGCTGACCGACGCGGCCATCGTCACCCTCAACCGCTTCTGGGACACCGCGCAAGATGTCGCCATGACCAGCCTGACCCTGGCCAAGCGCATTGGCCATCCGGCGCCGGACGAGGCCTACACGCTGGGGCTGTTTCACAATTGCGGGATCCCGCTGATGCTGGCGCGCTTTCCCGGTTACATGAGCGTGCTGGAGGAAGCCTATGCCAGTGCCAGCGATGCAGTACGCATCACCGACATCGAGAATCGCGTGCTCAGCACCAACCACGCGGTGGTCGGATATTTCGTCGCCCGCTCCTGGAAACTGCCGGTTCATCTGTGCGAGGCCATCGCCAATCATCACAACGCCCTGGCGCTGTTCGATGATGAGTTGAGCGATCCGCAGATCAAGACGCTGCTGGCGATCCTGAAGATGGCCGAGCACATCTGCGCCTGCCATCGTGTGCTCGGTGATCAGCCGGACGACTACGAGTGGGTGACGGTACAGCAGCAGGTGCTCGAATATGTCGGTCTCTCCGAGTACGATTTCGACTACCTCAAGGGCAGCATTCGCGAGCTGGGCGTGGGCTGACCGCACGGCACCAATAGCTGCTAAGGTCGCCTCCCGGTTCATTTTCGATAGCCCGTATGCCTGAACTTCCCGAAGTTGAAACCACCCGCCGCGGCATCGAGCCGCACCTGATCGGTCAGCGTGTCAGTCGTGTGATCGTGCGCGAGCGCCGGTTGCGTTGGCCGATCCCGGATGATCTCGATGTGCGTCTGTCCGGCCAGCGCATCGAGGCGGTCGAGCGGCGCGCCAAGTACCTGCTGATCAAGGCGGAGGCAGGCACGCTGATCGCGCATCTGGGCATGTCCGGCAGTCTGCGGCTGGTGCCCGCCGATCTGCCGGTGGGCAAGCACGAGCACGTCGATATCCTGCTCGACTCCGGTATGGCGCTGCGCTACACCGATCCGCGTCGTTTCGGAGCGCTGCTCTGGAGTGATGCGCCACTGAGCCATGTGCTGCTCGCCAATCTCGGGCCGGAGCCGCTCAGCGAAGCCTTTGACGGCGACCGGCTGTTCCAACTGTCGCGTGGACGCAGCATGGCGATCAAACCGTTCATCATGGACAACGCGGTGGTGGTGGGCGTCGGCAACATTTATGCGAGCGAGGCGTTGTTCGCTGCCGGTATTGATCCACGACGGCCGGCCGGTACGGTTTCGCGGGCGCGTTATCTGAAGCTTGCCGTCGAGATCAAGCGGATCCTCGCCTACGCTATCGAGCGCGGCGGGACGACGTTGCGCGATTTCGTCGGCGGCGACGGCAAGCCCGGCTATTTTCAGCAGGAGCTGTTCGTCTATGGCCGAGGTGGGGATTTCTGCAAGAGCTGCGGCTCGACGTTGCGCGAGATTCGTCTGGGCCAGCGCGCCAGTGTTTACTGCGGACGCTGCCAGCGATGATGCCGCCCGAGTGTGCAGGCATTGACGGTGTTCACGATCAACAACTGACGGCCGCTGCTATAGTGACCGGCACTACAATCATCTGCCTCGTTTCGCCCAGCTGAAGGACCACACCATGAAACTGTTTCGCTCCACTGCTGTTGTCTTGGCCCTTACCACTGGCCTGCTGGCGATGCCGGCCCAGGCGCAATCGGTGCAGCAGAACGCCAGCGGCGATCCGATGTATACCGTCGAGGCACCCAAAGCCTTTTCCATCGTCGGGGATCTGCTGATCGCCCGCCCGCTGCTGATCGCCGCCACGGTCGTCGGTGCCGGCCTGTTCGTCGTCAGCCTGCCGTTCAGTGCCATGGGTGGCGGCATCAAGGAAACCGGGCAGGCACTGGTGGTCGAACCCGGCGCCGCCGCCTTTGCTCGCTGCCTGGGTTGCACCCGCGTCGGCTACAACCGCCAAGACTGACCCAGGCCAGCAGCATCAGGTCGAACCCTTTACTCGATCTGCCCCCTCGGCTTCGCCGCTTGATCGCGCGCGAAGCCGCGTTGTTTTGAGCGACTGATTCTCTTCGTCGATAAGCCCGTGCTGCAAACTGGTCTGCGGCGAACGCGGGATACATACGACCGCAACGGTCTCGGTGGCGTTCTAGGTTTAAGGGGAGAGCAGAGTCCCGGAACGCAGAAGGCATTGCCGGGTGGTTGGATGCCGATGGAGGGTGTCAGCTTGGCTGACGGGACGATGTGCCCGGCCTCACTGCCCGGGAGCCACGAGGGTTTGCCTATCAAGCCTTGCCGGTGATGATCAGGTACTTTTGCATCAGTTCGTCTTTGCTCTCGACATTGCTTTCGTCGAGCGGGATGCAGTCCACCGGGCAGACTTGCTGGCACTGCGGTTCATCGTAGTGGCCGACGCACTCGGTGCAGAGATTGGGATCGATGACGTAGATTTCCTCGCCCTGGGAAATTGCGCTGTTCGGGCACTCGGGCTCGCACACGTCGCAGTTGATGCAGTCATCGGTGATTATCAGGGACATCCAGCTAGCTCCAGCTACGGCAAGTGCCGTAGCACAGTAAAGACGACGCGCCAATTTTGCCGCATCCGCTCGCCGGGTGCACGCGGCAGTACTTCTCCGCTTGTCGGCAGGCGCGCCTGATGCGCACTGCTGGAAGCTCTAGCGCGAGGCGTAGCGCTCGGTCAGCGCTTTCATCACCGAAGGGTGGACGAACTTGGTGACATCGCCGCCGAGGCGAGCGATTTCGCGCACCAGGGTCGAGGAAATGTAGGAGAACTTTTCCGATGGCGTCAGAAACAGGCTTTCGACGTCTGGTGCCAGTTGCCGATTCATATTGGCCAGCTGGAATTCATATTCGAAGTCGGACACCGCGCGCAGGCCGCGCAGCAGGACGTTGGCCTTCTGCTCGATGACGAAATGCGCCAGGAGCGTGGAGAAGCCCAGCACCCTGACATTGGGCAGATGCGCGGTCACTTCCTGGGCCAGCGCCACGCGCTGCTCGAGCGGAAACAATGGGTTCTTGTTGGGGCTGGCAGCGACCGCAATGATCACCTCGTCGAACAGACGTGAGGCGCGCTCGACCAGATCGGCGTGGCCCATGGTGATCGGATCGAAGGTTCCCGGATACAGCACTCGATTCATCGCGGCGTCCTGACGCATGCGTGGGGGTTGGATGGTAGCGGCTCGGTTGCGGCAGCGTAAAGCCTCAAAGAGGAGGCCCGCCTCAAGCAGCAGTGGGGCAGGGAAGGGGGATATCGGGACGCAGCCTCAGCGTACGAAGAGCTTGTAGATCAATTTCTGCAGCGCCTTGCCGTAAGGCGGGTAGATCAGTCGGGCGGCGTTGAAGCGTTGCTTGACGAATACTCCCTTGGCCTTGCTGAACGTGAGAAATCCCTCATGCCCGTGGTAATGGCCCATGCCAGAGGGGCCGATGCCGCCGAACGGCAGATCGGCCTGAGCGACATGCAACAGGGTGTCATTGAGGCAGACGCCGCCGGAGTGCGTATGACGCAGTACATGGCGCTGCTCGGCCCGGTCATAGCCGAAGTAATAGAGCGCCAGCGGGCGCGGGCGAGCGTTGATGTAGGTGAGCGCCTGCTCGAGGTTGTCGTAGGCCACGATGGGCAGCAGTGGGCCGAAAATTTCGTCCTGCATGACCTGCATTTCGTCGTTCACGTCGAGCAGCAGGCAATGCGGCATACGTCGGTCCTGAACCTGCTCGAACAGCGGTAGTACGTGCGCGCCCTTGGCCTGAGCATCGTCCAGGTAGCCTTGCAAGCGGGCGTGCTGCCGCGGATTGATGATCGAGGTGTAGTCGGGGTTGTCGGCCAGCTGCGGATAGAAGCGTCGCACTGCCTGCCGATAGGCGTCGACGAAGCCGTCGATGCGTGTCCGCGGCACCAGCACGTAATCCGGGGCGACGCAGGTCTGGCCCGCGTTGAACGTCTTGCCGAAGGCGATGCGTTCGGCGGCATCGGCGAGCGGCACGCCGGTCGAGACGATGGCGGGCGACTTGCCGCCCAACTCGAGGGTGACTGGCGTCAGATTCTCCGCCGCCGCGCGCATGACCTGACGACCGACGCTGGTGCTGCCTGTGAACAGCAGGTGATCGAAGGGCAGCTGCGAGAAGGCGATGCCCACATCGGCCTCGCCCAGCACTGCCGCCACTTGATTCTCCGGAAAGATCTGCGCCAGTAGGTCTTTCAGCAATCGGGCCGTGGCGGGGGTGGACTCGCTCATTTTCAACATCACCCGATTACCGGCTGCCAGCGCGCCGATTAACGGGCCGATGGCCAGATACAGCGGATAGTTCCAGGGCACGATGATGCCGACCACCCCGAGTGGCTGATAGACCACTTTCGCGCTGGCCGGCTGAAAAGCCATCCCGACGCTGCGCCGCGATGGCGTCATCCACTGGCGCAGGTGGCGCTTGGCATGCCGGATGCTGTGCAGGCTAGGCATGATCTCGGCCAGCCGTGTTTCGTCCGCCGAGCGGTTGCCGAAGTCCTCGCTTATGGCCTCGATGATCTGCTGCTGATGATTGGCAAGCAGGTCGTGCAGCGCCTCCAGCGCTTGCAGGCGGTTCTCCCCGGTCGGGCTGGGATCGGCATGAAAGGCGCTGCGCTGGCGCTCGAACAGTGATTGCAGGCGGTCGATCTCGAGGCCGAACTGATTCAGATAAGCGACGTCGGCAAGCACGGGTAATGCTCCGGAGCGGAAGGCAGTTGTCGGTATTAGAGCAAATACTCTAGCCTGTCAATTGAGTGCGCGGCCGAGATCGGCGGGTTATCTTTGCCCGCCAGGTTTAGTGCGATGGATGAATCTCCCCTTAATGTCCCCCAAGCCGAATACCCGCCATCGCATTCTTCAGGCCAGCCTGGAACTGTTCAATGCCCAGGGCGAGCGCAGCGTGACCACCAATCACATAGCGACACATCTGGAAATCTCGCCGGGCAATCTCTATTACCATTTTCGCAATAAGCAGATGATCATCGCCGAGCTGTTCGGTCGTTACGAGGCGGATTTCGAAGGGTTCCTGCGGTTACCCGAGGGACGCGCGTTGACCCTCGAAGACAAGACACGGTACCTCGAGTCACTGCTCGCGGCGATGTGGGACTACCGCTTCCTGTACCGGGACCTGGAGCATCTGTTGGACAGCGATGATCGGCTCGCCGCACGTTATCGCCTGTTCGCCAAGCGCCATTTGCTGAGCGCGCAGCGTATCTATCAGGGCTTCGTCGATGCCGGCATTCTCGACATGACGCCATCGCAAGTGGAGGCGCTGGCAATTAACGCTTGGATCATCGTGACGTCCTGGGTGCGATTTCTCTGCAGCATGCAAAGCTCGCCTGATGACGTGCTGGACAAGAACAAGCTGCGCCGGGGCATTTTCCAGCTGCTGATGCTCGAGGAAGGGTTTCTGACGGACCGCGCGCGTCCGGCGGTGTCCGCACTGCTTTCACAGCTTCATGCTCCATTCGCGATGGAACCGTCCGTCAAGACAGCCAAAGGGCAAGAGCCGACGTGATCGTCAGAACCGCTCGCTTGATGGCTGGCAGTTAGCGGCTGGCCAGCCACGCCGGTATCCGCCGCTCCAGGTAATAGCGCGGCTTGAGCGGCGAGCCCTCGACGAAGCCGACATGACCGCCGCGGGCGTGCAGTTCCAGCGTAGTGGATGCTGACAGCTCAGCGGGTTCGGGCACGCTGTGGCGGAATACGAAAGGATCGTCTTCGGCCTGGATCAGCAGGGTCGGAATTCGGATGTCGGGAAGGAAATAGCGGCTCGAGGCGCGGCGATAGTAGTCGCTGGCATCGATGTAGCCGTGCAGCGGTGCAGTGAAGCGGCCATCGAAGTCCCAGAAGGTACGCAGGCCGTGCACAGAGCCGAGGCGCTGCAGCGCTGACAGATGCTCGGTGTTGCCCTGATTGGCGAACAGGCGCTGCTTGTCCTTCACATAGGCCACCATCTCGCGCATGAAATGCGCCTGATAGACCCGCGAAAACCCGAGGCCGATGCGGTCGGCACACTGGTCGAGACGATAGGGTACCGAGACCGCCACGGCCTTTTGCAGCGGCGCAGCCGCGCCCGTTTCGCCGAGATATTTGAGCAACACGTTGCCACCCAGCGAATAGCCCACCGCATAGAGCGGGGCCAGCGGACGAGCCGCCTGCAGATGGGCGATGATTTCGGCCAGATCGTCGCTGGCGCCGGAGTGGTAGGCGCGTGGCAACAGATTGGGCTCACCGGAGCAACCGCGCCAGTTGATCGCGACGCTGGCCCAGCTGCATTTGGCCAGTTGCCGCTGCAGGCCGAGCACATAGTGAGAGTTGGACGAACCGGTCAATCCGTGCAGTACCAACACCAACGGCGCCGCCGGGTCATGTGGACCGTGCCAGTCGACGTCAATGAAGTCGCCGTCGGCGAGCCACAGCCGCTCGCGGCGGCGCTGCAGGGGCAGCGAGCGCCGGCAGAAGGGATTCCAGAGCGTCTGCAGGTGCCCACCGCGCAACCACCAGGCGGGAGAGAAGGTCGCGACTGGCTCGGGTGTAACCACGGTTTCCGGAAAGGTCATGGACACTGAACGACCTCGATGCTGGTTGCGATATATCCCGTGGTTCTGCGTTTTGGCGGAGCGCCGTCACGGCGGGCTTCTACCCTGTTGCTCAGGCCTCGCCACTGCGCTCCCACAGTGCGTAGTGGACGCTGCCGGCCTTCTTCTCGCGATGCAGCCGCCAGTTGCCGGGCAGCCCGAGGCTCGACGGCATGGCTTCGCTCTCGGTATAGATCCAGGCATGCTTGGCCAGCCAGCCCTTGTGCTCCAGCAATTCGCAGGCCGGTTGCAGCAAGTTTTTGTTGAATGGCGGATCGAGGAACACCAGATCGAATGGCGTTGGTGTCTGGGTCTCCAGATATCGCAGCGCATCGCTCTGCAGTAACTGGCCCTGACCGCAGTTCAGCGTATCCAGATGCTTGCGCAGGCTGGCGATGGCGTTGGCATTCAGGTCCAGCGCCAGTGCCATACTGGCGCCACGGGAGAGCGCCTCGAGATAGAGTGCACCGCTGCCGGTAAAGGGGTCGAGTACACGAGCGCCGGACATGTAGGGCGCGAGCCAGTTGAACAAGGTTTCCCGGACCCGATCAGGCGTTGGCCGCAGACCTTCGGCATCGGGAAAGCCGAAGCGCCGGCTGCGCCATTCTCCCCCGATGATGCGCAGCTGCCCTTGGCCCCCGTGGGCGGTTGGACGGATGGGTGGGTTGGCCATCAATGCTCCGGAACGCTACTGGGTTGTTCGAGGGGCTTCTCGCTCGGTGCCGGCAGCGGCTTCTGCTCGACCTGCGGGCCGGCCGTGACGATCACGAAGCCGTCTGGGCTGAGATGCTTGTTCATCGCCGCCTTGACTTGTTCGACCGACAGCGCTTGGACCTGTTGCATGAAGTCTTCGAGGTAGGTCAGCGGCAGGTTATAGAACCCGATGCTGCCCAGCTGGCCGACGATGTCGGCGTTGCTGGCGGTGGATAACGGAAAGCTGCCGGCAATCTCGCGCTTGCTACGTTCCAGCTCGGCCCGGGTCGGGCCCTTCTCGAGGAACTCGGCAACCAGGCGTTGCACCAGCTCCAGGGTCGCCTCGGAGAGCTCGGCCCGGGTCTGAAGATTGATCATGAATGGTCCGTTGGTCTGCATGGGGCTGAAGCCGGAATAGATCCCGTAGGTCAGCCCGCGCTTCTCCCGTACCTCCTCCATCAGACGGGTACCGAAGCCTCCGCCGCCAAGGATCTGATTGCCCAGATAGAGCGCGGCGTAATCTGGATCACCGCGTGGGATGCCGAGCTGTGCCAGCATCAGATGGGTCTGGTTGGAAGGAAAATCGATGTGCGTCAGGCCTGCCGAGGGCGCGCTCGGAACAGGTGGTGCAGGCAATGCGTTTCCTTGCGGCAAGGCGCTGGAGATTTGCTCGGCAATCGCTTCGGCGTGTTCACGGTCGAGATCGCCAACCAGCGCGATTACCGCGTTGCCGGCCGCATAGGCTTTGGCATGAAAGGCGCGCAGCTGATCGGTGTCGATGCCGGGAATGGTGTCCGGTGTACCCTCGCTGGGGTGCGCGTAAGGGTGGCTACCGTAGAGCTGCTCGAACAGCTCGAGGCTGGCCAGCTTGCCCGGGTTCTGCTTCTGGAGTTCAAAGCCAGCCAGTATCTGGTTCTTGATCCGCTGCAGCGAGTCCTCGGGAAAGGTTGGCTGCCCGACCACTTGGCTGAACAGCTGCAACGCCGGTTCGCGCTTGTCTTGCGCGCTAAGGCTGCGCAGGCTGGCGACCGCCATGTCCCGGTAGGAGCCGTTGCCGAATTCCGCGCCGAGGCCCTCGAAGCCTTCGGCAATGGCGGTGACGTCCTTGCCCTCGACACCTTCGTTGAGCATCGCATTGGTCAGCATGGCCACGCCCGGTACATCGCCGTCCTGGCTGCTGCCTGCGGCAAACGTCAGGCGCAGGTCGAACATCGGCAGTTGATGGGCTTCGACGAACAGCACCCGAGCACCGCCTTCGGTCTGCCAGCTCTGGATATCCAGCGTGCGGCGAGCGAGCGGCTGGTCGCCCAATTCGTCCAATGACTGGATGCGCTGGCCTCGTTCGGCCGCTTCCCGGGCGATCGCCTGGCCGGATTCGGCTGGAGTGGTCACGGTCCCGGCCGAGGGGAGCGGGATCTTTGCCGCCGCCTCGCCGGTTTCCTCATTGCAGCCGGTCAGGCCCAGGCCGAACGCCAGCGCCAGAACGAACAGGCCGCGACGCAACAGGTTGCGATCACTCATCGCTGGACTCCTCGGGCAGAACATGGGCAACGCTCAGGCGTGAGCGGGTGAAGAAGGTTCGAGCGGCCTGCTGAATGTCGTCCGGCGTTACCGCCTCGAGCGCGCTGAGCTCTTCATCCATCAGGCGCCAGGACAGGCCGACGGTTTCCAGCTGTCCGATGGTGGTGGCCTGCTGGGTGATGGAGTCGCGCTCGTAGACCAGGCCGGCGATGACCTGGGCGCGCACTCGCTCCAGTTCTTCCGGCGAGGGTGCGCTCCGCTTGAGCTGTTCGAGTTGTTGCCAGAGGCCGGCCTCTACCTCTTCCAGGCTCCGGCCCTTCTGCATATTGGGCGCCGCGCTGAGGACGAACAGCGAGTCGCCGCGGGCGTAGGCGTTGTACCAGGCCGAGGCGCTGGTCACCAGTTCTTCGCCGCGCTCGAGTTGCTGTGGCAGTCGAGCGCTGTAGCCGCCGTCCAGCAGTGCGCTGATCAGGCGCAGGGCATGAATGTGTCGAGGGTTCTCCTCGGTGGCCAAGCTCGGCGTGTTGAACGCCATGATCAGGCTGGGTACCTGTGTCTTCACATGCAGCGTGAGCCGCCGCTCGCCAGGCTCGGCTAGCTCCAGTGGGCGCTTGGCGATGGGAATCGGGTGACTCTCTATCGGACCGAAATAACGCTCTGCCAGCGCCTGTACCTCGTCGCGCGTCACGTCACCCACCACAACGAGAGTGGCGTTGTTGGGTGCGTACCAGGACTGGTACCAGTTACGCAGCTCCTCGACGGTCATGCGATTGAGGTCGGCCATCCAGCCGATCGTCGGGGTGTGGTAACCGCTGGCGGGGTAGGCCATGGCCTTGAAGCGTTCATATGCCAGGGCGCTCGGCTTGTCGTCGGTGCGCAGTCGACGCTCTTCCTTGATCACCTCGATTTCGCGGGCGAACTCGTCTGCCGGCAGCTTGAGACTGGCGAGGCGGTCAGCCTCCAGTTCGAAGGCGACGGCCAGGCGGTCGCGCGCCAACACTTGGTAATAAGCGGTGTAATCGTCGCTGGTGAAGGCGTTCTCTTCGGCGCCGAGCTCGCGGAGAATGCGTGAGGCTTCTCCGGCGTCGAGCTTGCGACTGCCCTTGAACATCATGTGTTCGAGGGCGTGGGAAAGGCCGGTCTGCCCGGGCGACTCGTAGCTGGACCCAACCTTGTACCAGAGCTGGGAAACCACGATAGGGGCTCGATGGTCCTCACGCACGATCACCTTGAGACCGTTGTTCAGCATGAATTCGTGGGTGGGCTGGCCGTCGGCCGCGAGGGCTAGCGGCACATACAGGGCGCCGAGTAGCAGGACGGCGGCGCGGCGTAGCATTAGGGGCATATTCAGGGCTCGTTCAGGGATGAATCCCGCCGCAACGATGCCGGCAGGCGAGAACACGCAAGGCATGGTACTGGCTGCAGAGGTCAGGGCAAAGCGGTGGAACGTCGGATAGCCTCATGCCGTCGGACGGCTGAGCGGCGGCGCTTAGCGCAGGCGGTTGCGCAGTGCTAGGATAGCCCCCGTCTGGCCGGTGGCGTGGCCGCCGGCGTTTCGCCCTCTTGAGAAAATCTTCTCCATGTTTGGTTCCAACGACGATAAGAAGGCGCCGGCTGCGGCCGGCGAGAAGAAAGGCCTGTTCGGCTGGTTGCGCAAGAAGCCGCAGACACCTGCAGCCGAACCACCGCCTGCCGAGCCGCTGGAAGACAGCCAGCCGTTCGCGGACGAACCCGATACCGCTCTGCTCGAAGAGCAATCGAGCGAAGAGCCCCCGCGCGCCGAATCCGACATCGACCAGCCGGAGCCGCCTGCCGCGCCGGAGATCAAGCCGGAACTGCATGCCGAGCCTGAGCCGGAGCCTGCGGTGGAGCTTGTCCAGCCGCCCAAGGAAGTGCCGGAGGCACCGACCCTGGCCGATATCGCCGTCGAGCCGGCCGCACGTCCCGCCGAGATCAAGCTGGGCTTCTTTGCCCGTCTCAAGCAGGGGCTGTCGAAGACCAGCGCCAGCATCGGCGAAGGCATGGCCAGCCTGTTTCTGGGCAAGAAAGCTATCGACGACGAGCTGCTGGATGAACTCGAAACCCGCTTGCTGACTGCGGATGTGGGTGTCGAAGCTACCACGGCGATCATGCAGAACCTCGCGCGGCGGGTCTCGCGCAAGGAGCTGGCCGACAGCGGCGCGCTGTACAAGGCGCTGCAGGAAGAACTGGCCGGCCTGCTCAAACCGGTCGAGCAGCCGCTGACGATAGATGCCGGCAAGCAGCCGTTCGTGATTCTGGTGGTTGGCGTCAATGGCGTCGGCAAGACCACCACCATCGGCAAACTGGCCAAGAAGCTGCAGCTCGAAGGCAAGAAGGTCATGCTGGCCGCCGGCGACACCTTCCGCGCGGCGGCGGTCGAACAGCTGCAGATATGGGGTGAGCGCAACAATATCGCCGTGATCGCCCAACACACCGGTGCCGATTCCGCCTCGGTGATCTTCGACGCGGTGCAAGCGGCGAAGGCCCGAGGCATCGATGTGCTGATCGCCGATACGGCCGGTCGGCTGCACACCAAGGACAACCTGATGGAGGAGTTGAAGAAGGTCCGTCGGGTGATGGGCAAGCTCGACGAGACTGCGCCGCACGAGGTGCTGCTGGTGCTCGATGCCGGCACCGGCCAGAACGCCATCAACCAGACCAAACAGTTCAATCAGTCGGTGGAGTTGACCGGTCTGGCGCTCACCAAACTCGACGGCACCGCCAAGGGCGGAGTGATCTTCGCACTGGCCAAGCAATTCGGCACACCGATCCGCTACATCGGTGTCGGTGAGGGCATCGACGACCTGCGCACCTTCGAGGCGGACGCCTTCGTCAACGCGTTGTTCGCCGAGAAGGGTACGAGCGGAGGTAGCGCCTCGTCATGATTCGTTTCGAGCAGGTCGGCAAGCGCTATCCCAATGGCCACACCGGATTGCACGAGCTTTCATTCCACGTGCAGCGCGGCGAATTCCTCTTCGTCACTGGTCACTCCGGCGCCGGCAAGAGCACCTTGCTGCGCCTGTTGCTGGCGATGGAGCGCCCCACCAGCGGCAAGTTGCTGCTGGCTGGGCAGGATCTGGCACGCATCAGCAATGCGCAGATTCCATTTCTACGTCGTCAGATCGGTGTGGTGTTCCAGAATCACCAACTGCTGTTCGATCGCACGGTGTTCGACAACGCCGCGTTGCCCCTGCAGATACTGGGATTGAACAAGCGTGAGATCGGACAGCGGGTGATGACCGCGCTGGAGCGCGTCAGCCTCAAGGACAAAGCGCTGCAATATCCTTCCGATCTCTCGACCGGGCAGCAGCAACGCGTCGGTATCGCGCGCGCCGTGGTGCACCGCCCGGCTCTGCTACTCGCCGACGAACCAACCGGCAACCTCGACCCGCGTCTGGCAGCAGAAATCATGGGTGTATTCGAAGACATCAATCGCCTCGGCACCACCGTGCTGATTGCCAGTCACGACCTGGCGCTGATCGCTCGCATGCGCCATCGCATGCTCACCTTGCAGCGTGGCCGCTTGATCGGTGACGGGGAGGCCGCTCGATGAGCGCACCCGAGCAAAATCCGAATCCGGTCGAGCGCGCCGGTGGGGTGCGGAACAAGCCCGAGCAGCCCAGAAGCGACGAGCCGGATTTCAAGACCTTGTTTCACGCCTGGCTGGAAAGTCACCGAGCCAGTGTGGTCGACAGCGTCGGCCGGCTGATCAAACAACCGATCGGCAGCTTCTTCACCTGCCTGGTCATGGCAGTGGCGTTGAGCCTGCCCATGGGCCTGGCGCTATTACTGGACAACGTCGAGCGGCTCGGCGGTTCCTGGCAACGTGCGGCGCAGATTTCGCTGTTCATGCAGCTCGACGTGGACGCGCAGCAAGGCCAGCGGCTTCGCGAGCAGATCCTGGCGATGCCGGATGTTTCGGAGGCCAGCTGGATCAGCCGCGAGCAGGCGCTTGAGGAATTTCAGCAGCTGTCCGGGCTTGGCGAGGCATTACGCGAATTGCCGGACAACCCCTTGCCCGGCGTGATACTGGTGACGCCCAACGAGGTCGATCGGGACAACCTCGAAGCCTTGCGCCAGCGCTTGGCGGAGCTGCCCGGTGTGGAGCAGGCGCAGCTCGACCTGCTCTGGGTCGAACGTTTGACGGCTATTCTGAAACTGGGTGATCGCTTTGTTTTCGGCCTCAGTCTGTTGCTGATCGCGACGCTGCTGCTGGTGATCGGCAACACCATTCGCCTGCACATCGAAAACCGCCGTACCGAGATCGAGGTGGTCAAGCTGGTCGGCGGGACCGACGGTTATGTTCGCCGCCCCTTTCTCTACATGGGCGCCTTGTATGGATTGGGCGCGGGGGTGATTGCCTGGTTGCTGCTGGCTTACGGACTGGGTTGGCTGAACGAGGCGGTGGTCGGTCTGGCCGGCTTGTACGGCAGCGACTTCAGTTTGGCCGGGGTACCGGCTGGAGATGGCATGTCGCTGGTTCTCGGCGCCTTGCTGCTGGGCTATATCGGCGCCTGGTTGGCCGTGGCTCGGCATCTGAGCGAGCTGGCGCCTAGATAGTAACTCGTTGATTTATAAAGCTTTACTGAAGCTGTAAGGGAACTTTTCCACAGGCTTGCAGTCTGACCCGGCAGTGCTAAACTGCTGCAGCTTCATGATCGGAGGATCTGCATGACTACTAATCTGCAACCTGTTCAAGCCCTGGTCCCGGGAGGCAATCTCGAGGCCTATGTGCAGACGGTCAACAGCATTCCGCTGCTTACGGTCGAGCAGGAACGCGACCTGGCTGAGCGCCTGTTCTACCATCAGGATCTCGAGGCCGCACGTCAGATGGTGCTCGCCCACCTGCGATTCGTCGTGCACATCGCCCGCAGTTATTCGGGATATGGCCTGGCCCAGTCGGATCTGATCCAGGAAGGCAACGTCGGCTTGATGAAGGCGGTCAAGCGCTTCAACCCGGAAATGGGCGTGCGCTTGGTGTCCTTCGCCGTGCATTGGATCAAGGCCGAAATTCACGAATTCATTCTACGCAACTGGCGCATCGTCAAGGTCGCCACGACCAAGGCCCAGCGCAAGCTGTTCTTCAATCTGCGCAGCCAGAAGAAGCGCCTGGCCTGGCTGAACAATGACGAGGTCGAGCGGGTTGCCGACAGCCTCGGCGTTGAGGCCCGTGAAGTGCGTGAGATGGAGAGCCGGCTGACCGGGCACGACATGGCCTTCGATCCGTCCGCTGATGCCGACGACGACAGCGCCTACCAGTCGCCTGCGCATTACCTGGAAGATCACCGTTACGATCCGGCCAGGCAACTCGAGGATGCGGACTGGAGCGACAGTTCCAATTCCAGCCTGCACGAGGCGCTGGAAACCCTGGACGAGCGTAGCCGGGATATCCTCCAACAGCGCTGGTTGAGCGACAACAAGGCGACGCTGCATGATCTTGCAGCCAAGTATGGTGTATCGGCAGAGCGGATCCGACAGCTTGAGAAAAACGCGATGAACAAGCTCAAGGGTTCCATTCAGGCCTGATAGGGTCTGATCGTTGTCCAGGAGGCGCTGCAACTGCAGCGCCTTTTTTATGCCCTTGAGTCGAGGGTCACTGCGGCTCAGTTCGCCTGTTGCGACTCAGGGAAGATGCCTGGAGCTTTCCAGGGTATCGGTGAGTGCGATCAACAATTGCGCCGCACTGATGGGTTTGTGTAGCCATGTGATGCCAGTGTCGTAGTCGTTCTGCTCGAACTGGCTGGCCGCTGAAATAACGATGATCGGCAAATCCTGCGTATCAGGGTTGGCGCGTACCTCGTCGATCATCTCGCGGCCGCTACCGTCGGGCAGATGCAAGTCGAGTGTCATCGCCTCGTAACGGGTGCTGGCGAGCTTGATCCGTGCCGCATGCAGGCTCTGCACGCGATCGACCGCATATCCGGCGTCACGTAGCATCAGATGCAGCAGTCGGCCGGTATCCGGCTCGTCCTCGATCACCAGCAGGCGAGGCTGACCTTGATCGGTTGCCAACGTGGTCGATTCGACTATCGGCAGCTCGCACCAGAAGGTCGTGCCGCGACCCTCCGCCGTATCGAAGCCGACCCGCCCTCCCATGCGCTCGATGAATTCCTTGGTAATGGCGAGTCCCAGTCCGGTGCCGCCTTTCTGGCGACTGTCGGAAGCGTCCGCCTGCGCGAATTTTTCGAACACCCGAGACTGGAAGCTGGGTGGAATGCCCGGGCCTTGGTCGGTCACGTTGATGCGCACGTGACCGGTATCGGACAGGCTGCAATCGAGGACCACTTCGCCACCTTCGGGTGTGTACTTGATGGCGTTCGACAGGAAGTTGGTCAGCACCTGCTGCAGGCGCAAGCCATCGACCCAGACGTTGACCTGCACCGGATCGTGCAGTACGCAATTCACCCCGAAATGCGCGGCGAAGGCCTGGTTGCTGGCCAGGGCTTCTTCCAGTAATCGGCAGAGCGAGTGCTCGCGCATATCGAAGGACATCTTGCCGGCGGCGATTTTTTCCATATCCAGCAAATCGTTGATCAGGTAGCCCAGGCGCAGGCTGTTGCGATGAGCGATTTCCAGCATCTGCTGCACCGCTGGCGGAACCTCGCCCATCGCGCCGCCAGTGACCAGGCCCAGGGCACCGCTGATGGAGGTCAACGGGGTGCGCAGCTCGTGGCTAACGGTGGAGACGAACTCATCTTTCATTTGTTCGATGCGCTTATGCTCGGTCAGGTCCATGCTGGTGCCGCTGATACGCAGCGGCTGGCCATCCCGATTACGTTGAATGTAGCCACGGATCAGGACCGGTATCAGCTTGCCGCTCTTGTGCTGAAAGCGCAGCTCGGTGGTGAAGTGGTCGACCGCCGAAAGCATGGTTTGCGCCAATTGCTTCTTCGCCTGCGGTAAGTCCTCCGGCGCCATGATCCGTTCCCAGAGTTTCAGATCCGAATGCAACTCGCCGGGGCGATAGCCGAGCATGTGCCAGGCGCGTGGTGACGCGTAGAAAGTTCCCGCATCCAGGTTCATGTCCCAGAGGCCGTCGTTACTGCCCTTGAGGGCGAGGCTGAGACGCTCTTCGCTGAGCTGCAGGGCGCGTTTGTTTTCCCTTATGTGTTCGGTCATTTGTTGGGCCAGCGCCTCGGCACGTCTGCGCCTGAGCGTTAGCGAGGAGGTGAGGAAGAACAGCAGGATACTCAGGCCAGCGCCAAGGCCAATCACCAGCTCGTTGCTGACCTTAAAGAACGCGTCGAACTCCGGTAGGCTCTCCAGGCGCAAGGTCCATGTCTGCCCATACAGATCGAGCCGCACGATTTGGCTGTGTTGAGCAGAGTCGCTTCTGGCCTGATTCCTACTGGCGAAGATTAGGTGCTCGGGCAATTCGTCATCCCCGGCATAAATACGCAGGCTCAGGTTCGGATCGGCTGCGCCGAGAATGCCGCGCATCAGGTCATCCATTCGGTAAGGGCTGTAGACGAACCCCTTGAGTGCCTGCAACCGCTGCCGGGGCGAGCGAATTGTTTCGTCAGGCTGGTACAGCGGTACGTACATGAGAATGCCGGCCTGCGTCTTGCCGTGAGTTTCCTGACGTAACCTGACCTTTCCGGTGATATGGGGTTGTCCGGATTTAGCCGCCTGGAGCATGGCGTGTCGACGCACCGGTTCGGTGAACATGTCATAGCCAAAGGCAGCCAGGTTGCGATCGCGGAAGGGGTCTAGATAGACGATCGGCGTGTGCAGCGAGGCGTTTTCGTCGAGTGGATGTACGTCGTATTCGGTGAAGCCTTCGCTGCGAACGCTCTGGATATGCGCCTCGAGGCCCTCGGGACGTACCGCCTCGGCAAACCCCACACCCTGGATGCCGGGATAGTGCTCGGCCAGGTGCAGGCGCTGATTGTAGGCGCGCCACTGCGCTCGCGAGACCGTATCGCTGACATCGAACAGCCCGGCGGCGCCGAGCAGGACCTGTTCGTGGTCAATCATGCGTTTGCCAATGGCTTCGGTGGTAGTGCGTACGAGAAAGTCGAATTGCTGGGCCGCAGCGCGATCCTCTTTCAACTTGAGGTGCTGAAGAATGGCCAACTGGACCAGCAGGGTGAACGCCAGAACGAGCCAGGCGACGCTGTTGCGTCGGTGGAAGAGTTGTCGCACCTTGTTCGGGGGTGCTTTGGTTGCGGTTACGCTCATGCTCTCGCTGCCGTGCGTTCAGTGCGAATGGCGAGAAGACGACTGCACGTCTGCCGACGACCTCCTACATACGGGGCGTGATCCCGCATCTCGCAACATGGTGGTTGCAGCTTACTCGCTGCGATGGCGCACTGCCATAACGCTCCGTCAGACCGCTTCGCCTGAGGTCCTGCGCAAGATGGTGGTTCGTTGGGCACCGATGACCTTGTCAGCGCTGCTTGGCTGTCTGTAGCTGATTCAGATAATGGCTGCCGCCCAGCTGACGCATTTGCTGACGAATCCAGCTGGCACGTCGACGGACATGCGGGCCGGGGCGCCCTGCGCTCCACTCGCGAGGATTGGGCAGCACGGCGGCCAGCTGGCTGGCCTGGGCGGTGGACAGATAGGCCGCGCCTTTACCGAAGTGATGCTGCGCCGCCGCCTCGGCACCGAAAATGCCGTTGCCCCATTCGACACTGTTCAGATAGACCTCCAGGATGCGTTGCTTCGGCCATAGCAGCTCGATCCAGGCGGTGAACCAGACTTCGAAGCCTTTGCGCACCCAGCTGCGTCCGGACCAGAGGAACAGATTTTTCGCGACCTGCTGGCTCAGGGTGCTGGCGCCACGTAGCGAGCCGCCTTGTTCGTTGTGTGCGAATGCGGCGCGGATGGCGGCGATATCGAAGCCCCAATGATCGGCGAACTTCTGATCTTCGGCAGCGATCACGGCCATTTTCAGATCATCCGGCAGCACCTTCCAGGGCCGCCAGCTGCGTTGCAGGTCGATGCTGTCGTCGCTGATCCAGGATTCGATCTTGCGTTCGACCATGAGTGCTGTGAAAGGCGGTGGAACCCAGCGCAGCACCAGTACCAGCAGCACGGAAAGCGCGGTCAGCCAGAGCAGCAGTTTGGTGAGGCGGCGCAGCAGAGCTCGGAGCATGGGCGTGGTCGGGACCAGGGGGAACGGGCATTATAACGAGCTCATCACAGCCTGACTGGAGGCGCCTGAATGATTCGTCCCTTTCTTCTGCTTGCTGCGTTCTTCGGACTGACCGGTGTGGCGCTCGGCGCCTTCGCCGCGCATGGCTTGAAAAGCCGCCTCGGCGCCGATTACCTCGCGGTATTTCAGACCGGCGTGCACTACCAGTTATTTCACGCCCTGGCGTTGTTCGGGGTGGCCTTGCTCGCCTTGCATGCACCGAGCCGTCTGTTGGTCGCAGCGGGTGGCTTGTTTGCGCTTGGCGTTCTGTTGTTCTCCGGCAGCCTGTATCTCCTGGCCCTGACGGGTATCGGCAAGCTGGGCATCATCACGCCGTTCGGCGGCACGGCATTTCTGGCCGGGTGGATCTGCCTGATGCTGGCCGCCTGGAATCTCCGCGCCTGATCGCCGAGAGAGATGAATGGCAGCGCTCGTCGCCTTGGTGCGCCGAGGCGATCGGGCTAGAATGCGGACCCTTTGGCAATGGTGGCGATCACTATGCACATCCAGTTGAACGGCGAGCGCTACGAGCTACCTGACGGTCAGTCGGTGGCCGATCTGCTGCAGCGTCTGGAACTGACTGGGCGCCGGCTGGCGGTCGAACTCAATCGCGACATTGTGCCGCGCAGCCTGCATGCCACGACAGTATTGGTCGAAGGCGACCGGGTCGAAGTCGTGCATGCCATTGGCGGCGGTTGAGGAGGCCGCTACCTCGATAATTCCGGACGTCGCCCGTGCAGCGGCGTACTTCTTCGCTTCATTACAGATGAACAGGATGGTCGCATGAGCCCAGTTCCGCACGACAAACCCTTCACACTTGCCGGCCGCACTTATCAGTCGCGCCTGCTGGTGGGTACCGGCAAGTACAAGGATCTCGACGAGACCCGCGCCGCCATCGAAGCATCCGGCGCCGAGATCGTCACCGTCGCGGTGCGCCGCACCAACATCGGCCAGAACCCGGGCGAGCCCAATTTGCTCGACGTCATCTCGCCAGACCGTTACACCATTCTGCCGAACACCGCCGGTTGCTACGACGCCGATGAAGCGGTACGCACCTGTCGGCTGGCCCGCGAGCTGCTCGACGGCCACAACCTGGTCAAGCTCGAAGTGCTGGCCGACCAGAAAACACTGTTCCCCAACGTCATCGAAACCCTGAAAGCCGCCGAAGTGCTGGTCAAGGACGGCTTCGACGTGATGGTCTACACCAGCGACGACCCGATCATTGCCCGCCAGCTGGCCGACATGGGCTGCATCGCGGTAATGCCGCTGGCCGGACTGATCGGCACCGGTCTGGGGATCTGCAATCCCTACAACCTGCGGATCATTCTCGAAGAAGCCAAAGTGCCGGTGCTGGTCGATGCTGGCGTAGGTACGGCCTCGGACGCCACCATTGCCATGGAGCTGGGCTGCGAGGCGGTCCTGATGAACAGCGCCATCGCTCATGCGCAGAACCCGGTATTGATGGCCGAAGCCATGAAATACGCGATCGATGCAGGCCGCCTGGCCTATCTTGCCGGGCGTATGCCGAAGAAACTCTATGCCAGCGCCTCTTCGCCTCTGGAAGGCCTGATCCGCTAATTTCCATTCCCATTACCGGCCACGTGCTCGCGCGGCCGGTGCTTGTTATCTGCAGGTTTTCCATGAGTGACACTACCTCCCCGGCCGAGGGCCAACGGCGCATGCGTACCATCAAGAGTTTCGTGATGCGTGCCGGGCGCATGACCGAAGGTCAGCAGCGAGGCCTCGATCAGGGCTGGCCGCGGTTCGGTCTGGAGCTGGCCGACGGCCCGCGCGACTTCGATCAGGTGTTCGGCCGGCAGGCGCCACGGACCTTCGAAATCGGCTTTGGCATGGGGCATTCCACGCTGGAAATGGCGGCGGCGGCACCCGAGCAGGATTTCATCGGGGTTGAGGTGCATTCGCCAGGCGTTGGCGCGCTGCTAAACGGGCTTGTGTCACAAAACCTGACGAACGTGCGGGTTTACAGTTGCGATGCGCTTGAAGTGCTGCGTGAATGCGTTCCCGACGCCAGCCTGGACCGGGTCTTGCTGTTCTTTCCCGATCCTTGGCACAAAAGTCGCCACCACAAGCGGCGCATCGTCCAGCCGGCATTCGCCGAACTGGTGCGGCAAAAACTCAAGATCGGTGGTGTGTTGCACATGGCAACCGACTGGGAAGCTTATGCCGAGCACATGCTCGAGGTCATGAGCATCGCGCCTGGCTATCGCAACCAGGCGGTAAACGGGCAGTACGTCGAGCGTCCACAAGAGCGCCCGACGACCAAGTTCGAACGCCGGGGCGAGCGCCTCGGTCACGGGGTCTGGGACCTCAAGTTCGAACGCGTCGACTGACCGAGAGTGGGCGTTACAGCGCCCATCAGGGCCGTACCACGCGGTCTCAGGAAAATCTGACAAGAGCGGAGCGCCAGGAAGCGCGATCCCCCAACGCACAACTAATAGAGCCCTGTCTTTTGGCAGAGGCCGTCGTCTGCCGCGTCCGTTGCGCGGCAAGGAGCAAAAGCGATGTACAGAAAATTTGGAGTTCTGCTGCTGGCGGCCTGGGTGAGCCAGGCCCACGCCAAGGTGGATGACGCTCAGGCTGCTCGTCTGGGACAGGATCTGACCCCGCTGGGCGCCGAGCAGTCGGCCAATGCCAGCGGCAGCATCCCGGCATGGACCGGTGGTGTACAGGCGCCCGCCAACTACTCGAGCGGAATGCACCACCCGGACCCCTATGCCGCCGACCCGGTGCTGTACCGGGTCGATAGCAGCAATGTCGCGCAATACGCCGCGCTTTTGCCCGAAGGTCTCCGAGCATTGGTTGAGCGCTATCCGGACTTCTATTTGCGTGTGTTCCCGACACGTCGCAGTGCCGCGGCTCCGCAGCGCATCTATGACGAGACGCGCGCCAATGCCGTCGCTGCTGAGCTGATCGCCAACGGCAACGGCATCAAGGGGGCTGTCGCCGGCATCCCGTTCCCGCTGCCCCAGGACGGCATGGAAGTGATCTGGAATCACATCCTTCATTACAAGGGTGAGCAGACCCACATGATCAACAACCAGGCCGTGGTGATCAACGGCAGAGCTAACCTGATCAAACGGGATCGGCACATCTACTACGTCTACAACCGCGAGGGCATGAACAAGACGCAGCTGGACAACACGCTGCTCTACTACAAGTACCGGGTCACCGCTCCAGCAAAGCTCTCCGGGACCTCGCTGGTGGTGCAGGATCCGATCGACCAGGTACTGTCGATCCGCAAGGCTTGGCGCTACAGCCCGAGCGACCGCCGCGTACGGCGCCTGCCCTCGCTGGCCTATGATTCGCTGCAGCCGGATACCAGCGGGTTGGCCACGGCGGATGTGGTGGACACGTTCAACGGCGCGCCTGACCGTTATGAATGGAAGCTGATTGGCAAACGGGAAATGCTGATTCCCTACAACAGCTATGCCGTGCACCAGCAGGGCATACCCTACGACTCGATTGTGGGTGCACGTACCCTGAACCCCGAGCTGCTGCGCTACGAGCAGCACCGCGTGTGGATCGTCGAGGCGACGCTGCGCAAGGGCTTCAATCATCCGTATGCCATGCGTCGCTTCTACATCGATGAGGACAGCTGGCAGATTCTGGCAGTCGATCTGTTCGATCAGGATGCCGAACTGATCGGCCTGCAGGAAAGCCATCCGATCAGCTACTACGAAGTCCCCATGTTTGGCAGCACCCTGGAAACCTTGTACCACCTCAAGGATGGCAACTACTTCGTCGATGGCCTGGATAACAACGAGCCGATGTACGACTTCAGCGCCCAGATGGGGCCGCGAGACTTCTCTCCTGCAGCGCTGCGCCGCGGCGCCAACTGAGCGCTGCGCCCGGCCAGGTGTCTGCGCCGCCTGGCCGAGCCCTGGCTAACCTGGCCAGGGCTGTCTTTTCGAGGGCTGCTGGCACCTTCGCTGGCAGCTCTTCGAGCCTGATCCGTAGCCATCTGCCTGTTGAATACGCTGCCTGGTCCCGGCGAGCGTTCTAATCACCGCGTTGCCGTTGCCGTTGCCGTTGCCGTTGCGGGTCGGCACCTGCGTCGTGCTCGTCCAGCGGCAGAGTGGCATAGCGCAGCGGCACTTGCCGACCCCGAGGGCGCAGTGCCTCGGTAGTTTCTGTGCGCCTGTCATACTCGAACCGCCCGGCCGTTCCGAAGCCACAGGCCGGCAGCCTGCGCGAACAGCTACAGCGTTTCTCTGTGGCTGCCACCGAACGATTGGCACGCCTGCGGGCTGGGAGCGAGCCACGCTTCCAACATCTGCCCGACGCGCTGTCGATCCCGGCTACTCCGGTCGCTTATATGTATATACATTAAGAGCGGATTGAGCAGCCGGCCCATCGGATATAAGCGCAAGCATCTGACAAATAAAAGCGCTAAGAGCGCTTGACCGAACAAACTGTCATTTTCTATTGTATATACAATAAGACAGACAAAGGTCACCTACGATGCCTTCCACTCCTGACAAGCGCCTGCTATGGCGCGCCGTAAGCGTATTCGACGGTATTCAGACCCTGCCCCAGCCGATGGCAGTGATGGTAGAGGCCGGTCGCGTCACGCTTGTGGTGACCATGTCCGAGTTGGATGAGGCGCAGGTCGCCGGCGCATTGGAAGTGGGCTGCGGGGGCGTGATGACGCCCGGCCTGATCGACTGTCATAGCCATCTGGTCTTTGCCGGTAACCGCGCCGATGAGTTCGAGCAGCGCCTGGAAGGGGTCGACTACGCTGAAATCGCCAGGGCGGGCGGAGGCATTCTCAGCACCGTGCGTGCCACCCGCGCCGCCAGCGAGGCGCAACTGCTGGCCCAAAGCCTGCCTCGGCTGCAGGCGCTGCTGGCCGATGGCGTGACCACCGTCGAAATTAAATCCGGTTACGGCCTGACGACCGCCGACGAGCTGAAAATGCTGCGTGTGGCGCGCCGACTCGGTGAACAGCTGCCGGTACGAATTACCACGACCTTACTCGCGGCGCATGCGTTGCCACCGGAATTCGCCGATGACAGCGATGGCTACATCGACCTGGTCTGCAACGAGATCATTCCAGCGGCCGCGGCCGAGGGGTTGGCCGATGCGGTGGACGTGTTCTGCGAACACATCGGCTTCAGCCCGGCCCAGTGCGAGCGGGTATTCGTGGCGGCCCAGGCTCAGGGGCTGCCGGTCAAGGCACATGCCGAGCAGCTGTCCAACCAGGGCGCCAGCGCCCTCGCGGCGCGCTATCGAGGGCTCTCGGCCGACCATATCGAGTTTCTCGACGAGGCCGGGGTGCAAGCCATGGCGGCCGCCGGTACGGTTGCGACCCTGCTGCCGGGCGCCTACCACACGCTACGCGAAACCCAGCTGCCGCCCATCGCGCTGCTGCGCCAGTACGGGGTGGCGATGGCGGTGGCCGGCGATGCCAACCCTGGAACCGCGCCAATCTGTTTTCCTACCCTGAACCTGAATCTTGCCTGCACGCTGTTTCGCCTGACGCCGCGCGAGGCGCTGGCCGGCATGACCGCACATGCCGCGCAAGCGCTGGGCACACCTGAGCTCGGGCGTATCGCCGTCGGTGCGCCAGCCGATCTGTGTCTGTGGGATGTCCAGACGCCAGCCGAGCTGGCGTACGCGGTACAGCCGGGACGCCTGCGCCAGCGCATCTTTGGCGGTGTTGTCAGCTACGACAAGGAGGCCGCTCGTGATGCACGCTGATCGCCACTCGATGGAGCCCTGGCAAGGCCGCGTTGACCCGGAAGCGGACAGCGCGCGCTGGCACCAGCGCATTCAACCGCTCGCCGGCGACAGCGAACTGGGCCTGGCCTTGCTCGGCTTTGCCAGCGACGAAGGCGTGCGGCGCAATCATGGCCGAGTCGGTGCGGCAAACGGCCCCTTGGCGATCCGCAAGGCGCTGGCCAATCTGGCCTGGCACCGCAGCGGACCGGCCTACGATGCGGGTGACGTGGTCTGTGCCGATGGCGAACTGGAAGCGGCGCAGGCTCGTCTGGGTAGCAATGTCTGCGCATTGCTCGATGCGGGTCATCTGCCGATCGTTCTTGGCGGTGGCCATGAAGTGGCGTTCGGTAGCTGGCAGGGCCTTGCTGGGCATCTGGGCGGTGGTCAATCCGAGCAGCGCTCTCCAGCGATGGCCGTCCCACGGAGGGCCGCCCCACGCATAGGCATCATCAATTTCGACGCGCACTTCGACCTGCGTGATCCGGCCCATGTGCAATCTTCCGGCACGCCGTTCGCGCAGATCGCCGAGCAATGCGCGTTACGTGGTTGGCCTTTCGCTTATGCCTGTATCGGCGTCAGCCGAGCCAGCAACACTCGGGCGCTGTTTCAGCGCGCCGCCGAACTGCAGGTTTTGGTGCGCGAGGACCGCGACATCAGCGAAGCCAGCCTGGCCTCGCTGGGCGCGGATCTGGATCGTTTCATTGCCGGTTGCGACGCCGTCTACCTGACCATCGATATCGACGTGCTGCCCGCCTGCGAAGCACCTGGGGTCAGCGCACCGGCCGCGCGCGGCGTGTCCCTGGCACTGCTCGAGCCGTTGCTCGAGCGCATCCGTGACAGCGGCAAGCTACGGCTGGCCGATCTCGCCGAGCTCAACCCCGAACATGACATCGACAACCGCACCGCGCGGCTGGCGGCGCGGCTGATTCACCTGCTGTCCCTGACCGGCTGAGCCCACTCCAGCCATTTCTCTGACAAAAACAATTACAGAGGAACATTCGATGATGCTTTGCAGCGTTCGAGCGCTTTGCCGGGAGCACCGCCATGTCTGACCCGGCTACCACTCTCGCCAATGTTTCGCGGCCTCGTGCACTGGCCCGTTTGCTCGGCTACAGCCTGATCGGATTGCTGGTGTTTTTCGTGCCGTTCGATATCGATGGCCGTTCGACCATCCTGCTCGACCACAGCGCCAGCGCCTTGCTCGCCCATGCTCGTCCGCTGGTTGTCGCCATCGCCCTGGGGTTCATGCTCTACGGTGCGTTGCAGCCCTGGCTCAGCGGTAGCTGGCGCGGCGACCTGACCTGCACGGTATTCAGTGTGCTCAAGGTGTTCGGTCTGCTGGTCGGCGTGGGTTATCTGTTTGGCGTCGGTCCGGAGGTCCTGTACCAGCCGGGCATGCTGCCGTTCCTGTTCGACAAGTTGGTGCTGAGCCTGGCACTGATCGTGCCGCTGGGGGCATTGGCGTTGGTGTTCCTGATCGGCTTCGGCCTGCTGGAACTGGTCGGCGTGCTGATGCAGCCGGTCATGCGACCGATCTGGCGCACCCCCGGCAAGTCGGCGATCGATGCGGTGGCCTCGTTCGTCGGCAGCTACTCGGTCGGCCTGCTGATCACCGACCGGATGTACCGGCAGGGCCATTACAGCGTGCGTGAAGCGGCGATCATCGCCACCGGTTTTTCCACCGTATCGGCGCCGTTCATGGTGATCATCGCCAAGACGCTGGGCCTGATGGACATCTGGAACCTGTATTTCTGGAGCGCGATGCTGGTGACCTTCAGCGTCACCGCCATCAGCGCGCGGCTCTATCCGTTGTCACGGCTGCCATCCGAGAGCCGTGCCGAGGCGCCGTTGCCAGACGGCGAAAATCGCCTCGTCAGTGCCTGGCGTGCTGGCCTCGAGCAGGCGGCCTGCGCCCCGTCGCTGCTCAGCGCGCTGCGCGAGACATTCGTCGATGGCCTGCGCATGACCGCGGCGATCCTGCCGAGCATTCTCGCGGTCGGCCTGCTCGGTTTGCTGGCGGCCACGTACACCCCGCTGTTCGATGCCATCGGCCTGCTGCTGTATCCGCTGGTCTGGCTGTTCGGCTTGAGCGAGCCGATGGAGGTCGCCCGTGCCATGTCTTCCGGTCTGGCCGAGATGTTCCTGCCGGCGGTGCTGCTGAAAGACGCCGAGCCCCTGGTCAAGTTTGTCACCGCCATCGTCTCGGTGAGCAGCGTGCTGTTCCTGTCCGCCTCGATCCCCTGCGTGCTCGCCACACGGATTCCCCTGCGCTTGCGCGACCTGTTGCTGGTTTGGCTGCAACGCACCCTGTTGAGCCTGGCGTTCAGCATCCCGCTGGCTTACCTGGCGCACTACCTGGGCTGGCTGTAAAGGGCCGCCCATTGCTAAATGAACTGTTGACTGGAGCCCGTCATGAGCCTTTACCGCGACACCGAAATCCGCGCCCCCCGCGGTACCTCCCTGACCGCCAAGAGCTGGCTGACCGAAGCGCCGCTGCGCATGCTGATGAACAACCTCGACCCGGACGTCGCGGAAAACCCCAAGCAGTTGGTGGTGTACGGCGGCATCGGTCGCGCCGCCCGCAACTGGGAGTGTTTCGACAAGATCGTCGAGGTGTTGACCCGGCTGGAAGATGACCAGACTCTGCTGATCCAGTCCGGCAAGCCGGTCGGCGTGTTCGAAACCCACAAGGACGCGCCTCGCGTCTTGTTGGCCAACTCCAACCTGGTGCCGCACTGGGCCAACTGGGAGCACTTCAACGAGTTGGATGCCAAGGGCCTGGCCATGTACGGGCAGATGACCGCCGGCAGCTGGATATATATCGGCAGCCAGGGCATCGTCCAGGGCACCTATGAAACCTTCGTCGAAGCCGGTCGCCAGCATTACGGCGGCGAGCTCGAGGGGCGCTGGGTGCTGACCGCGGGCCTGGGTGGCATGGGCGGCGCGCAGCCGCTGGCGGCGACCCTGGCCGGTGCCTGCTCGCTGACTATCGAGTGCCAACAGTCGCGCATCGATTTCCGCCTGAAGACCCGCTACGTCGACGAGCAGGCCAGCGATCTCGACGACGCCCTGGCACGGATCGACAAGTACACCGGCGAAGGCAAGGCGGTGTCCATCGCCCTCTGTGGCAACGCCGCCGAGATCCTTCCGGAGCTGGTCAAGCGCGGCGTACGCCCGGACATGGTCACCGACCAGACCAGCGCCCACGATCCGCGCCACGGTTATCTGCCGGCCGGCTGGAGTTGGGACGAGTACGTCGCCCGCGGCAAGACCGAAGAAGAGGTGGTGGTCAAGGCCGCGCGTCAGTCCATGGCCGTCCACGTGCGGGCCATGCTGGACTTCCAGAAGATGGGCGTGCCGACCTTCGACTACGGCAACAACATTCGCCAGATGGCATTGGAGGAGGGCGTCGACAACGCGTTCGACTTCCCCGGTTTCGTCCCGGCCTACATCCGCCCGCTGTTCTGTCAGGGCATCGGCCCGTTCCGCTGGGTAGCGCTGTCCGGCGACCCCGAGGACATCTACAAGACCGACGCCAAGGTCAAGGAGCTGATTCCCGACGACGCGCATCTGCACAACTGGCTGGACATGGCCCGCGAGCGCATCAGCTTCCAAGGTTTGCCGGCACGCATCTGTTGGGTCGGCCTGAAAGACCGCGCACGCCTGGCGCAGGCGTTCAACGACATGGTCGCCAATGGCGAATTGAAAGCACCCATCGTGATCGGCCGCGATCACCTGGATTCCGGCTCGGTAGCCAGCCCCAACCGCGAAACCGAGGCGATGCAGGACGGTTCCGACGCGGTCTCCGATTGGCCGCTGCTCAATGCTCTGCTGAACACCGCGGGCGGCGCCACCTGGGTATCGTTGCACCATGGCGGGGGCGTCGGCATGGGCTATTCGCAGCACGCCGGGGTGGTTATCGTGGCTGACGGTACGCCAGAGGCTCGGGCCCGTCTCGGACGGGTATTGCGCAACGATCCGGGGACCGGGGTGATGCGTCACGCCGACGCCGGTTATGACATCGCCATTCATTGCGCACGCGAGCAAGGACTCGACCTTCCAATGATCGCCGCTACCCAAGGAGCCAACGCATGAGCCTGTTCAATCTGATTCCGGGCCAACTGACCCTGGGCCAGTTGCGCGCCGCCTACCACGACCCGCTCAAGCTCCGCCTGGACGACAGTGCCCACACCGCCATCGAGGCCAGCGTCGCCTGCGTCAACGCGATCATCAGCGAGGGCCGCACCGCCTACGGCATCAATACCGGTTTCGGTCTGCTGGCCTCGACCCGTATCGCCAGCGAAGACCTGGAAAAGCTGCAGCGTTCGCTGGTGCTGTCGCATGCCGCCGGCATCGGCGAGCCGCTGGATGACGCCATGGTGCGGCTGGTCATGCTGCTCAAGGTCAACAGTCTGGCGCGTGGCTTTTCCGGCATCCGCCTCAGGGTCATCGAGGCGCTGATCGCCCTGATCAATGCCGAGGTCTATCCGCATATTCCGCTCAAGGGGTCGGTCGGGGCTTCCGGTGATCTGGCGCCGTTGGCGCACATGTCGCTGGTACTGCTCGGTGAAGGTCGAGCGCGTTACCAGGGCCAGTGGCTACCGGCGCGGGAGGCCCTGGCCATCGCCGGCCTCGAGCCCATGACCCTGGCCGCCAAGGAAGGCCTGGCGCTGCTCAACGGCACCCAGGTTTCCACCGCCTACGCCTTGCGTGGTCTGTTCGAAGCCGAGGACCTGTTCGCCGCAGCCACGGTCTGCGGCAGTCTGACCGTCGAGGCGGCACTGGGCTCGCGGGCACCCTTCGATGCACGCATCCATGCCGCTCGCGGTCAGCGCGGGCAGATCGATGCGGCTAACGCGTATCGCCACCTGCTTGGCGACAGCAGCGAAGTTGGCCATTCCCATCAGGGCTGCGACAAGGTTCAGGATCCGTACTCGCTACGCTGCCAGCCGCAGGTCATGGGTGCCTGCCTGACTCAGCTGCGCCAGGCCGCAGACGTGCTGGCGGTGGAAGCCAATGCGGTCTCCGACAATCCGCTGGTGTTCGCCGCCGAGGGCGATGTGATCTCCGGTGGCAACTTCCATGCGGAACCGGTGGCCATGGCCGCCGATAATATCGCCCTGGCGATCGCCGAAATCGGCGCGCTGAGCGAGCGGCGCATTTCGCTGATGATGGACAAGCACATGTCGCAGCTGCCGCCGTTCCTGGTGGCCAACGGTGGGGTGAACTCAGGATTCATGATCGCCCAAGTCACCGCCGCGGCCCTGGCCAGCGAGAACAAGGCTTTGGCGCACCCGCACAGCGTCGACAGCCTGCCAACCTCGGCCAACCAGGAAGATCATGTCTCCATGGCGCCGGCGGCGGGCAAGCGGCTGTGGGAGATGGCGGCCAATACCCGGGGTGTCCTGGCCATCGAGTGGCTGGGTGCCTGCCAGGGGCTGGACTTTCGCGAGGGGCTGAAAAGCTCGTCGTTGCTCGAACGGGCGCGCCAGGTGCTGCGGGCCAAGGTGCCTTACTACGTGGAAGACCGCTTCTTCGCGCCGGACATCGCGGCGGCCGATGCGCTGCTCGCCGAGCGCGTGCTCAACCCGCTGATGCCGAGCGGAATGCTGCCTTCGTTTAATCCATAACGCTGTGACGCTCTCCTGGCCTGTCTCTAATGGCAGGCCTTGGGGGCGTTTTGTCGCAAAAAAACAATAAGAACCGAAAGGAACTCCAATGAATTCAGTCGTTTTGGCCGTATTGGCCATGGTCACGCTGTCGATGATGCGGGTCTCGGTGGTCTTTGCGCTGGTGGTCTCCGCGGTGATCGGCGGGCTGACGGCCGGGATGCCGATCGAGGCCATCATCGAGGCCTTCAACGAGGGGCTCGGCGGCGGCGCCTCGGTGGCCCTGGCTTACGCCACTCTGGGCGCGTTCGCTGTGGCGCTGTCGCGTACCGGTATCGCCCAGCGACTTTCGGCCCGGGTCGTCGAGCATCTGGGGCACAGCCGCCATAAGACGGGCGAGCTGGCGCTGGTCAAGTGGGTCATGCTGACCAGCCTGGTGCTGGCCGGTTTCGCCGCCGAGACCGTGATTCCGGTGCATATCGCCTTTATCCCGATCCTGGTGCCGCCGCTGTTGCACGTGATGAATCGTCTGCAGCTGGACCGGCGGCTGACCGCCTGCGCGATCACCTTCGCCATCACCGTGACCTACATGGCATTGCCGATCGGTTTTGGCGCCATTTTTCTCAATGACATCCTGATCGGCAACGTCAACCAGGCCGGCGCAGCCCAGGGGCTGGCGGTCAGCCGCGAAATGGCTCCCCAGGCGATGGCGATCCCGGCGCTGGGCATGGTCCTCGGGCTGGCAGTCGCTGCGTTCAGCTACCGCCGCAAGCGGGTCTACCAGGAACTGCCGGTCGCCGGCGAGCATCTGCGCAGCAATACCACCCCATTGGGTGCGCGCCAGCTCGGGTTGATCGTTCTCGCCCTGCTACTGGCGCTGGGTGTGCAGTTGTGGAGCGGTTCGATGATATTCGGCGGCCTGGTCGGCTTCGCGGTGATTTCGATCAGCGGAGTGATCCGCTGGGACGAACAGGACGACGTGTTCACCCAGGGCATGCGCCTGATGGCGCTTGTGGGATTCATCATGATTGCCGCTGCCGGCTTCGCGGCAGTGATGAAGGCCACCGGAGAGATCCCCAGCCTGGTCAGCAGCTCGGCAGAGCTGATCGGCGACAATCGAGGCATGGCGGCCTTGATCATGCTGCTGGTGGGGCTGCTGATCACCATCGGCATTGGCTCGTCGTTTTCCACGGTGCCGATCATCGCCTCCATTTATGTGCCGCTGGGGCTGGGTTTTGGCTTCTCGCCGTTGGCGATCATCGCGTTGGTGGGGACCGCCGCGGCGCTCGGTGATGCCGGTTCGCCCGCTTCGGATTCGACCCTGGGGCCCACTGCAGGGTTGAATGCCGATGGCCAACATGACCACATCTGGGACACCGTGGTACCAACGTTCCTGCACTTCAACCTGCCGCTGATCGCGGCCGGTTGGCTGGCGGCAATGCTGTTCTGATTGCCCTGGCGTGCTCGGGTCCCTGCACCTCGGCCACGGCGGACGTTATCATCCGCGCATCGCGCGTCGACATTAAGGGGGCCTGAGTGGCCAGCAATACACCACGCTACCGGGTCATCGAGCAATATCTGCTCGAACGCATCAGCGCGGGGGATTTTCCGGTCAACCACCAGATACCCGCAGAGGAGCAGCTGGCGCGGGATTTTGGCGTCAGCCGGATGACCGCCAACAAGGCCATCCGTGATCTGGTGCAGAAGGGCTACCTGATTCGCCAAGCCGGGCTCGGCACCTTCGTCACCGATCGCAAGGCCGAGTCTTCGCTGCATGAGGTGCTGAACATCGCGGCCGAGGTCCGGGGACGCGGCAACGAGTACAGCAACCTGATACTGCGCTGCGAGGCGATCGAGGCCGACGACGAGGTCGCCCTGCGGCTCGGCGTACGGGTCGGCACGCCGACCTTCCACAGCATTCTGGTGCACCGCGAGAACGGCCTGCCGATCCAGTTGGAGGATCGCTACGTCAACCCGCGCTGGGTGCCCGATTACCTACAGACCGATTTCGCCCGGCACACGCCCAACGAGGTGCTGGTGGCCGCCTGCCCGATCTCCGACGTCGAGCATGTGGTCGAAGCCGTGCTGGTCGATCGCCAGACCGCCGAATGGCTGGCCATGGACTCGGCGACCCCTTGCCTGAGCATGATTCGCCGGACCTGGTCCGAGGATCACTTGGTCAGCTACGCGCGGCTGATCCACCCGGGAGACCGCTACAAGCTGCGCTCGGCGCTGGGGCCGCGCGACTTCGCCTCGGCCTCGCTGCGACGTGGCAGCTGACGCCTTCTCGGCGTGCCAAGGCGAGCCGGCTAGGACGATCCGCTCGGTGTCAGGCTGACACGAGTCCCCGCCCGGCTCTGAACGATCGCCTCGATATCGCCGAGCGAACCGATGGCCGCCGACTTGCCGGTATTGCGGCGAACTCGCAGGTGGCCTGTACCTTCGGCCCCATCGAGTGCAGCTTGCGGTCCTGGTCATAGACCGCCGGGATGTCTCCGCCACTGGCACAAATGACCACGGCGCTTTTTTCCAGCAGCCAGCGGATCGGCCGGATTTCGAAGATTCGCTTTGGCCGGGGTCTGGCGACCACGCGGCGGAAGCGGTCGCCGTCCGCAGCGATGCGCCAGCTTTTCTGGGTGGCCAGGCGTTCGGCTTCTTCGCGGCTGTAAACCGGCCCGATCGGCTTGTTCGATCGTTCGAAGGCAGAGTCGTTCGCGTCCACCTCGACCTGGGTCAGCAAGCGACCTGCGGGCCGTTGTCGTGGCGTTCAATTTCCTGCAGCGCATCAGCTGCACGGTATGTCTGGGGAGCCGATGGATCTCGATCGATTTCTGCGCGAGGAGTGATGCCGCTCAGTTACGGTCGGCTACCACGCCGATAATGAACAGCAGCAGCAACAGCACTGGCGCGAGCGTGTAGTTGTTGAACTGAGCCAGTCCCTTGGCCAGCCAGGGGCTCAGGTAGATGATGCCGAGGCCGTAGACCAAGGCGCAGAAGACCACGAAGGCGGGGGTGCGCAGAACGAAATTGAGCCCGCCAATGTTCTTCTGCACCCAGGCGTTGAGCGCCGGTCCGAACAGGACGAACAGCGTCGCCACGATCGCCAGCGAAATATCGAACAGGTGGCTTCGGCTCCAGCGCGATAGGGTGGCGATGAGGTCGAGTACAAGATCCATGCGGGGTCCTTAGGGCAGGAAAAGCTGCAGCAGGTCGTTGAGGAATAACTGGCCCTTGGCCGTGGCGGCCAAGCGCTGCGGGTCGCGCTCGAGCAGTCCGCGCGCTTCGGCTTTGCGGCGGCCTTCGACGAGCATCTCCGTCGACAATCCAGTGCGCTCAGTGAACAGTGCTGACGGAACGCCGTCGGTGAGGCGCAGCACATTCATCAGAAATTCGAAGGGTAATTCATCGTCGCGCAGAACCGATTCGCCGGCACGGTAGCGCTTGGCCGGGTCCAGGTAGTCTTTTGGCAATCGGGTCTTCCAACTTCGGCGAATCTGCCCGTCGGGGCTACTGATCTTGCCATGTGCGCCGGCACCGAGGCCGAGGAAGTCACCGAAGGTCCAGTAATTGAGGTTGTGTCGTGCCTGACGTCCGGGCTGAGCATAGGCCGAGGTTTCGTACTGACGGAAGCCATGCTCGGCGAGCAGCACCTGGCCTGCCTCTTGGATATCCCACAGCGTCTCGTCCTCGGGTAGCTGAGGTGGTCGGTTCCAGAATTCGGTGTTGGGCTCGACCGTCAGCTGGTACCAGGACAGGTGAGTCGGCTGCTGGGCGATAGCGGTGCGCAGATCGCCGAGGGCATCGTCCAGGCTCTGCTCGGGCAGTCCGTGCATCAGGTCCAGGTTGAAGTTGTCGAAGCCGGCGGCGCGCGCCATGTCGGCGGCGCGTACGGCTTCGTCGCCGTCGTGGATCCGCCCCAGCGCTTTCAGCTTGGCGGCTTGAAAACTCTGAACGCCGATCGACAGGCGATTGATTCCGAGGTGACGGTAGTCGCGGAATTTCGCTTGCTCGAAGGTGCCCGGGTTGGCCTCCAAGGTGATCTCGACGTCAGCGGCGAAACCGACCCGTTGTTGCAGTCCGTCGAGAATCCGGCCCAGCGCTTGGGCGGAAAACAGACTCGGGGTACCGCCACCGAAGAAGATCGAGGTGAGCCTGCGCCCCTGCACCTGATCCAGATCGCTTTCCAGATCGTCCAGCAGCGCCGCGACATAGGCGTCTTCGGGGAGCGTCGGACCGGCCGCGTGCGAATTGAAGTCGCAATAGGGGCATTTGCGTACACACCAGGGAATGTGGACATAGGCGGCCAGCGGCGGCAGCGCCAGGCGTGGACCCGTGCGCTGAGCCTTGTCCGAGTGGTTCGCGTTGCCAGCTTCCCGGTTGCTGCGACTGCCGGTTTCGCTCATGCGATACCCAGGCGCTGCTTGAGCAGGGCCATGGCACGCGCGCGGTGGCTGAGCTGGTTCTTATCCGCGGGTGTCATCTCGGCGCTGGAACAGTTGCGCTCTGGCACCCAGAACAGCGGGTCATAGCCGAAGCCATGCTCGCCCTGGGCGGCATGCAGAATACGCCCATGCCAGAGCCCCTCGCAGATGATCGGCAGCGGATCCTCGGCATGCCGGACCAGCGCCAGCGCGCAGACGAACTGCGCGCCGCGCTCGGCATCCGGCACGTTCCTGAGCGCATCCAGTAGCTTGGCGTTGTTCGCGGCATCGCCCTGACCATCGGCGTAACGGGCCGAGTAGATCCCCGGCGCGCCACCGAGATGGTCGACCGCCAGTCCCGAATCGTCGGCGAGTGCCGGCAGGCCGGAAACCCTGGCCGCGTTACGCGCCTTGAGGATAGCGTTCTCGACAAAGGACAGTCCGGTTTCTTCCGGTTCCACGTCGGTGAATTCGCCAATCGGACGTACACGTACCGTGTCGCCCAGCATGGCCTGCAGCTCCTTGAGCTTGCCGGCGTTATGGCTGGCCAGCACCAGTTCGTTGAAAGGCATCATTCGTCTGGAAAGAATTCCTGGGTGAAATCGAAGTTGATCGGATCGGCGCCCGTGGGTCGTACGTTCAGGTTGAAACGCAGCGTCTCATTGGAGTCGAAGGGAAACTGCGCGAGGTAGTAGATGGCCTCGTCGCCTTCCTTGAGCTGCTTGAAGGTCAGGGGGTAATCCTGACCGAGAAGATTCTTGACCACGCCACTGACTTGCGCGGCCACCGGCTTGCCGGCCTTGATCACCGAGACGTTGACCACGCCCTGGGCCTTGCTGCGCACCAGACCGGCGGCTGCGGCGATGTCCGGTTGGAGAAAGCTGGAATTGAAAGCGATGTAGTGAACGTCGTGCTCACCGACGCTGTACTTGCGCTCGGCCAATGCCGGTAAGGTGAACAACAGGGCGAGCAAGCATATCAGGCTGCGTTTCATGGACGGTTCCTCCATTGATGAAGCGGATCAGCGGCCCGGTCCGGTGACTCGGTATATACCGATCTCGCCGATCAGGTTGGGCCATAGGCGACTTGCCATCCCATGCTTGTGATGGCGATCCACCGCCAGGCGTTCGAGTACCCGGGCTCCGCGTTCACGACACAGCCGCTCGAAATCCTCGAAGGTGCAGAAGTGGATGTTCGGCGTGTTGTACCAAGTGTAGGGCAGGAACTCCGAGACCGGCATGCGGCCCTTGCTGGCCAGATACCAGCGGCAGCGCCAGTGGCCGAAGTTGGGAAAGGTGATGATGCATTCGCGACCGACACGGAGCATTTCCTTGAGCAACACATCCGGGTAATGCACCGCTTGCAGCGCCTGGGTCATGACCACCATGTCGAAGCTGTCGCTGGCGAAATTGCCCAGGCCTTTGTCGAGGTCCTGCTCGATGACATTGACGCCCTTGTCGATGCAGGCGGCGATATTATCGGGATCGATTTCCAGGCCGTAACCACTGACCTGCTTGTGATCTCGCAGCCAGGCCAGTAGCTCGCCGTTGCCGCAACCGAGGTCGAGCACGCGGCTACCCGCCGGTATCCAGTCTTGGATGATTTCCAGGTCGGCGCGCATGTGGGTTTCCTTATACGACGATGCGGTTCATGTAGCCGCGAAACGCCTGCAGATAGCGGGGAATGGGAATCAGAAAGGCGTCATGGCCCTGGGGAGCGTCGATTTCCAGGTAACAGACATTTTTGCGTGCCGCCATCAGCGCATCGACGATTTCATGTGAACGCTCCGGGGAGAAACGCCAATCGGTGGTGAAGGAGATCACGCAGAAGTCCGCCTTGGCCGTCGACAGGGCTTTTGCCAGATCGTCGTCAAACGCCGCCGCCGGATCGAAGTAGTCCAGCGCCTTGGTCATCAGCAAGTAGGTGTTGGCGTCGAAACGACTGGAGAACTCTTCGCCTTGATAACGCAGGTAGCTCTCGACTTGGAATTCGACACTGTTGAAATCGTAGTTGAGCTTCTCGCTCTTCAGGCCGCGACCGAACTTGGTGCCCATGGCGTCATCGGACAGGTAGGTGATATGGCCGACCATTCGGGCCAGCATCAGGCCGCGCTTGGGAATCACGTTGCGTTCCTGGAAGTGCCCGCCGTGGAACTCCGGATCGGACAGGATCGCCTGGCGCGCCACCTCGTTGAAGGCGATGTTCTGCGCCGACAACTTGGACGCCGAGGCGATCGCGACGCAGTGGCGAACTCGTTCCGGATAGCTCATGGTCCATTGCATCGCCTGCATGCCGCCGAGGCTGCCGCCCACCACTGCCGCCCACTGTTCGATGCCCAATACATCGGCCAGGCGTGCCTGGCTGTTGACCCAGTCCTCCACGGTGACGACGGGGAAGTCCGCCCCGTAAGGCTTGCCGGTCAGTGGGTTGATGCTGCTGGGGCCGGTCGAGCCGTTGCATCCACCGAGGTTGTTCAGGCTGACCACGAAGAAGCGGTTGGTGTCGATCGCCTTGCCCGGCCCGATGCAGCTGTCCCACCAGCCGGGTTTATTCTCGTCCATGCTGTGGAAACCGGCTGCATGGTGATGGCCGGACAGCGCATGGCAGATCAGCACGGCGTTACTGCGCGCGGTATTCAATTCACCGTAGGTTTCGTAGATCAGCTGGTAGTCATTGAGCGTGCGGCCGCAGGCAAGTGCCAGCGGTTCGGCGAAATGCTCGACCTTCGGACTCACCAGACCAACGGAATCGGCTGGAATAGCTGTGGGCATCGACCCTGGCTCGTACTGGAAGAAGGCGGCAAAGTCTAAAGGTTAGCGCGCCTCAATTCATCCTCAATCGCAACGCCCGAGTCAACTCAGGCTGGCGCTGGTGAGGCTGACCACTTTGCCCTGGCGACGGATCGGAGCCGGCCGCCGCAGCAATCGCAACATTTCCCCAGCCTGTGCCAACTGTTGCTCCAGCTCGAGGCTGTAGCGTGCCAGCAGACGACCGCGTTGGCTGCTTTGCTGGCTCTCCTGTGCCAGGCTTTTTAGCTGCAGCAGGTGCGCTTCGAGCTGTTGCTTGTGCTCCAATGAATGTTGCATCAACGGCATCAGGGCTTCGTCGGCCCATTGCTCGGCGTCCTGACGCAGGCGCTGATGCATTCCGATGACTTCCTGCACCAGGGTGGCGAAGAAGCGTCGGGTCAGCGTGCGCTGCTCGGTAAGCAGCGTTTTAAGCTGCAGGCGAAACTGGTCGGCTTTGTTCTGCAGTCCCTTCAGCTCTTTCTGGTAAGGGCCGAGCCGAAACAGGGGAGCGTCGACCCCGTGCAGCGGGTTCTGTTCGTTGTGGCGGGCGTAGATCGCCGACACCATCTTGTTTGCTAGCGCCGCCTCATGCTCGAGCGCACCCAGGTCCTGCTCGACCGAACGGAAGAAGTGCAGAATGCTCAGGTTGATACCCAGGGTCGTCAGGCTGCCTGTCAGGCTGCGGCGCAGGCGGGTCAAATGCTCTTCCAAGCGCTCGGCGCGCACGGTGCCGCGCAGCAGCTCGCCCTGACGCTGCAGCAGGCGCTGGTTGGTCTTCAATTGCAGCAGGCGCTTGTGGTGCTGATTGTGATCGTGCCGAGTGCGGGCGGTCAGCTCCAGCAACAGCTGCCCGCTATCCTGACGGCGGTTATCGAGCAGTTCGCTCTGTTCGCGAACCTTGGCCAAGCGCTGGGTCAGGATGTGCTGGCTGTTCTGTAGCAGAGCGAGCACCTGGCGCACCACCTGTTGCTCCAGCAGGCGCTCCTTCTGCGCGAGGATGCGTTCGCAAAGAAGCTGCTCCAGCGCCACCAGTCGGCTGCGCTCAAGCAGTGGCTGATCGCCGCGAATCTTCGCAAGCAGTGCCTGCTTGGCCGAAAGCGGAAGCACGTCGTCGACGGCGATACCCAACTGTTGGGCGGTGCTGCTCTGCATCCTCTGGATTGCATCGTTGACGAACGCGTCGCCGGAGACGTCGTCCCAGAGCACATCGATTTTGTTCAGCACGGCGAACAAACGGTGTCGACCGCCGTCGTCGAGCTGATGGATATGCTGCTGCCAGATATCCATATCGCTGGCGGTCACGCCGGCGTCGGCTGACAACAGAAAAATTACCGCCTGGGCACTCGGCAGCATCGACAGGGTGAGTTCTGGCTCGCTGCCCAGCGCGTTGAGGCCCGGCGTATCGAGTATCCGCAACCCCTGGCGCAACAGGGGGTGATCGAAGTTGACCATCGCGTGCCGCCAGGCCGGCACCATGACTTCGCCGGCCGTCTCCGCTTGTTCCAGTGAGTCGGGATGGAAACCGAGCTGAACGGCTTGCTCCACCGGCATGGATTTGGTGGAAGCGACCTGGGTGAAGGCTTCGACCATGGCGTCCGGCTTGTTCGGATCCAGCGCTATGTTCTGCCAGAAACGCGGATTGCGCTTGAGCTGGGCGATGCTCGTGTCGTCCAGGCGCGACTCGATCGGCAACAGGCGGATATAGGAGCGCTCCGCGCGTGGATCAAAAAACAGTTCGGTTGGGCACATGGTGGTGCGCCCTGCACGCGAGGGCAGGATGCGTTGGCCGTACCCGGAGAAAAACAGGCTGTTGATCAGCTCCGTCTTGCCACGGGAAAACTCGCCGACGAACGCCAGGGTGATGTGATCGGTGCGCAGCAGTTTCAAGGCACGATCAAGCCGCGCATCTACCGCCTCCGAATTGAGGCGGTTGTGCCCCAGCCAGCTGCGGTAGCGGGTGATCTCCCGAACCAGATCACGCTTCCAGGTAACGTAGGCATCCACTTGCCGGTCTAGTCGTTCCATGATCGTGGTGCTTCCTGAAAGGCGGATCGGGCGATTATCCCAATCGCCCGATGCGGGTCAATTGAGAGGGTGTGAACTACCGCTCAAAGGCCGCATGTGGTGCGCAGGCGGTTGGCCTCAGATCAGCGAGCGGAGGATATTGGGCATATGCGTCATCATCGCCAAGTTGTTGATCACCAGCATGTCCAGCAGCTTGATCGCCAGAAAAGCGAAGATCGGCGAGATATCCAGCCCGCCAAGATTGGGCAGCAGGCGGCGGAAAGGTGCCAGCGCCGGTTCGCAGATCTGGTTGACCAGTTGAGCGCCGGGGTTGTGGCTACCGGGTGCGACCCAGGACAGGATTACGCTGATGATCAGCGCGTAGAAGAATATGTTCAGAAACAGCCCGGTCACGCCAATCAGCGCCCAGACCAGAAGCTGCAGCGGGTTGCCGATGGTGCCGTAGGCCAGCATCAGGATGGCAGCCATCAGCAGCACTTGAATCACGATGGCCAGCACCAGCGAGGATAGATCGATGCCGCCGATGCTCGGTATCACCCGGCGCAACGGCCGCAGCAAGGGGTGCGTGGCGCGCACGATGAACTGGCTCAGCGGGTTGTAGAAGTCCGCCCGGACCAACTGCAGGATAAAGCGCAGCAGCACGATCAGCAGATAGAGACTGCCGAGCGTCTGGACGATCAGGATCAGGGCTTGTGAGAGTTGCGACATGAAGGCTCCTTAGGGTCTGTTGATGTTTCGTCGCGAGCCGCGTTGCTGCGTCAAATGACGCCAGGCAAGGCGCGGGACGCAGGTAATGGTTGTTCCCTTGACAAGTCTCGCAACGCCGCATGGCGTCATTTGCCGCGCAACCCGAAGGGCCGGGCCTGTTTTTGCGCGGTGCGGCGTTATTCGTCGTTCATTTGGAATGACCAAACTTCTCTCCTCATGCCTTGCTCCGCGCAAAAACAAGCTCCGGCGCGGCCGCGAACGAAACGTCAACAGACCCTAGTTGCCCAGTTGTTCGGCGAGTTCGGCCGAGCGTTGTGCGGCGGCATTCATCGCCTGTTGAACCAGACTCTCGAAGCCGCCTGTCTGGAAGGCTTTGATCGCCGCTTCGGTGGTTCCGTTCGGCGAGGTGACGCGGCGACGCAGTTCGGCTGCATCGACGTCGCTTTCGCAGGCCATCCGTGCGGCACCCAGCGCGGTGTGCAGTGTCAGCTGCGCCGCGGTGTCGCGTGGCAGGCCCAGGTGCTGGCCGGCGGCGGTCATGGCTTCGATCAACAGGAAGAAATAGGCGGGCCCGCTGCCGGAGACGGCGGTGACGGCGTCGATCAGTTCTTCCTTGTCCAGCCAGAGCGCCAGGCCCACAGCCGATAGCAACTGCTCGGCCTGTTGTTTTTGCTCAACGCTGACCTGAGCACTGGCGAACAACCCGCTGACGCCTTGACGCAATAGCGATGGCGTATTCGGCATGCAGCGCACGATGGCCCGTGGCGTCTGCGGCCCCAGCCATTGCTGCAAGCTGGCGCAGTTGATTCCCGCGGCGATCGACACGATCAGCTGGTTCGATTGCAGATGGACGGCCAGATCGCGGCAGACCGACTGCATCATCTGCGGTTTGACCGCCAGCAGGACGACATCGGCACCGGCAACGGCTTGGCTGTTGTCGGCGAAGGTCTCGATGCCGTGGGTTGACTCCAGCTCGGCGCGCTTGTCAGCGCCTGGATCGCTGGCACAGATGGATGTGGCGGATACGCCTTGGGCACGCACCCCGCCGATCAGGCTGGCAGCCATGTTGCCGCCGCCGATGAATGCGATACGGGGTGTGTTCATGCGTGGGTTCCTTTACTTATGCGCAGGTTTGGCCGGAGCGGTCTGCGGTGGCGACGCGCGGGCGCCGAACAGGGCAGTGCCGATGCGGACCCAGGTGGCGCCTTCTGCGATGGCAGCCTCCAGATCCTGGCTCATGCCCATGGAGAGGGTGTCGAGCTCGAGGTCGAGCTCGTTTTGCAACTGTCGCAGGCGGGCGAAGGCGGCACGCTGCTCGGCGGGATCGTCGGTCGGCTCGGGAATCGTCATCAGCCCCCGCAGACGCAGGCGGGGCAGGGCGGCGATGACCTGAGCCAGTTCTGGCACATCCTGTGGTTCGCAACCGGACTTGCTGGCCTCGCCACTGACATTTACCTGCAGGCAGATATTCAGCGGTGGCAGTGATTCGGGGCGCTGGTCGGAGAGCCGCTGAGCGATCTTCAGGCGGTCGACCGAATGAACCCAGTCGAAGTGCTCGGCGATCGCCTTGGTCTTGTTCGACTGGATCGGGCCGATGAAATGCCAGGTCAATGACAGGTCGGCGAGCTCGGCCTGTTTCTCAAGAGCTTCCTGCAGATAGTTCTCGCCGAAATCGAGTACACCGGCGCTGGATGTCTCGCGAATCGCGGCGGCCGGCTGGGTCTTGCTGACCGCCAACAGGCGTACCTCGTCGGGATCACGCGCCACAGCTTGCGCCGCCTCACGGATGCGCGTTGCGACCTTTGCAATATTGTTCGCTATCGTGGACATTAACTGCGCCTGCCACCTTAGGGTCTGCGCGGCATTCTACCTGCTTGCTTGTAATTGGGGAGTCCCATGGATATCACAGAACTGCTGGCCTTCAGTGCCAAGCAGGGTGCGTCTGACTTGCACCTGTCTTCCGGCTTGCCGCCGATGATCCGCGTTGACGGTGACGTGCGCCGGATCAATCTGCCGGCGATGGACCACAAGCAGGTGCACGCACTGATCTACGACATCATGAACGACAAGCAGCGCAAGGATTTCGAGGAGTTCCTCGAGACTGACTTTTCGTTCGAAGTGCCCGGCGTGGCGCGCTTCCGGGTCAACGCATTCAACCAGAATCGCGGCGCCGGTGCGGTGTTCCGGACCATTCCGTCGAAGGTGCTGACCATGGAAGACCTCGGCATGGGCGAGGTCTTCCGCAAGATCACCGATGTGCCGCGAGGGCTGGTGCTGGTCACCGGGCCGACCGGTTCGGGCAAGTCGACCACCCTGGCGGCGATGCTCGACTATCTGAACAACACCAAATATCACCACATCCTCACCATCGAGGACCCGATCGAGTTCGTCCACGAGTCGAAGAAGTGCCTGGTCAACCAGCGTGAAGTGCACCGCGACACATTGGGCTTCTCCGAAGCCCTGCGCTCGGCGCTGCGTGAAGACCCGGACATCATCCTCGTGGGCGAGATGCGCGATCTGGAAACCATCCGCCTGGCGCTGACCGCCGCGGAAACCGGTCACCTGGTATTCGGCACCCTGCACACCACCTCGGCGGCCAAGACCATTGACCGCGTGGTCGATGTGTTCCCGGCGGAAGAAAAATCCATGGTTCGCTCGATGCTCTCCGAATCGCTGCAGGCGGTGATCTCCCAGACCCTGCTGAAGAAGGTCGGTGGCGGTCGAGTGGCCGCGCACGAAATCATGATCGGTACACCGGCGATCCGAAACCTGATCCGCGAGGACAAGGTGGCGCAGATGTATTCCTCGATCCAGACCGGCGGTTCGCTGGGCATGCAGACGCTCGATTCCTGTCTCAAGGGGCTGCTGGCCAAGGGGTTGATTTCGCGCGACGCAGCCAAAGAAAAGGCCAAACAGCCGGAAAATTTCTAAACCCACGGGTGGTCCGGCGACATCGTCGCCGGCTTCCGCTTCGCTACAACGCGGCTTCGCCAGACTACGAGAACGACGATGGAATTCGAGAAACTGTTGCGCCTGATGGTCGAAAAGGGCGGATCCGATCTGTTCATTACCGCTGGTGTGCCGCCTTCGATGAAGGTCAACGGCAAGATCCTGCCGGTGAACAAGACGCCCATGTCGCCGGAAATGACCCGCGAAACCGTGCATGCCGTGATGAACGAGCAGCAGCGCCGCGAGTTCGCCGAGAACCACGAGTGCAACTTTGCCATCAGCGCGCGCGGCATCGGTCGCTTCCGGGTCAGCGCCTTCTATCAGCGCAACCTCGCCGGGATGGTGCTGCGCCGTATCGAGACCAATATCCCGACGCTCGAAGACCTGAAACTGCCGGACGTGCTGAAAAAGCTGGCGATGACCAAGCGTGGGCTGGTGCTGTTCGTCGGCGCTACCGGCACCGGCAAGTCCACTTCGCTGGCGGCGATGATCGGCTACCGCAACAAGAACTCCAGCGGTCATATCATTTCCATCGAAGACCCCATCGAGTTCATTCACCAGCATCAGAGCTGCATCGTTACTCAGCGCGAGGTCGGTATCGATACCGATTCCTTCGACGTGGCGCTGAAGAACACGCTGCGCCAAGCGCCCGATGTGATCCTCATCGGTGAGGTGCGGACCCGCGAGACCATGGACTATGCGGTCGCGTTCGCCGAAACCGGCCACCTGTGCCTGGCCACGCTACACGCCAACAACGCCAACCAGGCACTGGATCGAATCATCAACTTCTTCCCCGCCGACCGGCAGCAGCAGGTCTGGATGGATCTCTCGCTCAATCTCAAGGCCATCGTCGCCCAGCAACTGATCCCCACGCCCGACGGTAAAGGCCGGCGGGCGGTCATCGAGGTATTGATCAATACGCCGCTGGCGGCTGACCTGATCCGCAAGGGTGAAGTGCACGAACTCAAATCACTGATGAAGCGCTCCACCGACCTCGGCATGCAGACGTTCGATCAGGCGCTCTACAACCTTTACGTGCAGGGCGAGATCACCTACGAAGATGCGCTGCTGCATGCCGACTCGTCCAACGACCTGCGCCTGATGATCAAGTTGGGCTCGGAGACCGATGGCGAACATCTGACCTCCGTATCCCAGGGCCTCACTCTGGAAGTCAGCGACGACGACCCGGGTCGCAGCTTCCGCTGATCAGGTCCTTCCTGATTGGCCGATGCGTTTGCCGGGCCGGCTGGCGACCCGTTCGGCCTGACCGTCACGCTGGGCCCCGGCCCTGGCGCGGCTCATCAGCTGTGGAATCAGTGGTCCTTCGGGCAGGTTTTTCCAGAAGCGTACCGGCAGATTGCTCTGCATTACTTCCCGGTTGAGCCGCGCCGGGTTGAAGGTACTTTCGTAATAGGCCTTCCATAGGTGCGCGCCGGGATCCTCGACCGATTGCGCCAGTTGCCGCCAGGCGGGCGGGCAGGGGTTGGCGTAATGCATGGTTTCACCATCCCATAGCACCGCATTATCCGGGGTTGCGATCAGCCAGGAGTGCAGGCCCATGCGGTCGGCGAAGTGCGGCGCGGCGCTGAGCAAGATGTCGTGGGCCGGTTCGAACCAGGCTACATAGTCCACCACTTCGTCAGCGCCCGCTGGGCTGAAGCGCAGAAAAGCATGCATGTGGTGCGTTTCGCGGCGTACCGCCTTGATCCGTGCGTGCAGTTCACTGCCATCAGCGTCGCCGACCAGCCGGGCCGTCTGATCACCCCTGGCGACCCGCCAGAGAATTCGGTATAGCAGGCTCCATCGGCCGCTAGTTCGAAAGCGCGCCGCGCTCTCCAGTTCGTCGATCAGTTGCCGTGGAATGCGTGTCCGAGACATCGGCTCTGACGGTTCGGGTACATCGGGCTCGTCGAACAAACCACCGCTATCGTCACTGCCGAGCCACTCCACCTGATGAGGGGCGACCTTGCGGCGGAGCAGGTCACGCGCAGCGTCGCGCCAGCCAGCGAAAGTGCCGTCGAAACGTACCTGACGCATCACCACAATCCCATCTGTACGGGACCTTCGCCGAGTTGTTGGCGCAGGACGGCAGATTCCCGCTGGGCCTGGCTCGGTCGATAGTCGAGGGTCACGATGAAGGGTTTGGCCTTTTCCAGCGAGCAGCGAAGGCGCGTCAGGTCCTCGAAGCGAATGCGCTTCTGCCGGCGTAGGGCCACCAGGCGCTGGGCGCTGAGGATGCCGATCCCGGGAATGCGCGCGATCAGCGCCGCTTCGGCGCGATTCAGGTCCACTGGGAAATGCTCACGGTTGGACAGCGCCCAGGCGAGCTTGGGATCGATGTCCAGCGGTAGGTTGCCTGGACCGGCAAGCAGCTCGCCGGCCCGAAAACCGTAACCGCGCATGAGAAAATCGGCTTGGTACAACCGGTGTTCGCGCAGCAGTGGCGGCGCCTCGAAGGGAACGGTCTTGGGGCTGTGCGGAATCGGGCTGAACGCCGAGTAGTACACGCGGCGCAGGCGAAAGTCGCCATACAACGACTGTGCAGTATGCAGAATGGTGCTGTCGTCAGTTGTGTCGGCGCCAACGATCATCTGCGTGCTTTGCCCGGCCGGAGCGAAACGCGGCGAACCTTTCTCCGCCTGGGCTTCGGTCTCTCCTTGATAAATCGAATGCATGGCCTGTTTGATCGTCACAACCTGTTTTTCCGGCGCGAGGCGGAGCAGGCTGGACTCGGTCGGCAGTTCGATATTGACGCTGAGGCGGTCGGCGTAGCGGCCGGCTTCGGCGATAAGCAGCGGGTCGGCGTCCGGAATGGTCTTCAGATGGATGTAGCCGCGGAACTCATGCTCCTCGCGTAGCAGCTTGGCCACTCGATTGAGCTGTTCCATGGTGTAGTCGGCCGAGCGAATGATTCCGGAGCTGAGAAACAGGCCGCTGATGCAGTTGCGGCGGTAGAAATCGAGCGTCAGCGTCACTACTTCTTCGGGCGTGAAACGCGCACGCGGTACGTCACTGGAGCGCCGATTAACGCAGTATTGGCAGTCATACAGGCAGAAGTTGGTCAGCAGTACCTTAAGCAGGGCGACGCAGCGACCGTCTGGGGTGAAACTGTGGCAGATACCCATGCCGTCAGTGGCGCCCAGCCCGCTGCGGCCTTTGGAACTGCGCTTTGGCGCCCCGCTGCTGGCGCATGACACGTCATATTTTGCGGCGTCGGCAAGGACGCTGAGTTTCTCGATCAGCTGCATGAGGATCATCGCGATACTGTTTGCATATACAGTATCACGGTCATCTCATCACGCCACGGCCCGTTCGGCGGAGATTTCGGGCGGGCGAGAATCGGATAAGCTCAACGCGCTACCAAACCAGACTACGAGGCTCAGATGCGGCAAAACACCCATAGCACCTTGATCGGCTATCTTTTGTGGATTTTTGGATTCCTCGGTTCCCACCGCTTCTATTACGGCAAGCCGATTACCGGCACCATCTGGTTTTTCACGCTCGGCTTGTTCTTCGTTGGCTGGATCATCGATCTGTTTCTGATTCCGTCGATGGACCGAGAGGCCGACATGCGCTTCCAGCCCGGCCCGATCGACTACACCGTCGCCTGGATCCTGCTGACCTTCCTCGGTGTGTTCGGCGTACACCGGATGTATCAGGGCAAATGGATTACCGGCCTGATTTATCTATGCACCGGCGGGTTGTTCTTCGTGGGCGTGCTCTACGACTTCTGGACGCTGAACAGCCAGGTATCGATGCGCAACATGGAAAAGCGCTGGTAACGGCGAGGTTCGCAGGCGGCCCGGGTTTTCGATCGGACCGCCTGGATGTTCGGGTCAGCCTTGAAAGGCGATTCTGCCGTCGACGATCGTGTGGCGTACTGCGCCTGGCAGGCAGTGGCCGAGGAAGGGGCAATTGCGACCCTTCGAGTGCCAGGCTTCGCCAGCGAGCGTCGAGCTGCGTGGATCGAACAGGACCAGGTCTGCGGCGTCGCCTATAGCCAAGCGTCCGGCCGGTAGCCGCAGGGCGGTGGCCGGGCCGCTGCTCAGGCGTGCAAGTAGGGTCGGCAGATCGAGCAGGCCGTCTTCGACGAGGGTCAGTGCCAGCGGCAGAAGAATTTCCGCACTGCTGATACCCGGCTCGGTTTCACCGAACGGCGCCTGTTTGGCGTCCGCTTCGTGAGGCTGATGATGGCTGGAAATTGCCGAGATGACGCCGGTTCTGACTGCTTCACGCAGGCCGGCACGGTCGGCTGCGCTGCGCAAAGGCGGTTGCACATGGTAAAGGCTGGAAAAGCCGTGCAGCGCCTCATCAGTCAGGATCAGTTGATACATTGCCACATCGGCAGTGACCGGAAGCCCGCGTGCCTGGGCGTCGGCGATCATCTGTGCGCCACGGGCGGTACTGAGCTGACTGAAGTGGGCGCGAACACCGGTCTGCTCGACTAGCAGCAGATTGCGCGCCAGGGCGATGGTTTCGGCTGTTTCAGGGATCCCGGCCAGGCCGAGAAAAGCGGCGGAAGGGCCTTCATGGGCAAGACCGCCTTCGGCCAGATCGCTGTCCTGGGAATGCATGATCACGGTGAGGCCGAAGGTCGCTGCATATTCCAGCGCGCGGCTCAGGTTCCGGCTGCTGGCGAAGTTGGTCAGGCCATTGCCGAAAGCGACACAGCCGGCATCGCGTAGCGCCACCAGCTCAGCGAGCTGTTCTCCCGCCAGGTTGCGTGTCAGCGCGCCAATCGGAAAGACCTTGGCATGACCGGACTCGCGGGCGCGGTCGAGGATCAGCTCGGCGACCGCGGCGGTGTCTAGCACGGGTTTGGTGTTTGGTGGGCAGCACAAGCTGGTAATGCCGCCGGCTGTGGCGGCCAGTGTTTCGCTGGCGATGTTGCCCTTGCGACTGTAACCCGGCTCGCGCAGAGCAACGGACAGATCGACCAGCCCAGGGGCGGCGACCAGCCCCTGGGCATTGATGCTGTGTGCAGCGTTGAAGCCAGCTGGTGCCTGGCCGATGGCGACGACCAAGCCGTCCTGGCAATAGATATCGGTGATTTCATCGCGCCCGTTGGCGGGGTCGATCAGGCGAGCGCCGAGGATTTCGGTTGGCATCAGTTCTGCTCCTCGGCAGCGTATTCGGTTTCGATCTGGCGCTGGGCGGTCTGGCCGCTCATGGCCATGGAGAGCACCGCCATGCGAACCGCGATGCCGTAGGTCACCTGGTTGAGAATTACTGACTGGTCGCCGTCTGCGACCGCCGACTCGATCTCGACGCCTCGGTTGATCGGGCCTGGATGCATGACGATGGCGTCCCGCTTGGCCAGCGCCATGCGCTGTGTGGTCAGCCCATAGAGACGGTAGAACTCGCCCTCGCTGGGCAGCAGGCCGCCCTGCATGCGCTCGCGCTGCAGGCGCAGCATGATCACTACGTCGACATCGCGCAGGCCTTCGGTCATGTCGTGGAAGACACTGACGCCGTATTGCTCCAGGCCGATCGGCAGTAGCGTTTTCGGGCCTATCACGCGAATGTCCGGGCAGCCGAGCGTCTTCAGCGCGAGCATGTTGGAACGGGCTACCCGCGAATGCAGGATGTCGCCGACGATGGCCACCGAGAGCTTCTCGAAGTCACCCTTGTGGCGGCGGATGGTGAGCATGTCGAGCATGCCCTGGGTGGGGTGCGCATGGCGCCCGTCACCGCCATTGATGATTGCGACGTCCGGGCAGACGTGTTCGGCGATGAAATGTGCAGCGCCCGAATCGGCGTGGCGCACGACGAACATGTCGGCCGCCATGGCTTCGAGGTTGCGCAGCGTATCGGTCAGGGTTTCGCCTTTGCTGGTCGACGAGGTGGAAACGTTCAGCGTGATCACGTCCGCCGAGAGGCGCTTGGCCGCCAGTTCAAAAGTGGTGCGGGTGCGCGTGGAGTTCTCGAAGAACACATTGCAGACGGTCTTGCCGCGCAGCAAGGGGACCTTCTTGACTCCCCTGGCACCGACTTCGAGAAAGGAGTCGGCAGTGTCGAGGATTTCGGTAAGCAGCGTGCGAGGCAGGCCATCCAGGGACAGGAAATGGCGCAGCTGACCATTGTCGTTCAGCTGTAGCGGCCGCTTGGCGTCAGTAGGCGTCATCGCGAGGGTCTCAATTGGCGGAGGCGAGGGTCTGGTATTCGAGAGCGAGCGGTGCCGGGCCGAGCAGCTTTACCCTTTGGTCGGAAGGCAACGACAGCGTTGCGCCGACTACGTCCGGCCGGATCGGCAGTTCGCGGGCGTTGAGGTCCAGCAGGCAGACCAGACTGACACTGGCGGGGCGGCCATAGTCGAACAGCTCGTTGAGCGCGGCGCGAACGGTGCGCCCGCTCATCAGTACGTCGTCGATCAATACGAGATGCTGGCCTTCTATTTCGAACGGAAGCGCCGAAGGGCGAACCTGTGGGTGCAGGCCATTCTGGGTGAAATCGTCGCGATAGAACGACACGTCCAGCACGCCGAGGGCTTCCTGCTTGCCGCGCAGTTCCAGCAGCGCTTGGCCTATCCAGACGCCACCGGTGTGGATGCCGATAAAAAGAGGCTCCGATATACCGTGGCTGCTCAGGTGTTGATCCAGCGCCGCGGCCATTTCGGGCAGTAGCTGATCGGGGTTCGGCAGGGTCATCGTTTCTCCTTGATAACGCATCAGAGGGTTTGCGCCGTCAGCCAGCCTTCGAGTAAAAGGGCGGCAGCGAGGGCGTCGACCGGGCGTTCGCGGTAACCGCCTTGCTGCCCGCCGCGTAGGCGCTCGCCTTTGGCTTCGTAGGTCGTCAGACGCTCGTCGTGGGTGTGCACCGGCAGGTTGAAGCGGCCGTTGAGGCGCCTGGCGAACTTCTCCGCGCGCGCACTCATTTCGCTGGGGCTGCCATCCATGTTCAATGGCAAGCCGACCACCAGTGCGTCCGGTTGCCATTCTCGTAATAACGCTTCGATCTGCGACCAGTCGGGCACGCCGTTCTGCGCCTTGAGCACGCAAAGCTCCCGGGCCTGGCCGGTAATCGCCTGACCGACAGCAACGCCGATCTGCTTGGTGCCGTAATCGAAGCCCAGCAGTAAACGCAGGGCACTCATGCGTGACCGACCTGGCTGCTAAGAAGCCGCAGGTCGACACCCAGCGAGGCGGCTGCAGCCGCAAGGCGCTGGTCGTAGGGAAGATCAAAAAGAATGTGCGGCTGCGCCGGGCAGCTCAGCCAGGCGTTGTCGACCAGTTCGGCCTCGAGCTGACCCGGTTCCCAGCCGGCATAGCCGAGAGCGATAAAGTGCTGCCTGGGACCGTAGCCGTCGGCGATGGCGAAGAGCACGTCCTGGGATGTGGTCACACCTAGGTCGCCGAGGCCGAGGGTGGCCTGAAACTGCGCGTCGGCCGGGTGCAGCACGAAGCCTCTGTCGGTCTGCACCGGACCACCGGCGAAAATCGGCAGCTGCTGACTGGCGGGACTGACCGGCTCGTCGGGGCGCAGCTGGTCGAGTATGTCGGCCAGGATCAGTCCGCTCGGACGATTGACGATGAGCCCCATTGCGCCTTCCCGATTGTGTTCCACGAGATAAATCAAGGCGTGGGCGAAATTGGGGTCGGCCATGTGGGGCATGGCGATCAGGAAATGATGCTTGAGGTAATTGGGTGAGGTCGCGTTCATGGTTGCTAGCTTAAGCGTTGCGGGCGAGGCCGTGAAGCTGCATGCGCTGGCTTGCCGCGCTGTCGACGCCGGGTGCTGATTCAGCTGATCAACGGCTCGACAATCGGTCGCCGCGCTCGAAGCGCCATGTCCTGATGATCTCGACCTGGTCGAACTTATTCGCCAGCTCTCCCGAGAAAGGCGCAAACGGCGCTGCAAGCCTGACGATGCGCATGGCCGCCTCGTCGAGGACCGCCTGTCCTGAGGATTCGAGCACCCGTAGCTCCTGCACCGCGCCGTTGCGGTCGATGACCACCAGCATGCGAAGGCTGCCATAGATCCGCTGACGACGAGCTTCGTCAGGGTAGTTGAGGTTGCCGATGCGCTCGACCTTCTTGCGCCACTCGTCGCGGTACCAGGCGCTGATATCTCGCATGGTGGCGGCGCTGTTCTGGCGACTGACGCGAGGCCGCTTGGCGTACTGCTCGACTTGCTGCGCAAGCTCCGCCTCGAGGCTGGCGATTTCCGAGCTGAGCTGTGAGCTGTCATAGACAGGCGCCGGCTGCGCCTGGGGCTGTGGCTTGTTTTTCTGCGGTTTTGCCGGCGTCTTGTCTGGCTGCGGCGCACGGGTCGCGACTGCGGTTTTCGGGGCCTCGCTGCGAGTGCTAGGCGGCGGCGAAGAGGCCGGCGTCACCTTGCGCACCTGGGTGTCTTGAAATGGCGCTTGCTCGGTCGTTTTCGGGGACGCCTTGTGCTCCAGCGTGCCGCTACCCTGTTGGTTGTCCTGCGCGAGAAAGTCGGCGTCCTTCGGTTTGTCTTCGCTTTTGAACGTGGACAAGGTGATTTCCAGCGACTTGCTGATCTGCTTCGGTTCCGATAGCGAGAAGCCGAGGCCGAGGATCAAGGCTGCATGCAGCGCGGCGGCGAGAAATATCGTGAAGCCGAGACGATCCGCCGGGCGGACGCCGGTATGGGCAGGAATAGGTTGGCGTGTAGCGGCGTTCATCGCATTACAGTCGGCTCGAAGTGCGCGCAGTCTGCCCAGCACGGCTGCAAAAGTCTATGAACCAGGCGACAGCTTTGCTGCGTAAGGTGACGCCGATTTTTGTTGCGGCGCAGCCAGATGCCTATAGGTTACGCGTGGAAGGGGGCGGTTGGTTGGTAGGCCAACCGCGCACTGCTCTCAGGCGTTGGAGTGGCGCTGCAGTTTGGCCTCGATGGCATCCATCAGACGTTCGCCGATCCGGGTATCGAACGCGTTGTCGATCTCGCGAATGCAGGTCGGGCTGGTGATGTTGATTTCTGTGAGGAAATCTCCGATCACATCCAGTCCGACGAACAGCAGCCCGCGTTTGCGCAGCTCGGGACCGACAATGGCGGCAATCTCTCTGTCTCGATCAGAAAGCGGCTGTGCAACGCCACGCCCGCCGGCGGCGAGGTTGCCGCGGGTTTCTCCTGCCGCCGGGATGCGTGCCAGGCAGTACGGCACCGGTTCACCGTCGATCATCAGTATTCGCTTGTCGCCATCCTTGATCGCCGGAATGTAACGCTGCGCCATGATTTGCCGGCTGCCGTGCTCGGTCAGCACTTCGAGAATCACCGAAAGGTTCGGGTCGCCTTCGCGGTGACGGAAAATCGAGGCGCCACCCATTTCATCCAGTGGTTTGAGAATGATGTCACGCTGCTCGCGGGCAAACTCCCGCAGAATGTCGGACCGTCGACTGACAAGCGTCGGTGGCGTGCATTGCGGGAACTGGGTAGCAAAGAACTTCTCGTTGCAATCGCGCAGGCTTTGCGGTCGGTTCACCACCAGCGTGCCGGCTTGCTCGGCAAGCTCGAGCAGGTAGGTTGCATACACGTATTCGCTGTTGAATGGCGGGTCCTTGCGCATCAGGATGACGTCGAGCTCGGCCAGCGCTATGTCGGCCTCGTCCTCTGTCTCGTACCAGTGCTGGGGATCGTTGAAGACCTTGATCGAGCGCATGCGGGCGCGCGCTTCGCCGCCGAGCTGGTAGAGGTCTCGTTGCTCCATGTAGCAGATCGTCCAGCCACGGGCCTGGGCGGCCAGCAGCATTGCCAGCGAGCTGTCCTTTTTGAAGGCGATCTGCGCGATTGGATCCATGATGATCCCGACGCGAACAGTCATGCGATGATCTCCGGCGAGGGGCAGAACGGAGCTGCCAGGGGCTTGAAATGTCGACGCAGATTGGCGGCGGTTGTGCGTTGGGTCAAGGAAAATCCCGCTGCCTTGGCAGCGGATAGCTTGCATTTGAGGAGTGTGCTAAAAAGGTCCGGCGATTGGGTGCAGCCCATCGATGGCAGGGCCTCTGGCGCACTGACATAACGATAAACTACGACTCACCGAGGCGATGGTAGGGCGAAATGGAACAGCACTCCGAGGGCTTGAAGGTCATGGTGATCGACGATTCGAAAACGATTCGTCGCACCGCCGAAACGCTGCTGAAGAAAGTAGGTTGTGATGTGATCACGGCGGTGGATGGCTTTGATGCGCTCGCCAAGATCGCGGATAGCCACCCGCGCATCATTTTCGTCGATATCATGATGCCGAGGCTTGATGGCTATCAGACCTGTGCGCTGATCAAGAACAACAGTTCTTTCAAGTCCACCCCGGTGATCATGCTGTCCTCCAAGGATGGCCTGTTCGACAAGGCCAAGGGGCGGATCGTGGGGTCGGACCAGTACCTCACCAAGCCTTTCAGTAAAGAAGAGTTGCTCGGTGCGATCAAGGCGCATGTGCCTGATTTCGCACCGGTAGAGCAAGTATCCTGAAGTTCGGCCCTGTGTGCCGCTGAAGCCTTTCCCACGGAGAAACCATGGCTCGCGTTCTGATTGTTGATGACTCGCCGACCGAGATGTACAAGCTGACGGCCATGCTGGAGAAGCATGGTCATGTCGTTCTGAAAGCTGAGAACGGAGCCGATGGCGTAGCGCTTGCTCGTCAGGAAAAGCCGGACGCGGTACTGATGGATATCGTCATGCCCGGTCTGAACGGTTTTCAAGCTACTCGCCAACTGACCAAAGATGCTGAAACCAGTCACATTCCGGTGATCATTGTGACCACTAAAGACCAGGAAACCGATAAGGTCTGGGGCAAGCGTCAAGGCGCCAAGGATTACCTGACCAAGCCAGTGGATGAAGCGACACTGCTGAAGACCCTGAGCGCCGTACTAGCCGGATAAACGGCGGTTTCGTAATCAAGGGATGTTGCCAGCATGTCGGATACGCCTACGCCGTTTCAGCGACTTCTGGAAATCGATACCCGTTGCCGAGCGCTGGCGGCAGGACTGCCCTCGCAGCAGGAAGCCATCCAAACCTGGGCAGGTATCGGTTTTCGAATGGGGGGGCGACTGTTTGTTGCTCCGATGGGGGAGGTTGGCGAAATACTCCACGAGCCGCGCTATACGTTGTTACCAGGAGTGAAAACCTGGGTGAAGGGCGTGGCAAACGTCCGCGGCCGGCTGTTGCCCGTCATGGATCTGTGCGGTTATTTCGGCCTGGAGCTGTCTCCGTTACGTAAGCAGCGGCGGGTATTGGTGGTCGATCATCAGGAGGTGTTCGCCGGATTGACGGTCGACGAAGTGTTCGGCATGCAGCACTTCCCGGTGGATGCCTTCTCCGAGCAGTTGCCGCCGGTCGAGGCGTCGATCCAGCCCTTTATTCACGGTGTCTTTCAGCGCGAGCAGCCTTGGCTGGTCTTTAGCCCGCACGCGCTTGCCGCGCACCAGACCTTTCTGGACGTGGCGTATTGATTTAGGTGGGGTCGGCTGATGCCGGCCTTTTGGTTCTTGGAAGGAAACGTACGGGTGGTCCAGGCGGGGGCCGGAAAAATGAAAAAAATGAACGCAAATGCTTTGCTGGCAGGGATACGTAGCAATACGCTGATCGCCGGGCTGTTTATCCTTCTCATCGTGTCGATGGTGCTGTTGTTCGTGAACTTTGCGTACATCAATACCCAGGCGGACTATGACAACGAGTACATTGGACACGCAGGTGAGCTGCGAGTTCTGTCTCAGCGCATCGCGAAGAACGCGGTAGAAGCGGCTGCGGGTACGCCGGACGCATTCGGCTCGTTGAAAGACGCACGCAACGACTTTAGCGAGCGCTGGACCTACCTCTCCGAAGGAGACGATCGCATAGGGCTGCCAGCGGTTCCGCAATCGCTGCAGGCCGAAGTCGCCGCGGTGCAGCAGGACTGGGACACGCTACGGCAGAACACGGATGCGATCCTCGCCAGCGAGCAGACGGTTCTTTCCCTGCATCAGGTCGCCACGACCCTCGCCGAAACCATTCCGCAACTGCAGGTCGAGTACGAAGAAGTCGTCGATATTCTTTTGGAAAGTGGCGCCCCGGCTGCCCAGGTGTCCGTTGCTCAGCGCCAGTCGCTGCTCGCGGAACGTATTCTGGGCTCGGTGAACAAGGTGCTTTCCGGTGACCAGGACTCGGTGCAGGCCGCTGACATGTTCGGTCGTGATGCGAGCCTGTTTGGGCGCGTGCTCAGCGCGATGCTCGAAGGCAACGAAGCCATGGGCATTTCCCGCGTTGACGATGCCGAGGCGCTGGATCGTCTGGCTGCGATCTCCGAGTTGTTTCAGTTCGTTTCCGGTTCTGTGGATGAGATTCTCGAAACTTCGCCGGAGCTGTTCCAGGTGCGTGAATCGTCGAACAGCATCTTCGAAGTTTCGCAGACTCTGCTCGACAAGACCTCTGCGCTGACCCAAGGTCTTCAAGGTCGTGCCGATGCCCGATACATCAATGCCCTGGCTGGCTATGTTCTGGGTGCGCTGGCCCTGGCCTCGATCCTGCTGATCGGTCTGGTGATGGTTCAAGAAACACGTCGTCGTCTGAGTGAAACGGCCGAAAAGAACGAACGTAACCAAACGGCGATTCTCCGCTTGCTCGACGAAATCGGTGATCTGGCCGATGGTGACTTGACCGTGGCCGCCACGGTTACCGAAGACTTCACCGGTGCCATCGCAGACTCCATCAACTACTCCATCGACCAGTTGCGCGATCTGGTCGAAACGATCAACCAGACTGCCGTTCAAGTGTCAGGCGCGGCCCAGGAGACTCAGGCAACCGCGATGCACCTGGCCGAAGCTTCCGAGCATCAGGCCCAGGAAATTGCTGGGGCTTCCGCGGCGATCAATGAAATGGCGGTTTCGATTGACCAGGTATCGGCCAACGCCGCTGAATCGTCTGCGGTGGCGGAACGCTCCGTAGCCATTGCCAACAAAGGCAACGAGGTCGTTCATAACACCATTACCGGCATGGATAACATCCGTGAGCAGATTCAGGACACGTCCAAGCGGATCAAGCGCCTGGGCGAATCGTCCCAGGAGATCGGTGACATCGTTAGCCTGATTAACGACATTGCTGACCAAACCAACATCCTTGCCTTGAACGCAGCGATTCAGGCATCCATGGCCGGCGATGCGGGTCGAGGCTTCGCTGTGGTTGCGGACGAAGTACAGCGCCTTGCCGAGCGTTCGTCTGCGGCGACCAAGCAGATCGAAGCGCTGGTCAAGACCATTCAGACCGACACCAACGAAGCGGTTATCTCAATGGAACAGACCACTTCCGAAGTGGTACGAGGTGCGCGTCTGGCCCAAGACGCGGGTGTCGCCCTGGAGGAAATCGAGAAGGTATCCAAGAGCCTTGCGGCTCTGATTCAGAACATCTCCAACGCGGCGCGTCAGCAGGCTTCGTCAGCTGGTCACATTTCCAACACCATGAATGTCATTCAGGAAATTACCTCGCAGACCTCTTCGGGTACCACTGCGACCGCGAAGAGCATCGGTAACCTTGCGAAGATGGCCAACGAAATGCGTCATTCGGTATCCGGCTTCACCTTGCCGGAAACGCAGGATCAGGCCTGACTGATAGCACGGCGGCCGGTCACGGCTGCTGTGAAAGTTCATGAGTAAGGGGCAGGATATGCAGCCAAGCGTTGACTGGTCACTGAGACCCTTGGCTGATATGTCATCAGCCGAGTTTCGTGATTGGCAGGCCTTGCTCGAAGAGCGCTCCGGCCTCGTAGTGACCGAACAGCGGAGGACGTTTCTGCAGGCCAACCTGAGCAGCCGCATGCGCGAAGTTGGTGTGGCTGATTATGCCAGCTATTACCAGCAGGTTACCGATGGCCCACGAGGCGCGGTCGAATGGTCCACCTTGATGGACCGCCTGACGGTGCAGGAAACCCGCTTCTTCCGTCATCCGCCTTCGTTTTCGATGCTCGCTGCTTACATACAGCAGCGTCAGGAATCGCGCGATGCTGCGCTGCCCTGGTCGCTGTGGAGCGTGGGGTGTGCAAGCGGTGAAGAAACCTATTCGCTGGCGATCTGTGCTGCCGAGGCGTTAAAGGGCACGGCGGGCGAGGCGCAATACGGGGTGATCGGTACGGATATCAGCCTGAGCGCTCTGGGCCGATCTCGAGATGGCCTTTACAGTCGTCGTCGGCTCGATCAGTTGGATCCCGACCTGCGCGAACGATATTTCCAGGCAATGCCTGATGAGCGATTCCAAGTAATACCCAGCCTGGCTGCGCGCGTGTGCTTTGCCAGACTCAACGTGCTGGAGCTGGCTGGTGCGCCAATGTCCGATATGGACGTCATTTTTTGTCAGAACCTGTTGATTTACTTCCGTCGCTGGCGCCGCCGCGAAATCCTCAATCGCCTGGTCGAGCGCCTAGCGCCGGGGGGGTTGTTGGTTATCGGCGCGGGCGAGGTGATTGGCTGGCAGCATCCGGAACTGGTGCCGGTAGCCGATAGTCAGGTTCTGGCCTTTACCCGGAAAAGTTTATGAGCGGAGTCGCTATGGGTGATCGGCACGATTATGTCGCCCTGGAGTGGGTGAAAGGCGAAATTGCCGAAACGCTGAAGCAGGCGCGGCAGGCCTTGGAAGCGTTCGTCGAAAACCCGCAGGACTCGACGCGGATGCGCTTCTGTCTGACCTACGTGCATCAGGTGCATGGCACCCTGCAGATGGTCGAGTTTTATGGTGCTGCACTGCTTGCCGAAGAAATGGAGCAGCTCGCCCGTGCGCTGCTTGACGAGCGCGTCGCCAGTCAAACCGAAGCGCTTGAAGTGCTCATGCAGGCGATTCTGCAAATGCCGGTCTATCTGGATCGCATTCAGAGCGCTCGTCGCGATCTGCCAATGGTCGTACTGCCGCTGCTCAATGATCTGCGTGCCGCGCGCGGTGAGAAACTGCTGTCGGAAACCAGCCTGTTTTCACCCAACATGTCCGCTCGGGCGCCGGCTTTGTCTGAGGAGTTTCTGGCCCAGCGGCAAACCGAAGACCTTCCGGGGCTGCTTCGCAAGCTACGGCAGATGCTGCAGGTCGCGCTGGTCGGTGTCATCCGCAACCAGGATCTGCCCACCAATCTGGGTTATATGGCACGGGTCTTCGCGCGCCTGGAAATGCTCTGCCGAGATGCACCGCTGGGTGCGTTGTGGCAGATCGCATCGGGCGTCGTCGAGGGGCTCGCCAGTGGGGCCGTCGCCAACGGCACCACGGTCCGGAACCTGCTGCGACAGGTTGACAAGGAGCTCAAGCGGCTTGTTGCGCAGGGCGCCGACGGAATCAACCAGCCGGCACCTGACGAACTGACCAAGAATCTGCTCTTTTACATCGCCAAGGCGCCCACGGAGTCGCCACGCATCAAGGCGTTGAAGGCTGAGTACAGCCTGGACGATGCGCTGCCCGACTGTACGCTGGTTGATGAAGAGCGTGCTCAGCTGGCGGGTCCGGATCGCGGCGCGATGCGTTCGGTGGTGGCAGCGTTGTGCGAGGAATTGGTTCGGGTCAAGGACAGCCTGGATCTATTCGTACGCAGTGACCGTGTGGCCCTGGCCGAGCTGGGGGCACTGCAGCCTCCGCTCAAGCAGATCGCCGATACGCTTGCAGTATTGGGGTTCGGTCAGCCACGCCGGATCATTCTCGATCAGATCGGTGTGGTCGAAGCGTTGGCGCAAGGGCAACAGCAGCCCGACGATGCGGCGCTGATGGACGTGGCGGGTGCGTTGCTATATGTCGAGGCGACATTGGCTGGCATGGTTGGCGGAACGTCTGACGAACGAGGAGAAGAGAGCCACCTCCCGACTACCGATGTTGCGCAGATTCACCGCTTGGTTATCCGCGAAGCGCGTACGGGGCTCGAACAGGCCAAGGACGCGATCATCGAATTCATCGCCTCCCAGTGGAATCATCAACATCTGGCGCGCGTACCGGAGCTTCTGACCCAGTCGCGTGGTGGGTTGGCAATGATTCCGCTTGCTCGCGCGGCGGCGTTGCTGGATGCCTGCAATCGCTACATTCAGGAGCAGCTCCTAGCCAGGCAGGCCATCCCCGACTGGCAGAGCCTGGATACTCTGGCCGATGCTATCACCAGCGTTGAGTACTACCTCGAGCGGCTCAGCGAAGACTGCGGCTCGCAGGGCGATCTGATTCTTGATGTTGCCGAAGAAAGTTTACAGGCCCTGGGCTACCCGCTGCGTGACCAGCCGTCGACGGATGAGCATGATCCGATCGCTCCTGAAGCGGGCCTCGAGCTGTCCGATCCGCTGGACGAAATCGAGGTGTTGCTGCCCGAACCGGCTCCCGAGTTCCTGAATGACGCGCAGCCAGAGCAGCCAGAGCAGCCCGTCGCCGTCCAGTCCGATGACGCTTCGGCTGCTGAGCTGACAACGGTCGATACCGATTTGACTATCGATTGGAGTCCTGAGGGCGGAGACGTCCATGCCGACGAGGTTGCGGAATCTGAAAAGCCAGACTGGCCGAGCGAGACCCTCGATCTAGCGGAATCCGTATTTTCGCAGACCGGCGTCACCGAACCAGACGATCAACTGGTGGAGCCTGACACGCAGCCCATCGATGATTCGCTCGGTGACACTGTGGCATGGAGCGAAGCCGACATGGCCGAACTCGATATGCCAGAGGTGGTGCTGCCGGAGCTGATGGAGCAACCGGTTGTTGCCGAGCCGGCGATGAGCATGGAAGACGTCATGGCGGCACCTGTCGTGTCGATCAACCCCCCAGCACAACATGTTCCTCCTACGCTGCTGCCACCACCTGAAAGCGAGGAGCCGGTCGACGAGGACCTGCTCGAGGTTTTCATTGAGGAAGCGGCCGAGGTCCTCGAAACCATCGGCGAGTATCTGCCACGGTGGTGCGCCGACGCCGGGAACAAGGACGCGCTCGGCGAAGTGCGGCGAGCTTTCCATACGCTCAAGGGCAGCGGCCGCATGGTTCGCGCGCTGATCATCGGCGAACTTGCCTGGTCCGTTGAAAATCTGCTCAACCGTGTTCTCGACCGTAGCATCGATGCGAGCGAACCGGTCAAAAAGCTGGTGACCGATGTGGTCGCGCTGATGCCAGAGCTGGTCGAGGAATTTGCGGCCAAGGCGCAACGTCAGCGTGACGACGTCGATCGTTTGGCTGCCAACGCCCATGCCTTGGCCAAAGGGCAGCCAACCGATCCGGATCCACAAGGTGGCGTTGCACTGGATGAGCCGGTGCAGGAGTCAGTTGTTGAAGATGTCCTTGACCCCCAATTGCTGGAGATCTTCCGCAACGAGGCAGAATCGCATCTCACTACGCTGGTCGATTTTCTTGCCGATTGCGCGCAACGCCTTCCGCAACCGGTGACCGATGCCTTGCAGCGGGCGCTGCACACGCTCAAGGGCAGTGCGCACATGGCCGGAATTCTGCCGGTTGCGGAGATAGCCACTCCGCTAGAGAAAATGGTCAAGGAGTTCAAAGCCAATCTGATACCGCTGGATCTGGCCGAGGCAGAGCTTCTACATGCCGCAGAGCAACTGCTGCGCTGTGGATTAGTCAATCTCGAGCACGACCCGCTGGCACCCATCGAAGGGGCCGATGAGTTCATCGCGCAAGTCCATGCGCTGCATCAGGCTCGGCTAGCGGACGCCAGCGAACGTGGCGATAACGAAGCGGGCGAGCCGCGCGATCCCGGCATGATTGCGCTATTTCTCTCGGAAGGCATGAACATCCTGCTGGACGCTGAAGATCTTCTGCGAAGCTGGCGCGAGCACCCGGCCGAGCGCCAGGAGCTGACCGCGTTGCTGGAAGAACTGACGACGCTCGGGCTCGGCGCGCAAATGGCCGATCTGCCGCAGATCGATGCCCTGTGCCAGGTGCTGCTCAACCTCTATGCGGTTGTGCAGGACGGCCGTCTCGCGGTCAGTGCACGTTTCTTCGATGATGCCGAGCAAGGTCACGAGGCGTTGGTCGGGATGATGGATCAGGTTGCGGCTGGTCTACAGGTGACCGGCCAACCCGAACTGGTGGCCCGTCTCGAAGAACTCTTGGCCGAGGCGATCGATCCGCACGCATACGAGCTGCCGTCCGACGATACACAACCGGAACCCTCTATTCCGACTGTTGCGATTGATGGGCTCGTCGAGGACCCTATCGCCGAAACCGAAACCGAAACCGAAACCGAAACCGAAACCGAAACCGAAACCGAAGCCGAAGCCGAAGCCGAAGCCGAAGCCTGGCCAACCGAATCCCGCTCGGAGCAGGATGAACTGGATGAGGAAATGGTCGAGATTTTTCTCGACGAAGCCGTCGACCTGCTTGAAAGCGCCGGTGGAGCCCTGGAGCGTTGGCTGGGAGATCCCGCCAACCAACTAGCACTCTCGGCCCTGCTGCGCGACCTGCATACGCTCAAGGGCGGTGCGCGGATGGCCGAAATTCGGCCGATCGGCGATTTGGCGCACGAACTCGAAACCCTTTATGAAGGGCTTTCGGATGGCCGCTATGTGCATACCGACGATCTCGCAAAGCTGCTGTTACGCAGCCACGACCAGCTTGCAGTGCAGTTGGAACAGCTCCAGGCGCACAAGCCAATGGATGCTGCCACGAAGCTCATCGAGCACATCAAGGCCTACCGGCAAGGCGTCACGCCAACATTTGAAAGTGGTGTTTCCAGATCCGATGAAACGCTAGCTATTGACGATGCACAGGAGGTGGAGCCCTTAGCCGATGCGCCTGACTCGTCAGCGCTGGAGGGCCGGCTTGATCAGCCGATGCTCGCCACGGATATCGACGCGGACCAGGCCGAGGCTGACGCGGCAGCGCCCACCGATGAGGATATCGGCCAAGTCGAAGACGTGCCGGTATCGAACGGCGCTTTGCCCGTCGAGCCGGAAACGCCTGGCGAGGATGATCTGCCGTTCGCGGCAGATGCCGAGGTTGAGGAGCCCGAACCATTCGAGGTGCCGGCACCGGCGCCGATGACGGAACCCGCCAGGGCTGAAACCGACAGTTTCGAGCATCGCGATCCCGAATTGGTCGAAATCTTTCTGGAGGAAGGTTTCGACATCATCGAGCGCGCCAGCGCATCGCTACAGCGCTGGATGGAGGATGTCGGCAATAGTTTTGAAATCGAAGCGCTACAGCGGGATCTGCACACCCTCAAAGGCGGTGCGCGGATGGCGGATATTCGCGAGATCGGCGATCTGGCACATGAGCTTGAGTATCTATATGAGGGGCTGTGCGCTGGTAACTACCGATCGAGTCCGACGCTCTTCACGCTGCTGCAGACTTGTCATGACCGGCTTGCGGCAATGCTCGACGCGGTACGCGCCAACCGCGAGCTGCCGAGTGGGCAGGATCTGATTGCGACCATTCGACGGTTTCGATCGAATCCCGAAGAGCAACTGAGTATGCCCAGTAGCGTTGCCTTGAAGGCGGCCCAAGACGCTGCCCAGGACGCCGCCGAAGCGGAGATTCTGGACATTTTCGTCGAAGAGGCGGATGACCTGCTGGAAGAGATGGACGCCGCATTGGGGCGCTGGGAAGCCACGCGCGACAGCACAGCTCCTCTGGTCGACATGATGCGTGTGCTGCACACGTTGAAAGGGGGCGCGCGGCTGGCGGGGCAAAATCGCCTGGGCGATATGGCGCATGACCTCGAACAGCGCTTAAGCGAAAAGCAGCTGCAGGGCGGTCCTTGGGAGGACAGCCTGTTCCTGGATGTTCAGGGCGGCTATGACGCCTTGCTCAAGGAAGTCGAAGCGATGCGCTCGCGTTTGGTGAGCGAGACTGAAGCCTTTTCCGCCGAGCAGGCGCAGGACATTCGACAGGACGATCCTCCCGAGTCTTCTGTCATCGTGCTTGAAACACCTATCGTGGCCGCCAGTGTTCAGGCGCCGAGCGGCAATACGCCTGCTAAGGTCCTGCCGTTCATCCGTCGTGCTGAGCAGGCTGCTCTGGATGCTGCCTCTCGTCGTGCACCGCAGGAACTGGTGAAGGTGCCAGCCGACCTCCTGGAAGGGTTGGTCAACCTAGCGGGCGAAACCTCGATTTTCCGGGGGCGGGTCGAGCAGCAGGTCAGCGACGTCGGCTTCACGTTGGGAGAGATGGAAGCCACCATCGAGCGGGTACGTGACCAGTTGCGGCGGTTGGATACCGAAACCCAGGCGCAGATCCTCAGCCGCTATCAGGCTGAAGCAGAACGTGCCGGATACGACGATTTCGATCCGCTGGAAATGGACCGCCATTCGCAGCTCCAACAGCTTTCCCGTGCACTGTTCGAGTCGGCCTCCGACTTGTTGGATCTGAAGGAAACCCTGGCTGCACGTAATCGTGACGCTGAAACCCTGCTGCTACAGCAGGCACGGGTCAACACAGAGCTTCAGGAAGGCCTCATGCGCACGCGCATGGTTCCCTTCGACCGGCTCGTGCCGCGCTTGCGCCGGATCGTTCGCCAGGTGGCGGGAGAGCTGGGCAAGCAGGTCGAGTTCCACGTAGGCAATGCAACGGGGGAGATGGACCGCAGTGTGCTCGAGCGTATCGTCGCCCCGTTGGAACACATGCTTCGCAACGCTGTGGATCACGGTATCGAAGTCGCCGCCAAGCGGGTGGCGGCGGGCAAGCCCGAACACGGCAACATTCGCCTGGATCTGAGCCGCGAAGGCGGGGATATCGTTCTGGCATTGAGCGATGACGGAGCGGGCATCAATCTCGAAGCCGTTCGTCGCAAGGCGATCGAGCGCGGACTGATGCTGGCTGGCAGCGATCTGTCGGATCATGAGGTCCTGCAGTTTATCCTCGAGGCGGGTTTCTCCACTGCCGAGAAGGTGACCCAGATATCCGGTCGCGGTGTCGGCATGGATGTGGTGCATTCTGAGGTCAAGCAGCTCGGCGGCTCCATGAGCATCGAATCGACGCTTGGCAGCGGTACGCGCTTCCTGATCCGCCTGCCGTTTACCGTGTCTGTCAACCGGGCGTTGATGGTTTACTCAGGCGAGGATCTCTACGCGATCCCGCTGAATACCATCGAAGGTATCGTGCGGGTATCGCCTTACGAACTGGAGGCCTATTACCAGCCAGGTGCTTCGCGTTTCGAGTATGCGGGACAGACATACGAACTGCGCTATCTCGGCGAACTGCTCAACAACGGCCAACGGCCCAAGCTGGTAGGTCAGAGCTTGCCGTTACCGGTGATCCTGGTGCGCTCGAACGAGCACAGTGTGGCGGTACAGGTCGATAGTCTCGCCGGTTCCCGCGAGATCGTGGTGAAGAGCTTGGGTCCGCAGTTTGCCACGGTGCCGGGGATTTCTGGTGCGACCATTCTGGGTGACGGTCGAGTGGTGGTGATTCTCGACCTCCTCGCGACCATTCGTGTATTGCATGCGCATCTACTCACGCAGCAGCAGCCGTTGCGTTTGCTCGGCGAAGACGAGCCGGTTGAGATCGAGGCCGATCGGCCGACCCTGGTCATGGTGGTGGACGACTCGGTCACCGTGCGCAAGGTCACCAGCCGCCTACTCGAGCGTAACGGCATGAATGTATTGACGGCCAAGGACGGTGTCGACGCGATCACCCAACTGCAGGAACGCAAGCCGGACATCATGCTGCTGGACATCGAAATGCCGCGCATGGATGGTTTCGAAGTGGCGACCCTGGTGCGTCATGATGACCATCTGAAGGATCTGCCGATCATCATGATCACCTCGCGAACTGGCGAGAAGCACAGGGATCGAGCAATGGCCATCGGTGTGAATCAGTACCTCGGCAAACCGTATCAGGAATCGCTGCTGCTCGAGACCATTCAGCAGTTGGTCAAGCGCCATGACTGAGGTCGCTGCGGCCCGCATCGGCGTGATCGCCGATACCTCATTGCAACGTCATGTGCTGCAGCAGGCGTTGAGCGCCAATGGCTACAAAGTGGTGCTCAACAGCGATCCAGCGCGGTTACAGGAAGCGGACCTGATGGCGGTCGACGCCGATCTATGGCTTGTTGATCTGGCCCAGACGGAAGATTCGCCATTGGTCAATGCGCTGCTCGAACGAGACAGTTGCCCGGTATTGTTCGGCGAGGGACACGCGCCGGAACGTCATTCCGAACACTATCCGCGCTGGGAGCGGCGCTTGTTTGGCAAGCTGAAGCGATTGGTCGGCGATCCATCCCGGGTCGTGGGTCCATGTCTGGAAGTGCTGCGCGGGCAGGCGGAACGCCCCGCGCGCCTGGAGCTGCCCGGTGCGCTGGCAAATGCCGATTCGTGCGCCGGTGAACCGGCGCGCGAGGTCTGGTTGCTGGCGGCTTCGCTGGGCGGCCCGGAGGCGGTGAAGGCCTTTCTCGACGCATTGCCGAGTGGGTTGCCGCTTGGTTTTGTCTACGCTCAGCACATCGAAGCCAGCTTCGAGTCAGCATTGTCCCAGGTAGTGGGGCGACACAGCCAATGGAACGTCAATCAGAGCCGGGAAAATGACTCCATTCGCTGCGGTGAAGTCGTAGTGGCACCTATCAGCCAGGAAATGAGCTTCGGCAAGGACGGCGCCATGTTGTTCCACGAACGTGGCTGGCCCGAGCCCTACAGTCCTTCCATCGATCAGATGATGCTTAATCTGGCGCAGCAGTTCGGCAGCCGCTGTGGGGTCATTGCCTTCAGCGGTATGGGCAGCGATGGCAACGCTGCGGCCGCCTATGTGTTGCGTCAGGGCGGCAGAGTCTGGACCCAGCGTGCCGACTCTTGCGTTTGTTCGAGCATGCCGGACAGCCTACGCGAAGGCGGCTATAGCTCCTTCAGCGGCGATCCACGCGAACTGGCCCAAGCCCTGGTCAATCATTTTGCGCAACAGGCCAACCAGCCCGTTGCGGTTTTGCAACTGGATAACCCATGAGTCAATCCGTTAGTACCCAGGACACTTCCGCCAGCATCACTGGGCTGCTGGTGCCATTGGCCGACCGTACGCTGCTGCTGCCCAACGTAGCCGTCGCCGAGCTGATTCCTTACCGCGCCCCCCAATCCGCGCAGGGCACTCCGTCCTGGTTTCTCGGTCAGGTTTCCTGGCGGGACCTGAACTTGCCGCTGCTGTCATTCGAGGCGGCCTCCGATGGCCAGCCCGAAGTGGGTGCCCAGGCACGAGTTGCGGTGCTCAATGCCGTCGGAGGGCGCGATCATGTGAAATTCATCGCCTTGCTGGTGCAGGGCATTCCTCGCTCGGTGAAGGTTGATTCGAGCCTGGCGCGTTCAGACGTGGCGCTGGCGCCCCTGGAGCTGGACGCGGTCAACCTGGGCGACGTGCAGGCGCGAATTCCGGACTTGGTCGCGCTGGAGCAAAAGCTGGCGGATGCCGGCCTGATCTGACGGGCCCGCACGGGGACCGTTGATCAAGCGATCGTTGGTAAATGGCTATCGATGCGAGCACTCTCAGACGTCAGTCTGGAAGTCGCCCCATAGCTGCTGCGCAACGCTCAATGCCACCACCGGTGCGGTCTCAGTGCGTAACACTCGCGGCCCAAAGCGGGCCGGTTGAAACCCGGCACTACGGGCCTGTTCGATCTCGGCATCATTCAGCCCTCCTTCGGGGCCGATCAGAAATGCCAGCGTAGCGGGACGCTGATGGGTCGTCAGCGGTTCGGCCAGCGGATGCAAAACCAGCTTCAGATCCGCCTCCACGGCAAGCCACTCCTGCAGCGACATCGGCGGGTGGATGGTCGGGATAACCGAGCGGCCGCACTGTTCGCAGGCGCTAATGGCGATCTGACGCCAATGGGTCAGGCGTTTGTCGGCCCTTTCGTCTTTCAGGCGAACTTCGCAGCGCTCGCTGACGATCGGCGTGATCTCCGTGGCACCGAGCTCCGTCGCCTTCTGAATAGCCCAGTCCATTCGTTCACCGCGCGACAGACCTTGGCCGAGATGAATCTTTAACGCCGATTCGGACAGGCCAGCCAATTGCTCGCGCAGTTCGACCTTCACATGCTTCTTGCCTACCTCGACCAGTTCGCCCCGGTATTCCTGGCCGCTGCCATCGAACAGCTGCACCACCGCGCCGGTTGATAGCCGCAAGACCCGGCTGATGTAATGCGCTGAGGCTTCTGGCAGATCCTGCGTGCCAAGCGAGAGTGGTGCGTCGATGAAAAAGCGGGATATGCGCATCGGGAAAGCTACGGTCGGAAGTCGAGGCGGCAGTCTATAGCGTTCGCCGCGGGCTCAGAAGCCCGCGCCGTACCCTAGCTAACCCGGATCGCGAAACTCCTTGGGTGCACCCGGTGACACGGGAACGCTGACGGTCGTGCGTGTTGCGATATCGATACCCTCGGTGGCCACTTCGGCGAGGAAGTCGATCTGCTCCTCGGTGATGGTATAGGGCGGCAGGAAATACACCACGCTGCCCAGCGGACGTAGCAGTGCGCCGCGTTGCAGGGCGTGTTGATAGACCTTGAGCCCGCGCCGCTCCTGCCAGGGATAGGGAGCTTTGGTGGCCTTGTCCTGCACCATCTCGACGGCGACTGCCATGCCGGTCTGGCGTACTTCAGAGACGTTCGGATGGTCTTGGAGGTGGGCCGTAGCGGACGCCATTCTCGCGGCCAGCGCCTTGTTGGCCTCGATGACGCCGTCCTGCTCGAAAATATCCAAGGTTGCCAGCGCTGCGGCACAGGCCAATGGATTACCGGTATAGGTGTGCGAATGGAGAAAAGCGCGCAAGGTCGAGTAGTCGTCGTAGAACGCCTGATACAGCTTGTCGGTCGTCAGTACCGCGGCCATGGGTAGGTAGCCACCGGTGAGCGCCTTGGACAGGCAGAGGAAATCAGGCGTGATGCCCGCCTGCTCGCAAGCGAACATGGTTCCGGTTCGGCCGAAGCCGACGGCGATTTCGTCGTGGATCAGGTGTACATCGTAGCGATTGCACGCGTCGCGCAGCAGCTTGAGGTAGATCGGGTGATACATGCGCATGCCGCCAGCGCCCTGAATGAGCGGCTCGACGATGACCGCAGCGATCTGCGCATGGTGCTCAGCCAGGGTCCGCTCCATATGGGCGAACATGTCGCGCGAGTGCTCTTCCCAGCCCATGCCGTCGGGACGCAGATAGCAGTCCGGGCTGGGGACCTTAAAGGTATCTAGCAGCAGCGGCTTATAGGTGTCGGTAAAAAGTGCCACATCGCCCACCGACATGGCCGCCACGGTTTCGCCGTGATAGCTGTTGGTCAGGGTGACGAAACGCTGCTTGTTCGGCTGCCCGCTGTTGCGCCAGTAGTGGAAGCTCATCTTTAGCGCGACCTCGATGCCGGTCGAGCCGTTGTCGGTATAGAACACCCGGTCGAGCCCGGCCGGTGTGATCTGCACCAGACGCTCAGATAGCTCGACCACCGGCTGATGACTGAAGCCGGCGAGCATCACGTGTTCGAGCTGGTCGAGCTGGTCCTTGATGCGTTGATTGATGCGCGGATTGGCATGGCCAAACACATTGACCCACCAGGAACTGACCGCATCCAGGTAGCGTTTGCCATCGAAATCCTCGAGCCAGACGCCTTCGCCACGCCGTATAGGGATAAGCGGAAGCTGTTCGTGATCTTTCATCTGAGTGCATGGATGCCAAAGTACGGAAAGGTCACGCTGCATCCAGCTGTCGTTCAGGTTCATCTTGGCTCCTTGGCATTGGCGTCGACGCAGCCTAGCAGAAACCGGACGATGGCTCTGACTCGGAGCATCTATCTGCTTGCCCGATAATTTGAAACGAAAAAATGCGATTCATTTCGATCTATAAGCCGTTAGGCTAATCCTCCTGTTCTTCTATCGAGACGCAACCATGCAATGGCGCAATTCGCCCAATAACTACGGACTGGTGAGCATCGTCATGCATTGGCTTATGGCGGCGGCGGTGTTCGGCTTGTTTGCGCTGGGTTACTGGATGGTCGGTCTGAACTACTACAGCAACTGGTATCGCACCGCCCCTGATATCCATAAAAGCGTTGGCCTCGTGCTGCTGGCGCTGATGATCTTCAGAGTCATCTGGCGGCTCAGCAGTCGGGGGCCGGGCCCGGTGCCTGGCCATTCCTCGCTGGTGCACCGAGCGACCAAGGTGGGGCATGGCCTCCTGTATCTCGGCCTGTTCGCAGTAATGATCTCCGGTTACCTGATCTCCACCGCAGACGGCCGCGGGATCGAGGTGTTCGGCTGGTTCGAGGTCCCGGCGCTGGTCACCTCGATTCCTAACCAGGAGGACGTGGCCGGCCTGGTGCACCAGTACCTCGCCTGGGCTTTGGTGATCCTGTCCGGGCTGCACGCGTTGGCGGCACTGAAACATCACTTTATCGACCGCGATTCGACGCTTGATCGCATGCTCGGCCGCGCCGATGCCTGAGGTCTCGTTAGACCACCTTTAAACCATTTTTAGAAAGGAGCGACCCAATGTTGAAAAAAACCCTCACCGCACTTGCCCTGAGCTCGATGATTCTCGCTGGCCAGGCGACCGCCGCTGATTATGTGATCGATACCAAAGGACAACACGCCTTCGTTAATTTCAAGATCAGCCATCTCGGCTACAGCTGGCTTTGGGGCAGCTTCAAGGAATTCGATGGTGGCTTCAGTTTCGACGCCGACAAGCCTGAGGCCAGCAAGGTCAAGGTCAGTCTGGATACGGCGAGTGTCGATACCAACCATGCCGAGCGTGACAAGCATTTGCGCAGCGAAGATTTCCTCAACGTGTCCGAACATCCGAGCGCGACCTTCGAGTCGACATCGGTCAAGCCCACCGGCGAGGGCACCGCTGACATCACTGGCAACCTGACGCTCAATGGCGTGACCAAGCCAGTGGTAATTGCCGCCAAGTTCATCGGCGAGGGCAAGGATCCGTGGGGTGGCTATCGCGCCGGCTTCGAAGGCACTACTACGCTCAAGCTCAAGGATTTCGATATTAAGATGGACCTGGGCCCAGCCTCCCAGACAGTGGACCTTATCATCTCGGTAGAAGGTGTCCGGCAGTAATCGGAAGAACGCTCCATCAGACGCCGGCGCAAAGCCGGCGTTCTGCTTTTTTGCAACGTGACTACGGCCGGGTTCAGGCATTTGCATGATGTGCCGAATCGATAGCGTCAATTGGCGCGATAGCGCATTGGAGACGCGATTGTCTGTTTACAGACATTGGTGAATGTAAGTATATTCCTCGCATTCTGCCATTCGAGTCTGTCCGAGCTGTCCTGCTCGGGTTAGCTGTTCAATGAGGTCGCTTCCGATGTCAATCAAGTCAGCCGGCGCTGCTCTGATCACGCTTTTTGCCACCGCGACGCTACTCAGCGGTTGCCAGGAAGAAGAGGCGGCGCCAGCCGCTGGGCAGCAGATTCCGCAGGTGGGTATCGTGACGCTCGAAGCCGAGCCGTTCACTCTGACTACTGAACTGCCGGGCCGCACCACTGCGTACCGGGTGGCGGAGGTTCGGCCGCAGGTCAACGGAATCATTCAGAAGCGCCTGTTCACCGAAGGTAGTGAGGTGAAGCAGGGGCAGCAGCTCTATCAGATCGATCCGTCCGTTTATGAGGCCACGCTGAAAAGCGCCGAGGCACGGCTAGCCTCGGCCAAGTCGCTGTCTGATCGCTATGGACTGCTGGTCAAAGAGCAGGCGGTGAGCCAGCAAGCCTACGACGAGGCCCGTGCGGCATCGCTGCAGGCGCAGGCCGAACTCGAACGGGCAAAAATCGACCTACGTTACACCAAGGTACTTGCGCCCATCTCCGGCCGCATCGGCCGCTCTGCGGTGACCGAGGGTGCGCTGGTCAGCAACGGCCAGACGCAGGAACTGGCGACCATCCAGCAGTTCGATCCGATCTATGTCGATGTGACCCAGCCGGTGCAGGACCTGATCGCGTTGCGTGCTGACCTGGAAAGTGGCCGGCTGCAGCAGGCCGGAGATAACGTCGCCAAGGCCCGACTGATCCTGCCGGGCGGCGCCGAGTACGGACATGAAGGTACGCTCGAAGTGTCCGAGGTGGCTGTGGACGAGGGCACCGGTTCGGTCACGCTGCGCGCCGTGTTTCCGAATCCGGACAAGAACTTGCTGCCGGGCATGTTCGTCCACGCACGGCTGCTGGCTGGGGTACGGCAGCAGGCCTTGTTGGTGCCGCAGCAGGGCGTTACCCGTAACGCTCGCGGCGAGCCGACCGCGCTGGTGGTAGGCCCCGACAATAAGGTTGAGCTGCGCCAGATCAAGACGGAGCGCGCGGTGGGCAATCGTTGGCTGGTCAGCGACGGCTTGAAACCCGGCGACCGGGTCATCACCGAAGGCCTACAGTTCATCCGCCCCGGTGCCGAGGTCAATCCGCGCCCGGCCGGCAACGTGCAGCAGGCCGGCCAGGCTGATGGGCCGGCAGGTGTACCTGCTGCCGGCCAGGGGGAATAACCAACCATGTCCAGATTCTTTATCGATCGGCCTATCTTCGCCTGGGTTATCGCCCTGGTGCTGATGCTTGCCGGTACGCTGGCGATTCTCAATCTGCCGGTCAATCAATATCCCAGCATCGCGCCGCCAAATGTGGCGATCTCTGTCAACTACCCGGGCGCTTCGGCGCGGACCGTCCAGGACACCGTCGTCCAGGTCATCGAGCAGCAGCTCAATGGCCTCGATGGGTTGCGCTACATCTCATCGGAGAGCAACTCCGATGGCAGCATGACCATCAACGTGACGTTCGAGCAAGGGACCAACCCCGATATCGCTCAGGTCCAAGTGCAGAACAAGCTGCAGCTGGCGACTCCCCTCCTGCCGCAGCAGGTGCAGCAGCAGGGCATCCGTGTGTCCAAGTCGGCGCGCAACTTCCTGATGGTGGTCGCGCTGGTATCCAAGGACGGCCAGCAGAGCAACTTCGATCTGGCCAACTACATCGTCGCCAACATCCAGGATCCGATTTCCCGGACGCAGGGCGTTGGTGACTTTCAGGTATTCGGCGCTCAATACGCGATGCGTATCTGGCTCGACCCGGCCAAGTTGCAGCAGTACCAGCTGACTGCTGTCGACGTCCGCTCGGCGATACAGGAGCAGAACGTCCAGGTGTCATCCGGTCAGCTTGGCGGTTTGCCGGCGCTGAAAACCCAGCAGCTCAACGCCACCATCATTGGCAAGACCCGTCTGGAAACCCCAGAGCAATTCCAGAAGATCTTGTTGAAGGTCAACCCGGACGGCTCGCAGGTACGCCTGCGCGACGTCGCTAAAGTCGAGCTCGGCGCCGAAAGCTATTCAATCCGCGCCGAATACAACGGCCAGCCAGCTGCGGGCCTGGGCATTCGCCTTGCGGCAGGTGGCAATGCATTGGACACCGCCAATGCGGTGCGCGAGACCATATCCAAGCTGGAACCCTTCTTTCCGCCAGGCGTCGAGGTGGTGTACCCCTACGACACCACACCGGTGATCTCAGCTTCGATCGAAGGCGTGGTGCACACGTTGCTCGAAGCCTTCGTGCTGGTCTTTCTGGTGATGTTCCTGTTCCTGCAGAATCTGCGGGCGACGCTGATCCCGACATTGGCCGTGCCGGTGGTAATTCTCGGTACCTTCGCGATCCTGCTGACCTTCGGCTACAGCATCAACACGCTCACCATGTTCGCCATGATCCTGGCCATCGGTCTGCTGGTGGACGATGCCATCGTGGTAGTAGAGAACGTCGAACGGGTGATGCGCGAGGAAGGGCTCTCGGCCCGGGAGGCGACGCGCAAATCCATGGGCCAGATCCAGGGCGCCCTGGTGGGGATCGGCGTGGTGCTTTCAGCCGTGCTCCTGCCGATGGCCTTCTTCGGCGGCTCCACCGGTGTGATCTACCGCCAGTTCTCCATCACCATCGTCTCGGCCATGGTGCTGTCGGTGTTGGTCGCGCTGATTTTCACTCCGGCGCTGTGCGCTACCATCCTCAAGCCGCATGACGGCGATCACGACGGCAAGCGCGGTTTCTTCGGCTGGTTCAACCGCACGTTCGATCGCGGCACCCAAGGTTACGAGCGCGGTGTGGCAGGTGTGCTCCGGCGCAAGGCGCCCTACCTGCTGATGTATCTGTTGATCGTGGGTGTGATGATCTGGATGTTTACCCGCATTCCCACCGCTTTCCTGCCCGAGGAGGATCAGGGCGTGCTGTTCGCGCAGGTGCAGACGCCAGCCGGTTCGACCGCCAACCGTACCCAAGAGGTGGTCGAGCAGATGCGCGACTACTTGCTGAACGAGGAAAGCGAAACGGTCCGTTCGGTGTTCACCATTACCGGCTTCAACTTCGCCGGTCGCGGCCAGAGTTCTGGCATGGCTTTCATCATGCTCAAACCCTGGGAAGAGCGCACCGAAGCCGGGCAGGGGGTATTCGACCTGGCCCAACGCGCCCAGGGCTATTTCTTCAGCCTGCGCGACGCCATGGTGTTCGCCTTCGCGCCGCCTGCGGTGATGGAGTTAGGCAATGCCACTGGTTTCGACGTCTATCTGCAGGATCAGGCCGGGCTCGGCCACGAGGCCCTGAGCCAAGCGCGTGATAAGTTCATGGAACTGGCGGGGCAGGATCCGACGCTCACCGGGGTTCGCTTCAACGGCCTGCGAGACGAGCCGCAGTACCACCTGATCATCGACGATGAAAAGGCGCGGGCCCATGGGGTTTCGCTCGCAGCGATCAACGACTCGCTGTCGATCGCTTGGGGCTCGAGCTACGTCAACGACTTCATCGACCGCGGGCGCGTCAAGCGCGTTTATATGCAGGGTGAGCCCACCTCGCGGATGAACCCCGAGGATCTCGGCAAGTGGTATGTGCGCAACGATGCCGGCGAGATGGTTCCGTTCACCGCCTTTGCCAGTGGCAAATGGACCTATGGGCCGCCCAAGCTGACGCGTTTCAATGGCGTGCCGGCGATGGAGATTCTCGGCTCGGCCGCTCCGGGCTACAGCTCCGGCGAGGCGATGGCGGCGGTCGAGCGGATCGCCGAGCAATTACCTACCGGCATCGGCTATTCCTGGACGGGCCAGTCTTATGAGGAGCGTCTGTCCGGTTCGCAGGCACCGGCGTTGTATGCCCTGTCGCTGCTGGTGGTATTCCTGGCGCTCGCGGCGCTCTACGAGAGTTGGGCAATTCCATTCTCGGTCATGTTGGTCGTGCCGCTGGGTATCGTTGGCGCGCTGGCCTTTACCATGGGGCGTGGGTTGTCCAATGACGTTTTCTTCCAGGTGGGGCTGCTGACCACCATTGGCTTGTCGGCGCGTAACGCGATCCTGATCGTCGAGTTCGCCAAGACCTTGCACGAGCAGGGCATGACATTGGTCGAGGCGGCGATCGAAGCCTGCCGCATTCGTCTGCGGCCTATCGTGATGACCTCGCTGGCGTTCATGCTCGGCGTGCTTCCGCTTGCGATTTCCAGCGGCGCGGGCGCGGGCAGCAAACATGCGATCGGCACTGGTGTGATCGGCGGCATGCTCAGCGCTCTGTTGCTGGCAATATTCTGGGTACCGCTGTTTTATGTCCTGGTGTCTTCGCTGAGTGGGCGCAGAAAAAAGGTCGCTGAAGAACCTAAGGGAGATACCCCATGAACAAGTCGGTAATGGCCCTGGCACTGATGGCGGCGCTGAGCGGTTGCTCCCTGATTCCCGAGTATCAGCGCCCTGATGCTCCTATGGCGGCTAGCTGGCCGGAAGGCGAGGCCTACGAGGGTGCTTTCAGCGCGTCTCAGGGGCAACAGACTCTGGACTGGGAAACCTTCTTCCGCGACCCGGCACTGCGGCAACTGATTGGCGTGGCATTGGAAAATAACCGCGATCTGCGTGTCGCGGCGCTTAACGTCGATGCCTATCGGGCGCTTTATCGCATCCAGCGAGCCGACCTGCTACCAGCCGTGAGCGCTGACGGTTCCGGGAGCCGCACCCGGACGCCAGGAGACCTCAACCAGACCGGGCAGAGCGCGATCAGCAGTCAATACAGCGCGACGCTCGGGGTGTCCTGGGAGCTGGATCTGTTCGGTCGCCTCGGCAGTCTGCGTGAGCAGGCGCTTCAGGAGTATTTCGCCACCGAAGCAGCGCAGCGCAGCACGCAGATCAGTCTGATCGCCAGTGTTGCCAACGCCTGGTTGACGTTACAGGCCGATCAGGCCCTGTTGCAGGTCAGCCGCGACACTTTGAAGACTTACGAGCAGAGCTTGGGTCTTACCCAGCATAGCTTCGATGTGGGTGTCGCTTCGGCGCTCGACTTGAGCCAGGCACGCAGCGCGGTGGATACCGCGCGGGTCCGTATCGAACAGTACACGCGTCAGGTGGCGCAGGATCGCAACGCGCTGACGTTGCTGCTCGGACAGAACATCCCGGGCGACCTGCCGGTCCCTGGCGAATTACAACGAGAACAGTTAGCAGCGTTGCCCATCGGTCTGCCGTCCGATCTGCTGCACAAGCGCCCGGACATCATTCAGGCCGAGCGCCAACTCAGGGCGGCCAATGCGAATATCGGCGCGGCCCGAGCGGCGTTTTTCCCGAGTATCAGCCTGACCGGCGCGGCGGGTACGGCAAGCAGCGAACTGTCTGACTTGTTCGGGGGTGGCTCGCGTTACTGGAATTTCTCGCCGAGTATCAGCGTGCCGATCTTCAATGCTGGCCAATTGCGCGCCAACCTCGATTACGCCGAGATCAGCCGCAACATCCAGGTGGCGCAGTACGAGACGGCTATTCAGACCGCCTTTCGCGAGGTGGCTGATGGTCTTGCTGCCCAGGCCACCTATACGCGTCAGGTACAGGCGCAGCGCGACCTGCTGGATACCAGCGAAGACTACTTCCGTTTGGCGGAACGCCGCTACCGAACCGGCGTGGACAGCTATCTGACGCTGCTGGATGCCCAGCGCCAACTGTTCGATGTGCAGCAGCAATACATCACCGATCGCCTGGCGCAGATGATCAGCGAGGTCAATCTGTTCAAGGCATTGGGTGGCGGCTGGGACATGCAAGCAGAGCCGATCCCCAGCGAAGGCTGATTGTCTTCGAGAGGCGCCAGCCGCGACAACGACTCCTGCGATGCAGACGCACCAACAAAAGCGCCGCCCCGAAGGGCGGCGCTTTTCTTGGCGCATTTCAGCTCAGCGATTGCGGGTCAGCAAGGCTGGCTTCTCGCCGCGGGGTTTCGTCGGCAGCTGGTCCAGTTGCTCAGCGCTGGGTAGCCGATCGAGCTTCGACTCCTTGTGGATGATGACGGGCTGCTTTTCCTTCGGCTTGGCCGCGACGTCCTGGCGGGCGCCACCGTCATTGTCGATCCGACGGCCTTCGTTCTTGCGGCGTGGCTGACCACCGCGCGATTGCCCCTGCCGTTTGCCTTTACCCTGGCCGGCACCGCCTGTCGAGGCTCCAGCGCCGCGCGGGCCTGCCGCCGCACGCGGCTGGCCCGTACCTGGCTGTGCGGGTGCGCCCGGGCGACGGCCACGGCCTTGCTTGTTCTGATAAGGACTGACGTAATCGACGCGATTACCGAAATTGTCCAGCTCGTCATCGAGAAACACTTCCGGATCGCGATCGCTGGGCAGGCGTGGTGGGCGGCTGACCGGAGCGGTGGCCGTGTCGGCTGTCGTCGAGCCAGGCGTGGCGGCCTTGGCGTTGCGCGGCTTGTTCCGCCCGCGGCGGTTGCGCTCGCGCTCTTTCGGCTCACCGCTGGATTCCGCTGCCTTGGCAGCGCGCGGCTTGCGCTCGCTGTTGCGGGCAGGTCGCGGTTGACGTGGCTCGCGTACTTCGGGTTTTTCCGCCTCGATGGTACTGGCGTCGAAGCCCATCAGGTCACCGTCTGGAATCTTCTGCTTGGTCATCCGCTCGATGCCCTTGAGCAGTTTTTCCTCGTCGGGCGCCACCAGGGAGATCGCCTCGCCGCTGCGACCGGCGCGACCGGTCCGGCCGATGCGGTGCACATAGTCTTCCTCAACGTTGGGCAGCTCGAAGTTGACCACATGGGGTAGCTGATCGATATCCAGACCGCGCGCAGCGATATCGGTGGCGACCAGAATCCGCACTTGGTTGGCCTTGAAGTCGGCCAGTGCCTTGGTGCGCGCGTTCTGGCTCTTGTTGCCGTGAATCGCGACCGCTGGCAGGCCGTGCTTGTCGAGGTATTCGGCGAGGCGGTTTGCGCCGTGCTTGGTGCGGGTGAACACCAGCACCTGCTCCCAGGCGCCCTGAGTGATCAGGTGGGCCAGCAGAGCACGCTTGTGCGAGGCCGCCAGGCGGAATACGCGCTGTTCGATGCGCTCGACCGTGGTGTTTGGCGGGGTGACCTGAATCTTTTCCGGCTCGTGCAGCAGCTTGCTGGCGAGGTCGGTGATGTCCTTGGAAAAGGTCGCCGAGAACAGCAGGTTCTGGCGCTTGGTCGGCAGCTTGGCCAGGACCTTCTTGACGTCATGGATGAAGCCCATGTCGAGCATGCGGTCGGCTTCGTCGAGGACCAGAATTTCCACGTGAGAAAGATCGATGGCCTTCTGGTTGGTCAGATCGAGCAGGCGGCCGGGGCAGGCGACCAGTATGTCGACGCCCTTGGCCAGGGCCTGCACCTGTGGGTTCATGCCTACACCACCGAAGATCACCGCGCTTTTGAGCGGCAGATCGCGGGCATAGACCTTGAAGCTGTCGTGAACCTGGGCAGCGAGCTCGCGGGTTGGCGTCAGCACCAGTACGCGCGGTTGGCGTGGGCCGTGCCGGTGTTCGCGATCGGGATGCCCGCCCGGGAAAAGAATTTCGAGTACGGGGAGGGCAAAGCCACCGGTCTTGCCGGTTCCCGTCTGTGCCGCGACCATCAGGTCGCGTCCTTGCAACACGGCGGGAATAGCCCGCTGTTGCACCGGTGTAGGCTGGGTGTAACCGGCAGCCTCGACGGCACCGGCTAAAGCCTCGGAGAGACCGAGGGAAGCAAAGGACATGAGTAATCCTGTCTTGTATAGGGCGTTGCCCTGGGATGATCATGCCTGGCTCGAATCGCGACTGGCGTGCGATCCCGTCCGGTCCTGCCGCATTGGAAGATGCTGGCATCCGGGCGTAAGCCTGGCGGAAGCGCGGAGTATAACAGAGCTTGTTAACACCGCATTGCTAGGACAGTGTGGCAGTTCGCAGGTTCATTGACCAGCTCCCTGTTTCGCAGGGAGCTGGATCGATGTGTCAGCGGGTCAGCTTCAGGTTGTCCCAGATGGCCAAGCTGGGCTCGGCCTGGTTCAGAGTGTAGAAGTGCAGGCCCGGTGCGCCACCGGCCAGCAGCTTCTCGCACATCTCGCTGATCACCTGCTCGCCGAAGGCGTGGATGCTGTCGGCGTCATCGCCGTACGATTCCAGCTGCTTGCGCACCCAACGGGGGATTTCTGCACCGCAGGCATCGGAGAACCGCGCCAGCTTGCTGTAATTGGTGATCGGCATGATACCTGGAACGATCGGCGTCTCCACACCCAGCTTGCGCACGCGCTCGACGAAATAGAAGTAGCAGTCGGCATTGAAGAAATACTGGGTGATGGCGCTGTCGGCGCCGGCTTTGGCCTTGCGCACGAAGTTGGCCAAGTCGGTCTCGAAGTTTCGCGCCTGCGGATGCATTTCCGGATAGGCGGCGATCTCGATATGGAAATGGTCGCCGGTTTCGCTGCGAATGAACTCCACCAGTTCATTGGCGTAGCGCAGCTCGCCGCTGGCCATGCCCATGCCTGACGGCAGATCGCCGCGCAGGGCGACGATGCGCTTGATGCCGGCATTCTTGTACAGGTTGAGCAGCTCGCGCAGTTCCTGCTTGCTGTCGCCGACGCAGGAAAGGTGCGGCGCGGTGGGCACCTTCACTTCACCGTCGAGCTGCAACACGGTGTTCAGGGTGCGATCGCGAGTCGAGCCGCCTGCACCATAAGTGCAAGAGAAAAAATCTGGCTGGTATTCGGCCAGACGCCTGGCGGTGGCTATGAGCTTTTCGTGCCCGGCGTCGGTCTTGGTCGGGAAGAACTCGAAGCTGAAGTTGTGGCTACGTGGTTGTGACATGACAGTTCCTTTGAGCGATCGGCCGCACCCTCTCCCGTACGAGCAGGCTCGTCGGGAAGTAGGCGCAGCCGCGGCCTCGATTAGTAGCGGTAGCTATCCGGCTTGAACGGGCCTTCGACTTCCACGCCGATGTACTCGGCCTGGCTTGGGGTCAGGCGGGTGATGACGCCGCCGAAGCCCTTGACCATTTCCGCCGCGACTTCCTCGTCGAGCTTTTTCGGCAGCACCATTACGGTGACGTTCTTGGTCTTTTCGATAACCGGCAGATCGGCGAACTTCTCGTTGAACAAGTGGATCTGCGCCAGCACCTGGTTGGCAAAGGAGCCGTCCATGATCCGGCTCGGGTGACCGGTGGCATTGCCCAGGTTCACCAAACGGCCTTCGGCCAGCAGGATGAGGTAGTCGTCGTTCTGTGCGTCGAAGCTGTCCGGGCCGGTGCGGTGGATCTTGTGCACCTGTGGCTTGACCTCTTCCCACGCCCAGTTCTTGCGCATGAAGGCGGTGTCGATCTCGTTGTCGAAGTGGCCGATGTTGCACACCACGGCGCGCTTCTTCAGCGCCTTGAGCATGCCGGCGTCACAGACGTTGGCGTTGCCAGTAGTGGTGACGATCAGGTCGATCTTGCCCAGCAGAGCCGCGTCGACGCTGGCATCGGTGCCGTCGTTGAGGCCGCCCTTGTACGGGGAAACCAGCTCGAAGCCGTCCATGCAGGCCTGCATGGCGCAGATCGGATCGACTTCCGAAACCTTGACGATCATGCCTTCCTGGCGCAGCGATTGGGCCGAGCCCTTACCCACATCGCCGTAGCCGATCACCAGCGCCTGCTTGCCCGACAGCAGGTGGTCGGTGGCGCGTTTGATGGCGTCGTTGAGGCTGTGACGGCAACCGTACTTGTTGTCGTTCTTGCTCTTGGTGACCGAGTCGTTGACGTTGATCGCCGGGATCTTCAGGGTGCCTTTCTTCAGCATGTCCTGCAGGCGATGCACGCCTGTGGTGGTTTCCTCGGTCACGCCGTGGACGCCCTCGAGAACCTGCGGGTACTTATCGTGCAGGATCTGGGTCAGGTCGCCGCCATCGTCCAGGATCATGTTGGCGTCCCACGGCTGGCCGTCCTTGAGGATGGTCTGCTCGATGCACCACTCGTACTCTTCTTCGGTTTCGCCTTTCCAGGCGAACACCGGAATGCCGGCAGCGGCTATGGCGGCGGCGGCCTGATCTTGAGTCGAGAAAATATTGCAGCTGGACCAGCGGACTTCGGCGCCGAGGGCGGTCAGCGTCTCGATCAGCACGGCGGTCTGGATGGTCATGTGGATGCAGCCGAGGATTTTCGCGCCTTTGAGCGGTTGCTCGCCGGCATATTTGTGGCGAAGGCCCATCAGGGCGGGCATTTCCGATTCGGCGATGATGATCTCGCGACGGCCCCAGGCGGCCAGGGAAATGTCGGCGACCTTGAAGTCGTTGAAACCGGCAGGCGTCATGACAGCGCTCATTGAAGAGTTCTCCATTCGTTTTGTGCGAATGGGCGCCGTTGATGCGTATGGTTAACGCCCCATCCGAGCCTGACAGGTGAAACCTGATGTGGATCTGCCGCGGCGCGACAAACAGGCCGCGTGGCTTGCGAGATCCAAAACAGGCTTTCGCCCTGCTGCAGCGCCCCTCGGACAGGTGGCGGGCACGGCCGAGCGGTGTCGGCGGTGTGAAGCTCGGCGATTATAGCCGTGACCGCGCGCAATCCCAAGCCCGACGCAGTGCTACCTGTCAGCGACTGTCGCTGCTGTCCCGATGCAGATATTGCGAACCAATCGGCCGATGCTCAGCCCCTGTACCAGAATCGAGAACAGCACTATCAGATAAGTGATGTTGAGTAGCAGGTTGCGCTCTTCGCTGGCGGGCAGCGCCAGGACCAGCGCCACCGAAATGCCGCCGCGCAGCCCACCCCAGGTGAGGATGCGAACGGTGCCGTTGGGTAGCGCACGACCCATCCTGCGCAGCAGCAGAGCAGGCGGGCCTACCGCGGCCAAGCGTGTACCGAGGATCAGCAGCGTGACGCACAAGGCGATCAGCAGGTATTGCGCGCTGAAGGGCAACAAGACCAACTCCATGCCGATCAGTACAAACAGCACCGCATTGAGAATCTCGTCGAGCAGCTCCCAGAAATTGTCCAGATTCTCCCGGGTGTGGTCGGACATCGCGTGGCGGCGGCCCTGGTTACCGATGATCAGTCCGGCCACCACCATGGCGATCGGGCCGGAGACGTGCAGATGGGTCGCCAGGGTGTATCCACCAAGCACCAGCGCGAGGGTCAGCAACACCTCTACCTGGTATTGATCGATGCTCTTGAGTAAGGCGAAGGTCAGCGCGCCGAGCAGGGCACCGAGCAAGATGCCGCCCCCGGCCTCTTCGAAGAACAGCCAGACGGCCTCGCCCGCCCCCGGCGCCTCCCCTCGTGCCAGCACACCCAGGAGCACGGTGAACACCACAACCGCGACCCCGTCGTTGAACAGTGATTCGCCGACAATGGTGGTCTCCAAGGCTTTTGGTGCGCCCGCTGAGCGCATGATGCCGAGCACCGCGATAGGATCGGTCGGCGAGATCAGCGCACCGAACAGCAGACAGTAGATCAATGGCGGCTGCAGTTCGAATAGGTCGAGGATGTACCAGGTGCCGAATCCGATCACGGCGGTCGAGAACAGCACGCCGACGGTTGCCAGCAAGCCGATTGCCCAGCGGCGGGCACGCAGGTCGGCCAGGTTGATGTGCAGTGCGCCAGCGAATAGCAGAAAGGAAAGCATGCCATCCATCAGCAAGTGATTGAAATCGATACGCCCGACCAGTGTTTCGATCTGCTGCTCGATCGAAGGCAGGCCTAGCAGCGCCAGGCCGTGCAGCAGCACCGAAAATAACAGCGCGGTCGCCATTACGCCGATGGTCGGTGGGAGACCGATGAAACGGTAATTGACATAGGCGAGCAGCGCCGTGAGGCTGATGAAGATGGCTGACAGTTCGAGCATGAACTCCGGATACCTTTCGCAGGTGGGTTAGGCAATGGACTGGCATCGGTGCAGTTGGTGCCGAGCAGCGCGCTGCGACCGGCCGCAAGTACGGCGAGGCAAGGCAGGCATGGCGGAGCGGCACCTGCCGCCGGCAGATTATCCCCGCGCTTATGTGTGGCAGCGCCCTTTGGGCGCGAGCATCCTGAACCGCGGGCGCGTGAGAGTTGCCGCTATCCTCCGCCCGTCTTTGGCGATCCATCCGAACGTGCTGGTGGACGTACGGTCAAACGGGAAGCTCTGGTGAATCTCGCCGGGCGAAACCACAGGAGCTGCCAGCATGAACCTCTTGTTCCGTTCCGTTCCGCTTGTCCTGATCGCCGCGTTCAGCCTACCGGCTGCCGCCAACTCCTGCTATGTCAGTGCCGACACCTCCGGTGCCGTTCCGCCGCCGGTTGTGACAGAAAAATGCTTCGAGTACAAAGGCCTGGACGACAACTCCATCGATTGGGTGTGTCAGGACAACGAGGCCATCAAGAATTCCCAGCGGGAAATCCGTGACAGCTGCCCCGCCGGACATTTCGGCGTATGTACCGCGGCGCTGACACCTGAAACCCTTGCCAATGAGCGCGCCACCGGCACCCAGGCGGATAACGGCACCCTGCCGACCACCGTGCCCAAGGAGGCGCGGATCGTCACCTACCACTATCAGGCCACTGATCGCGCTCAGGCCAAGATCGACTGCGAGAGCGCAGGCGGTGAATGGTCGCAGTAGTCCCGAGGCGTTTGGTGAATCGGTCACCTGGGTAGATAATCGCCGGCCATCGTAGTCCCGAGTGGTTTGTGCCATGAAACTGATGCCGTTGTGCGTTTCGCTGATCGCCGTCCTTGCACTGGTCGGCTGCGACCGCATCGATCCCAATTCGCCGCTGGGCAAGCGCAAGGCGATCTATCAGCAGATGCTCGACACCAAGGAAGACCTCGGCGGCATGCTGCGCGGTCGGTTGCCGTTCGACGCCCAGGGGTTCGTCAGCGGCGCGGCAAAGCTGGACGAGTTATCGCGTCAGCCCTGGCAGTACTACCCGGAGGTCAAGGAAGAGCAGAGCGAGGCGCGGGATGATGTCTGGCAACAGCAGGAACGTTTCAACCAGTTGGCTCGCGAGCTGGAGGCAAACACCGCCGCGCTGGTCGAGGCGACGGCTCAGGGGCCGGTGACCGCTGGCAGCGTCGGGCCCGCCTTCCAGCGAGTCGAAGACACCTGTGAGGCCTGCCACAAGAAGTTCCGCAACTTCTGACTTTGGTAGCGCGCTCCGCCGTCAGCGCTTGGCCGCCTCCAATGCGCGGCGCGCCTGATCCAGGCGGCGCTTGCTGTTCTCGATGACCTGCGCATCGCCGGTGCTTATTGCCTCGCGTAGTTGTGCCTCGCGCATCGTCGCCAGGCGCGCTGCGCGCTCTATTTCGTCGTGATTGGGTTGCAGTGCAACGACCCCGCGACAGCGCTCGGCAAGGCCATGCAGGCGCGCTTCCAATGCAGCGCGCTGGCCGGTGTCGTCCTTCAGGCGCGCCTCCTTGATCTGCTGGCTGATGCGCTCGCGGGCCTGGCTGCACTCGATGCTGGTCTCGGGTGCTGCCAAGGTTGCCTGGACGCCGCAAAGGCTTGATAGCAACAGCATGAAGAGAATTCGCCGGTCGGCCATGCCTTCATCCTTTTTCTTATTCTCGACGTCATATGACTGGACTCAATCAGCGAAGTGCCCTCAAAAGCCGACTATCCCAGCGTCGTGTAACTGTTGCCGGAGATGAACAACCTCCGGCGCCGAGAGGAACGCGCGCAGCTGCCGGGCACGTGTCGCGCCGATTCCGGGCCTGGATTGCCATTGCTCCAGGCTGGTCGTGGCGAGGGTATTCCAGTCGTCGGCAAGCTGAGTGTCTCCGGTGGGAGGGATACCCAGCGCCTTTAGCCATGCCTTGAAGGGACGCTCACGCGCCAACTGAAAACTCGCCGCCAGGCGGCTGGCACTGGCTTCGCCAATGCCTGGGATTGGTAGGAGGTGATGCTGATCGAGCTGCAGCCAGTCGAGCGCACTCACTACCAGACCGGATTCCACCAACGTCTGCCAAGTGCCTGGACCGAGCTGCGGCAGGTCCAGCCCTTGCTTGCCGCTGAGCCAGACCAGACGCGCTAGGAATTGCTGCTCGCAGCCAGGGCTTGCCTGCCAGCAACTGAGCGCATGGTACGCGTCAGAAGCAGGGGCGTCGACCGGCTGGCGCCGTTGCGCACGCCAGACGACCCCGTCGTACCGGGGGATGGTAAGGCCGGCCAGAGCGATCGCGACCTGATCGTCGGGGCGAATATCCGCCGCCTGCCAGCGGGCCAGGGAGCCCAGGCTGACGCGGCTGATACGTCGGTCGTCGAGCTGTAGCGGCTCCAGTTCCAGCACCGGCGTGATCTTGCCCGTGCGACCGATGCTGAACTGCACTTGGCGTACACGGGCGACCGCCGTGCGAACTGGATATTTCCAGGCAGCAGCCCAGTCTGGAGGCCTGGCTTGCCAATCGTCGCTGTCCGGACGCCTGCCTTGGCGCAACACGATGCCATCGCTAGCGAACGGTAGCGGATGATGGAACCAGTGGTCACGCCAGTGCTCGGCGTGGGTAATCGTTTCGATTGGTACGGACAGCGCGGCGCTTTGCGCGAAGCCCATCGCTGTCAGGCCGTCCAGGCGAGCCTGCATATTGGACGGGCCGTTAGGCCAATCCCAGACGAACAGGCCGATCTGTCTGGCGGTCCCCTGATCGAGCATCTGGCGCGCCATCGCTCCGGCGGCCTGTGCGCGTGCGCCGGCGCTGCCGACCGTGGCCTGAACGTGGTGGTCGAGCCGCCAGTAGAGTTCACCCTGTAGGACGACGTCTTCAGTGATTGCCAGCCGGGGCGGTATGGCCGGTAGCTGACGGGCGCGTGCTGTCCAGTCCTGACCGCGGCTGCCGTTGCCGCGGCTGACGGCCTGAATCAACGAGCCGTTTCGGTAGTGCAGCGTCACGGCAACACCGTCGACCTTCGGCTGGACCCATAGGTCGGCGCGTTGGGCCATCCAGGCGGCTACGGCTGCGCGGTCGGCGAGCTTCGTCAGCCCGGTCTGGACAACCGGGTGCGGCACGTCGCCCGTCGCGGTCGCCAACGGATCGGTGGTGATGGCGGAGGCCGGCGCAAAGCAGGCATTCCACTGTTGAAGGCTTGCGACGGCCTGGTCATAAACTTCGTCGTCGACCAGGGTGATGCCTCGACGGTGGTAGGCATCGTCCCACTCGGCGAGTTGCCGCTGCAGCGCGCGGCTTTCCGATTTGGCGCGTTCGGCCGACCAGTCAGGGCATTGCGCCGAGGACAGGACTGGGGCGAGACATAGCAATAGCGTGACGGGTCGCATCGGAGCATCCTTGCTCGTTGGGGCTCTGCATTTTGCCAAGCGTGCCCCCACGTGACCGTGCGCTAACGCATGTTGAACAGTTCCTGATGAAAGTCATCGGCAGGCAGGCCGTAGCCAGCGAGACCGCATCCCAACTGGTGGCCGATGCTCGCCGATTGGCTGTGGGCAGAAATCCTGGCCAATCGTGCAGCTGATAGGCCTTGTCCAGTCTGCCGAACAGGCGCTCCAGTGCGCGAGGGCGAATAGCGAGGTAGATGACTGCGCTCATCGCGGCGATGGAGAGCAGGCCGCTGAAGTGAACCATGTCCGCGCGCAGCGGCCAGAATCGGGAGCAATGGCCGGTGGTGACATCCGTGGTATTGAGCCAACATCGATAAATAGCGTGACGAAGGCCGGTCTGATCCGTTGTATATGCGGTGCCCCTCCATTAACGACAGCATAAGTTCGAGCATTGCACCTACGATGCGGCAGTGGGCATGATCGTTATCAACGGCATCGATTAGTGAGCTAACCACCTGCGTCGTACAATCGTCAGCCAATCTTTGCGGAGTGATTCATTAGTGCAGCCCGTGATCTCCATCGAACAGCTGAGCAAGACCTATGCGTCCGGCCATCCGGCGCTGAAAACGATTGATCTGCAGATACGCAAAGGTGAAATCTTCGCCTTGCTCGGCCCCAACGGCGCGGGCAAGACCACGCTGATCAGCATCGTCTGCGGCATCGTCAATCCGGGCGGTGGCCGGGTGCTGGTGGACGGTTATGACATCATCGGCGATTACCGCGAGGCCCGTTCGAAGATCGGTCTGGTGCCTCAGGAACTGGTCAACGAGGGCTTCGAGAGCGTCTGGGCCACGGTGCGCTTTTCCCGCGGGCTGTTCGGCAAGGCGCCCGACGATGCCTATCTAGAAAAACTGCTGCGCGATCTGTCGCTGTGGGACAAGAAGAGCGCGCGGATCATCGAGCTCTCCGGTGGGATGAAGCGCCGGGTGATGATCGCCAAGGCGCTGTCCCACGAACCGAGCATTCTGTTCCTCGACGAACCGACGGCCGGCGTCGACGTCGAGTTGCGCCGGGACATGTGGGAGATGGTCCGCGGCCTGCGTGAGCGCGGCGTGACCATCATTCTCACCACTCACTACATCGAAGAAGCCGAGGAGATGGCCGACCGCATCGGGGTGATCAGCAAGGGCGAGATCATTCTGGTCGAGGACAAGCAGGTGCTGATGCACAAGCTCGGCAAGAAGCAGCTGACGTTGCACCTGCAGCGCCCGCTGGCAGAGATACCGGCCGAGCTGGCCGATTACCCGCTGGAGCTGGTCGATTCGGGCAACCAACTGGTGTTCACCTTCGACACCCAGCACGAGGATACCGGCATCGCCGACTTGCTCAGGCGCCTCGCCGCGCACGGCATCGATTTCAAGGATCTGCAATCGAGTCAGAGTTCGCTGGAGGAAATCTTCGTCAGTTTGGTAAAAGGCAGCCGCACATGAATTTCTACGCAATCCGCGCCATCTACCTGTTCGAACTGGCGCGCACCTGGCGCACGCTGTTGCAGAGCATCGCCACGCCTGTGATTTCCACTTCGCTGTACTTCGTGGTGTTCGGCTCGGCCATCGGCTCGCGCATGGAGGCGATGCATGGGATCCCGTACGGCGCGTTCATCATCCCGGGTCTGATCATGATGGCGCTGCTGACCGAGAGCATCTCCAACGCCTCGTTCGGCATCTACATGCCGCGCTACTCCGGCACTATCTACGAGGTGCTGTCGGCGCCGGTGTCCTACCTGGAGATCGTCATCGGCTATGTCGGCGCGGCGGCGACCAAGTCGATCATACTCGGCCTGGTGATCCTGCTCACCGCGAGGTTGTTCGTCGATTACGAAATAGCCCATCCATTGGTGATGGTGCTGTTCCTGGTGCTGACCGCGGTGACCTTCTGCCTGTTCGGTTTCATCATCGGCATCTGGGCCGACGGCTGGGAGAAGCTACAGATCGTGCCGTCGCTGATCGTCATGCCGCTGGCCTTTCTCGGGGGCAGCTTCTATTCCATCGAAATGCTGCCGCCGCTGTGGCAGAAGGTCACGTTGTTCAACCCCGTGGTGTACCTGATCAGCGGGTTCCGCTGGAGCTTCTATGGCGTCTCGGATGTCAATGTCGCGGTCAGCCTGGGTATGACCATGGGCTTTCTGGCGCTGTGCCTGGTGCTGATCTGGTGGATATTCCGCACGGGTTACCGGCTCAAGAACTGACGACACGCACCCCGCCATCGGCGGGGGGTCGTTTACAAACAGATGTCGACGCTGACAGGTTGCGGGCCGTGCTGGGCTTCGACGAAGGCCACCACGCGCCGGTCCAGACGCTGAAAGGTCAGGTCGATCAGCTGCTCTCCCACCGCCAGTCGCCGCAACTGCAAACGGTCGATACCTGCCGGCAGGCGCGGTTGGCGAATTTGGATGCGCTGCCGACGACCGTCCACTTCCAGGCCGAGGCAGGCCTGCAACAGCATGAACACCGAGCCGGCCGCCCAGGCTTGCGGCAGACAGGCCACCGGATAAGCTGTAGGCGCTTCGCCGGGGCTGCGGCTGAAACCGCAGAACAGTTCCGGTAGGCGCATGCCGAAGTGGGTGGCGGCCTCGAACAACCCGCTCAACAGGCGCACCACGCCGTCCCGCTCGCCATACTGCGCGAGCCCAGCGGCGCACAGCGCGACATCGTGCGGCCAGATCGACCCGTTGTGGTAGGACATCGGATTGAAGCGTGCGGCTTCCGGCGCCAGGGTACGAATGCCCCAGCCGGAGTTGAAGGCGCTTGCCAGCAGCTGCTGCGCCAGAGCTCGACCGCGTACCGCTTCCGGCAGGCCGCAATACAGCAGATGGCCGGCGTTGGAGGTGCGAATCCGACACGGCTCTCCGGCGCCGTCGATAGCCAGAGCGTAGAACTGCTGATCGTCCAGCCAGAACTGCCGCTCCACCGCCGTGCGTAGCCGTTCGGCCTGCTGGCGCCAATGAGCGGCGCTGTCTGCATCGCCGTGCCAGCCGGCCAGTTCCGCCATGGTCAGATAAGCGCGGAAGGCATAGCCCTGAACTTCTACCAGGGCAATGGGGCCGTCTGGTGTCCGACCATCGGCGTGGAATACCGAATCGTGACTGTCTTTCCAGCCCTGATTGAGCAGGCCGCTCGCCTCGCCGCGGACATAGGCGAGAAAGCCCTCGGGGTGATTGGCGGCGTTCTGTTCCACCCAGCCGATCGCCGAGCGAAGCGCCGGCCAGATCGAGTCGATGAACTGACGATCTCCGCTGCGCCGGGCGTAGGCGCCCGCCAGTACCACGAACAATGGCGTCGTATCGACGCCCCCGTAATAACGACCGAACGGCAGCTCATTGACCGCTGACATCTCGCCCTTGCGCGTCTCGTGCATGATCTTGCCGGGCTCTGCGTCGCGGAAGCGGGAGGTCTCGCTGGCCTGGTGCGCGGCCAGGTAGGCGAGCACGCCGCGTGCCAGTGCCGGATCGAGCCACAGCGTCTGCAAAGCGGTGAAGATCGCGTCGCGCCCGAATGGTGTGGAAAACCAGGGAATACCGGCGTAGGGATAGGGACCGGTGGGCAAATCGGTAGTGAGCAAGGCGACGTCAGCCCGTGACTTGTCCAGCCAGGACTGGAACAGGCGGCCTGATGCATACAGGCGCGCGCCTCGTTGTTGCTGTCGGCGCATGCTGCGGCGTGCGTTAGCCGCTGCCTGGCGAAAGCGCGCCGGCCCCGGCGCGGCGGGCTCGATACCGATTTCCAGGTAAAGAGCCCAGCGCTCGCCTGCGTCCAGGTCGACCTGAAAATCAGCCTGGGCATCGCTGAGGCGAGTCGGCGTCAGCGAAAAGCTGATTGCGCTGCAACGCAGTTGATTGTCGAGACCGGCATAACGCAGTGCCACATGACGCTCACCGAGTTCAGAAGCGTGATGCTCACCGCGTTGAGCGCGGGTTTGTCCGCGTACTTCGAACATGTCACGAAAGTCCGCCGCGAACCCTAGCGAGAGCGGAATCAGGGTCGGTTGGTCGCTATAGTTGGCTAGGCTGAGTCGTTCGTACAGGCGTCCCTGCCAGAGGAAGCGCTTGCGCTCGACATGAATCACTCCTTGCGGTGTGCTGGTATCTCCGAGCGGCCGTAGTGGGCGGTTGCTCAGGTGCGCAGTGAAGTAAACGTTGTCCTGGCTGACCGCGGCCGACAGCAGCGATGCGGGTTGACCAGCCAGCCGCAGCTGCAGGCGCGACAGTACTCGAGTGTCGTTGCGAAACAGACCGTCGTCGGTCCCTTGAACGTCACCGAAGGCGTCGGCCACCATAAAACTGTCGCCATCCTTGAGCACGTAAAGCGTACGGGGCATGTACGCCTGATGAGTGTCGTGAGTGGTGTTCATAGGTCATGCCAACTTCTGCAGAGGTTGGTGAGGGTCGGTGTCGCCCAGAAGCTTCCAATACAGCTCCAAGTAGCGGCGCGCCATGGCGTGAGACGAGAAGCGCTGCTCAAACACCTCGCGCACATGTGCCCTGTTCAGTTGCGGCAATCGATCGATCGCTACCGCGGCCGCTTCCTCGCTATCGACGATGAATCCGTTGACACCGTGCTCGACGATTTCTGGAACCGAACCACAACGCCAGGCGATTACCGGAGTTCCGCAGGCCATCGCCTCGATCATCACCAGCCCGAACGGTTCGGGCCAGTCGATGGGAAAGAGCAGTGCCCGGGCGTTGCCGAGGAAATCGGACTTTTCTGCATCGCCGATTTCACCGACGAACTCGACCAGTGGATGGTCCAGCAACGGGCGGATTTCCTGTTCGAAATACTTGCGATCGGCGCTGTCCACCTTGGCCGCAATCTTCAGTGGCAGGCCGACCCGACGGGCGATCGCGATGGCGCGGTCGGGGCGCTTTTCCGGCGAGATGCGGCCGAGAAAGGCCAGATATCCGCCGTCCGCCTCGGCGTGGAAGCGATAAGCCGAACCGTTGAGCCCGTGGTGAATGGTTCCGCACCAGTTGGCGAATGCCAGCGGCGCGCGTTGGTCGTGGGAAATCGACACCAGTGGATAGCGGTGCCAACGGCGGTACACCTCGCCCAGATCGTCGAGGTCGAGGCGGCCATGCAGTGTGGTCAGGGTGCGCTCGGCAATGTCCTCGAAGAACGGAAAATGCAGCAGGTCCACATGGAAATGCAGAACGTCGAATTCATTGGCGCGTGCGCGAACCTCGTCCATCAGCCGTAGGTGGCTGGCGAGGTCCGATTTGAGCGGTGCAGGGTCTAGCCGCAGGGCGCGCCGGCGTGCAGGAACCAGGTCGGCGGTCGTTTCGGCATCGGCAGCGGCGAACAGCGTGACCTGGTGGCCGAGGTCCACCAGCGCGTCGGTCAGGTGTGCCACCACCCGCTCGGTACCACCATACAGGCGGGGCGGAACGGCTTCGTAGAGAGGGGCGATCTGCGCAATCTTCATCAGTGGTCTCCTTGATCAGGGATGAACAGAGCGAGAGGTACTGCGGAAACATCTCCTGTTATGCGATCGCTTATGGGATAGGGGCTGCCGGATGATTTTCAAGCGCGGCGCTCGCTGCCGCTTGTCGGCAAACCGTCGGGCTCGGACCGGCGAGGAGTTCGCAGACCAGGCGCACTCGCTCGATATTTTTGGATGGTGGCAGAATGAAAAAGCCCCGCTCAGCTCGCGCTGGCGGGGCTTTTCTCGCACCGGCGGTCTGGTTTTACAGCCCGGCAGCGGCGCGCAGGGCGTCGGCCTTGTCGGTCTTTTCCCAGGTGAAGGCGGTGAAGGTGTCGCCACCGACCGTCATTTCATAGGGATCGCGACCGAAGTGGCCGTAGGCCGCGGTGGCCTTGTACATCGGGTGCAGCAGATCGAGCATGGTGGTGATCGCGTAGGGGCGCAGATCGAAATGCTCGCGGACCAGGGCGACGATCTTCTCGTCGCTGAGCTTGCCGGTGCCAAAGGTATTGATCGAGATCGACGTCGGCTGCGCCACGCCGATGGCGTACGACACCTGGATCTCGCAACGCTCGGCGAGGCCCGCGGCGACGATGTTCTTCGCCACGTAGCGGCCCGCATAGGCGGCCGAGCGGTCGACCTTGGACGGGTCCTTACCGGAGAACGCGCCACCGCCGTGACGGGCCATGCCGCCGTAAGTGTCGACGATGATCTTGCGCCCGGTCAGGCCGCAGTCGCCCACCGGTCCGCCAATGATGAACTGGCCGGTCGGGTTGATGTGGAACTGGGTGTCCTTGTGCAGCAGCTCGGCTGGGATCACATGCTTGACGATCAGCTCCATCACCGCTTCCTGCAAGTCGGAATGCTTGACCTCGGGATTGTGCTGAGTGGACAGGACGATGGCGTCGATGCCGACCACCTTGCCGCCTTCGTAGCGGCAGGTGACCTGGCTCTTGGCGTCCGGACGCAGCCATGGCAGCAAGCCGTTCTTGCGCGCCTCGGCCTGGCGCTCGACCAGGGCGTGGGAGAAGCGGATCGGAGCCGGCATCAGCACGTCGGTTTCGTTGCTGGCGTAGCCGAACATCAAGCCCTGGTCGCCGGCACCCTGGTCTTCAGGCTTGGTGCGGTCGACGCCCTGGGCGATGTCCACCGACTGCTTGCCGATGATGTTGATGATGCCGCAGGTGGCGCCATCGAAACCGACGTCCGAGCTGTTGTAGCCGATGTCGATGATGACGTCGCGCACCAGCTGCTCGAGATCGACCCAGGCGCTGGTAGTGACTTCGCCGGCGACGATCGCGACGCCGGTCTTGACCAGGGTTTCACAGGCCACACGGGCATGCTTGTCCTCGGCGATGATGGCGTCCAGCACCGCATCGGAGATCTGGTCGGCGATCTTGTCCGGGTGCCCTTCGGACACGGACTCGGAGGTGAAAATCGAATATTCGCTCATCTATCGGTTCCTAATTACCGGTGGGTGAGTCGGCTGACAGGGGTGGGCCGGGAGAAATACCGGGCCTGGATCTGAAAACCGTTCTTCAAGCCAATGTAGAGGCTCTCGCCGGGCGTGAGCCCCGCGGCATCGGCCCAACGGGCCAGATCGTCCTGTTCGAAGCCCAACCATAGATCGCCGCAGGCCTCCCTGGCCCAACTCTGGTTGTGGCTGCACAGCTCGGTGAGCAGCAGGCTGCCGCCCACGTTCACCAGCCGTGCCAGTTGCTTGAGTGCTTCGCCCGGCGCTGCCAGGTGATGCAAAACCATGTTCAAAACGACGCAATCAGCAGAAGGGCATTCGTCCTGCAGAGCGTCGGCAAGTTTCAGCTCGACGTTGTCCAGTGCATCCTGCTCGCAGCGAGCGCGTGCGAGTTCCAGCATTGCCGGACTGTTGTCCACTGCCACGACGTGGGCGAATCGATGGGCCAGCTCGGGCAGAAAGCTACCGTCGCCCGGGCCGACCTCGAGCGCTGTCGCAGAAGGTGCGAAATTCAGCGCATTGAGCAGCGCCACTACGCTATCGCGATACTGTGGCAATCCGGCGATCAGGTCCTGGCGCGCCTGAAAACTGCCTGCCATACGTATGAAGAAATCTTCGCTGGCGGCGCTGCGTTGGGCATGCACCGCGGCGATTCGTGCCTGGACGTCGAATGGCAACACCAGTTGATCGACTTCCTCCAGCAAGGCGGCGTGCAGTCGGCCGCCCAGGGTTTCGCCCTGCGGCAGGGTGCGGCGATAGAAGATCGCATTGCCCTCGCGCCGCGTTGCCAGCAGTCCGGCCTGGGTCAACACCTTCAAATGGTGGCTGACGCCGGATTGGCCGATGGCGAAGATCTGTGCCAGTTCGAGCACGCCGAACGAGTCGCTGGCCAGCGCACGCAGTACGTTCAGGCGCAGCGCTTCGCCGCCGGCCTTGCACAGGGCGGCGAGCTGGTCGCTGTCATCGAAGGACATCTGGGGAATGCGCAGGCTCATAGGCCGCGCAGTCTAGTCGGTCGTTTTTCGTCCAGCAATGGCTGTATCAAAAAGTTTTGATATTGGGCAAGCCGGAGGTTCAGTTCACCAGGCTGTTTACACCCATGCCGCACGACACCAACCCGAGTCCCAGAAGGAAGAAGCTCGGCAGTAGATTCAGCACATGCTGCAGCCGCGCGTGGCTGGCCAGGCGGCGTGCCGCCAGACTGTAAGTGATCAGAATGGAGACATCGACCAGGGCCCAGATCGTGATCAACGCTGCCGCCTGGGGTGCGAAGGGTTGCGCGGGAAGGATGAAGCCCGGCAGGAAGGCCAGGAAGAACAGGATGTCCTTGGGGTTCGACAACCCGACCGCCATGGCGCGCCAGAAATAATGCACATGCGACCGTGGCAGTTGCGGCTCTTCGTCATTGCCGCCGCACAGCCCGTCGGCGCCGAGCCAGATCAGATAAAGGCCACCGAGCACTTGGCCCCATTCGAGAATGACCGGTTCCAGATCCAACGCCAGGTAGATCAACACCAGCGCTGCGACCAGCAGGATCTGGGCGGACAGCACGCCGCCAAGGATGGTCCAGGCCGGCCAGCTGCGTCGCGCGTCGGCAATAACCAGTGCGACGACCGGGCCAGGGGAGGCGATCAGCAAGACGACCGCGGCGGCGAAGGCAAGGTAGGTGGCGTTCATAGTTCGGTCACCAATTCGAATATGCGCGATTGTTTGCCCAGCTTTTCGGTGTAGAAACGCAGGTTGCAGCTGGCGAAGGTGCGCTGCATCCAGCGATCGTTGCCATCGAAGCGGGCCGTGAAGGGGCTGCGGGCATGCGCGGTGTGGCGGTTATCGATGATCAGCAGGTCGCCACAGCCCATACGCACGGGCTCGACGACTTCCCAGGCGAGGTTGCGCAGGGTGTCGAGCGAGCGTTGGGCGCGATCGCTATAGGCGACCATGAACTGGGGGTCGAAACGGAAGAAGGGGGCATCGGGATCGCCGTAGAGCACGGTCTGATGCTTGTTTATATCGATGCGCTGGTTCTTTTCCGTGGTGCCGTAATCGGAAAAAAAGTTGTACGGCTCATTGAGGAAGAATGCCTGCTGCTCGTAGGTCAGCCGTTCGAGAATGCGATTGACCGAAGCGATGTAGGTGATGGCTTCTGCTGCAGGATCCTGGCGCAGGCACAGCAACAACAGATAGTCCGGCTGGACCGCATGGAAGGCATTTTCGGTATGCAGGTCGAGCTCGGTATCGAAACTGTCCGAGGTGGCAGCCCGCGATTGTGTCTGCTGCGGGAAGAAGTTGTTGACGATAGCGCCATCGGACTCCTGGACGTAGCCGATTGGCTCGCCCAGCAGGGCAGTGGCTTGCAGCAGCAGCCGTTCGCTGGTGTCGTCCGGCTTGCAGAGCTCGGCGCGCGAGGCGGGAGTCGGAGGGATGTCGCCGACGTCCGTGCCCTCCAACAGCAGAAAGCCCTTCGAGTTGCCGAATAGCCGGAAGTCGAGGATTTGCGCGATCTGCTCCTGGCTCAGACCTCCGTTGCTGATGCTGGCGGACAAAAGTAGGTCAAAGTTGCGATCGGACATGTCATTCTTCCCTGCATTTATACGAGGCAGATGCCTCTTCTTATCTGTTGATGCCATCGCATTGCGGGCTCGGTTGCTGGCGCAGTATTGGTGGCGTTCGAGAGGGTGCAAAATGGAAAATACGTCCGTCTGCGATGAGTTTTACTCATGCCGGAGAGAGGCGGCATGACGCTGCGGATGCCTCCTTTGTATGCGCTGCGTGCCTTCGAGGTGGCGGCGCGCTTCGGTTCGTTCACCCAGGCGGCCGAGAGCCTCTGCATCACTCAGAGCGCAGTCAGCCGGCATGTGAAGGCGCTGGAGGAAAACCTCGGCTGTCAGCTTTTCGAACGGCGCGGCTCCCGGCTGGCGCTGACCGATACCGGGCGGTTGCTGGCGCAAGAGCTGAAGGTCGGCTTTCGCACCCTCGAAAACGCCTGCATCGCGGTCAACCGGCGGCAGGACGCGCTGAGACTCAAGGCCCCCTCGACGCTGACCATGCGCTGGTTGCTCGGCGCGTTGGACGACTTCCGGCTGACACATCCGCAGAACCGGGTGCAGCTCACCAGCGCCTGGATGGATCTGGACACGGTCGATTTCCATAACGAGCCGTTCGACTGCGCGATCTTGCTGGGACATGGTGGTTTTCCGGCGGACTGGAATCGAGTCAAGCTGTTCGATGAGTGGCTGGTGCCGGTGTGTTCGCCCGAGGTGCTTGGCAGTACGCGCTGGACGGCCGCCCAGCTGGCGGCGGCCGAGTTGATCCATCCCTCCCGCGACTGCCGCGATTGGCGGCGTTGGCTGCAGCGGGTCGGTTTGATCGACGCCGTCGCCTGGCAGCAGGGCAAACTGTTCGACACCTTGGAGCTGGGCATCTCCGCCGCGGCGCAGGGGCACGGCGTTTCAATCGGCGATCTGGCGCTGGTCGCTGCCGAGCTGCACAAAGGTGCGCTGACGCTACCCTTCGATCAGGCGGTGCGCTCCGGCGACAGTTATTACCTGGTGTGGCCGGCGACCGGGGAAACGCCGGTGACGCTGACCCGAATGAAGGACTATTTGTTGAAGCATTTGCCGGATGTCGGCAACCACGGGGTACGCCTGCTCGACTGAGTGGATCGGTGGCGACGGAGCATGCGTGTATTCAGTCATTGCCCCGCCACCCTCGGTAGGGGAAAATGGCCGCCTTTTCCGCCCCCTTCGTTTTAGAAGCTACCCCGCAGGAGATTCAGCGATGCCCAGCCGTCGTGAGCGAGCCAATGCCATCCGCGCCCTCAGCATGGATGCCGTGCAGAAAGCCAACAGCGGCCACCCGGGTGCCCCCATGGGCATGGCGGACATCGCCGAAGTACTCTGGCGCGACCATCTCAAGCACAGCCCGACCAATCCGCAATGGGCCGACCGCGACCGCTTCGTGCTGTCCAATGGCCACGGGTCGATGCTGATTTATTCGCTGTTGCACCTGACCGGCTACGACCTGCCCATCGATGACCTCAAGAACTTCCGCCAGCTGCACAGCAAGACCCCGGGGCACCCAGAGTTCGGCTACACCGCGGGCGTAGAAACCACCACCGGGCCGCTCGGCCAGGGGCTGGCCAATGCCGTGGGCTTCGCCTTGGCGGAAAAGGTCATGGCCGCGCAGTTCAACCGCCCCGGCCATGAAATCGTCGACCACAACACCTACGTGTTCATGGGCGACGGCTGCCTGATGGAAGGTATCTCGCACGAGGTCTGCTCGCTGGCTGGCACCCTCGGCTTGAACAAGCTGATCGCTTTTTACGACGACAACGGCATCTCCATCGACGGCGAAGTCCATGGCTGGTTTACCGACGACACGCCGCGTCGCTTCGAAGCCTACGGCTGGCAGGTGATCCGCAACGTCGACGGTCATGACGCCGACGAAATTCAGATGGCGCTCGAAACGGCCCGCAAGAGCGACCGTCCGACACTGATCTGCTGCAAGACCATCATCGGTTTTGGCGCGCCGAACAAGCAGGGCAAGGAAGAGTCCCACGGCGCTGCGCTCGGTGAGGCTGAAATCACCCTGACCCGCGAAGCGCTGGGCTGGAAGCATGGTCCGTTCGAAATCCCCGCCGAGATCTATGCCGAATGGGACGCCAAGCAGAAGGGCGCCGAAGCGGAGAACCAATGGAATCAGCGTTTCGCCACCTATCAGGCTGAGTTCCCGGCGCTGGCCAGTGAGTTCACACGGCGCATGGCCGGTGAACTGCCGGAAGATTTCGCCGAGAAGGCCTCGGCATTCATTCGCGAAGTGGCTGAGAAGGGCGAAACCATCGCCAGCCGCAAGGCCAGCCAGAATTGCCTGAATGCCTTCGGCCCACTACTGCCGGAACTGCTTGGCGGCTCGGCGGACCTGGCCGGCTCCAACCTGACCCTGTGGAAGGGTTGCAGGCCGGTAGTCGCTGAAGACGCCTCGGGCAACTACATGTACTACGGCGTGCGTGAGTTCGGCATGGCGGCGATCATGAACGGCGTTGCCCTGCACGGCGGCCTGATCCCCTACGGCGCGACCTTCCTGATGTTCATGGAATACGCGCGCAACGCCGTGCGCATGTCGGCGCTAATGAAGCAGCGTGTGCTCTACGTGTTCACCCACGACTCCATCGGTCTTGGCGAAGACGGCCCGACTCACCAGCCGATCGAACAGCTGACCAGCTTGCGCACCACGCCGAACCTGGACACCTGGCGCCCGGCCGACACGGTCGAATCCGCCGTGGCCTGGAAGCATGCGGTCGAGCGCAAGGACGGTCCGAGCGCGCTGATCTTCTCGCGTCAGAACCTGCCGTACCACATCCGGGACAACGAGACCGAAGCGGCCATCGTCAAGGGCGGCTACATCCTGAAGAGCTGTCAGGGCGAGCCGGAACTGATCCTGATCGCCACCGGTTCGGAAGTCGGGCTGGCCGTTCAGGCCTACGACAAGCTGACCGCGCAGGGACGCAAGGTGCGCGTGGTGTCGATGCCCTGCACCAGCGTGTTCGACGCCCAGGATGCGGCCTACAAGCAGCAGGTGCTGCCAGTGGAAGTCGGTGCGCGCATTGCTATCGAGGCGGCCCATGCGGACTACTGGTACAAGTACGTCGGCTTGGACGGCCGCATCATCGGCATGACCACCTACGGTGAATCGGCGCCGGCCGGCCAGCTGTTCGAGGAATTCGGCTTCACCGTCGACAACATCCTCAGCGTTGCAGAAGAACTGCTGGAAGACTGATACGCAAGCTGGAAGCCTGAAGCTGGAAGCTTGAAGTAAAAGCAGCCCGGCTCAGGCTCGAGGGATCACAGCAGCTGAGAGGTTGCGGCTGGATGCTGGAAGTAGCAGCGGCACGAACACTTCCGGCTTCCGGCTTCCAGCTTCCAGCTCGCATAAAGACGAGCCGCGAATGTCCCGAACCCCCCCCTACCGCGTCGCCCTGAACGGTTACGGCCGCATTGGCCGTTGCGTGCTTCGTGCCTTTCATGAGCGCAATGCGGCATTCGATTTCGAAATCGTCGCACTCAACGATCTCGCGGACATGGCGAGCCTCGAATATCTCACTCGCTTCGACTCCACCCATGGCCGCTTCCCTGGCCAAGTCGGCGTTGAGGGCGATTGTCTTCAGCTCAATGGGCACCAGGTGACGGTGCTGCGCGAGTCGACGCCGGAAGCGGTGGACTGGCGCGGTCTGGGCGTCGACCTCGTGCTGGAATGTTCAGGTGCGTACAACACCCGTGCTGGTGGTCAGCGCTTCCTCGATGCCGGTGTGCCGCGGGTGCTGTTCTCGCAACCCATGAGCGGCGCGGGAGATGTCGACGCCACCGTGGTGATGGGCATCAACCACGAGCAGCTGACCGGTGTCGAGCGGTTGGTCTCCAACGCGTCCTGCACCACCAACTGCGGCGTGCCGTTGCTCAAGTTGCTCAACGATGCGATAGGTCTTGACTACGTCTCGATCACCACTATCCATTCGGCAATGAATGACCAGCCGGTGATCGACGCCTATCACCACGACGACCTGCGTCGCACGCGCTCGGCTTTCCAGTCGGTGATCCCTGTCTCGACCGGCCTCGCTCGTGGCATCGAGCGGCTGTTGCCGGAACTCTCGGGGCGGATTCAGGCCAAAGCCGTGCGAGTACCGACGGTGAACGTGTCCTGCCTGGATATCACACTGCAGATGACCCGCGATACCGACGCCTCGACGATCAACCGGATCCTGCGGGAAGCGGCTGAAACCGGGCCGTTGAAAGGCTTGCTCGCGTACACCGAGCTGCCCCATGCCAGTTGCGATTTCAACCACGACCCGCATTCGGCGATCGTCGATGGCAGCCTGACGCGCGCTTCCGGCCCGCGACTGGTGAACCTGCTGGCCTGGTTCGACAATGAATGGGGTTTCGCCAACCGTATGCTGGATGTGGCCGATCACTATTTGCGGGTCGCCGATCACACCTGAAGCCGCACCGCTTGAAGACATCGCCGTTTTGAACTTAAGGAAGATCACATGACCGTTTTGAAGATGACCGACCTCGACCTCAAGGGTAAGCGCGTGCTGATCCGCGAGGACCTCAACGTGCCGGTGAAGGATGGCGCGGTGAAAAGTGACGCAAGGATCCTGGCGTCCCTGCCGACCATCAAACTGGCGCTGGAAAAGGGCGCGGCGGTACTGGTCTGCTCGCACCTGGGCCGTCCGGAAGAGGGCGTCTACAGCGAGGAGGATAGCCTCAAGCCGGTCGCCGACTACCTGAGCAAGGCACTGAATCGCGAGGTACCGCTGGTCAAGGGCTATCTGGACGGCGTTCAGGTGAAAGCCGGTGAGGTGGTGCTGTTGGAGAACGTGCGCTTCAACAAAGGTGAGAAAAAGAACACCGACGAGCTGGCGCAGCAATACGCCGCGCTATGCGATGTCTTCGTCATGGATGCCTTCGGCACTGCCCACCGTGCCCAGGGTTCGACCCACGGCGTGGCCAAGTTTGCCCAGATTGCCTGTGCCGGCCCGCTGCTGGCCGCCGAACTGGATGCATTGGGCAAGGCGCTGAAAAGCCCGGCCAAGCCGATGGCGGCCATCGTCGCGGGCTCCAAGGTGTCGACCAAGCTGGATGTGCTGAACAGCCTGAGTACGGTTTGCGATCAGTTGATCGTCGGTGGTGGCATCGCCAATACCTTCCTCGCCGCCGCCGGTCTGCCGGTAGGCAAGTCGCTGTACGAAGCCGATCTGGTCGACACTGCCAAGGCGATCGCGGCCAAGGTCAGTGTGCCGCTGCCGGTCGATGTGGTGGTCGCCAAGGCGTTTGCCGACGATGCCGAAGCCACCGTCAAGGCCGTTGCTGATGTGTCGGACGACGACATGATCCTTGATATCGGCCCGCAGACCGCGGCCAATTTTGCCGAGCTGTTGAAGTCTTCGAAGACCATCCTCTGGAACGGCCCGGTTGGCGTGTTCGAGTTCGACCAGTTCGGCGAGGGCACCAAGGTGCTGGCCAAGGCCATCGCTGAAAGCCCTGCATTTTCCATCGCCGGTGGTGGCGACACCCTGGCGGCGATCGACAAATACGGTGTAGGCGAACAGATTTCCTATATCTCCACTGGTGGTGGCGCCTTCCTCGAGTTCGTCGAGGGCAAGGTCCTCCCGGCCGTCGAAGTGCTCGAGCAGCGCGCTGCGAAATAAGTGTTTGTGCCGTTATCGCTTCGGCGCTCCGCACAACAAGCGCAACGATCAAGGCAACCCCTGAAGCTCGGTGCTGTCTCTGTTCTGTCCGAACGAGGAATGGAGACTCACCATGCGTTATGCCGCTATCGCTGTTTGCTGTCTTGGGTTGGCCGGGTGCGCCGGCGGTGCACCGGATTCGGCTTGTGAAATATTCGATCCACCGCCAGTTGAAAGCCCAACCGCACAGAACGATCAGCGGGTGCAGATGCAGAGCACTGGCGACCCGACCGCGGGTACTGCCGCCGATGCCCAGGACTGCCCTTGAGTGGTCCAACCAGCCAAGGAGGAATCGATGAAAGGCCTGTTCATTGCGTATGCCGTGCTGCTGCTCGCCGGCTGCGGCCACTGGCAGTCCGGCCCCGATGCGCCTTTCGTGCGCTGGAAATGCCAGAGCCAGCAGGACATCGCCTGGCGCTATGCCGATGAGAATCGGAAGACGGTGGAACTGAAAATCGGCAACAGCGACAAGGTTCATACGCTGCGCAAGGAACCTGCCACCCGTGGTGCTTTCTATAGCGATGGCGTTGTGGCTTTCCACGACAAAGGCAACGAAGCGCTGGTCTATCGGCTCGCCGACGACAAGCTGCTGGCTCATGGCTGCAGCGCTTCGCTGATTACGATTTAACGCCCATGCGCCGCCACCGGTGTGAGGCAAATTTGCGGCGTTTTCGCCAGAGCTGATGGCTTTTGGCCCGTCCGCCACTACAATGCCGCGCCTACAGCGCGGTGCTTGAACACCGCCAGCCCCTGGGGCAGGCTTTACACGATTAATCGACCCTAACCGGGAGAAAGGAAAACATGGCACTCATCAGCATGCGCCAGATGCTCGACCACGCCGCCGAATTCGGCTACGGCGTGCCGGCCTTCAACGTGAACAACCTCGAGCAGATGCGAGCCATCATGGAAGCGGCCGACAAAACCGACTCCCCGGTGATCGTCCAGGCTTCGGCCGGTGCCCGCAAATACGCCGGTGCGCCATTTCTGCGCCACCTGATCCTCGCGGCCATCGAAGAATTCCCGCACATCCCGGTGGTCATGCACCAGGACCACGGCACCAGCCCGGACATCTGCCAGCGCTCCATCCAGCTGGGTTTCAGCTCGGTGATGATGGACGGCTCGCTGCGTGAAGACGGCAAGACGCCGTCCGATTACGAATACAACGTTCGCGTGACCCAGCAGACCGTCGCCTTTGCCCACGCCTGTGGCGTATCGGTAGAAGGCGAACTGGGTTGCCTGGGCAGTCTGGAAACCGGCATGGCCGGTGAAGAGGACGGCGTTGGCGCCGAAGGCACGCTGGATCACAGCCAACTGCTGACCGATCCGGAAGAAGCCGCCGACTTCGTCGCCAAGACTAAGGTCGACGCCCTGGCCATCGCCATCGGCACCAGCCACGGCGCCTACAAGTTCACCAAGCCGCCAACCGGTGACACCCTGTCGATCCAGCGCATCAAGGAAATCCACCAGCGCATTCCTGACACCCACCTGGTGATGCACGGTTCCTCCTCGGTGCCGCAGGAGTGGCTGAAGATCATCAATGAGTACGGTGGCGACATCAAGGAAACCTACGGCGTGCCGGTCGAGGAAATCGTCGAGGGCATCAAGTACGGTGTGCGCAAGGTCAACATCGATACCGATTTGCGTCTGGCATCGACCGGTGCGATTCGCGAGTTCATGGCGAAGAACCCCAGCGAGTTCGATCCGCGCAAGTACCTGGCCAAGACCGTGACCGCCATGCGCGATATCTGCATCGCCCGTTACGAAGCCTTCGGCACTGCCGGCAATGCGTCGAAGATCAAACCTATTTCCTTGGAAGGCATGTTCGAGCGTTATGCGCGCGGCGAGCTGGATCCCAAGGTCAACTGAGTCGCTGTTGCGAAACACGAGCCCGCCCTGTGCGGGCTCGTTGCGTTATGGGGGCGTCGACTCCGCAGCCATTGGTGCCGCTAGGCGAGCAGTTGCTGAATCTGGGTCCGTAGCCTATCCAGCGAGAACGGCTTGGCGATGATCGGGGCGCTGCGCGCGATCGGGCTGCCGGACTCGTGAATCTCGATCGGATAGCCGCTGATGAAGATGACTTTCATCTCCGGCCGCAGTTTGAGCGCCGGTTCGGCAATCATCACGCCGGAAACGCCACCGGGTAATCTGAAATCGGTCACCAGCAAATCCAGCTGCGGCTTGGTCGCCAGAATCTCGAAAGCCTGGGTGGAATCCGACGCTTCCAGGACCCGGTAGCCTTCGTCGGCCAGATAGTCAGACAACAGGCGAAGAATATGCGGTTCGTCCTCAACGAGCAGGACAACTTTGCTGAATGTTGGGCTCATCGGAGCAATTCTCGACGTATTCGGTGAACATATTGCGTCAGCCCGGTGATTAATCCGGCTTGGGGTAAGCACGTTGGGCATTGCAGCATTGCGCAAGTTCAGGGCCGGAACGCCATTCGTCAAGCCTTTGTTGGCGCGCGTACAGTAGAGCGGTTGCGCGTTGGCAATCAAACCATGCCTCATCAGAGCTCAAGCCCCAACCATTTCCGGAAGCCCATCATGACCGACGAAAACACCCAGACCATCGCCGACCGGACCCTGGACGACTATCGTGCCAATGCCGAGGCGTTTCGCGAAGGTACCCGTGATCACGATGTCAGCCAGAATGTCGACGCGCTGCTACGGCACATCCATGGCGAGCCGCCCTTTCGCATTCTAGATCTGGGATGCGGCCCGGGGCGCGACCTCAAGACCTTCACCGCGCGAGGGCATGTCGCGGTCGGGCTGGAAGGGGCGGAGCCCTTTGTGCAGATGGCTCGGGCCGAAACCGGTTGCGAGGTGCTGCACCAGAACTTCCTGCAACTGGATCTTCCCACCGAAGCCTTCGATGGCATCTTCGCCAATGCGGTGCTGTTTCATGTGCCCAGCCGAGAAATCGCCGCGGTTCTGCTGAAGCTGCACGCGGCGCTGCGCCGCGGAGGCGTGCTGTTCAGCTCCAATCCGCGTGGCAACAACCAGGAGGGCTGGAGTGGCGCTCGCTATGGCGCCTGGTATGACTGGCCAACCTGGCGCGGCTTGCTGCAGTCGGTGGGTTTCGTTGAACTCGAGCACTATTACCGGCCGACGGGCTTGCCTCGTGAGCAGCAGCCTTGGCTCGCCAGCGTCTGGCGCAAGGGTTGAGCGCCGACATCAGAAGACAGCGGTTGTTCACCAAGCAGAGCAGAATGCATGCCGCAAACGCCGACTTCATGCGTTTTGCATGCATACAAAACGCTATTATGTGACGCAAGTCACTGAATTATTGGATTTTATTTATCTTCTCCGGTTGGCACGGACGCTGCTCCAGTAATGGAAGCTGGACCATAACCGGAGTACACAATAATGATCGCCGCTGAAAAAATTCTCTCTGCCGCGTTTCCAGAGTTTGAAGTCATTACCCACCCTCGTCCGGACGGCGGGCTTTTGCTGACGCTGCGTAACGATGATCGGGATATCATCAAGCGCGCTCTTTCCAAGGGACAGACCCAGACCAACATTCAGCTGGAGTGGGTCATCAGCTCGATACGCCGCGACCTGGCGCTTGAGGCTGGTATGTCACCTGCCATCGCCCGTCTGCAGAGCCAGAGCCGCACCGGGCTGCCCACCTACGAGTACGCTTGAGACGAGCGGTCGGCTGGCCATGCTGCGAGCCGGCCGTCTGCATATGCTGCGCACTCCAGCGTAGGCGATCCGACCGGGCCGAAGAGCCTTGGATGGTCGCAAAGCCTGATAAGCGATGAGGAATCCGCATGAATGCCATTGACCTGTTGATCGACGATCACGAAAAAGTGAAAGACATCCTGACGCGTCTGACCGAGAGTACTGAGCGAGCGGTCAAGACTCGCGCCGAGTTGCTGCAGAAACTGGAGATGGAAATCACCATTCACACCCAGCTCGAGGAACAGATTCTTTATCCCGCCTACAAGGAAGCCGGCGGCAAGGAAGAACTGAAGATGTATCACGAGGCGAAGGAAGAACACCGGGCGGTTGATTCGCTGGTGCTGCCCGACATCAAGGCGACCGATCCATCGACCGTCGAGTTCTCCGGGCGCATCAAGGTCTGCAAGGAGCTGCTTGAGCACCATATCGAGGAAGAGGAATCGGAAATGTTTCCCAAGGCCCGCGAACTGTTCGACCAAGCCCGGTTGGAAAAAATGGGCGAGCAGATGGCTGAACTGAAAGAGCGCCTGAAGAAGGAATTCAGCGCCAGTCAGGCAGCGTGAACGCAGTCGCCGGGGTGTCTACCCCGGCTGCTGGACGGGCGAAGCCGCCTGAATCGGCTTAGATCACCGAGACGCTGCTGATGCAGAATAGCTAGCTGACGCTGAGTAGCCTGCGCGAAATTGCGGCGCTCGGTATGCGGCTGGCGCTGGACGACTTCGGCACCGGCTACTCCTCGCTCGGCTACCTGAAGCGCTTTCCGCTGCACATCCTCTCTCAAGGTCGATCGCAGTTTCATCGCTGCCGCGCCGGAGGATGCCAATTCGGTCGCTATCAACCGGGAGATCTTCGGGCTGGGCCATAGCCTCGGCCTGGCGGTGATCGCCGAAGGGATAGAACGCCCCGCGCAATTGCGGTTCCTGATCGCCGAAGGCTGCCAGATCGCCCAGGGGTACTGGTTCAATCGGCCTATGCCCGCCGCCGAACTGCAACCGCTGTTCAGCGACGTAGCGTGTTTCGAAGGGCTTTGGCGCTTGCTGCCGCAGTCCAGACGGTCCGCGGAACACAGTCGCCGACGTTCGCTTTGGCAAGCCAAGGCACTCTTGGCGATAGCAAGGGTCAACTTCTGTGGAATCGATGATTCAAGAAGTCGCCGGCTGCCTGCCGGCTCACTCTGTAGGAGGTGACCCCATGCGTCTTGCTTATTTATCTGCCCCTGTCCTAGGTCTGCTGCTGGTTGGTTGTGGCCCGGATGAGGAGCCCAAACGCGACGAGATGCCGCCGCAGCCGACCACCGAGCAGCCCGCCGTGCCGCCAACCAGCACGCCGCCGGCTGATACTGGCACTGACACTGGTACTGGCGCCGGTACGGGTGCGGGTCCAGGTACAACCGGTACCGGAACGGGCGCAGGTGCGGAAACAGGTACCGGAACCGGTATGGGCACCGCGCCGGCTGACAACGGCAGCGGCATGGGCACTGAGTCGGGTGCCGGTACCGCGCCCAACACCACCGGCAGCGGTACGGGTACTTCGCAGTAACGTCTCAAGTCCGTGGGTGTCTCGCGAGCCTGGCGAGGCACCCACTTTTGCAGGAGATCCGTATGAAATCGAAATGTATCGTTGTCGCCGCAGTGTTGCCCCTTTCGCTGATGCTCGCCGCCTGCTCGCCAGACGATGAGCCCTCGGCTATGGATAACAACAGCGACAACCAGCAGGAATATCAGAACACCGCGACTGACCCAGCTGGGCCGCGCGAGGTCTCGCCGCCATCGAACCTGTCCAACGAGTAACGGCACGCCCCGGTGGGGGGTGTTTCTTGCGTAAGAGCTCTACGGGGTGAGTCAGACGTACTGCGCGGCGGCATAGGCGGACGCCCAGGCCCACTGAAAATTGAACCCGCCCAGGTGACCGGTAACGTCGAGCACTTCACCGATGAAATAAAGCCCCGCGGCCTTTTGCGATTCCATGGTTTTCGACGACACCTCACGGGTATCCACGCCGCCCAGCGTTACTTCCGCGGTGCGATAGCCCTCTGTCCCAGCGGGCACCAGTTGCCAATTGCCAAGCTTCTCCGCCACCTCTTCAAGCTCGCCCGGGTTGTACTGCTTCAGCGGCTTGGAAACGAACCAGTGCTCGGCCAGAAGCCCTGCCATCTTGCGGGTGAACAGCTCGCCCAGGAGCGTCTTCAGCTCGGTGTTGGGTCGCTCGCGTCGCTGTTCGTCGAGCCAGTCGATGAGATTCAGGTGCGGTAGCAGGTTGATCTCGATGGTGTCACCTGGTTGCCAATACGACGACACCTGCAGAATCGCCGGCCCGGAAAGACCGCGATGGGTGAACAGAATATTTTCACGAAAGCTCTGGCCGTTGCAGCTGACCAGGCAGTCTTCCACCGAAGTGCCGGAAAGCGCTTCGCACATGCCCTTCAGCTGCGGCTCGGTGATGGTGAACGGCACCAGGCCGGCACGGGTCGGCAGCACGTTGTGGCCGAACTGTCGCGCAATCTGATAGCCGAAGCCACTGGCACCGAGCGTCGGGATCGACAGCCCGCCGGTGGCGATGACCAGTGATTGGCAGGCGAGCTCGCCGGCGTCGCTCTGCAGCTGATAGCCACTTTCAGTTCGCTCCACGGACTGCACGGCGATACTCAGCCGCATGTCGACCCCGGCCTGCTGACACTCCTCGAGCAGCATGCCGAGGATGTCGCTGGCCTTGTGATCACAGAACAGCTGGCCGAGCTTCTTCTCGTGATAGGGCACGCCGTGGCGGCTGACCATCTCGATGAAATCCCACTGGGTATAACGAGCCAGGGCGGATTTGCAGAAGTGCGGATTGGCGGAGAGGAAGTTGGCCGGCTCGGTGTACATATTGGTGAAATTGCAGCGCCCGCCACCAGACATGAGAATCTTTTTGCCCGCCTTGTTGGCATGGTCGAGTAGCAGCACCCGGCGACCCCGAGCCGCCGCGGTGAAGGCACACATCAACCCTGCCGCGCCGGCGCCGATTACCACCACATCCGTCTGCAACACCGCTCACCTCGGTCGGGCCTGAAAACGCGGCATGGTACCCCGCCGCAGCGGCGGATGCAGCGCTCTTCGGCGGTCGGCATGGATCGCTCCGGACTGTTTTTCGACGCACGCCGAGTAGGGCATACGGGTTTGCATGGCTGACTGCCTGGGACCGTATAGTTGCCTCAGGGCAAGGGGGAGGAGGGCTGGCGAACCAGGTGACTGGCCATACTGCGCAGCGGCGCCAGTTGACGGCAGATCAGGCCCAACTGCGTCTGCAGCAGGCGATGCGTATCGTCCATCTCTTCGGATGTCTGTTCGAGTTGCTGCGCCAGGGTTTCTTCGTCCTCGCTGTAAACCGCCACCGGCTGGTTGTTTTGCAAGGCCGCCGCCAGTTCATCAAGGCCGCCCGCCAGGCGTTGCGCGGCGCTTTCCAGCAGATCGTCGCGGGCGTCGTCGGGCAGGCTCTCGCGATGCGCGCCCAGCCCCGACAGGTAATTGAGTAGCGTGTGCGAGAGGATCAGAAAGCGGAAGCCGGTCTCGGCGTCCTTTCGGAAGTGGCCCGGTTCCAACAGCATGTTCGACAGCGTGGTCGACAGCGCGGCATCGGCGTTGTGGGCGTTGCGTCGGGCCAAACGGTAGGCCAGATCATCGCGCTTGCCGCTCTCGTACTGGCGCATGATCTGACGCAGATAATCCGCGTTGCGGCTAAGGGTGTTGGCGACCACCTGGTTGAGGCGGCGGCCCTGCCAGTCCGGAAGGATTAGAAAGACCGCGGCTGCGGCGATCAGGCTACCCAACAGGGTGTCGACCAGGCGCGGCCAGATCAGCCCGTAGCCGTCGCCGACCTGGTTGAAGCAGAACAGCACCAGCAGCGTGATCGCCGCCGTCGCCAGGGTGTAGCGGCTGCTTCGTGTGGCAAAGAACACCACCCCGGCGACCACGGCGAACAGCGCCTGGATCTGCTGACTCGGAAACAGATCGAACAGCGCCCAGCCCACCACCAGCCCTAGCACGGTGCCGGTCACCCGCTGCACCAGCTTGATCCGGGTCGCGCCGTAGTTCGGCTGGCAGACGAATACCGTGGTCAGCAGTACCCAGTAACCCTGTTCCGGATGAATCGCATGCAGCACGGCGTAGCCGCACACCAGCGCCAGGCTCATGCGCAGGGCGTGGCGAAACAGCAACGAGGTGGGTGTCAGTTGCAGGCGGATACGTGCGAAGGCGTCGCGTATCGATTGCGGATCGCGGTCCAGCAGGCTGCTGTCTTGCTCGCCCTCAAGTGCGTCCGGGTTGCTGGCGCTGGCGAGCTGGCGCTGCATGGTCGACAGGTTGCCCGACAGAGCGCGCAATGAACGCAGCAATCCGCGCCAGGCCGGGTTGCTTTGCATCCGCAGGTGCTCCAGCGACGACTCGAGATCGGCTAGCGCCTGCCCATTGGCTTCGCTGTAGCGAAAGGGTTGGCGCAGCTGTATCGCGTTGGCTAGCTCGGCGCAGGCCACACCCTGCAGCCGCAACAGTCGGCCGCAGCGAAACAGTACGTCGCTGTGGAAGAACGCCTCGGCCAACGCCTGATAGGGGTAATGCGAGGAGCTGACGCGTTCGTGCAGGTCTTGAGCGAGGAAATAGAGCTTGAGGTAATGACTGATTTTCACGCCCGGCCGCCCATTGCCGAGTCGGTGCAGCAGGGTTTCCTTGGTGGCATTGAGCGCGCTGACCACGCGGCCGTTCTGTTGCGCCAGCTGCAGGCGGCGCTCTTCCACATCGAGCTGACGCACCGGCTCGAACAGCGAGGCCTTGAGTTTGAAGTACCGGCCCAGCTCCCGATACAGCCTGGCCAGGCTCTGCTGCACGGGTTGGTGCGAAAACAGCGCATTCCAGAGCACAGACAACAGTCCGTACCAGGTTGCCCCGGCCAGCAGCAAGAAAGGGTCGCGCCAGGGATGGAGCGCCTCGCCGCCGCGCTGATCGGCGGCGATCATGCTGTAAATGGATAGGATCAGCGTGGCTTGGGCAATGGTCGCGTATCGCTCGCCCAGCGCGCCAAGCATGACCAGGCCGAACGCGGCGGCAGCCATGCCGAGGGCGAACAGCCACGGGTAGGGGAACAGCAATTGCACCGAAGCCGTCGCGATGCTGAAGCACAGCAGGGTGACCAGCAGTGCCGAGAGCCGTCCGAGCCAGCTGTCGTCTGTTTCCGCCAGGGCGCTGGCGATTACCCCGAGAAACAGCGGGATGGCCAGGGTCGGCTGCTCGAGAGACCAGCTAAGCCCCATGCTGCCAGCCAGCGCGATCAATACGCGCAGGCTGTAGCCGAACTTCTCCAGGGCCCAGAGGCGGCGCAAGGAATGGCTGAGCGATGGTGAACGCATGGGGCAGTCGGGCCTGGCTATGGAAAGGGGGTTGGGCGCCTGTGGCGTGCAGACGTCACGGCTTGCGTTGCAAAGCTTATACCGTCCATCCGTCCCGTATCACCGGAACGCCATCGCTTGGTCATCGTTCCGCCGTAATCGTCTGGCTTCATTCCATGCGCCCCTCCCCATCCCGATAAAAGAGGACACCGCATGAACCGTGAACATGATGCCAGCCGCCGCAACCTGCTCAAAGGCAGTGCCATCGCCGCCGTGGTCGCCACGACACCTTTCCTCGGCACGCTGCAAGCCTTTGCCGCACGCAACGCTCAGGGTCGCGGTGCGGGCTTGGTTCGTAGCAGCTACGGTCCGCTGCGCCCAACCAAAGACCTGAGTACGGGTCTGGAGCTGTTGCAGTTGCCAGACGGCTTCCAATACAGGAGTTTCTCCTGGACCGGCGACCTGATGGTAAATGGCCAACCGGTCCCCGCGTCCCACGATGGCATGGGCGTCATTGATGTGCGTCGCGGTCCGAATGGCCCGGAAATCGTGCTGGTGCGCAACCATGAAGCCGGTACCGGTAGCCTGATCGAAGCCAACGGCATCTATGACGACGTCACCCTCGCCAACGGCCAGCGTCCGGCCGGGGGCACCACCAACCTATACGTGTCGCGGGACATCGAACAGCCGGTACGGACCCTGCCCAGCCTGGGTGGTACGCGTACCAACTGCGCGGGCGGCGTCACGCCGTGGGGCACCTGGTTGTCCTGCGAAGAAACCACCGCCGACTACCGCAGCGTCGGCGGCCGCGCCCACGGCTATGTCTTCGAAGTGACGGCAGACCCGGCGCTGACCACCGGCCAGCCGATCATTCAGATGGGGCGCTTCGCCCATGAAGCGGTAGCCGTCGACCCGCGCAACAGTTACGTCTACCTGACCGAGGATGCGCGCAACCAGGCCGGTTACTACCGCTACATACCGACCGATGCCAGCCAGCAACCGGGCTCGCTCGCCGTGGGTGGAATCCTGCAGGTGGCACGGGTACGCAACCGCGCGCTGATCGACCTGCATGCGCCGAGCCAGGGCGACAGCTATCAGCTGGAATGGGTCGAGGTGTCGAATCCTGATCTCGATCCGCAGCCCGAGGGCAGTGGACCCTTTGCCCAGGCCCGTCAGGCGGGAGGTCTGAGCATGAGCCGTGGCGAAGGTATTTGGTACAGCGAAGGCAAGCTGTTCATCGTCGACACCAGCGCCGGTACCGACAGCCAGGGACGTGCCGGTTACGGTCGCGGCGCGGTATGGATGCACGATTTGGCAACCGACCGGCTGACTTGCATCTTCGCCTCCACCGATGCCGAGATCGCCAACAACCCGGACAACATCACCGTCAGCCCGCGCGGGGGCCTGTTGCTTTGCGAGGACGGCGGCGGTGTACAGGATATGTACGGTTTCGGCGAACGTCTGTTGGGGCTGACCACGGCGGGCGAAGCCTATATTTTCGCCAAGAACAACGTGGTGTTCGACGACATACAGGCTGCGGCAGTCGGAAAGAAAGTGTCCGGCGGCGACTACCGCAACCGTGAGTTCTGTGGAGCCTGTTTCGACCCGAGCGGGCATTTTCTCTTCGTCAATATCCAGACCCCGGGCATCACCTTCGCCATCTGGGGTCCCTGGGCGCGTGGGTCGTTGTAGAAGCAGCTGGAAGCCTGAAGCTGGAATCCGGAAGTAAAGCCTTGGGCTTGTGGGGTGGGTGTCGCGCCTTAAGTACACCGTGGCCGCGATTGGTGGATCGGTGAAGCGTGATCCACCCTACGTCAGCTTCGTAGGATGGGTGCAACCCATCAAAGCCGGGCGGTGGAGCCGAACGAAACCCCGCGCACCCGCGCGCAATTCCGCTTTGGCTTCCATCCGGTCTTACAGCTGCCTAACCTTCAACGACCGCCCTTTGATCTTCCCGGCATTCAAGCGGTTGAGCGCCTGTCTGGCGACATCGCGCTCGACTGCGACGAATGCCTGGAAATCGAAGATCGCGATCTTGCCAACCTGCGTGCCCGGAATTCCCGCATCGCCGGTGAGCGCACCAAGAATATCGCCGGGGCGCAATTTGTCCTTGCGGCCTGCGCCGATGCAGAGTGTCACCATTGGCGGCTGCAGTGGTCCGCCCGACTGCGCTTTCAGATCGCTCAACGGTTGCCAATTAAGCGGCGCTTTCTGACGTTCCTCGATGGCCCGGGCGCGGTGGGCTTCGGCGGGAGCGACCAGGCTGATGGCAATCCCCTTCTTGCCGGCGCGCCCGGTACGCCCGACTCGGTGGATGTGAATCTCCGAATCACGCGCCAGCTCGACGTTGATCACCATGTCCAGCGCATCGATATCCAGGCCACGGGCGGCAACATCGGTCGCCACCAGTACCGACAGGCTGCGGTTGGCGAACATCGCCAGGACCTGATCGCGATCGCGTTGCTCCAGATCGCCATTGAGCGCCATGGCGGAAATGCCCTTGGCGCTGAGCTGGTCGACCAGCTCCTGGCACTGTTGTTTGGTGAAGCAGAACGCGACGCAGGTTTCGGGGCGGAAGCTGGCGAGGATGCGAACCACGGCATTCATTCGATCTTCCGGATCGATCTCGTAGAAGCGCTGTTCGATCTGCGTGTCGTCATGCAGCGCTTCGACTTTCACTTGTTGCGGGTCGCGCATGAACGTCGCCGAAAGCTGCTTGATGCCGGCCGGGTAGGTGGCGGAGAACAACAGCGTCTGACGCTTGCTCGGGGTCTGCCCGATGATCTCGGCGATGGCATCGTAGAAGCCCATGTCGAGCATGCGATCGGCTTCATCGAGCACCAGCGTGTTGAGACCGTCGAGTTTAAGCGTGCCCTTTTTCAGGTGTTCCTGAATACGTCCGGGCGTGCCGACGATGACGTGCGCGCCGTGTTCCAGCGAGCCGATCTGCGGGCCGATGGAGACGCCGCCGCAGAGGGTGAGGATCTTGATGTTGTCCGCCGAGCGTGCCAGTCGGCGCAGCTCCTTGGCGACCTGATCGGCCAATTCACGGGTCGGACATAGCACCAGTGCCTGGCAGCCGAAATAGCGGGGATTGAGCGGCTCGAGCAACGCGATGCCGAAGGCGGCGGTCTTGCCGCTGCCGGTCTTGGCCTGTGCGATCAGGTCCATCCCCTTGAGCATCACTGGCAGACTCTGCGCCTGGATCGGCGTCATGTCGGTGTAGCCGAGGGCGTCGAGGTTGGCCAGCGTCGCGGGGCTGAGGGGCAGGGTGGCGAAGGCTGAACTGGGCACGGTAATGATCTGCAAGGGAAGGTGGCGCGCAGTCTAACAGGCCTGTGCGGTCGTCGCGTGGCCGGAACGGATACAGCCGAAGCGAGTCCCAAAGGAAGTCAATGGATACTCCCAGGAGGCTGTTTTGTCCCGTTTGTTGTTGCTGCTCAGTGCGCTATCCCTTCCCGCCATTGCCGCAGAGCCGACGCTCTTCGGCCGCTATGAACAGATCAAGGTCGAGGATCTCGGCAAGACGCTCAAGGCCAAGATGGATACCGGCGCGATGACCGCCTCGTTGTCGGCTCGGGACATCGAGCGTTTCGAACGTGAAGGCGAAGACTGGGTGCGCTTCCGCCTAGCCATCGAAGGCGCCGGCGATACCCTCTATGAGCGGCCACTGGCACGCATTGCCGAGATCAAGACTCGGGCAGAGGAGGCGGCGAACACCGACGACGATACCGATCTTGAGCGTGGGCCGGATGTCGCCGAGCGACCGGTGGTCGAGATGCAGCTATGCATCGGTGATCAACTGCATGACGCCGAGGTGAACCTTACCGACCGCAGCCATTTTCGTTACCCCCTGCTGATCGGCGCCACGGCGATCCGCGATCTCGAAGCCGCCATCGATCCTGCGCAGAAATACACCGCGGGTCGCCCTGCTTGCTGAGGCAAGTCTGCCGGGACATAGCAAAGCTACGGTATCGGTAGGCTTTGTGCCGGCAGCTCCGCTCTGGCCTGCCTGGTGGGTGTTATATCCGCCTCTGTTCGAATCCTGCGCAGACATCACCTGCAGCCCGACCACCGAGTCGGGCTGTTTTGCTTCTGATCCCGTGTGGCGGTCTTTGCCAAATGATTGAGAGCGGTAGTGCAACGTGGCGGCTTACGCAAAAGAAAGTGTAGGCGCGAGGGAAATGTGCGACGCACTTCATCTAACAGGGAGTTTATCCGGGAAGCAGTAAATATTTTCCGCGTAGCTTCTATATCTATATTGCAATTAGCTGTTGGTTTTATGTCCGTCTCGTTAATGGGTATATCAGTAACAAATGATCACTGGGTTTTGTTTGTGCTCGGAATTGATTCAACGGCAGAGATACGGGCAATGATTTGTCCTGTTTGTAAGTGCGTTGAGTTGGTTGCATCCTTGGACTAGCGACTCGCATGGTTTCGAAAATGGCCGTTCATTTTGAAGGGCTATTGTCGATGTCCTCTCTGCCACGTTCCCCGACAGTGCGACGCGCCCCGGCATCAGGGCTCATCAGATGCACGCTGCCAACCTGATTTTTCATTCTGAAGGGCGTCCGGGAGACAGCATATACCGGCCATTTAGGCGTTCGTCAGACTAAAGTCGGGGCTTTCTTTCCGTAACGCTTCCTTGCTAGATTCACGCTGTGGTTTCCTTTACCCGTAATAACAATAAGACGGAGAACGTCATGGCCGACGCCGATAAAGAAAATGCTGCTGCGTACTGGAAGGCGAACGTTCGCCTCATAACATGGAGCCTTGTGGTCTGGGCTCTCGTCTCATATGGCTTTGCTATCCTCTTGCGCCCATTGTTGTCCGGTATCCCGGTCGGCGGAACAGATCTGGGGTTCTGGTTCGCCCAACAAGGTTCCATCATTACGTTCATTTTGATCATCTTCCACTACGCGTGGCGGCTGAACAAACTGGACAAGGAATTCGGGGTCGAGGAGTAAGCCACAATGAGCCAATATTGGATAAATATGTTGTTTGTGGGCGCATCCTTCCTGCTGTACATAGGGATTGCGGTGTGGGCCCGAGCTGGATCGACCAAAGAGTTCTACGTAGCTGGCGGTGGCGTCCATCCCGTAACTAACGGTATGGCAACTGCAGCTGACTGGATGTCTGCGGCGTCTTTCATTTCGATGGCGGGTATCATTGCATCCGGTGGTTACGCGACTTCGGTTTACCTGATGGGCTGGACCGGCGGTTACGTGTTGCTCGCGATGCTGCTGGCGCCCTATCTGCGTAAATTTGGCAAATTCACCGTACCTGACTTCATCGGTGATCGTTTCTACAGCCGAGGCGCGCGCCTGGTTGCGGTTATCTGCCTGATTCTGATTTCGGTCACCTACGTGATCGGCCAGATGTCCGGTGCTGGTGTTGCTTTCTCCCGATTCCTCGAAGTGAGCAACGACGTTGGTATCTGGCTCGCTGCCGCGATCGTGTTCGCCTATGCGGTATTTGGCGGCATGAAGGGCATCACCTATACCCAGGTGGCGCAATACGTGGTGCTGATCATCGCCTACACCATCCCGGCCGTGTTCATCGCCTTCCAGTTGACCGGTAACCCCATTCCGATGCTCGGTATGTTCGGTACCCACGTCGAATCCGGTATGCCGCTGCTGGACAAGCTGGATACTGTCGTTCAGGACCTGGGCTTCGCTGCTTACACTGCTGATGTCGACAACAAGCTGAACATGTTCCTGTTCACCCTGTCGCTGATGATCGGTACTGCTGGTCTGCCGCACGTCATCATTCGCTTCTTCACCGTGCCGAAAGTAGCTGACGCTCGCTGGTCGGCTGGCTGGACCCTGGTTTTCATCGCGCTGCTGTACCTGACCGCTCCGGCCGTTGCGTCCATGGCTCGTCTGAACCTGGTCAACACCATCTATCCGGAAGGTCCGCAGGCGGAAGCGATTCTCCATGCAGAGCGTCCGGCCTGGATGCAGACCTGGGAAGAAACTGGTCTGATCCAATTTGAAGACAAGAACAATGATGGCCGCATCCAAATGTACAACGACACCAACGCTGCCTTTGCTCCTACTGCGCAAGAGCGTGGTTGGAACGGCAACGAGCTGGTCGTCAACAATGACATCATCGTTCTGGCCAACCCGGAAATCGCCAACCTGCCTGGCTGGGTTGTCGGTCTGATCGCGGCGGGCGGTATTGCGGCAGCGCTGTCGACAGCTGCAGGTCTGCTGCTGGCTATCTCCTCGGCGATTAGTCATGACCTGATCAAAACGATCATCAATCCGAAGATCAGCGAGAAGAGCGAGATGCTGGCTGCTCGTCTTTCCATGACGGGTGCGATTCTCGTGGCTACCTGGCTGGGGCTGAATCCACCAGGCTTTGCGGCACAGGTGGTGGCACTGGCGTTCGGTCTGGCAGCATCGAGTTTGTTCCCGGCGCTGATGATGGGGATCTTCTCCAAGCGTGTGAACAGCAAGGGTGCGGTCGCGGGCATGCTGGTTGGTCTGGTGAGCACCAGCGTCTACATCTTCCTGTATCTGGGCTGGTTCTTCATTCCAGGCACTGCGTCGTTCGCCAATACGCCTGCAGAGTGGATGTTCGGCATTTCCCCGCAAGCCTTCGGTGCTATCGGTGCGATGCTCAACTTTGCAGTGGCCTACGCGGTATCGATGGCTACCGAGGCACCGCCGCAGGCGATTCAGGATCTGGTCGAAAGTGTTCGTACTCCGAAAGGTGCGGGCGCTGCGCTTGATCACTAATTCGTCCAGAAGTTGGGTTTAGAATCTGACCCATGGGTGAAACAAGTCGGGCTTCCATTTGGAAGCCCGACTTTTTTAAGGAAGATTCATATGATCTGGCATCTAATCGCTGCAATCGTCGCCGCAGTGGCGGGTGCGGGGGTCGCGCTGTTGTTGCGCAGCCTGACCCGTAAGCGGCTACCGAAGTGGATCATCCCGGCATTTGCCGGTCTGGGCATGCTCGGCTACACCATCCATTACGAATACACCTGGTTCGACACCAAGCAAGCGCGTCTACCGCAGGGCTCCGTTGTGGTATCGAGCGAAGAGGGTGAGATGTTCTGGCGCCCCTGGACCATCAAGTTTCCGATGCCACTGGTCTATACGGTACTCGATGGCGCGAGCGCGCAGATCGAAGAGACCAGCAAGGGTCCCGTCGCTCGTTTCACCCTGTATCGCTTTGAAAAGCATCATCTGATGTCCACGGTGAAAAGCGCAAATTACCAGGCGCTTTGCACCGAGAAGGTGATGTTCCGGCTGAACGAGGAAGGTCAGGCGAAGTTTGAAACCATGACCGAACTGGACGTGGCTGCGCCGCTTTATCAGGCCGTTTGCACAGCCGATCACTCCTGATCACTCCATGCCAGCGATGCCGCCTGCGATGGCGGTCAGGGCTGCTGGCGCTGGTTGATCCTTTCGCTACCGGCTCGGCTTCCGCGGCCGGGGTAGCAGGGGCCACAGCCCCAGCCCCGCCTGCGCGCCCAACCCGAGCCAGGCCAAGGTATCCCACCAGCCATCACCCAACAGCGCGGCGAACAATCCGGCCATGCCGAGCAGGGCGATCAGGCTGGGCAGCAGAAACGTCGATTGGCGCCAGCTCATGCCATCACCTCGCGCGTCGATGTGGCGCCGCGACGTCGTACCCACCATAGATAGAGCCCGCTGCTGAGCACGATGATCGTCAGCACGTCCAGCACCGCCCAGAGAATCTGCATCGGCCGCCCGCCGTAATCGCCGAAGTGCAGCGGCGAGGACAGCGACAGCGCATCCATGTACCAGGGGCGGCTGCCGGCAGCTGTGATGTCGAGCGTTTGCGCATCGATCAGCACCGGTGTGAGCAGATGTGAGGTCAGATGGCTGCTGCCGTTCATGAACACCGTGTAATGATGCTCGCTTGAAAAACGCGTACCGGGAAATGCAACGAAATCCGGCTGCATGCCTGGTGCTGCCTGAGCGGCGATTTCCAGCAACTGACTGGCCGGTGCGCGTTCCGTCAACGGCGGGGCATCCCGGTAGGGCTCGAGCATCGCGCTTAGGGATTCGGCACGCCAAGCCTCGATCAGCAGGTCCGCACAGGCGCTGACCACACCGGTGATGCCCACCACCAAGGCCCAACTGAGCGTGACGACACCGATCAGGTTGTGCAAATCCAGCCAGCGGGTACGGCTGGCTCGTTCATGCCGCACTTGAGCAAATTCCAGTCGCCGCATGAACGGCGCGTAGAGCACCACTCCGGAAATGATGGCGACGACGAACAGCAATCCCATGAAAGCCAAAAGCAGCTTGCCGGGAAGCCCAGCGAACATGTCCACGTGCATGCGCAAGAAGAACATCATCAGCCCGCCATTGGCCGCCGGCATTTCCAGCGCTTCGCCGGTGCGCGCATCGAGCATGAAGGTATAGGACGAATTCGGCTCGGTGCCGGCGGTCGCCGCCATGATGGCGACCACACCGGACGGCTCGTCTGCTTCCCAGCCCAGGTACTGGACCACCTCTTGCGGTCGATGCCGTTCGGCTGCTGCGACCAACTGCTGCAGATCCAGGTGCGGGGTGTCGGCAGGCATCTCACGCAGCTCGGGCGCCTCGCCAAGCAGGTGCTCCAGCTCGTGGTGAAAGATCAGCGGTAGCCCGGTAATGGCAAGCATCAGCAGGAACAGCGTGCAGATCAGGCTGGTCCAGGTGTGGACGAAGGACCAGCGACGGATGGTGGTGGTCCGCATTAGAACTCCAGCTGCGCCGACAGCTTGAGGGTGCGTGGTGCTCCAATGTAATGGCTACTCAGCCAGTATTCCTCGTCGGTCAGGTTGCTCAGGTTGGCACGCAGAGTGAGGGCACGTTCATCCGCCAAGGCCATGCGATAGCGACCGCCCAGGTCGAATGTGGTGAACGAGGGGATGGTATTGTCGTTGGCCTCGTCGGTGTATTGCTTGCCGGTGTAGAAGGCGCCACCGGTGAGCGTCAGCCCGGGTACGCCGAAGATCGCGTATTCGCCGTACAGCTTGGCCAGGTGCCTCGCCACGTCGACCGGGCGATTGCCGTCGTTGGCAGCGTTCGCCGCGCCTTCTACCACCGGATCGAGCAAAGTGACGCCGCCTACCAGCGTCAGTGCTGGGGTAACGTTGCCCGTTACGCTGAACTCCAGGCCCTTATTGTTCTGCATGCCATCCTGAACGAAGAAATTGGCTGCATTGGTGTAGGTGTTGGGCTTCTCGATGTCGAACAGCGCAACGGTGTACAGGGCGCCGCCGAGCTCGGCTTTCGCACCGATTTCGTACTGCTCGCTGACGATCGGCGCCAGTGCCTGGCCGGCGTTGTTCGAGCCGCTCGGCGCCACGCCGCCCGTCTGCAGACCTTCGATGTAGGTCACGTACGTAGTCAGCCACTCGACTGGCTTGTAGACGAGCGAGACGTTGGGCGAGGTTTTAGTTTCGCTGTAGTCCTCAATTTCCGGCTCGCTGCCGAACGCTTCGACCCAGACGAAGTTGTCGCTGAAGGTCTTGATGCGCGAGTGCGTCACGCCGAGGATCGTCGACCATTGTTCGTTGAATGTGATGACGTCGCCGATCAGTACGCTGTCGGACTGGCTGCGGCTGGCCAGATGGTAGTCGCCATCGCCGAGGTCGTAGGCAGGCTTGGCCACCTGCGGCCGCTCGCTGAAGGGCACTTCGGGCGTAACCGACACGTATTGCGGACCCGGAAAGGGAATGTAATCGGTGTTATAGCGAACCCGGGCGGTGTTCCCTTGGTAACCGAAGGTCATCTCATGGCCGATGCCCACGGTATCGAAAACCGCATCGAGGAAAAGGTTACCGGAGGTCTCTTCGGTTTCCACCGGGGCGAAGGCGTAGAGCGGCTGGACGTACACGCCGGCCGAGTTCACGGTCGGCCCCGTATAGGCGTATTCGGTCGTGTACTGGCTGTAGCCCAGCGCGCCGCGCAGGCTGAACACGTCGCTCAGGCGCCACTGGAAGCGGCTGCCGACACGGTCGTGGCGACTGTCGTTGTAGGCCCAGCGTTGGCTATAGAGCTCGTCGTTCTCCAAGTCGTCGGCATCAGGCCGGAATGCTTGATCGGCGAAGTACCAGTAGCTGGTGAGGCCCCGCGTCTCGCTCTGCTTGTGCGAGGCGTCGAACTGGATGAGCAAGTCGTCGCTGACGTTCCAGTCCAGTGCGACGCTGGCCATGTGACGGCGTTCGACCTGTCCGTCAATGGCGGTTTCACCGTCCTGGGCGAGCAGGTTGACGCGGTAGGCGAAGCGACCTTCGCTGTCGATCGGCCCGCCGAAGTCGCCGTGCAGGTATTGGTTCTCGCCGCCAGGGGTGCCGTAGGTCACGCTGTTGTAGCGCTCGGCAGTGGGGCGCTTGAGCACGTAGTTGACCAGTCCGCCGGGGCTGGCCGGACCATATAGGAAGCCGGACAGACCGCTGAGGATTTCCAGCCGCTCCATTTCCTCGATGAAGTTGCCGCCATCGTAGCCATTACTGAAGCGCAGGCCGTCATTGGCGATGCTCAGGTTGCCGACGCCGCTGAAGCCGCGAATGGCTACCGCGCTGGCGTAACCGGCGCTGGTCGGGGAGGTGAACTGCGTGGTCGGGCTGAGCTTGAAGATGTCGTCGCTGGAGGTGGCCTGGATGTTATCCATCAGCTCCGAGGAAATCACTGTCACCGAATAGGGAGCATCCTGGAGTGCCATTGCGCCCAGCGCGCCGACGTTTCGCACGGCGCTGGCGCGATAGCCGCTTTCTTCGCCGCCCTCAGCCAACGCCTCGGTTGCCGTTACGGTGACATCCGGCAGTGCCATCGCCTCGGTTGCTGCCTGCTGCAAACTGAAGCTGCCCGAAGGGTCCTGACGAAGTTCGAGTCCGCTGCCGCGCAAGGCTCGCTGTAGCGCACCCTGGCCATCGAAGCGGCCTTGTACCGGCTCGGCCATGCGGTCGCGGGTCAACGCCGGATCGATGCTGAGCACCAGTCCCGCTTCGGCGGCGATACGATTGAGGGTCGAGGCCAGAGGTGCGGCGGGCAGAGAGTACTCGCGAACATCGCCAATAACCGCTTCGCCGTTGGCCGCCTGGGCCAGTAGTGGCAGTGGTGCGACGGCAATAGCAACGGCCAGGAGGCTGGGACGGAACAGTGAAAGCGATGGCATTTGTGAATAACTCCCGAATAGGAATATGTCTCAGTTATTCATCAGGCCGGATCAGAAATGAAAAGTGATAGGGGCAGCTGAAAATATTTTCATAGGGGCCTGCAGCGCCGCTGTGGTGGGCGCCGTCGCTACTTGCCCGGGGGGCTGACGGGTTGCGCCGGAACCACCTTGACCCACCAATCGGTGTGCCGCTCGATCCGCACAGGTAGGCTGGGCGGCAGGGCCGCCAGCGCGCGGTCGGTGTCACTCAGCGGAAAGCTGCCGCTGATGCGCAGGGATTCGAGGCTCGGGTCAAGGCCGAGGTACCCACGGCGGTACTCACCGAGTGTCGCCAGCAGATCGCCCAATGGCAGGTCTTCCACCACGAGCATGCCCCGGCTCCAGGCGTCTGCGGCGATCGGTGCTTCCTGATTGTCGTCAAGATGGTCACGATGCATCACTACCTGCTCGCCAGCCCGCACGGTACGACCCGCCTGGAGGCTGTCCGGAAGCGCGGCCACGGCGGATTGGAGTACGATCAGGCGGGTTGCATCACGCTCTTGCCGAACGATGAATCGCGTGCCGAGCGCGCGCAGATCACCTTGTTCAGTTTCGACGATAAAGGGTCTCGGGTCGCTGCCCGGTGCGGTTTCGACAAGCACTTCACCGCGGTGCAGAAACAGTCTGCGTTCTTGCTCATCGAAGCGAATATCCAGCGCGCTGCGGCTGTTCAGCTGGATATGGCTACGGTCGGCCAGCATGAGGCTCCGTTGCTCGCCGCTGCCGGTGCGCTCGTCGGCCAGCCACACCGGCAAGGGCTGCGACTGCAGCGCCAGTCCTATACCCAGCGTGCTGAACAAGGCCAGCCCGAGAAAGGCGCGGCCGGTGGCTCGCCGTCGCTGGGACGTCGCGCTGATCTGCAGTGCATGTCGCGCGCTCGGGGAATTGATACTGCCCAGTTGCTGGTCGATGCCGCCCAGCTGCGCCCAGGCTTTGGCATGCTCGGCGCTATCGCTCAGCCAGCGTTGGAGCTCGGCATTGACCTGGGGGCCGGCCGTTTCGTCACCGAGGCGCAGCTGCCAGGCGATGGCTTCATTGAGCACACGGGCCGATACCGGTTGACGGTCCATGTTCATGTAGGCTCGCCGTAAACCGCGATGTAGCACTGGCGCAGGGCCTGGGCCAGGTACTGACGCACGCGAGGGACCGAAACGCCGAGACGCTGGGCGATCTCGCCGTGCGTCATGCCATCCAGGCGGTTATAGAAGAAGGCGGCTCGCGCATTCGCCGAGAGCTGGCCAAGCAGCTCATTTACCTCGCGCAGCGCTTCGATGACTTGAAGTTGCTCTTCGGCGCTGGGTTGCGTGTCTTCCGGTTGAAGCGCCAGTTCATCGAGGTAGGCGCGTTCCAGTGCGCTGCGGCGGAATTGATCGATCAGCAGGCCGCGGGCAATTGTCGCCAGCAACGCCCGCGGTTCGCGCACGCCGTTCAGGTCATTGCGCCTGAGCAAACGCAAAAAGGTGTCCTGGCTCAGATCCTCGGCGCGGTGCGGGCAGGCCTGATAGCGCCGCAGCCAATTGAGCAGCCAGTCGCGATGGTCGCGATACAGCGAACCCACGAAGAGTTGGTTGGACGACTCACCAGCCGACAAGGCGAAGCTCCAAGGCCGAAATGGCCGCTAACGAGAACTATTCGCATGATCGCAAGTTGCCGTCATAGGTGCAACGACAGATTGTCGGCATGCGGTGGGCGAGGTTGGGCGCTGTGGGTGCTTACCGCCGACATCACAGACGCGCACGCTGGCGCTGTCGCCAGTTGGCCAAGCGTAGGTTCAACGCGGCGAGGTTATCCACACCTTGGCGGCGCGCCTTGCTGAAGAGGATCAAGGCCAGTTCGGCGGTGACCAGTGCATCGGCGCTGGCGTGATGACGCTGCAGCACCTGCAGACCGAAATGGCTGCACCACTCGTTCAGGCCATTCTCCCGTGGCCGGTTGTCGGGGCAGAGCATCGGCGCGAGCTCGGCCACGTCGATAAATGGATGGCGCAGCTTGTAGCCGAGCGCCTGTCGCAGGGCGCGGGCCAGCATGCGCTGGTCGAATACCGCGTGGTACGCCAGGATCGGACTATCACCAACGAACTCCATGAAATCCAGCAGCGCGTCGACCGGATCATCGCCAGCCTCCAGTTCGCTGGGGGCTATGCCATGGATCAGCACGCTTTCGCTGATCTTCTGCGCCGGCCGCAGCAGGGTCGACTGGAACTGATCGCCCAGGTCGATGGCGCCGTCCTCGATCACCACCGCGCCGATGGACAGGACGATGTCGCGGCGCATATCCAGGCCACTGGTTTCCAGGTCCAGCACCACCAGGCGCTGCTCGCGGAGCGGACAGGTGCCGAGTGCCGCCGGCTCGGGCAGCTGATCGCGTCGTTGCAGTTGTTCCAGGCCGAGGATCGGGCCTCGTAGTTTGAACCAGGGCATATTCATAACTGATAACGCAGGGCCAGGCTGCTCTGCAGGCGCTGGGCCTGACGGAAGGATTCGCGCAAGATGCGTCGATCCAGGTGGTTGAGGCTATCCGGGTCGAGCCGGTTGGAATAGGGCTGTCCGTCGCGTGCCTGCTGCTGGTGCTGCTGCATGCGCGTCTGCTGGATGAAATGGTAGGCCTCTTCATAGGCCGCACCATCCTTTGCGTCGATGACGTCCTTTTCGACCAGTTGGCGCAGCCGGTCGAGGGTATTGCAGGTGGCGATGCCGTGACTCAGCGCGAGTAGGCGTGCACCGTCGACGAAGGGTGTCAGGCCCTGCACCTTGAGATCCAGGGTCGGCTTGCCCTCGCCCTTGCGGGTCACCACGAAATCGCGGAAGCGACCCACTGGAGGTCGGTGGCGCAAGGCGTTGTCGGCGAGCATACGCTGGAACAGGCGGTTCTCGCCGATTTCCTCGAGCAAGTCGTGACGCAACTGCTCGTAACCTTCACACGGCCCCCAGATAGCCCGCAGGTCGAAATAGATGGTGCTGCTGAGTAGGTTCTCCGGCGTTGACTCGCGAATGAACGAATTGAAGCGGCGTTGCCATTCCTGCCTCGAGAGGCACAGCTGGGGGTTGCTGGCCATGATATTGCCCTTGCACAGGGTAAAGCCGCAGGTGTCCAGGTCCTGGTTGATACGCTCGGCCAGCGGTAGAAGGCGTCCGCGGATATGTGCAGCCTCGGCGGCGTCGGCGGCTTCGAACAGAATGCCGTTGTCCTGATCGGTGTGAAGTGTTTGCTCTCTGCGCCCTTCGCTGCCGAAACACAGCCAGGTGAACGGGACGCCGGGATCGCCGAGCGCGTCGATGGCCAGTTCGATGACGCGGCAGACCGAGTGATCATTGAGCAGCGTGATGATGTGGGTGATCTGCGTCGAGGAGGCGCCGTGCGCCAGCATGTTGTCGACCAGTGGCAGGATGCGGCTGCGGATGATCACCAGCGTCTCGACGCTGTCGGCGTGGGAGATCGCCTGGGCCAGATGGACCAAATCGACCCGCTGCAGGGAGAACAGGTCACGCTCGGAAATCACGCCGCGCAGCGTACCGTTCTCGACAATGCAAACGTGGGCGATATGCCGCTCGGTCATAGCGATCGCCGCGTCGAATGCGCTGGCGTCCGGCGGCAGATGGAAAGGGTTTGGCGTCATGAATCGGGAAATCGGCGCGGATAGCTCGGTGGTGCCGTTGGCGATCACGTGCCGGAGATCGCGCAAAGTGAAGATGCCTTGCGGATGCAGTGCCTTATCGGTGATCACGATGCTGCCGACGTTGCTGTCGTTCATCAGGCCGACCGCTTCGGGTAGCGGCATGGAGGGCAGGCAGGAAACCGGATGGTGCAACGCCAGCTCGCCGATACGGGTATCCAACGAATACTGCGCGCCGAGGTTTTCCACCGCGCGCATCTGTGCCTGCTGGTTGACCAGGTCCAGCAGGCTGCTGACCCCGCGCATGGCGAAGTCGCGGAACGCGGCGGATTTGGACACCAGCTTGATGAACGCCGGCTTGTTCAACAGGAAACAGAAGGTGTCTTCCGCGGCGAAATGGCCGGTACGGGTGGCGCGCTCGCCCATCAGCGCCGCCATCGGAAAGCATTCGCCGACGATCACTTCGAACGTGGTCTCGGTGCCGCGCTTGCTGGTATGCGGACGCTGACCGTGCACACGCCCCTGCTTGACGATGTAGAAATGCTCGACGACGCCATCATCGGGCGAAATGATGCAGTCGCCCTCACTGTAAAAGCGCAGCTGACAGTTTTCGACCAGGTAGGCGAGATGGCCCGGCTCCATTTGATTGAATGGAGGAAACTTTCGCAGAAACTCCATGGTTCCATGGATGTTCTGCATGACGGCGGTCTTGCCTGCCTCGGCGAAAGCATCGGCTTTGCTCATGGTTTTTGCGTCCATTTTTTGCGCCCAATGGTGGGCTGCAGGTCCGAAGGGGCCCATTGGACGTAAGTCTAGTCGCGGGCAAGGCGCTTTGAGCTGCCAGGCATCAGCTGTATCAGCCGGGTGTTGCCGATTCTGCAGGCAAAAAAAACCGCCTGGGAAGGCGGTTTTTTTGCTTCAAATTACGGCAGGGTGAACAGCACCTTGACCGAATCGTTGACCGCGGCGCTGTCGACATAGCCGATGGCGTCGGCTTCGGCGGCAATCTTGGCGATCATCGCGGCGTCGTCGGCGACGCTGCTCATTGGCTGGCCCTTGCCGGTGAACACCAGACCGGACCAGTAGGACTTCAGCTGCGATTCGTTCTTGCTGGTCACTGCGGTGTAGAAGCTCTCCTTGGCCGGCGTCCAGTTCTTGAGGTCGACGCCTTTCATGGACTTGTCCTTGCCCAGGAAGATATTGGCGACGTCGGACTGCGACGGGGCCTTGGCCGCGCCTGGGTTGACGATCACGGCGACTTCGGCCTGAACCATGGAGGCCATGCCGAGCAGCACTGCGCTGCCAAGGATGCGAAGGGATACTTTCATCTGGACGCTCCTCAGAATACGAAGTCGACGCCGACGGAAACGATGTCGCCGTCGTAGTTGCGGGTCGGGGCAATCCCTACAGCGTTGTCGAAGACCTCTTGAGCGCTACGGGTGAACACCCCGTCATACCCGTTCTTGGTATCGACGCGCTTGTACTCGCCCTTGACTACCACGGTCGGCGCAGCTTGATAGTTCAGGCCCAGGGTCCAGGAGCTCTGACGGCCACCGTTGTCGTCCAGCTGTGCATAGGTCAGGTGCGGTAGGAAATCGCCGAAACGACGGCCGCCCATCAGGTAGAACGAGTCGATGGATTCCATGTCATCGTTCTCGATCATGCGCGAGGTCCACTCGTTGCTGCTGATCCAGGTGCCGTTGTCGTACTGGTAGCCGATCGAGGTGAACTTGCCTTTTTCTTTATCGAGGTTCAGGAGCGAAAGCGAACGGTTTGCGCCCAGGCCGATCGCGGTAGCGTCTACCGTGCCGCTGATATCGGTCTTGATATCCGCTTCGACGTAGCCGACACGCAGCGTGCCGAATTCATTGGTGGCCAGGCTCACGCTGGCGCCGAACAGGTTGCCGTAGTCGATATCGAACTGTTCGTCGTAGGCGTAGTAGTCACGATTCTTTGCCTGACCGCCAGCAACCTGGAAGGTCACCGATCCGTAGGAAAGCGGGACGGTGTAGACCGCATCGACACCTTCGTAGTTTGTCACCTGGACCTGGCTGTAGACCTCGTCGGGCAGGCGCAGCCAAGGGTAGCTGTAGCCAACGTCGAGGCTTTCGGAATACATGTAGACCGGGCTGCGCAGGCGGCCGGCGCGAAGCATCAGCTGATCGTTGGTCTGCCATGAGAGGTAGGCCCACTCGAGATTGGCTTTCCACTCATCCTGCTGCGCCTTGGCAGTGGCCTGAACGGTCACGCCGACGGTGTCGGTCACGCCGTAGCTCAGCTGCGCGCCAAACTTGGACAGCTGGTCGCCGCGCCAGGAATCGTTGGTCTGGCCTTGCACGCCATAGCTGCGGCCTTCGTCCTCGCCACCCAGGTGGGTGAAGCCGACGGTGCCGAAACCGTTGAAGCGGTGCTCGCCCTGTTCCAGGGCGAAGACAGGGGTGGTCGCGAGGCAGACGGCTGCCAGGCCGATAACACGTACTGCGGTCATCAGGTTGCTCCTAAAGCAATTTAAACGCGGAATTGGGCCGTGGCCGCACGCAGGTGATCGCCCGTGCTGACCAGTTGCTCGCCCAGACGGGCAGTAGCTTCGGCGCCGTTTGCGGTTGCTTGTGCGTCCTGCTGCAACACTTGGGTTTCTTGTTGGATGGAACTCGACAGGCCGATCTGTTCCTGGGTGAACTGGGCGATGCCGGCGTTGAGTTCGTCGATCTGGTTGACGGTGCACGCAATGGTCTCGAGCAGATGGGTCGCCTCGACCGAGCGCTCGATGCTCGCGCGAGACTTCTCGCCATTGCTGGTCATCACGTTGAGCACGGTGTTGGCGCTGCTCTGCAGCCGCTGGATGATCTGCTGGATCTCCGCGGTGGACGCGGCAGTCTTTTGCGCCAGATTGCGTACCTCGTCGGCGACCACGGCAAAGCCACGACCCTGCTCGCCGGCGCGGGCGGCCTCGATGGCTGCGTTCAGCGCGAGCAGGTTGGTCTGTTCGGCGATGCTGCGGATTACGGTGAGTACCGAGCCGACTTCCTGGGTTTCTTCCTCCAGCTGTTCCATGGCCTTGACGGCGCCCATTACGCTGTCGCCCAAGTCGCTGATCCCGCTGGACAGGCTGCCAACGTGCTCGCGTGCGGTAGCAGCCTGGCGTGCGGCGGCGTTGGCTTCACCGGAGGCCTGCTGCGAACGCTGCGCCACTTCCTGGATGCTTCCGGTCATGGTGAGGATGTCGCGAGTGATCGAGTCGGTATGGTGTTGCTGCGACTTGGCGTTTTCTTCCGACCCTTGGGTCAGGTTGTACAGCTCCTTGGACACCTGGCCGAGCGGGCTGGCGGCTTCGATGATCTGGCGGATGGTGTGCTGCAGCTTGTCGAGAAATCCGTTGAATAGCTCAATCATGGCGCCGATTTCATCGTTCGACTCGACGTTCACACGCTGGGTCAGGTCGCCATCACCGCGGGCGATGGACTGCAGCGAGGCGATCACACCGCGTACGTTGGCCATCACGCTGCGAATTACCAACCAGGCACCGAGGCTGACCACCACGATGAGCACGAGGGACAGGATGATGCCCAGGCGCGTGGTGTTTTCGTTGGCTTCGCGGGTCCTGGCGAGGGTCTGCTGGAAATCACCATAGGCACCCGCGCGGAACTCGGTAGCCTGCTTCTGCGCTTGGGCCAGATCACTGGCCATGCGGTCCAGACTCGGCCGGAGGTCATCGAACGAGGCGCTGCCGTCGATCAACTTAGCCGAGGCGTCGAGGGCATTGTCCGCATAAGCTTTGACGGCGTTGCGCCAGCCGTCGAGTGCCTGGCGTTGTTGCGGCTGGCTGGCCAGAAGGGTAGCCAAAGCCTGTTGCTGTGAGTCGATCTCACGCAGCACCTGGCGCGCTTCGTCAAGAGTGCCCAGCTCGCCGGCCGCCACGGCGTTATTCAACAGGCCGGGAATACGCGAGAATTGAAAAATCACCACGTCGGCCTTTTCAAGTGTCGGGTAGCTTTGCGTCTCGATGGTGACCAATCGCGAATCCGTCGCGGAAAGCTGCAGCCAGGTGTAGCCGACATACAAAACCAGCCCGAACAGGGCAACGGCAGGAACCAATGACAGCTTGGCGGTAAGCGAAAAGTTTTTGAACATGCATCGACTCCACGGCGGGCGGCGGATACTACGAGACAGCACGTAATAGCGGAATGCCATCTATCTGAAATATTGTGACTAGAAATGGCATTCGGGTCACGTTATCGGTTGTCGCAGCCTGAACTTGAGCGCCGTCTGGCGGAATCAGGACATAAAAAAACCGCCCCGGAGGGCGGTTCTTCGCAACTGCTGCGGTTACAGGCCGTTCTTGGCCTTGAACTCGCGACGGCGGCGGTGCAGGACCGGCTCGGTATAGCCGTTGGGCTGCTTGGTGCCTTCGAGCACCAGTTCCAGCGCGGCCTGGAAGGCGACGTTGTTGTCGAAGTCCGGGGCCAGGGGGCGGTAGGTCGGATCCCCGGCGTTTTGACGATCCACCACCGGTGCCATGCGCTTGAGGCTTTCGACGACCTGCTCCTCGGTCACCACGCCATGACGCAGCCAGTTGGCCATGTGCTGGCTGGAGATGCGCAGGGTGGCGCGGTCTTCCATCAGTGCGATGTCGTTGATGTCCGGCACCTTCGAGCAACCGACGCCGGCGTCGATCCAGCGGACCACGTAGCCGAGGATGCCCTGCGCGTTGTTGTCCAGTTCGTTGCGCTTTTCCTCGTCGCTCCAGTTGGTGTGCTGTGCCAGCGGAATGGTGAGGATGTCATCGACCGAGGCTTTTTCGCGCTTGGCCAGCTCAGCCTGACGAGCGAACACGTCGACCTTGTGGTAGTGCATGGCGTGCAGCGTCGCGGCGGTAGGCGAGGGGACCCAGGCGGTGTTGGCGCCGGCCATGGGATGACCGATCTTCTGCTCGAGCATGCTCGCCATCAGGTCGGGCATGGCCCACATGCCCTTGCCGATCTGCGCCTTGCCCTGCAGACCGCACGCCAGGCCGACGTCGACGTTGTTGTTTTCGTAGGAGCCGATCCACTTCTCAGTCTTCATCGCCGCCTTGCGAACCACAGGGCCAGCTTCCATGGAGGTGTGAATTTCGTCGCCGGTGCGGTCTAGGAAGCCGGTGTTGATGAACACCACACGCTCGCGCGCTTCCTTGATGCAGGCCTTGAGGTTGACCGTGGTGCGGCGTTCCTCGTCCATGATGCCGACCTTCAGGGTATTACGCGGCAGGCCGAGGACGTCTTCGACGCGACCGAACAGCTCGGTGGTGAAGGCGACTTCTTCCGGGCCGTGCATCTTCGGTTTGACGATGTACATCGAGCCGGTGCGGCTGTTCGCGCGAGTGGTGTTGCCCTTGAGGTTGTGCATCGCGGCCAGGCTGGTGAACAGGCCGTCCATGATGCCTTCGGGCACTTCGTTGCCGTCCTTGTCGAGGATGGCGTCGTTGGTCATCAGGTGGCCGACGTTGCGGATGAACAGCAGGGAGCGGCCATGCAGGGTCAGCTCGCCGTTGCCATCGGCCTGGGTGTAGACGCGGTCCGGGTTCATGGCGCGCGTGATGCGCTTGCCACCCTTGTCCAGCTCCTCGACCAGGTCGCCTTTCATCAGGCCGAGCCAGTTACGGTAGACGAGGGTCTTGTCGTCGGCGTCGACCGCGGCGATGGAGTCTTCGCAGTCCATGATGGTGGTCAGCGCCGATTCCATCAGCACGTCTTTGACACCGGCCGCGTCGGTCTGGCCGATGGGGCTTGCCGGGTCGATCTGGATTTCGAAGTGGATGCCGTTGTGCTTGAGCAGCACCGCGATCGGTGCGTCGGCGGCGCCCTGGAAGCCACGCAGCTGGGCGGGATTCCGCAGACCGCTGGTATTTCCGCTCTTCAGCGCGACGACCAACTTGCCTGCTTCGATGCGGTAGCCGGTGGAGTCGGCGTGCGAGCCGCTTTCCAGCGGCGCGGCCTCATCGAGGAAGGCGCGAGCGTAGGCGATGACCTTGTTGCCGCGGATTTCGTTGTAGCCCGGACCCTTGGTGGCGCCGTCTTCTTCAGAAATCGCATCGGTGCCATAGAGCGCGTCGTACAGCGAGCCCCAGCGGGCGTTGGCCGCGTTCAGGGCGAAGCGCGCGTTCATGATCGGCACCACCAATTGCGGGCCGGCCATGCGGGCGATTTCTTCGTCGACGTTCTGTGTAGTGGCCTGGAAGTCTTCGGCTTCCGGCAGCAGGTAGCCGATGTCCTGCAGGAAGGCCTTGTAGGCCACCGGATCGTGGGCTTGACCGGCGCGGGCCTGGTGCCAGGCATCGATCTGCGCCTGCAGGTCGTCACGCTTGGCCAGCAGCGCGCGGTTCTTCGGCGCCAGGTCGTGGATGACGCTGGAGGCGCCGGCCCAGAAGGCATTGGCATCAACACCAGTACCGGGAATCGCTTCGTTGTTCACGAAGTCGTACAGGACTTTGGCGACCTGCAGGCCACCGACTTCAACGCGCTCAGTCATTACTCGCCTCACTTGGTTCTTCTTCAAATCCGTCGGACAGTTCTTCTTGTAGTCCGGGTCGGCGGATACTACATGAAGCGGTTTGGAAAATCAGTCCGCCAAATGGACCGCTCTTCAACCTCGCGGCGAGCGAGTCAATGCCTGAGTCGGCGGGTTTGAAATGGCTGGCTCGGCGCGGCGACGGCGGTAGATTGTTCTATACCTATGGAGCCGGACGCCACGAGTGAGGTCCATAGCATTCGTTTCCCGGACGACCCGCAGGGGGCGTCCATCCATCATTTGAGGAGCCCAAAATGGATCATCTCGTCCTAACCGTCATTGCCGAAGATCAGCCCGGGCTGGTCGAGCGCGTGGCCAAGTGCATCGCCGAGCATGGCGGTAACTGGCTGGACAGCCGCATGTCGCGCATGGCTGGCCAGTTCGCCGGGATTTTGCGGGTCGCGGTACCGAAGGACGCTCACGCCGGGCTGACCGATGCGCTGCAACTGCTGGAGCAGCAGGGTATTCGGGTGGTGTTTGCGCGCAGCGGCGAGGTGCCCGAACGCAGCTGGCGAATGATCCAGCTTCAGCTCGTAGGCAACGATCGCTCGGGTATCGTGCGCGACATCACCCGCCTGCTGGCGGGGCACGGCATCAATGTCGAAAGCCTGAACACCGACGTCCTGCCCGCGCCGATGACCAACGAGCTGCTGTTTCATGCCGACGCTCGGCTGGCGGTGCCAGCCGAGCTGTCGCTGGATGAACTCCAGCAGCACCTGGAGACATTGGCCGATGAGCTGATGGTGGAATTGAAACTGCAGTCAGCCGAGTAAACGCCTTACCTCACCGACACTTGGCGCATCAGCCGCCAGGCGTCGTAGCTGTATACCGCCAGGCCGGCCCAGATGCAGATGAACGCGAGCTGGCGGTCAGCGGGGAAGGGCTCGTTGAACACCCATACCGCCAATATCAGCAGTAGGGTTGGCGTGATGTACTGCAAGAATCCCAGCGTCGAATAGGGCAGGTGGCGCGCGGCGGCGTTGAAGCACAGCAGCGGCAACAATGTCACCGGCCCGGCTGCGACCAGCCAGAGAGCCTGTGGATCGGTCCAGAACGACCATTCGGTGCTCGGTCCGCTGCCGAAGAAGAACAGCCAGCCCAGGGCGATCGGTAGCAGTAGCCAGGTTTCGACCACCAGGCCCGGCAGCGCCGCCACCGGCGCCTGTTTGCGCAGCAGACCGTAGGTAGCGAAGCTCAGTGCGAGGGCGATCGACACCCAGGGGAAATCCCCGAGCGTGATCAACTGCAGGAGCACACCGACCACCGCCATCGCCACCGCCAGCCACTGCAGCGGTCGTAGCCGTTCGCGCAGTACGATCAACCCGAGCAGCACATTGACCAGTGGGTTGATGTAATAGCCCAGGCTCGCTTCGAGCATGTGGTCGTGATTGACCGCCCAGACGTAAATCAGCCAGTTGGTCGCGATCAGCACGCTGGAGATCATCAGCACGCCGATTCGCCGCGGGTGAGCGAGCAGTTCCTGCCACCAGCCCGGGTGGCGCCACAGCATGAGCACCAGCGTACCGAACAGCGCCGACCAGATGGCGCGCTGGGTGACGATCTCCAGCGCCGCATACTGTTCGATTGACTTGAAGTAGAGCGGAAACATGCCCCAGATGCAGAAGGTCGTCAGACCCAGTAGATACCCTTTACGCAGATCGGCAGTGGCCATGGAAATTCCGAAACGGTGCGGCGGAGAGCCGGCCATTCTGCGCCTCTGCGATGGCATTTGTCTGCCGCGTCGACCAATCCCGGATGTTCTGAAACGTTCACAAACAGGCGGCATTGAACGGAGCCGGTAACAGCCCGTCTCAGGAGGATGATCGAAGGCCGCGGTAGCGGCCCGTCCGCCACGAGGGGAATCGATGAAATTGCAGAACAAAGTCGCACTGGTCACCGGCAGCTCCCAGGGTATCGGTCGTGGCATCGCCGTGCGTCTGGCCGAGGAAGGCGCCGATCTGGTCATCAATGGCCGGCACGATGACGACGAATCCCAGGCAACCCTCGAGCAGGTTCGTGCGCTGGGTCGCCAGGCCTGTTTCATTGCTGCCGATGTCGGGGTCGCCGCCGAATGCCGGCGGCTGGTGGCGCAGTCAATCGAGCAGATGGGGCGTCTCGACATACTCGTCAATAACGCCGGCGTGCAGCGGCATAGTCCGTTTCTCGAGGCCGGCGAAGGCGATTACGACCTGGTGCTCAACGTCAACCTGCGTGGCCCGTTCTTTCTCGCCCAGGCGTTCGCGCGGCATCTGCGCGATGCCGGCCGAGGCGGGCGGATCATCAATAACAGCTCGGTGCATGAGGAGTTGCCGTTTCCCAACTTCACCAGCTACTGCGCCAGCAAGGGTGGGCTGAAGTTGCTTATGCGCAACCTGGCGATCGAGCTGGCGCCGCTGGGGATCACGGTCAATAACGTGGCACCGGGGGCGATCGAGACGCCAATCAACCGGGCCCTGATGAATCAACCCGAGAAACTGGCCGGCCTGCTCGCCAATATTCCCACCGGTCGCCTCGGGCAGCCACGCGATGTGGCTGGTGCGGTGGCGTTTCTCGCCTCGGACGAGGCCGATTACATCACCGGTACTACACTGGTGATTGATGGCGGACTGCTATGGAACTACAGCGAGCAATGACCGACACCGATCTGAGCCCTTTCGATTACGACACCCGTGCGGTTTCTGACGCAGACACCCTGACCCCGGCGGACCGCTATCAGGAATTGTTCGTGGCGGTGCAAACGCAGCGCGTGTTTCCCGACAGCAAGACCTTCGTCGACTGCGCGCCACGCCAGCATCCAGAGCGGATTCTGGACAGCTATCGGACACGTAGCGGCGAGCCCGGTTTCGATCTGAAAGCCTTCGTGCTGGAGCATTTCGAGGTCTACCAGAGGGCACCTACGGAGTTCGTGGCCAACCCCGACGACAGCCTGAGCGAGCACATCGACCGGCTCTGGCCGATACTCACCCGACAGCCGCGGCAGCATCCGGAGTTCTCCTCACTGCTGCCCTTGCCGCACGACTACGTCGTACCGGGCGGCCGTTTCACCGAGATGTACTACTGGGATTCCTACTTCACCATGCTCGGCCTGGACGAGAGCGGGCATTGCGAGTTGCTACGGTCGATGGCCGACAACTTCGCCTACCTGATCGATACCTACGGGCATGTACCAAATGGCAATCGGTCCTATTACCTGAGTCGATCGCAGCCGCCGGTTTTCGCGCTGATGATCGATCTGTTCGAGGATACCGGCGTGCATCGCGCGAGCGATTACCTGCCGCAACTGCGTAAGGAATACGCCTTCTGGACCGAGGGCGCCGATCATCTGCGTCCCGGTGAGGCGCATCGGCGCTGTGTCTGTCTGCCCGACGGCAGCGTGCTCAACCGCTACTGGGACGAGCGCGACACCCCCCGCGAGGAGTCCTATCTCGAAGACGTGGAAACCGCGCGTTCATCGAGCCGGCCGGCGCACGAGGTCTATCGCGACCTGCGCGCCGGTGCCGAATCGGGCTGGGATTTCAGCTCACGCTGGCTGGGCGACCCGCAGCGCCTGTCGAGTATTCGCACCACCAACATCATTCCGGTGGATCTGAACAGCTTCCTGCACAAGGTCGAATGTCAGATTGCTCGACTCAGTGATCAGAAAGGCTGGCATGCATGCGCCAAGACGTTCCGCCAGCGCGCCGATGCGCGCCTGGCGGCGATCAACCTGTATCTGTGGAGCGATCGGGACGGCGCCTATTTCGACTACGACTGGACGCTGCAACAGCAGCGCGACAACCTCACCGCCGCGACCCTGACGCCACTGTTCCTCCGGCTGGCCAGCGATCAACAGGCGGGGCGGGTGGCCGATATCGTTCGTGAACGGCTCCTGGCACCTGGCGGGCTGTCGACCACTGAAATTGCTGACACCGGTGAACAGTGGGACCGCCCCAACGGCTGGGCGCCGTTGCAGTGGATGGGCATTCGCGGGCTGCAGCGCTACGGGCACAACGCCTTGGCGCTGCAGATCGAAGAGCGATGGCTGAAGGTCGTCTCGCTGCTGTTCGAACAGGAAAGCAAGCTGGTGGAGAAGTATGTGCTGCGCCCCAGCGCCGAACATGCCGGCGGTGGCGAATATCCGTTGCAGGATGGTTTCGGTTGGACCAATGGCGTGATCCGCAAACTGATGCAGGATGACCCCAACCACGAGGCCCATCGCTGCCGAGCCGGCCGATGCCGGGCGGAGTGGGCGCCAGAGTGATATCTGTTCGAAGCCCAGCTTGACGTTGGGCTTGTCGGTGGCCGTCGGTAGTGCAATCGACGCGGTGGTTTGACCTCCCATGAGCGTGCGGGGTCCTGGCGCCCACGTTCGACGATCGGTGGGCCGTCAGTTCGCCGTAATTTGGCCTCCACCCATGTGGCGTTGAGTGCTGGCCGTTCCGCCTGTGAAGTTGCTGCACATGGTTTGGCGCATCTTGTACAGACTCGGCGCGTTACGAGGGGCGCCAACATCATCGCGTGGCCGAGTCGAGTCAGCTCAACAATCTTCTAGCTCAGTTGGTTGGCCGAATGGCCAATCCGGTTCGCACCTGCACTTAACCCTTGCGTAGTTGGCCGCTTGTGTCGGTCGTCCCTCATGGGCCAAGCGCTGCCGCACGTAGCGCCAAGGTTCCATCCGAGTACTCAATCCGGTTCGCTGAATGGCCGATGCTGAGCCTGGTGGTTGGTATCCCGTTGCATCTATCAGCTCGAACGAAGCCGGCCGGACGAGGTACCGATCGCAGGCCGAGGCGCTGCGATGCTCGGGGCAGCAGCGGGTCGCCACACCAGCAATCGCACTCAACAGCGTTTAACGAGCTCGTGAAGAACTGGTTCTAGCCTCTTCTAAATAAAAACATTTATCAATATCATGCGCATTAACGTTATTTGAAGGGTTGGTCCCATGAGCCTCGTTGTCGCTTCGCCGCCGTTTTCTTTGCGCCCACTGGCGCTTGGTCTGCCAGTTCTGATTGCCTGCTTCGCCGCCGAGGCTCAGGATACGGTTGAGCTGGAGGCACAACAGATCACTGCGCCACGCGAAGTCGAGCGGGGCAATGGCCCGGTCGAAGGCTATGTCGCAAAACGCAGCGTCAGCGGCACCAAAACTGACACACCAATCGTCGAGACCCCGCAGTCGATCAGCGTGATCACCGCCGACCGCATCCGCGATCAGGGTTCGCTGACCATCCAGGACTCGCTGCGCTATGTCGCCGGCATGCGCGGCGAGGCCTATGGCTTCGACAGTCGTGGCGACTCCGCACTGATTCGCGGTGTGTCTCCGACGACCTTTCTCAATGGCCTGCAGCTGAGCGTCGGTAACTACAACAACACACGCACCGATCCTTTCACGCTGGAACGCGTCGAGGTGATCAAGGGACCGTCGTCCATGCTCTATGGGCAGAGTTCGGTCGGCGGCTTGCTCAATTTCGTCAGCAAGCGTCCGCAGGCCGAACAGAAGAGCGAGCTGCAGCTGCAGTACGGCAGCTTCGACCGCAAGCAGATCGCCTTCGACAGCACCGGTCCGCTGGATGAAGACGGCACGTTGCTCTATCGCGTGGTCGCGATCCAGCGTGACAGCCAGACCCAGGTCGATCACACCAAGGACAACCGCCTGCTATTCATGCCGTCGCTGACCTGGCGTCCCAACGAGCAGTTCGAATGGACTCTGATGGCCAATGTGCAGAAGGACGACGGCGGCACCACCAGCTCCTTTTTGCCGCACCGCGGCACGGTGCTCAGCGCGCCCTATGGCGAGATTGGCAGTGAGCGCTTCGTCAGCGAGCCGGGCTTCGATGAGTACGACAGCGAGCAGAAAGCGCTGACCTCGCAGATGGCCTGGCAGCTTGATGACACCTGGACGCTGCGGCAGAACCTGCGCTGGCAGAAGAGCAAGGTCAGCTATCAGACCATGTACGGTTGGCCGCCGGTACTCGGCGCCGACGACCGCACGGTCAACCGCGTCTGGTCCATTTCCAAGCCGGAAGTCACCATCTGGACGGCCGACCATCAGGCCGAGTCGCGCTTCGACACTGGCGCGCTGCAGCACACCGCGCTGGTGGGTATCGACTACCGGCACGCCGTCACCGATAGCCGGACCGCTCGCGGCGTGGCCACCCCGCTGGACCTCTACGATCCGGTGTACGGCACCTTCGATCCGTCCGGCATCACGCTTTCCGACGTTCCGCAGCAGCGCGTCGCCCAGCAGGGCCTGTACGCTCAGGACCAGATCCGCTACCAGAACTGGCTGATGACCCTCGGCCTGCGCAAGGATTGGGCGGACACGCGAGTCGAGGAGGGCACTCGGCAGAAGGATGACGCGGTCACCGGTCGCGTCGGTCTGACGTACCTGTTCGACAATGGCGTGGCGCCCTACATCAGCTACAGCGAATCCTTCACGCCGATCATCGGTCTGGATAACTTCACTCAGCAGTCCTACAAACCGCTCGAGGGCGAGCAGTGGGAGCTCGGTGTGAAATACCAGCCGGCTGGTAGCAACACGCTGCTCACGGCCGCGGTGTTCGATCTGCGCGAGAAGAACCGCCAGATGCCCAACCCGGCGAATCCTCTCAGCACCATCCAGGCCGGCGAAGCGCGGGTCAAGGGACTGGAGCTCGAAGGGCTGGTCGAGATGAACCCGAACTGGGATCTGATCAGCACCTACACCTACCTGGACAGCGAAGTGGCCAAGGGCCCCTCCGCCCAGCAGGGCAAGCGCATCGCCAGCGTGCCTGAACATATGGCCTCGCTGTGGTCGCAGCACCGCTTCAGCATCGCCGGCATTCCCGGCTTCAGCGCTGGTGCCGGTGTGCGTTACGTCGGCGCCAGCTGGGATGGCACCGATACGCTGAAGACGCCATCGACGACGCTGTTTGACGCCATGCTCGGCTACGCCTATCAGGACTGGGCCTTCACCGTTAACGCCACCAACCTGGAAGACGAGACCTACTACACCACCTGCCTGTCGCGTGGCGACTGCTTCACGGGCAACCGCCGCACCGTGGTGGCGACCGCGAGCTACAGCTTTTGAACGTCGCTGAGCCGCGCGCCGCTTGCCGGCCAGCAAGGGAGGATTCGAGGTGAGTCGCAACGTATCCATAAACCGCTGGAACATCGCGTCGCGTGTGCTCGCGGCGCTGGTCGGCGGCTATGCGGTCGCCTACGCGGTGACCGCCTTTCTGGCGGTCTACCTGCCGCTGGCCCGGCCTGATCGTGTGGTGTTTTCCAGCCTCGCCAGCTTTGCCGTGTGGACGGCGGTGGTGATCTACGTGTTCGCCGCCCGCAGTGCCACGCGGGTATGGCTGTTGATCGTCGGCGTGACCGCGGTGCTGTGCCTGGCCGCGTTCTTTTCCGGCGACTGGAGGGTTCGTCCATGAAACTGCGCCAAAGCATGGCCGGCTTGCACACCTGGGGTGGACTGCTGCCGAGCTGGCTGCTGTTCGTGATCATCTTCGCCGGCACTGTGGCCTGCTTCGACAAAGAACTCACCCGCTGGATGCGCCCCGCGCTACATGATGGTGTGGTCTCGAGCCTGGGCGCGGACGATGTGCGCGGCTGGCTGCAGCAGAACGTCAGCGAAAAGCTCCACGCGTTCTGGATGCACGGCCCGACCGAGCGCGAGCCTTACTGGCGGCTCGGTTGGGAAGTCGATGGCAGCGAGACCTTCAACAACGTCGCCTTCGATCCGCGCGGTACGCAGGCCGTACCGATGCCGGAAACGGTCGGCGGCGAGTTCTTCTTCAAGCTGCACTACAACCTGCACGCCGGCGACATCGGCATGTACATCGTCGGCCTGGCCGGCATGTTCATGCTCGTCGCGCTGGTGTCGGGGGCGATCATCCACCGGCGCATCTTCAAAGACTTTTTCACCCTGCGGCCCAAGGCCAACGGCCAGCGTGCCTGGCTCGATGCGCACAACCTGTTCGGCGTGGTCGGTTTTCCATTCCATCTGGTACTGGCGTATACCGGTGTGGCGATCTTCGCCGCGACCTATATGCCGGCCGCCGCCCAGGTGAGCTATTCCGGCAATGTCATGCAGTACTTCAGTGAGGTGATGGGTAGCTTCGAGCGCGAAGAAGTGCACCAGCCGCCGGCTACCCCGGTGTCCCTCGACGCGCTAATCGCCGAATCGCGCCAGCAATGGGGCGGTGGCGAGGTGGGTTGGGTCAGCGTGCATCATCCCGATGATGCCTCGGCCGTGGTCGACGTCCGCCTTCGTGACCGTTCGCGTATCGGTTCGCCGCAAGACACCCTCAGCTATGACGCCGGCACCGGTGAGCTGCTCAACCGCCAGGACGCCTCCACCGGCTATCGCGCCTACCTCTGGCTGGCGGGGCTGCACATGGCGCAGTTCGGCGGCACGCTGGTGCGTCTGCTTTATCTGCTGATGGGGCTTGCCGGTTGCGCGATGCTGGTCGGCGGGCTGCAGGTCTGGCTGGCCAAACGCGAGCAGCGCGGTGATGCGAGTGTGGTCTGGGTGCGCGCATTGAACGCGTCGGTGTTCGCCGGTCTGCCGCTGGCCAGTCTGGCGCTGCTGTGGGGTAATCGCCTGATCCCGGCGACATTCGCCGAACGTGCCGTGGCCGAAGGCTGGGTGTTCGTCGGCGTCTGGTTGCTGGCTGTGCTCTGGGCCGTTCTGCGCCGCCATCAGAGCCGTCGCCTGCTGCGCGAGCAACTGCTGCTCGGCGCCGTGCTCGCGCTCGGCTTGCCGGTCGTCAACGCGCTGACCTCCGATGGTCATCTGATCGCCAGCGTCGGACGCGGTGACTGGGCCTTGGCGTCGGTCGATCTGTTCATGATCGTCGTGGGGCTGGTCTGTGCGGCCTGCGCCTGGCGCTTGAACACAACGCCGGTTGCCGCTGCGGCGCGCGGTCGGACCACTCGCGTGCAGGAGGCCTGACCATGCTGCTATTGGCTTTCGCAATGGCCTACCTGGGCATGACGCTGCTCTGCCTGGCCATGAACCGCCACCGTGGCGTGCTGTTGCGCGCCGATACGCATCTGCTGGGGATAAGGGGGCTGCGGACGCTGGCTGCGGGCTGCTTCGGCGTCGCTCTGTGGCTGTGCATCGCCAGCGAGGGCGGTGAGATGGGAGCGGTTGTCTGGTTTTGCCTGGTGATGCTGGCCGGCATCATGCTGGCGTTGCTGCTCGCCTGGCGGTCACGTTGGGTACTGCCTGTGGTGCCGCTATTGGCGGTCTGCGGCGTTTTGCTGGTGATGTACTAGCGCCGTACCCGGCACTCGTTGAAATCGGTTTCCTGCGTTTCATTCCGCTGGCAGCCGATTCCCCGAATGTCGGCAAATGACTCAAGGCCGGCGATAGGGCGAAGTTACCGCCGGTGACAGATCCAACGTGCCCTTCTCGACGAAGCGCTGCGTGCCGAACAACCCACCGGCCAGCTTGCCGCGCAGCACGTAGGGCACTTCGTTCATGCCGATGTTCTCGGCCAGCCCCAACGCTTGGCGCGCCGCCGAGAAGGCGGAAACCGTCACCGGCACGCTCAGCACGACTTCGCCGAAGCGCGGCACGCTGCCGCTCGCGTCGCTGACGCCGCTGGCCAGACGCCGGCCATTGACGTCCAGATCGAGCGCGACCCCGTTGTAATCGAGCGCCATGTCGTTGGGGTTCTGTATTCGCAGCTTGACCTCCATGCGCAGCTCCAGCCCTTCGCCCGGCAGGGGCTGGATGCCGGCGACCTGGACGTTCAGCGGATCGCGCTGGCCGAAGGCCGCGCAGCCGGCCAGGCTCAGTACCAATAGGAGCGTGGATAACAAAGAGACAGCGGGTATCGCTCGGTGTATGTGCATAAGGCGTTCTACTCGGATTTCCTAGTGAGGCTGCCCAGGCCCTGCAGCAGCTCCATGGGCAGCGGGAAGACGATCGTCGAGTTCTTGTCGCCTGCGATGTTGCTCAACGTCTGCATGTAGCGCAGCTGCATCGCACCGGGCTGGCGGCCGAGCATCTCGGCCGCCTGCATCAGTTTCTCCGATGCCTGCAATTCGCCCTCTGCATGAATGACCTTGGCGCGCCGCTCGCGTTCCGCTTCGGCCTGGCGCGCGATGGCGCGGATCATCGACTCGTCGAGGTCAACATGCTTGATCTCGACGTTGGCGACCTTGATCCCCCAGGCGTCGGTCTGGGCGTCGAGCACCTGCTGGATGTCGTTGTTGAGCTGCTCGCGCTCGGCCAGCATGTCGTCCAGATCATGCTTGCCCAACACCGCCCGCAGGGTGGTCTGGGCCAACTGACTGGTGGCCGAATGATAATCCTCGACCTGAATGATGGCTTTTTCGGCATCCAGTACCCGGTAATAGACCACGGCGTTGACCTTCACCGACACGTTATCGCGGGAGATCACGTCCTGGGTCGGTACGTCCAGTACCAGCGTGCGCAGATCGACCCGCACCATTTGTTGAATGCCTGGGATGACCAGAATCAGCCCGGGCCCTTTGACTCTCCAGAAGCGGCCCAGCTGGAATACCACGCCACGTTCGTATTCACGCAGGATACGAAAGGCTGATGCCAGCAATGCGATCAGTAGTACCAGCACCGCTATGAAGCTCATTTCAAAACCCATGATTCACCTCTTCTCGATGGGCGGCGCGTCGGCCGCAGTGACGTCCAGTTGCAACCCGCGTCTGGCCACGACGCGGACCTGCTGACCCAGGTGCAGGGGCGAGGGGCTCACCACCTGCCAGTGTTCGCCCTGCAGCTGCACCCAGCCGCAGGCGGGATCGTTCGTTTCGATTCGGGTCACCGGCGCCAGGCTGCCGACCAGCTCGGCGTCGCCACTGACCAGGCGTTGCCGACGTGCCTTGAGCGCCATGCTGACGATGGCGAACAGCAGCAGCGCACTGAGTGCTGCCAGCGTGCCGATCAAGGCCAGGGGAATACCGTAGCCCGGCACGTCGGTGTCGAACAGGATCACCGCGCCGGTGACGAAGGCGGCCACGCCACCCAGACCGAGCACGCCGAAACTGGGTATGAAGGCCTCGGCAACCATGAAGCCCAATCCCAGCAGAATCAGCGCCACGCCGGCGTAGTTCACCGGCAGCAGTTGCAGCGAGTACAACGCCAGCAGTAGGCAGATACCGCCGACCACACCGCCACCGCCGGTGCCCGGGTTGGAAAACTCGAATATCAGGCCGTAGATACCGATCATCATCAAGATCAGTGCCACGCTGGGGTTGGTGATCACTGCCAGCAGGCGCACTCGCCAGTCCGGATCGTAGCGGTCGAGCGTGGCGTTGGCGGTGTGCAGCGTTCGCTCTCCTGCACCGGTCCGAAGGGTCTTGCCATCGAGTTGGGCAAGCAGGTCCGAGAGATCGGTCGCCAAGTAGTCGACCACCGTGAGCTTCAGTGCTTCGTTGGCCGACAGGCTGACTGCTTCGCGCACCGCTTGCTCGGCCCACTCGGCGTTGCGTTCGCGCAATTGCGCCAGGCCGCGAATGTAAGCAGCGGCATCGTTGACCTGTTTGCGGCTCATGGCGTCGCCGTGCTCGGCCCCCGCTGGGGCCGCGTCGGGTTTTTTCTCGGGGGGCGCGCCCGGCGTGCCGCCAATCTGCACGGGCGTGGCAGCGCCGAGGTTGGTGCCCGGACTCATCGCGGCGACATGGCTGGCGTAGAGCATGTAGGTTCCGGCACTGGCCGCGCGCGCGCCGCTGGGCGTGACATGGGTGGCGATGGGCACGGGGCTGGCGAGAATTTCCTTGATGATCGCGCGCATCGAGCTGTCCAGGCCGCCCGGCGTGTCGAGCTGCAGCACCAACAGCTGCGCATTGGTTTGCGCTGCGCGCTGGATGCCCCTGATAAGGTAGTCGGCACTGGCCGGCCCGATGACCCCATCGACTCGCAGGACGGTGACTGGCGGTGCAGCCAGCGCCGTGCCGGTGCATCCCAGCCACGAGATCAGCAGCAGCGACAGCAGCCTAGCCAGGTGGTCGAAGCGGCGGTGGCGCATGGGCGTGATCCTCCGTGGGCGGCGATTGTCATGACAGTGATCGCGGCAGCACCAAAGAGGATAGTTCAGCTGGCGCGGGGCTCCTGTCGCGTAGCCGATCATTTACCGGCCGGATGGAAGCGGCCTGAACTCTATCGCGCTATCGGGCCTCACAATTCAGAAGGTCGTTGCGCACGAAATATCCTGTCGGCTCGCCATTGAGGAGTATCCATGCGTATTCATCATCTCAACTGTGGCTGCATGTGTCCGCTGGGTGGGCGCCTGTTTGACGGTTTCAGCCCTGGACTGACGGCCAGTCTGGTGTGCCACTGCCTGTTGATCGAGACCGAGCGGCACGGCCTGGTACTGGTCGATACCGGCTTCGGCAACTGCGATGTGTTGGAGCCGCGCAAGCGACTCAGTTCTTTCTTCATTGCGCTCAACAACATCAAGTTCGAGCGTCGTTTAACGGCACTGGAGCAGGTTCGCCAACTGGGCTTCGCCCCTGAAGATGTCCGCCACATTCTCCTGACTCACCTGGATTTCGATCACGCCGGCGGACTGGAGGATTTCCCTGAGGCGCAGGTTCATGTGTTGCAGCGGGAAATCGACGCGGCGCGTGGCACCCATAGTTTCATTGGTCACCAACGTTATCGTCAGCGCCAGTGGGACGCGGTGCGCAACTGGCAGTTCTATCAGCCGGGAGGCGACAGTTGGTTCGGCTTTCAGGCCGTCAGGGAGCTGCGCGGGCTTCCTCCGGAGATTCTGCTGATCCCGCTGACGGGGCACACACATGGACATGCGGGCGTCGCACTGCATACCGGCGACGGTTGGTTGCTGCACGCCGGCGACGCCTACTTCTACCGCGACGAAGTGGGCCAGAACGAGCGTCATTGCACGCCGGGACTGCGCTTGTATCAACGCATGATGGAGGTGGATCGTCCGGCGCGCCTGGCCAACCAGCATCGCCTCTGGACCTTGTCAATGGAGCACAAGGGTGAGGTAACGCTGTTCTGCAGCCACGATGCCAAAGAGTTCGAGCGCATGCATGCGGGAGGGCGCTGATGTCGCCGCAAGACGACCGCACCGGCGGGGCGGTGCGCGCCATGATGGGCTATGTCCGCTGGATCGGCCTGGTGGCCTGCTCGCTGGCCGGGCTGGGTTATCTGCTGGTGGGGCATTTCAATATGGCCGGTCTGATGCTCGCGTTGGCGGTGCTGTCGTGGATCAACATCCGGCGCAAGCGCGGTGCGCGACCCGGCTCACCCCCGGCCGACCATTAGCGGGCCGATGGCGAATGCGCGCGCGGCGATACAGACGCGCCACCGGTTTCGACGCCTGCTGCCTGCCTGTCCGCTTCGGTCGCCGCTTAATTCGGCGCCTTTATTGGCCGGTTGGCACGCCAATGCCAAAGGAACCCCCAGGGTTCGATCGGGTCGATTCACAGTAGGCGTTAAGCCAGAACCAGACCTTAGGGGACCATGATGGACCTGATCCGAATCATCTTCGCGATACTGCTGCCTCCGCTGGGGGTGTTTCTACAAGTCGGCTTCGCGGGCGCCTTCTGGCTGAATATCCTGCTGACCCTGCTGGGTTACATCCCGGGGATCATTCACGCAGTGTGGATCATCGCGCGACGCTGAGTCGGACGTTGGTACAAAGCCCGGCCATTCAGCCGGGCTTTTTGTGCTTGTAAGCGGGGCGGTGTAAAGTCCACGGTCGACCGCGTGCGTGAGGCTATCTCACGCGAATCACTTTGAACTTGACGGGATCGGAGCGTTCGTTTCTGCGACGCAGCTCCCGCGCTGCCGTGGGTCACTGCCGCTGCGCAGCACCTGGGAAGGAACCAGATGGGCAACTCTTTCATCGATCAGAACCACTTCAGGCGCATCCTCAACCGCAACGTGGCGGTTCCCCTCGGGTTCGGTTTCCTCAGTGCGTTTTTTTTCAGCGTCATCGTCTATTTCCTGTTGAACGTCAGTCATTGGGTAGAGCGCTCGGTGCTGGGTGTGTCCTACGCCCATGAGATGCTGAAATCGATCGGCGAGCTGGAAGCCTCGATGCGCGGCTATCTCGTGGCCGGCGAGGAGATTTTTCTCGAGCCCTACCGCAGCGAATTACCGGCATTCGGAGACCAGCTCCGGAAGATCAGGCGATACGCAGAAGATGATCCGGTGCAGCTGGGACGTATCAAACGCGTCGAGGAGCTGCATGACCAGTGGGTCGGGTTCGCCGAGGAGGCGATCACCCGTCGCGCGCGGAACGAGCCGGTCTTGGACTACGTGCGAAGCCAGCGCGGACTGGAACTCAAGCGAGAGCAGCGGAGACTGCTCAACGATTTCATCGCCTATGAACGACAGGTTCGCGCCGAACGCACCGATACCGCAGAGTTGGTCACCACCGCGCTGATCGGCGGTTTTCTGCTGTTTAGCCTGATATTCAGCGGTCTGCTGGTTTACTTCGGGCGGCGCGATCTGCTCAGCCTGTCGGATAGCTATGCGCAATCGCTCGAGCAACAGCAGGCGCATGCCGCGGCGTTGGAACAGCAGGCCTGGTATCGCACCGGCCAGACGCTGCTCAGCGAGTCGATGCTCGGCGAGCAAGGGTTGACGACCCTGGGGCAGAACATTCTCAGTTTTCTCGCACGCTACCTCGACGTGGCCGTCGGGGCGCTTTACGTCGTTCAGGACGGCAAGCTGCAGCGGATCGCGGAGTTCGGCTGGGACAAGGACAAGCTGTACAGCGATCGCACCCTGGTGCTCGGCGAGGGGTTGGTGGGGCAGGTGGCGCTGGAACGTCGGATGATGGGCCTGGACAGCTTGCCGGCTGGGTACCTGAAGGTCAGCTCGGCGCTGGGCAGCACCGATGCCAGGTCCGTGCTGATCGCTCCGGTGGAAGACAGCGGCATGCTCAATGCGGTGTTGGAGATTGGTTTCCTGCGGCCGTTGCGAGATGACGACAACGAGTTGCTGCGGCGCGTCAGCGGCAGCATCGGCTCGGCCATCGAAGCCGCGCGCTATCGTCAGCGGCTGCAGCGAGCCCTGGCCGAAACCCAGCAGCTCAACGAGGAGTTGCAGGTGCAGCAGGAAGAACTGCGCGCCGCCAATGAGGAACTCGAAGAACAATCGAGCGCGTTACGCGAATCGCAAGCACACATGGAAGAACAGCAGGCCGAGCTGGAACAGACCAACGAGCAGCTCGCCGAGCAGGCTCTGGAGCTTGCGCGGCAGCGTGACGAGATGGATCTGAAGAATCAGCGTCTGCATGAAGTCCAGCTGATGCTTGAGGAACGTGCTGACGAATTGCAACGCGCCAGCCGTTACAAGTCGGAATTCCTGGCCAACATGTCCCATGAATTACGTACGCCGCTGAACAGCTCGCTGATTCTCGCCAAGCTGCTGGCCGACAACCCCGAAGGCAACCTGCGCGACGACCAGGTGCAGTTCGCCCGTTCCATCTACTCGGCCGGCAACGATCTGCTCAACCTGATCAACGATATCCTCGATATCGCCAAGGTCGAGGCCGGCAAGCTCGACGTGCGTCCTGAGCTGGTCATCCTGGCGCGAATGGTCGACGGGCTGAAGAGTCTGTTCCTCGCCCAGGCGCTGGACAAATCGCTGCAGTTCGACGTCGAGCTGGGCGATGGCCTGCCGGCCAGCCTCTATACCGATCGTCAGCGGCTCGAACAGGTGCTCAAGAACCTGATGGCGAATGCCTTCAAATTCACCGAAAAAGGCTCGGTCACCCTGCGCGTGACGCGGCATGACGATCGTCAGCTCGCCTTCGCCGTGCAGGATTCAGGTATCGGTATCGCCAAGGACCAGCAGGCGGTGATCTTCGAAGCGTTCCGCCAGGCGGACGGCACCACCAATCGGCGTTACGGTGGGACCGGCCTGGGGTTGTCGATTTCCCGCGAGCTGGCTCAACTGCTGGGCGGCACCATCGAAGTGCACAGCGAACCAGGCGCCGGCAGCGTGTTTACCCTGATCGTCCCGGAGCACTACAGCGAGCCCGTTGCCGATGAGTCAACGACGCGGTTGCCGCCTCCGTCTCTGCCGGAGTCGACCGCCGCTGCGGCCCAGCCCCAGTCCACAGCGCTGGCGGCCGCACCGGCATGGCTAGGCGAACCGTCGGTACCGACGCTGGCTGACGATCGCAACAGAGCACCGTTCAGCGAGCGCTCGGTGCTGGTCATCGAAGACGATCCGCATTTTGCCTGCATCCTGCGCGACCTCGCACACGAGCTGAAGTACAACTGCCTGATCGCGCAAAGCGCCGATGCCGGTTTCGACACCGCCGTGGAGTATCGCCCCGATGCCATCCTGCTGGACATGCGACTGCCCGACCATTCCGGCCTGACCGTGCTCGAGCGTCTCAAGGAAGATCCCATCACCCGGCATATCCCGGTGCATATCGTCTCCGTCGAGGACCGCAAGGAGGCTGCCCTGCAAATGGGGGCGATCGGCTACGCGGTCAAGCCGACCAGCCGAGACGATCTCAAGCAGGTCTTCAGCCGGCTGGACGCGAAGTTGGCGCAGAAAGTGAAGCGCATCCTGTTGGTCGAGGACGATGCCCGGCAGCGCGAAAGCGTGTCGCGGCTGATCGAGGACATCGACGTCGAAATCACCGCGGTGGAATTCGGCGAGCAGGCCCTTGAGCTGCTGCGCTCCACCGTTTTCGACTGCATGATCATCGACCTCAAGCTGCCTGACATGGATGGTTACGAGCTGCTCGAACGCATGGCACGCGAGGAAATCTGTTCTTTTCCACCGGTCATCGTCTACACCGGGCGCAACCTGACGCGCGACGAGGAAGCCGCGCTGATGAAGTATTCGCGCTCGATCATCATCAAGGGTGCGCGCTCGCCGGAGCGGCTGCTCGACGAGGTCACGCTGTTCCTGCACAAGGTCGAGTCGGACATGCCACCAGAGCGGCAGAAGATGCTCAAGAGCGTGCGCAGCCGTGAAAAAGCCTTCGAGGGCCGCAAGATCCTGGTGGTCGATGATGACGTGCGCAACGTCTTCGCGCTGACCAGTGCGCTGGAGCAGAAGGGTGCGCTGATCGAGATCGCCCGCAACGGTCACGAAGCCATCGCGCAGTTGCAGAGCGTCGATGACATCGACCTGGTGCTGATGGACATCATGATGCCCGAGATGGACGGCTTCACTGCTATGCAGGAAATCCGCAAGGATTCGCGCTTTGCCAAGCTGCCGATGATCGCGGTGACCGCCAAGGCCATGAAGGACGACCAGGACCGTTGCCTGGTCGCCGGTGCCAATGATTACCTGGCCAAACCCATCGATCTCGATCGCCTGTTCTCGTTGATTCGCGTCTGGTTGCCTAAAGTGGAGCTGCTGTGACATGCCCGAACGCTCCCAGGCCATCGAGCTGAAGCTGCTGATCGATGCGATCTATCTGCGCTACAGCTACGACTTCCGCGATTATTCCGGCGCCTCACTCAAGCGCCGGATACTCTTGGCGCTGAAGCAAATGCGCTGCGATAGCATTTCGGAGCTGCAGCACAGAATCCTCTATGATCCGCAGACGTTCATGGAGCTGCTGCAATTTCTCACCATCCCGGTGAGCGAGATGTTTCGCGATCCGAGTTATTTCCTGGCGCTGCGCGAGCATGTGGTGCCGGTGCTGCGTACCTATCCGTCGTTGAAGATCTGGATCGCAGGTTGCAGCACTGGGGAAGAGGTCTACTCGATGGCGATCCTGCTCAAGGAAGAGGGCTTGCTCGAGCGCACCATTCTCTACGCTACCGATATCAATCCGCGTTCGCTGGAGCAGGCGCGCCGGGGTATTTTCGATATCGGCGACATGCGTCAGTACACCGAGAACTACCAGCGTGCCGGGGGCAAACACAGCCTCAGTAGCTACTACACTGCAGCCTATGATTCGGCGATCATGGATAAGTCATTGAAAGAAAAGGTGACTTTTGCCGATCATAGCCTGGCGACGGACAGTGTGTTTGCCGAAACCCAACTGGTTTCCTGCCGCAATGTCCTGATCTACTTCAACAAACCATTGCAGGATCGGGCCTTTGGCCTGTTTCACGATTCTCTGTGTCACCGCGGTTTTCTCGGGCTGGGCAGCAAGGAAACCGTGGAGTTCTCCGGCTACGCTGGACGCTACGAAGCGTTCGACAAGCAGGAAAGGATCTTCCGTAAGCTATGAAACTCAGGGTCATCGACACTTCAACCAATCCCCTGGTCCGGCGCATCGATGCCGTGGTGATCGGCGCCTCCGCGGGTGGTCTGGCCGCGTTGAGTATGTTGGTCGAAGGACTGACGAGCGATCTGCGCCAGCCGCTGTTGATGGTCCAACACGTGCCGCCGAGCGGGCCGACTCAATTGGCTGAAATCTTCCGGCGAAAGACGGCACTGCGGGTCAAGGAAGCGGATGACAAAGAAGTGGTGCGCGGTGGGACCCTGTACTTCGCGGCGCCTGGTTACCATTTGCTGGTCGAAGCGGATCTGTCCCTGTCGCTCAGCCAGGACGATGCGGTTCATTTTTCTCGTCCCTCGATCGACGTGCTGTTCGAGTCGGCCGCCGATGCCTGGGGCGATCGCGTCGCCGGCATCCTGCTGACCGGCGCCAATGAAGATGGCGCTGCCGGCCTGGAGGCGATCAGGCGCTCCGGCGGCGTCACCATCGTTCAGGATCCCGAGGAAGCCGAGGTTCCGACCATGCCGCTTTCCGCACTCCAGCGCTTTGCGCCGGATTACATCTTGCCCTTGCGCGATATCCATAATTTGTTGCGCGAACTGGAGTGACCCATGCCTGACCACACCGATGAAGCGAACCTGCTGATCGTCGATGATTTGCCGGAAAACCTGCTGGCGCTGGATGCCATTCTCAGAGTCCGGGCGTTCGCGTTCATCAGGCTGAATCGGCGGAGCAAGCGCTCGAGCTGCTGTTGCAGCATGAGTTCGCGTTGGCCATTCTCGACGTCCAGATGCCTGGCATGGACGGCTTCCAGCTGGCAGAGCTGATGCGTGGTACTGAGCGCACCAAGCACATCCCCATCGTTTTCGTCAGCGCCGCGGGTCGCGAATTGAATTACGCCTTCAAGGGCTACGAGAGCGGTGCGGTGGATTTCATGCACAAGCCCCTCGATACCCATGCGGTGCGCAGCAAGGTCAGCGTGTTCGTCGATCTCTATCGCAATCGCAAGCGAATGGCGCGTCAACTCGAAGCGCTCGAGCTCAGCCGCCGGGAGCAGGAGGTGCTGCTCAACGAACTGCGCAGCACCAAAGCTGAACTGGAAGACGCGGTGCGCATGCGCGATGACTTCATGTCGATCGTTTCCCATGAGCTGAAAACGCCGCTTAACACGCTGATTCTCGAGGTCCAACTGCGCAAGCTGCAGCTTGGCCGAAACAATCTCGCTGCCTTCACTGAAGACAAGCTGCGGCAGATGGTCGACAAGGACGAGCGGCAGATTCAAAGCCTGATCCGCCTGATCGACGACATGCTCGATGTGTCACGGATCCGCACCGGAAAGCTGTCGATCCGCCCCAGCCGCGTCGATCTGGGCAAGCTGACCGCCAGCGTCGTGGAGAACTTCGCGCCGCAAATGGAGGCCAGCGGCTGCACGCTGCTGTTCCAGCGCCCGGAGCCGATCATCGGAGTTTGGGACGAGTTTCGTATCGAGCAGGTGCTGGCGAACCTCCTGACCAATGCGATGCGCTACGGTGCAGGCAAGCCGGTGCAGGTCAACGTTAGCGCCAGCCCGACGACTGCCTGTATTGAAGTGCGCGACCAGGGCATCGGCATCAGCCAGAACAGTCTCGAACGAATCTTCTGCCAGTTCGAGCGCGCCGAAGGCAGCGAGAGCAGTGCCGGGCTCGGGCTTGGATTGTTCATCGCCGAGCAGATCGTCAAGGCGCACGACGGTCGCATTCAAGTGGAAAGCGAAGAGGGCAAAGGCGCGCTGTTTCGCGTCCTGCTGCCGCTGAACGCCGAGGCCTGAGGCGGCCCCGGCCGGCGCTTTCAGCGCCAGGTTAGTTGCGGCCAGCCCCTGGCCTCGGCTTGCTCGCGCAGCAGCGGGTCGGGGTTCACTACGTAGGGATGCGCCACCTGCTCGAGCAGCGGCAGGTCGTTGATCGAGTCGGAGTAAAAATGCGCGCCGTCCAGCGATTCGCCGGCCGCGTCGGCCCACTCGCGTAGCCGTGCCACCTTGCCCTCACGGTAAGTCAGAACCCCCCGTGTATTGCCGCTGTAGGAGCCGTGCTGCTCCTCCAGTTGGATCGCCAGCATCTCGTCGATACCGAGCCGTTCGGCGACGGCTCCGACGAGAAATTCCGCTGAAGCGGATATCACCAGAATGCGGTCACCGGCTTTGCGATGCTCGGCGATATGGCGCATAGCATCGCTGTAGATCAGCGGTTCGATCACGTCCTCGACGAACGGCCCGACCACATGGGCGACCTCTTCGGCGGTGCGGCCCACCAGCGGTGCCAGGCTGAACGCCATGTAGTCCTCCATCGCCAGCCGGCCGAACGCGTACTCGGCCATCAATTCGGCGTCCTTGCGCAGGAAGGATTCAGCGTCCACCCAGCCGATCTTGGCCATTTCCTGCGACCAGAGGCTGGCGCAGTCGCCGTCTATCAACGTTTCGTCCAGGTCGAATATCGCCAGTGCCATCAAGCCACCTCGTGAATTGCGGAAGCGTCGATGGTAAGGCCTACCTGGCGACCGTGGGGATGAAGATCGGAGGCGGAGCGATTGAGCACGTCCACCAATAGCTCGACGCCACGCGCTTCGACCCGATAGCGGATCACATTGCCGAGCAGACTGTGGCTTCTGATCACGGCCGCGATCCCGTCGCTACCCTCGGCTGCATTGACGAGAGCGATGGCCTCCGGGCGGATCGCCACCTGAGCATTGATCGGACGCTGCAGTAGTCGTGAGGCCACGTCTGCCGCGAGCAGGTTGTAGTTACCGATGAAGCCCGCCGCAAAGGCATCCACCGGTGATGTGTAGAGCGTCTCGGCGTCGGCGCTCTGGACGATCCGCCCGGCGTTCATCAACAGGATGCGATCCGAGAGGGTCAACGCTTCTTCCTGATCGTGGGTGACGAAGATGGTAGTCAGCCCCAACTCTTTCTGAATTGCACGGATCTGTTCACGCAGATGCTTACGGATGCGCGCATCGAGCGCCGACAAGGGTTCGTCGAGCAGCAGTAGGCGAGGACGTGTGACCAATGAGCGTGCCAGTGCCACACGCTGGCATTGCCCGCCCGAGAGCTGGCTGGGGTAGCGTCGGGCAAACTCGCCGAGCTCGACCATTGCCAACACCTCGTTTACCCGCCGGGCGCTTTCGTCTCTGGCGACCTTCTGCATGCGCAGGCCGAAAGCGACGTTCTGCTCGACCGTCATGTTGGGGAACAGCGCGTAGCTCTGGAACACCATGCCGATCTGGCGCTTCTGCGGTGAAAGCGGCACCAGATCCTCCCCGTCCAGCAGGATCTGTCCGCCGTCGACTTCGGTGAGCCCAGCGATGCAGCGCAGCAGCGTGGACTTGCCGCAGCCAGACGGACCGAGCATCGTGATCAGCTCGCCCTTGGCGACTTCGCAATCGATATCGCTGAAGACCTGGGTGTCGCCAAAGGCTTTGTGCAGGCTGCGGATGGAAAGGTAACTCATGGGATGTTCCTGTCTAAAAAGCCGCTGCAGTGGTCAAGATGGATCGGGTGGCGTTCCGCGTCAGCCCACGGCTCTACGAAGCCGTCGTGCCGGGCGTTTCGTAAATCGTCAGGACCTGTCTCGGTTCAGCCGGGTCGCCGCCCAAGTGAACACCAGCACGAAGAAAAAGTAGGAAATCACCAGCGCACTGTTGAAGTGGCCGCTGCTGTTTTTCATGTTGTTCAGGTACACCTGTAGGGTTTCGTAGCGCGTGCCCACCAGCAGATTGGCGAACACGAATTCGCCGAACAGAAACGAGAACGACAGGAACAGCGATACCATCAGTCCCTTGCGCAGGTTTGGCAGCACGACAAGGAACGCCGCCTGCCAGGTGCTGGCGCCAAGCAGGTGGGCGGCGTCCATCAGGTCGCGCAGGTTGATCGCCTGCAGGTTGTTGCTGATGGCGCGGTACATGAACGGCAGCGCGATGGTGAAGTAGGCGCCGATCAGGATCCAGGGTGTGCCGACCATCGCCAGCGGCCCCGAGCCATAAAGCTGCAGCAGCCCGACCGAGGACACTACCGGCGGCACCGCGAAGGGCAGCAGGATCAGGATGTTCATTAGCCCGTCGAGCTGCGGGAAGTGGTAGTGCACCACGAACAGCAAGGGCAAGATCAGCACCACGGCCAGCGCCAGCGCACCGAAGCAGACCAGCAACGACTGACCGAAGGCACGCAGGAAGCGCTCGTCGCTCCACAACTGCAGGTACCAGTCGATGGTCAGGCCATCGGGCAGGATGGTCGCCGACCAGCTACTCGATATCGAATAGAGGAAGGTCGCGGCCAAGGGCAGCAGCAGGATCAGGAACAACAGCCAGACCACCACGCGGTGGTAAAGCAGGCCGCGCCGGGCTTCAGCGGCTCGCATGGTAGCTCCTCTTAAGCAGCAGTTGGTGCGCCACGGTGATCACTGCCATCAGTTCCACCAGCACCATCGCCAGGGCGCTGGCCATATTCGGGTCCAAAGAGATATCGCCGGAAATCATCGCGGCGATACGGATCGGCAACACGTTGAAGTTGCCGGTGGTGAGGTAATAGACGGTGGCGTAGGCGCCGAGCGCGTTGGCCAGCAGGATGACGAAGGTGCCGAGCAGCGCGGGCGTCAGGACCGGCAGGCCGATGTAACGCCAGTAGCTCCAGGTGCCGGCTCCGAGCAAGGAGGCCGATTCGCGCCAGTCTTCGCGCAGCGCGTCGAACGCCGGGTAGAGCAGCAACACGCCCAGCGGAATCTGGAAATAGGTGTAGAGCACGATCAGGCCGGTCTTGGAGTAGAGATTGAAGTCCTCGATGATTCCGGCCTGCTTCAGCAGGATCGTCAGCGCTCCGTTGAAGCCGAGCAGGATGACGAAGGCGAACGCCAGCGGTACGCCGGCGAAGTTGCTGGTCATGTTGGAGAAAGCCATGACGAAGTCGCGCAGTTTCGAGTCAACCTGGCGCAGCGAGTAGCTGCCGAGAATGGCGATGACGATACCGAACAGGCTGGACCAGAAGGCGATCTGCAGGCTGTGCTTGATGGCTTGAAGATAGAACTTCGAGCCAAAGATCTTTTGAAAATTGGCCAGGCCCCAGCCTTCAGGTGTGTTCAGGCTGTGGACCGTCACCCACAGCAGCGGGGAGATCTGGAAGGCGAAGAAGAACAGCGCGAAGGGCAGCAGGCAGAGCAGCGCCAGATGCTTGCCGCGCGCTGGTCTGCGGCCGACCGTGGTCGGAGCAGCATGTTCGCGAATGGCCGCGGTCTTGAGGTTGTTCTCAAGCGGCGCGGTCATTTCAGCAGCTCCCGGCATGCCGGCTTGTCATGCGACACGCCGAGCAGTTCGCACAGGGTGCCGCACAGCTCGGTCTGTTTCGGTCGGGCACCCGGATCGAGGCTGAATGCCGAACCCAGTACGAACAGCGGCACCTCACGTTCTTCCGGCAGCAGGCCGTTGTGGGAGCGATCGCTGTTCATGCCGTGGTCGGCGGTGATCAGCACCTGATAGCCATCATCCAGCCAGCGTTGCAGATACTCGGCCAGCAGAACATCAGCGCGGCGCGCGGCGTTGCGGTATTGAGGCGAATCCAGGCCGTGCTTGTGACCGGCGTCGTCGATGTTCATCGGGTGCACCAGCAGGAAGTCGGGGCTGAGCCGCAGCCGTAGGCTTTCCGCGTCGGCAAACAGGTGCGAATCCGGATAGTGATCTTCGTAATAGAAATGGCCGTGCTGTATGGGTAGCTCCGGGGTCTCGCTGTGACGGTCGCGTGCTGCATGAAATGGTGCGCGGTTGTACAGCTCGCTGACCCAATGGTAAGCCGCAGCCGCTGTGATCAATCCGGCATCACGGGCGTAGCGGAAAACGCTGCGCTCGGTGGATAGCCGCACCACATCGTTGTGCACGATGCCGCTCTCGATGGGCGGAACGCCGGTAAGAATGCACTCGTAGAGCGGTCGGGACAGCGCCGGCAGTTCGCATTCCAACCGGTACAAGGCGCCCCGCCCGGCCATGCACCAGGCATGCAAGTGTCCCATGGCATGTTCGGCCACCGAATAGCTCAGGCCGTCGAGGATCACGAGGATGGCTTTGCTCATGGGACGTTCCTGTTAACGGCGATCCGTAGACCTATAGGGTGGGCCGGGCGGCGTTCCGCTTTAGCCCAGCCCTCTCGGGGCCGGTGGGCGAGCCGTCACTCCATTTCGATGATCACGCTTTCCTGCCACTGCTGCGGCAGCGCCTTGGATGTTGCTTCCCAGGCTTCGGCGTTCTCGATGGGTTTGACCTTGGCGTACTGCTCGTTCGGCAGCAGCTTGGCCTGCACCTCGGCCGGCAACGTCAGATGCTCGGCCCGAATAGGTCGCGCATTGCCCTTGGCCAGATTGATCTGCCCTGCGTCGGAGAGGATGTACTCGCGCGCCAGCTTGGCTGCGTTGGGGTGCTTGGCGTACTTGTTGATGATGGTGGTATAGCCGGAGATCACCGAGCCATCGGATGGGATCAACACTTCGAAGCGGCTTGGGTCGATCTGGTCGCGGTAGGACAGGCCATTGAAGTCCCAGACCACGCCCACTTCCACTTCGCCGCGCTCCAGCGTCTGGATGGTCGGGTTCGACAAGGACAGGCGGCCCTGCTTGGCGATCTCGGCAAAATAGTCCAGGCCCGGCTGGATATTCGTCTCGTCGCCGCCGTTGGCGATGGCAGCCGCCAGCACGCCATTCACCGCCTGCGCGGCGGCACTGACGTCACCGATGGCGACCTTGTACTCGCCATCTTTGAGCTCGGCCCAGGAGGTTGGCGCCTTGTCGACCAGCTGCTTGTTGATGATGAAGGCGATCGAACCGGTGTAGGCCAGCATCCAGTGACCGTCCTTGTCCTTTGCCCAGTCCGGGATCTGCTCCCAGGTGCTCGGCTTATATGGCTGGGTAACGCCCTGCTGCACGGCGATCGGCCCGAACGCCGCGCCGACGTCGCCGATGTCGGCGGTGGCGTTGTCTTTCTCAGCGGCGAACTTGGCGATCTCCTGGGCCGAACTCATGTCGGTGTCCATGTGCTTGAGGCCGTACGTCTTCTCCAGGTCCTGCCAAGTGTCTTTCCAGTTGGCCCAGCTGTCCGGCATGCCGACGCTGTTGACCTCAGCTTCCGCGCGAGCCGCCTCTTCGAGGCCTTTCAGGTCCGTTTGTGCAGCGTTCGCCGATGTCGCCAGGGCGATCGCTGATCCCAGCAGTGAAGCCAGCAGCAGTCGTTTCATCAGAAGCTCCTTTCGCAGGTTGGTCTAGGTCAGCAAGACTGAAGCCAATCTAGGGGGTGCAAATGACATTTTGATGTCGATGCCTCCGCCGCCGCCTCTTGGGGGCGACACCGCGACAGGAGTGCCGTAGCAAGCCTAGCTCAGGCTGGGAACCTTGCGTGGCGTGGCTCTATCGAAATCCGCCGATACGCTTGGAAGGGCCAAAAACAACCGTTGTGGGACCCGCTTTCCGTACCAATGTCACGCGGTAGTCATTTGGCTTGCCTAACCTGCAAAGCGTTTGCGGCTGAAAAATGCGAGAGCAAGCGCTCTGTTCTAGTGCTGGACTAGTCCAGTTGAGGAGAAAGTGATGCGTGACGAGGCACCGCGGGCGGTTACGGCAATCTGTCGGTCCTTGCAGGAGCAGATCGCCCACGGATTGCTGCAGCCTGGCGGGCAACTGCCATCCGAGCGCAAACTCAGCGAGCTCTTCGATACCACGCGCATCACGCTGCGAGAGGCGCTGGGCCAGCTCGAGTCGCAGGGTTTGATCTATCGGGAGGATCGCCGTGGCTGGTTCGTTTCACCGCCTCGGATCGCCTACAACCCGCTGGTGCGTAGCCACTTCCACGCCATGGTCCATGAGCAGGGTAGGCTCCCGGCAACCGAGATATTGTCCGCCCGGTTGGTGCCCGCCGCAGCGGAAATTTGCGCCCGACTGGGATTGCCTGCGCTGTCCGGCGTCATCCAGATCCGCCGCGCCCGACGCATCGATGGTCGTCTGGTGCTCTACGTCGAACACTATCTGAACCCCAGCTACTTCCCAGGCATCCTCGACTATGATCTGACCTGCTCGCTAACCGAGCTGTATGCCAGCGAATATGGCATCCACTACGGCCGCGTCCGCTTCGACATGGTCCCCACCGCCCTGCACCCCGAAGCCGCCACGACCCTGCGCACCGCCCCCGGCAGCCCCGCCCTGCGCATCACCCGCCTCAACCGCGACCAGCATGATCGGTTGATCGATTGCGATGTGGAGTACTGGCGGCATGATGCGATTCATGTGTGTGTGGAAGTGCCGGAGTGAAGGCGAATGCCGATTCGCTGGTCTGTCTCGCTGGGCTCGATATCGGCGCGCTGTTGGGAAGGGCATCGGAGTCATTTCCCTTGGGAATGGCATGGAGGTGCCGGCCTTCTGGCTACGGTCTTCTCCAGATCCACGACGGTCGCTGGCGGTGCTGGCGTAGTAGCTATCGCTCATGTTCGTTTTCTGATCTTGCGGCAGGTCCGTTAATCGACGTACGCCACATGTTGCGCCATCAGCTGGCGTATTGAAATAGAGCTCCAGGGCGTTGGGCCAGGGTCGCTGGGCCACGGGCCTGGTGACGGAGCCGACCCGCGAGCTCTCGACGTTGCCGCCGTGGCTGGAGGTCGAGTGGTGGTGCGCAGGCGAACCTCGCTCTTGAGGTTGAGGCTACCCAGTTGCGCGACAGCCCCGGCAGGTTGCTCTCGATACGCACCAGGGTGGTGGCGCTGCGGATGCTATGCGGCAATGCCGCATTTGCATCCAACTTGGCCCCGCTATAGCAACGCATGTTGATTAACATGTTTCCATCGTTGGTGGTCTGGAAGTTCGATGGGTTGGTTCCAGGGGAGAGCCTGGATAAATCTGTTCAAGGTACTGCTCATAAGCAATCATTCACTCGTATGTGGCACCTGCAAGGGGCGTAAGCACGTATTTTGTGAAGAGAGCAAAATAGGTAGTATTGGATTTGAAACTAGAATTGCAGCACTGAGACGTTCTCTTCTTTTAGGGGGAATTCTTTTAGCTGTTCACGGATGAGAGTGACGTGTTTATCGAAGTTGCGTTTGCCGAGAAAATATAGAACGGCCAATCCACATATTCATTTGAGTACGGGCTAAGCCAAGGTGCCTCAAGGGAAATTATTTTCTTAGGTCGGTCCAGCGTGATATTTTTGAACTCGCTCCATTGATACTCATACGTATGGTAACTTGTGTGTAATTCTTTTAATTGCTTTGAGTTAGCTAGGCCTAGATAAAGCAAGCCCATGCCGCCAGGCCCAGCGAGTGCTACCCAAAAGGCCGATGGGTCAAGTGCGACAATGAATAGAACGGCGATAGCAGCAATAACCGTCAGCCATTTCAAGGCGATCATCCAGCCTTTACCTGGCGCTTTCCACTCGCAGACCTCTATGCCCCTCTGGGTAAATCGGTAAGCGAACTTTGTTTTTTGATGTGTTGTGCCGTAAATGGCAGCCATGGTTAATATATAAAACGGTATTCCTATTGCTATGGATTTTGAAGAGTTAGGGTTAAAGATCTCGCCCATCCACCCAAAGAATATAGTGGTGAATAGGAAGAGGAAAATAAACATGCCATTTGCAACTGTTGTGTTATAAGGCCTTGCCTTGATTTTCCACTCTAGCACCGCATGCTGATTAGTATGTTTCCATTGATGGTGGTCTGGAAGTTCGATGGGCTGGTTCCAGGGGAGAGCCTGGATAATTTTGTTCAACGTACTGCTCATAAGCAATCATTCACTCGTATGGGCACCTACAAAGGGAACAGCCAGGTGTTTTGTGAGAATAGCGCCATATCGGTATTGGATTTCTATTGATTTTTTAAAACTGTAAGACCTCTATTTTTTTACGTGTGTGGGGGGTGTCTGTATTTTTTGAAAGTATGATTTCAGCAGTGGTTTCAAAACCTTTTTTTTGACAGAAAATATATGTCCACCACGGCAGTGTCTTGTTGAGATTCTCGTTGAGCCACTCATATTCCAAGCTGATTAGGTGACGTGATTTGTCTATGTAAATGTGCTTTATTTCGTCCCAGGTAAATACATTGTGTCTGTAGAGACTGTGCATTTCTTGGAATTGCTTTGAGTTAGCTAGGCCTAGATAAAGCAAGCCCATGCCGCCAGGCCCGGCGAGTGCTACCCAAAAGGCCGATGGGTCAAGTGCGACAACGAATAGAACGGCGATAGCGGCGATAATCGTCAGCCATTTCAAGGCGATCATCCAGCCTTTACCTGGTGCTTTCCACTCGCAGAGTTCTATACCTGTTTCGGTCAGGCGATAAGCGAATTTTGTTTTTTGATGCGTTGTGCCATATAAAGCTAAGAAGAAAAGAAAAAAACCTGGTACTGCAATAAAGGTAGTTTCAATTAGCTCGAAGCTTGCATTTTTATAGAGTAAAAAGTAACTAAAGATTAGAGTTGTGCATAATAGGAAGGCAAACATCCCATTGGCGACGGTTGTGTTGTAAGGGCGCGCCTTGATCCTCCATTCCAGTAAGGCACGTTGGTTGGCGTGCTTCCACTGGTGGTGTGCTGGAAGCTCGATGGGCTGATTCCAGGGAAGAGCCTGTAAGAATTTTCTCAATGTACTGCTCATAAATAAATCATTTACTCGTATGTGGTACCTGCAAGGAGAGCAAGCGGGTGCTTTGTGAAGAGAGAACCATATCGCTATTGGGTTCCTTGCTGAGCGCATCGCTTTTCAGATTCGCCTCGGAGGATGAGCTGCCTATATCCACGCGGAACATATAGCCTTGGCCGTTAGTGCTTTCCAGAATTTGCTCCGGGTAGCGAACTTCCAGCTCCAGCATGGGGGAGCGCTGGTAAGCAACCCAGGTTTGCCAGAGGCGGTGCTGTGTGCCCTCGGGGTAGAGGGTGTCGCCTGGCAGCGGTCCGCTGGGACGCTGCGCGGGAGGTTGACCAAATTGGTCGATGGGCGCCCAGTAGCCTTCGAGGAACTGGTCGTAGAACTTGTCTGCCATGCCTTGCATCAGGCTATCGGAAAACCAGCCGCTGTCGACCATGGCCGGTTGCAGTTTTACGGTTGTTCCCGCCAGTTCGGACGGTAGCAGGAGCTGTAGCCAGAAACCGGTATAGATGCGTGGGCCACGCCCGTAGTATGGCAAGGTGGAGGCGCGAGCCGCCAGGCTGGGGCGTAGGCAGATTTCCTTCAGGGTGCGCAGTTCCTCCTTATGATGCTCGTCACTGTGTGTCCAGGTGGGGGATTTGCCCCAACTGCTGCGATACAGCCAGAGCCGTAGACCCTCGCGCTTGTATTGGTTGGCGATCATGCTGGCGATCAGGTAGATCACGCCAAGTAACGCGATGATGATGGTCACCGGGTTGGACATGACCCAGGCAAAACCGAACCAGAAGCCCAAAGCACTGCCAACTAGTTGGACGCCAGCTACTGACGACATAAATATCAATGCAACCAGTTTTGTGCTTTGAGCATATTTCTCTTCAGGGCTGGTTGCGTTGCTAACATCTTTGGAAACCTGCCAGGCCTCTACCCCCGCGGCGATAGCGCCGAATGCTGCCATACCCATAGTACGTAAGACGAGCTGCCGAGCCAGCAATGAGGCTTCAACTTCACCCGTTTTAAGCCAAGCCCTTACACCTGCTTTTGCAAGTTGAGTGGTATTTCGGCCAATTGTTTTTTCAAGCTTGGCCCATTTGTTCCACGCCGGCACCGTCCAGAGTGCCATCAGTGCGTTGGCGGTATAGGCGGCATTGGCGCCGACCGTGCGCAGCTCATCCTCACTGAAAATGCCATCATTGCGTGCCTTGTCCAGGCTATTGATAAAGTTCCAGACATTCAGCCCTGCGACCAGCACAGGCAGGCTGCCGCCGAGCTCCTGGTTCATCCACTGACGGCTGCGGGCTGCATAGCTTGCCGAGTTTTTTGCTTTGAGCTGCAACTGATCGAGCAGCTCTGACTGGCCCAGTGTCGCAAGCCACATGGCTACTTGGCGGGTTTGTACCTTGGTGATCCTGGTTTCGGTGACGACGCTACCGATTACCTCATTAGGCCGTTGCAGGTTCAGCGTCTCGCGCTTTTGTTCCAGCCCGAGCAACTGTATGCGCGCCGAGCGTTTGTCGGGGCCTTTACCGGGTAGAGAAAGAGTGCGTTGCAGGCCCTTGATGTTCTTTTCGAGCTGGGCAACCTGCATCTGCCATTGACGGTTCTTCTTCGCGAACTCGGCATCCAGAATCAAACGCGTCTGCGTGGAGATTTCCGTAGAGACCAAGACCTGGGTGACGCTGAAGGCAAAGATTCGAACCTTGGGCGCAAATTTCGTGCTCAAGGCCGGCAACAGAACAAAGGCCATCAGGTTCCAGCTGTCCTTGGCTTTTTGCCCCACTACGTTGCGCAAGGTCTCGAAGGCATGCTTGCCGGGTTCGGAAAGGTCCTTGTACAGGTTGCTGGCTTGTACGCTCGGCAGGTCAAGTACCGATTTCACCTCGTTGGCACGGCTGACTTCGCTAGTGATGTCGGAGAGTCCGCCGTGAGCCTGGCCGCTACCGTCGCCCTGCCGACCTTGGTTGTCGATGGTGCCGTAGGTGGTGAAATTGGCGGAGATCTTGTCGATCAGCGCGGAAAGCTCGGCGCTGAAATTGAACAGCGCCAGGCCTGCCAGCGTAGTGGGTTTGCCGTACTGCTCGCAGAGCCATTGCTTGCCCGTGTCGCTCGCGCCCAACTGCTCGTACAGATTGGCCATGGTGTCCAGCAGATCGGTCGATTGCTGAGGATGGCAGGGGTCATAGAAAACCTCTTCCGCTTTCGGACTGAGGCTTTTCAGCCAGGCGAGCAGGTCGCTTTCGCTGCGTTGGATGTGGGTATTGAGGCGCTCCATTTCATCGGCGCGCTCTTGCAGATAACTCCAGGCCTCATCGAAGCGAACGTCCTCGCGCCAGGTCTTTTTCTGCTGCCATTCCTCTACCAGTGCGCGCCATTTAGGCCCCGACGGTGGGTTACCCCAATTCGTGCGAAATTGCTGTTGAACCCGCTGCACTTGCAGCGATTTGAGTGTCAGGGTCGCGTCACTGCCGCCGTGATTGAGTAGCTGCGCTTCGCTATCGAGCAGGCTGTGAGCGTCTTTGATGAAAGCTTGCTTGCGGCTTGGGTTAGTCGATACCGATTTGGGCATGAAGGGGTCTAGTTTGACGCCGCAAAGCCCCTGAATGAGCGTAGCGCTATTGATCTTGTTGGCGTGCTGTTTGTCTGCTGCTGCCAGTTCCAGCCAGCGGCCCTGCAGATTCATGGCCAGGTCATCGACGATGGCCATGGGATCGTCCAGAGCAACGAAGAGGGCACTGTCCTGATCGGGTACGCTGCCGAGTATGAGAGCCTGGTCGATCGGCTTTTTGCAGGGGCGGGACGTATCATCGTTGTTCGCTGCTACAAGACAGCTCTTGAAGGTCGGGGCTTCTCCTCCTGCCAGGATATCGGCGACCGCGCTGCCTATTTCGCGGATAGGAGCGGCATGTGCTGCCTGCATCTGGGTACAGTATTGCGGCAAGTCCAGTGCGCGCATCCAGCGCTTTTGCTCCTGGGGGTTGCTGCGCATTTTTTTGCACAGGCGCCAGGTCCACTGCACGGGGGCGTAGGCAATGAGTAGGCGGCTGCGCTTTGGGTAAAGCAGATAAGGTTGGCTGTCACCGGGGTTGTTTCGCTCATCCTTGCCCAGCTGTGCACTACCCCATTGATGGCGGATGAATTGGTGGCCCTTCACCTGATATTCGTGAAGGGTGCGATCAGTTTCATTCCACACATAAAGCCAGCCGTCACGGAGCTGACGCAGGGTATAACTACGCGTCTTGAGCTTCGGCAGGTTGCTGCTGGACCAGCCTTTTGGCAGCGGGTTTGGACCTTGGGCACTGCCGCGTGCCGGTGACTCATCTATCGCATAGCGAACGGGATGGATTGCAATTTCACCCGCTTTCAACGGGCACTGACCGTTCGCATTGGCGGGCTTGTCCTCGAAGGCCTGATTGCGTTTGGCTTGTTGCAGCGTTTTGTCGGAAGTTGTCGTGCTCATGGAAATCCGTTCCTTTAGCCGGTAAGGCAATCTTCATCCAGAGCTTGAATACGTCGCTCTGGAGGCAGTTCCTGGGCGTCTGGCACCTTGGCTAGCCAAGCTTGGTAGGGGCTATCGAGGCGTGTGGCGAAGTCGTCTCCCCAGCAGGCGCAGCGCTCGACCCAGATCGCAATACTCTGTTCATTGACCAGCCCCCAGGCTTCGGCATCTAGCAGACGCTGTTCCAACCATAGATCTCGCTCTTGTTCGGCAAGGCTTGATAAGGTTTGTGGATAGTCTTCGTTCAACCAGTCGTAGAGGCGTTCCTTGAAGCTTCGCCGATAAGCCTGTTCTAGGGCCTGAACCTGGTCATCGGCGAGGTGGTTGAGTTTGCCCTCTAATGTCGGACTGTGTGGTTGCGGACGATAGGAGTGCCATTCGACTGCTACCGAGGGCGCCCACCTTGGAGGGGATAGTGGAACGAGCCATTCACCGATGGGGCCCAACAGACTTTGATAAGCGGACGAGGGATAGCTGTTCAACCAGTAAGAGGTCACCAGTGGGTCAGCGAAACGGAAGAGGCTGTAGCTACCAAAGTCGTCCGTGACGGTGATGTACTGGCTCAGGTGATCGGCGACATCGTTCAGCGGTGCCGAACTCTGTAGCCTGCTGGCCTGACGCTGAAGAAGAGGGTTGTGTTGCCATTCATTGAGCAATGATGAATGCGTATCTAGCCCTACCAGAATTGGGCCGATTTCTTTGACGCCGTCCCAGCGGGTGCCGTTGTAAAGTGGAATGACCTCGATATGCTCGCCTGCTGCATAAAGCCATTGCAGAGCGTCCTGGCGGAGCACACCATCTACGAGCAAGAAGTCTCGGCTCATGCCCCGGCCTCCTGGTTGGCTCGCTCGCAGATCTCACAGCGTGGAGAGGCTCGTAATAAAGCTTGGCGCTGCGCAGGCACTAGGAGCTCGCCTGCCTTATCCGCATCCGCCGATTTCACCGCGCCCGGCTGGACCGGCGCAGCCCCCGACCCCTTACCCGGACTGCCGCCAGAGTTCATCCTGATCACCGGCCCGACCATGGTGATGCCGCTGCCGTCGAGCTTGATAAAGCTACCGGCGGCCCTGAAGGTCAGTTCGCTGCCTGCTTCGAGGACGACTTTGAGGCCGCTGGAGAGGTGGATTTCGTTGCCGGCTTCGATGAATTGGCCGGTGCCGATCTTCACGTGTTGGTTGTTGCCCACGGTCAGGTGGTCGTTGGCTTTGACTTCGCTGCGGCGATCGCCATGGGTGGTGCGGTGTTCTTCGGCGCGGAATTCGCTGTAGCTGTTGGCTTCGACGGTGTCATGGCGTTCGTGGCCGATGCGGATTTTCTGGTCGTGCTCAATGTTTTCGTCCCAGTCGCGTTGGGCGTGGAGGTAGATCTGCTCGGCGCCCTTGCGGTCTTCGATGCGCAGTTCGTTGTAGCCGTTGCCACCTGGACTGCTGAGGGTTTTGAAGACGCTGCGGGTCTTGTTCGCAGGCAGGTCGTAGGGAACCGCATTCTCTTTGTGGTAGAGACAGCCGGTGATCAGTGGCTGGTCGGGATCACCCTCAAGGAAGGTGATCAGTACTTCCATGCCAACGCGGGGAATGGCGATACCGCCGTAATGGTCGCCGGCCCAGCTCGATGAAACGCGCAGCCAGCAGCTGGTTTTATCGTCGGCTTGGCCGTGACGATCCCAGAAGAATTGCACCCTTACTCGACCGTATTCGTCGCAGTGAATCTCTTCACCGGCTGGCCCGGTGACAACCGCACTCTGGCTGCCAAGGATGCGTGGCTTGGGGTGGTTGAGAGCGGGGCGGAATGGGACGGCCCACGGCGTGGCGGTGAAATGGTTGCGATAGCCTTGGTGGAAATCGGTGCTGGCAAGAGCCCCTTCACCGCAGCCTTCGTCCCGGAGGGGAGAGTGGGTCGGAACGTGCAGGCTGGACGCGTTGGCGACCGACTCCTCCAGTACCTGCGGTTGTTTGCCTTCGTGATGAATTTCGGTGAGCAGCCATAGCTGATTCCAGTCGCCGCGCGGATGATCGCTGAGTGAGAGGAAGTGGCCGCTGACCAGCTTCGGCTGATCGCTATCGCCCACGGCCAGTTCGAAATCGTGGCGGTGGCGTTCCAAGGCGCGGCGGGACAGGTGTTTGCCACGCTCGCGATCGACGAAACGCCCTGGGTAGTCGTAGTCCTCGAGGTCGGGCTGAGTGCCGCTCTGAACCGCCGCCTCCATCGTCAGGCGTGGCTTTTCGAAATCGTAATCACGGCGGGTGACGCGGCCGGTACGGGTTTCGATGCGCACCCCGAAGCGCTTGATTGCCGGCTCGTCGGCGACCAGGCCGCTGTCCTGCTGATACGCGACCGGCGCAAGGGTGGGGAATACCGTCTGGTCATCGCCAAAGACCAGCATATGACCGGATTCGCTGTGCCGGAAATGGTAGTGAATGCCTTCTTCCTCGCAGAGGCGCTGGATGAAGTGCAGATCGGTTTCGTCGTATTGAACGCAATAGTCTCGCTCGGGGTAGATCACCGGACCGAGGTCGAAACGATGACTGTCGCCGGCGAGAATGCCGTGCTCCTCCAGGACCTGGGCAATGATCTGCGGCACCGAGAGGTGCTGGAAGATGCGCTGGTTGGTCCGGTGCGCCAGATAGGCAAGCCTCGGGACAATGATCAGCTGGTAGCGCGTCAGGCGTTCGCCGGACTCGCCTTGGGCGGCGCGATAGACCTGGCCGTGGATGCCGCCACCATCCCTGGCGAATGTCAGGAACGCGGACTGCTGAAGCAGGCTTTCGAAATCCAGATCCGGACGCTCGCTGACCAGCTCCAGTTCGAAGCGGTAGGGCTGGCTGATGGCTTCTTTACCGCTGAATTCGAGCACTTGAAAGTCATGCTCGATGCCTTCGATGTGCAGGGAAAAGTGCTTTTGATTGGCGGGGGCGAACATCCTTGTTCCTCCTGGATCCGTCCATGGTGTGCGCCAGGGCGCATGCGGGGGCTTGATGTACCACGCATCGACGGCGTTGCGGTGCGCTGGGTCGCGCATTGTTTCGCCGCGGTTTCAATTTCTATTACTGCTTCGCACAAAAGCTTCAGCCGGGACGTGCCCGGCCAAAGTCATTGATGCGGTGATCGCTTTAGCTGGCGATCGGGGTGCGCCAGTCGTCGGAGCCGGAAGTACCGGAGACTTCGTGGGTCCAGACGATCTTGCGGTAGGTGAAGTACACGTCTTCCAGATGGGTGAAGTGGGACATGTTCGGGTCCTGGCAGTTGGGCATGCGCGACTGCACGTCGACGATCACAGCGTCTTCCAGCTCGATGGTGAAGTAATGCTCCTGGGTGCCGGTGGACGAGGTGCGGTACCACTCCAGGCGGCACTTGTTCAGGCGCTCACCGGAGGTTAGGGCGTTGAAGATCAGCGGCGACGATTTATCGAACACCTTGGTGATCATCAGCGGCTTGTGCACGCGCTGGCCGGTGGGTTGGCCGGACTGAGGGTCGCGCGGGATGATGACCTGGTGCTGGAACGCCTGCACCAGGATTTGGTCTTCGTGTCCTTCCTGGAAAATATTGCCGACCGAGTCCTCGGTAAACGTGCCTGCGGTGATCAGGCCTTGCTTGGTGCCTTCGAGGGACAGATACGCGGGTGTTGGCATGAACGCTCTCCTTGCCTTGTGAATGCCGGAATGGCAGACGAGTCACTACAAGGCGCGTGCCAGAAAGTTCAAATCCTTTTAAAATCAATGCCTTGCAGAAGATGGCAAGAAGGGCAGGATGAGCGCTGCGGGAAGACGCACATTTAGTTGAGCAACATCCTGCCGGCACCTGCGCAGGATTTGGCACATATCCGCATAAGTCCAGTGGCCACGCGCCGTGCGGCTGGGGAAACCGCTCCGCCAGGCGGAGCGCTGCGCAGCATCTTGCGCAAAGGTCACGTTAGGACGAGCAGCTGATTTCCAGATGTTTGCCCCATTCCGGCGGGCGTTCAGCGTAGCGCTCCATGCCCGGTTGGTCGTCGAATGGATGGCTGAGCACAGCGTGCAGCTCGCGTACCGGACCGTAATCACCGGCCTCTGCGGCTTCGATCGCCTGCTGGGCAAGGTAGTTGCGCAGGATGTACTTGGGATTGATCGCCTGCATGCGCGCTTGCCGCACGGTCTGGTCGTCCCCTTCACGCTGAGTGCGCTGGAGGTAGCCCGCGGCCCAGTCGTCGAACGCCTTGATGTCGATGAAATCGTCACGCAGCCGGGCCAGGGCCTGCTCGGGCGCATGGTCACCGAGCTCACGAAAGAAATTCGTGTAGTCGATAGCGCCGTCCTGCATCAGCTGCAGCAGACGCTGCACCAGCGTTTTGTCCTCTTCCTCGGCGGTCCGGAAGCCCAGACGCCGGCGCATCAGGTCGAGCCAGGCAGCTTCGTAGATCGGCAGGAACAGGTTCATCGTCTCGCGCAACTGCTCCACCGCGACGAAGGGCGTCAGGGCCTGGGCCAGGGCGGCCAGGTTCCAGTGCGCGATGGGCACCTGGTTTTCGTAGGAGTAGCGCCCCGCATCGTCGGAATGGTTACAGATGAAGCGCGCATCGAAGTCGTCGAGGAAGGCGTAAGGGCCGAAATCGAAGGTGATGCCCAGGATCGACATGTTGTCGGTGTTCATCACGCCATGACAGAAGCCATATGCCTGCCAGTAGGCGATCAGTTCGGCGGTGCGCTCCAGCACCTCGCGGAAGAATGAATGATAGGGCTCGGGATGCTCCAGGCAGTCGCTGAAATGGCACTCGACGACGTGATCGAGTAGCTGCTTCAGTTCATCGTGTTGCTTGGTGTAGTAAAAGTACTCGAAATTGCCGAAGCGCACGTGGCTTTGCGCCAGGCGCAGCAGCATGGCGCCACGCTCCTGGCGTTCGCGATAGACCGGCGTATCCGAGCCGGTCACGCAGAGCGCGCGTGAGCTGGGAATGCCCAGCGCATGTAGGTGCTCGCTGGCGAGGAATTCACGAATCGAGGAGCGCAGCACGGCGCGGCCGTCACCCATGCGGGAGTACGGTGTCTTGCCTGCACCCTTGAGGTGCAGGTCCCAATGTTCCCCCGCATCGTTGACCACTTCGCCCAGGAGCAGGCCGCGACCGTCGCCAAGGCGCGGGTTGTAGCTGCCGAACTGATGGCCGGAATAGACCATGGCCCGTGGCTCGGCCGTGCTCCAGAGCTTGTGGCCAGAGAACAGCTCGGCGAACAACGGATCCTCAGCCACTGCCGGGTCGAGATCCAGCAATGCCATGGCCGCCTCGCTGGCCACCACCAGGCGCGGTGCTTCCAGCGGTCGAGGCGTTACCTCAGTGGAAAACACATCGCCGAGACGGGCGAAGCGGTTGTCGAAATTCAGCTCGGTGAGAGTCTTCACGGGGGCTCCGGGCGGTCCTGAAATGTAGCGCTCGCAGGCGAGGGCACGTTGAATTGGAGGTCTTGCCTGTCGGAGCGTTCCTCAAGTCTGACCGTTGGCAGGCGCCCCAAGAGGCGTTTCGTTGTGATCGGACCGCGGTATTTCCAGGCCCGGCGGGGCATTTTTCAGGTGCACGTCCAGCTGACGGAATGCGATGACGATCCCGCGAGCGCGGAACTCCTGATCGATACGTCGGTTTATCTCATCGATAACCGGATTGCGGTCACCAAGATCCCGCACATGCAGGCGAAGCTCGTGCTCCAACCGGCTCTCGCCGAAGTTGAGGAAGAAGACCTGCGGTTCAGGCTCCTTGAGCACGCGGGGGTTCTCCCGGGCTGCCTGGAAAAGGAGATTTCGCACTTCTTCCAGCTCGGAGCCGAACTGCACGCCGATGCGAATCGTGACCCGGGTGATGGTGTCATTGAGCGACCAGTTGACGAGCTGGTCGGTCACGAACGTCTTGTTCGGGACGATGATCTCCTTGTTGTCGAAATCGGTAATGGTCGTCGCCCGAATGCGAATGCGGCTGACTGTTCCAGACAGATTGCCAATGGTTACCACGTCGCCGATGCGTACCGGTTTCTCGAACAGAATGATCAATCCCGATACGAAGTTGGCGAAGATCTCCTGCAGGCCGAAGCCTAAGCCCACCGACAACGCAGCGACCAGCCATTGCAGCTTGTCCCAGCTCACGCCAAGGGTCGATAACGTCGTGACAATGCCGATGCCAACCAGTGTGTACGAGAGCAAGGTACCCGTCGCATAAGCGCTGCCCTGAGCCAGGCGCATCCGGGACAGTACAAGTACCTCGAGGAGGCCCGGCAGGTTGCGTGCGAGCGCGAAAGTTATGACGACCGTGGCCAGTGCACCGAGCAGGTTGTTCAGGGTGATGGCAGACGTGCTGGCGGTCTCACCGCTGCCGCTGGTGAATTCGTACAGGGTGACGTTATCGAGGTACGACACCACACTGATCAGGTCAGCCCAGACCCAATAGAGCACAACGAAGAACAGGCCGAACATGGCCAGCCTGGTCAGGCGCAGGGATTGTTCATTGACCTGTTCGATGGCAAGACCTGGCTCGGCCGCACCTTCGTTGGCTGCACCGGCATCATCGGAACCGGCTTCTCGCTTGGCGATGGCCCGCTTGTATGCCAGGCGTCGCGCAGCCACGGTCAGGCCTCTGATCAGCGCGGCCTCGATGACGACCCAGGCTAGCAAGAGATACAGCGTATCGATCAATCGGCCGGTCAGTTTAAGGGCGGTGTAGTAATAACCGAGCCCCACGACCACGATCAGCGCCAGTGGCAGCATGCTGAACAACAGACCGATGATGCGCCGCACTGGCGGGGCGTTCTGGCTTGATGGGCCTTTGAGCAGCAGGCGCGTCAGGCGCCAGCTCATCAGCGCGAAGCAGGTCAGCACCACGGCAATGCCGATCACATCGTCGACCAAGCTGCCTGGTTGATGTTCTGCAATGGCCACGACCGCTACGAGGGCTATGACGACCAGCCCCAGGCGACGAATCTCGTTGCGCAGGAAGACCACCTGGGGGCGGAACCAGCCAAAATGAGTCTCGGCCACTCGATTCGGCGAGAGCATCCGATAGGCGCTGTAGAACACCAGCCAGGCCTGCGCCATCTGGTAGAAGGCGGCACCGAGGCTGACGTTTTGTCCTCGCCCGTCCATCTGCAGGAGGTAACCACAAAGTGCCAGGAACAGCGCGCCGGGGAGTGCCAGCAAGAGATTCAGCAGCAGCGCCAGCGGCGTGTGCAATTGGCTGTCGTGGCGGAAATGGCCGATGTCGGCGCTGAGCAAATCGAGCTTGGCGTTGATGGCGTTGCGGCGCCAGAGCAGTAAACCGATCACCAGTAACAGCGGCACGAAGAACAGCGGTCGTTCCAGCAATCCGGCGCCGAGCGCCTCGAACACGGAGCCCCAGGGCATCGCACGCAATTGGCGATCCAGCAGCGTCGGCACGCTCTTGAACCAATCCAGATCCAGCGGCTTGTTGCTCGGGATCCAAAACATCTGCTCGTCCAGCGTTTCGCGCAGAGCCTGGGCTTTGGTCTGAAGCTGGCGTTGATTCAACTGCAGAGTGATTGATTCGCTAAGCAGTGCGTTGAGCTCGTGATTGAGCCGGTCGAGCAGCTCGCTGCGGGTGCGTATCAGCTCCAGCAATGCACTACGCAGCTCCGGCGTGACTTCACTCGGCGGCAGCTTGGCGAGCTGCTGATCGACATAGTCTTCGACGTTGCCACTGACTTCGCGCCGTTGACTCAGCTCGAACTGATACAGGCGGATGTCGGCGATCTCATCGGCCAGGTTCTTGTCCAGTTTCAGCTGCGGTAGCGCCTGCTGCTGCTGATACAGCACCTTCGAGAGCAGCAGGCTACCCTCGAGCACGGCGATCTGTTCTTCGAGCGCTTGATCAGCCTGGTTCAGCGTGTCGAGCTGCTGACGGGTTTGCAGGTTCTGTTGGGTCAGGTCGTTGAGCCGCTCGGTAGCGCGCAGCAGGTAGCCCGAAAGCCGGCGATTCTCGGCGCTTTCCGCGGGAAGCAGCTTGTCTGAACCCGCCTTCTCGGCTTTCAGCGAGAACTCGGCGACGGTTTGTTCCGACTCTTCCCGGCGCTTGTTATTGATCGCCGTCTGTAACGCCATGGTTTCCTGTTCGGCGCGCGCGATGCGCTCGGACAGCAGGTCGCGCCGCGCGACGCCGAGGTCCTGCAGCTGGCTGTTGCCGGCCAGTTCGTTGCGGCGCAGTTCGATCTGCGCGTTAAGTGCGGTTTTCTCGGCGCCGAGCAACGCACGGCGCTCGTCGCTCAAGGGCTTGCCGCCCTCACGACCGCCCTTGAGCAGCGTGTTGATTTCCTCGATTCGTGTCTGATGCTTGCTGATATCCGCCTGAGCGCGTTCCGGACGCGTCTGCGCGCTGATGATCATGCTATTGGCGGCGGTCAGCGCCGTTTGCCAGGTTGACATCTGCTCGACGCGCTCGGCCAGCCGCTGCTCGAGCTCGGAGACCGACAGCTTGGCCAGCTTGGCCGCCATGTCACTGGTATCGCTGCTTTTGAGTTTGCTCAGTTCCTGCTGGGCCGCGGCGATTTCCTTCGACGCCCCGGCGAGCTCAGTCTTGAGATCAGCCAAACGCTGACGCGCGGTCTCGGCTTGCTCCGTAAATCGCTGGGCACTTTCGCTCACGCTGGGTTGGGCGTCTTTCGGGGCCTCTGCTTCGGCTGCCTGGTTGTTGGGCAGACCGGGTACCGCGGGGGCGGCTTGAACGAAAGCGAAAGGCGAAGCGATGACGAGCAGTGTCGTCAGCATGAAGGTGCGCAAGGAGGCCATGGGTACTATCGAAAGGCAGAAATGAGTGCAGAGTCTAAGGGCTGCCGATGGCCGAGGCGAGTCCACAGATCGGAACGTCTCACCTCGCAGCTTATCGCTCGGCGCCCTCGTCAGAAGTGCAAACTGGGGCCTGGCGTGTTGCCCTCCGGAAACTTCAGGCCGACCTTGCGCACTTCGCCATGCTCCATCGAGGCGATGGTCCAGATCAGGCCATTCCACTCGATCTGATCGCCGACGACGGGCTTGCCGCCGACACGTTCGGCCATGAATTGACCGATCTGCTGATTGCCATCCACATCGCCCAGCTTCAATCCGTAGAGGGCTGCGAGGGCGCTCATCTGGGCTTCGCTCTCAAGGATGAAATCGCCAAAGAAACGCATGTCGCGACCGCGCTGTGGCGCTTCGCTGAACAGCTTGCCGAGGGCCGGCAGGTCTTCCTCATGGCCGATTACGCAAAGGATGTCGTCAACCTGCAGGCGGGTACTGCCGGACGGATGCAGCAGCGCCTTGCCGCGAAACAGCGCGGCGATGCGCGTGCCGGTCGGCATCTTCAGTTCACGCAGGGCGGCGCCCACGCACCATTTCTTGGCCGTCAGCCGATAAATGAACATTTCCCACTGGCTGGTCGTGTGGATCTGTAAGCCCGCACGTGAAATCGGCAGAGGCGACGGCGGGACCTCGACTTTGGCCTTCTTCGCCGCCCAGGTCAGCGTCGTACCTTGTAGCAGCAGCGAGACCAGCACGATGAAGAAGGCGACGTTGAAGAACAGCTGGGCATTCTCCAGACCCGCCATCAACGGAAATACCGCGAGGATCACCGGTACTGCACCGCGCAGGCCGATCCAGGAAATGAACAGGCGCTCGCGCAGGTGGAAACTGCGAAACGGCAGCAAGCCGATGAACACCGCAAGCGGGCGGGCGAACAGGATCATCCACAGCGACAGCGCGAGCGCCGGCAGGGCGATCGGCAGCAAATTACTGGGAGTCAGCAGCAGGCCGAGCACCAGGAACATGCCGATCTGGCTCAGCCAGGCCAGGCCGTCGAACATGTGCAGAATGCCGTGACGGTTGCGAATGGGCCGGTTGCCCAGTAGCAGGCCGCAGACGTAGACCGCGAGAATGCCGCTGCCGCCAATGGCGCCGGACAGCGCATAGATCATGATGCCGCCGGCCACCGCCAGCAGCGGATAGAGCCCATCCGCCACTGACAGCCGATTGATCAGATGTAACAGCAACCAGCCTCCGGACAGGCCAAGCAGGGTGCCGATGCCGAATTGTTGCAGCAGGTTGACGAAAAAGCTCCAGCCGAAGCCGGTCTGACCAGACGCGAGCATGTCGATCAGGGCGACGGTGAGGAACATGGCCATGGGGTCGTTGCTGCCCGACTCGATTTCCAACGTCGAGCCGACGCGCTCGTTGAGCCCGCGACCGTTGAGCAGGTTGAACACCACGGCCGCATCCGTCGAGCCGACGATGGCGCCGATCAGCAGCCCTTGCATCAGCGGCAGGTCGAACAGCCAGGCGGCCGCCAGGCCGGTCAGCCCCGAGGTGATCACCACCCCGGCAGTGGCCAATGAAAAGGCCGGCCACAGGGCTACGCGGAAGGTCGCGGCGCGGGTACGCATGCCGCCGTCGAGCAGGATGATCGCCAGCGCCAGGTTGCTGATCAGAAAGGCCAGCGAATAGTCATCAAAGACGATACCGCCGATGCCGTCGACGCCGGCGAGCATGCCCACCGCGAGGAATATCACCAGAATCGGCACGCCGAGGCGAGTCGACAGTGAGCTCATCAGGATACTGGCCGCAACCAACAGGGCACCGATAAAAAACAGGTAGTTGATGTTGCCGATATCCAAGCGCGCGCTCCGTAGATCAGTCTCGCATGATGTCATGCAGGGTGCATGCCAGCGATTCTAACCTGCTGATTTAGCGAGCTGTCAAAAAAAGCCGGTGGAACGACGGACGTGCCCCGCCGACACCAAAGCCTGGTGTCGGCGGAGCACGAAATAGAATGTGCGTAGGGTGCCCTGCGGTCCTGACTTAGTTGCCGGGCCGGGCGCGCTGCTTCGTCAGAACCAGCTGTCCTGCATGGCCAGGCAGGTGTCATCGCGGCTGGCGAGGATGGCAAGCTCGTGATGGCAGCTCGGCACCTCCCAGGTCAGGAAGTAGCGCGCCGCCTGCAGTTTGCCGCGGTAGAAGTCCGTGTCCGCCGGGTTGCCGTCCGCGAGACCCTGTTCGGCGTGGATCGCCTGCTCCAGCCAGCGCCAGCCGATTACGGTGTGACCAAAGACCTTCAGATACAGCGCCGAGTTGGCCAGTGTCTGGTTGACCTTGCCTGCCATCAGGTCGCCGAGCAGCGCCTGCGTCACTTCGGTCAGGCGCGCGAGCAACTGCTCCAGCGGTTGGCGCAGGGAGTCCAGCGAGCCGAACGCTCCGGCGCGCTTGCAGGTGCTTTGGATCAGACCAACCAGCTGCCGCAGGCCGGCACCGCCGTTCTGGCTCAGCTTGCGGGCCAGCAGGTCCAGCGACTGGATGCCGTGGGTACCTTCGTGAATCGGATTCAGTCGGTTGTCGCGGTAGTACTGCTCGACCGGGTACTCACGGGTATAACCGTGACCGCCGAGAATCTGGATCGCCAGTTCGTTGGCCTTGAGGCAGAACTCCGATGGCCAGGATTTGACGATGGGCGTGAGCAGGTCCAACAGCTCGTGGGCGTGTTTGCGGTCGTCCTCGTTCGGCGCGGTATGTTGCTCGTCCACCAGGCGTGCGGCGTACAGCCCCAGATCGAAGGCGCCTTCGACATAGGCCTTTTGGGTCAGCAGCATGCGCTTGATGTCGGTGTGCTGGATGATCGGCACCTGCGCTGAGGCCGGGTTCTTGCCATCCGGGAGGCGGCCCTGCGGACGCTCGCGAGCATAGTTCAGCGAGTACAGGTAGCCGGCGTAGCCGAGCATGATCGCGCCCATGCCGACGCCGATACGCGCCTCGTTCATCATCTGGAACATGTAAGACAGGCCCTTGTGCGGCTCGCCCACCAGATAGCCCACGCAATTGCCGTTGTCACCGAAGTTCAGCGCGGTCGAGGTCGTACCGCGCCAGCCCATCTTGTGGAACAGCCCGGCCAGGACCACATCGTTTCGTTCGCCCAGCGAGCCGTCATCGTTGACCAGGAACTTGGGCACGATGAACAGGCTGATGCCCTTCACGCCAGGTGGGGCGTCCGGCAGCTTGGCCAGCACCATGTGCACGATGTTTTCCGACAGCGGATGATCGCCACCGGATATGAAAATCTTGTTGCCCTTCAGGCGATAGGTGCCGTCGCCGGCCGGCTCGGCGCGGGTACGCAGGTCGGACAGGGATGAACCGGCATGGGGTTCGGTCAGCGCCATGGTGCCGAAGAAGCGGCCCTCGATCATCGGTTGCAGAAAGCGTTGCTTCTGCTCCTCACTGCCGAACACTTCGATCAGGTGTGAGGCGCCCATCGTCAGCATCGGGTACGAGGAGGTGCCGATATTGGCCGACTGGAAATGCGCGAAACAGGCCCGTGAGAGCAGATTGGGCAACTGCATGCCGCCATCGTCGAAGCTGCGCGAGGCGTTGTGAAAGCCGGCTTCAATGAACGCATCGACGGCGGGCTTTACCTCCGGAATCAGCACGGCTTCGCCGTCCTTGTAGATCGGCTCGTTCTCGTCGGCCTTGCGGTTGTGGGGAGCGAAGAGGTTCTCGGCGATGCTGCGGGCGGTGTCCAGCGCGGCGTTGAAGGTCTCGCGGCTGTGGTCGGCGAAGCGCTCGCGCTGGGTCAGGGCCTCGGCATCTAGCACTTCATAGAGTTCGAATGCCAGGTTGCGTGGGCAAAGCAGAGTCTCGGACATGACAATTCCTCCGTTTTATGCGGCCGAGTCTAAGGAGGCGCCAAGACGGCTGCCTAGCACCATACATTCGAGTGATAAAGCGACACACAAATGCCTAGTGGTGCTTGTCAGGCCCGGCTCACCGTGGCCTTGCGCAGAAGTACTCGATAAACCGGGCCAAATGACCGTCACCGATGCCGGCGGCGATCAAGTGGTTTTCGGCGCATGCCAGATGGTCTTCGATGCGTTGGCTAGCCGCATCTCGACCCAGCAGGGCAACGACGGTGCTCTTGCCGGCATCCTTGCCGGCGTCCTTGCCGATCTGCTGGGGGCTAAGCTGATCGGCTAGATCATCGAGCAACTGGAAGGCCTGCCCCAGTTCGTTGGCGAAACCGTTGAGGTGAAAGGTGCGAGTAGCGCTAGCTCCGGCTAGCAGCGCGGCGAACTCGACTGCCGCGGTAAATAGAGGGCACGTTTTCAGGCGATTGGTATGGGCGATGGCCTCGAGCGGTCGTGCCTGTCTTCCCTCGCGCAGGTCATGGAACTGACCACGACTCAGACCCTGCGAGCCAGTCGCTTGGGCGAGCAGCCGCACCAGCTGGCTGCGGGTATCCGCAGCGATGTCTCCGGGTGAGGCGACTATGCTGAAGGCGTGGCTGAGCAGCGCCACTGAGCCCAGAACGGCGGCATCCTCGCCATACTGCCGATGGATCGTCGGTCTGCCGCGTCGTAGCTCGGCGTTGTCCATGCATGGCATGTCATCCAAGAACAGCGACGCGGCGTGGACCATTTCCAGCGCGCACGCAAGATCGAGCCCGACGGCCACGGCTGGCTCGTCCTGCAGATCCTTGAGTGCCAGCAGCAGAAGCAGTGGCCGGGTCCGCTTGCCGGGGGCGAGGGTTCCTTCTCGCATAGCGGTGCCGAGCACGTCCGACGACGGCGCCTGCGGCAACCATTCATCCAGCCTTTCGTCAATTTGCGCACGTAACGCTCTAACCGTCTGGTCGAAGTCGTGTTGCGTGTTCGGCAAGACAATGGCCACAGGTGATCTCCTGTTCGGGCTCTCAATAGCGAGGCAAATCTTGTACATTATTTTCGATATGTACAGGTTCGGCACTTTTTAATGACCACAGTCGTCAACATAAGGTCATCGAGCGAGGCGCTGCATGGATAACGAAATGATTGCCGGACGTAAAAACGATCACCTGGATATCGTGCTGGGCCCCAGTCGCGGCGGCGCCGTGGTGAACGCCGGCTATGCCGCGCTGACATTCGAGCATTGCGCCTTGCCGGAATTGCATTTGGACGATATCGACATCCGTACCGAACTGTTTGGCCGGTCCCTTGCGGCGCCGCTGCTGATCAGTTCGATGACTGGCGGTGCGGCCCGGGCCACGCAGATCAACCGCAACCTGGCCGAAGCCGCCGAGACGCTAGGCATCGCGCTTGGCGTCGGCTCGCAGCGCATCGCACTGGAAACCGGCGCCGATCAGGGGCTGACCCGACAGTTACGCCAGCTGGCCCCGAATATCCCGCTGCTGGCTAATTTCGGCGCCGCGCAGCTGGTGGCCGGCTACGGCCTGGACCAGGCACAGAGGGCGGTCGACATGATCCAGGCCGACGCCCTGATCATTCACTTCAATCCGTTGCAGGAAGCCGTACAGGTGGGCGGCGACCGTGACTGGCGCGGCGTGCTGCAAGCGATCGAAGCCTTGGCGGCACGCCTGCCGGTACCGCTGGTAGCCAAGGAGGTCGGCGCGGGGATCTCGCCCAGGGTTGCGCAGCGGCTGTTGGATGCCGGGGTTGCGGTCATTGACGTTGCCGGGGCTGGTGGCACTAGCTGGGCCGCGGTCGAAGCCGAGCGCATTCTCGACCCGAAGCAGCGCGCCATTGCTCAGGCGTTCGCCGGATGGGGCATCCCCAGCGTGCAGGCGATCGCTGGGGTGCGCCGCGCGTGCCCGGAGGCGCGCTTGATCGCATCGGGTGGCATTCGCGACGGCATCGATGCGGCCAAGGCGATCCGCCTCGGTGCCGATTTGGTCGGTCAGGCCGCGGGCGTGCTGGACGCGGCGTTGATCGGGCCACACGCGGTCGTCGATCATTTCCAGGTGTTGATTCAGCAACTTCGCATTGCCTGCTTTTGCACGGGTTCGGCCGACCTTGCAGCGCTGGCACGAGCGCCGCTGCTACCGGCCTTCGATCCGAGCGGTTTCTGATGCCACCGCTGCGCCGTGGTCCGGACAGGAAAGGTGCCCGTCGATGACGCATTTCGCGGTGATTTCGCCGCCGTTCCTGAGTCATCTGCGAGCTTTGGAGGCGATCGCGTCTGAGCTGCTCGACCGAGGTCATCGGGTTACTTTCGTGCAGCAAGCGGACCTTGCCGCGGCATTGCGCAATCCAGCCCTGGGATTCGCTCAGACCGGCGCATGCTCGCATCCGCCCGGTTCGCTCAAAGCGGTCATCGACCGCGCGGCGCGTCCGGGCGGGCCATGGGGCATCCGCCGGGTCATCGCGGACATGGCTGCCGCCACCGAAATGTTCTGCCGCGACGCACCGCCGCTGCTGCGTTCCATCGGTGTCGAGGCGCTGATTGTCGACCAGATGGAGCCCGCAGGCGGACTGCTGGCCGAGCACCTCGATTTGCCTTTCGTGTCGGTGGCCTGTGCGTTACCGGTCAACCGCGAGGCGCTGGTGCCGCTGCCCGTGATGCCCTGGCGCTACCAGCCCACACCCTGGGGCGAGCAGTTGAACCTGCACAGCAGCAAGGTCTACGACCGCGCGATGAAAGCGCACGCCGAGGTCATTGCGCGTCACGCCGCAGCGTTCGGTCTGCCGCCTCGTCAGCGCCTTGATGAGTGCCTGTCGCCACTGCTGCAACTGAGCCAGACGACAACGGGCTTCGACTTTCCGCGTGCCAGGCTGCCCGCGCATTTTCACGCTGTCGGCCCGCTGCGTCCGGCGCTGACCAATGAGCCCGTGCTGGAGCTGCCGGTCGCTACCGACCGGCCGTTCGTGTTCGCCTCGCTGGGCACCCTGCAGGGCGATCGCTTCGGACTGTTCGAACGCATCGCCGCGGCCTGTCGAGAGCTCGACCTGCAGCTACTGATCGCTCATTGCGGCCGGCTTGATACACGCCAGGAGCAGCGCCTGCTCAAGGCCGGGGCCGCCTGGGTCACCGATTTCGCCCCGCAGCGGGCGGTGCTTGCGCGGGCCGATGCGCTGATCACCCATGCCGGTTTGAACACTGTGCTTGATGCGCTGGAGGCGGGCGTGCCGAGCCTGGTACTTCCGATCGCCTTCGATCAACCGGGCGTCGCCGCGCGGGTGGTGCATGCGGGCGCAGGACTGAAGCTCGATCCTCGCCTGGCCAGCCGACGACGCATGGTGCATGCGCTGCGCCGGTTGCTCCGCGAGCCCGGCTTTGCCCAGCGCGCGCGTGTGCTGGGTGAGGAGGTGCGTGCGGCGGGCGGCGCGTCTCGGGCGGCGCAGCTGATCGAGCAGACGTTAAAGGGCAGAGCGCATGCCGCACCGGGAGCTGAACATGAGTGATGCGGACCTGATTCTCGTCGGCGGCGGCCTGGCCAACGGCCTGTTGGCGCTGCGCCTGCGCCAGCAACGCCCCGATCTGCGCCTGCTGGTGCTGGAGCAAGCCGGTACCCTAGGCGGCAACCACACCTGGTCGTTTCATGAGCATGACCTCACGCCCGCGCAGCGAACCTGGCTGGAACCGCTGGTGACGTATCGCTGGCCGAGCTACGAGGTGATATTCCCCGGTCTCAGCCGACGGCTCGAGAGCGGCTACGCCAGCATCGTTTCCCTTCGGTTTCACCAGCACCTGATGGCTGAGCTGGCGGATGAGGTACGGCTGAGCGCATCGGTCAGCCAGGTCGACGTCCGACAGGTGCGCCTCGCCTCGGGCGAGGTGCTGAACGCCGCTGCGGTGATCGACGGTCGCGGCGTGCGGCAGACCAATCAGCTGGCCCTAGGTTTTCAGAAATTTCTCGGCCAAGAAGTACGGCTGCAACGGCCGCATGGTTTGACCCAGCCAATCATCATGGATGCCGGTGTCGCCCAGCACGACGGCTATCGCTTCGTCTATGTGCTGCCGCTCAGCGTCGACAGCCTGCTGATCGAAGACACCTACTACGCCGACGGCGACGCGGTGGCGCCGGAGGCACTGCGCGCCAATATCCAGCGCTACGCCGAGGGCCGTGGCTGGGCGATCCGCGAGGTGCTGCGCGAGGAGCAGGGCGTGCTGCCCATCGTGCTGTCCGGCGATATCGCGGCGTTCTGGAACGAGGCGCGTGGCGTGCCGCAGAGCGGGCTGTCGGCTGCGCTGTTCCACCCCACCACGGGCTATTCGCTGCCCGATGCGGTGCGCCTGGCCGATCACCTGGTTGCCCTCGATCGTTGGGATGCAGGCAGCCTGTTCGCCGCGATTCGCGACTACTCCACCCTGCAGTGGCGCCGGCGCGGCTTCTTCCGCCTGCTCAATCGCATGCTGTTCATGGCCGGCCCGGCAGATTGCCGCTGGGCGGTGATGCAGCGCTTCTACCGCCTGCGCGAGCCACTGATCCAGCGCTTCTACGCGGCCAACCTGACCACCTGGGACCGCTTGCGCATCGTCTCTGGCAAATCTCCCGTGCCGGTGGGCGAGGCGCTGCGGGCGCTGGCCGCCAGCAATCTGCACAAGGACAGACGATGAACCAGGCAACAGGCGGTGTGAGGCGGGCGGTGGTGATCGGCGCCGGCTTCGGCGGGCTGGCGTTGGCCATCCGCCTGCAGCGCGCCGGCATCCAGACCACGCTGCTGGAGAAGCGCGACAAGCCGGGTGGCCGCGCCTACGTCTACCACGACCAGGGCTTCACCTTCGATGCCGGGCCGACGGTGATTACCGATCCGCCGGCGTTGGAAGAACTCTTCAGCGGCGCCGGCAAGCGCATGGCCGACTATGTCGAGCTGCTGCCGGTCAGCCCCTTCTACCGGCTGTACTGGGAGGACGGCTACAGCTTCGACTACGTCAACGACCAGGCCCAGCTGGACCGGCAGATCCACGCGCTCAACCCTCGTGACGTGGCCGGCTATCAGCGCTTTCTCGCCTATTCGCGGGCGGTGTACGAGGAGGGCTACGTCAAGCTCGGCACCGTGCCCTTCCTGTCGTTTCGCAGCATGATCGGCGTCGCCCCGCAGCTGGCCAAGCTGCAGGCCTGGCGCAACGTGTACAGCATGGTGGCCAAGTTCGTGGAGAACGATCGGCTGCGTCAGGCGCTGTCTTTTCATTCGCTGCTAGTGGGCGGTAATCCTTTCGAGACCTCGTCGATCTATGCGCTGATCCATGCGCTGGAGCGCCAGGGCGGCGTCTGGTTTCCACGCGGCGGCACCGGTGCGCTGGTGCAGGGTATGGTCCGGCTGTTCGATGATCTTGGGGGCAAGCTGGAGCTGAATGCCGAAGTGGCACGTATCGAGCTGGAGGCTGGACGCGCGAAGGCCGTGATCACGGGTGACGGTCGCCGCTTCGACACCGATGCGGTGGCTTCCAACGCGGATGTGGTTAACACCTACAAGCAGCTGCTCGGGCATGAGGAGCGTGGTCGCGACGAGGCCAAACGGCTCTCCGGCAAGCGTTTCTCGATGTCCCTGTTCGTCATCCATTTCGGTCTCAAGCGCCGTCATGAGCACCTGCAGCATCACACGGTGTGCTTCGGCCCGCGCTATCGCGAGCTGATCGACGAGATCTTCAAGCGTGCGACGCTGGCTGACGACTTCTCCCTCTACCTGCATGCGCCCTGCGTCACCGACTCGTCGCTGGCGCCGGAGGGCTGCGCCAGTCATTACGTGCTCGCCCCCGTGCCGCACCTGGGCACGGCGGATATCGACTGGGCGGAGGAGGGGCCAAAGTACCGCGACCGCATCTTCGAGTACCTGGAGCGGCATTACATGCCGGGGCTGCGCGGCGATCTCGTGACCCATCGGATCTTCACGCCGCAGGATTTTCGCGACGAGCTCAACGCCCATCTGGGCTCGGCGTTTTCGCTGGAGCCGATCCTCACCCAGAGTGCCTGGTTCCGCCCGCACAACCGCGATGACGTGATTCCCAACCTCTATATCGTCGGCGCCGGCACCCACCCGGGCGCGGGCGTGCCGGGTGTGGTCGGGTCGGCCAAGGCCACCGCGGGGTTGATGCTGGAGGACTTCATGTTGGAGGTGCAGGCCAGATGAACGACGAGGTGATCGACCACTCGACCCAGGCGATCAATGTCGGCTCCAAGAGCTTTGCCGCGGCGGCGAGGCTGTTCGACGAGCGCACCCGCCAAAGCGCAGTGATGCTCTACGCCTGGTGCCGACATTGCGACGATGTGATCGATGGCCAGACGCTGGGTCACGGGCAGGTTCAGGGCGATCGTTCCAGCGGAGACGCCCGGCTGGCCGAGCTGATTGATCTGACCGAGCGCGCCTATGCCGGCGAGCCGATGCGCGATCCGGCCTTCGCCGCCTTCCAGCAGGTGATTCAGCGTCACCGGATCCCTCGGGAGCATCCGCTGGAGCATCTGGCCGGCTTTCGCATGGATGTGCAGGACTACCGTTACCAGACCCTCGACGACACGCTGCTTTATTGCTATCGCGTCGCCGGCGTGGTGGGCCTGATGATGGCGCGGGTGATGGGTGCAGAAGCGGAGCCGACCCTGGACCGCGCCTGTGATCTGGGCCTGGCCTTTCAGCTGACCAATATTGCGCGGGATATCGTCGAGGACGCCCAGATCGGGCGCGTCTATTTGCCGGCCGATTGGTTGGCCGAAGCCGGCATTCCCGAAGACGAGGTCGCGCTGCCGGCCCATCGCGCGGCATTAGCGGCGTTGGCGGCGCGGCTGGTGGACCTGGCCGAACCCTACTACCTGTCGGCGTCCCAGGGGCTTCGCGACCTGCCGCTACGCTCGGCCTGGTCGATCGCCACCGCCCATGGCGTCTACCGGCGGATCGGCGTCGAAGTGAAGGCGCGGGGCGCGGCGGCCTGGGACATACGCGTATCGACCAGCAAGGCGCAGAAACTGCAATTCCTGCTGGGCGGCGGGGTGCTGGCGCTCGCGTCGCGGCGGATGCAGATCACGCCGCGTCCCGATTCGCTATGGACGCGTCCGCGCTAAATAGCCCACGTCAGGTAGCAGCTTGTCGTCTCGCTAGTGATTCAACGGTCGCTGGTCTTGCGCAACGGGCCATCGTGCAGCTCGCGCAGCTGTTGTTTGAGCACCGGCAATGGCGGCGCATAAAGAAAGCCGAATGACACGCAGCGCTCCTTGCCTTCGACCGCATGGTGCAGACGGTGGGCCTGGTAGAGGCGCTTGAGATAGCCGTTGCGCGGCACGTAGCGCAGTGGCCAGCGGTGGTGCACCAGACCGTCATGGGCGACGAAGTAGAGGAAGCCGTAGCCTGTCATGCCGGCACCGATCCATTCCAGCGGGTGGTAACCGGCAGTGCCCAGGGCGATCAGCAGGATCGCCACGCCGGCGAACACCACCGCATATAGGTCGTTTTTCTCGAACCAGCCGTTGCGTGGCTCGTGGTGGGACTTGTGCCAGCCCCAGCCCCAGCCATGCATTACGTACTTATGCGCCCACCAGGCGAACAACTCCATGCCGGCCAGCGTGGCAAGAAATACCAGGGAGTTGGTCAGTACGGTCATTTTCGATCCGTTGCTTCGGCAGGTCGCACCAGTCTACGCGTCGCATCGCGCGCGTCGACCCGACTCCGACACCTGGCGCTGGCTATTTCAGTCTGGCCAACCCACCGCCAGCGAATGGGTCAGCTGCGCTGCTGGGACGGCCTGGCAGCCGCTTGCATTCTGCCCCGCCCAGAGTGGTGAAAAATCGCTGATGCCCTGGGGCTCGGCAGCGGCGCGCAGACTGCCAATCGCATTGCTGGCCAAAGGAAAGGCCGGCACTGCCTCGGGTCGTGGGCCGAGTTCGCGGATCAGTCGGTTGACCATGCCGCGCGCCGGCCGACCGGAAAACAGCGTGGTCAGCACCGTACGTTCCGCCGCTGGGCTCTGTAATGCCTGACGATGCAGCGCGCTGGTGCGGCTCTCGTCGCACAGCAGGTAAGCCGTGCCGACCTGTACGCCGGCCGCACCGAGTGCCCGCGCCGCGGCGACACCGCGCGCATCGGCGATGCCGCCGGCAGCAATCACCGACACATCCAGCGCGGCCACCAACTGCGGCAACAGGGCGAAGGTGCCGACCTGGCCGTCGATATCCGCGCTGAGAAACATCCCTCGATGGCCACCGGCTTCGACACCCTGGGCGATGACCGCATCGACGCCTTGATTCTGCAGCCAGTGGCCTTCTTCGAGCGTCGTGGCGCTGGAGAGAATCCTCGCGCCGGTTGCCTTGACCCGCCTGAGCAGGTCCAGGGCAGGCAGGCCGAAATGAAAACTGACCACCGCCGGACGGTAACGCTCGACCACCTCAGCCATCGCTGCATCGAAGGGCTTGCGTGTGGCGCCGCTGGGAATGCTCATCGGGTCGATCTGGTGCTCTAGGAGAAAGGGCGTCAACACGTCCAGCCACGCCTGTTCCCGTTCCGGCTCGATGGCTGGCGGCTGGTGGCAGAAGAAGTTGACGTTGTATGGCCGGTCGGTCAGTGCCGTCATAGCGCTGAGCTCGGCATCCAGCGAGTCGGCGTTGAGCATGCCCGCGGGAATCGAACCCAGGCCGCCCGCCATTGACACCGCGGCGGCGAGCTGATGGTTCTGCGAGCCGGCCATCGGCGCCTGGATGATCGGAAGGGTGATGCGCAAGAGGTCGCGGATGTCCATCTGGGCTCCTTGTCGGCTGGGCAGGGCTGTTCACTGTAGCAGCCGATTATCGAAGAGTTGCATCGGCGTTCGCGTTGATCTGCGAGCAGCCCCTGCGAATCGCCGCGCCGCACGGTTAGACTGTGCGCTCTTCAGGAGTGCCCGATGAATTACCGCCACGCTTTTCACGCCGGCAATCACGCCGACGTGTTCAAACACCTCGTCCTGTCCCGGCTGTTCGCTTTGCTCGCGCGCAAGGAAGCGCCGTTCGCCTACCTCGACAGCCATGCCGGCGTCGGTCTGTATGACCTCGCCGGTGATCAGGCCAGCCGCACCGGCGAATGGCTGCAAGGCATCGCCCGGCTGTGGCAAGCAGACGACGCTCCGGCAGCGACCGAAGACTATCTGAACGTGATCCGCGCGCTCAATCCGGACGGCGTGCTGCGCTACTACCCGGGATCGCCGGAACTGGCCCGGCAGCTAAGCCGTCCGCAGGATCGTCTGCAGCTCAACGAGAAACACCCCGAGGATGGCCGTCTGCTGAAGGACAACATGGCCGGTGATCGCCGTGTCGCGGTGCATCTGGGAGAGGGCTGGCACGTGCCGCGGGCGTTGATGCCGACCCAGGAAAAACGCGTGGCGTTGCTAATCGATCCGCCCTTCGAGCAGGCAGACGAATTGACCCGCTGCGTGCAGGCGCTCACCGAAGCGCTCGGGCGCATGCGCCAGACAATCGGCGTTATCTGGTACCCGATCAAGGATGAGCGTCAGCTCAAACGCTTCTATCAGCAGTTGTCGCGCAGCGGCGCGCCGAAACTGCTGCGCGCCGAACTCCATGTCCATCCCACCGACGAAGCGCTGCGCTTGAATGGCTCCGGTCTGGCCATCAGCAACCCACCATGGGGCCTGGAAGAGGAGCTGCGCGAGCTGCTGCCGTGGCTGGCCAAGCTGCTCGGGCAAAGCGAGGGAGACTGGCGGCTGGACTGGCTGATCGATGAGAAGCAGTAGCGGCTGGAAGCGGTAAGGTGGTCGATTTTTACATCCACCGAGACTCCGCCCGGTGGGTCGGTGAAGCGTGACCCACCCTACGCGAGCTTCCCGTTCAGAACAGCTTCAGCGGCTCTTCCTGCAGCGCGGACATCTGCTCGCGCAGGGTCAGGATCTGATTGCCCCAGTAGCGCTCGGTGCCGAACCAGGGGAAGCTCATAGGAAAGGCGGGATCGTCCCAGCGGCGTGCCAGCCAGGCGCTGTAGTGCATCAGGCGCAGCGCGCGCAGGGCCTCGATCAGTGGGAGTTCGCGCGGGGCGAAGTCGTGAAATTCGTTATAGCCATCGACCAGCTCAGACAACTGTCCGAGCCGCTCGTGACGTTCACCGGCGAGCATCATCCAGATGTCTTGAACCGAAGGCCCCATGCGGCAATCGTCCAGGTCCACCAGGTGGAAGGCGTCATCCCGGGCGAGAATGTTGCCCGGGTGGCAGTCACCGTGTAGGCGGATCGGTTGGAACTCGGTGCGGGCGAACACGTCGTCGACTCGCTTGAGCAGGTCGCGGGCCACCGATTCGTAGGCCGGCAGCAGGCTTTTCGGAATGAAACCGCCGTCCAGCAGCGTGGTCAGCGAGTCGTGGCCGAAATGCTGGGTGGTCAGGGTTTCGCGGTACTCGAACGGACGGCTGGCGCTGACCGCATGCATACGGCCGAGCAGCTGTCCGAGGCGGTACAGTTGGTCGAGATTGCCGGGTTCCGGTGCGCGACCGCCACGCCGAGGGAACAAGGCGAAGCGAAAACCGGCATGTTCGAAAAGCGTCTTGCCGCCGTGCTCCAGCGGGGCAACCACCGGTATTTCGCGGTCGGCCAACTCCTGGGAGAACTGATGTTCCTCGAGTATGGCCTCATCACTCCAGCGGCCGGGGCGATAAAACTTCGCCACGATGGGCGTCTCATCTTCGATGCCCACCTGATAGACGCGGTTTTCGTAGCTGTTCAATGCCAAGACGCGAGCATCGCTGATGAAGCCGGCGCTTTCCACCGCATCGAGCACAAGATCGGGTGTGAGTGTGTCGAAAGGGTGGCTCATGGTCGGCTCCGTAAATGGGTCGGCCAGTGTATTGCACTGGCGCGTTTACACAACCGCGGCTCTGGCCGCCTAATCGCCCGGCCTTGGCGTACGCGCCAGGCAGTAAATATCGACCCGCTCGGCGCCCGCGCGTTTCAACAAGCGAGCCAGCGCTTCGGCGGTTGCGCCGGTGGTAAGCACGTCATCTATGACCGCCACATGGCGACCCACGATCTGCAGCTCGTTTGTCAGCGCAAAGGCCTGGCGTAGGTTTTGGCGCCGGCTGGCGGCATCCAGCGCTTGCTGCGATGGGGTCTCCTGAATGCGCTGCAACAGCTCGCGCTGGACCGGGATATCCAGCACCGGGCTCAGCCAGTCGGCGAGCATCTGTGCCTGGTTGAAGCCACGCTGGCGCAGCCGCTTGCGAGCCAGGGGGACCGGCAGCAACATGTTCGGGCGTGGCAAGCCTTCGTCGAATCGGTGCTGCAGGTAGCGCGCCAGCTGCTCCGCCAGCAAACGACCGAAAGGCCAGCGTGACTGATGCTTGAAGCGCGTAACCAGGCTGTCCACCGGAAAGGCGAAGCGCCAGGGCACGGCCACATGGTCGTAGGCGGGGGGATGCTTGAGACACTGGCCGCAGATCGCGCCGGTCGCTGGCAACGGCAGCGCGCAGATCGTGCACTGCCCGCCGAGCCAGGGCAGTTCGGCCTCACAGGGACCGCATAGTGATTGCCCGGCTTCGCAGCGCTCGTCGCAGAGCTGGCAGAATTGCTCTAATTTTAACCAGTTGTAAACCATGATTCCTTTCCAGGTTGACAGCGCCTTTGGCTTGGCTAACCATTTCGCATCCGTGCCAAAGAATTCTATTACAAGGAATGCCTCATGAGCGCCACAGCCGCTTGCGCCACGCGTCACGATTGGAGCCTCGCTGAAGTCAAGGCGCTCTTCGAACAACCCTTCAACGACCTGATCTTCCAGGCTCAGGCCGTGCACCGCCAGCACTTCGATGCCAACCGCGTGCAGGTGTCCACGCTGCTGTCGATCAAGACCGGTGCCTGCCCGGAAGACTGCAAGTATTGCCCGCAGTCCGGCCACTACAACACCGGGCTGGATAAAGAAAAACTGATGGAAGTGCAGAAGGTGCTGGAGGCGGCTGCCGAAGCCAAGGCAATCGGTTCTACCCGTTTCTGCATGGGCGCGGCCTGGAAGCACCCCTCCGCCAAGGACATGCCCTATGTGCTGAAGATGGTCGAAGGCGTAAAGGCGTTGGGTCTGGAAACCTGCATGACCCTCGGCAAGCTCGATCAGGAGCAGACCAAGGCGCTGGCGGCGGCGGGGCTGGACTACTACAACCACAACCTCGACACCTCGCCGGAGTTCTACGGCAACATCATTACCACCCGCACCTACGCAGACCGTCTGGAAACGCTGAGCTATGTGCGCGAGTCGGGCATGAAGATCTGCTCCGGCGGCATCCTGGGTATGGGCGAGTCGTTGAACGACCGCGCCGGCCTGCTAATCCAGCTGGCCAACCTGCCCGAGCATCCCGAGTCGGTGCCGATCAATATGCTGGTCAAGGTCAAGGGCACGCCGCTGGCCGACGAGCAGGACGTAGACCCCTTCGACTTCATCCGCATGCTCGCCGTGGCGCGGATTATGATGCCCAAGTCCCATGTGCGCCTGTCCGCCGGTCGTGAGCAGATGAACGAGCAGATGCAGGCGCTGGCCTTCCTCGCCGGTGCGAACTCGATTTTTTACGGCGAGAAGCTGCTGACCACCGGCAACCCGCAGGCCGACAAAGACATGCTGCTGTTCAAGCGCCTGGGCATCCAGCCCGAAGCGCGCGAAGAGCACGACGACGAAATCCACCAGGCCGCCATCGAGCAGGCACTGGTCGAGCAGCGCGATTCGAAGCTGTTTTATAACGCGGTCGTGTGAACACGGAGCTGGAAGTTCGAAGCCGGACGCATGAAGCGATTCGGCCGTGCTTCCAGCGTCAGGCTTCCAGCTTCGAGTCAATCCATGCCTTTCGATCTGCAATCCCGCCTCGCCGAGCGCCGCGCGGCCCATCTCTATCGCCGTCGCCCCCTGCTGGATACACCGCAGCAGCCGGAGGTGACGGTCGATGGCGAGGCGCTTCTGGCGTTCTGTTCCAATGACTACCTGGGGCTGGCCAGCCACCCCGAAGTGATCCGCGCGTTGCAACAGGGCGCCGAACGCTGGGGCGTCGGCGGCGGCGCCTCGCATCTGGTGATGGGTCACAGCACACCGCATCATCAACTCGAAGAAGCGTTGGCCGAATTCACCGGCCGGCCACGGGCGCTGCTGTTTTCCACCGGCTACATGGCCAACCTGGCGGCGGTTACCGCACTGGTGGGGCAGGGCGATACCGTGCTCGAAGACCGGATCAACCACGCCTCCCTGCTCGACGCCGGACTGCTCAGCGGCGCGCGGTTTTCCCGCTATCTGCATAACGATGCGGCCAGTCTGGCCAAACGCCTGGAGAAGGCGACCGGCAATACACTGGTGGTGACGGACGGCGTGTTCAGCATGGACGGTGATCTGGCCGACCTGCCAACGCTTTGTGCCACCGCGAAAGCTCGCAACGCCTGGGTAATGGTCGATGACGCCCATGGTTTCGGTCCGCTGGGTCAAACCGGCGGCGGCATCGTCGAGCATTTCGGCTTGGGCATCGCTGACGTGCCGGTTCTTGTCGGCACGCTGGGCAAGGCGTTCGGTACCGCAGGGGCCTTCGTGGCCGGCAGTGAAGAACTGATCGAGACACTGATCCAGTTCGCGCGGCCATACATCTACACCACCAGCCAGCCACCAGCGGTCGCCTGCGCCACCCTGAAGAGTCTTGAGCTGCTGCGCAGTGAGGGTTGGCGCCGCGAGCATCTGCAGCGCTTGATTGCACGCTTCCGCCGCGGCGCGACCGAGATCGGCCTGACGCTAATGGATAGCCCGACGCCGATTCAGCCAATCCTGGTTGGCAGCAGCGAGCGTGCCTTGAAGCTATCCGCTGCCCTGCGTGAGCGGGGGATTCTGGTCGGTGCGATCCGCCCGCCCACTGTGCCGGCCGGCAGCGCGCGTCTGCGCGTCACCGTCAGTGCGTCGCACAGTGAGGCGCAGGTGGAACGACTGCTGGATATCCTGGCCGAATGCTGGAATCGATTGGCCGAGGAGCCTGAAGCGGATGCGTGATCAGCTGATTTTGTTGCCCGGCTGGGCGTTCGGCCCGGCGGCGCTGCAACCTTTGTGCGAGGCGTTGGTCGAGCTCGCACCCAGCCTCGACGTCGTAGTCGAGCCCTTGCCCGAACTGAGTGCAGCGCATGCCTGGCTCGACGAGCTGGACCAACGCCTGCCGCGCGACAGTTGGCTGGCCGGCTGGTCGCTGGGCGGCATGCTGGCCTCGCAATTGGCGGCGCGGCGTGTCGATAGCTGTCGTGGGTTGATTACCATCGCCAGTAATCCCTGCTTCCGTGCCCGACCACAGTGGCCGGAAGCCATGGGTGCGGACATCTTCGACGCCTTTCACGAGGCGTTCCGGCTCGATCCCGAGGAAACCCTTAAGCGCTTCCGTTTACTCTGCAGCCGGGGCGGCTACGATCCGCGGACACTGGCTCGGCAGCTGGAGGTGAGTCAGTCCCAGTCGTCGTCGCAGGTGTTGGATGCGGGTTTGCAGTTGCTGGCGGAGCTGGACGGGCGTGGTGCGCTGCACGGCTATTTCGGCCCGCAGTTGCACCTGTTTGCCGGTAACGATGCGCTGGTGCCGGCAGCTGCCTGCGAGGCGCTGCGGCGTTGGATGCCGGGCATCAAGGCCGAGCTCATAACCGGCGCGAGCCATACCGTTGCACTGGAGCGGGCCGACGACGTCGCGGCGGCGATGGTGGCCTTCATCAAGGGCGCCTTGGCATGAGCGACTCGGTTGCGGTACAGGTGCCAGGTGCCGAATCTGCGCTGCCTGATAAGCGTCACGTGGCAGCGTCGTTTTCCCGCGCCGCGGCCAGCTACGATTCGGTGGCCGAGCTGCAGCGTGCTGTCGGCAACGTGCTGTCCGATCGCTTGCCTGGTGATCTGCGCCCCGCGTGTTGGCTCGATCTGGGTTGTGGCACCGGCCATTTCTCCCGCGCCTTGGCGAGCCGTTTTCCCATCGCCAATGGTGTGGCGATGGACATCGCCGAAGGCATGTTGCAGCACGCGCGACCGCAAGGCGGCGCTGACGCATTTGTGGCGGGCGATGCCGAGTGTCTGCCGTTGCGCGACGCATCGGTCGACTTGATTTTCTCCAGCCTGGCGCTGCAATGGTGCGAAGATTTTTCCGCGGTGCTGAACGAGGCTCGCAGGGCGCTGCGCCGCAATGGGGTGTTCGCCTTCAGCAGTCTGTGCAGCGGCACCCTGCAGGAGTTGCGCGACAGCTGGCAGGCGGTGGATGGCTTCGCCCACGTCAACCGTTTCCGCAGTGAGCAAGCGTACCGGCGGCTTTGCGCCGCCAGCGGTTTGAGTATCCTGAGCCTCGATGTGCAACCGCAGGTGCTGCATTTCGCCGAGTTGCGCCAGTTGACCGCTGAACTCAAGGCACTTGGTGCCCACAACCTGAACCCAGGCCGGCCGGGCGGGCTTACTGGCCGGGCTCGTATTCGCGCGCTGATCGATGCCTACGAGCGCTTCCGCACCCCAACCGGGTTGCCGGCGACCTATCAGGTGATCTACGGCGTGCTGCGCAAGGATGATCGATGACAGCGTTTTTCGTGACGGGTACCGACACCGAAGTCGGCAAGACGACCATCGCCGCCGGGTTGCTGCATGCCGCTCGTCTTGCGGGGCTCAGTACCGCGGCGGCGAAGCCGGTGGCGTCGGGCTGCGAGATGACCGTCGACGGGCTACGCAACAGCGATGCGCTGGCGTTGCATGGCCAGTGCACCCTGCCGATGCGTTACGAGGAGGTCAATCCGTTCGCCTTCGAGCCGGCCATTGCGCCGCACCTGGCCGCACGTGAGGCGGGCATCGATTTGAACGTGGCGCGGCTGGTCGACCCGGTCCGGCAGATGCTGGCGCTGCAGGCGGACTTTTCGTTGGTAGAAGGGGCCGGTGGCTGGCGTGTCCCCTTGGCGGACCGCGAAACGCTTTCCGAACTGGCCGTGCAGCTCGGGTTGCCGGTGATTCTGGTGGTTGGGGTGCGCCTCGGTTGCATCAATCACGCGCTGCTCAGTGCCGAAGTCATCGAGCGCGACGGGCTGCAATTGGCAGGTTGGGTCGCCAACATCATCGATCCCTCGATGTCGCGGCTGGATGAAAACCTCGCTACGCTGGCCGAACGCTTGTCAGCGCCTTGCCTGGGTCGCGTCCCGCGCCTGCCGGCCGCGTCCCCCTGCGATGTGTCGTCTTATCTTGATCTTGGGCCGCTCATTCCTGCCTGACAGGGTTCCTCGGTCCGCTTATCGCCATCCGGCACTGGCGACAACGCGTCGGCTCTGCTTCAATGATGGCTAGCTGATCGCACGGGAATCGCAACATGCAGATCAATAACAACCTCCTTTCTGCCGGACTGGGCGCATACCAGGCCGGACAGCAACGTGTCGATAACGCCGGCGCTGCGCTCGCCGCGAGCACCTTGCCGGCTGCCGAGAATTCCCAGACGGTCGCCGATGCGATCGAGCTGACCGAGCAACTGGTTCAGATGAAAGTCGGTGAGCACACCGCGAAAGCTGGCGTGCGACTGTTGCAAACAGCCGATGAAGTGCTCGGTACCCTGATCAATACCAAAGCCTGACAGCGCTGGCCGCTCTGGCCGGCGTTCTTTGCCCTAGCGGCGCTTTCTCTCTTATCTCGATATTCATGGCGCCCGACCAACGGCGTCCTGGCCCCTGCTTGACATCGTGCAGGCCTAAACGTATGTTTCAAACGCCTGTTTGACCTGCCGCGTTGGCGGTCACAATCCAAATCCAAGAGTGGCCGGTCGGTCACCTGAACCAAGAACCCACCGCTGAGGTTTACGCTATGCCTGACTACAAGGCCCCCTTGCGCGATATCCGCTTTGTACGTGACGAACTGCTCGGCTACGAAGCGCACTACCAAAGCCTGCCGGGTTGTGAGGACGCCACCCCGGACATGGTCAACGCCATTCTCGACGAAGGCGCCAAGTTCTGTGAGCAGGTGATTGCCCCGCTGAACCGTGTGGGTGACATCGAAGGCTGCACCTGGAGCGAAAGCGGCGTGAAGACGCCGACCGGCTTCAAGGACGCCTACCAGCAGTTCGTCGAAGGCGGCTGGCCGAGCCTGGCCCATGACGTCGAGCACGGCGGCCAGGGTTTGCCGGAGTCGCTGGGTATGGCGATCAGCGAGATGATCGGCGAAGCCAACTGGTCATGGGGCATGTACCCCGGCCTGTCCCACGGTGCGATGAACACGCTTCACGAGCACGGTACGCCCGAGCAACAGCAGACCTACCTGACTAAGCTGGTGTCCGGTGAGTGGACCGGCACCATGTGCCTGACCGAGCCGCATTGCGGCACCGACCTCGGCATGCTGCGCACCAAGGCTGAGCCTCAGGCCGATGGCAGCTACAAGGTGTCCGGCACCAAGATCTTCATTTCCGCTGGCGAACACGACATGGCCGATAACATCGTCCATATCGTTCTGGCCCGCTTGCCCGATGCCCCGCAAGGCACCAAGGGCATTTCGCTGTTCATCGTGCCTAAGTTCCTGCCGAACGCAGAAGGTGGCGTGGGTGAGCGTAACGGTGTGTCCTGTGGCTCGCTGGAGCACAAGATGGGTATCCACGGCAACGCCACCTGTGTAATGAACTTCGACGGCGCCACCGGCTTCCTGATCGGCCCGCCGAACAAGGGCCTGAACTGCATGTTCACGTTCATGAACACGGCGCGCCTGGGTACAGCCCTGCAGGGCCTGGCGCATGCCGAAATCGGCTTCCAGGGTGGCATCAAATATGCTCGTGAGCGTCTGCAGATGCGTTCGCTGACTGGCCCGAAAGCGCCGGAAAAAGCCGCTGATCCGATCATCGTGCACCCGGACGTACGCCGCATGCTGCTGACCATGAAGGCCTTCGCCGAAGGCAATCGTGCGATGCTCTATTTCGCCGCCAAGCAGGTCGATATCGTCCAGCGCAGCACCGACGAAGCGCAGCGCAAGGCCGCTGACGCCATGCTCGCCTTCCTCACTCCAATCGCCAAGGCGTTCATGACCGAAGTCGGCTTTGAAGCTGCCAACCACGGCGTGCAGATCTACGGCGGCCATGGCTTCATCGCTGAGTGGGGCATGGAACAAAACGTTCGCGACAGCCGCATCTCTTGCCTGTACGAAGGCACCACCGGCATCCAGGCACTCGACCTGCTCGGCCGCAAAGTGCTGATGACCCAGGGCGAAGCGCTGAAGGGCTTCACCAAGGTGGTTCACAAGTTCTGCCAGGCCAACGAGGGCAATGAGGCGGTCAAGCAATTCGTCGAGCCGCTCGCCAAGCTGAACAAGGAGTGGGGCGACCTGACCATGAAGGTCGGCATGGCCGCGATGAAGAACCGCGAGGAAGTCGGTGCCGCTTCGGTGGACTACCTGATGTACTGCGGTTACGCCTGCCTGGCCTACTTCTGGGCCGACATGGCGCGTCTGGCCTCGGAGAAGATCGCTGCCGGTGAAGACACCGACGGTTTCTACACCGCAAAGGTGCAGACTGCACGCTTCTACTTCCAGCGCATCCTGCCGCGCACCCGCACTCACGTGGAAACCATGCTGTCCGGTGCCGACAACCTGATGGACATGGACGAAGCTCACTTCGAACTGGCGTACTAAGGTTCAGGTGAAATCAAAACCGCTGCTTCGGCAGCGGTTTTTTTTGGCTTCGATAAATCCAATTCGTACCGATGCTGTTCCTGCCGGGTGATTGGCTGGTCGAGTGCTGGCACAATGCTTGTCTTCTTCACGGCTATTTGCCGGAGCTGTCGTGTCTCGTCTGAACGCCGCACGCTTTTTCAGCCATTTCTATGCGCCGCTGGCGTTGTTGTTCGGTGCCTTGGTGGCCGCACGACAGCCGAACCTGAACGAGTTCTTCATCTCGCTTTTCAACGTACTGCCTACCGTCTTGCTGCTACTTGGCGGGGCGTTTTGCATCGCCTATGGGCGGCTGCGCGAGACTTGCCTGCTGCTGACGGTTTACATCGTCTATTTCCTGCTGGATTCCCAGGCGGACCATTATCGCCTCAATGGCGCGCTGTTACCTGAAGCCGCATTGACGTTCCATCTTTGCAGCCTGCTGTTGCCGGTGCTCTATGGGCTGTACGGGTTGTGGCAGGAGCGGGCTCATCTGCTGCAGGATGGCCTGGCGCGGATTGCTGTACTGTTTGCTGTGGTGGCGGTTGCGTTGGCCCTGGCGCGGCGTTTTCCGCAAGCATTGCTCGACTGGCTGATAGACGTCCGGTGGCCATCGTTGGCGGCGGACTGGCTGCAGCTGATCCAGCTAGCCTATCCGGCGTTCCTGCTGGTGCTGACCGGCTTGCTGATCCAGTACGTGCGCCGACCCAGGCCGGTCCATGCGGCTCAGTTCGTGGCCCTGATTGGCTTGTTGTTGATGCTACCGCAAGTGTTCAGTCGGCCCGGCGCGCTCAACGTCATGAGCAGCCTGATGATGCTGATACTGGTGGTGGCGATCGCGCAGGAGGCCTACCAGATGGCCTTTCGCGACGAACTCACGGGACTGCCTGGGCGCCGTGCACTCAACGAGCGTCTACAACGGTTGGGACGGCAATACGTCATCGCCATGGCCGACGTGGATCGTTTCAAGGCATTCAACGATACCCACGGTCACGACGTCGGCGACCAGGTGCTACGGCTGGTGGCGAGCCGGTTGCGCAAGGTGGGTGGCGGCGGGCGTGCCTATCGTTACGGCGGCGAAGAGTTCGCTTTGGTTTTCCCAGGGCGCGATCTGCAACATTGTCTGCCTCACCTGGAGGCGGTCCGGCAGGCGGTCGAGGGTTATCCACTGCAATTGCGCGACAAGACCCGCCGGCCGAAAGCCGCCGAGCAGGGGCGGCAACGTCGCGGCGCTGGTACCGCTGGCGCAGTTTCGGTAACCATCAGCATCGGCGTCGCCGAGCGGTCGGTGACGCAGCGTACACCGGAAGAGGTCATCAAGGCGGCGGACCAGGCGCTTTATAGCGCCAAGGGCGCGGGCCGCAACTGTGTGCGGGCACATGGCGAGAACCGCCGCGGTGCGGTACGCACCTCCAAACAAGCGGTCACCGACGCCTAAGCAGTTATGACGGCGCATTCATCGTCTGCAATGTGATTGTTGAGCGGCCTGGTCTGCCGGTAGCGTGCTGCCTATAACAATGCACCGCGCTGTCTTCTGGAGAACGATATGCCCGCTTACAAGGCTCCCCTGCGCGACATGCGCTTCCTGATCGATGAAGTGTTCGACTTCCACGGCAGCTATGCTGCCAACGGCGCAGAGGACGCCACTCCGGACATGGTTAGCGCCATCCTTGAGGAGGGTGCCAAGTTCTGCGAGCAGGTTCTCTCGCCGCTCAATCGCAGCGGTGATGAAGAGGGCTGCCATTTCGACAACGGCGTGGTGACGACTCCCAAGGGCTTCAAAGAGGCCTTTGCCCAGTACGCACAGGGCGGGTGGATGGGGCTGGCCTCGGACCCGACCTATGGCGGACAGGGTCTGCCGCATTCGCTGGGACTGGTCATCGGAGAGATGGTCGGCTCGGCCAATACCTCCTTTGGCATGTATCCAGGGCTGACGCACGGCGCGATGGCCGCGATCGCTGCTCACGGCACCGACGACCAGAAACACGCCTATCTGACCCACATGACCGAGGGCCGCTGGACCGGCACCATGTGCCTGACCGAGTCCCACTGCGGCACCGATTTGGGCTTGATCAAGACTCGCGCTGTGCCTAAGGCTGACGGTAGCTACGCCATCAGCGGTACCAAGATATTCATCTCCGCCGGTGAGCACGACATGAGCGAAAACATCGTGCATCTGGTGTTGGCCAAGCTGCCCGATGCGCCCGCCGGTACCAAGGGGATCTCGTTGTTCATCGTGCCGAAGTTCTTGCCTGACGCTTCCGGCGAAGCGGGCGAGCGCAATGGTGTCGCCTGTGGTTCCATCGAGCACAAGATGGGAATCAAGGCGTCCGCTACCTGTGTGATCAACTTCGACGGCGCCACGGGCTTTCTTATCGGCGAGCCGAACAAGGGCCTGAACTGCATGTTCACCATGATGAATCATGCACGTCTTGGCACGGGCATGCAGGGGCTCTGCAATGGCGAGGCGAGCTATCAGGGCGCCGTCCAATACGCCAACGAGCGCTTGCAGATGCGCGCACTGAGCGGGACAAAATATCCAGACAAGCCAGCCGATCCGATCATCGTCCACCCGGACGTGCGGCGCATGCTGCTCACCATGAAAGCCTTCAACGAAGGCAACCGCGCGTTGGCCTATTTCACCGCACAGTTGCTCGACCAGATCCACAGCCCCGATGAAGGTCAGCGCCAGGAGGCCGAGGCCCTGCTGGCTTTTCTCACGCCGATCTGCAAAGCGTTCATGACCGACACCGGCCTGGAGGTGACCAACCTGGGCATGCAAGTGTTCGGCGGCCATGGTTATATCCGTGAATGGGGCATGGAGCAGCTGATGCGCGATTGCCGCATCGCGCCGATCTACGAAGGCACCAATGGCATTCAGGCACTCGACCTGCTTGGCCGCAAAGTCCTCGGCAGCCAGGGTAAGCTGATGCTTGGCTTCACCAAACGAGTGCATCGGTTCTGCGAGACCAACGCCGAGCATCCTCAGTTGCAGAGCTATGTGTCGCAGCTGGCCGTCATAAACCGCGATCTGGGCGAGATGACCCAGCGAATCGGCATGGCCGCCATGAAGAACGCTGACGAAGTCGGCGCAGCGTCGGTCGATTATCTGATGTACTGCGGCTACCTAATTCTCGGCTACTTCTGGCTGCGCATGGCCGTGGTTGCCCAGAGCAAACTGGAGGCGGGAGATGGCGATGCCGCGTTCTACCAAGCGAAGTTGATCACCGCTGAATTCTATTTTGCGCGCTTGCTGCCGCGTACCGCGGCGCACAAATCGGCTATCGAAGCCGGTGGTGCAAGTCTGATGAAACTGCCTGCCGACCAGTTCATTTTCTAATCCAACGGTTTGCCTAGCGCCCGCCCTGTGCGGGCGTTTTTATTGGACGTGGCCGGGAATCTTAGGCCTCAATCGGTATGCAGCGACGCCTGAAAAACAGGATGGAAGCACTGTCGTGACGAGAACCCGTTAGTCACTTTAAGACCCTTCGGGCGTCTACAAGTCTTCAGTTAGACTCGCAGAACTGCTCCGGCCAACCGGCCAGGCGACACGTTTCTGCGAGGTCCTTTTCCATGGCTGACTACAAAGCACCGCTGCGCGATATGCGATTCGTCCTGAATGAAGTCTTCGATGCCCCGAAGCTCTGGCAGACGTTGCCAGCGCTGGCGGAGGTCGTGGATGCGGAAACCGCCGAGGCGATTCTCGAGGAAGCAGGCAAGATTACCGCCAACACCATCGCTCCGCTCAATCGTAGCGGCGATGAAGAAGGCTGCCACTGGGTTGACGGGGCGGTCAGCACGCCGGCCGGTTACGCAGAAGCCTATCGTTTGTATGCCGAAGGCGGCTGGGTTGGCGTCGGCGGCGATCCGGCCTATGGCGGCATGGGCATGCCCAAGGCGATCTCGGCGCAGGTCGAGGAGATGATGAACTCCGCCAGCCTGGCCTTCGGCCTCTATCCGATGCTGACCTCCGGTGCATGTTTGTCGATCTACGCCCACGCCAGCGAGGAGCTCAAGCAGAAGTATCTGCCGAACATGTACGCCGGCATCTGGGCCGGCTCCATGTGCCTGACCGAGCCGCATGCCGGCACCGATCTCGGCATCATCCGCACCAAGGCCGAGCCACAAGCCGATGGCTCCTACAAAGTCAGTGGCACCAAGATCTTCATCACTGGCGGCGAGCACGACCTGACCGACAACATCATCCACCTGGTGCTGGCCAAGTTGCCCGATGCGCCGGCCGGCTCACGCGGCATTTCCCTGTTCCTGGTGCCCAAGGTCATGGTCAACGAAGACGGCAGCCTGGGCGAGCGCAACAGCCTGAGCTGTGGTTCGATCGAGCACAAGATGGGCATCCAGGCCTCGGCCACTTGCGTGATGAACTTCGACGGCGCCACCGGTTGGATGGTTGGCGAGCCGAACAAGGGCCTCGCGGCGATGTTCACCATGATGAACTACGAGCGTCTGGGTGTCGGCATCCAAGGGTTGTCGACCGGTGAGCGTTCGTACCAGAGCGCCATTGAATATGCGCGTGAGCGCATTCAGAGTCGCGCGCCGACCGGCCCGGTGGCGCAGGACAAGGCCGCCGATCCGATCATCGTGCATCCAGACGTGCGCCGCATGTTGTTGACCATGAAGGCCTTGAACGAGGGCGGCCGTGCATTCTCCAGCTACGTCGCGCTGCAATTGGATATCGCCAAGTTCAGTGACGACGCCGAGGCCCGTCAGCGTGCCGAAGCGCAGGTGGCATTGCTGACACCGGTGGCCAAGGCCTTTCTGACTGATATGGGCCTGGAAACCACCATTCACGGTCAGCAGATTTTCGGCGGCCACGGCTTCATCCGGGAGTGGGGTCAAGAGCAACTGGTGCGTGACTGCCGGATCACGCAGATCTACGAAGGCACCAACGGGATTCAGGCCCTGGATCTCCTGGGGCGCAAGGTAGTGGGCAGCGGCGGCGAGCTCTACAAGGCTTTCACCGACGAGATCCGCCGCTACTGTGCGACAGCCGATTCGGAGCTAGAGGAGTTCATCGCGCCGCTCAAGGCCGCCGTGGCTAATCTCGACGAGCTCACAGCCTTCATTCTCGACAGCGCGAAGAACAACCCCAACGAGATAGGTGCCGCCTCGGTGGAGTATCTCCATGTGTTCGGCTACACCGCCTACGCCTATATGTGGGCACGGATGGCGAGCGCTGCGCGGGGCAAGGAAAGTCAGGACGATTTTTACGCGAGCAAGCTGGGCACGGCGCGCTTCTTTTTCGCGCGCCTGCTGCCGCGTATCCATTCGCTGAGCGCATCGGCGCGGGCCGGTAGCGCTTCGCTGTATCTACTCGATGCAGCACAGTTCTAAACAGCTTAACCCGTGAAGGCATAATGAAATTAATTAGCCATGTTTGGGAACGATGCGCCACTACGCCAGTCATAGACCTGCATCGTTTGTAGGCAATCACTTACATGCCGAGCCATGGATCGGCTTCCTTGTAAGTGATTGCTTACAAATCGTGGTGCAAAATTGCTACTACTGGTCCTGGCGACCGAGCGGTAGTCTTTTGCGCTATGGACGCGGCGTAGGGAAGCGCATAAGAAAATACGGAAGCGTAACGGAACGACGCCAGGAAGGCGCAAGTCACGGATGTCAGGATTCAGTCTGCAAAGGCCCCGCTTCGGCGGGGTTTTCTTTTTTTACCAGCCGAGACGCCGACTGGCCAGCGTCACACTGGCCTTGCATGCGGAGCTTAATGCTCAGGCTGGCATACATACTCCTGTGCCACCGAGTCCACAGTAACCACCGGGATTCTTCGCCAGATACTGCTGATGGTAGGCCTCGGCATAGTAAAACGCTGGAGCATCGGCAATTTCCGTGGTGATACTGCCCAGCCCGTGCTTGCTCAGCTCTTCCTGAAAGCGCCTTTCGCTGGCGCGAGCCTCTTGCTGCTGGGCGCTATCGAGGCAGTAGATGGCCGAGCGATACTGGGTGCCGATGTCATTGCCCTGGCGCATGCCTTGAGTCGGGTTGTGCGCCTCCCAGAACAGCCTGAGCAGCTCCCGGTAAGTGATCTGCTGCGGATCGAATACAACCAATACGGCTTCGGTGTGTCCGGTGAGACCGGAGCAGACTTCCTCGTAAGTCGGATTTGGCGTGTGACCACCGGCGTAGCCAACAGCCGTACTCCATACGCCGGGCTGCTCCCAGAACCGCCGTTCGGCACCCCAGAAACAGCCCATGGCGAATATCGCTTGCTGCAGGTGAGCGGGAAAGGGCGGTTGTAGCGGGTTGCCATTGACGAAATGGGCCTCGGGAACAGGGACTGCCGTGGCGCGTCCGGGGAGGGCTTGTTCCGCGTCGGGTAGCGCCTGTTTGTGAACGAGAATTTGCGAACGCAGGGTCATGGTGGTCCTCAAGCCTGAATAGAAGGGCTGCTGGTAGCCTAGGCTACCAAGCGCGCAAAACCAACGCGTGGTGACTAAGGCGCTACGCGGACGAAAGGTTTAGAGCCAGTGCGGATAACGGCGCAGTGAAACGAGTAGTTGGTTGCCAGGGATGGGCTTGTCGAACAGATAGCCTTGGCCGATATCGCAGCGCTGATGGCGTAGAAATGCCAGCTGCTCGGGCGTTTCGATGCCTTCCGCGACTACTTTCAGGTGAAGGTTGCGGGCCATGGCTATCACGGCGGAGGTGATTTCGATGTCGTCCTGGCTGTCCGGAATGTCCTTGATGAAGCTTCGATCTATCTTGATCACGTCGATGGGGAATTTCTTCAGGTAACTCAATGACGAATAGCCGGTCCCGAAGTCGTCCATCGCCAATGTCACCCCGAGCGCCTTCAGGCCGATCAGCTGCTGACGCGTCTCCTCGGTGGCTTCGAGCAGCAGGCTCTCGGTCAGCTCCAGTTCCAGGCTGCCTGGGCGCAACCTCTCTTCGGACAGAATGGTAGCGATCGAACCGACCAGCTCGGGGTCGGAAAACTGCTTCGGTGAAAGGTTGATCGCGATCTGTGGCGAGCCGATACCCAGCGCAGCAAGCTGTAGGCCCATCCGGCACGCTTCACGGGCAACCCATTTGCCGATGGGAATGATCAAACCGGTTTCCTCGGCCACACTGATGAACTGATCGGGCCGGATCATGCCTTTTTCCGGGTGGTTCCAGCGCAGCAATGCCTCCAGCCCCTGCAATCGACCGCTACGCAAGCAGAGCTTGGGTTGGTAGAAGACTTCGAGTTCGTTCTGCACCAGTGCGCGGCGCAGGTTGTTTTCCACGAACAGCTTGTAGTTGGCTTCGGCGTGCAGGGCTTCGGTGAACACCTGCACCTGATTCTTTCCGTTGGCCTTGGCCTTGTGCAGGGCCTGGCCTGCATGTTTCATCAGCGTTTCCGGGTCGCGACCATGCAGTGGTGAGCAGGCAAGACCCAGGGAACCGCTGACGCTGATCAGCTGCTTGTCGACGAACAATGGCTTGTCGAGGATGCGCAGCACCTGATTCGCCAGATGCTGGCCTTCTTCCAGATCCATGTCGTCGAGTAGAAGGGCGAACTCGTTGCTGGCGAAGCGTGCCAGGACGCTGTCCCGGTTCAGGCTGTTGCGCAGACGCCGGGCGAGGCTTGTCAGCAGCTTGTCGCCGGTCTGGTGGCCCAGGCTGTCGTTGATCCGCTTGAAGTTGTCGATGTCTACCAGTAGCAGACACAGCTGGGGCTGCTTGTCGTTGGCGAAGCGCTCTTCGATGCTGCGGATGAAGAATGGGCGGTTGCCGAGGCTGGTCAGATTGTCGGTGTAGGCCAGGCGCTCGATATGTTGTTGCGCCAGCTTGCTTTGAGTGATGTCTTCATAAATGCCGATGTAATGTGTCAGTTCGCCATTCTCACCGTACACCTTGGAGATCGACAGCTGCCCCCAGTACGGTTCGAGATTCTTGCGCCGGCTGCGAAACTCACCTTGCCAGCTATTGTTTTTCGCCAAACTGGATGAAGTGTCGAAAAGCAGCTCGCTGAGGTTTTCCAGCGAGGTCAGCTCCGTGAGACGGCGTCCGCGGACCTCGTCGGCGGAAAATTGCGTGATGGCGGTAAAGCTCGGGTTGACGTAATCGACGACGCCGTTCTTATCGACCAGAATAAAGGCGCTTGCGCTTTGCTCCACTGCTCGCTGGAACAGGTGCAGGGTATGTGTGGCGCTGAGTCGCTGCTGGTTGGCCAGCACCTGCGCGTACTGATCCGCCAATTCCCCAGCGAACGCCACTTCATCGGCATGCCAGACGCGTGCGCTACCGGAATGCTCCAGGCAGAGCACACCGATGACTTCCCCTCCCACCCGTATGGTTGCGTCCAGAATGGAGGTGATGCCCCGCGGCTTGAAGAAGCCTTCGATCAATTCCTGGGTGCGGGGATCTTCCAGGACGTTGGGTACGTCGATGGCGCGGCCGCCATGCAGCGCTTCCATGTAACGAGGGCAGGCGGACATATCCAGCGCCGACGGGTATTCCTGGCTGTCGTTGTCACGCCGGTATGCGGCAATGGCTTCGAGCTGATTGCCGTTCAGGTGCCAGATCGCCGCTCGCGCGATGCCATAGGCTTCGCAAGCGGCCTGGGTGACCAATCGCGCGGCTTCCAGCTGTGGATCGGCTGAGCTATAGCGATGCCGGGCCAGACGCACGATCAGGCTCTGCTGGGCCCGTGAACGAATCAGGTGCTCGAGATGTACGTCAGCGGTTTGCGAATAAACGTCTGCTGACTGATTGAGTGTCGTCGCGGGTAATTCCAGAGCAGGCAGCACGTCAGCCGAACGTGGCTCTACGACCAGATAGCCCCGGAGCAGCTCGCGGCCATACTGCTGGCAGAGTTCGCCGATCTCCAGGAGATCCAGCACGCCGTTAGCCGAATGCAGGCAATAGCGGATGGAATAATGACCCTGGGTGGCCAGTTGAGCCTGGACGATATCGTGCGTTCTTAGCCGCACTGCCGGCTCCATCAGGCTGGCGTAGGGCGAATCTATCAATGAGCACAGCTCGTGGGCCGGCAGACCAAAGTGGCGCTCGCAAGCGGGATCCAAGTAAAGCAATGCCCAGCTGGATTCGTTCAAACGCTCGAAACGCAGCATCCCGAGCCTGGAAGGCACTGGCAACTGCGTCACAACCTCGGTCGCCAAACGGCTGGCGGCATCGGTATGTATTTTCATCGAGCGGTTTGCTTCCAGTATGCTGCGGGAGTCGCCTCGCAAGCCGCAGATCACGGCGCTTCCTGGGCGAAACGATGGCTAAATAATATTAAGCTACAGCAAGGGTGCATCATGCGACAGGGACTGACAAGCCTGCTTTCGAAGTTACTGTTGATCTCGTTTTTTCTGGGTGCCAGCGTACCGCTGCAGGCCGCTGAAACGGGCACTTTCGGCTCCGAGGAGGCGACAAAATATCTGGCGGAGCTGAAGGCGCTCTATCTTACTTCGGATGAGCGGAAAGCCCTGCTCGCGCACAGTAATGCCTTGCTGGAGACCCACACGTTAAAAGCGGCGTACCAAGTCGGACAAGCCCATCCGCAGGACCTGAGTTACCGTTTGAGCCTGGGGGCTCCCGGCGAACTGCGTATCCGCGAAGAGCGGCGCGATGCGTCTGGCAATGTCGCCGTGCGTAATCGCAGCCTTTCGGTTTTCGGAATGGATCCCTATTTGCAGTATCAATGTCCACCACAAGGCATCGTTTGTTCGTTTACCAGCCCAAACGGTGGCGAGCCCTGGTTGACCATACTGCGCGATTCCAAAGGAGCCGAGGAGCTAGCCAAGGCACTGTCCTTTCTGTTTCGCAATTTGCAGAAAGGCTAGGCCGCTCTCCAGAAGCAAGAAGCCTCAAGTTTTGAGGCTTGAGGCTTGAGGCTTGAGGCGTTGATATGAACAGCCCCGTCGGGCAGGGCTGTTCAGTACCAGGCGATCACAGCAGCATCGTGCGGATATCCGCCAACAGCTCGGACAGGCGCTTGGTGAAGCGCGCCGCCGCGGCGCCGTTGATGACGCGGTGGTCATAGGACAGCGATAACGGCAGCATCAGGCGGGGCTGGAAGGCCTTACCGTCCCACACTGGCTGCATGGTTGCCTTTGAAACGCCCAGAATCGCCACTTCCGGTGCATTGACGATCGGCGTGAAGCCGGTACCGCCAATGTGGCCGAGGCTGGAGATGGTGAAACAGGCGCCCTGCATGGCATCCGGGGACAGCTTCTTGGTGCGGGCCTTCTCGGCCAGCTCCGCCGCCTCGCCTGCCAGCTGCAGCAGACTCTTCTGGTCGACGTTCTTGATGACCGGTACCAGCAGGCCGTCCGGTGTATCCACCGCAAAGCCGATGTGCACGTACTTCTTGCGAATCACTGCCTTGCCGCTAGGTGCGAGCGAGGCATTGAATTCTGGAAGTTCCTTGAGCAGGTGAGCACAGGCCTTGAGCAGAAGCGGCAGCACCGTCAGCTTGACGCCGGCCTTCTCCGCGACCGATTTCTGCGCAACGCGGAAGGCTTCCAGCTCGGTGATGTCCGAGGACTCGAATTGGGTCACGTGCGGTACGTTCAGCCAGCTGCGATGCAGGTTGGCGGCACCCACCTGCATCAGGCGGGTCATCGGTACTTCTTCGATTTCGCCAAACTTGCTGAAGTCGACCTCAGGAATCGGCGGGATACCCGAACCACCCGCGGCGCCTGCTGCTGGGGCCTGCTTGGCCTTGTTCATCATGGTCTTGACGTAGGCCTGAACGTCTTCCTTGAGAATCCGCCCCTTCGGACCGGTGCCCTGGACATCGGCCAGCTCGACACCGAATTCACGTGCGGTCATGCGAACCGCGGGGCCGGCGTGAACCTTGGCGCCGGCTTTGCTTGGGCCGCTTACCGTCGGCGCTGGCGTCGCGGCAGCCTTGGCTTCCGGTACGCCCTGCTTGTTCGGCGCGACCGCCTGCTGCTGTGGTGCAGCCTCCTGCGGCTTGGCTTCGGATTTCTTCGCAGGGGCTGCGCCTGCCACCTTGAGTGTCAGGATCAGGTCGCCTGTCTTGGCTTCGTCACCGACCTTGATCGACACAGACTCCACCACGCCCGCCTTGGGCGCCGGAATTTCCATGCTGGCCTTGTCGGATTCGAGTGTGATCAGCGACTGGTCCGCCTCGACGCTGTCGCCGGCCTTGACCATGACTTCAATGACATTGGCGCTGCCGCTGGAGCCGATGTCCGGAATGCGAACCTCTTCCACGGACTCGCCCGCAGGTTCTTCGGCTGCTTGTTCGGCTGGCTTCTGCTGCTGGCTTTGCGCCTGAGCTGCCGGTGCGCTGCTCGCTGTCGCCGGCTTGCTTGCAGCTGCACTCTTGAGGATCAGGATCAGATCACCGGTGCCGACCTCATCGCCGATCTTTACGGAAATGCTCTCGACCACGCCGGCCGCGGGAGACGGAATCTCCATGCTGGCTTTGTCTGATTCGAGAGTGATCAGCGGCTGCTCGGCGTCGATGGTGTCGCCGACGTTGACCGAAATCTCGATCACACTGGCTTTGCCCGAGGAACCGATATCCGGGACCTTGATCTCCTGCGATTCACCCTCGTTGGCGGAAGCTGATGGATTGTCATCGCCGGGAGGGGTAGCCGCTTCGGCTTCATCGGCCGGGCCGCCGGCTGCTGCGCCAGCCGGCTCGGCAGCGGCTTGCGCCGGTGCTTCGCTGCTCTGACCCTCTTCGCTTTCCAGCTCCAGCAACTCGTCGCCTTCCTTCAGGCGGTCGCCCAGCTTGACCTTCAGACTCTTCACCACGCCGGCCTTGGGCGCGGGGATCTCCATGCTGGCCTTGTCGGATTCGAGCGTCAGGATGCTCTGGTCGGCTTCGATACGGTCGCCGACCTTGACGAACAACTCGATAACTTCACCCTCACCGCTGCCGATGTCGGGTACGCGTATGGTTTCACTCACAATAGGTTCTCCTGTGCGCACGCAGCATCAGCAATCCAGCGGATTGCGCTTCTCGGGGTCAATACCGAACTCGGTGATGGCTTCGGCCACGACCTTGCGTTCGATGGCCCCGCGATCGGCGAGTGCCTGCAGTGCGGCGACGGCGACCCAGCGACGGTCGACTTCGAAGAAGTCACGCAACTTGGCGCGCGAGTCGCTGCGGCCGAAGCCGTCGGTGCCCAGCACCTGGTACTCGCGAGAAGGTACCCACTGACGGATCTGGTCGGCGAACAGCTTCATGTAGTCGGTCGAGGCCACAACCGGGCCTTCGCGGCCTTCCAAGCACTGCTGGACGTAGGTCTTGCGCGGCTCTTCGGTTGGGTGCAGACGGTTCCAGCGATCCACGGCCAGGCCGTCGCGGCGCAGTTCGTTGAAGCTGGTGACGCTCCAGACATCGGCGCCGACGCCCATCTTAGCGAGGATGTCCACAGCAGCGCGTACTTCACGCAGGATGGTGCCCGAGCCCAACAGCTGCACACGGTGCTTGAAGTCGCCCTTGGCTTCTTCGAGCAGGTACATGCCCTTGATGATGCCATCCTCGACACCCTGCGGCATGGCCGGCTGCTGGTAGTTCTCGTTCATCACGGTGATGTAGTAATAGACGCTCTTCTGCAGCTCCATCATCTCGTGCATGCCGTGATGCATGATCACCGCCAGCTCGTAGCCGTAGGTGGGGTCGTAGCTGCGGCAGTTGGGGATGGTGCTGGCGAGGATGTGGCTGTGGCCGTCCTCGTGCTGCAGGCCTTCGCCGTTGAGCGTGGTGCGCCCGGACGTGCCGCCCAGCAGGAAGCCGCGAGTCTGTGCATCGCCCGCCGCCCAGGCCAGGTCGCCGATACGCTGGAAGCCGAACATCGAATAGAAGATGTAGACCGGCAGCATCGGCTGGTTGTAGTTGCTGTAGGCGGTACCGGCGGCCATGAAGGATGAGAACGCGCCGGCCTCGTTGAGACCTTCCTGCAGGATCTGCCCGTCCTTCTCTTCGCGGTAGTACATCACCTGATCGCGGTCGACTGGCTCGTACAGCTGCCCTACCGGCGAGTAAATGCCCAGCTGACGGAACATCCCCTCCATGCCGAAGGTGCGCGCCTCGTCCGCGAGGATCGGCACGATGCGTTTGCCGAGGTCCTTGTCCTTGACCAGTTGCGACAGGATCCGGCCGAAAGCCATGGTGGTGGAAATTTCACGCTCGCCGGAACCGTCGAGGACGGCTTTGAGGGTTTCCAGCGGCGGTGTCGGGATGCTGAAGCTCTTCGGCCGGCGCTGCGGTAGCGAGCCACCGAGCTTTTCGCGGCACTTGCGCAGGTACTTCATTTCCGCGCTGTCTTCGGCTGGACGGTAGAACGGCAGTTCTTCGAGCTGCGAATCGTTGACCGGGATATCAAAGCGATCGCGGAATTTCTTCAGACTGTCGATATCGACTTTCTTGGTGTTGTGGGCGATGTTCTTCGCCTCACCGGCACCGGTGCCGTAGCCCTTGATGGTCTTGGCCAAGATGACTGTCGGCTGGCCCTTGTGGTTGACCGCCTGATGGTAGGCCGCATAGACCTTATAGGGGTCGTGACCGCCACGGTTGAGCTTCCAGACTTCCTCGTCGGACATGCTCTCGACGCGCTTGAGCAGTTCCGGGTCGGCGCCGAAGAAATGCTTGCGCACGTAAGCGCCGTCTTTGGCCTTGTAGTTCTGATATTCGCCATCGATTGCCTGGTCCATGCGGCGCTGCATGCGACCATCTTCGTCGGCGGCGAACAGCGGATCCCACAAGCGGCCCCAGACGACCTTGTTGACGTTCCAGTTGGCGCCTTTGAACACGCCTTCCAGTTCCTGGATGATCTTGCTGTTGCCGCGAACCGGGCCGTCCAGGCGCTGCAGGTTGCAGTTGATGACGAATACCAGGTTGTCGAGGTTTTCGCGGCCGGCCAGGGAGATGGCGCCAAGCGTTTCCGGCTCGTCGCACTCTCCGTCACCGATGAAGCACCAGACGCGCTGCTTGCCTTTGGGAATGAAGCCGCGGTTTTCCAGGTACTTCATGAAGCGTGCCTGGTAGATCGCAGTGATCGGCCCCAGACCCATGGAAACGGTCGGGAACTGCCAGAAGTCGGGCATCAGATGCGGGTGCGGGTAGCTCGACAGGCCTTTGCCATCGACTTCCTGACGGAAGTTGAGCATCTGGTCTTCGCTCAGGCGGCCTTCGAGATAAGCGCGGGCATAGATACCGGGGGAAGCGTGGCCCTGGTAGTAGATCAGATCGCCGCCGTGCTCCTCGGTAGGAGCCTGGAAGAAGTAGTTGAAGCCGATGTCGTACAGCGTCGCGCTGGAGGCGAAGGTGGAAATGTGTCCACCCAAGTCCGGGTCCTTCAGGTTCGCACGCATCACCATTGCCAGTGCGTTCCAGCGGACCAAGGAGCGAATGCGGCGCTCCATGAACAGGTCGCCGGGCATCTTGGCTTCGCGGGTGACGGGGATAGTGTTGCGGTACGGCGTGGTGATGCCATAAGGAAGTGGCGTGCCGCTGCGGGTGGCCAGTTCCCCCATCCGGGTCATCAGATAGTGGGCGCGGTCTTCACCTTCGCGGTCGAGTACTGACTCGAGGGCGTCCAGCCATTCCTGGGTTTCGACGGGATCGAGATCTTGCATGGCTTGCTCCAGGGCGGAAAGGCTTCCAGAATCGGTTGCCTGCTTCGCGGCCGGCTTTGTGGGCCGGTGCGTATATGTTCTTGGATGTTTGGCCGGGGGTAGGGCCGGGCTCTGTAGTTTTACTACAAAACAACGGTTGATTCAGCCCCCTGCAACATTCTTTCGTAGTAAAACTACATCTCAGCGGTTCGGCCTGACTCGCTGGCGCCGGCGGAAACTGCTCTAGTACGGGCGCCTCCGCTTCTCCAGCAGCCAATCAAGGCATTAAGGAACTTTTTATGAGCCTGCCAGTACTGGTTGCATTGCCAACGTCGCTCCAATCTTTGGTCACCCGTGCCGAGGAGACGTTCCTCAGTGCGGTTCACGACTCATCGGCGCAGGCGAAGCAGCAATTCGCCGCTTGGCCGTCAGCGCGTCGCGAGGCATTTGGCCGGGTCTGTGCGGCCAGTGACTTCGTCAGCGAACAGGTTAGCCGAGATCCCGGCATGCTGCTGCAGCTGGCCGAGGCCGGGCTGTTGGAGCGATCACTGCAAGGCGCGGAAATGCGCACGACACTTGCCGAGATACTCCGCGAGTGCGCCGACGAAGACAGTCTGGGGCACGAACTGCGGCGGTTTCGCAATCTGCAGCAGGTGCGGATCATCTGGCGCGATCTTACGCGTCAAGCGGATCTGGCCGAGACGTGCGGCGATTTGTCCGACATGGCCGACGCCTGTATCGATCTCGCCTACCAATGGCTTTATACGCGCCACTGCGAGCAGTTCGGGGTGCCGACCGGACGGCGCAGCGGTGACGCGCAGCAGATGGTCATCCTCGGCATGGGCAAGCTGGGTGCGCGCGAGCTCAATCTGTCCTCCGATATTGATCTGATCTTTGGCTATCCCGAAGGGGGCGAAACAGTCGGTGCCAAACGGTCACTGGATAATCAGGAGTTCTTCATCCGTCTCGGCCAGCGACTGATCAAGGCGCTGGATGCGCCGACTCTGGACGGCTTCGTCTTTCGCGTGGACATGCGTTTACGGCCTTACGGCTCCTCGGGCTCGCTGGTGCTGAGCTTCAATGCGCTGGAGCAGTACTATCAGGACCAGGGCCGCGACTGGGAGCGCTACGCGATGATCAAGGCGCGGGTAGTCGCCGGTGATCAAGGGGCCGGCAAAGAGCTGCTCGATATGCTGCGGCCGTTCGTCTATCGGCGTTACCTCGACTTCTCCGCCATTGACGCGCTACGCAGCATGAAGCAGCTGATCCAGCAGGAAGTCCGACGCAAAGGCATGGCTGCGAACATCAAGTTGGGTTCCGGCGGTATCCGCGAGGTGGAATTCATCGCGCAGGCGTATCAACTGATTCACGGCGGGCGCGACCTGAGCTTGCAGCAGCGGCCGTTGCTCAAGGTGCTGGCAACGTTGGCCGGGCAGGGCTACCTGCCGTCGGCCGCCGTCGACGAGCTGCGCGAGGGCTATGAATTCCTGCGCTACACCGAGCATGCGCTGCAGGCCATCGATGACCGCCAGACGCAAATGTTGCCGGACAGCGAGATCGACCGTGAGCGCGTCGCGTTCATGCTGGGATTCGAAACCTGGGAAGCCTTCCATGAGCGCCTGTTGCATTGGCGCGGTCGGATCGACTGGCATTTCCATCAGGTGATCGCTGATCCCGACGAAGATGAAAATGCTGAGGGCGAGGCGCTCGTCGGTGGCGAATGGCTGCCCTTGTGGGAGCAGGATTGGGACGAAGAGTTCGCCTGCCGTCAGCTGGCGGAGGCGGGGTTTCATGATGGCCAGGCCGCCTGTCTGCGTCTTGCCGCGCTGCGCGGCGGTAGTCAGGTACGAACCATGCAGCGCCTCGGGCGGGAGCGGCTCGATGCCTTCATTCCTCGCTTGCTGGCGCAGGCGGTCGAGCAAGATGATCCGGATCTGGTGCTCGAGCGAGTGCTGCCGCTGGTCGAAGCCGTGGCGCGGCGCTCAGCCTATCTGGTCTTGCTGACGGAAAATCCCGGTGCGCTGCAGCGATTGCTGGAGCTCTGTGCCGGCAGCCCCTGGATCGCCGAACAGATCGCTCGTTTTCCATTGCTGCTCGACGAATTGCTCAATGCCGGGCGGTTGTTCAGTCCGCCACAGGCCCCGGAACTGACGGCTGAGCTACGTGAGCGGCTGGCGAGAATTCCCGAAGACGATCTTGAGCAGCAGATGGAGGCGCTGCGGCATTTCAAGCTGGCGCATCGGCTGCGCGTGGCAGCATCGGAGATCGCCGGTACGTTGCCCTTGATGAAGGTCAGCGACTACCTGACCTGGCTCGCCGAGGCGATTCTCGAGCAGGTGCTCGCACTGGCCTGGCGGCACACCGTGGCCCGTCACGGCCAGCCGCGGCGCGCGGACGGCTCTTTGTGCGATCCGGCGTTCGTGATTGTCGGCTACGGTAAGGTCGGCGGCATCGAACTCGGCCACGGCTCCGACCTGGATCTGGTGTTCATCCATGACGGCGATCCCAACGCCGAAACCGATGGCGTCAAGCCCATCGACGGCGCCCAGTTCTTCACCCGCCTGGGACAGCGCATCATTCACCTGCTGACCACTCAGACTACCTCTGGTCAGCTCTACGAAGTCGACATGCGGCTGCGGCCGTCCGGGGCTTCCGGGCTGCTGGTCAGTTCGCTGAGCGCTTTCGACCGCTACCAGGGCCAGGAAGCCTGGACCTGGGAACATCAGGCACTGGTCCGGGCTCGCGTGCTGGTCGGCTGCCCTCAGCTTACGGCGGACTTCGAGAAGGTTCGCGCGGCGGTGCTCGGACGACCACGCGATCTCGAGCAGTTGCGCCGCGAGGTCAGCGAGATGCGCGCCAAGATGCGCGACAACCTCGGCACCCGTGCGACACAGGCGGGCCTAGCCGAAAAAGCGTTCGAGGCGGAGGGCGAGTTCAATCTCAAGCAGGATGCCGGTGGTATCGTGGATATCGAATTTATGGTGCAATACGCGGCTTTGGCGTGGTCGCACCAGCATCCGCAACTGCTGCGCTATACCGATAACATCCGCATTCTCGATGGGTTGGAGCAGGCCGGGTTGATGACCGGCGATGAGGTCAGACTGCTGCAGGATGCCTACAAGGCATACCGCGCGGCTGCTCACCGGCAATCACTGCAAAAACTGCCCGGGGTCGTGAGTGGGGACCAATTTCATGACGAGCGTCGCGCAATAATGCGCATCTGGCGTGAGCTGGGGCTCAGCTGATCTCGTCTGCAAACACAGCATTTATCGAATTCCGAGGTGGCAACAATGTCGATGGCCGATCGTGATGGCGTGATCTGGTATGACGGTGAGCTGGTGCAGTGGCGCGACGCGACCACCCATGTACTGACTCATACCCTGCATTACGGCATGGGCGTTTTCGAGGGCGTGCGCGCCTACGACACACCGGCTGGCACCGCGATCTTCCGCCTTCAGGCGCACACCGATCGTCTGTTCGATTCGGCGCACATCATGAACATGCGGATGCCGTATTCGAAGGAAGAAATCAACGAAGCGACCCGCGCCGCCGTGCGTGAGAATAATCTGGAAAGCGCCTACATCCGCCCGATGGTCTTCTACGGATCCGAAGGCATGGGCCTGCGCGCCAGCGGCCTGAAAGTTCATGTGATCGTCGCTGCCTGGCATTGGGGTGCCTACATGGGTGACGAGGCGCTGGAGATGGGCATCAAGGTGCGCACCAGCTCCTTTACCCGTCACCACGTCAACATCAGCATGACCCGCGCCAAATCCAACGGTGCCTACATCAATTCGATGCTGGCCCTGCAGGAAGCCATTTCAGGCGGCGCCGACGAGGCGCTGATGCTGGATCCGGAAGGCTACGTGGCCGAAGGCTCCGGCGAGAACATCTTCATCATCAAGAATGGTGTGATCTACACCCCGGAAGTGACCGCCTGCCTCAACGGCATCACCCGCGGCACCGTATTGACCCTGGCCGACGAGCTGGGCATCAAGGTGGTGGAAAAGCGCATCACCCGTGACGAGGTCTACATCGCCGACGAAGCTTTCTTCACCGGCACTGCCGCCGAAGTCACGCCGATTCGCGAAGTCGACGGCCGCAATATCGGCATTGGTCGTCGCGGCCCGGTCACCGAGCGCATCCAGAAGGCCTATTTCGATCTGGTGTCTGGCAAGACCGATGCGCACGCCGAGTGGCGGACGCTGGTCAAATAAAGCCTGAAGCTGGAAGCCAAAAAGCCGGATTGAAATAACCCCGGCGCTCGCTTCCAGCTTCGAGCCTATGGCTTGTAGCTTATGAATATTCTGATTGTGGGTCCCAGCTGGGTCGGCGACATGGTGATGGCGCAGACGCTGTTCGTCTGCCTGAAACAGCGCCATCCGGATTGCCAAATCGACGTGCTCGCACCCGAGTGGAGCCGGCCGATCCTCGAACGGATGCCAGAAGTACGTCAGGCGCTGAGCTTCCCGGTGGGGCACGGCGTGCTGGACATGGCGACCCGGCGCAACATTGCGCAAAGCCTGCGAGGCCAGTATCAGCAGGCGATCCTGCTGCCCAATTCGCTGAAATCGGCGCTGGTGCCGTTTTTCGCCGGGATTCCCAAACGCACCGGCTGGCGCGGCGAAATGCGCTTCGGCTTGCTCAATGACATGCGCAAGCTGGATAAGCAGCGCTATCCGCTGATGATAGAGCGCTTCATGGCGCTGGCCTTCGAACCTGGTGCCGAGCTGCCCAAGCCCTATCCGCGGCCGTCACTGCGCATCGACGCTGAAAGTCGCGATGCTGCGCTGGTGCGTTTCGACCTGAGTATGGATCGGCCCGTGCTGGCGTTGTGTCCGGGCGCTGAATTCGGCGAATCCAAGCGCTGGCCGACCGAGCACTTCGCCGAGGTGGCCGAAGCGAAAATCCGCGAGGGCTGGCAGGTTTGGCTGTTCGGCTCGAAGAACGACCATGCCGTGGGCGAGGATATTCTCCAGCGATTGATCCCTGGTTTGCGCGAAGAGGCGCGCAATCTTGCCGGCGAAACCAGCCTGGCTGAAGCAATCGATCTGCTGTCGTGCGCCGAGGCGGTGGTCTCGAACGATTCCGGGCTGATGCACGTGGCTGCCGCTCTCGGCCGCCCGCTGGTGTCGGTCTATGGTTCCACCTCGCCAGCGTTTACTCCGCCGCTATCCGATCAGGTCGAGGTCGTGCGCCTGGGCCTCGATTGCAGCCCATGCTTCGAGCGCACCTGCCGTTTCGGTCACAACAACTGCATGCGCGAACTCGGGCCGCGTTCGGTGATTGACGCACTGGATCGCCTGGTGCCACAGCCGGTCGAGGTGCGTTGAGTGAGGGTGTTGTTGATCAAGACATCCTCGTTGGGTGATGTCGTGCATACGCTTCCGGCGTTGACCGACGCGCAGCGCGCGATACCTGGCATTCAGTTCGACTGGGTCGTGGAGGAGGGCTTCGCCGAGATTCCGGCCTGGCATCCGGCAGTGGCCCAGGTCATTCCCGTGGCGATCCGCCGTTGGCGAAAGCATCCCCTGCAAACGCTTCGTTCTGGTGAATGGCGCCGCTTCAAGACGCGTCTGCGTGAGGCCCGCTATGACTTGGTCATCGATGCACAAGGTCTGCTCAAGAGCGCCTGGCTGACCCGTTACGTTCAAGCCTCGGTCGCCGGTCTGGACCGGGACTCGGCGCGGGAACCGCTGGCGTCGCGTTTTTACGATCGCCGCTACGTCGTGCCACGTGATCAGCATGCCCTTGAGCGTGTGCGGCAGCTGTTCGCGCAGTCGCTCGGTTATTCGGTCCCCGAAGCGACTGCCGATTACGGGCTGGATCGCAGCCTGCTGGCGACATCCAACGAGCAGCCCTATCTCCTGTTTCTGCACGGCACTACTTGGCCGAGCAAACATTGGCCGGAACCTTACTGGCGCGAATTGGCCGAGCGTATGAGCGATTTCGGCTGGGCGATCCGCCTGCCGTGGGGCAACGCTGACGAAAAGGCGCGTGCTGAGCGTATCGCGCAGGGACTGGATAGCGTATCGGTATTGCCCAGATTGAATCTCGGTGGAATCGCTAAGGTAATCGCCGGTGCGCGTGCCTGCGTCGCCGTCGATACCGGGCTTGGACATCTGGCCGCTGCGCTGGATGTTCCGAGTATTTCGCTTTACGGCCCTACCTTGCCGGGCCGTGTTGGCGCCTATGGCCGCTCGCAGGTGCACCTGTGCGCGACGGGCCCGAACGCCGGTAAAGGCGATCGCCACAAACCTTGCTTCGACGACTTGCCACCCGAGCGTGTCGCCAGCGAACTCAAGGCCCTGTTACGGTCATCGGAGACACCCTGATGCAGCTGGCCTTCATTTTGTACAAGTATTTCCCGTTCGGCGGACTGCAACGCGACTTCATGCGCATCGCACTGGAATGCCAGCGTCGCGGCCATGCCATTCGAGTCTACGCGATGATCTGGGAAGGTGAGGTGCCTGACGGCTTCGAGGTGCTGATCGCGCCGGTCAAGGCAATCTTCAACCACACCCGTAACGAGCGCTTCACCACCTGGGTCGAGGCGGATCTGGCAAAGCGTCCGGTGGATCGGGTGGTCGGCTTCAACAAGATGCCTGGGCTCGACGTCTACTATGCGGCCGATCCCTGTTTCGAAGACAAGGCGCAGACCCTGCGCAATCCGATCTATCGTCGCTGGGGCCGTTACAAGCATTTCGCCGAGTACGAGCGCGCGGTGTTCGAACCGCGGTCAAAGACCGAAATACTGATGATTTCCGAGGTTCAGCAGCCGCTGTTCGTCAAACACTACGCGACACCCACCGAGCGCTTCCACCTGCTCCCGCCAGGCATTGCGCAGGATCGGCGTGCGCCGAGCAATGCTGCTGAAATTCGCCTGGCGTTCCGCGACGAATTCGCACTGGGCGGCGACGAGCTGTTGCTGGTGCAGATCGGCTCCGGCTTCAAGACCAAAGGCCTCGACCGCAGCCTCAAGGCGCTGGCGTCGCTCCCACGCGAGTTGAAAAAGCGCGTGCGCCTGTTCGTTATCGGGCAGGACGATCCGAAACCCTTCCAGATGCAGGCCAAGACGCTGGGGGTGTCCAGTCAGGTCGAGTTCCTCAAGGGGCGCAGCGACATTCCGCGTTTTCTGCTCGGGGCCGATCTGCTGATCCATCCGGCCTATAACGAGAACACCGGAACGGTCCTGCTGGAAGCGCTGGTCGCCGGATTGCCGGTGCTGGTTACCGATGTCTGCGGCTACGCCCACTACATCGCGGACGCCGACTGCGGTCGCGTGGTGTCCAGCCCGTTCGATCAAAACCAGCTCAATCGCATGCTGGCCGAGATGCTCGCCGATGACGCGCAGCGCAATCGCTGGGCACACAACGCATTGGCTTATGCTGACCGCGCCGACCTTTACAGCATGCCCGTACGGGCGGCCGATGTGATTCTGGCGGAGCGACCATGATTTTGATCCTTGCCGAGCCCTTCCAGACGCTCTGGGCGGACGTTGACCCGTTCGAGGCGGTCGAGCAGCTTCAGGGCCAGGTCTATCGTGAGCTCGACGGCCGGCGCACTTTGCGTACCGAGGTCCAGGGACGCGGTTACTTCGTCAAGATCCACCGCGGTATTGGCTGGGCGGAGATCGTCAAGAATCTCGCGACCGCCAAGCTGCCGGTGCTCGGTGCCGGACAGGAGTGGCGCGCCATCCAGCGCCTGCACGAGGTCGGCGTGCCGACAATGACGGCGGTGGCCTATGGCGAGCGCGGCAGCAATCCTGCAGCTCAGCATTCGTTTATCGTGACTGAAGAGCTGGCGCCGACGACCAGCCTCGAGGACTACAGCGCCGATTGGCTACAAGCCCCACCTGAGCCCCGACTCAAGCGCGCACTGATCGCCGAGGTCGCGCGTATGGCCGGAACCATGCACCGCGCGGGTGTCAATCATCGCGACTGCTACCTCTGCCATTTCCTGCTGCATACCGACAAACCGGTGATCGCCAGCGATTTTCGCCTGTCGCTGATCGACCTGCATCGTGCCCAGGTGCGCCGCGAGACACCGCGTCGTTGGCGCGACAAGGACCTGGCTGGTTTGTATTTCTCAGCGTTGGGCATCGGCCTGACCAATCGCGACAAATTGAGATTTCTAAGGGGCTATTTCCAAGTGCCGCTGCGCCAGATCTTGCGTGATGAGGTGGCACTGCTGTCGCGTCTGGAGCGCAAGGCCGGACAGTTGCAAAACCGCTTCCAGCGCAAATACGCACCTGGAGCCCAGGAATGAGCGATTGGCAAACCGTCGGCGAGCTAAGTGCTGACGTCGCTCATGCGTTTGGTGATCTGGATGCCGTTTTCGCTCTGGATGGCGAGCGGATCGCAAGGGATCCATTATCCGAGGTCATCCGGGTCAGCATTGCTGGCGAGCGTTTTTACGTGAAGCGCTATTGGGCTGCCGGTAAAGGTTTACGGCGTTTCATTGGGCGCCCGAGAGTCGAGGCTGAGTGGCAGAATCTGCAATATTTCAGCGATTGGGGGATTGCCGTTGCACCCTTGATCGCCTGGGGTATGCAGCGACGGGCAGGCTTCTTTCAGCGTGGCGCATTGATCACAGTGGAGGTGCCTGGGACCACGGATATGGCTGCCATGGCGTGCGCTGCCGATCCTAGGTTAGCGGACCGCCGGTGGGTTCAACGCGTCAGCGAACAAGTAGCTGGCGCAACGCGCGCTTTGCATGATCATCACTTCGCCCATAACGATTTGAAATGGCGGAACTTGTTGGTCAATGAGGCGGGTGAATTGTTTCTTATCGATTGCCCGTCGGGGGATTTCTGGTGGGGCCCGCTGCTCAATCACCGGATCGTCAAAGACTTGGCTTGTCTGGACAAAGTGGCGAGATACACGTTGTCGCGTACTCAGCGACTGCGTTTCTTCCTGCTCTACCGTCAGCACCAGCGGATTGGTCCCGGCGATAAAGCGTTGATCAGAAAAATACTGACCTATTTCGAGGGGCGCGAATGATCGAGTTCATTTCGCCGGAGGATGCCGGTGCCCTGCGTAGGGCAGGCCTGGATAGCTTCGATGCCCTGTGGGCCTTGGAACTCGACGCCGTTGATGCACCCAACACCGCTCGCGACGGGTGGAGCAGTGTGTCCCGACTGGATATCGGTGGTGTCGGATATTACCTCAAGCGGCAGAGCAACTATCTGTCGCGTAGTTTGCGCCACCCTCTCGGAGAGCCGAGTTTTGCGGCGGAGTTTCGCAATATCCGCCGCTATCAGCGCAAGCAGGTGCCAACTCTCAGTGCAGCGTTTTTCGCCCAACGTCGTGTTCAAGGCACCTTCCGTGCCGTTCTGTTAACTCGTGCGCTTGATGATTGGCAAGACCTGAGCTACCTACTCGCTCAGTGGGGCAGACTCGGGACGATGCTCCAGCGGGCGGCCCTTATTGCGTGTGGGCGCCTAGCCCGGCAGCTGCACGAAGCACGTGAGACGCACGGTAGTTTCTATCCAAAACACATCTTCCTTCGGAAGAGTTCCGGTGGCTACGAGGCGTGTCTGATCGACTTGGAGAAGACCCGTACATTATTCACTGATAGGGGGCGAATACGCGATCTCGAGGCCTTGATTCGCCGCGTCGGTTTCTGGAACGAGGATGAATTGCGCTGCCTGTTAGCGGCTTATTTGGGCGAAGAGGAAGGTAACAGCCATGCGGTTGATCTCTGGTTGAGCCGCGTTCAGACGCGCCGTCAACACAAGGATGCGCAGGCATGAATCTCGACGAAATGCGTCTGGCCGGACGAAACCCAGCGCTACCGCTAAGTGTCGCGCTGGGCGCCGGCCAGTTGCGTATCGAACAATGGCTTCGGGTCCTGCCAGGTCAGCGCTACGTGGCGCGGGCGCAGTGGCGGGGGCATTCTGTACTGGCCAAGCTGCTTGTGGGGGATCGAGCGCGCCAGCATTTCGAGCGCGAGCTCATTGGCGCGCAACTGCTTGCTGGGCAACAAATGACTACGCCGGCGCTGCTGGAGCAAGGTTTTGACGAGCGTGCAGGCGGTTGGCTGCTTTTTGAGTATCTCGAGGGCGCGCGCAGCCTGCATGACGACTGGCTCGAGGTGGCTCATCAGGTGCCGTTGAGTGACGGGCAACGGTCGGTGCTGGACAGTGCGCTGGCGGAGATCGCCCGCCTGCACGCAAAAGGGCTCTGGCAAAGCGATTTGCATCTGGACAACCTGTTGCGCCGAGATCAGCAGCTGTACCTGATCGATGGTGGTGGCGTTCTCGGAGAGGTGCCAGGCCAACCTTTGTCTAGAGATCTTGCCCTGGAAAATCTAGGGCTGTTCTTTGCGCAGTTGCCGGCCGTACTGGAGCCGTTTATCGAAGAGTTGCTGGTTAGCTATCTGCTGGTCAACAGCACGCAAGCGCTTCCACTCGAGGCGTTGCTCGACAAGGTGCAAGCGGCGCGGCGGAAGCGGCTCACCAGTTATTTGAACAAGGTCGGTCGTGATTGCACGGCGTTTAGCGTGCGTCGTGATGGTAGCGGCCTGGTGGCCGTGCGCCGGGAGCGTGAGGCACAGTTGAAAACGGTCTTGGACGCCCCGGATGACTATCTCGCCGGAGGCGTAGCGCTCAAAAAAGGGGGGAGCTCCACGGTTGCGCGTGTCGATGTGCTGGGCGAAGCGCTTGTTATCAAGCGCTACAACATCAAGAACCTGGCCCATTGGCTGAAACGCTGCTGGCGGCCGTCCCGAGCTTGGCACAGCTGGGTCGAAGCACACCGTCTGGATATGCTGGGCATCGCCACACCCCAGCCTCTAGCCGTAATCGAAACGCGTCGCTGGGGGCTGCGCGGGCGCAGTTATCTGATTACCGAGTATGTAAGTGGGCAGGATATAATCGCGCGTTTCGAGCCTTACGTGGACGCCACGCCCCCCGAACGCGAACTGCTGGCATTGGAGCAACTTTTCGCTGCCCTGATTCGCGAGCGTATCAGCCATGGGGACCTTAAAGGCACCAACCTGCTCTGGCGAGATGGCTGCTGGGCTTTGATCGATCTGGATGCGCTACGTCAGCATCGTAGCGTGGCTAAGTTCCGTCAGGCTTTCGCGAAGGATCGTGACCGTTTATTGCGCAACTGGCCGGCAGATAGCGTTTTGTGCCGTCTGCTGGATCAACGTTTACCGAAGACGGCCTGAAGCAGAATGCCGAGGCTGAAAAGAATGCCCACGGGCTGTGTATTACAACGCGGGGCTATAGGCTTCAGGCTTTAGGCTCCAAGCTGATTTCAAGAGGCTTTTTACAGTGGCATTGACGATTCTCGGCCTTTCCGGCGCCCTCAGTCACGATCCTTCCGCGGCGCTGTACGTCAACGGCAAGTTGATCGCTGCAGCGGAGGAGGAGCGATTCGTGCGCGACAAGCATGCCAAGAATCGCATGCCTTATGAGTCGGCCAAGTTCTGCCTGGAACAGGCCGGGATCAAGCCGTCCGACGTCGACGTGGTGGCGATCCCTTTTGCGCCGATCAGCATCTTGGAGAAGGCCCGCTGGCATTACGCCAAGCGCTACTGGTACGCACCCGATCGCGCACTCGATGCCATTCTCTTCGGCAATCGTCGCTACAAGCGCTACCACAAGCGTATCCAGTGGTGCCTGCAGCAGCTCGGCTTCGATCTGAAAAAAATCAAGATCGAGCCGGTCGAGCATCATCTTGCCCATGCATCAAGCGCTTATCACTGTTCAGGCTTTACGGAAAAAACCGCGATTCTTGGCATCGATGGAAAGGGTGAGTACGCAACCACGTTCTTTGGCTATGGCGAGAACGGCCGGATCCACAAGATAAAAGAATTCTACGATCCGGATTCGCTGGGAGGCCTTTATGGTGCCATCACCGAATTCCTCGGTTTCGAGATGCTCGACGGCGAATTCAAGGTCATGGGCATGGCGCCATACGGCGACGCGACCAAATATGATTTTTCCCGCCTGGCTAAGTTTGAGAACGGCGAGCTGACCATCAATACCGATTACGCCAATGTCATCGGTTTTCGCCGCTACAAGGAAAAGGGCAAGGGTTATTACTTCTCGCCCAAACTGATCGAGTGGCTAGGGCCGAAGCGCGAAGGCGATATTGCCGACGATCCCTACATTCACTATGCGGCGGCGATGCAGGCGCTGTTCGAAAAGCTCGCCCTGCAAATGATGGACTATTACTTGGGTGACATCATTCGTGAGACCGGCAAGATCGCTTTCGCCGGCGGCTGCGCGTTGAACGTCAAGCTCAACCAGAAGATCATCGCCCGCGACGAGGTCAAGGAGCTCTTCGTTCAGCCAGCCTCTGGTGACGCTGGTACTGCCGTTGGTGCTGCGGCCTATGTATCGGTGCAGCGCGGCGTGCCGGTGGAGAAGATGGAGCACGTCTATCTTGGGCCGTCCTACTCAAATGAGGACATCATTGCGGCATGCGCGCGCCATCCGAACAAGCCGACCTGGACGCAGATCGAAGACATGCCGCAGCGTATCGCAAAGATCATGGTCGAGGGCAACCCGGTTGCCTGGTTTCAGGGTCGCATGGAGTTTGGCCCGCGTGCATTGGGCGGGCGCTCGATCATTGGTTGCCCAAGCGTGCCCGGTGTCGCCAACCGCATCAACGAGCAGATCAAGTTCCGTGAACGCTGGAGACCCTTTTGCCCGTCGATGCTCGACACCGTCGCGCCGCAGATGCTCAAGGTCGATCATCCGAGTCCTTTCATGACTTTCACCTTCGAGGTCAACGAGGACTGGAAGGAGCGCGTCGGCGAGGTGGTGCACGAGGACGGCACCTCGCGCGCCCAAGTCCTGGAGCGGCGCCATAACCCCCGCTGGTATGACCTGATGCTTGAGTTGGAGAAGATCACTGGTAACGGTGTATCGCTCAATACATCGCTTAACCGCCGTGGAGAACCGATGATTTGCTCTCCAACCGATGCGCTGAACATGTTCTATGGATCGGATCTGCAGTATCTGATCATGGAGGATGTGTTGGTGGTGAAGCAGTAACCTGACAATAACAAGAGTGACCGGGAATAAGCATGGCTGTGCAATACGCATCTCGCGGAACGCGAGCGACGGATAGGTCTGAGCGTAACGAATGCCGTATCGCGGTGGTGCCTTCGATGGGGCTGGGTGATAGCTTGATTTATCTTGTCATCGCCAGCAACTTGGCCCGTGCTGGTTATCGAGTGACGATGCTAAGCAATCATCTGGCGCACTTCGCCGAGTGGCTGCCTGGGCTGGAGATGTTGCCGTTTCCTGAGATCGGCAGGACCCTGGAAATTTGCGATGACTATGATCTGGTGCTGTCCGATTGCGGCAGCATTGTTACTAGGGCCGACTCCGACCAGGCACAGCTGGCGGAGCGTTTCGTTTTTGTGGGTACGCTGAGGGTGGATTCCTGTTACGTCAAAGATCACTCTGACCGGATCGAGCAGCGTATCGGGCCAAAGAAGGCTCGGTTGATGAAGCGTCTGGCGACCTGTGCAGGCCCGCTGCGCGTGCTCGACGATGACAGGGTCTCGATGGTTGACCAAGCAGTTGCCTTTTGCAATGTGCGGTTGGGGCTGGACGACGCGTGCGCTGACCCAGGCTTCGTCATGCCAGCAACATTGCGCGCCCGGCGCTACGCTCGCAGGGTCATGCTGCATCCAAGCTCTTATAGTGAGAAAAAGAACTGGCCTCACCAGAAGTACTTGCGGCTGGCGCGACGATTACAGCGTCAAGGCTATGAGCCTCAGTTCGTTGTGTCCCCCAAGGAGCTTGCTCTTTGGTCGCCTCGTCTGGGAAGCGAGTTTCCGATTCCCCGCTTCGCTAATGCCTGTGAGCTGGCGGCTCACCTGTACGAATCCGGATATGTGATTGGTAACGATTCTGGCGTGGGGCACCTGGCCTCGGCGCTGGGCACACCAGTGGTGACATTGTTTCGCAAGCGGCGGGATGGATTCTGCTGGCGGCCGGGCTGGGGAATGAATGCCGTGGTCCGGCCACTGTTATCGGTGGGAGTATCCAAGCACGGCTGGAAGCGTTTCCTCGGAGTCGGTCGGGTCGAGCGGGCGTTCGGAACCTTAGTCCGTAAGCATGAGCGTGTTCCCCGATGACTGCACCGTGCGATCAGCATGAGCTGTTGCTGTCGGTGATTATCCCGACGTACAACTATGCGCACACTTTGCCCCGTGCGGTGGGCTCTGTGCTGCCGCAGATTGATGCGACAGTGGAATTGTTGGTCATCAACGATGGTTCAACTGACGACACCCGCGCCGTTCTTGACAATCTGCAGAATCACGCCGGCGCGAGTATGCGCGTAATTCATAAAGAAAATGGCGGTCCGGCCTCGGTGCGCAATCTCGGTATCGCGCAAACGCGAGGGCGTTTTTTGCTATTCCTCGATGCCGATGATGAGTTAACGCCGAACGCGCTACGGCTGCTGGCCGAACACATCGATAGTCACCCCGAAACTCGAATGATAATTGGCGAGCATTGCTCTGTGTCGACGGACGGCGGTCAACGTAGGCATCCGCTGCGCCCGCTGCCTACGAGTGCCTGCGCTCGAGTTCATGCTTATCTTCTGGACAAGACAATTGCCCTTTCGAATGGCGCTTGCGCCATGCACCGTGAAGTGTTCGCTTTGGCAAACTATCCCGAGACGCTGCGTAGCGGTGAGGATATCCCAGTGTTTGCTCAGGTTCTGGCACGCTACCCATGTTCAGTACTGAACCATCCGTTGGCTTTAATTCACAAGCACGACACCAGTTTGCGACATAACGTGATCCATGCCCGTGCAGCACAGCTCAAACTGGTTGACGAGGTGTTTTCGGAAAAGCGCATGCCGGCCTCTTTGCAGAGGCTCAAGCGGCCCTATGCAGCACAGCGCTGCCTATCCCTGTTTCGTACCTTCCAGAATGCTGGGGAGTTGGCGGAGGCCCGGCATTACTATCGAGAGGCGCTGCGCTATGACTGGACGGTGATATTCAATTGGTCCTATACGCGCAAATACCTTCGTATGCTTGGGAGCACTTGACATGCGAGTCCTCGTGCTTACAAGTGCCGATCGTGCTCTGGACAATCGCAGTCTGTGGTTGTCGTTGCGGGCGTATGGTGACGTTGAGGTCCGCTTTCTCAATAAGAGCCAGCAGCGAGGGCTAAAAAGTTACTTCGCTACGCAAGTTGTATGCGGCTATGAGTGCATCATTTTGGACCTCATGTTCAAGCACATTTGTACTCAGGGCCGGTTCTTACGCAGCCTCCCATCGCTGACGCTCTATGAAGAAGACGCCTATCTTGACTTCATGTCCGGCTCCAAGTGGCAGGGTCATTTCGTGCGCTTCTACAAGCAGTTGCCTGGCGTGCGAGTAATCAGTACTGGCTTTATGGTAACGCAACATTTGCGGGCCGCCGGAGTCGATGCGCATTTCATTCCGAAAGGATTTGATTCCGCACGTATGCAGTTGCAGGACTGCGAGCGTGATATCCAGCTGGGGTTTATTGGCCGGCTTGGCAGCGCGGCCTACGCTGCTCGTCGTGCGTTGTTAGAAGCGCTTGCAGCGGTGGAGCCGCTGCAGATCATGCGCACCCATTCGGCTGATGAATATGTGCAAACACTCAATCGGATTCACATTTTCATAAGCGCTGATGTTGGGCTGAATGAGTACATGGCCAAGAACTTCGAAGCCATGGCGTGCGGTTGCCTGCTCTTGGCTAAGCGCCAGGGGCGGGGTGAAGAGAATGCGCTGGGTTTGGAGGATGGCGTCAACGTGCTGCTGTACGACGATATCGATTCGTTGCGCAAACGTCTTGCCTGGGCGCGTAAATACCCCGAATTGGCCCGCGTCGTCGCGCTGCGGGGACATGAGCATGTGCTTGCCAACCACGCCTATGAAAAACTTGCCAGCAAAATCGCGGCGGTGATATCCGCGCCGTTTGCTACCGTGCCCTCGTTACCTTGGTGGAAATTTTGGTAAGCAGCAACACCTATCCGAAAGTTAGCGTCATCATCGCTTCCTATAATCACGCACCGTATATTGAAGCATCGATTCGCAGCGTGATGGCCCAGACGTACCCGAACGTCGAGCTGCTCGTTGTGGATGATGGCTCCAGCGATGAGAGTGTTTCGGTAATCAATCAATTGCAGCGCGAGTTTGGCTTCGATTTCCGGGTACAGGCGAACCAGGGGTTGTCCCGGACGCTCAACGCCGCTATCGCACGCAGCTCGGGCGAATACGTGGCGCCCTTTGGCTCTGACGACATCATGCTGCCTAACAGGCTCGCGCTGCAGGTCGAATACATGCGGGACAAGCCAGAGGTGGGTATCTGTGCCGGCTCGGTGACGAGTATCGGTCCGGATGGCGCACCGCTTGGCAATGACAAGCCGCCCCATTGGCGGCGGTTGGATTTCGAAGATGTATTTCTCAATCGCAAGCCCGGCTCGCCCGCCGCAACGTTATTGTTTCGTCGCGAGGCGCTGGAAGCGGTGGGTGGTTTCGACCCGCATATCCGTCTCGAGGACTTAGTTATCGAACTCAAGATAACTCATGCAGGTTGGTTTATTGATGTGCTGGGGGAGACTCTGGCGCTTTATCGAGTCCATGCAAGTAATACCTACAAGAATTATCCTTTCATGGTCGAAAACGTGCTTATGACTTTTTCACGCTTCAGTGACCATCCGGCCTATAAGCAAGTTTGCGCCAATTACCGCAATTCGATGTTTCTCAAATGCGCGCGTCAGGATAAAACACTCGCACGCAAATTACTTCGTGAATTACCGCTGCGCGCATGGAATAAAAAGACCATCAAGGGGCTTTACCGCTTGCTGTTGCCTGCCAAAGCCCGTGAGCGTGCATAAGACAGGAATGCAGCAAGATCTTCGCTACATAACAACGAAACCACTGTTCGTATCTCTTCTTCGGGCCAATTCCACCAGGCTGACTGGAGTAGCGCATCGCGGGTAGGTTCATCGAAGCGCCATCGAACGAGCGCCGCGGGGTTGCCCGCGACTATGGCGTACGGCTCGACGTCGCGGCTAACTACCGCGCCGTTTGCTACAACTGCTCCATGGCCAATTCTTACGCCTGAAAGAATGACGCAGTTGGCACATAACCATACATCGCTACCGATCTCCACGTCGCCACGCGTACCGCCATATTCTTCTATATGGCTCGCTTCCGGTAGGTATGCCGGGAACGGATAGGTTGTTACCCAATCCGTACGATGATGGCCTCCAAGAAAAATCTGAACGTTATCGGCAATAGAGCAATAGCTGCCGATGCGCAGAGTACTTCCTTCCCGCCAATCATGGACCTTGGGTAGACCGTAGCTCCCTATGCCGATCTCATAGTCGGGATAATGCTCACGAAACCTCGCCTGTGGCCGAAGGAAGCGCGGAAGCTCAGGGCGACCCAGCCAGCGCTGCAGTGCTTTGCGCAGCCGCCGTTCCAACTGCTTAAGTGGATTCATTTGCAGGTTCCGACTTAAGCCAGGCATTGATTAGCAGGGCGAACGGGATCCAGATGAGGAACCAATGTTCCTTGGGTCGGGACAGGAAGTCCCGACCTTCCGTCAGTCCGGCAACCAAGCCGAACACCAGCAGTGCGGAGGCCACCAGCACCGCGGGTTTGTGCCGATTACGCCAGCTGTATACCGCAGCAATTCCATATAACGCTAGCCATAGGGCCAGCCCTATGAGGCCTCCGGCCAGCAGCACGGCAAGTTCGATGTTATGCGGGTCGTTGAAGACGCGTCCGGTGCCTTTTAGCTCAAGCAGCAGTTGGTGATCGTAGCCATAACCGAACAGGGGGCGCTGAATCGCGAGCTTCAAGGCCTCGGCCCAGATATCAGGGCGGTAGGAAAAACCTCTCGCCGTTAGCGCTGTGGGGTAGAAGAGCAGCAACGCTAACCCCAGGCCAGTGATCGCAAGCAAAAGTAGCAAGCTGCGACGGTTCAGATGAGCCAAGCATAACCAGATCGCTGTAACCGAAAGCGCGAGTAGCGGCGTTCTTGATCCCGTCGCGATAAGTACTACTCCTAGTGTCGCTAGGCAGGCTAATGGCAGCGGCGCCAGCGGTTTGTGTGCTGAGAACCAGTACGCCAACCAAAACGCGGCGAAAAAGCCATAAACATGGGCGCTCAGCAGTGGGTTATAAAGCGCGCCATAACCGTTAAAGCGCTGACCGCCCAGTGGTGCGTGTCCACTATAGATGAAGTAACCGTAGGAAAGACCAGCGGCTATTGCTGCGGTGACTGCTGCAACTTGCAGGACTTGTTCGAGTGCCGGTGGACGCTTTAGCGCTAGCATGGCTGCGCTCACCAGCATCACCAAAACATATATGGGGCGCTTTATCAGGGAGAACGCGGCTGTATTACTGTCGGACCAAAGTAGAGTCAGACTCATATAGGCACCAAACAGTAAAAAAGCGGCAACCAGTGGATGCGCTATGACACGCAGGGCTAGGCGTGGCTGCATCACCATAACCGCCAGGGCTGGGGCTGCTAATAGCGCGTAATAGAGCTTATGAAATAAGGCGCGATCGCCGATCCAAAAAAGACCTGTTAGCAGCGCCAGCCAGCCGACTGGCAGCACATGGTAAGTTATTAAACGCGAGGGAACGGTACCTCGGCTCTTCTCTTTGGCAATGATTTCAGACGGCAAAACGGTCATCCATGGGGGCTAGGTTCGGGCGACAGCTGAATCAATTCATTGACAGAAATTTTGTATTTTGCTGTCTCTGCGTAACTGTTGAAAAAACTACGATCGCCATCGCTGATTAGCCATATTCGGTCGTTGGGATAGCGCAAGATATGGCGGAAATTGCGTAGCCTCTTCCGCTTGCCCAGAGCTCGTTTTCCGGCGCTCATGTCTGCAATGTCAATCAATCCAAGCCTTCCGCTGGGACCAATCACTACATTTCCAAGATGCAGCGAGCGAAAAAAAACGCCTTGGTTATGCAGTTCGGCGACGAAAGCGCCGAAGCGGATACGCAGGGCTCGCTTCTCGGCTTCGTCATGCACTTGGCGCAGCGTCCGTCCTTCAAGCGGCGCATAGTGCACGATGTCGCGACGCAGAGAGGATACCCGGTACACGCCTAATATGCGGGGGCAGGCGATGCCGCGATCATTCAAAGCGACCGCATTGTCAGCGAAGCGTTCGGCATAGGGATAGAGGGCGGCAGACGATAGCAGGCGTTTGCGCCGGAATAGCTTTAGATAGCTTCCGTCATTCAGGAGTAACACCTTTTCCCCGTGTCCGTCAGACTCGATTGTTTCGGCGTTACCCCGCAACGATATAAACTCATCATAGGTGAGGGGGGTCATGCGCAGGGGTACCAAGCTATTTTTCAAATTGCGCAGTTTACCCCAAACGGCGGTTTACGTTGGGTTCTACGTTGCGCTGGCGAGGCTGGCCGGCCTGAAGCCGTCGAGCTTGCAGGGCGTGATAGAATCTCCTGTCTTCTCTCCGGTACTCCGTTACTAATGAGCAAAATCGTCGAAACAGCAGCTCAGCCTTCATCCAGTCTGAAGATTTATCTACGCCTGCTGGGGTACGTGAAACCTTACGTTGGGCACTTTGCACTGAGTATTTTGGGGTACGTGATATTCGCGTCTTCGCAACCGATGCTTGCCGGGATTCTCAAATATTTCGTTGATGGTCTATCCAATCCCGATGCTGTGCTATTTCCCGACGTAGCTTATTTGCAGGATTTGCAGCTTTTGCAACTCGTGCCCTTGCTGATCGTCCTCATTGCCATCTGGCAGGGGATTGGCTCGTTTCTTGGTAACTTTTACCTTGCCAAGGTTTCGCTTGGATTGGTACATGACCTACGGCTTTCACTGTTTGCCAGCCTGTTGAGGCTGCCTAACCGTTATTTCGACAATCATAATTCCGGGCATCTCATATCGCGTATCACGTTCAACGTGACGATGGTTACTGGCGCTGCCACGGATGCTATCAAGGTAGTTATTCGCGAAGGCCTGACAGTAGTGTTTCTGTTTGCCTATTTGTTGTGGATGAACTGGAAGCTGACCCTTGTGATGCTAGCAATCCTGCCGATCATTGCCCTGATGGTCAGTAGCGCTAGCAAGAAGTTTCGCAAGCAGAGCAGTAAGATCCAGGTTGCGATGGGCGATGTTACTCATGTCGCGTCCGAGACTATCCAGGGCTACCGGGTGGTACGCAGCTTCGGTGGGGAAGCATACGAATCGGCGCGCTTTGCCGTTGCCAGCCGGGACAATACTGAAAAACAGCTCCGTATGACGAAGACTGGAGCGATTTACACACCGATGTTGCAGCTGGTGATTTACGTTGCTATGGCAGTGTTGCTCTTTCTTGTGCTGTTCTTACGTGGTGACGCCACAGCGGGAGACATGGTTGCCTATATCACCGCAGCCGGCTTGCTGCCCAAGCCGATTCGACAGCTATCGGAGGTCAGCTCAACGATCCAGAAGGGTGTAGCAGGGGCGGAGAGCATTTTCGAGCAACTGGACGAAGCTCCCGAAATCGACGAGGGAGCGGTCGTGCGTGACCGGGTGAGCGGCCGTTTGGAAGTGAGTAATCTCAGTTTTAGCTATCCTGGTGCGCAGAAACAGGTGCTTAGCGAGATATCTTTTAGCGCCAGCCCAGGTCAGATGGTTGCGTTGGTCGGCCGTTCAGGAAGCGGTAAATCGACGCTCGCTAATCTAATCCCGCGTTTTTACCATCACGAGACCGGGCAGATCCTGCTCGACGATGTAGATGTCGAAGACTACAAACTGCGCAATTTACGCCAGCACATCGCCCTGGTTACTCAGCAAGTTACCCTCTTCAACGACAGTGTGGCCAACAACATAGCCTATGGCGATCTTGCTGGCGCACCTCGAGAGGCAATTGAGCGCGCTGTCGAAGCGGCTTACGCTAAAGAGTTTATCGACCAGTTGCCTGAGGGGCTCGATACTCAGGTAGGCGAGAACGGTGTGCTGCTGTCCGGCGGTCAACGTCAGCGTCTGGCGATTGCTCGAGCATTGCTCAAGGATGCTCCGGTACTCGTGCTGGACGAAGCAACCTCGGCTCTGGATACCGAATCAGAGCGACATATCCAGGCCGCGCTTGATCAAGTTATGAAAGGACGCACCACATTAGTGATCGCGCACCGGCTTTCGACTATCGAAAAGGCGGACCTGATTTTGGTCATGGATCAAGGGCGTATCGTCGAGCGCGGCTCCCATCAGGAACTGCTCGCGATGAATGGCTATTACGCCAGGTTGCACGCGTTGGGGCTGGATAACCACGCAGCTACCGACAACGCCTGATCATATATGCGATTTTTACTGCGGAGCCCCTTTATGAAGCTATCCATGCCCCGATTCGACCAAGCCTCCGTTCTGGTGGTTGGCGACGTCATGCTCGATCGTTACTGGCATGGCGGGACTTCTCGGATATCGCCGGAAGCGCCGGTGCCGGTAGTCAGGGTCGATCAGGTGGAGGATCGGCCGGGTGGTGCGGCGAACGTTGCGCTCAACATCGCCGCGCTGGGTGCGCCGGCGGAATTGGTTGGCGTTACCGGTGTCGATGAGGCGCAGCAAAGTCTGGCGGATAGCTTGGCGGCGGCCGGGGTCAAGGCGCATTTTCAATCCATCGAGCATCAGCCAACGATTATCAAACTGCGGGTCATGAGCCGTCATCAGCAGCTGTTGAGGATGGATTTCGAGGAGCCCTTCGACACCGACCCGGCTGCTCTGTTGAGACAGGTCGACGCGTTGCTGGATGGCGTCAAGGTGTTGATCCTCTCCGATTATGGCAAGGGTGCGTTGCGTAACCACCAGGCGTTGATCCAGGCTGCGCGCCAGCGCAGCATTCCGGTATTGGCCGATCCGAAGGGCAAGAATTTCGAAATCTACCGTGGTGCTTCGGTGATCACACCGAATCTCGGTGAGTTCGAGGCCATCGTCGGGCATTGCGCGGACGAAGCCGAATTGGTGACCAAGGGTGCCGAGTTGATGCATGACCTGGAGCTGGGGGCCTTGTTGGTGACGCGTGGCGAGCATGGCATGACACTCCTGCGCCCGCAGCATTCTCCGCTTCACCTGCCGGCGCGCGCGCGCGAGGTATTTGACGTTACCGGCGCTGGCGATACCGTTATATCCACACTGGCTGCGGCGATCGCAGCCGGAGAGGAATTGCCGCAGGCCGTTGCGCTGGCCAATCTGGCCGCTGGTATCGTTGTCGGCAAGCTGGGTACCGCCTGTATCAGCGCTCCCGAATTGCGTCGTGCCGTACAGCGTGAGGAAGGTTCCGAGCGTGGCGTGATGACGCTCGAGCAGTTGCTCACCGTTATCGACGACGCCCGCGCCGAAGGCGAGAAGATCGTCTTCACCAATGGCTGTTTCGATATTCTGCATGCGGGGCATGTGACCTATCTGGAGCAGGCCCGTGCGCAGGGCGATCGTCTGATCGTCGCGGTCAATGACGATGGCTCGGTGAGTCGTTTGAAGGGCCCCGGGCGCCCGATCAATTCGGTCGACCGCCGCATGGCTGTCCTGGCCGGTCTCGGCGCGGTGGATTGGGTCGTTTGCTTTGCGGAAGACACGCCGGAAAATCTCCTGGCGCAGGTGAAGCCGGACATCCTGGTCAAGGGTGGCGACTATGGTGTCGATCAGGTTGTGGGCGCCGATCTGGTCACCGCCTACGGTGGTGTCGTGAAGGTTCTGGGGCTGGTGGAAAACAGCTCGACCACCGCAATCGTCGAGAAGATCCGCAGCCGCTGAAGCGTATCGGCGAGCGCCGAGCTCGCCAGCCGGCGTTGGCTGTTATCGACACGCAGCGGAGGTGGTCGTATCGATCCAGTCACGCCAGCGGATGCGCTCGTCCCGCACGATCCATTCATGTTGCGGCGCAAAGCTTTCCGATAGCCACAGCCCACGCGTGCTTGCCGGTATCGGCTGGCCCTTGCGCAGGGTCAGCAACGCCGCGGTCGGTCGCCCCTGGTGCAGCGGAATCAGATACAGGTCTGGGCGGCTGCGATCGAGCTGCGCAACCAATTTGCCGTCCTCGAGACGCTCATCGACGTGGAACAAGCTCAGTTCCCGGGTTTCCTTTGGCAGCTCCAGGCGCATGTCGTAGACCAGCTGCAGCGATGCAGTTGGCAGATGCACGTATGCCCTCGGGCGTTCCATCAGTGTCATCTGGCCGCACTGGACCGGTCGGGCCGAGCCGGACAGCGACGCTAGATTGAAATGCACCGCTTCGCGATAGCGCAAGCTGCCCTGATAGGGCGCGGGTAGCCAGATATCGCCGAAGCGACCGGCAAGCCAGCCTTCCGGGGTTTCCAGCAGGCATTCTTCGGCGACCTCCTGAATGGCTGTCAGCAATGGCAGGCTGAGTTCATGTGCCGGCACATAGCCGGAAATCAGCTTCAGGACCACATCACCGCGATCCAGCCGCTGCTGACGCACCAGCACCCAGTACTCCTGGCCCTGCCAGCAGAGCGTCAGGCGTACTGATACGCCGAGGTTAGCCAATTCGAGGCTGAACCGCGCCGGATCCTCGATATGGACCGATCGCCGCCGTTCGAGCATCTCACTGAAGTTCAGTGGCCGGCCGAGGCTCTGGTAACGGAGATGCTCCGGGCTGGCCTCTACGAGTAACGGTAGCGTCTTGAATGCGGTGGGGTTCTTGCGGATCAGCACGCGCGGCATTCGGCTCCTCCTGGCAGTAGGCGGCCGTTTGGCCGTGTTTATTGTTGTTGGGATAGAACGGCTGCGGCGGTACGCACGTTATCTGTCAAGTGTTGTGGGGTGATGGTGCCGATGATTGCTGCGCCCACACCCGGATGCGCAAACAGCAGCTCGAAGCTTGCTCGCACCGGGTCCTCGCCTGATTTCAAGCAGGCGTGACCGCTGGCCAAGGCCTTTTTTATCAGGATGCCCTTGGCGTGGCATGCAGCGTAGTCGAGTATCGGACGTTCGGTCTGCTCGTTGAGGTTGTAGGTCACCATGGCGCAGTCGCCCTGTTCGAGCGCCAGCAGGCCGCCTTCGATGGTTTTGCCGGAGAGGCCATAGCCGAGAATCTTGCCCTCGCGCTTGAGCTCGGCAAGCGTCTCGTAAACGCCGCTGTCTCGCAGAATTTCGACGTCGCGCCCATCGGAATGCACCAGCATCAGGTCGATCCGGTCGGTCTGCAGCCGCTTGAGGCTGCGTTCGACGGAGAGGCGAGTGTGGGCGGGCGAGAAATCGAAATGCGACTGGCCGTCGATGAATTCTTCACCCACCTTGCTGACGATGACCCAATGATCGCGCTGGCCTTGCAGCAAGGGCCCCAGACGCTGCTCACTGACCCCGTAAGCCGGCGCGGTGTCGATCAGGTTGATGCCCAGATCGCGGGCCAGTTCGATCAAATGGCGCGCCTGCGCATCGTTCGGGATGCTGAAGCCGCTGGGGTATTTGACACCTTGATCGCGGCCCAGCTTGACGGTGCCGAGGCCCAATGGCGAGACCGTCAGGCCGGTGCTGCCCAGTGTCCGATGCAGGTCGTGCAGTGTCGCAGTCATGGCAGCAGCCCCTCCCAAAAGGGTCCTGTGACCGAAGGCTGAGGCAACTCGGGTAACGGAGAGTGCTGCTGAGGGCGGATACCGTCGCGAGCCAGTGCCGTTTGAACACGGTCGGCGAAATCTGGCGATAACGCCAGCTTGGTCGGCCAACCGACCAGTAACCGCCCCTGTTCCGCGAGAAAGGCGTTGTCTGGTCGTGCTTGTGCAGATTGGGCTGGCTCGGCGCGATCGATGCGCAGCGTGGCCCATTGCGCTGAGGAGAGATCGATCCAGGGCACCAGTTCGGCCAGCTCTTTCTTCGCCGCTGCGATCTGAGCCGCGTCGTTGCGCGCGACACCGCCCGCTTCGGCCAGATCGCCGCCCAGGTACCAGACCCATTCGCCGTCGGCGGCCGGATGGCTGGTTACGGTGATTCGTGGTTTGGAGCCGGCGCCGAGACAGTGGGCATAGAGCGGCTTGAGCGTGGCCGCCTTGACGATGACCATATGCAGCGGGCGTTTTTGCATCGAAGGTTGGGCGAGACCCAAGGCATTCAGCAAGTCGGCGTTGCCGGCGCCCGCGGTCAGGACGATGCGCTGCGCGCGGATGGCGCGGCCATCGATGACCAGCCCGGTCAGCTCGCCGTTGTCTCTGAGCGGTTCGATCCGGTCTGCCTTCAGCAGGCCGGGGCCAGCCAGCTCCGCCAAGCGTTGAATGAGGCTGGGTACGTCCAGCACCAGCTCGCTGAGCCGATAGACCTTGCCTTTGAAACGTGGGTCCTGCAGTGCTGGGGGCAGCTCGTCACCCTTGACCTGACCGACGCGCGAGCGCACCGCCTTGCTGGCGAAAAAACTGGTGAGATTGCCGGTCAGCGTGCCGGGAGACCATAGATAGTGTGCATCGGAGAGCAGCTGGACGCCGGAGAGATCCAGCTCGCCGTCGCCGGCCAAGGCGTCGCGCCAGCGGCGCGGCATGTCGGCGATGGCTTCCGACGCACCCGTCAGCGCACCACTCAATGCGTACTTGGTACCACCATGGATGATCCCTTGCGATTTGACGCTTTGCCCGCCGCCGAGTACGCCTCTTTCGACCAGCAGGGTCGAATACCCTTGCTGACGCAGGCGCGCGTTCAGCCAAAGGCCGGCGACGCCACCTCCTACGATCAGGACGTCGGTGCTCAGGGAATCGGACATGGGCGGGCCTCATTGAGAAATCAGGCGCGCAGTATAACCGCTCGCCAATCGGCTTGATCTGTCGCCTGGCGGCGGCCTCAGTGGCCCGTGCTGCTGGAAAACAGCTGTATCACCACCACACCAGCGACGATCAGGGCCATGCCGAGCACGGCCGGCAGGTCGAGCTTCTGCTGATAGATCAGTGCGGCCGCGACGCTCACCAGGACGATGCCGAGGCCGGCCCAGATGGCGTAGGCAATTCCCACCGGGATGGTCTTGACCACCAGGGCAAGCATCCAGAACGAAAGGCTGTAGCCCGCGATCACCAGAAACAGCGGCAGCGGGCGGCTGAAGCCGTCCAGCGCCTTCATGGACGTGGTGGCGATCACCTCGGCGGTAATGGCGATGGCGAGATAGATGTAGCCAGTCATAGAGTCTCCGGACGGGTAAGGGAGCGCTATATGCGCTACGGTTCATTCGGCTGCGGCAATGCGGACAAGTTCTCGACTGCCGCTGCGGTTTCTCGCCGTCATCGCTGTGGCCGTTGCGTAGATGCCTTTGCTAAGCTCCGCGGCCATGAATCGTACCCTCTATACCCTGCTTTTCCATCTCGCCTTGCCGCTAATCCTCGTACGGCTGTTATGGCGCTCCCGGCGTGCTCCGGCCTATTCGAAGCGCATTGGTGAGCGCCTCGCAATTGGTTTGCCAGCGTTCAAGCCTGGCGGTATCTGGATCCATGCCGTGTCGGTGGGTGAAAGCATCGCCGCCGCGCCGATGATCCGTGAGCTCAGCGCGCGCCATCCTCAATTGCCGATTACCGTGACCTGCATGACGCCGACCGGCTCCGAGCGGATCAGGGCCCTGTTCGGCGATACGGTGCAGCACTGCTATTTACCCTACGATCTGCCCTGGGCGGCCTCGCGTTTTCTGCAACGGCTGCAGCCGAAACTGGCGGTGGTGATGGAAACCGAGCTGTGGCCTAACCACATTCATCAGTGTGCACGTCGCGATATTCCCGTGGCGTTGGCCAATGCCCGATTGTCCGAGCGCTCGGCACGGGGGTACGCACGTTTTAAGCGGTTGACCGCCCCGATGCTGGCCGAGTTGAACCTCATCGCTGTGCAGACCGAGGCCGAGGCCGTGCGCTTTCGCCAGCTCGGCGCACGCGACGCGTGCGTGAAGGTGACAGGTTCGATCAAGTTCGACCTGAGTATCGACTCGGCCCTCTCGACGCAGGCGGAGACGCTGCGGCAGCAGTGGCGTGCTTCGGATCGACCGATCTGGATCGGCGCCAGTACCCATACCGGCGAGGACGAGATTTTGCTGGCCGCCCATCGGCAGTTGCTAAGCACGCATCCCGAAGCCTTGCTGATCCTGGTGCCGCGCCATCCGGAACGCTTTGGGGCGGTGTACGAGCTGTGCCGAAAACAGGGATTTGCCACCGTTCGACGCTCGCTTGGCGAGCCGCCGCTGGCTCAGACGCAGGTGCTGCTTGGCGATACCATGGGCGAGCTGCTGTTTCTGTTCGCGTTAGCGGATGTGGCGTTTGTCGGCGGCAGCCTGGTGCCCACCGGCGGGCACAACCTGCTGGAGCCCGCCGCGCTCGGCAAGCCCGTGCTGACGGGGCCGCACTTGTTCAACTTCCTCGATATTGCCGCGCAGTTGCGAGATGCCGGTGCGCTAAAGGAGATTGACAGCGCTCCGGAGCTGACGGCTGAAATCACGGCGTTCTGGGACGAGCCGGAGCGAGCCGAGCGGGCCCGAGCCGCGGGATACGACGTGTTGAAAAATAATCAGGGCGCGCTGGAGCGGCTACTAACGGCGCTGGGGCGGTTGCTCGAACGCTGAGGCGGGAGCCGGTATCAGAAGCTTTCTGGGGTGGATGCGGTTCCTCTGCATCACCTTTACTTTCGCTCGGCGGGTCGATCGGGCATACAGACTGTGCCTTTCACCGGCGCCGCCGTCAGGCTGGCCTACTCCACGCGAACCGGCTTGCCGATGTTCTCTGAAAGATCCGGCGGCAGGAAGTCGCTGTCCGGGTCGTAGTCGGCCTTCAGGTAGCGTTGCAGATCCTCCAGGTCGCCTGGACTGAGTGTGCCGGCGGCCTGCTTCAGGCGCAGGTTGTCGAGGATGTAGTCATAGCGCGCATTGTTGTAATCGCGCACGGCGGCGAACAGACGCCGTTGAGCATCCAGGACATCGACGATGTTGCGCGTGCCTACCTGGTAGCCGATATCGGTCGCCTCCAGTGCGCTCTGGTTGGACACGATCGACTGCCGGCGTGCCTCGACCTGTTCCACATCCGTATTGACTGCGCGATGCAGATTGCGGGTGGATTCCACCACCTGGCGGCGCAGACTCTCGCGCTGTTGCTCGGTCTGAGTCAGTTGGTAGAAGGCTTCACGACCTTGCGAGGTAGTCAAACCACCGCTGTACAGTGGAATGTTCAGTTGCAGCCCGATGCTGGCCTGTTCGACGTCACCGTTGTAACGCGGCACATCGAAGCCTGGGATATCCATGGTGCCGGTATTGGTGAAGCCCAGGCTGTCGTTATCACCTTTGCTGTAGCGGGCAATGGCATCGACCGTCGGGGCATGGCCGGCACGGCGCTGGCGTAGGGTTTCTTCGGCAGCAATCACCGCCTGGTCGACCGCTTGCAGATTGAGATTCTGTCGCGCGGCCGTCTCGACCCAGGCGCTGGCGTCATTGGGAACCGGTGGCAACACCGGCAGGCTGTGCTCGATGCCTTCCAAGGCCAGGTATTCGTGGTTGGTCAGGGTGAACAGTGCCTGGAAGGCATCATCGACCTGGCGTTGCGCGATCATCCGGTTCGCGCGAGCAGTATCGAAGCCGGCCTGGGCCTCGAGCACGTCGGTACGATCGGACAGGCCGACTTCGAAGCGTTCATCGGCCTGATCGAGCTGCCGCCGGAAGGCCGCTTCTTCGGCCTTGGCGGCGGCAAGGTTGTCCTGCGCGCGCAGCACGGCGAAGTAAGCCTGAGCTGTCAGGCGGATCAGATCCTGCTCGGCAATGGAATATTCAAGCGCGGCCTGCTCGCTGACGGCTTCGGCCGCCTGCAGCTGGAACCAGCGATCGGCACGAAAGATCGGCTGGCTCAGCGTCGCCTGATAGACAGTGCCGCTGCGTGACAACGAGGTCGAGCCGGCGCTGGTGTCGACGTCGGTGCGGGTATGGCTGGTCTCGGCTCCAGCACTAAGGTTCGGCAGTAGGCCGGCGCGGGCCTGCGGCACGATCTCCTGCGTAGCCTGGTACTGAGCTCTGGCCGCTGCTAGATCGGCGTTATTTTCGACGGCCTGACGATAGACGCTGATCAGGTCGGTGCGGCTGGAAAGCGAGGGTGCAGTCTCGGCCCATGCCAGCCCCGACGAGGCGGCGGTCACGGCGAGTGCCAGCGTGAGTCTGCGCAGCATGTGCGTCTTTCCTTGAAGCGAAGTGATGGGCAAGGCTATGCGCCGTCAGGCGAGCGGTCAAGGTGCTTGGCGCCGCCGCGCCAGGTCCGATGGAGACGGAACTGAGCCGGCTGGATGGCGCTTGGAGATGTGACCCGACGGTCGCATACGGCTGGTTCGGCGTGGCTTTCCCTCGAGCTCTTGATTACACTCGATCCTGTTCTTGTCGGGGTGCCTTGAGTGAAAGGCTGAGATCGGATAATCCGGATCCCGTTGAACCTGATCAGGTTAAGGCCTGCGTAGGGAACAAGATGTGCTCGCCAGTCTTTCGGCCAGCTCTCTCGGCGCCAGTCCCGGCGCGCCCGATGCCCTTTTCCCGCCGTGTTTTTCAGGTTCGCTCCGACAACTTTCGAGGAGCTAGCCTGATGCGTGCAGAACAACAAAACCTAAGTGAATCAGCCCAGGTCGACCAGGGGTCGATTCAGCCTTTCCCGCGTTCGCAGAAAATCTACGTCCAGGGTTCCCGCCCGGACATCCGCGTGCCGATGCGTGAGATCACTCTGGACGTGACACCTACTGATTTCGGTGGCGAGATCAACGCGCCGGTGCTGGTCTACGACACCTCCGGCCCTTATACCGACCCGAACGTACAGATAGATGTACGCACAGGCTTGGCCGACGTGCGTTCGGCCTGGATCGACGACCGTGGCGACACCGAGCAGCTCGATGGGCTGACTTCACATTTCGGCCAGCAGCGCTTGGCCGATGCCGAGCTGACCAAGATGCGCTTCGCCCACGTACGCAACCCGCGCCGCGCCAAGCCTGGCAAGAACGTCAGCCAAATGCATTACGCGCGTCAGGGCATCATCACGCCCGAGATGGAGTTCGTCGCCATCCGCGAAAACATGAAACTGCAGGAAGCACGCGCCGCCGGCCTGCTCACCGAGCAGCACGCCGGGCAAAGTTTCGGCGCCTCAATCCCTAAGGAGATCACCGCCGAGTTCGTCCGTGACGAAGTGGCCCGCGGTCGCGCCATCATCCCGGCGAACATCAACCACACCGAGCTTGAGCCGATGATCATCGGCCGCAACTTCCTGGTGAAAATCAACGGCAACATCGGTAACTCGGCGCTGGGCTCCTCGATTGAAGAGGAGGTGGCCAAGCTGACCTGGGGCATCCGCTGGGGCTCTGACACGGTGATGGACCTGTCCACCGGTAAGCACATCCACGAAACCCGCGAGTGGATCATTCGCAACTCACCGGTACCGATCGGAACCGTGCCGATCTACCAGGCGCTGGAGAAGGTCAATGGCGTCGCTGAAGACCTGACCTGGGAGCTGTTCCGCGACACGCTCATCGAGCAGGCCGAGCAGGGCGTGGACTATTTCACCATCCACGCCGGCGTGCTGCTTCGCTACGTACCGCTGACCGCCAAGCGCGTCACCGGGATCGTCAGCCGCGGCGGCTCGATCATGGCCAAGTGGTGCCTGGCGCATCACAAGGAGAATTTCCTCTACACCCATTTCGAGGAAATCTGCGAAATCATGAAGGCCTACGACGTCAGCTTCTCGCTGGGCGATGGCCTGCGCCCGGGCTCGATCGCCGATGCCAACGATGCCGCGCAATTCGGCGAACTGGAAACCCTCGGCGAGCTGACCAAGATCGCCTGGAAGCACGACGTGCAGTGCATGATCGAAGGCCCCGGCCATGTGCCGATGCAGATGATCAAGGAAAACATGGACAAACAGCTGGAATGCTGCGACGAGGCGCCGTTCTATACCCTCGGTCCGCTGACCACCGACATCGCGCCCGGCTACGACCACATCACCTCCGGTATCGGCGCGGCGATGATCGGCTGGTTCGGTTGCGCCATGCTCTGCTACGTCACGCCTAAGGAGCACCTGGGCCTGCCGAACAAGGATGACGTCAAGACCGGCATCATTACCTACAAGATCGCCGCGCATGCTGCCGATCTCGCCAAAGGGCATCCGGGGGCGCAGATCCGCGACAACGCGCTGTCGAAGGCGCGCTTCGAGTTCCGCTGGGAAGATCAGTTCAACCTCGGCCTGGATCCGGACACGGCACGCAGCTATCACGACGAGACACTGCCCAAGGACTCGGCCAAGGTGGCGCATTTCTGCTCCATGTGCGGGCCGAAGTTCTGCTCGATGAAGATCACCCAGGAAGTGCGTGAATACGCCAAAGAGAACGGCCTGACTGATGAGCAGAAGGCTATCGAAGCCGGTTTCGCCGAGCAATCCTCGCGCTTCAAGGACGAAGGATCGGTGATCTACAAGCAGGTGTGACGATGCTTCCGTAGGAGCGCGCCATGCCGCGAACGCAGCCTGTGATCCGTCGGGGTCACCTGGTTCGCGGCCGCGGGCCGCTCCCGCGGGCGCGTGTATGCCTGCCTGGATTCGTAGGGTGGATGTCGCTTTTCACATCCACCCGAGATGCCGCCGTCGGTGGATCGATGAAGCGTGATCCACCCTACGTAGGGTCATGGTTTTTTATAACCGTCGGGCGGGTACAACCTGTCGAAGCGGCGCCCGCTCAATCGGGTGATGAGCGCCGCAGCGCGCGCTGCTGGCCAATTCTGAGTCGAAACACTCGCGCTCACGGTTGTGCGCCGGGCAACCGGCTTCTCTGAGATAACAATGTGAACATTCCAGGTCGTTATTCCCCGCACCAGATCATCGCCGCTGAACACCGTGTCTTCGGCGGGCGTGATCTGTTTTCCTTGTGGTTCTCCCTCGGTATCGGTCTGATGGTGCTGCAGCTCGGCGCTTTGCTGGCGCCGGGACTAGGCATGAGTGACGCCTTGCTGGCGATCGTCAGCGGCACCACAGTCGGTGTGCTGTTGCTGGGTGCAGTCGCGGTAATCGGCAGCGATACCGGCTTGTCGTCGATGGCCAACCTGAAGCGCACGCTGGGTGATCGCGGTGCGGTATTGCCCGCGCTGCTCAATCTCGTCCAACTGGTCGGCTGGGGCGCGTTCGAAATCATTATCATGCGTGACGCGGCGAGCCTCCTCGCTGCCCGTGCGTTCGGTGAGCAGAGCTGGCTGCTCAGCCCTGCATTCTGGACGCTGTTTTTCGGTGCCCTGGCCACGCTGCTGGCGATCACCGGGCCGCTGACGTTCGTGCGCCGAATCCTGCGCAAGTGGGGGATCTGGCTGTTGCTCGGTGCCTGCGTCTGGCTGACCTGGAACCTGTTCGACAAAGCCGATCTTGGTGCGCTCTGGGGGCGTCAGGGTGATGGCTCGCTGCCCTTCGCGCTGGGCTTCGACATTGCTATTGCTATGCCGCTGTCGTGGCTGCCGCTGATCGCCGATTACTCGCGCTTCGGCAAGGCGGCGCGGCGCGTCTTCGGCGGTACCGTCCTCGGATTCTTTGTCGGCAACGTTTGGCTGATGAGTCTGGGCGTGGCCTACACCCTGGCCTTTGCCGATAGCGGTGAAGTCAACGCGTTGCTGCTGGCGTTGGCCGGCGCGGGATTGGGTATCCCTCTGTTGCTGATTCTGCTCGATGAATCGGAAAACGCTTTTGCCGACATCCATTCAGCGGCGGTGTCGGTTGGCATATTGCTGCCCTTCAAGGTCGAGCGGTTGGCGCTGGCCATCGGTGTGCTCTGCACCTTTATCGCCTGGCTCGCGCCGCTGGCCGAATATCAGAATTTCCTGTTGCTGATCGGCTCGGTGTTCGCGCCATTGTTCGGCGTGGTGCTGGTGGATCACTACCTGCTCCGGCGCCGCGGCCTGTTGCCGGCGCGCAGCGCGGCCTTTCGCTGGCAGACGCTGTTGGCCTGGGGTTGTGGCGTGGTCACCTACCATGTGTTGGCCAGCGCCTGGCCTGAGATCGGCGCCAGCCTGCCGGCACTGTTCCTGTCCGGCGGGTTGTTATTGTTGCTGAGCCTTTTCGGTCGAGTTACGGCAGGTACGCCGGTTTCAGAATAGTGGCGAGTTCCTGGTAAGGAATTTCCAGCTCAGGATGACCGCTCGAATACGGTGCGATGCTGTAGACGTCATATTTGAGCAGCACCTTGTCACGTAGCAGGGCGACATTGGCGGTCCGCTGGAACGGCCACTGTCGAGCAAACGCGGCGTCATGCTGGTTGGCCACCAGCCAGCGCTGATGCGCTTGAGCGGCGACCCGCCAGAAGGCGCCTTCCTTGCCGGGAAGGAGGATGTCGGCAAGCTCCAGTTCGCGGTCCTGCTCGCGGTCATAGTTGATGAAGCCGCGGCCCGGCATGCCGTGGGCGCCTCCGGTGTACAGATAGCTCGACAGCTCGATGACCAACAGGGCGTCATGCTGATCGCGCAACTTGGCCTGCAAATAGCTGCTCCAGCCGCGCTCGGCGTCGCGCAGAAAATCCCGCTGATAGCCCTCCAGAGTGGCCGGCACCTTCGCATCTGGGCTGTTCACGGTCATCTTGCGCAGGCGCTGGTCGATCAGCGCGTTCAAGGCTGGCTCATCGGCGAATAGCTGGGTATCGATATTCACCAGTGGGCAACCATCGTCCTGTTCAGGGCAGCCGGCGGGGCGTTGCTCGCTGATGATCTGTCGAACCTCGACGGGCCGCTCCCCGCCAAGGTGCTGGCAGGCGCTGAGTAACAGGCTAAGGGCGATCAGTGCAAAGGTTTGGCGAACGGGCATCAATGCTTCATGGCTCTTGTGGGGTTGAGGTGCGGTTTCGAGTGCCAACGAGTTGGGAAGTTCGTAAACGGGCGACAAGCAATTTTTCCCCATGCGAGTGGTCTGCAAAGGGCTGCGCCTGAAGAAACGGCGCGCTACGATGACACCTGAGAGACCGCTCACGCCGTGACGGTTGCAGCCTTTCCGTCGCCGCAGGCGCGGACAAACCGATATGTGAGTGATTCATGACTGATACTTTCAACCCCGGCCCGGATGATGTCGAGATCGTTGAGCGAGAGCAATGCTTCAGCGGCTTCTATCGCCTGGATCGCCTACAGTTGCGTCATCGTCTGTTCAGCGGTGGCATGGGCCGCCAGCTGGAGCGTGAGTTGTTTGTCCGTCACGATGCGGTCTGCGTGTTGCCTTACGACCCGCGCCGGGATGAGGTCGTGTTGATCGAACAATTTCGAGTCGGTGCGATAGGGAAAGTCGCGAATCCATGGCTGATCGAACTGGTCGCCGGTCTGATTGACAAGGACGAGCAACCGGAAGAGGTGGCACGTCGCGAAGCGGTCGAGGAGGCAGGACTGGAGGTCGCCGAGTTGTGGCCGGTGACGACCTACTTCCCGTCGCCGGGCGGCAGCACCGAGCGGGTGCATCTTTATGTCGGACATTGCGACAGCTCCAATGCGGGCGGCGTGTTCGGCCTGGATGAAGAGGGCGAGGACATCCGCGTACACGTCTGGTCGGTCGAGCGGGCGCTGCAAGCGGTGCGCGACGGTGGCATCGACAACGCCGCGAGCATCATCGCGCTGCAGTGGCTGGCCTTGAATCGTGACGAAATCAGGGGGGCATGGACATGAGGCGAACGCGCGAACGATACCGCGTCGACCTGCTGGAGCTGCAGGCGGCCTGCGAGGCGAACTACCTGCGGCTGATGCGCCTGCTGCCCGATATGCGTAACCAGCCGGAGACGCGTCGAATCGCCATGAGTCAGGGTGATCGGCTGCTCGGCGTGCTCGTGCTGAAGGTGATGGAGAGCTGCCCCTATACCACCACTGTGCAGATCAGCCAGCAGGATTGCCTGCCTTGGCTGCCCGTGCCGCAGATGGAGGTGCGGGTCTATCACGATGCGCGTATGGCTGAGGTCATCAGTGCCGAAAATGCCCGGCGTTTCCGAGGAATCTACAGCTACCCCAACGCGCAGATGCACCAGCCTGACGAAAAGAACCAGCTCAATCTGTTCCTCGGCGAATGGCTCGGTCACTGCCTGGCATGCGGTCATGAGCTCGAGCCGGTGCTGTAAGCGGCGATCGACGTTGAGACATTCGCTGCACTAGAAACATGACCGTCTTTCGCTGCAGCCATCGCGCGGGTTCGCTTGCAGTGTGTTCTGTGATACATGCCCGCATCGCGTGGTTTACCCCTGCGACCACCAGCCACCATAATTCGTCTGCCATTTCGCCAAAGGAGACGGGGCTTGGCTGCGTCGACCCTCACTGCTGAAAAAGACTCGGTACTGCTCGTGCAGTTGACCGATAGTCATCTGTTTGCCGAGGCGGGTGGCAAGCTGCTGGGCCTGGATACGGGCGAAAGCCTGCAGCGCGTTGTCGATCTCGTTCTCGACGAGCAGCCTCGCATCGACCTGATGCTGGCGACGGGCGACCTTTCGCAGGACGGCTCGTTGGCCTCCTACCAACGTTTTCGTCAGCTTTCCGAACGTATCGACGCTCCGGTGCGCTGGTGCCCAGGCAACCATGACGAGCTGGCCGCGATGCAGGAAGCTACCCGCGGCAGCGAGATCATGCTGCCCGTGCTGGACATCGGCGCATGGCGGGTCATCCTGCTCGATACGCTGGTGCCGGGTTCGGTATTCGGGATGCTCCGCGACGATCAGTTGGCATTGCTCGAGCGGACCCTGCGGGACGCCCCTGAGCGTCATCACCTGATTTGTCTGCATCATCATCCGGTCACCATCGGCAGCCGTTGGATGGACAGCATCGGGCTGCACAACCGCGACGCGCTGTTTGCCGTGCTTGATCGTTTTCCATGCGTTCAAGCGGTGCTCTGGGGGCACATTCATCAGGAATTCGACGCCTTGCGCGGTGACGTTCGACTCCTCGCCACACCGTCCACCGGCGTGCAGTTCGCTCCGGGCAGCGAAGATTTCCAGGTCGATACATGTGCGCCGGGATACCGTTGGTTGCGCCTCTATGCTGATGGGCGGCTCGAAACCGGCGTCTCTCGCGTGGTCGGCACGACGTTTGAAGTCGACTACAGCGTCAAGGGCTACTGAGAACCGGCTGCTTCGGCCCGTTCGCAATCGCATAGCCGGGTTCGCGCACGACTCGGTTCATGCAGCTTGCAGCCAGCGCGGCTCGCCTAGTAGCCTTTCCGTCTTTTGTCAGCTCAGCGAATCCGCATGACACGCACGAAACCCGCCATCCTCTATATGCACGGCCTCAACAGCTCCCCACGGTCGCAAAAAGCCAGCCAGTTGACCGCTGCGTTGGGCCGTATCGGCATGAGCGCATGGCTACAGGTACCCGCGCTGCACCATCATCCGCGGCATGCCATCGCTCAGCTGGAAGCGGCCATCGCCGAGTTGGGGCGTCCCGTGCTGGTCGGCAGCTCGCTCGGCGGATACTATGCAACGCACCTCGCCGAGCGTCACGGACTCAAGGCTCTACTGATCAATCCGGCCGTGACGCCGCACCGTCGCTTCGATGGCTATCTCGGGCCGCAGACCAATCTCTACACGGGCGAAGTCTGGGAACTTACCGAGGGCCACGTGGTGGCGCTGGCTGAGCTGGAAGTGACGCCACCCCGGGACGCCGAACGGTATCAGGTCTGGTTGCAGACGGGCGATGAAACCCTCGATTACCGTCAGGCGGCCGACTTCTACAGGGGGTGCGCGGTACGCATCCAGGCCGGTGGCGATCACGGCTTCCAGGGTTTCGCCGAGCGGCTTCCCGCCCTGCTGGCGTTCGCCGGCTTCGATCCGGCGATTTTCGCAGACGTCGATTTCTCCGATTTATAAGGACATCACGAGACGCCCATGTCTTACACCGCAGAAGCCATTGAAGTCCTCTCCGGCCTGGATCCGGTGCGCAAGCGTCCGGGCATGTACACCGACACTTCTCGGCCCAACCATTTGGCCCAAGAGGTCATCGACAACAGTGTCGACGAGGCGCTGGCGGGTCATGCCAGCTCCGTCCAGGTGATTCTGCACCAGGACAATTCCCTTCAGGTGATCGATGACGGCCGCGGCATGCCCGTGGACATCCATCCGGAGGAGGGCGTCTCGGGTGTTGAGCTGATCCTCACCAAGCTGCACGCCGGCGGCAAGTTCTCCAACAAGAACTATCAGTTTTCCGGGGGGCTGCACGGGGTTGGCATCTCCGTTGTGAACGCCCTTTCGACCCGGGTCGAGGTGACGGTCAAACGGGACGGCAGCGAATATCGCATGGCCTTCGCCGACGGATTCAAAGCCAGTGAGCTGGACATCATCGGCTCGGTCGGCAAGCGCAACACGGGCACCAGCGTGCATTTCTGGGCCGACCCGAAGTATTTCGATTCGCCGAAGTTTTCCATCAGCCGGCTCAAGCATGTGCTCAAGGCCAAGGCCGTGTTGTGTCCAGGACTCAACGTCAGTTTCGAGGACAAGAACACCGGTGAAAAGGTCGAGTGGCACTACGAAGACGGCCTGCGTTCGTATCTCGTCGATGCCGTGAGCGAATTCGCTCGCCTGCCTGACGAGCCCTTCTGCGGTAGCCTGGCCGGCAACAAGGAGGCGGTCGACTGGGCTTTGCTGTGGCTGCCCGAGGGGGGTGACAGCGTCCAGGAAAGCTACGTCAACCTGATTCCTACCGCGCAGGGCGGCACCCACGTCAATGGCCTGCGTCAGGGCCTGCTGGATGCCATGCGTGAGTTCTGCGAGTTTCGCAATCTGCTGCCACGCGGGGTCAAGCTGGCGCCCGAGGACGTCTGGGAGCGGATCGCCTTCGTACTGTCGACCAAAATGCAAGAGCCGCAGTTTTCCGGCCAAACCAAGGAGCGTCTGTCTTCCCGGGAGGCCGCGGCGTTCGTCTCCGGTGTGGTCAAAGATGCCTTCAGTCTCTGGCTCAACGCGCACCCTGAGCTGGGCATGCAGCTTGCCGAACTGGCCATCAGCAACGCCGGGCGCCGGCTCAAGGCAAGCAAGAAGGTCGAACGCAAGCGCATCACCCAGGGCCCGGCGCTTCCCGGCAAACTGGCCGATTGCGCGGGACAGGATCCTGCGCGCTCCGAGTTGTTTCTGGTCGAGGGTGACTCCGCCGGAGGGTCGGCCAAGCAGGCCCGTGACAAGGAGTTCCAGGCGATCATGCCGTTGCGTGGCAAGATTCTGAATACCTGGGAAGTCGATGGCGGCGAGGTGCTGGCGAGCCAGGAAGTGCACGACATCGCGGTCGCCATCGGGGTGGATCCCGGTGCGGCGGACATGTCACAGCTGCGCTACGGCAAGATTTGCATCCTCGCCGACGCCGACTCGGACGGCCTGCACATCGCGACCCTGCTTTGCGCGTTGTTCGTTCGCCATTTCCGCCCGCTGGTCGACGCCGGGCATGTCTATGTGGCGATGCCGCCGCTGTACCGCATCGATCTGGGCAAGGATATTTTCTATGCCCTGGACGAGGCCGAGCGCGACGGCATTCTGGATCGGCTGTTGGCCGAGAAGCGCCGTGGCAAGCCTCAGGTGACCCGGTTCAAGGGCCTTGGCGAAATGAATCCGCCACAGCTACGCGAAACCACTATGGATCCCAACACACGCCGACTGGTGCAGTTGACGCTCGATGATTTCGACGGCACCCGTGAAATGATGGACATGCTGCTGGCCAAGAAGCGCGCCGGTGATCGCAAAAGCTGGCTCGAATCCAAGGGTAACCTCGCCGAGGTGCTGATTTGAACCGTCGCTGGATTGCGCTGTTGATCGCGCTGGTGGTACCGGTCTGGGCTGTCGGCGATGTTCAGGAGCTGGCGCTGGTCAGCGAGCATCCTGTCGAGGGAATCGCTCATGGCAACTTGTCGGGATTGGCCTGGTGCGGTGACGGACTCTGGGCTGTCTCGGATCGGGAGGACGATCTGTTATACCGCCTGGATGCAAGTGAAACCGTCTGGCGTGCCGAAGCCGAGCAATTCGAGCTACCGCCCGTACCGAACACTGGTTTGTCATGGGGTGTGCGCATACGGGCCGCCCTTACCGGCATGGTGCGCGGTGGTGAGATGGATTTTGAAGGGCTGAGTTGCGACAGCCTCGGCAATCGCTATCTGGTCAGCGAAGCGCACGCGGCGGTGCTCCGGGTCAGCCCGGCGGGCACGGCGGAGTGGCTGAACCTGCCGGATGGCCTGGTCCGTCAGGCACGCGCGAGCGGAATGCTGCTTCAGTTCAACGCCATGTTCGAGGGCGTCACTGTCGATCCGGAGGCTAATCGGCTGTGGCTTGCGGCCGAACATAGTCGCCGCGGTTTGATGGTTATGCATCGTAAGCAGAGCGTCTGGCAATGCACTGGCGGTTGCGTATTGCTAGCTGAAGGGGGGCGCGAGTCACCGCCTGCGGCGATGAACGAAAACGACCAGCCGCGACGCTTTTCCGGCCTGGCTTTTCATCGGGACAAGCTATTCACGTTGGAGCCCGTTCGGCATCAGATCTGTCGGCGCAAGCCGGCGACCGGCGATAGCGAAGCGTGCTGGAGCTATGCCGCCACGGCTTTGGCGGATTCGCGTCGCTATGACACGCCCTTCGGCAATGCCGAAGCACTGTGGGTAGACGCCGAGGGTGCCTGGATCGGCGTCGACAACAACGGGCTCACACGTGCCGACGGCGAAAAGCGGCCGGTCGTCTGGCGCTTCGCCGCGCCGAAGGGCGGCTGGGGTGCCAAGCAGTGACCCAGCCTGCCGGCCGGCGCGCCGGCCGCGTCATGCTGGTGCTGGCGTGGGGGGCGGGTTTGCTGCTGGCCACGCGGCTCTTCGCCGACTGGGAGCAGAGTCGCTTCAATCCCAATAGTGAACCCGTTTCGGTGGTGCGGGGCGATCAGGTCGAGGTGCGGCTGGAAAGTAATTTCCAGGGCCACTTCATTGCTGACGGGCTGATCAATGGCCAGTCGGTGACCTTTCTGCTGGACACCGGGGCAACCGACGTGGCAATACCAGCCGAGCTGGCGGAACGCCTTGTTTTGCCCCGCGGCGCCCCAGTGACGCTGCAGACCGCCAACGGTCGGACGACCGGTTATCGTACGGTGCTCGACAGCCTTGCCCTTGGCGACATCGTGCTGCAAAACGTGCCCGCCCTCATCGCGCCAGGCTTTGGCGGAGAAGAGGTGCTGTTTGGCATGAGCGCCTTGAAACAACTCGAATTCACCCAGCGCGCCGGCACCCTGGTGCTGCGCCAACACGCCACGGATCGACCATGAGCGAAACTATCGACCTGAGCCTGGACGGCGTGGAGCGTCGCTCCCTTGCCGACTTCACCGAGCAGGCTTACCTCAATTATTCGATGTACGTGATCATGGATCGCGCACTGCCGCATATCGGCGACGGCCTCAAGCCTGTGCAACGGCGGATCATCTACGCCATGAGTGAGCTGGGGCTGAACGCCGATTCGAAGCACAAGAAATCGGCGCGTACCGTTGGTGATGTACTCGGCAAGTTCCACCCTCACGGCGATTCGGCCTGCTACGAAGCCATGGTGCTGATGGCGCAACCGTTCAGCTATCGCTACACGCTGGTCGACGGTCAAGGTAACTGGGGCGCGCCGGACGATCCGAAGTCCTTTGCCGCCATGCGGTATACCGAGGCCCGCCTGTCGCGCTATTCCGAGGTGCTGCTGTCGGAGCTGGGGCAGGGCACGGTAGAATGGGTGCCGAACTTCGATGGAACGCTCGACGAGCCGGCGACCCTGCCAGCGCGGCTGCCCAACCTTTTGCTCAACGGTACCACCGGTATCGCCGTGGGTATGGCCACCGACGTGCCGCCGCACAACCTTCGCGAAGTCGCCGCCGCCTGCGTGCGCCTGCTCGACGAGCCGAACACCTCGGTTGAACAGCTCTGCGAGCATGTGCAAGGCCCGGACTATCCGACCGAGGCGGAAATCGTCACGCCACGCGCCGACCTGCTGAAGATCTACGAAACCGGCCGCGGCTCAGTACGCATGCGCGCTGTGTACCGCGTCGAAGATGGCGATATCGTGGTCACTTCGTTGCCGCATCAGGTGTCTGGCTCCAAAGTGCTGGAGCAGATCGCCGCGCAGATGCAGGCCAAGAAGTTGCCGATGGTGGCCGATCTGCGCGATGAATCGGACCACGAGAACCCCTGCCGGATCGTCATCATTCCCCGCTCCAACAGGGTCGACGCTGACGAATTGATGCAGCACCTGTTCGCCACCACCGAGCTGGAATCCAGTTACCGGGTCAACACCAACGTCATCGGTCTCGACGGCCGACCTCAGGTGAAGAACCTCAAGGTGCTGCTCAGCGAGTGGCTCACCTACCGCATCGGTACCGTGCGCCGCCGTCTGCAGTTCCGTCTGGACAAGGTCGAGAAGCGCCTGCACCTGTTGGAAGGCCTGCTGGTGGCCTTCCTCAACCTCGACGAGGTGATCCATATCATTCGTACCGAGGACCAGCCCAAGCCGGTCCTGATGGCACGTTTCGAATTGTCCGAGCTACAGGCCGACTATATTCTCGATACCCGTCTGCGGCAGCTGGCGCGCCTCGAAGAGATGAAGATTCGCGGTGAGCAGGACGAATTGGCCAAGGAACGGGAACGGCTGCTGGCGCTGCTGGGCAGTGAAGCCAAGCTTAAGAAACTGGTTCGCAAGGAGCTGATCGCCGACGCCGAAACCTATGGCGACGAGCGCCGTTCCCCTATCGTGGCGCGCGCCGAGGCGCGGGCGCTTTCGGAAAACGAATTGCTGCCTTCCGAGCCGGTCACGGTGGTGATCTCCGAGAAGGGTTGGGCGCGTTGCGCCAAGGGCCATGACATCGACGCTACCGGGCTTTCCTACAAGGCCGGGGATGGTTTCCGGGCCGCTGCAGCGGGCCGATCCAACCAGTACGCGGTATTCATCGACTCTAGCGGGCGCAGCTACTCGCTGGCGGCGCATTCGCTGCCTTCTGCACGCGGCCAGGGCGAGCCGCTGACCGGGCGCCTGACGCCACCGCCGGGCGCCAGCTTCGAATGTGTGCTGTTGCCGGATGACGAGGCGCTGTACGTCATCGCGTCCGACGCCGGTTACGGTTTCGTGGTCAAGGGCGAGGATCTGCAGGCCAAGAACAAAGCCGGCAAGGCGTTGCTTTCGTTGCCGGCTGGCGCACGCGTGGTCGCACCTCGGCCGTTGAGGAATCGCGATCGGGACTGGCTGGCCGCCGTCACGACCGAAGGCCGCCTGCTGGTGTTCCCGGTCCGCGATCTGCCGCAGCTGGGCAAGGGCAAGGGCAACAAGATCATTGGCATTCCTGGCGATCGCGTCGCCAGCCGTGATGAGTATCTGACGGATCTCGCCGTGCTGCCCGAGGGCGCGACGCTGGTCTTGCAAGCCGGCAAGCGCACTTTGTCGCTCCGGGCCGATGATCTGGAGCACTACAAGGGCGAGCGCGGGCGGCGCGGGAACAAGCTGCCGCGCGGCTTCCAGCGCGTGGACGCGCTGTTGGTCGAGGCGGTTAACTGAGACGGAAGTCCATTAGAGGCTGGCTTCCAGCAGCCGTTTCACGGAAGATAGTGGCCTTCGAATTTTCATCGCGATTCGCGATGCGGTTGCTGCGCTCCTCAGTCGCATCGGGAATTAAAACAATCGGTACGGCGACTAGGTGGCAGACGTAACGGAGCGGGCAGATGTCCGCTGGCGTACCGCATCATCCGGTCCGGTGCCAAGGTAGAGACGAACGTGCAGCGCCTCACAACTGTTTTGCTACTAGCCTGTGCCAGCCTCGTTGGCTGCGTGACCCAACCCGTGCCGATGTACCGACTCGACAACGGTACTGTGGAAATGCCTGCGCAAGCGGCAGACGGCGCGTCGATACTGCTGGGCCCCGTAACGCTGGCCGACTATCTACAGCATGATGCACTGCTGCAACGTTTGCCGGATGGGAGCCTGGCCGCCAATGGCCAGCAGGCTCGCTGGGCCGGCGATCTGCAAGGCGATATCAATCAGCTGCTGTTGCGCCAATTGGCTTGGCGCTTGAAGACCCAGAGCGTCGAGCTGAGCCCCGGCAGTAAAGGGTTCAGCCCCGACGTGCAGATCGAGCTCGAAATAACCCGATTGGATTCCGGTCCGCAGCATCCCGCGGTGCTGGAGGCGCAATGGCGCCTGTTGGACAAGCAGGGCAAGCGCCAGGGTAGTCGCCTGATCCGGCTGCAGGAGGAGCATCAGGGGAGTACTGCTGACCAGGTACGTGCGCAGAGCCTGTTGCTGCAGCGACTGAGCGAGATGATGGCATCCGCTGTCGAGCCGATGGTGATCGCCAAGGCGCGCGTAAAGCAAAACGTCAGCAAGGCGCCGAGTAAGCCGGCGTCATCACCCCCGGCGATTCCCGCGGTCGAGCCGATCAGGACCGATCTGGAAGTTTTTCGTTTCTGAAATTCTCATAAGCTGATTTCAGACGAGGCCCGACTGGGAGGCGATAAGCGCTCCCCGTCGGGCCTCGTGCTGTATGGGTTTTATCGGCCTGCGTCCCGCAAGGCTCCGTCGAGCAGGCTGGGGTTCTGGTCGACGCCGGCGTCAGGTGATGCGATTGCGAAGCTCGTGCATGCGCGCGAGTTGGCGCTCGAGCAAAGACGGGTAGGGTTCGAGCAGGCGCTCGACGCAGCAGGCACCTTCCGGGCTGGCAATGGAGCGGATGCGCGCGCGCTGACGAATCAGGCTGTCCTCACCAATTCCGCGCTCGACCAATAGCAGATTGCGGCTGTGCTGGGACATCGCCAGCGCTGCCTGCGCTGGCGCGCTGAGCAGCAGGTCGCCCTGGCTGAGGTCATACAGACCTTCGCCCTGGGTCAGCCCCAGTTGCAGCTGCAGGGTGATGCCGCTGTCGGCTACCTCGATCTGCAGAGCGTGCCCGAGTGCGCGCATCAGCTCGCCGCAGCACAGGGCGTGGGTCAGGTAGTTCTGCTCGTCGTCCTGGCTGTGGAACAGCATCAGGCTGCTGCCATCGTTGAGCGTGTGCAGCTCGGCCTGATAGAGGGTGGCGGCCTGCTGTAAGCAGTCGCTGTAGCGCTGCAGCAGCTCGGTAAGGCGTGCACGTGGCAGGCGACGCAATTGTTCTTGAGCGCCGAGTTGAATCGCCAGCACTGCGCTTTTGCCGGGTTGCGCGGGCGTCGCGGGAGCGACCGCTGCCGGTACGGGGCTCCGTTGTGGCTTGGCTTCCTCGAAGGGCGGGTCCTCATCGAACGGATCCAGGTCGTCTGCCTCGATCGGCGTGTCGGCTATGCCAATCTCCGAGGGCATGCGCTCGTGTTCCTCTTCATCGTCGAGGCGATTGCCGAGATCGGGTGCTGAGCGCTCGTAGTCCGTAGCTGGCGCCGCCGCCGGGACATCGAAGTGCGCCGAGTAGATGTCCTGCATGCTCTCGTCCAGCTCGATCTCCGGCTCGGGCTCTTCGGGAACCAGACGAGCTTGCAGTTGGCGAGCCAAATCGCCGATCTCATCCTGTCGGCCGGCACCGGGCGCCGGATCGTCGGGATCGCGTAGCCACAGGCGCAACTGCATCAAGGGGAGCGAAAGCTGCCGGCCCAGGCGCATGCTGAGTGTCAGCGTGAGTGCCAGGAGGATCAGGCTGAGCAATCCCATGCTTTGCAGGCTGATGGTCATGGGTTGCTGAAACTGCCGCATGTCGAGGCTGATGCGCAGGTGTCCGGCGATCACCTCTTGGAAGCTGATCGGCGCGGAGTAGAGGCCTTCTTCGTCGCCCAGCAGGTTCCGCTGCGGGCGCGTGCCTGATTCGGCCAGCACCCGGTTGTCGACGCTGTAAATCGCGGCGTGCGCCACTAGCGGGTTCTTAACCAGATTGCTCAACAACACATTAAGGCTGAGTATGTCGTTGGCTACCAGCAGGTCGGTGGCCGAGGCGGCTGTCTGGGTGAGCAGGCTCTGGCCCAGGGCATCGGCTTGCTGTTCCATCGCATGCTTGAATTGCATGCCCATGACCCAGGCATAGATAACCAACGCCAGCGCAACCAGCAGCAGGGTGTGGCTGGCCACCCGCAAAACCAGCGGAACGCGTCGCTGGCGCAGTGCACGATAGATGAGCAGGAAGAAGTTGTCGGGCTTGACGGATGCGGGCCGGTTCACAGAGCGCGGCTCTACTCTTAAGGAAGGTGCCGCGCAGTATACGGAAAGCGCACTGGAGGCTGAAGGTCTCCCGGTCAAAGCAGACGAATTGTAGCGATATTGCAGCCCGGATCGCCGGGTTGGGGTGCGTCTGGCGCGTACCGTGACGTTCCGCGGCGGGGTGGCTGTTGTAGAATGCCCGCCTTCTTTGTCATAGGAGCTGCGCCTTGCGCGAAATCGTCCTGATTAACATCTCCGGGGAAGATCGCCCCGGCCTGACCGCAGCTATCACCGGCGTGCTCGCCCAAGGTGGCGTGAATATCCTGGATATCGGTCAGGCGGTGATCCACGACACCTTGTCGTTCGGCATCCTGGTGGAGATCCCCGATACCGAACGAGCCTCTTCGGTGCTCAAGGACGTGCTGTTCATGGGCTACAAGCACGACCAGCAGGTGCGCTTCACACCGGTCGCCGAGCAGGATTATCAGCAATGGGTCGCAGGGCAGGGCAAGCCCCGGCATATCGTCACGCTGTTGACTCGCAAGGTCACTGCCGAGCAGTTGCAGCGGGTCAGCTCGATCACCGCCAAGTATGGCCTCAACATCGATCACATCGACCGTCTCTCTGGCCGTCAGCCGCTCGACATGCCAGAAGACCTGGGCAAGGGTTGCATCGAGTTCTCGGTGCGGGGCGAGCCGGATGACACCGCGGCGTTGCGCGCCGAGTTTCTCAGTGTGGCGCAAGAACTCAATGTCGATATCGCCTTCCAGCGTGACTCGGTGTTCCGTCGCAACCGTCGACTCGCGGTGTTCGACATGGACTCGACGCTGATCGAGGCTGAAGTCATCGACGAGCTGGCCAAGGTGGCGGGAGTCGGCGATCAGGTGGCGGAAATCACCGAGCGAGCGATGCGCGGTGAATTGGATTTCCGCGCCAGCTTCAAGGAGCGCTTGGCGCTGCTCGAAGGCCTGGAGGAGCGCTCATTGGCTGAAGTCGGCGCGCGCCTGCGGCTTACCGAGGGCGCCGAACTGCTGTTCGCCGAATTGAAGCGGCTGGGCTACAAGACGGCAATCCTCTCGGGCGGCTTCACCTATTTTGCACGCCAGTTGCAGGCCAGGCTTGGCATCGATTACGTCTATGCCAACGAGCTCGAAATCGTTGACGGCAAGCTCACCGGCGTCGCCCAGGAGCCTATCGTCGATGCCCAGCGCAAGGCCGATCTGCTACGGGAACTGGCTGCGCGGGAAGGTTTACGTTTGGAACAAACGATTGCAGTCGGCGACGGCGCCAACGATCTGCCGATGCTCGGATTGGCTGGGCTGGGCGTGGCCTTCCGTGCCAAGCCACTGGTCAAGCAGTCGGCCAAACAAGCGATCTCGACCCTGGGCCTGGACGGGATTCTCTATCTACTCGGTTTCAGGGATCGGGAAGGCACGGAGTAGCGTTCGGCTATTCTTCGTCAGAGGCGAAGTTATAGTCCATCGACTGACTTGGCCCCTGCAGATATTGACCTTGGATGTAGCCGACACCGGCTTGCCACAGGGTGGCCAGGACGGTGGCGCTATCGACGAAGGGCACTATGGTCTGCTTGGCCTGTTCGTGCAGGTCTGCCAGTAGCTGCTTGAGCGCCTCCTGGTTTTCCTGACGGCTCAGATCTTGGGTATAGGAACCGTCGATTTTCACGAAGTCGACGTTGAGGTGCTTGAGCGTATTGAATGGATTCAGCACGCAGCCGAACTGGCTCAGCGCGATGCGACAGCCCAGCCCGGTCAACCCTTGGGTCAGGGCTTTCGCCTGTCGCAGGTAAGCGACGGTATCATTTTCGTCGAGCTGGAAGATCAGCGAATCAGGCGGCAGTTTGGACGCCTTGAGTGCAGCCCCGAGCCAGGTGAGCAATGACGGGTCCTGTAGGCTGGCGTCCGACAAATGAACCATCAACCGTGTGCTATGGCCTTTGTTGCGATGCTCGGCGAGCAGTTTGATGGAATTGAGCAGGACCCACCGGTCGATCTTGGTGGCGAGTCCCGCTTCTTTCGCTGCATCGAGGAATTCGCCGGGTGGGACTTCCACCCCTTGCGGATCAAGCAGGCGTAGCAGGACTTCGTAATGCTCGTGGCTGTCGCCGCGCAAGCTGATGATCGGCTGAAATAGCAGGCGAAAGCTGTTTTTCTCCAGTGCCTGTTGCAACATCGCGAGGATATTGCCTCGGCTGGCGGCCTTGGCTAGTTCGCTGGCCGGGTCGTAAATTCGAAGCCCGTTGCCATCGGCAAGCTCCTCGGCGCAGCGATGAGCGCGATCGATTACGTCTCGCGCTTTCGCGGTCCGCTCGTCGAGTGCTGCGACCCCGATGCTCAGGCTGGTCTGAACGGTGCGGCCGCCGACATCGAACAGATGGCCTTCAACTTTATGCAGCAGCTCGGTCAATGGTTGCTCGAGTTGGGCAGGCGCGGCCTCAGGCATCAACACCGCAAACGCATCGTCGCCGAAGCGTGCCAGCTCGGCCCTTTCGTGAAACTGCCCGCGTAGCAGTTGGGCCAGCTCGGCCAGCAGTCGGTCCGAATCGCCGAGGCCGATATCGGCCTGCAGGCTGGCAAAGCGATCGATCCGGACGTAAGCGAGACTTGAGCTTTGCCCCGCGTTGACGGCGCGTTCGACTGCGCCGTCGAGCAATTCGAGAAAATGGGTACGGTTGTAAAGCCCTGTCACCAGGTCCTGGCTGCTGATTTCGCGCAGCTTTTCCAGTTCCTCGTTGCCAGTCTCGGCGCGAATGACCACCTGGATACAGGGCTCGCCGTCATAGCTGGCCGGGGAAAAATGCATGCGGGCCTTGAAGTTACCGCCGTCGGCACGAATGCCGCCACAAACCAGCTCGGCGTTGCCCTGGATGCTTTGATAGTTCTTCAGAAAACCTTTGAACTCCCCCTGATCGCAGGAAGCGATCAGGTCGATCATCGGCATGCATTCCAGTTCTTCTACGTCGTCGTAGCCGAATAACTCGAGGTAGGCGCGGTTGGCGTAGATATGCATGCCGTCGTGGACGTATGCAATGGCGTCCACGGAGCTCTCTAGCAGCAGTTGGCAGCGCTTCTCGGCCTCGCGCAGCGCCAGCTCTGCAGAGCGGCGGGCGCGACGCTCGTCAAGATTCGTCAGTTCTCGATTGGAAACCAGGATCAGCCATTCGTCTTCCCCTTGCGGTAGCGCGCCTTGAGCACCGAGAGCGAGGGCTTCGGTGATCGCGTCGACATCATTACCATCGACCAGCTGGATGACCGGAATGTCTTTGGCTTGCTTGCGAATGGCGCCAATGACTTCGCTGGGATCGAGGTTAACGCTGGTCGGCGCGCTGATCAGCAAATCCCAGGTCTGCTGAAGTGCCTCGGCAAGGTCCTCGCTGGAGGTGAGACGGTGCACACGCGTCGCCTGGCCCGCGTTTCGGAACAGGCTGACCAGTCGCTCAGCTTCATTCTGCGAATCCTCGAGGATCAGCAGGCGGATGGTTTTCTTTTGCGGGGCCATGGCAGCAGCTTTGGAACGCGCCGTAGAGGAGCGTGAAGGCTAAAAAACGGTGAGCCGCAATCTACAGCGTGTTCCAGAGCGAGTCAAAATCTTCACCTCCCGGAGACGCCTGGCTTCCCCGCGCTGTGATCGACGTCTCCCGGGGAGCAGTTGCGTTGCCTACCAACTGATATTCGAACTGGTTGTAACTGCTGGAGCCGGTTTGCCGACGGCAGAGCATCGCGCGCAGCTCATTGCCATTCTGGTTGATCTGCACTTTCTGCCCTTCCTGAAACGGTAGTCGCGGAACGATCAGCGTCGCCGGGCGCGAGATTACGCTGATCTCCGGCAGCAGGAGGGCGCGCAGATACTCGCTGCCTTGTTCAGTTTTGCGTAGCAGGCGCAGACCGCAAGGGTGCGCGGAGGGGGCAATGAGTTCCACCCCCATCTGTGGACCGCTGCCGCGAACCTGACGAATCCAGCGTACCACCGCGACGCTCCAGGTTTCACTGGAGTCTTGCAGGCCTAGCAGCTCGCCCGCCTGGAGCTGTGCCGGTACTTCGCCCGGCCAGGATAGGCAAAAACCGCCGGGACTGTGATCGACCCGTTGCACCTCGAATGTTGGAAAGCAATTGTCGCTCGAAGGGCTCGAAGGGCTCGAAGGGCTCGCGGGCCCCTGCTCATTTGCTTTCTCCGTCATGACGGGGCGAACGAACTCGATATAGTCGTTCGGCAGGATCGGATCATCCTTGACCACGGCGGCATCGTACGCAACGGACCAGACGTCGGGTGCGGCATTGTTCAATTTGAACACGGCGGGAGCGGCGTCTGGCCGCTTCAGTAGCTCGCCAAACTGGCGTTGGCCTGCCAGGTAGTAATGCAGCGCACTCATGCCAATGCATATTTTCATGGTGCCCTGCGCAGGGGTGCGCTGGAAGCTGCGCTCGGAAATGTCACCCCAGGCGGCACTCACATGCTGTAGCAGATCGAGGCTCAACCCCTCGGGTATCGCGAGCGCCTTCTCTTCGGCGGATTGCGCAGGGGACTGCAAGTGCTTCTGGATAGCCTTGACCAGCCCATGCGGATCGATGCCGAGCAGGTCCGGCCGTTCCTCTGCGGTAAACATTGATCGATAGCGCGGCGGGCCATCGATGCGAGAAGACACGCCGAACAGGCTGGACGGGTTTTGCGCGGTTTGCAGGCGAACCAGTGCGCTCCAGGGCTCGAGTAGCTGAGCCAATTGGGCGATATTCTGCTGGCGCATCTGATTGCAGCGAGCGCTACCGATCATCAGTGCGACGATATAGCTCTGTTCGGCGCTCAGGCCTTTGACTCGATAGCTCAGGTCGTCACGCACCAGGGTGCGATGGACACCGTGCGTCACGGCGATGGCGTATAACCGATGAAGCTCGAGCCACAGGCCATCTGGCGTCGGCCTGTAGAGCTGGGTCGAGCGAACCAGGATGGCGCCGAGACTACGGATTGCCCGCTGCAACGAGATCGTGAGCAGCTGCAGGCGTTCGCGTCCGGTCTGCGGAGCCAGCTCGACGGCAATCAGCTTGTAGCCGATCGCAAGATGGTTATGCAGTGCCTGACACAGGCTGGCGACCTTGCGTGGGCGTTCGCTGAGCACGATCGGCTGGTTGATGAAATAGCGTTCCAGTTCGCGGCAGACGAAATGGATTTCCGGTCGCAGCAGTTCGAGCAGTTGCAGGCGGGTCTGGGCCGTGGTGCGTAGCTGGTTGAGTTCCAGTATGGCTTGGTAGAGCTGCCGTGCAGTTTCGCCGAGATTGGCCTTGGGCAGGCCGGAAAGCCAACGTTTGATGTCGCGCACGCTGGGCTCGCAGAAGGATAACTCCTGGCGATCCGGCGTCGGTACACGCAACAGCAAGGGTTGGCTCTGGTTTTCCACGCAATGATCTCCGTGACAGTCCTGACGCATCGTCTTTGATTCGGCGGTGCGTCCAGGCGTTCGCCAGCGGTGATGTCAAAATGGAATCGTTTCGAGTGACATCATAACGAACGAGAAGATGTTGGCTAGTGCTAGCCGACCATTGGCTATCGCTTAGGGCAGGGTCGTGTTCGAAGCTGGCGTGGCAGTCGGTGGCACCGGCTTGGTCTGTCCCAGTCCATCACCCATGCATACCGGCGTCAATGCCGACAGCTCTTCGGCCCAGCTGACCTGATCGGGCCCGAACAGCAGAATCACGGTAGAGCCAAGCTTGAAGCGCCCCATCTCGGCGCCTTTCTCCAGATGGATGGGGGCTCGGCTCGCCTCGTCGTAACGGACGGTCTTGAGTGCGCGCTTGGGCGGTGTGACCAATCCGGCCCACACCGTCTCGATGCTGGCGACGATCATTGCGCCAACCAGCACCATCGCCATGGGCCCACGCTCGGTATCGAACAGGCAGACCACCCGTTCGTTACGGGCAAACAACTCCGGTACGCCTTCGGCAGTCACGGTGTTAACCGAGAAGATGCGACCCGGCACGTAAACCATTTCGCGCAGGGTGCCGGCCAGCGGCATATGCACTCGGTGATAGTCCTTGGGTGACAGGTACACGGTGGCGAAATCGCCACCCATGAAGGGGGCCGCTCGTTGGTGATCGCCTCCGAGCAGCTCCGTCACGCTGTAGCTATGGCCCTTGGCTTGGAAGATCCGGCCTTGCTCGATCCGGCCGAGCTGGCTGATGGCCCCATCGCATGGGTTTAGAATCGCGCCAGGCGTCGGATCCAGAGGCCGAGCGCCGTCCTTCAGGGCGCGGGTAAAAAAGGCGTTGAAATGTTCGTAGGCGGTTGGGTCTTCGACCTGAGCTTCGCGCATGTCGACCTGGAAGTGCCGGACGAACCATTTGATGAAGGTGTTCTTCACCCATGGCAGGCGACACTCGGCGAGGCAACCGGCCAACCGTGAGATCAGGTGATGCGGGAGCAAGTACTGACTGAATACGAACAAGCGATCTTTCATGGGTGACCTTTTCATTGCTGGATCGGGGTGTCGGGCAGGTTGCCCCATTCGCCCCAGGAGCCTGGATATCCCTTGACGCGCGGATAGCCCAAAGCCTTGGCCAGCAGGTAGGTGAAGCCGGAGCGATGATGCGTCTGGCAGTGGGTGATGATTTCCTTGTCAGCGGTGATGCCGAGCGCTTCCAGCCGTTCGGCGATGTCTTCGCGGATACGCAGGGCGCGCGCCGGGTCCATCGCCGCGGTCCATTCGAAATTGATGGCGCCGGGGATATGGCCGGCGCGAGCTGCAAGTGCCTTCTCGCCGCGATATTCCTCGGGCGAGCGAGCATCCCAGATGACCAGGTCGGGAGCGCCCAGCCGGCTTTCGATGTATGGGTGGGTAGCGCTAGGCGCCTCGTCGAGCGTCAGGGCAATCGGCCCGCCTGCGTCGACGGGCTTGTCTTGCGACAGCGGCCTGTGCTCGGCCAGCCAGGCGTGCAGCCCGCCGTTCAGGTAGTGATAGCGATGATGCCCGATGACATCGAGCAACCAGATGAAGCGCCCGGCCCAGCCGCCCCCTTCGTCGTCATAGACCACATAGACCGCGTCGGGGTTATGCCCCAACGCGCCGAACAGTGCCTCTAGCTGGGGCTTGCCAGGCAGATGCCCCGGTGCGGGTGGCTGGCCGAGCTGAGTCAGCTTGGGATCGACGAATCGTGCGCCGGGCAGATGGCCTTCGGCGTAGCGAGTCGCGCTGGTCAGGTCGACGAGGATCAGCTCGGGTTCGTTAAGGCGCTCGGCCAGATCGGTTGGTTCGATTACCAGGGGGAGGGCTGAAAACGCGGACACGGCAAATCTCAGTCGGACGGAAAGGGTAAAGTCTAGCGAAAAAAATCAGCGGCCGCGTTTGCTGAACGTCGCCAGGGCGCGCTCGATGCATTGGACGGTTTTGGTGAAGGCCTGCAGCCCCATGTCGCTGAATGCGCTGTTGTCCTGATCCGCCACCAGCAGCATGAACGTTCGACCCTCATGGCCAACGGAGCGCAGCAGAACGTGCTCGCTGGGGAAAAGCGCCTTCAGCGCGCCCGGCAGTAGCGCGGAAAACTGTGCCACGTTGTCAGGTGTGAGCCGAAGCAATGCGGGCTTTTCGAGCAACCTGCGCAACACCTGGCTCTGGTCCGGATCTAGCGTCAGCCGGATGGCCTCGCTCGGCAGGCCGCTGGTCTGCTGGCTGACTAGGCGCTGCTGCTTGCGGTCGACCAGCATCAACAGCACCCGTTGCATGCCGGCGCAGGACAGCGCTTTGCAAGCGGTGGCGGTGAGTTGGACCACGTTGCCGTACGGGCTGGGTTCGCTGAGCAGTTCACGGCAATGCGCGCGCCACTGCGCCAAAGCGTCGGTATCCGGCAGCTTTGCGACTTTTTCGTGCTGGAACCTGCTCTCCCAGGGCCAGAGCAGGCCCTGAGCTGGATGCCAGAGATCGGTCTTGCCGATGGCTTGCGCACTGGCCACGGCCTGCTGGTGCGTCATTTGCTGCAACTCGGCTAGCGGGACCTGAAGATACAGCCCGGCGAGCCGCTGCCAGCGCAGGCTGTGAATACCGCTCCAGCTGTGGTGCGCCGAGAGAGCGAGACCGTTGGCGAGCAAAATGGTATTGCTCGGCAGGGTGAGCCATCGACGCAGCGGCGGATCGGCATCGAGCATCTGTTGCTGATGCAGGGGGTGCTCATTGTCATGGGCGACATGCAGCGCTTTGACCAGCATGCGGCGATGCTCGCTGAGCAGCCGATAGCCCTGGGCGACCCAGCCGGGCAGCCCCCAGTGTTCGGCAGTTGCCACGCAAAGTTCCAGTAGCGATACGCCCAGCAGCGATTGTTCGACCTGACGGGCCGGCTCACGCTTGACCAGTACCCGCTGCTCCCAGGCCTCGAGCAGTTCCGGATGGGCCGCGACCAGTGCCCAGACGGGCGCAAGGAAAAGCAGGCTGCTCCAGTGGATTTCCTGCCAGAGTCGTGCGAGGCGGGAGGCGAAGAGCCCGTTGGCTTGCTGGCTGGCATGGCTGCTGATCAGCATGATTTGCCGCAGCGGTGCGGGGATATCGCGCGGCTGGGTTGCTGGAATCCGTGCGAACAGGGCTTCGGCGCGTTTCAGGCCGATGCGGCTGAGCGCAACTTCCAGGCTTTCGGCTGGCTTGTTGGTGGTTGCCGCGTTGCGGTTGGCTTCGCGAATCACGACGAGCGCCAGGACCGGGCTCTCCTGAATCAGATCGGCGATCTGGCGCATGGACATGCTGCTGTCACGCAGCGCCCGCTGGACGCGCGCATACGGATCGGCGGCTGCAGGTAGCACGACGGCGTCCAGCGTCTTTATCCAGGCGGCAAGTGTGCAGGGGAGTGGGGTCGTAGTCATGGCGCCGTCAAACTAGCATTTCATCGGGATGGCCTTTAGTCTGGCGCAAAAGTTCCGATAACCAGAACAATTCTTTTCATACGCCCCGCCTGTAACCCCGTGAGCGCGCGATGTTGCGCGGCTCGTCCCAGGTGCCCTGAGATCAGGTTTTAGACGTACCCCCTATGGCAAAAATTATCGGCATCATCGTAGTCATCGCCAGCGTGCTCGGCGGTTTTGTGTTGTCTGGCGGCAAGCTCGGCGCGCTTATCCACCCGTTCGAGGTGATGATCATTGGTGGCGCGGCACTGGGTGGCTTTCTCCAGGCCAACCCCGGCAGCACGACGAAGATCGTGTTCAAGAAGTCCTTGCAGATGTTCAGCTCGCGGTTCACCCACAAGTACTACCTGGAAGTGCTGGGCCTGCTCTATGAAATCCTCAACAAGAGCCGTCGCGAGGGGATGATGGCTATCGAGGCGGATCTCGAAGAGCCGAGCGCCAGCCCCATCTTCAGCAAGTACCCGGCGATTCTGAAGGATGACCGGATGACCGCGTTCATTTGCGACTATCTGCGAATCATGTCGTCGGGCAACATGGCTCCGCATGAGCTGGAGGGGCTGTTCGACATGGAGCTGAACAGCATGAAGGAGGAGCTCGAACATCCTTCTCATGCGGTATCCAAGATCGCCGACGGCCTGCCTGCGATGGGTATCGTCGCGGCGGTACTGGGTATCGTCATCACCATGTCGGTGCTGGCCGAAGCGAACAATGCGGAAATCGGCGAAAAGGTTGGCACGGCGCTGGTCGGCACCTTCCTCGGTATTCTTGCGTCCTATGGATTCTTCGGGCCGCTGGCGGCCGCGCTCGAGCATGATGCCAAGGAGGAACTGAACCTCTACGAAGGCATCAAGGCTACCCTGGTTTCTTCCGCCTCCGGCATGCCGCCGACCCTGGCGGTGGAGTTCGGTCGCAAGGTGCTGTTTTCCGCGCATCGGCCTAGCTTCTCCGAGCTTGAACAAGCCATGCGTGGCAGCTAAGCGCAACCATGGACAATACCCAACCAATCATCATCAAGCGGGTCAAGAAATCCGCGGCCGGGCACCATGGCGGCGCCTGGAAGATCGCCTTCGCCGATTTCGCGACCGCCATGATGGCGTTCTTTCTGGTGATGTGGCTGATGTCTTCGGCCACGCCGGAGCAGAAACGGGCCATTTCCGGTTACTTCCAGGACCCCATCGGTTTTACCGAGAGCGCGAGTCCGCACGTCATCGATCTCGGCGGTACGCCCACGCCGTCGCCGGACCGCACGCTCAATGAGGAAGTTGATCCGGCGATCCAGCAGAGCGAATCGAAGATCGACGCCGATCAGGCGGAAACCTTCGCCGAGCAGTTGGAGCGCGAGCGCCTGGAGCTGTTGTTGCAGGAATTGCAGAACAAGGTCGACGAAAACCCGGACCTGACCCGCTTCAAGGACCAGATCCTGTTCGAGATCACTCAGGACGGATTGCGGATCCAGATCATGGATGCGGCCAATCGCCCAATGTTCGCCTTGGGCAGTGCGCAGCTGCAGCCCTATTTCGAAGATATCCTGCTGGCGATGGCCGATACCATTCGCGCGGTACCGAACAAGATCAGCGTCAGTGGTCACACCGACGCCAAGCCTTACTCGGGGCAGGGCGATTTCGGCAATTGGGAGCTGTCGGCGGGCCGCGCCAACGCGGCACGGCGCACGCTGGTCGCTGGCGGTTATCCGGAAGACCAGATCGCCCGCGTGGTGGGCTATGCGTCGTCGGCCTTGTTCGATCGGGAAAACCCGTTGAATCCGGTCAATCGGCGCATCGACATTCTGGTGCTGACCAAGAAAGCGCAGCGCAACATTGAGGGTGAACAATCGGATGCGGCAGATCAGCCGGACAGTCCGGAGCAAGCGTCCGCAACCGGAGCGCCGTTGCCTGCGCCTGAGGTATTGCCTCCGGCAGAATTGCGCAAGCGATTGAATATCTTCGAGGACGGTGTGCTGCAGTTCGACCAGCCCGACGGCAATTGACGCCGCGCCTTGGCGTTCACGGCTGGCTCAGGAAGCGAATGACTAATAGTCGGCTTCTGGCAGGCTGCTGATGATATGCCGATAGCTGGCCATGCGCTGCGGCTGTATCTGCCCTTGCTCCAGTGCTTTCAATAGCGCACAGCCCGGCTCGCGGTCGTGCTTGCAATCGCGGAAGCGACAATGTCCCAGCAACTCCTGAAACTCGATGAAGCCGGCTTCCACATCGGCGCGGCTGACGTGGCCCAGGCCGAATTCGCGAATGCCTGGTGAGTCGATCAGCTCACCACCGCCGGGAAAGTGGAAGAGGCGGGCAGTGGTAGTGGTATGGGTGCCCTTACCGGTCATTTCCGACAGTGCTCCGACGCGCGTATCGACACCCGGCAGCAGGCTGTTGACCAGCGACGATTTGCCCACTCCGGACTGGCCGACGAACACACTGACATGACCGTCGAGCCGCGCTTGCAGTGCCTCCATGCCCGCGCCGTCATGGGCGGACACTTCCATCAACGGGTAACCCAGGGTCCGATACACCGACAGCAGCGTGTTGAGTGCGCCTTGGTTCTGCGCATCGATCAGATCGGCCTTGTTCAACAGCAGCAGGGGGGTGATGCCGGCATGTTCGGCGGCGATCAGATAGCGGTCGATGAGGTTGGCGTGAGGTTCCGGCAGTGGGGCAAAGACGATGACGATCAGGTCGACGTTGGCTGCCACCGGCTTGAGCTGACCGCGCGTGTCGGGCCGGCAGAGCTCGGACTGGCGCGGCAACTGGGCGACGATCACGCCGATGCCCTGATTGCCCGGTCGCCAGACCACCCGGTCGCCGGTCACCAGGGCCGGCAGGTTGGCGCGCAGATGGCAACGAAATACCTGACCGCGGTGTTCGCCTTCCTGTGCCTCGACCTCAACCTGTACACCGAAGTGGGCGATCACCAGGCCGGTCTGCTCCGGGCCGAGGTCGCCGCCCTCGAGCTCTTCGATGGCACGTGATTCTCGGCGCGCGGCCCGTGAGGCGCGCTCTTCCTGGATCTTCTCGATACGCCAGCTTTGCCGGCGGTTGAGGTGGCGTTTGGCCATTGGTCTGCGGTGCCTGGGCTGGAAAAAAGTAGGCGAGTCTAGCATGCCGCCAGGCGTGATCACGGGCCTGTATGGGGCGCTGCCGGACGGTTAGACTTTGTGACTGGTGCTTCTGCGACGATCCTCCATGCCGGCTTTTTCTCTCGCTCGATTTCCCGCCTTGCTGGCATTGTTCAGCCAACTGTCGTCACTGATCGTCAGCTGGTTGCTGTTGCTGGCATTGGCGCGGTTGACGGGCTGGTCTATCAGCCTGCTGACCGCTGCGTGGCTGCAGGGCTCGCTCGCGGCGCTTTTCGGCCAGCTGTTCGGGTTGTCGCGCTGGTGGCTGCCGATCAACTTCGGTTTTGTACCGGGACTGGTACTGCTGCAGGACCAGTCGCTGCCGCCCTGGCTGCTCCTGGCTGGCTTCATCGTGCTGCTGTTGTTGAACTGGAATGCGTTGACCGAGCGGGTGCCGCTGTACCTGACCGGTACGGCAGCGGAGCAACAGCTGATCCAGCGGTTGGCACGGTTGCCCAGCGACTTTCGTTTCGTCGATCTGGGCAGCGGCCTCGGCGGAACCCTGCTGCGACTGGCGCATGCCTATCCATCGGCACACTTCATGGGTGTCGAGACCGCGCCGCTGACCTTTGCGCTGTGCTGGTTGCGCTGCCTGCCGCAGCGCAACTGCCGGGTGCGTTTTCGTAGCTTCTGGCGTGAATCCTTGGCCGATCATGATGTGGTCTATTGCTTCCTTTCTCCCGCCCCCATGCCAGCGTTGTGGCAGAAGGCGCGCAACGAGATGCGGCCGGGCGCGCTGCTGATCAGCAACAGCTTCGAAGTGCCGGGGGTCGAGCCGCAAGAGATCCTGCCGATCGAGGACTGGCGGCGCTCACGTCTGTTGATCTGGCGGCCAGCAGGCTGAAGCACTACCTGACGGCCCTTTCGCGAGCGGCTAAACTGCGCGCCACAGCCAAGGAGCTCACCATGCAGAACTCACAGAATCTCATCTGGATCGATCTGGAAATGACCGGCCTGGATCCGGACAACGACGTCATCATCGAGATGGCGACGATCGTCACCGACAGTCAGCTGAACGTCCTGGCTGAGGGGCCGGTCATCGCCATCCATCAGAGCGACGAAGTTCTTGCCGGCATGGATGAGTGGAATACCCGCCAGCATGGCGGTTCCGGTTTGACCCAGCGGGTGCGTGACAGCCGAATCTCCACCGAAGAAGCCGAGGCGCAAACCCTGGCCTTTCTCGAGCAATGGGTGCCCAAAGGCAAGTCGCCGATCTGTGGCAACAGCATCTGCCAGGACCGGCGCTTCCTGTATCGGCGCATGCCGCGCCTGGAAGCCTATTTCCATTACCGTAACCTGGATGTTTCGACTCTCAAGGAGCTGGCTGCGCGCTGGGCGCCGGACGTGCTGGCAGGCTTCAAGAAGGGTGGTACGCACCTAGCGCTGGATGACATTCGCGAATCGATCGCCGAGCTGCGCCACTACCGCGAGCATTTCATCAAGATCTGAGCTGCGGGCTATAAGCGAGCGGCAGCCTCCCTGTCGCCTATTTCCCCAGGCGCCTTAATTCGTCCGATTCGACTATTCGCGTGCCGTCGCCTTCCTCCAGTGCCAGCCGCCAGAGTGCGCGCGCGAGCGTGCAAGCGGAGATGCCGCGATACTTGCCGGGTAAGAGATATGAGAGCGGTGTGGTCAGCCGTTCCATCGGGCGCACCTCCATGCGAGGCCCCAGCAGCTGCGATGGGCGCGCGATGGTCAGTTGCGGCCAGTCCTGCGCACGCAGTGCCTCTTCCATCTTGCCCTTGACCCGACAATAGAAGATCGAACTGTCCGGATTGGCGCCTAATGAGCTGATGACCAACAGGTGGCGTGCACCCAGCTCACGGGCGCGTCTGGCGAACGCCACGACCAGATCATGATCGATAGCGCGGAAGGCTTCCTGGCTTCCGGCTTCCTTGAGGGTGCTGCCCAGGCAGCAGAAGGCGGTGTCGAATTCACCCGCCAGCTGCGGCAACAGCGCCTGCAATTGACCGACCGGGTTTTCGAGTCGGGGGTGTTCGACCAATGGTTTGCGGCTGGGGGCCAGCACGCTCTCCACTGTGGGTTCGTTGAGCAGGCGGTCGAGCAGGTGCTCGCCGGTCAGCCCGGTGGCGCCGGCAAGCAAAATGCGCTGTGGCGTCAAATACATGGTTTGGCTTCCTGTAACGATCAGTCGGTCGGCGTTGGCTGTTGTTGGTTCAGCGTGCGCCAGTGTTCGACAACCTGCTCCGGTGCCCAGATTTGCGGCTCCGAAGCCTGATAGTGGTCGGCTTGCTCACGTTCGGCAACCCTCGCCTGTGCCAGCGTGAAGGCCTGCACAATGTCTTTGGTTTCCTGCAGGGCTTCGGCGAACAGGGCCCGCCCGAAATAGGTGAAATCGCTCTCCTCGGAGCAGCCGAACGACACCCGGTCGGCGCGAGCGGCGGTGATCACCAGGGTATGCAGGTTTTTCAGTGGCCCGATGAAACCGCCGGAATAGCAGGCGGAAATCACCACCACCTTGTTGCGTTCGGCGAGCGGCTGCAGTAGCACTGCCAGGTCCGCCGCCGGCAGGTCCTCAAGTGCCAGTCGGGGTTGTGCCAGTACCAGCTGATGGTCGGCGGAGCCGTGACTGGTCAGGTAGATGAAGATCAGGTCTTCTTCGCCGCTGCGCTCGGCCAGCCGCTGAATGGCACGAGACAAATTTTCGCGGGTGGCCAGCGGGCGATCGGCGAGATGGTCACGGTGGTTGACCAGGGTGATCTGGCCCCGGGCGGCGAAGCGTCCGGCCAGCAGTTCGTCGACATAGTCCACCTCGCGAAGGAACACGCTCTGTTGACCATCGCCAGCAAGGGTCAGGCTGTAGAGTTCGGCCTTGGGGGTCGATGCCGGGACTGCGTCGAGGGCCTCGTCGAGCAATTGCCCTTGGCGCAACAGGCCGATTTCCAACGGATCGGCCAAGCGTTTGCCTGCGAGGTCTTGGATGAGGCGGCCGGCGTGCCAGGATCCGCTCTGCTCGGTGCCGTCGGGAAGGGTTAGCGTGCCTGGGCCGTCGAACCGCCCCGCGCGAAAGGCCCCTTGGTAATGGCTACCGTTCGGTTGTTGCAGGCTGCCCTTGCCGTGGTATTGCCAGCGCTTGAATCCGCCACTGTAACGCGTACCGTCGATGCCGATGTATTCGCCTTCACCGCTTAGCTCACCGTGTTTGAAAGTTCCTTTCCAGACCTCTCCGTTGGCCTCTTCGTAACGACCCGGCCCGTGGAACTGGTCGTCCTGGAACTGGCCAAGATAGTGTTCGCCGCCGCCCCCGCGATAGACGCCCTTGCCGGTCAGGCGGCCATTGACGAAGGCGCCGCTGAACTCACCGGTTGCATCGCGGCGGATGCCCTCGCCATGGGGCTGGCCTTCGACGAACCCGCCTTCGTACGTCACGCCATCCGAGCTCTGCAGTTTGCCGATGCCGTGGTAGAGGTCGTTCTGGAATTCCCCTTCGTAGCTCAATCCCTGCTCGGTATAGCGCCCTCTGCCGTTGAGGCTGCCACGCAGGAAGTGCCCTTCGTAGACGCCGCCCGTGGCGTAGCTGAACCGTCCCTGACCATCGAACAGCCCCTGCTTGAACTCGCCTTCGTAACGGTCGCCATTGGCGCCTTGCCAGACGCCGTGGCCATGCCACCGGCCGTCTTGGAACGCGCCGCGATAGTGGCTGCCATTCGGGTAGTCGATACGCCCTTCGCCCTGCAACAACCCATCGACAACCTCGCCGCGGTAGCGTCCGCCGTCAGGCAGCACGGCATCGGCAGGTAGCAGCGGCTCGCCATCACCGCAGGCGGCGAGGGAGCAGGCGAACAGGAACGGAGCGAGGCGGCGCATGCGGCAATCCAGAAATGCGATGCCGGCAGTATGCCGCAAACGCGCCGGGGCGCGACAACCACGCACCCCAGCGACTTCAGACGATGCAGAGCGCCAGGGTTTCGGCGATGTAGGCGGGCTTCTCCACGCCTTCGATTTCCATCACAACGCGACATTTGAGCAGCCACTGCCCTGGGTTTTTTTCGTACGCGTCCAACAACGTCGCGGCCAGGCGTACCCGCGAGCCGACCCTCACCGGCTGAATGAAACGCAGGCTGTCGAGTCCGTAGTTGACGCCCATCTTGGTGCCTTCGGGTCGGATCATGACGCCTTCCATCAGCATCGGCAGCAGCGACAGCGACAGATAGCCGTGTGCAATGGTCCCGCCGAAGGGGGTCTGCGCCGCCTTCTCAGGATCGATGTGGATGAATTGGTGGTCGCCGGTGCAATCGGCGAACTGGTCGACTCGCTGCTGGTCGACGGTGAACCATTCGGAGCGGCCAAGCTCCTTGCCAATGTAGTCCTTGAGTTCTGTTACGGGTACCTGCGGCATATGTCCTCCGGGCGTTTGTTGTTTTATTAGCGGTACAACGCGGACGGCCAGATCAGCATGCGCCTGGCGACGAATCAAGCACGCATGCTGCTGCGAATGATGGGCCATAGACCGGGCCGGCACGTGCAGCAGGTTTCGTTGTAGGGAGATGCCTATAATTGCGCTTCTTTTGTATCGGAGACGCTCATGCTGCTACGCGGCCTAACCTGGCTGGTGCTGTTTCAATTGCTCGGCACCGCGCTCAATGTAATGGTTTTGCCGATACTGCCGGGGCCTATCATCGGGCTTCTGCTGCTGTTCGCGGCGCTATTGGCGCGCGGGCAGGCCAGCGAATCGCTGCAGTTGGCCGCCAGGAGTCTGTTGCGCTATCTGCCGCTGCTGCTTGTCCCGCCGGCCGTGGGTGTGATGGCCTATAGCGAGGCGATTCTCGACGATTTCTGGGCGATTGTCGGCGTGCTGGTGCTGTCCCTGGTGGTGTCGTTGGGGTTCACCGGCTGGCTGATGCAGGCCCTGATTCGCCGCCAGCAACGCGGTACGGGGCGGACATGATCACAGTGCAATGGCAGGCGGCCTGGGATGCGGTCATCCATCATCCGCTGTTCGGTGTGGCGATTACGCTGACGGCGTTCCAGTTGGCTTACGCGGCGTACGAGAAGACCCGCTGGGTGTTTCTGCAGCCCGTGCTGGTGTCGATGCTGGTCGTCATCGGCACTCTCTTGGCGTGCGGCCTCAGTTATGACGAATACCGTGGCAGTGCGCAAATGCTCACTGTGCTATTGGGGCCGGCGACCGTGGCGCTGGCCGTGCCGCTGTATCTCAATCTGCGGCGGATTCGCGAGTTGTTCGGGCCGATCATGCTCACGCTGCTATTGGCCGGTACCGGCGCGACGGCGCTGGGTATGGCGTTGGCCTGGGCTTTTGGTACCGACCCGATGATTCTGATGACCCTGGCACCAAAATCGGTGACCTCGCCCATCGCCATGCTGGTGGCCGAGCAGATTGGCGGCGTGGTGGCGCTCGCCGCGGTGTTCGTCATGATCACCGGTATCATCGGCGCGATTATCGGTCCGGAACTGTTGCGTCGGTTTGGCGTTCAGCATCCTGCAGCCCGCGGCATGGCGCTCGGGTTGACCGCCCATGCGGTGGGCACCGCTCAGGCGCTGCAGGAAGGCGACGAATGTGGTGCTTTTGCGGCGCTGGCGATGAGTCTGATGGGCGTGATGACGGCGGTACTGCTGCCGCTGGCCGTGTTGCTGTTGTAAGGAGTCTCAATGAAGCTGCCGTTGTTTCCGCTCGACACCGTGTTATTTCCAGGTTGCGTCCTCGATCTACAGATCTTCGAGGCGCGCTATCTGGACATGGTCAGCAGTTGCCTGAAAGCCGGACATGGCTTCGGTGTGGTCCGTCTCATCGAGGGCAGCGAGGTGGGTCTGGCAGCGAGCGAATACGCGCCGACCGGTTGTGAGGCGCTGATCCGGGACTGGCAGCAGCGTCCCAACGGCTTGCTGGGCATTCGGGTTGAAGGCGGCAGGCGCTTCGATGTGCTGTCGGCCGAAGTGCGGCGTGATCAGCTCACCGTGGCCGAGGTCAGCTGGCGCGACGAAGGCGACGATCTGCCGCTGGGCGATGAGCACGTTGACCTGGCGGTTCTGCTTGAGGCTCTGGGGCAGCATCCGCTGGTCGAAACCCTGGGTATGGGCGGTGCCGTGCAGGGGCAACGTTCTCTGGCGCACCAGTTGGCCTACCTGCTGCCTTTCCAGCCGGAGCAGAAGGTTGAACTGTTGCAGTTGGACGATGCACCGTCGCAACTGCAGCGCATTCAGCATTGGCTGGAGCAATTGCAAGGCGACGCAGTTGCTAGTGACGACGCCTAGGTTCTCTGGCGGTAGGCTATTGATAGCGATACAGCAACATGGCACCCGGCAATGCCCAGATCGCGAACGCGCCGATCAGGCCCAGAACCGCGGGTAGAATCAGCCACCAGACCTTGGGAGAGAGTGCGTTCATCGGTGCGCGCCATTGCACGACGGTCAGGCTCGCCGCGCAAATGGTGGAGGCCAGAACGGCACCGGCGATCACGTCGGTCGGCCAATGCACGCCCAGATAGACCCGTGACAGTGCGATGGCGGTTGCGGGCAGTCCTGCCAGAAGGACCCAGGCCAGGCGCAGGCGCGGCGGCTGGCCGCGCCCGGCAAGGACCCCGAGGGTGAGAAAGAACGCGAATGCCGCCGAGCTATGGCCGCTGGGAAAGCTGAAACTGTGCAGGGGTTCGAGAAGGATTTCCGGGCGGATCCGCCCGAACGTCGCTTTCAGCGCGCCGTTGGCCAGCGCCGTGCCCAGCAGTGTGAGGATGGCGAACGTCGCCGCACGCCATTGCTTCACCACGATCAACAGCAGGCTCAACAGCACCGCGGCCCACAGCTGGGTATGGAAATCGCCGGCCCGGGTGACCACGACCACGAAACGATCGAATATCGGGCTGCGCTCCCCCTGGACGACGGTCATCAGGCCTTGGTCGAATTCCTCCAGATAAGGCCAGCCGAAAAATAAACCGATCAAGATGATGGCGCTGAGGCCTGCGGCCAAGGGTGTGACCCAGCGCATCTGATGCAGGCTGCAGTGCACTACACCGCCGATGAGCAGTAGCAATGCCGCCAGAACAACGCCTGCCTCGCCCCAGAAGCCGTCCGGCAACGGCAGTCGCACGGCGGCGCCGGCCGTCCAGCCCGGTAGCAGATAGGCCATCGACCAGCCGGCCGTCGCGACCAGGCTGACCAGCAAAAAACGCCCGAATGGCATGTCGAGCATACCGGCTGTGAGCGGTAGCATGGGTCGTAGGGGGCCGATGAAGCGCCCCACGAGGAGGCTGGCTATGCCGTAGCGCTCGAAGTACAGCTCAGCGCGGGTCAGCCATTCCGGGTGTTCACGCAACCCACGCATGCTGCGGATGTTCTGGTGATAGCGCCGACCCAGGCCGTAGGACAGCAGGTCGCCCAGCAGGCCCCCGGCGTAGCCCAGCAGCAATGTCTCGCCGAGACTCAGTACACCGCTGCCGGCGAGCACGGCGATGGCAAAAATCATCACGGTGCCCGGCATCAGCAGGCCGACCACGGCCAGGCATTCCAGGCAGGCCACCAGAAACAGGCTCAGACCCAGCCATTGCGGATTGCCAGCGAGCCAGCTAGTCAGAGCGGTGAGCCATTCGGGCATGGTTTTTTCCTTGAATCGAGACGGTTTCGACCCAGCACTTACGGTGCCGGTTTCAAAGCGTGGCCATGATAATGCTGGACGTGTGGCCGAGCGGGCTTGCCGCGGCTCGTCCTGGGCGTGGTGTGGTTGCTTGTGGTGTGGCGACACGTCGCGGCTGGTCTTTCAGGCACGTGCAGCCGATCCCAATACCGTCTTCAGGCAGTTTGGCGCATCGCTTGTAACCATTCGCCCGGCGCCGCTGTGCGGGAGACCCATGGGTGGCTATAATCAGCGGCTTTTCCTCCATCAGGCCAGCCAGACCATGACCGAGTCCGTACTCGACTACATGACCCGCCTCGGTCGCGCCGCGCGCGAGGCTTCGCGTGTGCTTGCGCGCGCCACCACCGCGCAGAAGAATCGGGCGTTGCATGCTGCTGCTGCCGCGCTCGACGTCGCGCGCGAAGAGTTGGTGGCCGCCAACCGGCAAGACCTCGAGGCAGGACGTGCGAATGGCCTGGACGAGGCCATGCTGGACCGCCTGGCGCTGACCCCGGCGCGCATCGACGACATGATCGAAGGGCTGCGCCAGGTCGCCGGTCTGCCCGATCCGATCGGCGAGATCCGCAACATGCGCTATCTGCCCTCGGGCATTCAGGTCGGCAAGATGCGCGTGCCGCTGGGCGTGGTCGGTATCATCTACGAGTCGCGACCGAACGTGACCATCGATGCTGCCAGCCTCTGCCTGAAGTCTGGAAACGCGACTATCCTGCGCGGTGGTTCGGAAGCGATTCATTCGAATCAGGCGATCGCCCGCTGTATCCAGCTGGGCCTGGCCGAGGCCCAGCTGCCGGCAGCGGCGGTGCAGGTCGTCGAGACCACCGATCGTGCCGCGGTCGGCGCGTTGATCACCATGCCCGAGTATGTTGACGTCATCGTGCCGCGCGGAGGCAAGGGCCTGATCGAGCGCATCAGTCGCGACGCCAAGGTGCCGGTGATCAAGCATCTGGACGGCATCTGCCATGTCTACATCGACCAGGCCGCCGATCTCGACAAGGCCATTCGTGTCGCGGACAACGCCAAGACCCAGCGCTACGCCCCCTGTAACACCATGGAAACGCTGCTGGTGCACGCGGCCATCACTACACGCGTGCTGCCTCCGCTGGCTGCGATCTACCGTGACAAGGGCGTCGAGTTGCGCGGTTGCGCGCGGACCTGCGAGCTGCTCGGGAGCGACGTGCTAGTAGCCAGCGAAGCCGATTGGTCCACCGAGTACAACGCGCCGATCCTGTCGATTCGGGTAGTCGAGTCGCTGGACCAGGCGATCGAGCACATCAATCGCTACGGTTCGCAGCACACCGATGCGATCGTCACGGAAAATTTCACCGATGCTCGCCGCTTCATTACCGAAGTCGACTCGGCGTCGGTGATGGTCAATGCCTCGACCCGTTTCGCCGACGGATTCGAGTATGGGCTGGGTGCGGAAATCGGTATTTCCACCGATAAGCTGCATGCGCGCGGCCCGGTTGGCCTGGAAGGGCTGACCAGTGAGAAATATGTGGTGTTCGGCGACGGCCACGTGCGTACTTGATGAGCGCTGCTCGCAAGCCCCGGCGCATCGGCGTTCTCGGCGGTACCTTCGATCCGGTGCACATCGGGCACTTGCGGGGTGCGCTGGAAGTGTCCGAAACGCTTGGGCTCGATGAGGTTCGTCTGGTGCCGAATTTTCGTCCGCCACACCGTGAGGCACCCAATAGCTCCGCGCAGGATCGTCTGGCCATGGTCCGGTTGGCCGTACAGGACCTGCCACCCCTGGCGGTCGATGCGCGCGAGCTGGAGCGCGACAAACCGTCGTATACCCTCGACACGCTGCTGTCGCTGCGTGAAGAGCTGGGGCGCGACGATCAGGTTTTCCTCATCGTAGGCTGGGACGCCTTTTGCGGGTTGCCCGGTTGGCACCGCTGGGAAGAGCTGCTCGAACACTGCCATATTCTCGTCATGCAACGCCCGGACGCCGACAGTGAAGCGCCCGAAGCGCTGCGGGATCTGTTGGCGGCCCGCAGCGTGAGCGACCCATTGGCGCTCGCCGGCAGCAGCGGGCAGATCGCCTTCGTCTGGCAGGCGCCTCTCGAGGTGTCGGCGACGCGAATTCGTCAATTTCTGGCCAGTGGCCGGTCGGTCCGTTTTTTGGTGCCCGACGCCGTACTGGCTTATATCAACGCGCACGGACTCTACCGGGCGTCGAACTGAGGTTGTTTCAAGCTATGCAAAATGATTCTTTGGTCCAGCTGGCCGTCAGTGCCCTGGAAGATCTGAAAGGCGCCGACATCACCACCATCGATGTCCGTGGCAAGACCAGCGTCACCGACTTCATGGTGATCGCCAGCGGTACCTCCAGCCGCCACGTGAAGTCGCTGGCCGATAATGTGCTCGAGAAGGTCAAGGAGCAGGGTGTACGTCCGCTCGGCAGCGAAGGCCTGGATGGCGGCGAATGGGCATTGCTCGACCTGGGTGACGTGGTGGTGCACGTGATGCAGGTGCCGACTCGCCAGTTCTATGATCTCGAACGCCTCTGGCAAGGCGCCGAGCAGAGTCGCGCGCAGCACGCGGGCGAGCAGGAATAAGCGATCCATGCGGATCAAGCTGGTCGCGGTGGGCTCCAAGATGCCGCGTTGGGTAGAAGACGGTTGGCACGAGTACGCTAAACGTCTGCCTGCCGAACTGCCGCTAGAGCTGCACGAAATATCGCTTAACACGCGCGGCAAGAATGCCGACGTGGCGCGGTTGATTCGTCAGGAAGGCGAGGCCATGCTGGCGAAGGTCCAGCCTGGCGAGCGAATCGTCACACTGGAAGTGACGGGGCGGTCGTGGAGTACGGAGCAGCTGGCATCCGAGTTAGAGCGTTGGCGGCTCGATGCGCGCAACGTCAACCTGATGGTGGGCGGGCCGGAGGGGCTGGCGCCCGAGGTCTGCGCGCGCAGTGAACAACGCTGGTCGTTGTCGCCGCTGACTTTGCCACATCCGCTGGTACGCATTCTCATCGGCGAGCAGATCTATCGCGCCTGGACGTTGCTGTCGGGTCACCCTTACCACAAGTAGTACAGCCAAAGCCAAGATGTCCCAGCCGATCCCCCTCAAGGACCACGAAAAAGACGCCCGCCTGGTGCGTCAGCGCGTGCTCGTGGGTGGGGCGCTGGTCTTGCTGCTGATTAGCCTGTTGGTTGCACGCCTGTATTACCTTCAGGTCGTTCAGTACCAGTACCATTCGACGCTCTCGGAAAACAACCGCGTCCATGTCCAGCCGATCCCGCCCAACCGGGGGCTGATCTTCGATCGGACCGGCAAGATCATCGCCGATAACCGCCCAAGCTTCAGTCTGACGGTGACTCGCGAGCGCGCCGAAGATTGGCGTAAGACATTGGATACCGTGGTGGAGGTGCTGGCGTTGTCGAGCGAAGAGCGCGAGCTCTTCGAAAAGCGGGTATTGCAGGGGCGGCGGCCTTTCGAACCGGTGCCGATCATGTATGAGCTGTCGGAGGAGCAGATCGCGCGCATCGCAGTTGACCAGTTCCGTCTGCCCGGCGTCGAGGTCGCGGCGCAGCTGGTTCGGCATTACCCGCAGGGCGAGCACTTCGCGCACTCGGTCGGCTACGTCGGTCGGATCAACGAGGCGGAGGTCAAACAACTCGATCCGGTCAACTACAGCGGTACCCACCATATCGGCAAGACCGGCATCGAGCGCTTTTATGAAGACTCCTTGCATGGGCAGGTGGGCTACGAGGAGGTCGAAACAAACGCTCGCGGGCGGGTGTTACGGGTGCTCAAACGCACTGATCCGATTCCGGGCAAGGACATCACCCTGACGCTCGATCTGGAGCTGCAAAAGGCGGCCGAAGCCGCGTTGGCCGGCCGTCGAGGCGCTATCGTGGCACTGCAGCCGGCAACCGGCGAGGTACTGGCGATGGTCAGCCAGCCGAGTTTCGATCCCAATCTGTTTGTCACTGGTATCAGCTTCAAGGCATACGGTGAACTGCGTGACTCGATTGACCAGCCGTTGTTCAATCGCGTGCTGCGCGGCCTGTATCCACCCGGGTCGACGATCAAACCGATGATGGCGATCGCCGGTCTCGATTCCGGCGTCACCACCGAAGATGCCAAAGTGTTCGATCCCGGTTTCTTCCAGCTTCCGAACGTGAAGCATAAGTACCGTAACTGGAACCGCGGCGGCGACGGCTGGGTGAACCTGGAGACGGCGATCTATCGTTCCAACGATACCTATTTTTACGATCTGGCCCACAAGATGGGCATCGACCGGATGCACGAGTACATGACCCGCTTTGGCATCGGTCAACGCGTGGCGCTGGACATGTTCGAGGAAACCGCTGGCCTGATGCCGTCGCGTGAATGGAAGCGCGCGCGCTACCGTCAGGCCTGGTATCCCGGCGAAACCGTCATCCTGGGCATTGGGCAGGGCTATATGCAGGCCACGCCGTTGCAACTGGCCCAGGCGACCGCGCTGATGGCGAATCACGGCAAATGGATTCGCCCGCATCTGGCGAAGAGCATCGAGGGCGTTGCACCCGTCGATCCCGAGCCTGTGCCGGACATTCGGCTGCGTGACCCGCGTTATTGGGATGCAGCGATCGGCGGTATGGAAAAGGTCCTGCACGGCGCACGCGGCACCGCTAAGAAGGTCGGTGATACGGCTCAGTATCGCATCGCCGGCAAAAGCGGGACCGCACAAGTCGTTGCCATCAAGCAGGGGGAGCGGTACGACAGCGGCAAGCTTGCCGAACGGCACCGTGACCACGCGTTGTTTGTTGCCTTCGCGCCGGTGCACGACCCACAGATCGCGGTAGCCGTCATGGTCGAGAACGGAGAGTCCGGTTCCGGTGTTGCGGCACCGGTGGCCAAACAGGTCATGGATGCCTGGTTGCTGAACGAAGCGGGCGAGCTGAAGGCCGAGTTCGCCCCCCCGCTGACGGCCGAAGGACCTAAGCCATGAGCGGAGCATTCGATCGTACGATTTCGACCTCCGATGTGATGCGCCGGCGAGCGACGCTGCTGCAACGCATGCACATCGATGGCGTGTTGCTGCTGCTGTTGTTGCTACTGGCGGCGGGCAGCCTGTTCGTCCTCTATTCGGCGGGTGGCAAGAACTGGGACTTGCTGCTCAAGCAGGCCACCTCTTACGGCATCGGCCTGGGCGCCATGGTGGTCATTGCGCAATTGGAGCCGCGATTCATGGCGCGCTGGGTTCCTCTCGGCTATCTGCTCGTCGTCGCGCTGCTGGTGGCGGTGGACTTCGTCGGGTACACGGCGATGGGCGCGACTCGCTGGATCAGTATTCCCGGCGTGATTCGCTTTCAGCCGTCCGAGTTCATGAAGATCATCATGCCGATGACGATCGCCTGGTATCTGTCCGCTCGCGCCTTGCCGCCAGGGATCAAGCACACCCTGGTCAGCCTGGGGCTCATCCTGACGCCCTTTGTGCTGATTCTCAAACAACCTGATTTGGGCACATCGATGCTGGTACTGGTTTCTGGCGCGTTCGTGCTGTTCATCGCCGGGCTGCGCTGGCGCTGGATCCTTGGGGCGATTGCAGCTCTGGTGCCGGTTGCTGTGGCCATGTGGTATTTCGTCCTGCATAACTACCAGAAGCAACGCGTACATACCTTTCTCGATCCGGAGAGCGATCCCCTGGGAACCGGCTGGAATATCATCCAGTCGAAGGCGGCGATTGGCTCGGGCGGAGTGTTCGGCAAAGGCTGGCTGATGGGTACCCAGTCACATCTGGATTTTTTGCCCGAAAGCCATACGGACTTTATCATTGCGGTCCTAGCCGAAGAGTTCGGTCTGGTCGGCGTCTGTCTGTTGCTGTTGGTGTATTTGCTGCTGATCTCCCGGGGGCTGGTTATCACGGTTCAGGCGCAGACGCTGTTTGGCAAGTTGCTTGCCGGCGCGCTTACCATGACGTTCTTCGTATATGTTTTCGTCAATATCGGTATGGTCAGCGGGCTACTGCCGGTCGTAGGGGTGCCGCTGCCCTTTATCAGTTTTGGCGGCACTTCATTGGTGACCCTGCTATCGGGGTTCGGGGTTTTGATGTCGATCCACACCCACCGCAAGTGGATCACGCAGGTTTGAATAGAGTGAATTTCTTGAATCCATTACGACGTGGCTGGTTGGCGCGAGTGCTCTGCGGAGCAGGTCTTTTCGGTGTGTTCACCAATTCTCCTGGAGCTTTCGCTGCCGATTACCAGGGCGAGAAGGTCGCCGAGTTCGTTCGAGAAATGACTCAGGATTACGGGTTTGCCAGCGAGCAACTGGTTGAAATGCTGGCCCAGGCGGAGCGCAAACAGGCGATTCTTGACGCCATCTCTCGGCCGGCAGAGCGGGTCAAACCCTGGAGCGAATATCGACCGATCTTCATCACCGATTCGCGAATCGCCCAGGGGATCGATTTCTGGCGCGAAAACGAGGCTGCGCTTACGCGCGCTGAGAAGGAATATGGCGTGCCGGCCGAGGTCATCGTCGCGATCATTGGCGTCGAAACCTTTTACGGCCGCAACACCGGCAACTATCGTGTTATCGATGCCCTGTCCACGCTGGGCTTCGATTATCCGCCGCGCCAGCCGTTCTTCCGTCAGCAGCTCAAGGAGTTCCTGTTGCTGGCGCGTGAGGAGCAGGTCGACCCGCTGACCCTCACCGGTTCCTATGCCGGGGCGATGGGCCTGCCGCAATTCATGCCGAGCAGCTTTCGCGCCTACGCTGTGGACTTCGACGCCGACGGTCATATCGACATCTGGAAGAACCCGGTCGATGCCATCGGAAGCGCCGCCAACTATTTCAAACAGCACGGTTGGATTACCGATGCACCAGTAGTGGCACGGGCGACCGTCAAGGGTGAGCGGTACGACGAGGGCCTGACCGAGGGCCTCGAACCGGTAAAGAATGCGGCTGAGCTGCGTGAACTCGGCTGGCAATGGCAGGCCGAGACGCAGACGGCTGATGACACCGCGGTAACGGCTTTCCGTCTGGACGGTGCCGAAGGCGACGAATATTGGGTAGGCTTGCCTAATTTCTATGTCATCACGCGCTACAACCGTAGCGTGATGTACGCCTTGGCGGTGCACCAGCTCGCCGAGCAGATGGTTCAGGCGCGGGACATGCCATGAGAATTCGTTTGTTGGCGGCGATAGCCGTCGCTGCCCTCGGCGCGGGTTGCTCCTCCCCGCCGAAGTCGCAATCGCCAGCGCCTGCTCCGAGTGTGGGTATGAGCGGCCCTGCTGATTATTCACGGCCTCACAAGGACGGCGCCCCATGGTGGGACGTCGATGTTTCCAGTATCCCCGATGCGACACCGATGCCGCATAACGGGCCGTTCAAGGCCAATCCCTACACCGTGCTGGGCAAGACCTATTACCCGCTGGGCGACAGTCGTAACTACCGTGCGACCGGCACCGCTTCATGGTACGGCACCAAATTCCACGGTCAGCCGACCGCCAATGGCGAGAAGTACGATCTGTACGGCATGAGCGCGGCACACAAGACGTTGCCGCTGCCCAGCTACGTGAGAGTTACCAACCTCGACAATGGCAAGACGGTGGTGCTGCGGGTCAACGACCGTGGGCCTTTTTACTCGGATCGGATCATCGACTTGTCCTTCGCCGCAGCGAAAAAGCTGGGCTACGCGGAGACCGGGACAGCACGGGTCAAGGTCGAAGGGATCGACCCCGAACAGTGGTGGGCCGAACGTGGCCGGCCGGCACCGATGGTGCTGGCGCAGCCGCAGAAAGTGACCAGCAAGCCCTCCGGTCGCGCGCTTTCACAGCCTGTCGAGCAGTACGCGCCGCCCCCGGCACAGCATGCCGCTGCAACCTTGCCAGTCCAGGTCGAACGTCGCGACAAGTCGACCTCAGCCAGACCAGGGGTCTTTCTTCAGGTTGGTGCGTTTGCCAACCCAGACGCCGCCCAACTGTTGCGTGACAAGCTCAGCAGCATTACTGCTGCCCCGGTATTCGTGAGTTCGGTGGTTCATCAGGAACAGATTCTGCATCGGGTGCGCCTTGGACCAATCGACTCAGCGGATGAAGCGGCGCAGCTCGAACAGAGCGTCCGTCTCGCAAATTTGGGAAACCCGCGGCGCGTACGTGACGATTGACGCTTGCACGCTCCCTTGCTGGATAAGCGGCACCGATTCGACATCATTTTTGCCAACATCAATTTCTGAGAGAGCAATGACTATCACCACCCTCGTGCACCGACTGTTCCTCCTTACCGTGCTGCTCGTTGCGCCGGTCGCCTGGGCCGAGCCGATCATTCCGTCACCGCCGCAGCTGGCGGCGAAGTCCTACGTCCTGATGGATGCGGCCAGCGGCAAGGTACTGGTCGAGGCCGGGGGTGACGAGCGTCTGCCGCCGGCCAGCCTGACCAAGTTGATGACGGCTTATATCGCCACGCTGGAGATAAAGAAGGGTCAGATTTCCGGCAGCGACATGGTCACTGTCAGCGAAAAGGCCTGGCGTACCGGTGGTTCGCGGATGTTCATTCAGGTCAACACGCAGGTTTCAGTCGACGATCTGCTGCATGGCATCATCATCCAGTCCGGCAACGACGCCAGTGTAGCGATGGCTGAGCACATCGCTGGCAGCGAAGAGGCCTTCGCCGACCTGATGAACAGCACGGCGCAGCGGTTGGGCATGAGCAACACCCACTTCATGAATGCCACCGGGCTTCCCCATCCGGAGCATTATTCTTCAGCGGCCGACATGGCCAAGCTGGCTCGCGCGATCATTTATGAAGATCCGGCGCACTATGATATCTACGCCCAGAAGGAATTTTTCTGGAACAACATCAAGCAGCCCAACCGTAACCTGCTGCTGTGGCGTGACAAGACCGTCGATGGCTTGAAAACCGGGCATACCGAGGAGGCGGGCTACTGCCTGGTAGCTTCCGCAGTGCGCGATGGTATGCGTCTGATCAGTGTCGTGTTCGGCACCAATAGCGAGCAGGCTCGCGCGGCCGAGACGCAAAAGCTGCTGACCTACGGCTTCCGCTTCTTTGAAACCCGGACCTTCTACCAGAAGGGCGTCGAACTGGCGAAGTCCCGGGTCTGGAAGGGCCAGCAAGATCAGATCAGTGCCGGCTTGGCGAATGATCTGACCTTGACCCTTCCACGCGGACAGATGGACAAGCTGCAGGCCGGGCTGACCTTCAACCCGGAACTGACAGCGCCTATTCAGCAGGGCGATGTAGTGGGCAAAGTCGAGGTCACTCTTGATGGTCAGGTGCTGCAGAGCACCGATCTGATAGCCTTGGAGGCCGTGGAGGAGGGCGGGCTGTTCCGTCGTTTCTGGGATAGCATTCAGCTGTTCTTCTTCAATCTTTTCAATTGATGCCACCTGAGTGCGCTCTGGTTACTCACCGAGCGCGCTTACGGATCACGAGTCCGTCGCCATGACCGAAAGCAAAAGCGAAACACCTGCGCCAAAAATCGAATTTCCCTGTGAGCGCTATCCGATCAAGGTGATCGGCGACGCGGGCGAGGGCTTCAGCGCGGCGGTAATAGAAGTGATCCGCCGGCATGCGCCGAATTTTGACGAGACCACGCTGGTGACTCGCGACAGCCGCAACGGACGCTTCCTCTCCGTGCAGGTGTTGATCACCGCGACCAGTGTCGATCAGTTGCAGGCGATTCACGTGGATTTGCGCGCGACCGGGCGCGTGCATATGGTGCTTTGATGAGTGGCTGCCCGCTGCCGGCAAGCCTGATTGTCACAGCATTTGTATGCGGTGCATGTAAAGCTGGTCTTCGGAAATGGGTGCGGTGATGCTCGGTGTTCGCGAGCTCGGGCTGGTGGAGTATCAGACTGCCTGGCAGGCGATGCAGTGCTTCACCAATGAGCGTGGGCCGGCCACCGATGACGAGATCTGGCTATTGCAGCACCCGCCGGTATTCACCCAGGGACAAGCCGGCAAGGCCGAGCACCTGCTGTTGCCCGGGGACATTCCGGTGATTCAGGCTGACCGAGGTGGGCAGGTGACCTACCATGGCCCAGGGCAGCTGGTGTGCTACCTGCTGTTGGATGTCAGACGGCTAGGCATAGGTGTCCGAGACCTGGTCAATCGCATCGAGCAGAGTCTTATCGAGTTGCTGGCCAGCTACGATGTACAGGCCATCTCCAAGCCCGACGCGCCAGGCGTCTATGTCGAGGGAGCGAAGATCGCTTCGCTCGGCCTACGCATCCGTAACGGGCGTTCATTTCACGGTCTGGCGCTCAATGTGGACATGGATCTGGAGCCCTTCGGGCGGATCAATCCCTGCGGCTACGCCGGCATGGCCATGACCCAGTTGGCTGATCTGATCGCTGGCCCTGTAGTCTTTTCCGAAGTCAGCGCCCGCTTGCGTGAACAACTGGTCAAGCACCTCGGCTACGCGCAGCAGCAGACCCTGGCGGGTACAGTAATAGGCTGCTAGGTGGGGCGCGTGCTTATTCAGTCTGAGCGGCGAGGCATGCGGATACAAAAACGCCTGCCCCAGGCTCGGCCTGAGGGCAGGCGTTGTTCGACCCGATCAGTTCAGATTGAGGGTCGGAATCAGGCTGCTATCGAACGGCTGGCCTGGAACCGGCACCGGAGCGGCCAGTCCCAGGTTGTTCTTTTCGAACACCCGGTCGGCTCGGTAGCTGGAGCGCACCAGCGGGCCGGCGGCGACTTCCATAAAGCCTTTTTCTAGGCCAATTTCGCGGAAACGGTTGAATTCTTCCGGGGTGACCCAGCGCTTGACCGGTAGGTGGTTGCGGGTTGGCTGCAGGTACTGGCCAAGGGTCAGGATGTCCACGCCGATGGCGCGCAGGTCATCCATGGTCTCCAGCACTTCCTCGTCGCTTTCTCCCAAGCCCAGCATCAGGCTGGTCTTGGTCAGCATCTTCGGACGATGGCGCTTGGCATGCTCCAGCACGCGCAAGGTCTTCTCGTAGCCGGCGCGGGGGTCGCGCACTTCACGGGTCAGGCGTTTGACCGTCTCGACGTTCTGCGCGAAGACCTCCAGTCCAGAGTCCGCTACACGTTCGATGGCTTGCAGGTCTCCGTCGAAGTCCGGGGTCAGGGCCTCTACGACCACTTGCGGGGTGCGCTCCTTGATGGCGCGAACACAGGCGGCATAGTGCGCGGCACCGCCGTCGTCCAGGTCGTCGCGGTCTACCGAGGTCAGCACGATATAGCGCAGCGCCATCAGCTCCACCGACTTGGCTGTGTTCTGTGGCTCTTCCTGATCCAGCCAGCCGTTGGGGTTGCCCGTGTCCACCGCGCAGAAGCGGCACGCGCGGGTGCACACCGAGCCCATCAGCATGATGGTGGCTGTGCCGTTGGACCAGCATTCGCCCATGTTCGGGCAGTGGGATTCCTGGCATACGGTGCTCAGGCGGTGTTCGCCGACATTACGCTTGACCGCTTCGAAGCGGCTACCGCTGGGTGCCTTGACTCGCAGCCACTTGGGCTTGGGTTCGAACACCTGGGGTTCGCTCGAGGCGCGGCGCTTCTGCCCGTCCTTGATCGCGGTGATGCCCTGGGTGGTGCGGAATTTTTCGCCGCTGGCAACGGTCTTGGGCTGGGAGGTTTCGGACATCGGCTTTCTGGGCTCCGCTAGAGGCTCCGTGGACGAGGCGGCTTGTGGCCGCCGCGCAGTTTATCACAGGCGCTGACCGTTCAGTCCGCCCAGCGAGGCGTGCAGTCGGCTGCCGCAGGGGCCGTGCTGTGGCGTCGCCAGTGTTGTCCCGCGGCTGAACTACACCTGCGCTTCATGGGGGCTAACAGAGGGCTGTACTACTGACGAGTACAGGCTCCGACGCTGCGCAACTGCTCGCGGGAGTGTGTGGCTCTGGGCAAAGCGTGGCCGAATCGTTCGGCCACGCTCGCTAAGGCTCTGCGCGCAGCCGGCCGAGCAACTCCTGGGTCGGGTGACCGTCGGCGGGCCAGCCCAGCTGTTGTTGGAAACTACGGATCGCATTTCGGGTGTTGGCCCCGATGATGCCGTCGGCAGCGCCAGGGTCGAAGCCCTGGTTTGCCAGACGCTCCTGCAGCTCAAGGCGCTCGGAACGACTCAGGGGCTGCTCACCCTGCGGCCAGCTTGCGCGCACTTGGCCCGCGCCGGTGAAGCGCTCGGACAGCAGGCCGATCGCCAACGCATAGGACGACGAATTGTTGTAGCGCAAGATCGCCCGAAAATTATCCATTACCAGAAACGCAGGGCCACGGTAACCGGCAGGAAGCAAAAGGCTGGCGCTCGCCTCGTCCATGCCTGCGGGCAGCCCGCTCAGGCCCAGGCGACGCCATTCGGCCAACGGCTTGCGGATGCTGCTATCGGCCAGTGCGTAGTCGAATGCTTCAGGCAGGCGGACCTCGAAACCCCACGGCTGTCCGGCTTTCCATCCTGAGGCCTGCAGATAATGCGCGGCCGAGGCCAGGGCATCGGCCGAACTGTTCCAGATATCCCGACGGCCGTCCCCGTCGAAATCCACTGCGTGGGTGTTATAGGTGGTCGGAATGAACTGCGTCTGGCCCATCGCACCAGCCCAGGAGCCGCGCAGTTGATCGGCAGTGACATCGCCGTGGTCAAGGATCTCCAGCGCTGCCAACAGCTGGCTTTTGGCGAAGTCGGGGCGTCGACCTTCGTGTGCGAGAGTGGCCAGCGAGCGGATCACGCCCTTGTCACCCACGATTTGCCCATAGCTGCTTTCCAGCCCCCAGATCGCCACCAGGGTAGTGCGGTCGACGCCGTAGCGCTTTTCTATGTCGTCCAGCGTCGCTTGATGTTGGCTCAACAGTCGTTTGCCGCCATCGACGCGTTGTCGCGAAAGGGCGCCGTCCAGGTATTGCCAGACCGGTCGGGTGAATTCCGGTTGGCTGCGATCGGCGGTGATAACGCTCGGATCAGGTGTTACCCCTGCGAAGGCGCGGTCAAACAGCTGGGCGGATATCCCGGCCTGAAGGGCTTCACTACGAAACGCGTCGCGCCACTGCGCGAAGCTTTGCTGTGGCAGAGCGGATTCAGCCGGCTCGCTCGAGGTGCGCTCAATACTGGCCGGCAACGGCTGACCGGGTGTGTCCGGCATGGCGGGCTCGGCGGCGCAAGCGACCATGATGCTCAGGGCTGATCCGGCAATCAGGGTGCGCAACAGCAATATCGGAACGAAGGTGTAAAGCATGCACCACTCTCGGCAAGTCAATGGCACGTGACATTAACACGCTTTGATTTGCTTGGCTTTTCAAGCCGCCAGAAGGACCGAAGCCTCCCAGTTTGTCGACTGGGAGGCTTCACGGCGGTAGCTGCCTTTGCCTTTTTTCGGTTGTTCCTGGCGGCTGCGAAACAGGGGTTGCGCCACCAGTGATTTAGCCTTGTTTGGCCGTTTTCGTTGCTTGCTCATCATCTCTCTCCTGATTGCCCGTGATCGAGCGGAGGCATCATAAGGTCTGTACAAAAAATGTCCAGAACCCATGGCGGCATAGCGGCTTGAAGCGATAAGCGCTACAGCCTGATCCGTCGTCCGCTCAGCTGAAGGCATAGATTCGTCAAGCCAACCCAGGGGTCACCCTCGGCCTGCCCTTTGATCTGCTCGTCGATACGCTGCGCATCCATCAGCAGGCGTTGCCAGCCTGCGGCGTCGTGGCGCTGCAGCGCCTTGCTGACCAACGGCTTGCGCTTGTCCCAAACCGGAGGGCGGGCCTGGCTGAAGGCGCGATCGAGAGGCACGCCTTGGCTGTACTGCTGTGCAATGTTGGCCAGTTGGCGAACCTCGCGAGCCACGGCCCAGAGAATGACGGGCGCTTCGACACCCTCACCACGCAGGCCCGTGAGCATCTGCAGGATGTGCTCCGGCTGGCCCAGTAGCGCCGCATCGATCAGGCCGAACACGTCGTAGCGGGCGCTGTCGGCGACGGCCGCCTGCACCGTCTCGGCCGTCACCTGGCCGTCTTCGGCGAGGAGCTTGAGCTTCTCGATTTCCTGCGCGGCGGCCAGCAGGTTGCCCTCGACACGCGCGGCAATCAGCTCCACGGCGTCCTGATCGGCGGCCAGTCCGGCCTGCGATAGGCGCTGGCGAATCCACTGCGGCAACTGTTGAGCGTCCACCGGCCAGATCTGCAGAAACTGCACCTGCTTGCCGTCGATCAGCGCCTTGGCCCACTTGGTCTTTTGCGTGTTGCCGTCGAGCTTGGGCAGGCTGATCAGCAGCACGGTGTCTTCGGCGGGACGCGCGAGGTACTCGATCAGTGCGGCGGCGCCCTTGTCGCCAGGCTTGCCGTTGGGGATGCGCAACTCCAGCAGGCGTCTCTCGGCAAACAGCGAAAGGCTTGCACCGGCTTCGATGAGTTGTCCCCAGTCGAAGCCGGTCTCCACGTTGAGCACCTGGCGCTCGGTAAAGTCCTGCTGACGGCAGGCGCCGCGGATGGCATCGCAGGCTTCCTGGCAGAGCAGATGCTCATCGCCGCTGACTACATAGACTGGCGATAGGGGGCCTTGCAGGTGCTTGGCGAGTTGGGCTGGGGAAAGCTTCATGCGTTCGAGAGAGGGCAGCCACCGGCGGTGGCTGCCTCTTCATCACTGAATGGGCAGTTCGATGGGGGATTGCTGCGGCTGTGAGCTCTGCTCGCGTATCTGTGCTTCGATGGCCTCGGCTTCTGCACGCTTCTTGGCTTCGGCAGTCTGTTGCAGTCTGTCGAGTTCCGCCGGGGTAATGCCGCGGATACGCATGCTCAGCTGTTGCAGGACTTCGCGGCGCATTTCCTGACGAAGCTGGCCAGCTTCCTGGTCGGAACCGATGAGATTGCTGCTGTCGTGTACATAGACTTTCTGCACCTCAACGCTGTCCTGTAGCAGAACGGTGTTCTGCGGGCCGCGGAATTCGTAGTCGAGCACACTGGTCAGTTCGTATTCGGCACTGCGCGCCGCAGTCGTATAGCTGGCGGTGCGCTGGCGGGTCTGCTCGCGTACCAGGTCCAGGGTGTAGCGCGCACCCGGATAGACGCGTACGCCGTTGTCCTTGAGTAGCTCTTCGAGCTGCGTAGCAGTCTCGCCATAGCTGTCGCGGGCCTCAAGGTTGAGCTCATCAAGAGCGAAACTGGTGTCACCGGTGCCACGCAGCTGGAAACCGCAGGCGCTCAGGAGCAGGGCCAGGCCGGCCACCGCGAGATTGCGTTTGATCATCTTGTTATCCCCTTGTCAGCCTTGGCGCACTGCGCCAGGGCGAATTCAATTAGCGACGATATTGACCAGTTTGCCCGGCACCACGATGACCTTGCGGATGGTCAGGCCTTCGGTGAAACGCACCACGTTCTCGTTGGCGCGTGCACTGGCTTCGACGGCCTCGCGGCTGGCACCGGCCGGCACTTCGATCTGCCCGCGCAGCTTGCCGTTGACCTGAACAACCAGCGTCAGGCTGTCCTGAACCAGCGCAGATTCGTCAACCTTCGGCCACTGGGCGTCGATAATCGCGCCGTTTTTACCCAGCTGCTGCCAGAGTTCATGGCAAATGTGGGGGGTGATCGGCGCCAGCAGCAGGGCGACGGTTTCCAGACCTTCCTGCAGCAACGCACGATCCTGCTCGCTTTCGGCAGCGGCCTTTTCCAGCACGTTCATCAGGGTCATCACCTGTGCGATGGCCGTGTTGAATTTGTGGTGCTGACCGACATCCTGGCTGGCCTGCTTGATGGCCAGATGGATGGCCCGGCGTACGGCTTTCTGCTCATCACTCAAGCTGGAAATGTCCAGCGGGGCGATGGCGCCAGTGCTGACATGGGCGTGCGCCAGGCGCCAGACGCGGCGCAGGAAGCGGCTGGCGCCTTCGACGCCGGAATCGGACCATTCCAGGCTCATGTCCGGTGGCGAGGCGAACATCATGAACAGGCGGCAGGTATCGGCGCCGTAGGAATCAATCATGGCCTGCGGGTCGACACCGTTGTTCTTTGACTTGGACATCTTCTCGGTGCCGCCGATCTCCACCGGTAGGCCGTCGCTGGCGAGCTTGGCGCCGACGACCTTGGCCTTGGCATCACGCTCGACAATGACGTCGGCCGGGTTGAACCAGTCCTTGCCGCCGTTCTCCAGGGTACGGTAGTAGGTGTCGGCGACAACCATGCCCTGGGTCAACAGGTTCCTGAACGGCTCGTTGGAGCTGACCAGCCCCTCATCACGCATCAGCTTGTGGAAGAAGCGCGCATAGAGCAGGTGCAGGATCGCATGCTCGATGCCGCCGATGTACTGGTCCACGGGCAGCCAGTGATTGGCTGCGGCGGGGTCGACCATACCTTGGTCGTAGTGCGGCGAAGCGTAACGGGCAAAGTACCAGGACGATTCGACGAAGGTGTCCATGGTGTCGGTTTCACGCTTGGCTGCGGCGCCACACTTGGGGCAGCTGCAGTCATAGAATTCCGGCATGCGTGCCAGCGGCGAACCGGCGCCGTCCGGGACCACGTCTTCGGGCAGAACCACCGGCAGCTGATCTTCCGGTACCGGCACATCGCCGCAGGTTTCGCAATGGATGATCGGAATCGGGCAGCCCCAGTAGCGCTGGCGACTGATGCCCCAGTCGCGCAGGCGGAACTGGGTGCGAGCCTGGCCGAGGCCCTTGTTCTGGAGAGCGACTTCCATCGCGTCGAAAGCGCCATCGAAGTCCAGGCCATTGAATTCGCCGGAGTTGATCAGCTCACCGTGGTCGCCATAAGCGTCCTGCCAAGGCGCAGGCGTCTCGTCGCCAGCGCTGGTGCGCACCACCGGTTTGATAGGCAGATCGTATTTGCTCGCAAAGGCAAAGTCGCGCTCGTCATGGGCGGGTACGGCCATCACAGCGCCTTCGCCGTAGTTCATCAGCACGTAGTTGGCGACCCAGACCGGCAGTAGCTCGCCGGTCAGCGGGTGCTGGACGCGCAGAGCGGTGGCGAGGCCTTTCTTTTCCTGGGTGGCAATATCCGCCTCGGCGACGCCGCCGCGCTTGCATTCATCGATGAATGCTTGCAGTTCAGGGTTGTTCTGGGCAGCGAGAGTGGCCAGCGGATGTTCAGCCGCCACGGCAACATAGGTGGCGCCCATCAGCGTGTCGGGACGGGTGGTGAATACCTTCATCACGCCTTCGCTGCCGATGCTGGCGACGTCGTAGGGGAAGCTGATCTCCATTCCGCGCGACTTGCCGATCCAGTTGCGCTGCATGGTCTTGACCTGCTCGGGCCAGCCGTCCAGCTCGTCCAGACTCTCCAGAAGTTCATCCGCGTAAGCGGTGATCTTGAAGTAGTACATGGGGATTTCGCGCTTCTCGATCAGCGCGCCGGAACGCCAGCCGCGGCCATCGATGACCTGCTCGTTGGCCAGCACGGTCTGGTCGACCGGGTCCCAGTTGACGGTGCCGTTCTTGCGGTAGATCACGCCCTTTTCGTAAAGCCGTGTGAACAGCCACTGCTCCCAGCGGTAATAGTCGGGCTTGCATGTGGTGACTTCCCGCGTCCAATCGACCGCCAAGCCCAGGCTCTTCAGCTGGGTGCGCATGTAGTCGATGTTTTCGTAGGTCCACTTGGCCGGCGCGACCTTGTTCTTCATCGCCGCGTTCTCGGCGGGCATGCCGAACGCGTCCCAGCCCATGGGTTGCAGCACGTTCTTGCCCTGCATGCGCTGGTAGCGCGCAATCACGTCACCGATGGTGTAGTTGCGCACGTGGCCCATGTGCAGCTTGCCGCTGGGGTAGGGGAACATCGACAGGCAGTAGAAGGTGTCCTTGCCTGGCTGTTCACTCACTTCAAAGGATTTCTGCGCGTCCCAGTGGGACTGCGCGGCGGCTTCGATCTCGCGGGGCTGATACTGTTCGTGCATGGCTACTGGCGTTGAATAGGGGCTGGCTGTTCGCTAAGCGGCCACGGGCTGCGGAAATGCCGGGTGAGACCTGGCGAAGACGGCGGCGCAACGGGCTGAATGCGAAAGCATGGAAGCGCCGTAGCATACATGACCCCCCGTGACCGAGGGAAACCCGATTTGCCGGCGCCGCACGGCCCCGTTGGTCGCGGGCATCGTCGTCGTTCTGGTGTGAGCTACGCTTGTACAGGGGGCGGGACGAACGAAGAGGTGAATCATGGGTAAAGAGCGCCAAGCAGATGAGGGCAACCTTTACGGACGCGTGCTGCAGCGGCTGACGGTGGCCTTGGAAGAGGCGGAACGGACCGCGGGCAGCGATGCCGGCGCGACCGAGTTGGAAGTCGGTGGGCTGACGCCGGCGGAGTTCGATCTGATCCGCGCTTATCTGCAGCAGGATTCGCAATGGCTTTCGGGCTGGCATGCGGCGGCCGAAGAACAGGCACAGTTGGTGCGCCAGGCGACGCGCCCGGCACTGCGCAATGTGCTGCGCCATCATCCTCATCCGGGCAAACGGAGCAAGCAGGCACCCCTGTCCCTCCAGCAGGCGATGAATTGCGCGCTATGCGGCGCCAGCGTGAATTGGCCGGAGGGTGCAGGGCCGGTCGCCTGTTCGGCCTGTGGCTCTCAACTGCTCCGAGCGAGGCAGCGATTACATACCTACCCAAAGCACTGACGGCGTCCGTGCTGCCGACAAACGGACGCCCTGGCATGTAAAGTTGCAGCGACCGATCTGCCGGAGCTGCACATGCCGATTCGCTATTTCTTCAAACAACTGCTGCTGCCGCCGGGTGGCCTGTTATTGCTATTGCTCGCCGCCTGGTGGCTTAGACGTCGTGCGCCGCGTCTGGCCGCGCTCTGTTTCGTGCTGGGGTTCGGAGGGTTGTGGTTGATGAGCTTGCCGGTCACGGTGGAGTGGGCGGCGCGCATGATCGAAAGCGAAGTGGCTTTGGATCGATCGCAGTGGAGCGGCCTCGAGCAGCGGGCGCAGGCGATTGTGGTGCTTGGCGCCGGCCGAGAGCAGGCCGATCCCGCCTGGGAAGGCGATCAGCCCAGCCATATCGCCCTTGAACGGCTGCGCTATGCATCGCGCCTGGCCAAGGCCTCCGGTCTGCCGATCCTCGCCAGTGGGGGGCTGCACTATGGTGAACCTCCCAGCGAAGCCTTGCTCGCTGCTGAAACGCTGCAGCACGATTTTGCGACTCAAACCCGATGGCTCGAGGAGCGCAGCCGCACCACCTGGGAAAACGCACGCTATAGTGCCGAGCTGCTGAAGGCAGGTGGCATCGAACGAATTGTTCTGGTGACCTCGGCGTCGCACATGCCAAGGTCACGCTGGTGCTTCGAGCGGTTCGGACTTGAAGTCATCCCGGCGCCCGTGGGCTTCGTCGGCGTACCCAACGGAAGGCCGTTCGGGGGATGGCTGCCCGAGTCGAAAGCCGTCTGGCAGAACGGCATGCTGCTCAACGAGGCAGTGGGCATGCTGGTCTATCCGCTGCTATATGACGGCGACGGCCAATAACGTTTTGCCGATCGGCCGGGCTGACGCTGTTCAGGTCCGCCGGCGGCGCACCACACCCCAGCCGAGCAACAACACGCACACCACGATCAAGGGCCAGGAGCGCCATTGCAGATAGGGCGTCAATCCCTGCATGGGGGTGACCTCACCATAGAGCACGCTCTCCTCGAACGCAGGGATCCGTTCGGTGATTTGACCCTGTGGGTCGATGAGCACCGTAACGCCGTTGTTGGTGGCACGAATCATCCAGCGGCCGGCTTCCAGCGCGCGCATCTGTGCCATCTGCAAATGCTGCAGCGGCCCGATGGAATGACCGAACCAGGCGTCGTTGCTGACCGTGAGCAGCATGTCGCTCTGCGCTGCGAGGCTGGCGGCGAACTCCGGATAGACGACTTCGTAGCAGATGAACGGCGCGATTTGGTAACCCTTTGCCTGAAGCAGTGTTTGCTCCGGCGTGCCACGGGCGAAGTCGGACATCGGCAGATCGAAGAAGGCGATCAGACCGCGCAGCAAGTCCTGCAGAGGGACGTATTCGCCGAAGGGCACCAGTTTCTGTTTCAGATAGGTGCCCTGCGCGTCGCCGGCGGTAGTCAGGCCATTGTAGTAGCGCAGCTCGCCCTCGGCGTTGGGCTGGCGTATAGGCACCCCGGTGATCAAGGCTGACTGCCGATCATTGGCGAAGCGGCTCATCATGCTTAGATAGCCTTCGGCGTGCTCCTTGAGAATCGGTACGGCGGTTTCCGGCCAGACGATGAGGTCGGCGGGACGACTATGGAACGTCATGTCGCGGTAGAGCAGCAGTTGCATTTCGAGCTTTTTGGGGTCCCATTTGATGCTCTGGGCGACATTTCCCTGCACCGCGGCGACTGTGATCGGCTCACCCTTGGTGGTTGTCCAGGCGTGCTGACCGATCCCCAGTGCGCCGCCCCAGAGCAGCGCCAGTGCGGCCAGCGAGCCAATCAACGCACCCTTGTGAGCGGCCAGGCGGGGCAGTTCTATCAACAGGGTGGCGGTTAGTACGATCACGAAGCTCAGCAGCCAGACGCCACCAAGGGGGGCGAGCCCGGCCAACGGACCTTCAAGCTGGCTGTAGCCGGCATAGAGCCAGGGGAAGCCCGTCAGTACCCAGCCGCGCAGCGCGTCAAGCGCGAGCCACAGCGCGGCGAACACAAGCGCGGCGAGTAGCGGTGCGCTGGCCGGTCGGAGCCAGCGCGACCAGAGCCAGCCAAGCAGCGCGAAAAACAAGGCCAGGCCGGCAACGAAGCCCAGGGTCAAGGTCCCCGCCAGGATGGGTGGAGCTGCGCCGAAGTCGTGGATGCTGACGTAGACCCAGCTGACGCCGGAGGCGAACAAGCCGAACCCGTAGCACCAGCCGCGACCGGCGGCCTGCTTTGGTGCCAGCTCGCGTAGGCCGAGATAGATCAGCCCGATCGACAACAGGGCCAGCGGCCAAATGTCGAACGGTGCGAGCGATAGGGTGGTCAGGGCGCCAGCGGCAAGCGCCAGCAGGTTGCCCGGCCAGCCGGGGCGGGTGATCCAGCGCATGGGACTTCCTTGAAAGACTGCCGCCGGTACGGTGACCGGCGGCGGGAATACGGAGCGGACGAGTCTACCGAAGGTTTCGCTGCGCCGGCAGGGAGCCTAGCGGTTTTCCGTCTCAGTGCGCGTTAGGCGCAGCATGTGCACGCGGCGGCTGTCGGCATTCAGCACGCGGAAGCGGAAACCGTCGATTTCGGTCACCTCGTTGCGCTTGGGTAGATGGCCGAATGTGCTCATCACCAGTCCGGCCACGGTGTCGAATTCTTCGTCGGGAAACTCGCTGTCGAAGAACTCGTTGAAGCTGTCGATCGGCGTTAGCGCCTTGACCAGAAAGTCGCCGCTGGGCAGCGGGCGGATATAGCTGTCTTCCTCGATGTCGTGCTCGTCTTCGATGTCGCCGACGATCTGCTCAAGTACGTCTTCAATGGTCACCAGCCCGGCGACACCGCCGTATTCGTCGATGACGATGGCCATGTGGCTGTGGTTCGCGCGGAACTCGCGCAACAGCACGTTGAGGCGCTTGGATTCGGGAACAAAGGTGGCCGGGCGCAGCAGGTCCTTGATGTCGAAAGGCTGTTGTTCGTCCTGCAGGATCAGCGGCAGCAAATCCTTGGCCAGCAGTACCCCGATCACCTCGTCGAGGCTATCGCCGACCACCGGATAGCGCGAGTGGGCGGCAGAGATGATGGCCGGTAGGAACTCCTTCGGCGACTGGTCGGCGCGGATGCTCATGACTTGTGAGCGCGGCACCATGATGTCGCGTACTTGCAGGTCGGCCACCTGGATGGCGCCCTCGACGATCGCCAGGGCTTCGTTGTCCAGCAGTTTGTTCTGGTGGGCGCCGCGCAATACTTCCAGCAGCTCCTCACGATTTTTCGGCTCCTGGGCAAAAGCCTGGGTGATTTTCCCAAACCAGGACTTCTGCCCGTTGCTCGATCGGTCTTCGCTCATGTTTTTGACTCAATGGTCCTTGCAGTTGCCCGTTCGGGCTATTCGGTGGCGTAAGGGTCGGCGTGACCCAGTTCGGCCAACAGTTGACGCTCGAGGCTTTCCATTTCTTCGGCTTCGTCGTCTTCGAGGTGATCGTAGCCGAGCAGATGCAGGCAGCCATGAATGACCAGGTGGGCCCAGTGCGCCGGCAATGTCTTGCCTTGTTCGGCCGCTTCGCGCTCCACCACCGGCACGCAGATCACCAGGTCGCCCAGCAGCGGGATATCCAGCAGCGGAACGCCGCCCGGCCCGTCCGGTACGTCCGCCGGAAAGGACAGCACGTTGGTGGCGTAGTCCTTCTGGCGCCAGGTGTGATTCAGCTCGCGGCCCTCGGGTTCGTCCACCAGGCGGATGGTCAGTTCGGAATCCGCGCTGCGCTGACGCAAGGCCAGCTCGCACCAGCGGCGAAGGTCTGCCTCGTCAGGTACGGCGCCGTTGCTAGCGCACTGCACATCAAGCTCAATCATCGCGATTGTCCGCAGTGCTACGTTTGCCAGCCGGGGGCTGGCGGTCTTCGAAGGCCTCGTAGGCTTCGACGATGCGCTGCACCAGCGGGTGGCGCACCACATCCTTGGGTTTGAAGTGAGTGAAGCTGATGCCGTTGACGTCCTTGAGCACTTCGATCACATGCGCGAGGCCGCTCTTGGTGCCGCGCGGCAGATCAACCTGGGTGATGTCGCCGGTGATCACCGCAGTGGAGCCGAAGCCGATCCGGGTGAGAAACATCTTCATCTGTTCCAGCGTGGTGTTCTGGCTCTCGTCAAGGATGATGAAGCTGTTGTTCAGTGTCCGCCCACGCATGTAAGCCAGCGGTGCGATCTCGATAACCTGTTTCTCGATCAGCCGTGCCACGTGCTCGAAGCCGAGCATTTCATAAAGGGCGTCGTAGAGCGGGCGCAAATAGGGATCGATCTTCTGCGCCAGATCGCCCGGCAGGAACCCCAGCTTTTCACCGGCCTCGACCGCTGGGCGCACGAGCAGGATACGGCGGATCTGCTCGCGCTCCAGCGCATCGACGGCGCAGGCGACGGCCAGATAGGTCTTGCCGGTACCGGCCGGGCCGATGCCGAAGTTGATGTCGTTGTCGAGGATCGACTGTACGTAGCGCTGTTGATTGGCACCGCGTGGGCGAATATTGCCTTTTCGGGTGCGCAGTGAAATGTTCGGCGTGGTGGACGAGTTGTTCAACTCCTCCATCGCCGACTCCTGCAGGAATAGGTGAACCATGTCGGGCGAGAGCTCGTTGCTCTTAGTCTCGCGGTACAGGCGTCGCAGCAGGTGTTCCGCCGCTTTGGTGACGTCGGTTGGCCCGATCAGCTCGAACTGGTTTCCACGATTGCGGATTTCCAGCTCCAAGCGCTGTTCGATCAGGCGCAAATGCTCGTCGAACTGGCCGCACAGATTGGCGAAGCGGTTGGCTTCAAAAGGTTCCAGGGTGAAACGATGAGGTTCTATAGGGGCGTTCAAGGGATTTTGATTGACCTGCTCTGCAATAAGGTTCGATGAGAATAGCGCCGCGCGGCGAAAAAAGCAGCGGCGCGCCGGCTCGGGCCGTTCGTGACGTTACCGGTCAGAAACTGCTCGAGCGCTGTCCGGTGACCCGCTCAGCTTGCGGCCCGTTCGATCAGCGTGCCTCGCAGCGAATGCGGGAGGGCGTCATCGATATGCACGTCGACGAACTGACCGATCAACCTTGGATTGTCGCAGCGGAAATTGACGATCCGGTTGTGCTCGGTGCGGCCCTGAAGCATGCCTGGGTCTTTTTTAGAGTAGTCGGTGACGAGAATTCGCTGCTGGGTACCCACCATTCGTCGACTGTTCTCGAAACCCTGCTGGTTGATGCGTTGTTGCAGGATCGCCAGACGCTGCTTCTTCACCTCGTCCGGGGTCTCGTCGAGCAGGTCCGCCGCCGGTGTGCCGGGCCGCGAGCTGTAGACGAAGGAGTAGGAAAAGTCGAAGCCGACGTCCTCGATCAGCTTCATGGTCTGCTCGAAGTCCTTCTCGGTCTCGCCGGGAAAACCGACGATGAAGTCAGAACTGATCAGAATCTCCGGTACCGCCGCTTTCAGCTTGCGAATGCGTGACTTGTACTCCAGCGCCGTATGGTTGCGCTTCATGGCTGCCAGTATACGATCGGAGCCCGCCTGCACCGGCAAGTGCAGGTATTTCACCAGCTCCGGCACTTCGGCGTGAGCCTGGATCAACGCATCGGAAAATTCCAACGGGTGGCTGGTGGTGTAGCGGATGCGGTCGATGCCGTCGACAGCCGCTACCACGCGGATCAACTCGGCCAGATCGGCGGTTCGCCCGTCATGAGTGGCGCCGCGGTAGCCGTTGACGTTCTGGCCGAGCAGGGTGACTTCGCGGACGCCATTTTCAGCCAAGTGGATCACTTCGGCGAGCACGTCGTCGAAAGGCCGGCTGACTTCCTCGCCGCGGGTGTAGGGCACGACGCAGAAGGTGCAGTATTTGCTGCAGCCTTCCATGACTGAGACGAAGGCCGTGGGACCATCGACGCGGGGCTCGGGTAGACGGTCGAACTTCTCGATCTCGGGGAATGAAATATCGACCTGCGGCTTCTTCGTGGTGCGTGCCGCGTCGATCATCTCCGGCAGCCGGTGCAAGGTTTGCGGGCCGAAGACCACGTCCACGTAGGGCGCGCGGTCGCGGATCGCCGCACCTTCCTGGCTCGCCACGCAGCCGCCAACACCGATGACCAGTTGCGGGTTGTCCAGCTTCAGTTCACGCCAGCGACCCAGCTGGGAAAATACTTTTTCCTGCGCTTTTTCTCGAATCGAACAGGTATTGAGCAGGATCACGTCGGCTTCCGCCGGATTCGAGGTGATCTCGAGAGGCTGTTGCTCGCCCAGCAGGTCCACCATGCGTGAGCTGTCGTACTCGTTCATCTGGCAGCCGTGGGTTTCGATATAGAGCTTGCGGGTCATGTTACGGGCCGGCGTTGTGCAAAAAATGACCGGCGATTATACGGCCGGACGGGGGACGATAAAAGCGAAAGCCGGTAAAGCGGATAAATGCATTGGCGGGGGCGCGCAGGAAGCGGAGCGCTGAAGCTGAAACGATCGGCAGGGCGTGGTCGCCGGTATCGGGGCGTTCCAGCTGCGCCGTTACGGCCTCGACGGAGCGCTCTCGCCGGCGGTCTGTAGATCCATCAGGTAGTCACGAAAGATCTGTCCGAGAACCTGAGTGGCAATCTCCAGTTCGTCGCGGCGCATCTGTGCAGACACGCGATCGGCCGTATCCAGCGCGTCCTCCTCGCCGTTGACCGCCGACATCTTCAGTACCACATAGGCCTGGACATTGTTCGCCGGCACGCCTTCGCCGCGAAAGAACATCACGCCGAGCCGATGCTGGGCCAACGCGTGCCCCTTCAGCGATGCCTGTTCGAACCAGTGCAGTGCTTTGCTCAGGTCGCGAGGGGTGCGGCGATTGTCGTAGTGATACTCGCCGAGCTCATAGGCCGCTTGCACATCGCCTTCGCTGGCCACCTGCTCGCATGCGCGCAGGGCTTCACGCATCGCTTCCGGGGCGGTATTCAGCGCGCAGCGGGAAGTTGCCGGAATCAGCAGCGAGTTGCCTCCTGCCGTGGCCGGCAGGGGCGAGAGAAGCAGCAGGCAGCCAATGAAGAGGCTGCGGCCGGTGCGAATCATGGATCAAAGCGCCTCGAAGAGCAGGGCGGTGATTGAAGGCCGGCGAAAACGAGCCGACGTTCACATTATGGATAAGCCGTTGCCTGCTTACAAAGGCTTTGATGACGCGTGTTCGGCTTTTATGCAGGTGCGCTGTGCTCCTCGCGCAAGTTACCCGGCAGATTGAGCAGCATCCAGGCAATGATCGGACAGGCCAAAGCGAGCCAGAACTGCTGATAAGCGCCGAGCGGATTGGGGCCGATCGATAGGCCGGTCCAGGGCAGCAATGCCAGCATCAGAGCGCTACCGGCTACGCCAGCACTGGCCTGCAGGCGCGCCGGCCATTGCAGCAGGCCAGCATAAAGCACCAGCAACGCGCTGAGCAGGCCCAGCGTGAGCGCGTAAGGTGCGCTCCAGTCAAGCTGCCGGGCGAGTTCGAAGAAGGCGCACAGGCCTATCACAATTCGACCCCAGGTCGGCCGGCTCCAGATCCATTTGCGACCCAACGTCAGCGCCACCACGCCGACCAACGGTAGTCCGAGCAGCAGGGTTGCCTGCATCAGCCAGCGTTCGGCCTCCAGCGTGTCGAGGCCAATCGCCAGTCTTGCCGCAGCGCAGGCTCCGGTTCCGGCCGCCAGGCTAAAGGCGAGCAGCGCGCAAAACAGTGCGGGCTGGTCCGGCTCGCCATAACCGCGGCGGGCCGTACCGATCCAGATCGCGCTGGAAAGTCCAGACAACGTCAGCAACGTGGCTTGCAACAGTTCGGGCATCGGGCTCACTTCAGTCGGGCGAAGGCGCGCTCGGCGGCATCGAGCGTCAGCTGAAGCTCCTTGTCGCCGTGGGCAATGGAGGTAAAGCCGGCTTCGTACGCGCTAGGTGCGAGATACACGCCACCTTCGAGCATCAGATGGAAGAATCGCTTGAAGCGCTCGGCATCGCTGGCCATCACGTCTTCGAAGGTGACGATGTTTTCCGCGTCGCTGAAATACAGGCCGAACATGCCGCCGACCTGGGTGGTGACGAAAGGAATACCGGCCGCCGCCGCGCGCTCTTTCAAGCCCTGCAGCATGGAGGTGGTGTAGTAGGTGAGTTCCGCATGGAAACCGGGACGGCTGATCAGCTGCAGCGTGGTCAGGCCGGCAGCCATCGCCAATGGGTTGCCGGACAGGGTACCAGCTTGGTAGACCGGGCCCAGCGGGGCGATACGCTCCATGATTTCGCGCTTGCCGCCGAAGCAGCCAACCGGCATGCCGCCACCGATGATCTTGCCGAAAGTGGTGAGGTCCGGGGTGACGCCATAGTGGGACTGGGCGCCGCCGAGCGCGACGCGGAAGCCGGTCATCACTTCATCGAAAATCAACACCACGCCGTGCTTGTCGCACTGCTCGCGCAGCCCCTGCAGATAACCAGGTGCTGGCGGGACGCAGTTCATGTTGCCGGCGACCGGTTCGACGATGATGCACGCGACTTCTTTGCCAACCTCTGCGAGCATCTGCTCGACTGCGGCCAGATCGTTGAACGGTAGGGTCAGCGTGTGCTTGGCGAACGCCGCCGGCACGCCTGCGGAGCTGGGCACACCCTGAGTCAATGCGCCAGAGCCAGCTTTGACCAGCAGGCTGTCGGAATGACCGTGGTAGCAGGCCTCGAACTTGATGATGCTGTCGCGGCCGGTATAACCACGGGCCAGGCGAATGGCGCTCATGGTCGCCTCCGTCCCCGAGCTGACCATGCGCATCATTTCCATCGACGGGACCAGGCTGCAGACCCGTTCGGCCATTTCGGTTTCCATCGCGGTCGGCGCGCCGTATGACAACCCATGCTCCAGTTGACGGCGTACTGCGTCGAGCACCTCGGGATGGCTATGGCCGAGAATCATCGGCCCCCAAGAGCCGACATAATCCACATAGCGCTTGTCATCCTCGTCCGTCACGTAGGCGCCTTCGGCGTGCTTGAGGAATATCGGCGTGCCGCCAACGCTCCGGAACGCGCGCACGGGGGAGTTGACGCCACCCGGAATGTGATTCTGGGCGCTGGCAAAAAGGGTTTCGGAACGGGACATGCTGGGCCTCTCCAGGGAAACAAAAATACAGCTTGGACAGGAGCGACACCTCCTGCCATGACACTGGTCAGTCGGCGGCGAACAACTCGCTGAACGCATGTGCGCGACGCTCGACTTCGCTAGCTGACTCGGCCGCGAACAGCGCATGCACCACGGCGACCAGGCTGGCGCCACGGGCGATCAGGTCTGGAGCATTGTCCAGCGTCACGCCGCCTATCACGGTGATCGGCAGGGTGAAACGCTGACGTGCCTGCTCGAGCATCTCCAGGGTGGCGGCAGGAGCGCCGGGTTTGGTGTTGGAATCGAAGAATCGGCCGAAGGCGACATAGCTGGCTCCTTCGGCAATGGCCTGTTCAGCCAGATCCAGGCGTGCATGGCAGGTCGCACCGATGATGGCCTTACGGCCCAGAAGGGCACGCGCCACCGAGAGCGAGCCGTCTTGCTGGCCCAAGTGCAGCCCGACGCCGAGGCGCGCCGCCAGTTCCGCGTCGTCATTGATGATCAATCGTGCTGCATGACGCTCGCAGAGTTCGCGCAGAGCCTCGGCTTCGCGCAAGCGGCGCCGGTCATCGTCGGATTTATCGCGGTATTGCAGCAGCCTTGCCCCGCCCCTCAGCGCCGCTTCGGCGTAGGGCAGCAGGCGCCCGTCGGCCAGCAACTTGCTGTCAGTAATGGCGTAGAGGCCGCGCAGATGATTGTCTTTCATGTGCAGCGCTCCTGTCAGGCCAGATCGAGCGGCAGGCGACGGGGGATGTATTGTCCGCGGCCCGGCGCTTCGGCATCTCGCAGCGTGCGCCAGGTGTAATCGAGAGCGGACTTCACGGCACTGGCGAGCCCTTCGCCGAGCGCCAGGCGACCGGCCAGGGCGCTGGCCAGGGTGCAGCCTGAGCCATGGTAGCTGCCGGGCAGACGCTGGCAGCTGAAATCGTGCCGACCACCGTCGCGCGAATAGAGACGGTTGTGCACCTCGGTTTCGTCGCCATGCCCGCCGGTGATCAACAGGTGACGAATGTAGGGCAACAGCCTTTCGGCGCACTGGTCGGCGCTGCCCTCCGGCAGCTCGGCAAGTATCCGCGCTTCGGGCAGGTTCGGCGTGGCGAGGGTCGCTACCGGAAACAGGCGCTCGCGCATGGCGTAGCCGACTTCGTCCTTGCCCAATGCGCCACCCCCCCCGGCGCGCAGCACCGGATCGCAAACCAGCGGCACGCCGGGCAGTTTCTGCATGACTTCCAGTACGGTCTCGACCATTTCTACCGAACCGAGCATGCCCAGCTTAACCGCGGCAATCGGCATGTCGGCGATGACGGCATGGGCCTGGGCCAGTACCCAATCGCGATCGAGCACACGGAAATCGCTAACGTCGACGGTATCCTGCACGGTCAGCGCAGTGACGGCCGGGGCGGCGTGGCAGCCCTGAGCGACCAGCGCCTCTATGTCGGCTTGCAGCCCGGCGCCGCCACTCGGGTCGTGGCCGGAAAGGCATAGAACGACAGGGCGAGAGCAAGGGCCGGTCATCGATGAGTTCCCCGAATGCGTGGCTGAATGGAGTGGCCGGGGCTAGTACAGCCCGATTTAAAGGCGTGCGAGCTTACCATCAATCGCCCCGAGCGGCTTGCGCAGAGGACGGTTGAGCGCATTGGTCGGGATATCGGACAGAAGCTGCCGTTTGGGTTGGCCGGAGCATGCTAAAGTGCCATCAATTTGTGGGTCGCGAATCTTCAGGGTTCCGAATTCTCTGACGCGACCCGGCAGGTCTTACTTCGCCATGCGCTATTTTTTCATCGTCATGCTCGGTCTGCTGCCATCGTTGGCCAGCGCCATAGAATTCGACCAGAACACCCGACGGCTACCGCTTGGGCATGCCATGGCGGTGCTGGACGACCCCGATCGGGACGTCACCATCGAGGAGGTCATCGCGCTCGATGCGGCCGGGCGCTTCGTCGATCATCAAGATGACGTACTCAACGCCGGCTATTCGCGCTCGGCCTTCTGGTTACGCGTCGACCTGCTGTACCGCGCCAACCACTCCGACGAGCACAGCCGTTGGTGGCTCGAACTGGCGTATCCACCTCTAGATCTGCTGGAGCTGTACCTGCCGGATGCGCAGGGTGGTTACCATTTGGCCCAGCGGAGCGGCGACGCGCTGCCGTTCAGTCAGCGGCAAATCAAGCAGCGCAATCATCTGTTCGAACTGCAACTGGCACCGAACCAGCCCAAGCGCATCTATCTGAGGCTGGAAAGCCAGGGGTCTATCCAGGTGCCGCTGACGTTATGGGAGCCGGTGGCCTATCTGGAGGAGCAGTCGGCCCATATCTACGTACTGGCGATCATCTACGGCGTGCTGTTGGTGATGCTGATTTACAACCTGTTCATCTACCTCAGCGTGCGTGATCGCAGCTACCTCTACTACATCCTCTATATCGGCTCGTTCGGTCTTTATCAGGTCTCGGTCAATGGTCTGGGGGTGCAATATCTCTGGCCCGAGTCACCGTGGTGGGCCAATGCCTCAACGCCGCTGCTGATCGGCGCGGCGGGTCTTTTTGGTTGTCAGTTCGCCCGCAGCTTCCTGCATACCCGCGAGCACAGTCCCTGGATCGACCGAACCTTGCTGGCCTTGATGGCGCTCGGGGTGGTCACCATGGTGCTGGCGTTCACCTCCAGCTACGCCTTGGCGCTGCGTCTGGCCACGTTCCTGGCGCTCTGGTTCATCCTGGTGGTTTTCATGGCCGGCAGCATCGCCTGGTACCGCGGGATGCGTGTGGCGCGTTATTTCATGATCGCCTGGACGACCTTCTTGATCGGTGCGCAGATCAACACGCTGATGGTTCTCGGTTACCTGCCGCATAACTTCTTCACCATGTACGCCGGGCAGATAGGGTCTGCCGTCGAGGTGGCCCTGTTGTCGCTGGCGCTGGCCGATCGCATCAACGCAATGCGGGAAGAGCGGGCCATGATGCTGCAGGAAACCGGTCGCAAATTGGAAAAGCTGAACCGCGAGCTGGCCGAGAGCAACCGTCTGAAGGACCAGTTCCTGGCCAACGTGACCCACGAATTGCGCACACCGATGCATGGCGTGTTGGGCAGTCTCGAGCTCATGCAGACTTTGGAGCTGAGCGGTGAGCTGGAGCAGTACCAGCGCATCGCGACCGGCTCGGCGCGCGAGATGATGCGCCTGGTCAACGACATTCTCGCGCTGACTGAACTGCAGGCGGGTAAGCTTCAGGTGCGCAGCAAGCCGTTCAGGCTGCGGACAATCATCGACGAGCTATACGTAATCTATGGCGCCCGGGCTGCGGTGCGTGGGTTGAGCTTCGAGCTCGAAGTCGCCAGTCACCTACCTGAGATGCTGGAGGGCGATGCCGACAAGCTCTCACAGAGTCTCGGTTATCTGCTCGACAACGCCATCAAATTCACCGTGCAGGGGCGGGTGGTTCTAGCGCTGAGCGGTCATGAGGAGGCTCAGTCCCGCTTCGTCCTGGTGGCGGACGTGATCGATACCGGTTCCGGCTTCGAGGCGCCTGTCGATGATTCGCTGTACCAACATTTTCGCCAGTTGGACGGCAGCATGACCCGGCAGCACGGCGGTCTGGGTATCGGCCTCTCGCTGTGTCGCCAGCTGATCAAGCTGCAAGGCGGGGATATCTCGCACCACTCCGACCCTGGTCGCGGTAGTCGCTTCTCCGTGCGCTTGCCGTTCCGTCTCCCCTGAGCTCCCGTTCGGCTCTGCGCTAGGCAGCGCCGGTTGGGGCGTCCCGTCCTGCCTCAGTGGCAAGCGGGACGCGCAGGTTTTGGCCGAAACCCCACTTTTTCAACGCATTCATGCGTGCTTCACTTTCTCTCGCGGTTCGTCGCGAGAGGCGGTCCGCGTCGCCCCGGCGAAGTTCAGACGGCGAGGGGAGCAATCCTGGAAGCACCGCAGCGCGTCTTCAGCCGGGTCGAATATCGCTTTCGCCTGCCGAGGAGACCGCCATGAGCTTGCATCAATACGCCGAAACCCATGAGGTGTTGAACCAGGTCCCGCCGCTGGACGGTGCGAACCTGTATCGCCTCGACCTGCCGCTGCAGGACTGGGTGCGGCGTTACAAAGGCGGCTGGGCCGACCCTCGGCTGGATGAATACGGTGCCTTGGCGGGCGGTCCGTTGATGGCGGCGGGCTTTCTCGCCAATGAAAACAAGCCGGTGTTCAAAAGCCACGACCGCTACGGGCATCGCATCGATCTGGTGGATTTCCACCCGGCCTATCACGAGTTGATGCGCACCGCGATCGCCTATGGCATACCGTCGTTGCCCTGGACCGACCCGCAGCCCGGCGCCCAGGTCGCCCGGGCTGCGTTGATGTACCTACACAACCAGGCCGAGTCCGGAACCAGCTGCCCGCTGACCATGACCTACGCCAGCGTCCCCGCCTTGCGCTTGCAGCCGGGCGTCAGCGATATCTGGCTGCCGAAGATCCTCAGCCTCGAATACGATCCACGTAACCTGCCCATGGAGCAGAAGAACGGCGTCACCATCGGCATGGCTATGACCGAGAAGCAGGGCGGCACCGATGTGCGTGCCAACACCACCCGCGCCTTTGCCGTCGGCGCGAGCGGTCCGGGTCAGCTGTACGAGCTGGTGGGGCACAAGTGGTTTTGTTCGGCCCCCATGTGCGACGCCTTCCTGACCTTGGCACAGACCGACAAGGGCCTGTCCTGCTTCCTGCTACCACGGCATCGGCCGGATGGCAGTCGCAACCAGTTCTACATCCAGCGGCTGAAGAACAAGCTGGGCAACTGGTCGAATGCCTCCAGCGAAGTCGAGTACCGCGGGGCCCTGGCCTGGATGATCGGCGAAGAAAGGCGTGGTGTACCAACCATTATCGAAATGGTCTCCTCGACCCGCTTCGACTGCATGATCGGCTCCAGTTCGCTGATGCGTCAGGCGCTGACCCAGGCCATGCACCACTGCACGCATCGACAGGTCGGCGGCCGCGTCCTGGCCGAGCAGCCGCTGATGCAGAACGTGCTGGCCGATCTGGCGCTGGAAAGCGAGGCCGCGCTGGCGTTGACTCTGCGCATGGGGCGCGCGCTCGATCGTCCCTTCGACGAGCAGGAAGAAAAATTCGCCCGGCTGGTCACCGCCATCGGCAAATACTGGATTTGCAAGCGCGCACCCGCGACGGTAGCTGAGGCCAGCGAATGCCTGGGCGGCGCCGGCTATGTCGAGGAAACCATCATGCCTCGGCTGTACCGCGAGGCGCCGGTCAACTCGATCTGGGAGGGCTCGGGCAACGTGCAGTGCCTCGACGTGCTGCGCGCTTTGTCGAAAGAGCCCGGCGTGATCGATGTACTGTTCGCCGAGCTCGGCGATGGCCACGGCGACGCCCGTCTGCAGGCACATATCGGTCGGTTGCAGACCGCCTTCACCGATACGGACGATATCCAATACCGCGCCCGTCAACTCACCGAGGATGTGGCCGTCGCGTTGCAGGCCAAACTGCTGCTCGAGGCGGGCAATAGCGCCGTGTCGGATGCCTTCATTGCCAGCCGTCTGGACGGGCACGGACGGGTCTTCGGTACCCTGCCGCGCGGGCTCGATATCAGCGCCCTGCTGGCCCGCAGCGCACCCTTCATCGAGTAGCCGGGGCGTCGCGCCGCTCAGGCGGCAGCGTCGGCTTGCTCGGCCAGGATGCCAGCCAGGACCTGCCGATCGATATTGCCGCCGCTGAGCACCACTGCGATGCGCTCTTCACGGTTGTGCTCGCGTTCCTGCATGGCGGCAGCCAGGGCGGCGGCGCCGGCTCCTTCGGCGAGGTTATGGGTGTCTTCGTGGAGGGCGACGATGGCCTGGCGGATCTCGCGGTCGTCCACGCGCACGATTCGCGTCGCTCCTCGCCGGATGATCTCCAGTGCTTCGGGTGCCGGCATTCGGCAGGCCATGCCGTCCGCGAAGGTATTGGCCGTTTCGGTACAAACGATGCGACCCTGCTCGAAACTCTGGGCGTAGGCATCGGCAGCGCTGGAGACCACGCCGATGATTTCCGTATCCAGCCCCAGCAAGTCGCGGGTGCGGATCATGCCGCAGATACCCGAGCCGAGCCCGATGGGAACATACACGCGGCGCAGATCGGGCACCGCCTCGAGCAACTCCAGGGCGTAGGTGGCGACGCCGCGGATCAGGTCTGGATGCAGCGACGGGACGAAGTGCCAGCCGTTCACCTCGGCCAGTTCCGCGGCGCGCTGGCGGGCGGTATCGAAGTCGCGACCGTACGCGATGACCTCAGCGCCGCATGCGTGCATGGCGGCATTCTTCTCCGTGGAGTTGCCCTCGGGCACTAGGATCTGCAGGCGCAGGCCCGCCTTGTGTGCAGCCATCGCCAGGCTGATTCCGTGGTTACCGCGGGTCGCGGTGATGAGGCCCGGCATACGCGGTTCACGCTTGAGCAGCTCGTGCACGTAGAGTACGCCGCCACGAACTTTGAAGGCGCCGGCAGGGGTGTGATTTTCATGTTTGACCCATATCTCGCAGCCAAGCCGCTCGGCGAGTAGTGGCCATGCGTATTGCGGCGTCGGCGGCACGCTCTGGTGTATCAGCTGGGCTGCCTGACGCAGTGCGTTTAAATCGAACATCGAAAGCTCCTCGGCGGGTTTGACGTCGATCCTAGGTGGCGGGCATTGTATGGGTAAATATTTATATTGCATGGCAAACAATGTGGTTACCCAAGCTCGAAACCAGTGATCAACCGCGTTATCTGGCGCTGGTCGATGCCATTGCGTCGGCCATCGCACGGGGCGAACTGAAGCCTGGCGATCGATTGCCGCCACAGCGGCGGCTGGCCTGGGCGCTCGGACTCAACCCGAGTACTGCGATGCAGGCTTATCGTGAAGCGGCGCGGCGCCATCTGGTGGGTGGCGAGGTAGGGCGCGGCACCTATGTGCTGGCCAGCAGCCGCGAAGCCAGCCTGTTCCGCCTGAAAATGCCGGAGGCGCACCCGGAACTTGTCGACCTTTCGACCAACCTGCCGGCGCTCGCCCCCGACGATGACGACATGCAGCGCAGCGTGGCCGCACTGTGCGCGACGGGGGAGTTGGCGAGCCTGCAAGGCTACCCCTCGGCGCGCAGCCTCCAGCGCGCCCAGCTCGCGGTGAGTAGCTGGTTGCGCGGTCGGGCGCTTGAAATTCCGCCGAGGCAGGTGCTGCTTTGTGCCGGGGCGCAGCAGGGCGTGTTCGCCGCGCTGATCGGACTCTGCGAGCCCGGCGAGCCGGTGCTGGTCGAGGCGCTGACCTCGCCAGGCATCAAGGCCGCCGGGCGCCAATTGCGCCTGCCGTTGCACGGAGTTGCGATGGACGATTGCGGCATCCTGCCGGACGATCTCGACCGCCTGGCTCGTGCCACCTCGGCGCGTGTGGTCGTATTGACGCCCTGCATACAGAACCCGACCGCCGTCAGCATGAATGCACAGCGGCGCGAGGCCATCGCCGCCGTGGCGCGACGGCGTGGCTTGCTGGTCATCGAAGACGACATCTACGGCGCGCTGGGCGACGAGCCGCCGCTGGCGGCGGTATTGCCTGAGCGGACGTTGCTGATCAGCAGCCTGTCGAAGACGGTCGCGCCTGGGTTGCGCCTGGGCTTCGTCGTCGGGCCGGACGCTTGGCTGTCGCGTATCGACCCGGAACGGCAGGCGACTAGCTGGGCCTTGTCGACGCTGTGTCTGCGAATCGGCTGCGAGTGGCTTGAAGACGGGACCGCGGCGCGTCGACTGGCCTGGCAGCGCGAACAGATGACGCTGCGCTGGCGGCTGGCGCAGAAACTGCTTGGCCCGACACGCCGCACGCCGTCGCCGCACCTGTGGCTCGAGTTTCCCAGGGACATGGATCTGCCCGCGTTGTGTCGCGTGGCGGGTATCGAAGCGGCCGCGGCGGAAATCTTCGCGGTCGGCCATGGCGCGCCCAATGCGCTGCGCCTGAGTCTGACCGCCGCCCCCAGCCTGGCGGTGCTGAAGGCAAGGCTGGAAGCACTGGCGCTGGCTGTTGGCTGATCGTGGCCACCTGGTGCTACCGCTGTCATCGATCAGCAGGCAAGATGTTTCCAACGACTGAACAAGGAAATCCAGCATGAATGAAGCAGGCGAGACCTTTCGCATTGCCACCAGCGCCGAAGCTGCCGTGGACTACCTTGCTGAACTCCACCAACGCGCCACCGTGGCGCTCAATCAAGCCCTCAAACGCTACGTTTCAGGCCGCACCGAGCCGGGTGCCGAGGAGCGCAGCCTGTTCCGCTATCCGCAACTGCGCCTGACGTACGAATGCCACGGCGAGGTGCCGGCGTCCACCCGCGCCTATGCCAAGGTGCAGGCGCCGGGCGTGTACAGCGTTACCGTGACCCATCCGGCGGCGTTCCGCAGCTATCTGCTCGACCAGTTGCGACCGCTGATGCTGGATTTCGGCGTCAAGGTCGAAGTCGGTATCAGCGAACGCAACATCCCTTACCCCTATGTGATCGAACAGGGCGACGAGCTGGCGGGCACCGGCGTGACCGCTGCCGAGCTGGCGCGCGTGTTCCCCAGCACCGACCTTTCCGCGGCCACCGACGACATCGCCGATGGCCTCTACGACTGGGAGCATGCTGACCCCTATCCGCTGGCGCTCTTCGACGGCGCGCGGGTGGATTTCTCCCTGCGCCGGCTGGTGCATTACACCGGTAGCGATTGGCGGCATGTGCAACCCTGGATCCTGCTGACCAACTATCACCGCTACGTCGACCAGTTCATCCGCCATGGTCTCGACATGCTGCGCGACGACACCCGCTTCGTGCGCATGGTGCTGCCTGGCAACATCATCATCGAGCGCGGCATGGACGAGGGCGAGGCGCAGGCGATCATCGGCGGCGTGCTCTGGCACCGCTACCAGATGCCGGCCTATCACCTGCAGGCCAAGGATGGCGACGGCGTCACCTTGGTGAACATCGGCGTCGGGCCGTCGAACGCCAAGAACATCACCGATCACCTGGCCGTGCTGCGCCCGCATTGCTGGCTGATGATCGGCCACTGCGGCGGCTTGCGGCAGTCGCAGTCGATCGGTGACTACGTGCTGGCCCACGCCTATATGCGTCGCGATGGGATTCTCGATCGGGTGCTGCCACCGCATATTCCGCTGCCAGCGCTGGCCGAGGTCCAGCAGGCACTTCAAGAAGCCGCGGCGCAGGTCACGGGCGACAAGGGCGAAGCGCTGAAGAAGCGGCTGCGCACCGGCACCGTGCTGACCTACGACGACCGCAACTGGGAATTGCGCTGGGCGCAGGAACGGCCGTTGATCAACCTGTCGCGGGCCGTGGCCGTGGACATGGAGAGCGGCACGATCGCCGCCCAGGGCTATCGTCTACGTGTGCCTTACGGGACGCTGCTATGCGTCTCGGACAAGCCGCTGCACAGCGAGATCAAGCTGCCGGGCTCAGCCAATGCGTTCTACGAACGGGCCGTCACACAACATCTGAAAATCGGTATTGCGGCGCTCGACCTGCTGCGCAGCCAGCTCAACTCGCTGCATTCGCGCAAGTTGCGCAGTTTCGACGAGCCACCGTTCCGCTAGCACGCGGCAAGCTAGCAGGTTCCAGCCAAGCCCGAGCTGACTCGGGCTTTTGCGTTTTTACCTGCTAGTGCTCTTGTCGACTACTCACGCCGCCAAAAGCCAGGCTCCGCTCAGTGCCGAGGCGAGGCCGGCGAGGCGGACCAATGGCGCGGCGGCTCGGGGCAGGTTGCGCGCCACGGCGTAACCGGTGCCATGCAGCGCTGCGGTGGCGGCGACGAAACCTGCGGCGTAGCTCCAGGGGCTGGTTAACTCGGGCAATTCCAAACCATGGGCGACGCCGTGGCTGAGCGCAAATAGCGCGGTCAGCCCCATGGCTACCGGCAGTGCCGGGCGCACCGCCAGGGCAACCAGCAGTCCAAGCGCCAGTACCGAGCCGGCGATGCTGGTCTCCATCAACGGCAGATCAATGCCGGTAAAGCCGAACAGGCCACCGAAGAGCATCGTGATGACGAAGGTCAGCGGCAGCACCCAGCGGGCCTCGCCCTGCTGCTGGGCGGCCCAGAGCCCAACTGCGAGCATCGCCAGCAGGTGGTCGAGCCCGAACAGCGGATGGGCGAAGCCGGACAGCAGGCCTGAGTGATCGTGTCCGGGGTGAGCGAAGGCCAGCGCCGGGCTGAGCAGCAGGGCGGCGGCAAGCAACGATTTATGCAGATCCATGTGATGGCTCCTTTCTGGGGTTCGGTGGGTTCAGGTCGCGCTGAGCATTCCCTGTTTCTCGATAAAGGCGATGATCTCGTCGAGACCCTGGCCCACCTTCTGGTTGCTGAAGACGAATGGCTTGTCGCCGCGCATCTTGCGGGTGTCGCGGTCCATGGCTTCGAGCGAGGCGCCGACCATCGGCGCCAGATCTATCTTGTTGATCACCAGTAGGTCGGACTTGCAGATGCCCGGCCCGCCCTTGCGCGGCAGCTTGTCGCCGGCCGATACGTCGATCACATAGATGGTCAGGTCGGACAGTTCCGGGCTGAAGGTCGCCGAGAGGTTGTCACCGCCGGATTCGACGATGATCAGGTCGAGCCTTGGAAAGCGGCGGTTGAGCTGCTCCACGGCCTCGAGGTTGATCGAGGCATCCTCGCGGATCGCTGTGTGCGGGCAGCCGCCGGTTTCCACACCGATGATGCGTTCGGGCGCCAAGGCTTCGTTACGCACCAGAAACTGTGCGTCTTCCTGGGTGTAGATATCGTTGGTCACCACCGCCAGGTTGTAACGCTCACGCAGGGCCAGGCAGAGCGCTAAGGTCAGGGCCGTCTTGCCGGAACCGACCGGCCCGCCGATGCCGACGCGAAGGGGTTGGGTATTCATGGGTTTTTTCCTCTAAAAGGCAGCGTGCTGCCTCGGGGTTGATGCGAAAGGGGCGTCTCTGCCGTTGGGCAGTGCTGATGAGATTCTTGGGGTTGGGCTTGTTTGCTCGTGCGCAGAAGTTCTGGGGTACCGGCGCTGGCATATGTAGCTTTGTAGGACGCCGCGCTTTCCTCGGCTGGAACCACAGGTTGCGCCTTGCACGGCGCGTCACTTTTTCTTGTGTGGCCAAGAAAAAGTAACCAAAAAGAAGGCCACCCCGGCATCCGGCCCTTCGCTACGCGAAGGGTCCCCTCGCTCCATCGCCATTCCAGGGGCACGCTGCGAAGGGCCATCCCTGGCCCATCGCAGCTCTCGCGGCATCCATGCCGCTCAACCCCGTCCACGGCGATTACGCTCGGCCTCCTGACGGGGATTTGGGACCGAATCGTTTGGAAGTTCTGAAGGGGCGGGCGCAAAGCGCTTTGCTTGTTTCTGTGCGAGCGGACCAACAGGAAACGCGAAACGTCCCTTTTAGTAGGCCGAATGAAGTTAGTAGGCCGAATGGGATCCGCGTGGTTCGGCAAGAGCTCTGCTGTAGCCAGTGGCGGAAAATGCTGCGCAGTTTTCCACCCTACATTGCGGAAGAGGGATCGAGTCCGAATTGTACGAATGTTCGCGAATAGCGAAACAAAAGCGCTTTGCTTGTTTACTGACGAACAAACTATCAGGCGACGCTGAGCGCCCCTTTCAGAAGGCAGAATGGAATCCGCGCGGAGGGGAGCGAGCGGCATGGATGCCGCGAGAGGACTGGGCGTCCCCGCGATAAAGGGCCATGGATGGCCCTTGTACGCCGGCCCCCGGAGCGTGGATGGAATGAGGGAAGTCGAGCGAAGCGAGACCCGGATGCAGGGGCAAGCGTTTTTGGTTACTTTTTCGGCGTTTGGAAAAAGTGGCTCGCCCAGCAGGGCGAAACCAATGCATCGGCCAACTCGCTTACCCACCCGAGATTCCCAACCCAAAGCCAACAAAGCGTTGTCAGAGGGGCGACCCATATCAAGGGCGAACGAGGATGCGGCGGTCTGGGACCAACCGAACCTATCATCACATGCATCACGTGCGTGCGGTCCATTCGCGAGCAAGCTCGCTCCTACAGACTCGCACGACAAAGCGAAACTCGCCCTGCTCATGACCTAAACAACCGACTGTACTGCCGCTCATGCCCCATGCTCATCAGCGCCAGCCCAAAGGCGGCGCTGCCCCAGCGCTCCGGCTCGATAACCGTTGCGTCGTACTGGGCCTGCTGCAGGCTAGGGAGCAGCTGCGAGGTCAACCGCTGCGCCGCCTGCTGCCCCAGCGGCAGAGTCTTCATCAAGACCGCCAGCTGGTTCTCCAGCCAGCCCCACAGCCATGCGGTCAGCGCATCTCCGGGCGAGATCTGCCAGGCGCGAGCCGCCAACGCCCAGCCAAGGGCGAGTCCGGGTTCGTCAATGCGTTGGAACAGGGCGCGGGCCGGAGCGTCGAGCTCCGGTAGATTGTCCAGCAGCTGCTTCAACGAATAGCCCATCTGCCGGCTTTCCAGTCGCAGCTCGCGGGTCTCGCGGCTAGCGCGATGGCGGTCGGCGAGTCGCTCGAGTTTCGTCCAGTCTTCGGCGGCTGCGGCCTCGCAGTGCGACAGAAGCAGTGGGGCTTCGAAGCGTGCCAGGTTGAGCAACAGCTGATCGCTCAGCCAACGCCGCGCGCTGTTTTCGTCGTGCACCTGCTCACGTTCGACGGCCATTTCCAGACCCTGCGAGTAGCTGTAGCCGCCAATCGGCAGTTGCGGGCTGGCCAGCCGCAACAAGGCAAAGGCGGCCGGATTCACGTGCGCACGCCGAACTGGTGCAGACGTGGTGCGTAGCTGAACTCGGCCTCGCCCGCGTGGGAGTGATGATGGCCGCCACCGTAGGCGCCGTGCTCCGGCTGGAAGGGCGCCTCAATGGCTTCGACGCGGGCGCCGAGCTGCAGCAGCATGTCCTTGAGCACATAGTCGTCGAGTAGACGCAGCCAGCCATCGCCGATCTGCAGCGCGACGTGGCGATTGCCCAAGTGATAGGCGGCGCGCGTCAGCTCGAAGGCGCTGGAGCAAGTCACGTGGAGCAGCTGTTCGGCACGGGCGCGGACGATGACGATGCGGCCGTCGTTGGCGCGCAGGCACTCACCGTCGTGCAGCGGCGGCTGGCCGCGTTCGAGAAACAGGCCGACTTCCTCGCCCTGGGTGGTGAAGCAGCGCAGCCGCGATTTGCTGCGGGCCTCGTAGGTCAGCGCCAGCTCGGCATCGGCCTGTGGCTGCGCGGGGGAGCGTTGATGAATGACCAACATGGGCAGGGCGGTTCCGGTTCGTGCGATAGGCACAAACAGAGCAAGCCGCTTGCCAACCCTGCGCAGCTGGCATGACGCGCCGGCTGCGAGCGCGGCGTGCCAGAAAATGGCGCGTCAGGGTGATCCGTTATGGTGCGCCGCGTTCCGCCAGGCACCATGGGTGTGCAGATCAGTGCAGTGCTCGAACCATGTAGACGGCTGGGATTTGATAGCTGGCCAGATTGTCGACCTGCGGCGGCTCCAGCTCGGAGTGCGCGGTATAGCCCAGGCGCGACCAGAAGTTCTCGGATTTCTGTACCGAAACCAGCGCGGAGTAGCGCAGTTTATGGGTACGGGCCTGCTCCAGATTCTTACGCACCAGTGCCGGGCCGATACCGCGGCCGCCGGCGCGAGCGGATACGGCGAGATCATGAAGGTACAGGCAGTCGGCTTCAGCGTGAGGCTGGAACTCGCCGTCCAGCGGAGTCACCGTGCCGACACGCGAATGGTAGGCGAAAAGGTAGGCGCAGACGCCGAGGACATCTTCGGCAACCCAGGCCAACTGAGGACAGGCGGCGAGGCGGGCGCGGATCACCGCTTCGTCTTCCAAGACTTCGGCGGCATAGGACTCTTGCTGAATCGACATCACGGCAGGAATATCGCGCTCCTGCATCGCTCTCAACTTGAACATCTGAACTACTCGGACGGGCTCGGGCCGGCTGGCGGCCCGCAACGGGCCGGCGATCATACGCGATCGGCGGAACAAGCGTGAGCGCGCCGACGGAGGGTCTGCAATGCCCTCGCGGTACGTCCTCGCTCGAATGGAGCGGCAACGATGCGGATGAGAGGGCCTGCTGACGGAGCGGGTCGCGCTCTTACGGACAACTGGCTTGACCCGTGGCGCGCTTGCTCCCCGTACGATTGGTCGGCGAAGGATATATGACGACTGACGGCGGCGATTTTTGCGGGCATAATTCTTAGTTAGCTACCTATCGTCGCGGTTGATCTCCTTGAACAATTCACATCACCCATTACTTGGTGTTCTGCTCATCCTTTTTTCGTGCCTGATCCTGGCTTCGCACGATGGGCTTTCCAAACACCTGACGCAGCTTTATCCGGTCTTTCTAGTGATCTGGGCACGGTATCTGGCGCAGACGGTGTTGATGTTCACGCTGTTCACGCCACGCATGGGGCGGCGCGTGTTCCATACGTTGCGACCCTGGCTGCAACTGTGCCGTGGCGCGAGCCTGGTCTGCGTGAGCATGCTGTTCATCAGTGGCCTGGGTTATATCCCGCTGGCCGAGGCCACGGCAGTGATCTTTCTGACACCGCTGCTGGTGACCATCGCATCGGCGCTACTGGGCGAGCGGGTCAGCCATAGCCAGTGGATGGCGGTGGGCTGCGGTCTGCTTGGCGTGCTGATCATCGTGCGTCCGGGCGGTGCGCTGTTCACCCCAGCGATTCTGCTGCCCTTCGGCGCGGCGATCAGTTTCACTGTCTATCAGCTGATTACCCGTCGCCTCAGTACTACCGACCACCCGGTGACCAGCAATTTTCTCACCAGCCTGGTTGGCAGTCTGGTGATGAGTGTGCTGGTGATCTTCAACTGGCAGACACCGACCTTGCATGACGCGCTGATGATGGCCGCGCTCGGCGCGATGGCGATGAGCGGTCACCTACTGTTGACCAACGCGTTCCGCTTTGCCAGTGCCGCCACTCTGGCACCGTTCACCTATGCACAGATCATCTTTGCCGGGATGGTTGGCTTTTTCGCCTTCGGGCATGTGCCCGACGTCGGCGCAATTGTGGGCATGGCGATCATCATTGCCAGCGGCCTGTGCATGGTCTACGTACAGGGACGCCAACCGCGTCCCCGGCTTTGAAATATCGCGGGCGTGCCGTCGGGCCATCCGCTCAGCTTCCAACACTTGACCCAACAGGGGCGACTCGACCCTTGCGTGCGCTTTATCAGGAAAAACACATGCAACGAATTTCTCATCATTCTCTGCGTAACGAATTCCGCCGGCTGCTGGCATCGGATCGCTGTTATCACACCGCCTCGGTATTCGATCCGATGTCGGCGCGTATCGCCGCCGACCTCGAATTCGAAGTTGGCATTCTCGGTGGCTCGGTCGCCTCGCTGCAGGTGCTGGCCGCACCGGATTTCGCGCTGATCACGCTCAGCGAGTTCGTCGAACAGGCGACCCGCATCGGGCGCGTGTCGCGCCTGCCGATCATCGCTGACGCCGATCATGGCTATGGTAACGCGCTCAACGTGATGCGCACCGTAGTCGAGCTGGAGCGTGCCGGAATCGCCGCGCTGACCATCGAAGACACCTCGCTGCCAGCCAAATTCGGGCGCAAATCCACAGACCTGATCGGCATGTTCGAGGCGGTCGGCAAGATCCGCGCGGCGCTGGAGGCGCGCATCGATCCGGAGCTCGCCATCATTGCGCGCACCAACGCCGGTGTGATCGGCCTGGAAGAGGTCATCGCCCGCGTGCAGGCCTACGAAGCGGCGGGAGCCGATGCGATCTGCCTGGTGGGAATCGAGGACTTCGAGCAGCTCGAGCGCGTCGCCGAGAAGCTCAGCGTGCCCCTGATGCTGGTGACCTATGGCAACCCGCGCCTGCGCGACAACGCGCGCTTGGCGGCGCTCGGCGTGCGCATCGTGGTCAACGGCCATGCCGCTTATTTCGCGGCGATCAAGGCGACCTACGACTGTCTGCGCGAGCAGCGCCAGATCGACGCCTCGGACCTCAACGCCTCGCAGCTGTCGGTCAAGTATTCGACCGCCGACGAGTACATGGTCTGGGCTGAAGAATACATGCAGGTCAAGGAATAACCGCCACCTGCCGCGCCGTCGTCATCCGCGCTCTGGAGATCCGATGAGTCCACGCTTGCTGACCTTCATGGTGGCCTTTGCCGCATTCCTCGGGCCTTTTACCCAGACGGTCTATGCGCCGATCCTGCCCGAGTTGGGTGAGGCGCTGGCGACCACGCCGCTGCTGATCAACCTCAGCATCTCGATCTTCACCTTCGTGCTGGCGTTCATGCAGATCGTTTACGGCCCGCTGGTGGATCGCAGCGGTCGTCGACGCATCCTGCTGATGGGCCTGGCGATCTATGTCGGTGCGTCTCTGGGGTGTTTTCTGGCCCGCAATATCGAGCTGCTGCTGGCCTTTCGCGCGCTGCAGGCGGTGGGTATCGCCGCTGGCGCAGTGGTCGCGGTCACGGTCATCGGCGATCGTTTCGAGGGCGCGGAGCGCGGCCGGGCGATGGGCTCGTTCCAGATGATGGTGGCGCTAGGGCCGGTGGTCGGTCCGGTGGTGGGCGGCTTCATCGGCGAGCATCTGGATTTCCACTACGTGTTTCTGCTGCTGGCGGCGGTGGGTGCCCTCGTCTTGCTGGCTAACGCACTCTGGTTGCAGGAGACGCGTCCTGCCGGAGGCATGCCGAGAGCCTTCCATCCGGTCGAATACGTGGATGTACTGCGCAATCGTCAGGGGTTGGCGATCATGCTGCTGAGCTTCGTGCAGTACTACGCCTTCTATAACTATCTGGTGTTCATGCCGCGCGTGCTGGACAGCACCTACGGGCTCAGTGCCAGCGAAAAGGGCCTGGTATTCCTGCCGCTGTCGATTGCGGTGGTGATCGGTAGCTTCGTCGGTGGTCGGTTACTGGGACTCTGGCGGCCACGGCCAACGCTGTTGGTGACGGCCGGGTTGAATGTGCTCAGTGTGTTGCTGTTCCTCGGTGTTGCGCAGTGGTCGCTCGCCTGGCTGGTCGTGGCTGCCAGCGCGTTCGGCCTGTTCCTCGGATTGTCGCTGCCGGTGCAGACCAGCTTGCTGATGGATCTCTACCCGCACAACCGTGCCACTGCCGTGGGCAGTTACAACTTTTTTCGCTTCATGGGGATGGCTACCGGGCCGGTGCTGGGATCCTGGCTGTATCGGGACGGGAATCTGGAGCTGCTCTACGGCTTCGCGACGGCGGCGTTCCTACTGGCCGTGCTGCACGCGCGGATGCGGTTTCGCTAGTGGCGTCAGTTCAGAACAAAAGACGCTGCGCCCTGAACATGAAGAAGCTCTCGCAATGGGCGTTCTGCCCGGAATAAACGCCGCACTCTCGCCCGCTCAGGTTGGAGTCGGTATAGGACAGGTCCAGGTTCACGCCGAGCAGCGGGCGGGACAGATTCAGCGACCAGTCGTTGAATACCCGCACACTGCCGCCAGTGTAGTGCCGCGGGTTGTCCAGCGAGTGGCTCGCGTACTTCAGGCGCACCCCGAAATCCAATGGTCGAAACGAGTCAAATTCCAGGAACAGCGTACTGTCGGTACGCCCTGGAGCGCTGCGCAGAGCGCCACCTAGGCGGTTACCGGCCAGATTGATGCCGCCGTAGTACTCATGGCGGTCGCGGTTTTCCAGTTCGGGAAAGCTGTAGCGGATCACCCCCAGCTCGAAACCCAAGGCGTTGTCGAGCGGCTGCTGGGCGTAACCTATGTAGGTGTCCAACTCCAGGGGGTTGCCCTCAAGGATGCCCATGCTGGGTGCCCACTGCCCCACGTACATGCCATTGGCGTGGGTCAGATCCAAGCCTCCGCGGAAAGTGCTTCCGACGGTCGGGCTGACGAGCCCCTGGGCCATGCTGCGAGTGGGCGCCATGCCGAGCTTGAGATCGAATTGTCCGACTTCGCGTTCGACGACCTGCGGTTGACTGGCGCATCCGCTAAGGCCGAGCATCAAGGCCGTCGCGATGAATTTTTTGTTCATACACCGATTCACGGGTGGATTAGTCATACAAGCCGCCCGCTGGCGACCGCAAAGGGCAAGGCCTATACAGAGCGGCTGAAGACTGTTTGATGGCCACTCTTGCCTGATCAATCGTCGGGAAGAGTAGTCGATGCGGACGTAGTGCAATCCCCGTTCGTCGTTTTGACGCCAAGCGAACGACGGGCGGTGCCGATTCATTGGCGACCCATAATGGTGCCGGGGATTTGACTAGTTGAACGGCCGCGGCACTCGCCGTTCGAATGTTGAAATAGCCAATGACTGTTTTCAGACAGGCGGGAGGTTTTTATGGCCACGGGGTGGGCAAACGAAGGCGCAGTGCAGGAACAGATCGACAGCACCATCGAGGATGCGGTGCAGCGAGCGCGCAGCCGATTGGGGCGAGGCGAAAGCCTGACGCACTGCGAGGAGTGCGACGCGGAGATTCCCGAGGCAAGGCGTCAGGCCGTTCCGGGCGTGCGCCTGTGCGTGAAGTGCCAGACCGAACAGGACAAGCAGGAAGCCAAATTCAGCGGCTACAACCGCAGGGGCAGCAAGGACAGCCAGCTACGCTGAGGCGATAAATCGCGCGCCCGGATCGCACTCGACGCGCGCGCATGGGTCACACAACGCGTCCCCCACACCCTTTCATGGAAGAGGAATGCCCCATGATGATTTTCGAAGCGCTGCGCCTGAGCCATGACATCCAGCGCGACCTGTCCGAACGCCTGACGCAGACAAGTGGCGATTCCGCCGAACGCCAGGAGCTGTTCGCCCAGCTCAAGCATGAACTCTGGGTGCATTCGGTGGCCGAAGAGCGTCACTTCTATATTCCGCTGATGCGCGATGACAGCGGCGTCGACCTGTCCCGTCATGCCATCGCCGAGCATCATGAAATGGACGAAATGGTCGAGGCCCTGGAGGAGACGGATCCCAGCAGCCCTAGCTGGCTCGCTCAGGCCCGCAAGCTGTCGGACAAGGTTCACCATCACCTGCAGGAAGAGGAGCACAAATTCTTCCAGATGGCCGGCAAGCTGCTCAGCGAACAGCAGAAGAACCAGCTGGCCGGTGCATACCTTGGCGCCTACGACATGATGAAGGCCGAGCACGCCTAAGACGTGAGCGTCCCGGTCGGCATGCTGAAAGTAAAGGTGGTGCCGGCCTCGGCGGTAGACGTGACCTGCATCCTGCCTCCGTGCGACACGGCGATCTCATTGGCGATATAAAGCCCGAGGCCGAGTCCGGATTGGACATTCGACGCTTCTCGCCAGTAAGGCTGGAACAGCTGCGCCTGGCGCTCCGGTGGAATCGGCTCGCCCCGATTGTTCACCGCCAGCAAAAAGCGGCCCTCTTCGACGCGTGCGCTGACATGTACCCGGCCCTCTCTCGACCCATGCACCAGCGCATTGGCAATCAGGTTGGACAGTAATTGCGCCAGGCGATCCGCATCGCAGTGGATCCGCTCGAGTGCGTCGATGTCCGCCTCGATGGTCCGTTGCGGATGAGCGCTCTGCATTTCCGAAACGATATGCGTCAGGGTGATATGCAGCGTGTCGCATCGATCATTGTGCAGAGGGATGCCGTTGCCCAGGCGCCCGCGGGCGAAGTCCAGCACGTCATCTACCAGGCGTGACGCGCGGCGGGTCGCGGTGAGCATGTGCTCGGCGATGCCGATGATTGAGGCCTCTTTCGAGCGTCTCAGCAATAGCTGCGCGCCGGACATGATCGACGAGAGGGGATTGCGCAGGTCGTGGCCGAGCAAGGCAATGAACTGCTCGCGCAGCTCGGCCGTCTGCTGTGCATCGAGCAGTGCCGCCTCGGTCGCCTCGAAACGTTCCTCGGCTTCGAGCTGAATGGCCAGCAGCTTGGCGAACGACTCCATCATCGCCAGGATCGACCCTTCCGACAGATTGGCGGGCAGCGGATCGAGCGCACAGACAGTGCCGAAGAAGCTGCCGTCGGTACGAAACACCGGGGCCGAGATGTAGCTTTCGAAACCATACATCTTTGGGGTGTGGTGATTGCAGTAGCGTTCGTCCTCGCTCACCTTGCTGATGATGATGGTTTGGTGGGACGCGTGAATTTCGTGGCAGAGGGTCGTCGTTACGTCCAGTTCGCCACCGACCTGCAGGCCGAAGTTGATCCGGTCGAGCACCGCACAGGCCGTCCAGGAGTCCGCGGTGACACGCGCTACGGCGGCGAAACGTAATCCGGTGGTCTCGGAGATGACCTGAAGAATGGCGGGGACTGCGCTGATGCGGCTGATAGCCGAAATATCGTCGCTAACCGATCGGTTCATGCGGGTGTCAAGGCTGCGCGTGGTGATGGCCCGGCACTCTATCACGGGCCGTTCGTCGCGCTGAATCGAGCCGACGGTCAGCCGGCCCGATCCAAGGGGGCATCAGGCTTGCGTCGTCAAAGGAGGCTGCGCATTTGCCGGAACGATCTGCTTGCGCATCAGCAGGTAATGCACCACGGCACCGAACAGCGCGCCGAGCAGCCAGGCGAAGCCCGACAGGCTTTCCAGCCCAGGCGTCCAGACGGAGGCGACCGAGAACACCGAGCTGATCCCGAACGCGATGATCGCCTTGCGGTTCCAGCCGGCGTTGAAATAGTAGGCTGAGCCCGGTGCGGCGCAGAACAGCTGTTGCACATCCAGCCGCTGCCGGCGGACCAGGTAGTAGTCGGCCACGATGATGCCGTACAGCGGTGCCAGCACGGCGCCCAGTGTGTCTACGAAGGCGGCGATGCCGACTGCGCTGATGAACGACACCCACAGCGCACCGATGAAGAAAGCGATGGCCGCGGTGATGTAGCCGCCGGTGCGTGCACTGATATGCGCTGGAGCCAGATTGGCGATGTCATAGGCCGGCGGGATGAAGTTGGCGACCAGATTGATGCCCACCGTGGCGGCGAAGAAGGTGATTGCAGCGATCAGGGTCAGGCCGACGTTGTCGATGCGCGAAACGATATCGGTGGGGTTGGTCAGGGTTTCGCCAAACACCACCACGGTGCCGGCGGTGATCACCAGGGCGATCAGCGAAAAGATCGCCAGGCTGACCGGCAGGCCGAGGAAGTTGCCGATGCGCATCTGCCGCTCATTTTTCACGAAACGGGCGAAATCGCCGTAGTTGATCACCACCGCGGCGAAGTAGGCGACCATGGTGCCGACCACGGCGGCAAACGCGGCGACGGGCCCGCCGGCATAGCTGCCGGTGCCGCTGAATATGCTGCCCAGCGCGCCGGCCAGGCTTGGCCCGGCCTGGTAACAGATGGCGATCATCATCGCGATCATCACCAGATAGACCAGCGGCCCGGCCCAGTTGAGGAAGCGCGTCACCCAGTCCACGCCACGCACGAACAACGCGACCTGAAAGACGCAAACGATCACATAAGCGACCCAGTCCACTGCGGTCAGGCCCAGCAGGGTAGTTTCCGAGCCGGGGCCCGCCAAGGTACGAATCAGCAAGGCGACCGCGGTCGAGGCGAAATAGGTCTGCACGCCGTACCAAAAGATCGCCACGATGCCGCGCACGACCGCTGGAAAATTCGCACCGCGCACGCCCATGCTGGCGCGAGCCATGACCGGGAATGGGATGCCGTATTTGACGCTGGGTTTACCTGTCAGCTGCACCAGGCCCATGACGATAAAGCCGGCCAGTACGATTCCGGCAAGCACCGCCCAGCCGTTCAGGCCGTAACTGATGAACAGGGTGGCGGCCAGGGTGTAGCCGAACAAGCTCTGAATATCGTTAGACCAGACGTTGAAGACCTCGAACCAGCCCCACTTGCGTTTGGCTGGGGCGAGCGGGGCGAGGTCGGCGTTATACAGGCTGGGATCGATCTGCTTGATCTGAAAGTCGTCGTGGTTCATCTCTGGGCGCTCTGTGCAAGACTGTTAATGGTTTTTGTATGCAGTTCTTGTTCCGCGTATGGCAGAGTCCGCGAAGTCAGGCCTTGTGGCATTCGTCAGATACGCCGAGACCTGAGCAAAGCCTAGAAGATGAAATCCAAACTCGCTTCGACTTTGTATACATAAATAATCATTTTGTTATGCAATTTCGCGAGAGGCCGTCTAGGACGATGCTTATAAAGGGCTCGCCTGCAATCAACCACCGCAAAAAAGTTTTCCGCCCGGATCATTTGTGGGCTTTTTTTTGACCCGCACTTGCCTCAATCCCTTCAAGCGTCCGTTTATGCACTCTGGGCGTGCACACAGGCTGGTGCGCGCACAAAAAAGGGTGGCCAGGCCGCCCCTGTGAAAAACGCAATGGGATCTGAACGGCGATCGCTGTCAGAACAAGAAATAGCGCTGCGCCATCGGCAGCACCTCGGCCGGCTCGCACCAGAGCAACTGGCCGTCGGCCCTGACCTGATAGTTCTGCGGGTCGACCTGGATATCCGGTGTGTAGTCGTTATGGATCAGGTCCTTCTTCTGCACCGAGCGGCAGCCTTTCACCACCCCGATCTTCTTTTTCAGCCCCAGCTGCTCGGGCACACCGGCCTCGAACGCGGCCTGGCTGATGAAGGTGAAACTCGAGGCATGCAGCGAGCCGCCAAAGCTCGCGAACATCGGCCGGTAGTGCACCGGTTGCGGTGTCGGGATCGAGGCATTGGCGTCGCCCATCAGGCTGGCCGCGATGGCGCCGCCCTTGAGGATCAGCGTCGGCTTCACTCCGAAGAACGCCGGACGCCAGAGCACCAGATCCGCCCATTTGCCCACTTCGATCGAGCCCACCTCATGGCTGACGCCGTGGGTGATGGCCGGGTTGATAGTGTATTTGGCGATGTAGCGCTTGGCGCGGAAGTTGTCGTTGCCGACGCCATCGCCGGGAAGGGCGCCGCGCTGCTTCTTCATCTTGTCGGCGGTCTGCCAGGTGCGGGTGATCACCTCGCCGACGCGGCCCATGGCCTGGCTGTCGGAGCTGATCATGGAGAAGGCACCGAGGTCATGCAGGATGTCCTCAGCGGCGATGGTTTCGCGACGAATACGGCTTTCGGCGAAGGCCACGTCCTCGGCGATGCTCGGGTCCAGGTGATGGCAGACCATGAGCATGTCCAGGTGCTCGTCTATGGTATTGCGCGTGAACGGCCGCGTCGGGTTGGTCGAGCTCGGCAGGACGTTGGGGAAGCCGCAGGCCTTGATGATGTCCGGGGCATGGCCACCACCGGCGCCCTCGGTGTGGTAGGTGTGGATGGTGCGGCCCTTGAAGGCCCTCAGGGTGGTCTCAACGAAGCCGGACTCATTGAGGGTGTCGGTGTGGATCGCCACCTGCACGTCGTACTGGTCCGCCACGCTGAGGCAGTTGTCGATGGCCGCAGGCGTGGTCCCCCAGTCTTCGTGCAGCTTGAGGCCGATGGCGCCGGCCTTGACCTGCTCGATTAAGGGCTCGGCCAGCGAGGCGTTACCCTTGCCCGTGAAGCCGATGTTCATCGGGAAGGCGTCAGCCGCCTTGAGCATCATCGCCATGTGCCATGGGCCAGGTGTGACGGTGGTGGCGTTGGTGCCGGTGGCTGGCCCGGTGCCACCGCCGATCATTGTGGTGACGCCGCTCATCAGCGCTTCTTCGATCTGCTGCGGGCAGATGAAATGAATGTGCGAGTCGATGCCGCCGGCAGTGAGGATCATGCCCTCGCCAGCGATGACTTCGGTAGCGGCGCCGATGGCGATGGTCACATCTGGCTGGATATCCGGATTGCCAGCCTTGCCGATGGCCGCGATGCGGCCGTCCTTGAGGCCCACATCTGCTTTGACGATGCCCCAGTGGTCCATGATCAGCGCATTGGTAATCAGCGTATCGACCACGTCCTCGGCGCACAGCTGACTCTGGCCCATGCCATCGCGGATCACCTTGCCGCCGCCGAACTTCACTTCCTCGCCGTAGGTAGTGAGGTCCCTTTCGACCTCGATCCACAGGTCGGTGTCGGCCAGGCGCACCTTGTCGCCGACAGTGGGGCCGAACATGTCGGCATAGGCTTGGCGGGAAATCTTCATCGGTATCGTCTCGCGTAGGGTGGATGACCGAAGTCATCCACCGATCCTGGTCACGGTGGAAAAGCCTGCGGCGTTTTCCACCCTACGAAGCTTGCTTGTCGCTTGCGGCTGCGTTCTAGAGCGCGCCCATCACCCGCCCGGCAAAACCGAACACCCGACGGTCACCGGCCAGCTCGACCAGCTCCACCTCGCGGCTCTGTCCGGGCTCGAAGCGCACCGCGGTACCGGCCGGGATGTTCAGGCGCATGCCGCGCGCGGCGGCACGGTCGAAGGCCAGAGCATCGTTGGTTTCGAAGAAGTGATAGTGCGAGCCGACCTGGATCGGCCGGTCGCCGCTGTTGGCCACGTTCAGGGTCAGCGTGCGGCGGCCGGCGTTGAGCTCGATGTCGCCATCCTGGATTTGGTATTCGCCGGGAATCATGGGTTGGACGTCCTGTTGAGGGTCAGTTGCATCATGGTCAGGTCCAGCCAGCGGCCGAACTTGCAGCCCACCTGGCGCATCTGCCCGACATGAATGAAGCCGAGCTGCTGATGCATATGGATCGATGCACGGTTCTCGCTCTCGATGAAGGCGATCATCACGTGCTTCTCCAGCTGGCGAGCGCGTTGGATCAGCGCCTGCATCAGGCTGCGGCCGATGCCGCTGCCGCGATGGTCGGGGCTGACGTAGACCGAGTTCTCCACGGTATGGCGATAGCCGTCGTGAGGGCGCCAGGGGCCGAAGGAGGCATAGCCGGCTACCTGTCCCTGATCGTCTATCGCCACCAGAACGGGGTAATTCTGCGCGTGGCGTTCGGCCAGCCAGGCACGGCGGTTGTCGAGATCGACCGGCTGGTCGTTCCAGATCGCCGTGCTGTTCTGCACCGCGTCGTTGTAAATCTGCAGGATGCCGTCGAGGTCTGCATCCAGGGCGTCACGTATCTGCACGGTGAAATCCTTCAAGCGGTTCGGGGTCATCACGGCATGGCCGCAACAGACATTGACCTCTCTTTCAGGGGATTGGTTGATGCACGGTGACCAGCTTGGTGCCGTCGGGGAAAGTCGCTTCCACCTGAATCTCCGGGATCATTTCCGGCACGCCCTCCATGACCTGGCCGCGACTGAGCAGCGTCGTGCCGAAATGCATCAGCTCGGCCACCGTCTGGCCGTCGCGGGCGCCTTCGAGCAGCGCGGCCGAGATGTAGGCCATGGCTTCCGGGTAGTTGAGTTTCACCCCACGTGCCAGGCGCCGCTCGGCGACCAGGCCGGCGGTGAAAATCAGTAGCTTGTCTTTTTCTCTTGGCGACAAATCCATAACGGCTCCATTCGTAGGGTGGATGTCGCTTTTCACATCCACCGGCTCGTGGCGACAAACCACGCAGCGAATTTCGGGGCGGCCATGCACCTGCTGGCCGGCGTAGGGTGGGTAACGGCGGAGCCTTACCCACCGTTGTTCATGTACTCCAGATCCTCGGTGGCATTGCCTCGCGCCCCAGCAGTGCTGGACGCAACAGGCGCCACAGGTCAATCAGCCAGGCACGGGCATGCAGGGCTTCGCTGGCCAGACAACGGCCAATGACCAGGCCCGGCAACTGTGTCAGGTCGCCCCGAACCCGGCTCGAAAGTTCGCGGCAGCGTTCCATCAGCTCGGCGTCGATCTCGCCGGTCACGATCAGGGTGGCGAAAACCGGGTTGCCATCGAGGCCGATCGGCGAGTCGAGCAGGCCGTCGTCACCGGTCACACGTTGGCGTTCGTGCCAGAGCCATTCGCCGTCGCGGGTGATATTCAGCTGTGCCTGAAAGTGTCCGGCTTCGAAGCGTTCGTCACTGGCCGGTCGACCCAACGCGACGATGTCCCAATAGAACAGCCGGGCGTCGCCTTGCAATTCGATCGACATCTCCAGCTCGGCCTGCGCCGCGGAATAAACGATGGTTTCCTGTGGCAACCATTCAAGCGTGGCGCCAGGTGCGACCCGCAGCTGCAGGTTTTGAAAAGCAGGGCCAGCGGCGCGATACCATTTGGCTGCGCCGGGGCTGGTCAACTGCGCCCAGGCACCGGGGCCCACCGTGGCGCTGATGTCCAGTCGGTCGCCACCCGCAATCCCGCCCGGCGGGTGCACGATGATGTGTTGGCAGACTTCTGGCCCTTCTGGATAGAGGTGCTTCTGCACCCTCAGCGGTCCGCTGTGCCGTCGAAGCACCGGGCGCGTCACGTGATCGAAGCGGGCATAGCCCAGCTCGAGTTCGGCATTCCAGTGTGGCGTGAACAGAGTTGTCAGTGCGGTCATGGGCCGTGCGACGTCAGGAGTCTTGCTCCAGTCGGAGCAATAGTCGTGCCTCTCGCGCCACAGCGGTGCGCTGCCTGGGCGCACGAGCCTGTGACGGCATAAATGAACCAGGCGATTGGTCTGGCCGTTGGCTTTCGATGCCCTTCAATGGTGCGCATGAAGGATTCGGAGGTGCGAATGATCCAGTTTGGTGCGTCCTGAGTAGGCTCGCTGCGGTGTGTTCGGTTTGATCCAGCCACCGAACAGCCGAGGCCTAATCGGATCGACTGGCCGGTCACTGAAACAGATTGTTGCGAGCATCACGCTGCTTTATGGGGCTTCATCTCTTCCGGGCCGCTGGTTTGACGAGGGTGAAAGCGAGTGCCAATGTCAGTCAGGCGACGAGTTCCGATGTGTCGGCGGCTGGCGAAGTTCGACCGGCTTGTTTGCGATCAGCACTCGCTCGGTGGCACACATAACAACAAGATCCACGGAGGCGCTGCATTGAATCTATTGTTTCAGCAAGTGCTCAACGGCCTGACCCTGGGCAGCATCTATGGTCTGGTCGCTCTCGGCCTGACGCTCGTCTACGGCATCCTGCACATTCCCAACTTCGCCCATGGCGCGCTGTATATGGTCGGTGCGTTCGCTTCCTACTTCTTCATGACAGACATTGGCTTGCATTACTGGATCGCCATGGTGCTGTCCGGAGTCGTGGTGGCGGTGCTGGCGGTGCTGTCCGAGCGGCTGGTCTTCCACCCGCTGCGCAATGCGCCGCCGATCCATGACAAGATCGCGGCGATCGGCATCCTGCTGTTTCTCGAAGCGGTGGTGCAGATGCTCTGGGGCTCGGACTTCCGTCGCATGGCTTCGCCCTACGGTGGCATTCTCAACTTCGACGGGCTGATCATTCCCGAGCAGCGCCTCTTGATCATTGTCGGCGCCTTTACCCTGATGCTGGCGCTGCACCTGTTCTTGCGCAAGACGATGCTCGGCTCGACGATCATCGCCATGGCCCAGAGTCGTGAAGGCGCCTTCCTGGTCGGCATCGACGCCAACCGCGTGGCCATGCTGACCTTCGCCATCTCCGGCATGCTCGCCGCCTTCGCCGCCACCCTGTATGCGCCGATCAACCTGGTGTATCCGGCGATGGGGCATCTGGTGATCATGAAAGCCTTCGTGATCATCGTGCTCGGCGGCATGGGCAGCATCCCGGGCGCCATTCTCGGCGCGATGATTCTCGGTTTCGCCGAAAGCTTCGGAGGCTTCTACCTGTCCTCGGACTACAAGGACATCATCGCCTTCTCGCTGCTGGTGGTGATCCTGTCGTTGCGCCCAACCGGGCTGTTCGCCAAGGGGGCTCACTGATGCATCGTTTCGCCTCTTTGCTGACCGGTCGCGGCTGCAAGCTGTTTCTGCTGGCCTTGGCCCTAGCGTTCCCCCTGTTCGCCAAGAGCGAATACCAGGTCTACGTGATGGCCAGCGCCTTCATCTGGGCCATCGCGGTCTACGGCCTGAACATCATCACCGGTTACTGCGGCCAGCTGAACCTGGCCCACGGCGGCTTTTTTGCCATCGGCGCCTATACCTTGGCGATTCTTACTGCTGATCATGGCTGGAATTTCTGGCCGGCCTTCGTGGCGGCGGCGCTGGTTTCGGCGGCCATCGGTGCGCTGGTCGGCATTGTCTCGCTGCGTCTGAAGGAGCACTTCTTCGCCATCTTCACGCTCTGCGTCGGCTTCATCATCTATCTGTTGATCGATAAGTGGGAGGAGCTGACGCACGGCGCCATCGGCATTCGCGGCATCGCGGCGCCGGATGGATTCGGGCTAGTCGATTTCAGCCAGACGGTGCCGTTCTACTACCTGGCGCTGCTGTTCCTGGTTCTGGCGATCTGGTTCGCCGGGCGCTTGGCGTCCTCGCTGCTGGGGCGCACCTTCATGGCGATCCGCAACGGTGACGCGCTGGCCCAGTCGCTGGGCATCGACCTGATGCGCAACAAGCTGCTGGCATTCGTCCTGTCGACCACTTACGCCGGCATCGCCGGCGGGCTTTACGCCTCGATGATTCGCTTCATCGGCCCGGAGGAAGCCAACCCCAACCATACCTTCGACATGATCACCTACCTGCTGGTGGGCGGCTTCGGCACGCTGTTCGGGCCGCTGGCCGGCACTGTGGGGATCGTCTGGATCACCCAGTCGCTGCAGTTCCTCGAGGACTATCGGATGATCATCTTCGGCCCGCTGATCGTGGTGCTGGTGATCTTCATGCCGCGCGGGCTGATCGGCACCTTCCTTGGCTGGAAGCTGCGCAAAGACACCGAAGTGGCGCGGGCGCAGGATCCACGAGCCGGTAACAAAGTCACCCCAGGCAGCGAGGTGAACACAAATGCTTAAGGTCGAAAACCTGACCAAGATGTTCGGCGGCCTCGCGGCGGTACATGACGTCAGCGTCGAGTTCGAGGCGCGCAAGATCAACGCCATCATCGGCCCCAACGGCGCCGGCAAGAGCACCTTCTTCAACCTGATATCCGGTGTGCACAAGCCCAGTTCCGGCCGCATCCTCATCGACGGTCACGACGTGTCGCGGATGCGCTGCGATCGTGTGGCCCGGCTAGGCGTCGGGCGTACCTTCCAGACCACGCACCTATTCGAGCAGGCCACCGTGCTGGACAACCTGATTGTCGGCCACCGTTTACGTACCCGATCCGGCCTGTGGGACGTGCTGATCAATTCCAAACGTCTGCAGCAGGAGGAACGTGAGTGCCGCGAGAAGGCCCGCGCCGCGCTGGACTTCGTCGGGCTCGCACACTTGGAGAACCGCGTGGTGTTGGATATCTCCCAAGAGGAACGCAAGCGCGTGGCCTTTGCCCTGGCGTTGGCCACCGAACCGAAACTGGTGCTGCTCGACGAGCCGGCGGCGGGCGTCAATCCGGAGGAGACCGAAGGCCTGGCGCAGTTGATCCGCAAGATGCCCGAACACGGCCTGACCGTGTGCCTGATCGAGCACAAGATGGACATGATCATGGGGCTGGCGGACAAAATCATGGTGCTCAACTACGGCGAGAAGATCGCCGAGGGCACACCCGCCGAGATCAAGGCGAACCCGGCTGTGATCGAAGCCTACCTGGGGAGCGACTACGATGCTGCAGCTTGATCGGGTCGATGTCTGCTACGGCAGTTTCAAGGCGCTCACGCAGGTTTCCATGACGGTTGGCGCCGGCGAACTGGTGGTGCTGCTCGGGGCCAACGGTGCGGGCAAGACCACCTTGTTCAACACCATCAGCGGGCTGCTCAAGCCAACAGCTGGCAGCATCACGCTGGAGGGCAAGCGCATCGACGGGCTCAAGCCTTCAGCATTGGTCGCCGCCGGTGTGGTGCACTGCCCTGAAGGGCGCAAGCTGTTCCCGCAGATGTCGGTCTCGCAGAACCTTGCGCTCGGTGCGTACCTGCATCGGCGTGATGGCGAGGGCAACAAGCGCAACCTGCAGGAGGTGCTCGAACTGTTTCCCATCCTGCACGACAAACGCAACCAGCCGGCCGGCTCGCTGAGCGGTGGCCAGCAACAGATGGTCGCCATTGGCCGGGCGCTGATGAGTCGACCCCGCCTGCTGATGCTCGACGAGCCCTCGCTCGGGCTTGCGCCGCTGGTGGTCAATCAGATGTTCGAGGTGATTTCGCGCATCAATAAGTCCGGCACTAGCGTTTTGCTGGCCGAGCAGAATGCGTTTGCGGCGCTGAAGATCGCCCACCGCGCCTACGTCATCGAGGGCGGCAGCCTGGTGATGGAAGGTGACCAGCAGGCCATGCTGGGTAACGAAGCCGTGCGCAAGGCCTATATCGGCGCCTGATCAGTCATGACCAAGGAGACAACAATGAAAACGCTCAAAGCGCTTGGGTTGGCGATTGCCACCCTGACCATGGCCCAGGCTGGCGGCGTGCATGCCGAACAGACTCTGACCATCGGTTTCACCGGCCCGCTCAGCGGCGGCGCTGCGCTCTACGGCGAGAACACACTGTCCGGCCTGCGCATGGCGGTCGATGATGCCAACGAGGCCGGCGGCCTGAAGATCGGCGACGAAACCTATAAGGTCAATCTCATCAGCCTGGATGACAAATACTCGCCGAGCCAGGCCGCCACCAACGCCAAGCGTTTGGTGAAGGAATCCAACGCCGCCGCCGTGTTCGTTCCGCATACCGGTGGGGTGTTCGCGCTGCAGGACTTCAACGTCGCCGACGATTTCCTGATCATGGCCTACACCAGCGTGCCTTCGGTCACCCAGCAGGGCAATCCGCTGACTGTGCGCGTTCCGCCGGAATTCACCGGCTATGTCGATGCGTTCTCCGACTACGCCCTCAAGCACTACGGCAAGAAACTCGGCATCGCGGGCGCTACCCACGAGTACGCCAAGATCTGGACTGACATGATGACCAAGGCCTGGGAGCAGAAGGGCGGCGAGATCGTTGCCAGCAACCCCATGGACTACAACAAGTCGACCGATTTCTACACCGGTATCAGCCGGGTGATCGCCTCGAACCCGGACGTGATGTTCGTCGGTGGCGCTTCCGAGCCCACCGGCCTAGTCATGCAACAGGCGCGTCAGCTGGGCTTCCAGGGCGGCTTTATCGTCATGGACCAGGCCAAGCTCGACGAGATCGCGATAGTGACCGGCGGCTTGGAACTGCTGGACGGCTCCGTGGGTGTCGTGCCGCTTTCCGAGTACGACAGCGAGGTGGCCAAGGTCTTCATCGATCGCTATCAGAAGGCGCACGGCAAAGTGCCGGGCTCGGAGGCTGCCTACAACTATCTGGCCTTCCATGCGCTAGCCAAGGCCATGGAACTGGCGGGTAGCACCGAGCCGCAACAGGTACGGGCAAAGATGGGCGAGGCGCTGACGACCATGGATCCGAAGTACAACCTCTACTCGGTTCAAGGCATGACCGAAAACGGCGGCTTCATCACGCCGACCACCATGGCCGTGGTGGAGGGCGGCAAGATCGTCCGCAAGGAGATCGGAGAGTGATGCCTCGCTAATGCGTTCCAGGCGTGGCCCTTCGCCTTGCCTGGGAAGGGCACTGATGCGGTCGGTTTTGCCGCCGCGTCTGGCACCAGGCTGCCGACACCGAGGTGCCTGCTTTCATTCGTGATGTGCGATTTGCCGAACAAGTCCGTTGCTGGATGAACCGCTGGTCGCATCCCAGGCTTTTCCGCTCAATGCAATTGGAAAGCGGCCGTAACGCTCCACTACGAAGTTCTGTTGTGGAGTTGTCGCATGTCCTTTCTTCCTACCCGGATCGCCTCGCGGATGACGTTGGGCGTTCTCGTCCTGTTGATGTTCACCGCGCTGGCGATCTTTGCGGTTATGACCCTGGGTGGCAAACCCCGGCTCGTTGCCACCGGCACTGCCGCCGCCGAACAATCGGCCAGCGCCCTGGCCCGACAGTTGGCCTTGCAGCTCAGCCGCATCGAAGGGACCACTGCGGCCATGGCGCACCTGGCTGAAACCATGCCCAATGACGAGTCGCTGGCGATGTCGGTGCTACCCAACCTGATCGACAGCCAGGGCGATGTAGCCATCGCCGGCGGTGGGCTGTGGCCGGAGCCGAGCGCCTTCGCGCCGGGTGTCGAGCGACGCAGCTTCTTCTGGGCACGCAGCGGCGGCGGCGGGCTCGATTATTCGGACGACTACAACGCGGCGCAGACGCCGGCCTACCACGGCGAGTCCTGGTACAGCGGTGCCCGCGCGGCGACGCCTGGGCGTTGTGTCTGGTCGGACGGCTACCTGGATGCGGTCAGCGGTGTGGCCATGACCACCTGCAGCGTGCCCTATAAGCGCAGCGGCTCGTTCGCGGGCGTGGCCACCCTCGATCTCAAACTCGACGGTTTGGCCAGTTTCCTAGATGCCAACGGGGGCGTGACCGGCGGTTACGCCTTCGCGGTCGACCAGGCCGGCAACCTGCTGTTTTTCCCGGGCGCCAAGGCCAATGGTGGCTTACCCACGCTGACCGATCGGGTGCGCGAGCAACCTTGGCTCAAGCCCGTTGCCGACGCGGTCGCCGCTCAGGGTGGGGGTGATACGACGCTGCATCTCGAGCACGACGGCCGGGTGGGCGGCCCGGCGTATGTGACGCTGGAAACCATGGAGGGCACTGGCTGGCGTGTCGGGCTGGTGACCCCGGAGGCGAACGTCACCGGGCTCGCCAATGAGCTGACCACGCAAATCCTGCTGCTCCTGCTTCCGCTTCTGGCCGTGTTGCTCGGCCTCGCTTGGCTCGCGGGCAAGCGCCTGCTGGCGCAACTGGAAGAAACCACCGGGCAGATCGAGCGACTCGGGCAGGGCGGCGGGCGTGACGACGCGCAACTGGAGGTTCGTCGTGCCGACGAGCTCGGCGCTCTGCGTGGCGCGGTCAACCGCTATGCCGGTTCGTTGCGCGACATGCTGCGGCGCATTGGCGACGAGTCGGCGAGTCTCGAGCGCCAGGCCGATGAACTGGCGCGGCTGTCCGTCGGGCTGGCCGATCGAGCCGAAGCTCAGCGCCAGGACAACACCCTGTTGGCGACGGCCATCACCGAAATGTCGGCCAGCGCGGCCGAGGTCGCTCACAACACTACAGATTGTTCTGATACGGCCCGTCAGTCGTTGTCTGCCGCCGAGCAGGGGCAGGGCCAGGTACAGCGCAACAGTGAAGTGATCGGCGGCCTGGCCGGGGACATCAACCATGCCGCTGCGGCGATTACACAACTGGGCGAGGATATCGAGCGGGTCGGTGGCGTACTGGATGTCATCAAATCGATCTCCGAGCAGACCAATCTGCTGGCGCTGAACGCTGCCATCGAGGCCGCGCGTGCAGGCGAGCAAGGACGGGGCTTCGCGGTGGTGGCCGACGAGGTGCGCACCCTGGCGGGGCGCACCCAGAGTTCGGCCAACGAAATCCAGCAGATGATCACCCAGCTACGCCTGGCCTCGACCCAGGCCGTGTCGACCATGCAGGCCGGTGCTCAGCGTACCCACGAGGCCGTGCAACAGGCCGATGGCGTGGCCGGCACACTCGGCAGTACGGTGGCCAGCTTCGACGACATCGTCCAGCGGGCGCAGCAGATCGCGGTGGCCGCACAAGAGCAAAGCCATGTGACCCAGGAGATCAACGAGCTGGCGGTGCGTATTCACACCGCCAGCGAGGAGGGCGCGCGTGATGCGGCCACGCTGCGTGAGCTGGGCCAAGGCATGCAAGCCATCTCGCAACGGCTGGCCGGCATGAGCCGCTGATCGGACGCGGCACGCGCGTGATCTGATGACGCTACGAAACTTCTACAAGCCCCGCCGTGTGCGGGGGCTTTTTTATGTTTATGGCCGCGAGGGGCGTGTGCAACCGGCGCCTTAAATCGCCACCAGCCCGCGTACCCCTTCGGCTTCCATGGTGTCGCCACGGCCTTGCTGGATGATTTCGCCGCGGCTCATCACCAGGTACTGGTCGGCCAGCTCGGCGGCGAAATCGTAGAACTGCTCCACCAGCAGGATCGCCATGTCGCCGCGGGCGGCGAGTTTCTTGATTACCACGCCGATTTCCTTGATCACCGAAGGCTGAATGCCTTCGGTGGGTTCGTCGAGGATCAGCAGGCGCGGTTTGCTTGCCAGCGCACGACCGATGGCCAGTTGCTGTTGCTGGCCGCCGGAGAGGTCACCGCCGCGGCGGTGCTTCATCTCTTTCAGCACCGGGAACAGCTCGTAGATGAATTCGGGCACTTCCTTGGCTTCCTTGGCGCTGAAGCGGGACAGGCCCATCAGTAGATTCTCTTCGACGGTGAGCCGACCGAAAATTTCGCGCCCCTGCGGCACGTAAGCGATGCCGGCATGCACGCGCTGGTGCGGTTTGAAACCGGTGATCGGCTTGCCTTCCCAGTTCACCGCGCCTTCCTTGGCCGGGATCAGGCCCATCAGGCACTTGAGCAGGGTGGTCTTGCCGACACCGTTGCGGCCGAGCAGGCAAGTCACTTCGCCAATTTTGGCGTCAAATGAAAGGCCGCGCAGGATATGGCTGCCGCCGTAGTATTGGTGCAGTTGCTGGACTTGCAGCATGTGCGACTCCTTCACTTTGGTGGATAAGCCTCTGGCGTTATCCACCCTACGATTAGGTTTGCGTTGATGCGGGCGTGGACGTTCGGCGGCCGTAGGGTGGATGACGCTTCACCCATCCACCATGGATGTCCTGGGTGATGCGAAGGGCGCCATCCAACCTCCGAATCAATCACCGCCCCAGATACACCTCGATCACCCGCTCATCGTTCTGCACGGTTTCGAGCGAGCCTTCGGCCAGCACCTGGCCTTGATGCAGCACGGTGACGTGGTCAGCGATGGTGTCGACGAAGCCCATGTCGTGCTCGACCACCATCAGCGAGTGCTTGCGCGCCAGGCTCTTGAACAGCTCGGCGGTGAACTCGGTTTCGGCATCGGTCATGCCGGCGACCGGCTCGTCGAGCAGCAGCAGTCGCGGGTCCTGCATCAGCAGCATGCCGATTTCGAGAAACTGCTTCTGGCCATGGGACAGCAGCCCGGCCGGGCGGTGGCGCGAGGTCTCCAGGCGGATGGTCGCCAGCACCTCGTCGATCCGGTCCTTCTGTTCGCCCTTGAGCTTGGCCTTCAAGCTGGCCCACACCGACTTATCGGTCTTCTGCGCCAGCTCGAGGTTCTCGAACACGTTGAGCGCCTCGAACACCGTGGGTTTCTGGAACTTGCGGCCAATGCCGGATTGGGCGATTTCCACCTCGCTCATGCGCGTCAGGTCGAGGGTGTCGCCGAAGTACGCCGTGCCGCTGTCCGGGCGGGTCTTGCCGGTGATGACATCCATCATGGTGGTCTTGCCGGCGCCGTTGGGGCCGATGATGCAGCGCAGCTCGCCGACGCCGATGTAGAGGCTGAGATTGGTCAGCGCCTTGAAGCCGTCGAAGCTGACGTTGATGTCTTCCAGGCTGAGGATGGTCCCGTGACGGGCATCGAGGCCGGCGCTCTTCACACGGCCGAGGCCAATGGCATCGCGGCCGCTACCGCCATCGGCAGCGGTGTCAACCGGTTCGATCAGTTCGGGTACGGGTGCGGTTTTCATGGTTCGCCCCTCCGGCGCAGTAATCCGATCACGCCTTTCGGCAGGTACAGGGTGACGACGATGAACAGCGCGCCCAGGGCGAACAGCCAATACTCGGGGAAGGCCACGGTGAACCAGCTCTTCATGCCGTTGACGATGCCGGCGCCCAGCAACGGCCCGATCAAGGTGCCGCGCCCGCCCAGGGCGACCCAGACGGCGGCTTCGATCGATTGCGTCGGCGCCATTTCGCTGGGATTGATGATGCCGACCTGGGGCACGTAGAGCGCACCGGCCAGGCCGCAGAGCACGGCGGACAGCGTCCAAATGAACAGCTTGTAGCCGCGCGGATCGTAGCCGCAGAACATCAGGCGGTTTTCTGCATCGCGCAGCGCGGTCAGCACACGGCCGAACTTGCTGCGCGCCAGCCGCCAGCCGAGGAATAGGCTGCCCGCGAGCAGGGCAACGGTGGCCAGGAACAGCGTGGCGCGGGTGGCCGGGGCCGAGATCGAGAAGCCGAGAATGGTCTTGAAGTCGGTGAAGCCGTTGTTGCCGCCGAAACCGGTTTCGTTGCGGAAGAATAAGAGCATGCCGGCGAAGGTCAGCGCCTGGGTCATGATCGAGAAGTACACACCCTTGATCCTCGAACGAAAGGCGAAGAAGCCGAAGACGAACGCCAGCAGCCCCGGCGCCAGCACCACCAGGCACATCGCCCAGAGAAAGCTCGACGTGCCGTACCAGTACCAGGGCAGCTCGGTCCAGGCGAGAAAGCTCATGAAGGCGGGCAGCCCGTCGCCTGCGCTTTCACGCATCAGGTACATGCCCATGGCGTAGCCGCCGAGCGCGAAGAACAGTCCGTGGCCGAGCGACAGCAGGCCTGCATAGCCCCAGACCAGATCCAACGCCAGGGCGACGATGGCATAGCAGAGGATCTTGCCGACCAGCGTCAGGGTGTAGGCCGAGACGTGAAAGGCGTTGTCCGCAGGCAGCAGGTGCAGCAACGGCATGGCCAGCAGGATGACGAGCACCACGCCCAGCGCGGCGGCGGTCAGCGTCGGGCCGGCTTTTTGCGCGGCGGTGATGGCGAGTGGCTGGTTCAATCGATGACCCTCCCCTTGAGGGCGAACAGCCCCTGCGGGCGCTTCTGGATGAACAGGATGATCAACGCGAGGATCAGGATCTTGCCCAGCACGGCGCCGATCTGTGGCTCGAGGATCTTGTTGGCGATGCCGAGACCAAAGGCGGCGAAGATGCTGCCGGCCAACTGGCCGACGCCGCCGAGAACGACGACGAGAAAGGAGTCGATGATGTAGCCCTGGCCGAGGTCCGGGCCGACGTTGCCGATCTGGCTCAAGGCCACGCCGCCGAGCCCGGCGATCCCGGAGCCCAGCCCGAAGGCCATCATGTCGATGCGGCCGGTGGGCACGCCGCAGCAGGCGGCCATGTTGCGGTTCTGCGTTACCGCGCGCACGTTCAGGCCCAGTCGAGTCTTGTTCAGCAGCAGCCAGGTCAGCAGCACCACAAACAGTGCGAAGCCGATGATCACCATGCGGTTGTACGGCAGCACCAGGTTCGGCAGCACCTGCAGACCGCCTGACAGCCAGCCAGGGTTGGCGACCTCGACGTTCTGCGCGCCGAACAATACGCGCACCAGCTGGATAAGAATCAGGCTGATACCCCACGTCGCCAGCAGGGTTTCCAGTGGTCGGCCATAGAGGTGGCGAATCACCGTGCGTTCCAGTGCCATGCCGATGGCCGCGGTGACGAAGAAGGCTACGGGCAACGCCACCAGCGGGTAGAAGGCCAGGGCTTCCGGCATGAGCCGAGCCATCAACACTTGCACCATGTAGGTGGTGTAGGCGCCGAGCATCAGCATCTCGCCATGGGCCATGTTGATCACGCCCAATAGGCCGAAAGTAATGGCCAGACCCAGCGCGGCGAGCAGAAGAATCGAACCCAATGACAAGCCGCTGAATGCCTGGCCGAGCAGTTCGCCGATCAGCAGCTTGCGCTTGACCTGCGCCAGGCTGGTCTCCGCCGCCTTGCGCACGCTGGCGTCGGTTTCCGCCTCATCGGCGAGCAGGTTTTCCAGCCGCACCCGGGCCAGTGGCGCACCGGTCTCACCGAGCAGACGCACGGCGGCCAGGCGCACGGCCGGGTCGCCCGCGGTCAGCTGCAGGTTGGCCAGGGTGAGCGTGAGCGCTTCGCGCACGGCCGGGTCGTCTTCGGCTTGCAGGCGCTGTTCGAGCAAGGGCAGCTGCTCGGGTTTGCCGCTGCGCTGCAGACGCTTGGCCGCCGTGAGGCGCTGCGCCGGATCGTCAGCGAACAGCTGATGGCTGGCCAGTGCCGTGTTGAGCAGGCCGCGCAAGCGGTTGTTCAAACGTAGCTTCTTAGGCGTCCCGACGGGTTGGGCGTCGCCTTCGAGGGCGCGGAGATCACCGTTCTCCTCGATAAAGGGCGTCTTGTTCCTATCGATCACCACGCGGCTGGCGCGCAGGGCTTCGATCAGCGGCAGCCGCTCCGGAGCGGGCGCGATGGCCCAGGCTTCCAGCAGCTTGGCCTGTTTGGCCGGGCTCGCCTTGGCGTAGTCGGCCGCGTCACCGGCGTGGGCTGCCCAGGGCAGGGCCAGCAGGAGCAGCAGAAAAATTCGGTACAGGGCAGTGTTCATTTAGGCATTCCCCAGGGACCCCGGTGCTCTCTTGGTGGAGCTGGCGGTGGTCGACAGGTGGATGAAAAAAGGCCCATCCACCCTACGAAAGCGAGCGAACGTAGGGTGGATCGGGACGCGGAGTCGGCGCTTCATCCATCCACCAAAACGTCCATCCTCAGTTCGACTTCACCGCATGGTCCGGCTTCTTGTCGTTGCCTGGGATGTAGGGGCTCCACGGCTGGGCGCGGACCGGGCTTTCGGTTTCCCAGACCACCGAGAACTGCCCGTCATCCTGGACTTCACCGATCATCACCGGCTTGTGCAGGTGGTGGTTCTTTTCGTCCATGGTCAGGGTGTAGCCGCTCGGCGCTTCGAAGGTCTGGCCAGCAAGGGCATCGCGTACCTTGCCAACCTCGGTGGTGCCGGCTTTCTCGACCGCCTGCGCCCACATGTGAATGCCAACGTAGGTGGCTTCCATCGGGTCGTTGGTTACGGCCTTGTCAGCGCCCGGCAGGCCCTTTTCCTTGGCGTAGGCCTTCCACTTGCTGACAAACGCTTCGTTGACCGGGTTTTCTACCGACTGGAAGTAGTTCCAGGCCGCCAGGTGACCGACCAGCGGTTTGGTGTCGATGCCGCGCAGCTCTTCTTCGCCGACCGAGAAGGCGACGACCGGAACGTCAGTGGCGTCCAGGCCCTGGTTGGCCAGCTCCTTGTAGAACGGCACGTTGGAGTCGCCGTTGATGGTCGAGACCACCGCCGTCTTGCCGCCGGCGGAGAACTTCTTGATGTTGGCGACGATGGTCTGGTAATCGCTGTGGCCGAACGGGGTATACACCTCTTCGATGTTCGATTCCGGCACGCCTTTGCTGATCAGGAAGGCACGCAGGATCTTGTTGGTGGTGCGTGGGTAGACGTAATCGGTACCGAGCAGGAAGAAGCGCTCGGCGCTGCCGCCGTCTTCGCTCATCAGGTACTCGACGGCCGGGATGGCCTGCTGGTTCGGCGCCGCGCCGGTATAGAAGACGTTGGGTGACAGCTCTTCGCCTTCGTACTGGACGGGGTAGAACAGCAGGCCGTCGAGCTCTTCATAGACCGGCAGTACGGATTTGCGCGAAACCGAGGTCCAGCAACCGAAGGTCACCGCGACCTTGTCCTGAGTCAGCAGCTGACGGCCTTTCTCGGCGAACAGCGGCCAGTTGGAGGCCGGGTCGACCACCACTGGCTCGAGCTGCTTGCCGAGCACGCCGCCCTTGGCGTTGATCTCGTCGATGGTCATCAGTGCCATGTCTTTCAGAGATGTTTCCGAAATAGCCATGGTGCCGGACAGCGAATGCAGAATGCCGACCTTGATGGTCTCGGCTGCCTGCACGGTGAACGGGAACAGGCCGCTGAGCATCAGGGCACTGGCGGCGAGGGTGGACTTCAGTAGGGGACGGCGTTTCATTGTATGTGGCTCCTTGGCTGTCCATGCGCAACTGTGGGTTGGTTCTCTGGGACAGGGAGCGCTATCGCAGCATCCATGCCAATTTCTTCGAAGCGCTCTGGCACGAGGCCTCGCTGTCGTTCGCTCTGTAATACGTAAATGCGGACTGGGCTCTGTGGGTACGAAAATGGGGCGACCGACGCGATGTGGGGCAGCGTGTTGCACGCATGTGGTGCGAAATGGCTTCGAAGTTGCCGGTGGCTGAGCCGGCGAAGCCGAGCGCGGCTGCTTGCGGGGATCGCCCCGTCGCCCTAGCATGACCGGCCTGCACAGGAAGCCTTCATGTCGCGTCGTCCCCGCCCACCACGCACCGCTGCAGCGCGTAGCCAGCCCCGTCGAGTCGCCAAGCCGCCGCCTGCCGAGTCGCGTCTGCTGCTGTTGAACAAGCCATTCGACGTGCTCACGCAGTTCAACGATGCCGATGGCCGTACCACCCTCAAGGACTTCGTGCCGGTGCCGGGCGTGTACCCGGCCGGGCGTCTGGACCGCGACAGTGAGGGGTTGCTGCTGCTGACCAACGATGGCCAGCTGCAGGCGCGCATCGCCGATCCCAAACACAAGCTGGCAAAGACTTACTGGGTGCAGGTGGAGGGCGAGGTGAGCGCCGAGCAGTTGCGCCGTCTGCGCGACGGTGTCGAACTCAACGACGGCATGACGCTGCCCGCGGAGGCTCGGGCATTGGAAGAGCCGGTGTTATGGCCACGAAATCCGCCGGTGCGCTTTCGCAAGAGCGTGCCGACCTCTTGGCTGGAGCTGGTAATCAGGGAGGGGCGTAACCGTCAGGTACGAAGGATGACGGCGGCGGTCGGGCTGCCGACGCTGCGGCTGGTGCGGGTCAGGATCGGGCCCTGGTCGCTGGACGGCCTGCAACCAGGGGAATGGCGGGAAGTGCCGGCGCGCTTGTGAGGCGCCGGCCGCCTCACCGCATCAGTGCGGGATGCCCTGCGAAACCTCGATGATGTAGCCGATGATCGGCTTGGCGAGAAAAGCGAACAAGCAAAGGCCAAGGCCCAGGAACAGAATCGCCGTGCCGAGGCGTCCAGCTTTAGACTTCTTGGCCAGGTCCCAGATGATGAACGCCATGAAGGCCATCAGGCCTCCGACCAGGACGATCATCATCCACTTTTCGAATACTTCGGGTTCCATCGAGCGCTCCGCGTGGCTAGTAACGACAACGGCTATGACAACGGGCGGGCTATTGTTGGCTGAGCAGGGCTCGTTTTTATGACGCGCGGGGCATAGCAAGGCGGCGCCGAGTATACGCCAACCAGGCCGCCACGCGGCCTGTCAGCGGCATCCGGTCTCAGCTGCGCAGGTGCTCCAGCGGCAGCTCCGTGCTTGACGACACTTGCCTCAGGACGAAGCTCGACCGCACGCTCGACACACCCTCGATGCGGGTCAGGGTGCCGAGCAGGAAGGCCTGATAGTGCTCCATATCCGGCACCACGACCTTGAGCTGGTAGTCGGCGTCCATCCCTGTCACCAGGCTGCACTCCAACACTTCCGGGCACTTGCCGATGACTCCTTCGAAGTGCTCGAAGCGCTCCGGCGTGTGACGATCCATGCCGATGAGCACATAGGCGGTCAGGGTCAGGCCGAGTTTCTTGCGATCCAGCAATGCGACCTGGCGGGCGATGTAGCCGTCGTCCTCGAGTTGCTTCACCCGCCGCGAGCAGGGTGAGGGCGACAGGCCGATGCGCTCGGCCAGATCCTGATTGGAGATGCGGGCGTCGTGCTGCAATTCGGCAAGGATGCGCAGGTCGTATCGGTCGAGTTTGCTCATTTAGGTTGGCTCGCATTATTGGATTGCGGATAACTATGCAGTGGCGATAGGTAATTGCGCAACTGATGGATCTGTGGGCAATCTTCGCAAACTTTTGCCGGTTGCGCGGGCGTAAGCTTTATCTAACTTCAGCCCCCGGCAGAAAAGACACGGCACGCGATCCTGCCGTGTTCTCCGAACGCCTTACCCAGGTCGACGGTCCGGGCCCCCAACGCTCACGAGGCGCTGCGAGAAGAAGCCGTTATCATCGGCCCGACGAATCGAAGAGACCACGCCCAGGCGTGGTCTTTTTCGTTTTGGCGTTTTGTTTGGGGGCCAAGAGCTGAGGCGATTCCTAGCCGCTGTGTATGCGCTGTTGTGGGAGCGGCCTTGGCCGCGAAGTTGTTGGGCTTTGGGTTCACGTGGCTACGCCCGTTGGCCGGGTTGGCTGAGGCATTGGTTTCGCCCAGCAGGGCGAAACCATCGCTAGCGGTGTCCGCGGTAACCGGTATAGCGCCTTTGCCAGACGCCGCACCCGCACGCTCACGCTGCGCTACCCCTTCGCCCTAACCACCTCAAGCGGATCAGCATGCACCAACACTTCGGCCCGCGGGTACTTGGCGTGAATCGCCGCCTCGACCCGATCGCACAGCCCATGCGCCTCGATCAACGGCAGCTGCCCCGGCAACTCCAGATGCATCTGCACGAACCAGCGAGTACCAGAGACACGGGTGCGCAGGTCGTGGCAACCGACCACACCGGGCACTGCGCAGGCCAACTGGTGCATATCCTCGCTGATCTCCGGCGGCAGCTCGGTATCCATCAACACCGCGCCGGCCTCGCGCACGATGCTCAGCGCGCTCCAGAAGATGTAGAGAGCTATGGCGATGCCGAAGACGGCGTCCAGGCGCTCCCAGCCGTAGCCGGCCAGCACCAGCGCGACGAGGATACTGGTATTGAGCAGCAAGTCCGAACGGTAGTGCAGGGCGTCGGCGCGGATCGCCGTGGATCCGGTTTCACGCACCACGTGGCGCTGATACATCAATAGCGCCACGGTCAGCGCCAGCGACAACAGCATCACCGCGATGCCCAGCGCCGGCGCGCCCAATGGTTCGGGGTGCAACATGCGGTCGACGCCTTGCACGCAGACGAGGATCGCACTGACCGAGATGAACGCGCCCTGGCCGAGCCCAGCAAGGGCCTCGGCCTTGCCGTGGCCGTAGCGATGATCCTCGTCGGCCGGGCGCAGCGAGTATTGCACGGCCAGCAGGTTGAGCAGCGAGGCGGCGCCGTCCAACAAGGAGTCGGTGAGGCCCGCCAGTAGGCTGACCGAACCGCTCAGCCACCACGCCAGCGCCTTGCTGGCCGCCAGCGTCAGCGCCACGGCCAACGCCAGCCGCGTGGCGCGGCGCATCAGCCTCGCGTGTTCGGCGCTGACGCCCTTGCGCTCGCGGGTGTGCTGCATCAGGCGGCGGGCCGCAATCCAAACGCCGCCAACTGCTCGACGCTGCCGTTGTGCTGGATCAGGCGCGGATCGTCCAGCGGCAGGCTGCGGCCGGTTTCCGCTTCGATGATGGCTTTGAGCTTAGCCTGGTCAATCACGCCGTCGGCACCGATGGCTTCTTGGAGTTTTTCCGGGGCCATGGAGTAGCTGTTGTCGGGCAGGTAGATGGCGCCAGTGGCGAAATCGATGCCGAATGCGATCAGGCCGGGAATTACGTAAAACAACAGGCCCACCGCATTGAGGACCGCGACGGCCGGGTCGATACGGCCGTCTATCTGACCGCGGCGATCCGGGTAGAACAGCGTGCCGCAGGCCGCCAGTTGGGTGAATAGGGAGACGGCCAGCACGCCGCCGATGACACGGGAACGAGTACGCATAAGACCTCCGAAAAAAGTGGCGCAACTATACAAGGGCCGCGCAAGGGCTGCGTGATGTTTTCTCGACATCAGACCGCCTTCTGCGCCTAAGTGTTCAGGGGCCCACGCAGAGCCAGCGCAGTGTAAACGCGCAAGGTTTACACCCGTTATGGGCTGACGAAACCTGCCGGGTGGGGAGTGGATCATCGGCGTCGTCGTTCTACGATGCCGTCGTTCAGCCGCCAGCGCTTTTATCGTCCCCTATAATGCCGCGCTCAAATCCGGAGTCCCCATGCTGCTCCTACCCATCGATGAAGCCCTGCCGGCGCTGCGCCAGGCCCTGCTAACCCGTGACGAGGCGGTGCTCGAGGCACCCCCCGGTGCCGGCAAGACCACTCGCGTGCCGCTGGCGCTGCTGGGCGAGCCCTGGCTGGAGGGGCTATCGATTCTGATGCTCGAACCACGGCGTCTGGCTGCCCGTGCAGCGGCCGAGCGGCTGGCCAGCGAGCTGGGCGAGAAGGTCGGCGAAACCGTCGGCTATCGCATCCGGCTCGAAAGCAAGGTCGGGCCGAATACCCGTATCGAAGTGGTCACCGAAGGCATTCTTGCGCGTCGCTTGCAGGACGACCCGGCGCTCGAGGGCGTCGGACTGGTGATCTTCGATGAATTTCACGAGCGCAGTCTGGACGCCGATCTGGCGTTGGCACTGACGCTTAATGCACGTGTGCTGTTGCGCGATGAACCGCTCAAGTTGTTGTTGATGTCCGCCACCCTCGAAGGTACGCGGCTGTCCAGCCTGCTGAATGAGGCGCCGGTGGTGCGCAGCGAAGGACGCATGTACCCGGTTGTGCAACGCTGGGGACGGGCGTTCCAGGCTGGCGAGCGTATCGAGCTGCGAGTGGTGCAGACGGTTTTGCAAGCGCTGGATGAGGAGTCCGGCAGTGTGCTGGTGTTCCTTCCCGGGCAGGCCGAAATCCGCCGAGTGAACGATACCTTGGCCGAGCAGTTGGCGGATCGAAGCGAGGTGATGCTCTGCCCCTTGCATGGTGAACTCGAGCTGGCCGCCCAGCGGGCCGCCATCGAGCCGGCACCTGCCGGCAAGCGCAAGGTTGTATTGGCGACCAACATCGCTGAGACCAGCCTGACCATCGAAGGCGTACGGGTGGTGGTCGATGCCGGATTGGCGCGGGTGCCGCGGTTCGATCCGGGTAGCGGTATGACGCGTCTGGAAACTCGCCGTATTTCGCGTGCGTCGGCGACGCAGCGTGCCGGTCGAGCGGGGCGTCTGGAGCCTGGTGCCTGCTACCGCCTATGGTCCGAAGACCAGCACGCACAGCTGGCCGCTTATGGCGACGCGGAAATTCTTCAGGCCGATCTGGCCGGCGTCGCGTTGCAACTGGCGCGCTGGGGCGTCGAGTCGGATGAGCTGGTCTGGCTGGATATGCCGCCGGCTGCTGCGTACGCCCAAGCGCAGGATCTGCTCCAGCGCCTCGGCGCGCTCAGTCGTAATGCCCGTGGCGGTTGGCGATTGACCGCTCACGGCCAGGCCATGGCCGAGCTGCCCGCGCATCCGCGGATCGCTCACCTACTGTTGCGCGGGCAGTCGCTGGGCCTCGCGTCGCTGGCGGCGGATCTCGCTGCCTTGCTGGTCGAGCGTGATATCCAGCGCGGCGGTGGCGTGGATATCGCTACGCGTCTCGGGCTGCTCGACGGCAGCGCGGGGCGGCATGCTGGTGCCCAGCGGGTGCGCCAGCTGGCTAGGCAGTTTCGCAGCCTGCTGCGTGGCCCGGTGGTGCCCGCGCCGGCGAATGCGTCGGATCATCGTTGGCACGGCGCGCTGCTGGCGTTCGCCTATCCCGACCGGATCGCCCGACAGCGTCGTGAGGGCGGCGGCGAGTACCGCTTGGCCAACGGTCGGGCGGCGGTATTCGACGAGCCGGACGCCTTGATGAAGGAGCCTTGGCTGGTGATCGCCGAACTGGGCAGCCGTCAGGGCCAGCGCGAAGAGCGCATCTACCGCGCCGCCGCGCTGGATCCAACGTTGTTCGACGAGGTGCTGGCCGAGCAGGTCAGCGTGCGTGACGAGCTGGAATGGGACGAGCGCGAAGGCGTATTGCGGGCCGAGCGGCAGCGACGCGTTGGCGAGCTGATCCTGAGTCGTGAGCCATTGCCTGGGCTGGATGACGAGGCGCGCGGCCGTGCCCTGCTCGGGCTGGTCCGGCGCAAGGGTCTGGAGCTGCTGCCTTGGACGCCGGAACTGCGCCAGTGGCAGGCGCGCATCGCGTTGCTCAGGCGGATCGATCTGGATGCCGGCGTCGTCAGTGAATGGCCGACTGTCAGCGACGATGCGCTGCTCGAGCGGCTGGAGGACTGGTTGCTGCCGTACCTGGGCAAAGTCTCCCGTTTGGCGCATTTCGCCCAGCTGGACCTCAAGGCCATGCTCTCGACCCTGTTGCCTTGGCCATTGCCGCAGCGCCTTGACGAACTGGCGCCGATGGCCATCGTCGTGCCGTCGGGCTCGCGGGTGCGGCTCGACTACAGCGAGTCGCCACCGGTGCTAGCGGTGCGCCTGCAGGAGCTGTTCGGCCTGGCCGATACGCCACGCATCGCCGGAGGGCGCCAGGTCGTCAAGCTGCACCTGCTTTCCCCGGCACGGCGACCGGTGCAAGTGACCCAGGATCTGGCCAGCTTCTGGGCCAACACCTACGCCGAGGTGAAGAAAGACCTCAAGGGCCGTTATCCCAAGCATTACTGGCCGGATAACCCGCTGATCGCCGAACCCACCGCACGCGCCAAGCCACGAGGCACCTGAGGCGGTTTCGCGCGCCGCGCCTTATTCAGGCAGCCTCATGTCTTCACCGGCTGCCGCCAGCTCGGCATAGGAGCGATCCAGTGCATCGACGATGTTTCGGCTGTCATCGACATGGCGCGAAACGATGAAGCGAATCGGCATCTCGTGGATGGTCTCGTAGGGCAGCGCCGGCATGCCGAGGCGTTGCAGCGCTTGATGCACTGGAATTTGATAATCGAGCAGATAGTCGGCGCGCCGGTGCTGCAGCATCTCCAGCGCCGAGGCGTGGTTGCTGGCGCGGTGTAGGCGAATGTTCAGCTGCGGGTCGTGCAGCATCTTATTCACCGCGGGCCAGTAGTTATAGCCACCGATCACGATGACACCGCGCCCAGCGAGACCTTCCGGGATCTGGGGTGGTGGTGTGTCGGCCCGATAGTAGAGATTGAGACTGATCTGCGCGAGGGTTTCACGCCCTTCTAGCGTATCGGCCAGCAGCTCCGGTTTGCCTGGCGCGCCGGGCCAGATATCGATGGTGCCGTCCTTCAGGGCCGCATACAGGCGTGCGCTGGGCAGCCCGCGAAATCTAGGCTGATAGCCGGCGTGCTCGAGCACCTTGCGCGCCAGGCTCACCACTGGCCCCTGCGGCCGACCCTGCGCATCGGTGTAGATGGCCGGCGGAAAGTCGTAGTAACCAACGGTCAGGGTTCGTGACGATTCAGGCCCGGACTCGGCGAAGCAAGGACCTGTCAGAGCTGCCGCAAAAGACATCCAAAGTAAAGGCTTCAAGGTAATTCACTGCCCCTTGTGGTTGCACCGTCCAAGCATGGCGGCCAGTGGCTTCACTGTCCAGAATGGCACGGCGGCGCGAGTCGCCCGGTGTCGCTCATTCGCGCAGCCGCGGTTCGGCGACGGGCCGACTATGCTCAAAGCATGAATGGCGCCATGGCCGACAGGTTCTGGTGCTCGATCAGGCTCAGGTGGAGTGGTTCATGTATCGCAAGGTTTTCGCCAGCAAGGTATTCGATCGCAAGGTGGTGCTGATCACCGGGGGCTGCGCGGGGATAGGTCGCGCTCTGACCGAACGGATGGCACAGGCCGGTGCGCGGGTGGTGATCTTCGATCTCGATCAGAATGCGATCGATGGTCTGGTTCAGCATCTGGTCGATCACCACAACGCCGATGCCCTTGGCCTGCGCTGTGATGTTTCGGATGCGAAGGCGGTGCAGCAGGCCGTTACGCTGGTGGTGGAACGCTTTGGCGGCATCGACGTGCTGGTCAACAATGCGGGTATTACTCACCGCAGCCGCGTCGCCGAAACCAGCCTGGCGGTGTTCGAGCGGATCATGGCGGTCAATTTCTATGGTGCGCTGCATTGCACCCAGGCCGCGCTGCCGAGCCTGATCGCGCGCGATGGTCAGATCATCGTGCTCAGCTCGCTTTCGCAGTACGCGCCGGTACCCGATCGAGGCGCCTACAACGCCAGCAAGCACGCACTGCATGGGCTGTTCGAAACCCTGCGCAGTGAGTTGAGCGAGACCGGCGTCAACGTGATGCTGGTGTGCCCCGGTTACACCGCGACCGATCTGCGCAAGAACGTGCTGGTCGGCGACGGATCCACCGCACCGCAGCCGGTACTGACCGTGGGGCGCGTGGCATCGCCGCAGGATGTCGCCGAGTCGATCTATCAAGGAGCGCTGAGACGGCGCCGGCTGCTGGTGTTGTCCAATCTGGACTGGCGCGCGCGGCTGGTGGCGCGCTGCTTCCCGCGGTTGTTCGAGCACTTGCTGCTGCCGCGGCTGGCCGGTGCCCGGGCGTCAACCGGCACCGGCTAGGCGACCAAGGTGTTGCCGTGCAGTCACTGCATCAACGCCGTGTCCCAGAAGGCGGCCTCGACCTTGTGGCCGTCGAGGTCGCGCACGAAGCAGCCGTAGTAGGGCTCGCCATACTCTTCCCGTGGCCCCGGTGCGCCTTCGTCCGTTGCACCGGCGTCCAGGGCGGCGCGATGAAAGGCATCGACCGACGCCTTGCTTGCGGCGAAGAAGCCGATATGCGTGCCGTTGCCAACGGTGGCCGCTTGGCCGTTTATCGGCGTTTGCAGCCAGAACTCCGGATATTCGCGGCCCCAGGCGATCGCGCCTGGATGGGCCATGATGCGCTTGCAGCCCAGGGTCGCGAGGACCTGGTCATAGAAGTTTGCAGCTTGCTCGAATCGATTGCTGCCGAGGGAGACGTGGGACAGGATGCTGGGGTTTTGGTCGGCCATGGCGAAGCGCTCGGTATGGATGGAGCCACCAAGCCTAGCCCGGCGGATCGCCATGCGCCGCCCTGATGGTCAATTTCTTTCATCAAGGCCGATGGCCGGCTCGCTGCAGAGCATGAAGCAGCGGAACAGCACCACGGTCGCCAGCAGTTGCACCAGCCCGACGGCGCTGTCGACCAGCACGGCCAGCAGGCTGGGTGACGTCTCGCTGGCCCAAAACTGTGCGGCGAGCCAGGCTTCCAGCAGCCACAGCGGCAGCAGCACGGCGAGGATGCAGCCGAGCACCAGGAAAAAGTGATCGCGGGTCTGCCGGAAGCTCTCCTTCAGTGCCGCGAGCGGGCTCAGGCCACGCAGCACCAGCAAGTATTCGGCAAAGGCGATCTTGACCATCACCCAGATCCCGGGCAGGACGAATAGCGACGCGCCGAGCATGATCAGCAGGGTGCCCAGCCCGGCCAGCACCGCCATCGGCGGCCATAACGGCAGCGCTCGCGCTACCACCTCGCGTAGCGGCGGGTGATGACCCCGGCTGCGGGCATCGAGAAACAGGATCAGCGCGCCGATATAAAGCGGGTAGAAAACCATGCCGACCAGCAATTCCTGCGCTGGAAGGACATTCTTGCCGAGCAGATGTTCGACGGCCAGGCGGGTGCAACTTTCCAGCACGATCAGCGGCAGGCAGAGCCGCGCGATGGACGCCAGGTTACGGGAGTAGAAGAACCAGGCATCACGGAGGATGGACAGGACATTCATCGCGGTCGGGATACTCTCGGAGAAACAGGCGCGCACTTTAGCCCAAGGAGGCGGGCGGCGACATGCGCGACATTGCCGTCCATACTGATCAACCCTTCCACCGTTCGGGTCGCCGCGTGAAGAAGATCGCCCTGTTTGCCGATGTACAGAACCTCTACTACACGGTGCGCCAGGCTCACGGCTGCCACTTCAACTACGCTGCGCTGTGGGCGGAGGTCAGCGCCCGTGGCGAGATCGTCGAGGCCTACGCCTATGCCATCGATCGGGGCGATTCCAAGCAACAGCAGTTCCAGCAGATCCTGCGCAACCTGGGTTTCACAGTGAGGCTCAAACCCTATATCCAGCGCAGCGATGGCTCCGCCAAGGGCGACTGGGACGTCGGAATCACTATCGATGTGCTGGACACCGCCGGGCATGTCGACGAGGTGGTGCTGGCCTCCGGCGATGGTGACTTCGACCTGCTGCTCGATCGCGTGCGCGCCGGTGGCGCCGAGGCAACGGTCTATGGTGCGCCCGGTCTGACGGCCAACTCGCTGATTCGTGCCGCCAGCCGTTACGTGCCTATCGAAGGCAAGCTGCTGTTACGTTAGAGGTGGCGGTTAGCGGTATGGAACCGAAAGCGACACTGTCTCCGGTGCTACATTCGCCGGTCTTACCCGAAGCGGCTCTCGGTCAGTCACGCTTTGCCGACCCGGCGAGCAGTGTTGCGGTGGATGTAGGAAGCGACATCCACCCTACGCTTGGCTTCCAGCTTCCAGCTTCCAGCTTCCAGCTTCCATTCCGAGTAAACTGCGCACCTCGTTTTCGTACTCCCGGTTTTCGCCATGACCTTCGCCTCCCTGGGCCTGATCGATCCGCTGCTGCGCACTCTCGAATCCCTCGACTACACCCAGCCGACGCCGATTCAGGCCAAGGCCATTCCGGCCGTGCTCAAAGGCCGTGACCTGATGGCCGCGGCGCAGACCGGCACCGGCAAGACCGCCGGTTTCGCCCTGCCGCTGCTGCAACGGTTGCTGCATGAAGGACCGCAAGTGGCGAGCAACTCGATTCGCGCCTTGGTTCTGGTGCCCACCCGTGAGCTGGCTGAGCAGGTGCATGAGAGCTTCCGCGCCTACGGCCAGAACTTGCCGCTGCGCAGCTATGCGGTTTACGGCGGGGTCAGCCTCAACCCGCAGATGATGGCTCTGCGCAAAGGCATCGACGTGCTGGTGGCGACGCCGGGCCGGTTGCTCGACCTTTATCGCCAGAACGCGGTTAAGTTCGGCCAGGTGCAGACCCTGGTGCTGGACGAGGCCGACCGTATGCTCGACCTCGGCTTCTCGGAGGAATTGGACGCGCTGTTCAGCGCGCTGCCGAAGAAGCGCCAGACCTTGATGTTCTCCGCGACCTTCTCCGACGCGATTCGGCAGATGGCGCAGAAGCTGCTGCGCGACCCCCTGTCGATCGAGGTCAACCCACGCAACGCCGCCGCCAAGACAGTCAAGCAATGGCTGGTGCCGGTGGACAAGAAACGCAAGTCCGAGCTGTTCCTGCATCTGCTGGCGGACCGGCGATGGGGCCAGGCGCTGGTCTTCGTCAAGACGCGCAAAGGCGTCGATCAGCTGGTCGACGAACTTCAGGCCGCCGGCATATCCAGCGACGCGATCCACGGCGACAAGCCACAGGCCTCGCGACTGCGCGCACTGGAGCGCTTCAAGGCGGGCGAGGTGCAGGTGCTGGTAGCCACCGACGTGGCCGCGCGTGGACTGGATATCCATGACCTGCCGCAGGTGGTCAACTTCGACCTGCCGATCATCGCCGAAGACTATGTACACCGTATCGGCCGTACCGGACGCGCTGGTGCCACCGGCGAGGCGGTCTCGCTGGTGGCTGCGGATGAAGTCGACCAACTGGCAGCCATCGAGACGCTGATCGGCCAGGTACTGCCGCGCCATGACGAGCCGGGCTTCGTTCCCGATCACCGCGTGCCGACCACCCAACCCGGTGGCCAGATCATCAAGAAGCCGAAGAAACCGAAGAAGCCCAAGACCGCCACCGGCAAAGGCCGCATTCATCTGGGCAACTGGTTCGACGAAAGCGAGAAGCCCAACGTCAAGCCGATCCGCAAGGTGCCGAGCCTGGGCGGGGCGAAGCCGGCAAAGAAGCGCTAGCCTTCGTGCGATTCACTGGCGGCATGCGCGGGCTTTGCTGCCGCGGCGTCTGCGATTCGGTCATTCGCTCGATGACGCGCTAGCGGGAAGCTCCAGTCATCGAGCCGCCTGCAATGCCGCAATGAAACGGACAAGAGAGGTGCGTTTTGACAAATACCGATGCAGAACTTCAAGAGCTCAGTCGTCATGATGTGTGGGCCGGGTTCAAGCAGCTGACGCCAATTTCACTGTTTGTCATCGTATTCGGGTTGGCCTTCGGTCTGGCTGCAACGCAGGCGGGGCTCGATGATTATTCCATCATCATCATGAGCAGCCTGGTGTTTGCCGGCGCTTCGCAGTTCGCGTCGCTGGAACTCTGGGGAACCCATGTTCCGATCGTCCCGCTGATGGTGACCGTCTTCGCCGTCAACGCTCGGCATCTGTTGATGGGAGCGACCCTGTACCCCTGGCTGCGCCATCTGCCGCCACTGAAGCGTTACGCCGTGATGTTCGTGGTTTCGGATGCCAACTGGGCCATGTCCATGCAAGCCTTCAGTCGAGGGAAGCCGGGCTTGGGTATTCTGTTCGGCGGCGGTCTTGCGCTCTGGACGTTCTGGGTACTGGGTACCTGGCTGGGACTGTATTTCGGCAGCGCCATCCACGATCCGGTCAGTTGGGGGCTGGACATGGTCATGGGGTGTTTTCTTCTGGCGATGGTCGTCGGCGGGAAGAAAAACCTGCGCATGACCGTTATCTGGATAGTGGCTGGATGCGCATCGATGTTGGCGTACTGGTACCTGCCCGCCAATAGCCACGTGGTTGCTGGCGCGCTGGCTGGCGGGATATTGGGCGCGCTGTGGATGGAAAAGAAATGATGATAGAGACGGCGGAGTCCGGCGCGTTGATCATCATCCTGATCATGGCCGTGGTGACCTTGGTGACTCGCTGGGGCGGTGTGTTTGTCATGTCGTTCGTGCCCATCAGCCACAGAACCGAACAATTCATCAGCGCCATGTCTGGCTCGGTGCTGGTGGCGTTGCTGACACCCATGGCCGTCAATGGGGACAACGGCGCGCGGCTGGCTTTTCTGGTCACAGCGGTGACGATGCTGTTGGTCAAGAAACCGTTGCCTGCGATCGCGGCCGGGGTGATCAGCGTGGCGCTGTTCAGGCATCTATGAATATCGGCTCGATCGCTGAACGTTGCGGCTTGCGGTTCTGTATCAGGCGGATGTCAGCCCTGTAGCCAGCGAAGCATGCCTGCTGCCGCCGCACGGCCGCTGGCAAAGCAGGCTGTCAGCAGATAACCCCCGGTCGGAGCCTCCCAGTCGACCATTTCGCCGGCGCAGAACACGCCGGGCAACTGGCGCAGCATCAGGCCATCGTCCAGCACTTCGAACGGAACGCCACCGGCGCTGCTGATGGCTTCGTCCAATGGTCGCGGCCGCAGCAGCGTGATCGGTAACGATTTTATCGCCGCGGCGAGCGCACGGGTGTCCTGAAAGGTCTCGGCGCGGGTCAGCTCACGCAGCAGGCCGGCCTTGACGCCATCGAGGCCCAGCTGACGTTTGAGATGCTTGGCCATGGATTGCGAGCCTTGGGGCTTGGCCAGCGCCTGAGCAATTCTTTCCAGCTGATGATCGGGCAGCAGGTCCAGCAATACGGTGGCCTGGCCATTCCGCTCGATGGCCTGACGGATCTCGGCAGACAGCGCATAGACCAGGCTGCCTTCGATACCCGTGGCGGTGAGAACGAACTCGCCCTTGCGCCGCACGCCATCGGGCAGCCCGAGGCTGACCGTCTTCAGCGGCGCGCCGGCGAATTTTTCCTGCAGGTGCTGGCTCCAGCCGGCCACCTCGAAACCGCAGTTGGCCGGACGCAGGGGCGCGACGTCGATACCACGATCGTGCAGCAGCGGCACCCAGGCACCATCGGAGCCCAGTCGCGCCCAACTGCCACCGCCCAGAGCCAGCAAGACCGCATCGGCGCTGACGCTCAGGTCACCCTCCGGGCCGTGCAGCCGGAGGCTGCCGTCGGCGTGCCAGCCCAGCCAGCGGTGACGTGTATGGATTCGCACGCCGGCGTCGCGTAGACGCCGCAGCCAGGCGCGCAGCAGCGGGGCGGCCTTCATGTCCGATGGAAATACGCGCCCCGAACTGCCAATGAAGGTGTCGATCCCCAGCCCGTGAATCCATTCGCGCAGCGCATCGGGGGGAAAGGCCTCAAGCAGGACGCGCAGCTCCGGCGCGCGTTCGCGGTAGCGAGCGACGAAAGGCTCTAAGGCTTCGGAATGGGTAATGTTCATCCCGCCGACGCCGGCTAGCAGAAACTTGCGGCCGACCGAGGGCATGGCGTCGTACAGGTCGACCGCGACGCCGGCCTGACTCAACACTTCGGCGGCCATCAGTCCGGCGGGACCGCCGCCGATGATGGCAACGCGAGGTTCAAGAGGCATGGTTGCAGCCGGCAGTTGCGGGGCGGGCATTGTAGCGGCTGACCTGGCCGCGGGCCATTTCTGTGCCGGATTCACGCCACGCTCTCAACTCAGTCCGTGACGCCGCCAGGCCTCGGCGGCGCTGAAATGCAGCTGCGCATGACGACGGGCTAACAGCGCCCGGTCCTTGTCGTAGCCGCCACCGATCACTCCAACCACCGGAATGTCCCGGCCCAGGCAATGCTCTATCACCGCGCTGTCTCGCATCGCCAGCCCTTCATCAGTGAGGTTGAGCAAGCCCAGCGCATCGTCGCGATGAACATCGACGCCGGCGTCGTAGATCACCAGATCTGGCTGATACAGCGGTAACAGATAGTTGAGCGCGTCGTCGACCGCTTTGAGATATTGCGTGTCGCCAAGGCCTGGCGGCAGCCCGATATCCCAGTCGCTGCGGGCCTTGCGTGTCGGAAAGTTCTTCTCGCAATGCAGCGATACTGTCACCGCGTCGGCGGTATGCTCGAGTATCCGCGCGGTGCCGTCGCCCTGGTGGACGTCGCAGTCGAAGATCAGCACGCGGCCGACGCGGCCGCGCTCCAGTAGCGAAAGGGCGATCACCGCCAGATCGTTGAATATGCAGAAGCCGGAGGCATGATCGTGATGGGCATGGTGGGTGCCGCCCGCCAGATGACAGGCCAGCCCGTGTTGCAAAGCCAGCTCTGCGGCAAGCAGCGATCCGCCGACCGCGCGAAGGGTACGCTGCGCCAACGGTGGGCTCCAGGGCAGGCCCAGGCGGCGCAATTCATCACGGCTCATGTCGCCGCTGCAGTAGCGCGCGACGTAAGCTCGATCGTGAGCCAGTGTGAGCAGATCGGTCGGGCAGAGTTCGGGACGCAATAGCGCCTCGTCTGTGGTCAGACCGCTGGCGACCAGGTGATCGCGCAGCAGTCGGAATTTCTCCATGGGGAAGCGATGCCCTGGTGGCAGCGGCGGGCTGTAATCCTCATGAAATATCAGCGGTAGGAACATCGATCGACGCTCGAATGGTCAGCCGAAAGTATGCCGATTCGGCAGCCGGCCCCTCAAGGAACAGCACGGAAGAAGCGATGACGCGTATTGAACTGGACTCCCCACGCCTGCGGCTGCGTCGCTGGCATGACGACGATCTCGAATCACTCGCGGCGATGTGCGCCGACCCGCTGGTGATGCGCTATTTCCCGGCGTTGCTTTCGCGTGATGACTGCGCCGCGGCGCTGGCGCGCTGGCGGATGCACTTCGCCCGGCACGGTTTCGGCGTCTGGGCGCTGGAACGCAAGGACGACGGATGCTTCATCGGCTTGACCGGGCTGGCCTGGAGCCGCCTAAAGCTGCCATTTTGCCCGGCCGTGGAAATAGCTTGGCGACTCGTCCCCGACCAATGGCGACAAGGGCTGGCCCGGGAGGCGGCGCAAGCGGCCCTGACCTGCGCCTTCGACCGCCTGCAACTGTCGGACGTGGTGGCATACACCGCCGCGAACAATGAACCGTCCAGGCAGTTGATGAGCGTACTGGGCATGCAGCACGAAGCGCAGCATGACTTCGAGCATCCAGACATCCCCGAAGGCCATCCGCTGCGTGATCACGTGTTGTATCGAATCACGCGGGAAAATTGGGCCGATGCCCGACGATAAGCCCAATTGCTGGAGCGAATCCGGTGAAATACGTAACATTGCGCGCTTGCCCCGTGCCCGCATATCCATAGGAACACCGCCATGACCGACACCCTAGACACGCTCGTCAGCCTGCTGTCGCTGGAACGAATCGAGGAAAACCTGTTCCGTGGCGCCAGTCAGGACTTGGGATTTCCGCAGTTGTTCGGCGGCCAGGTGGTCGGTCAGGCGTTGTCCGCAGCCAGCCAGACCGTGGCATCGGAGCGCCATGTGCATTCCATGCACGGCTACTTCCTACGCCCCGGTGATTCCCACCAGCCGGTGGTCTATGACGTCGATCGGGTGCGTGATGGCGGTAGTTTCAGCACCCGGCGCGTCAGTGCGATCCAGAAAGGCCAGACCATCTTCACCTGCAGCGCTTCGTTCCAGGCGGACGAGACCGGTTACGAACATCAACTGAAGATGCCCGATGTGGTCGGGCCGGAAAATCTCGCCAGCGAGTGGGAGCTGATGCACAAACTGACGCCGTTGGTTCCGGAGCGGGTCGCGGAGAAGTTGCGCCGACCCAAGCCGATCGAGATTCGCCCGGTGACCCTGCAGGACCCGATCAACCCACAGCCGATCGAACCGATCCGGCATATCTGGTTCCGTGCCGACGGTTCGCTACCGGATAACCCGGCGTTGCACAAATATTTGGTCGCCTATGCCTCGGACTTCAGCTTCATCGGCACCGCCTTGCAACCCCATGGTGTCAGCTCCTGGAGCAAATTCATCCAATTGGCGAGCCTGGATCACGCCATCTGGTTCCATCGCGAGGTACGCGCGGACGAATGGCTGCTGTACTCCATGGATAGCCCCTGGGCTGGAAATGCCCGCGGTTTCGCCCGCGGCAGCATCTTCAATCGCGCCGGCGAGCTGGTCGCTTCGGTGGCGCAGGAAGGGCTGGTGCGGGTGCGTGAGGACTGGAAGTGAGGCTGGCCGACGCACGCCACTGGGTATTCGACATGGACGGTACGCTGACGATCGCCGTGCATGACTTCCCGGCGATCAAGCGTGCGCTGGACATTCCGGAGGACGACGACATCCTTCACCACCTCGCCGCGCTGCCGGCCGACGAAGCCGCCAACAAGCGCGCCTGGCTGTTGGAGCACGAACGTGAGTTAGCCTACGCGGCCACGCCGGCGACGGGCGCTCGCGAGCTGTTGCGTGCACTCAGTAACAGGGGTTGCCGGCTCGGCGTGCTGACCCGCAATGCCCACGAACTGGCACTGGTGACCTTACAGGCGGTGGGACTGGGCGAGTATTTCGCCAGCGAAGATATCCTCGGCCGCGATGAAGCGCCGCCCAAGCCCGATCCCGGCGGCCTGCTGCACCTGGCGAACAAGTGGGGCGTCGACCCGCGGGAACTGGTGATGGTGGGCGACTATCGCTTCGACCTGGAATGCGCCAAGGCGGCTGGCGCGCATGGCGTGCTGGTCAATGTGCCGGTCAATCCATGGCCGGAACTGACCGATCTGTATGTGCGCGATTGTCTACGGTTGCACGAGATGCTGGCGAGCTGATGATGATGGTCCGGCGAGACGAAAAGTTGCTCCAAAAGGCCTCCGATCGGAGGCCTTTTTCGGCTCAGTACAGCGCTTGGTACAGCTTGCGCCGATAGGTGGTAACCAGCGGATGGTCGCTGCCCAGCAGGTCGAATACCTGCAGCAGCGTCTTGTGTGGCAGGCCTTCGGCGTAGCCGCGGTTGCGCACGAACAGCCTCAGCAGACCATCCAGTGCCGCGTCGTGTTGCTGCCGCGCCAGTTGTTGAATGGCCAATTGATAAGCCGCTTCATCGTCGTCGGCGTTTTGTGCAAGACGGCTCTTGAGATCGGCGACTTCTGGCAGGTCATTGGCCTGACGCAAGAAGGTCAGCTGCGCGCGGGCGCCAGCCAGCGCTTGCTTGTGGGAGTCACCTTTGACGGCGCCGAGCGCCGTTTCGGCCTCGGCCAGTTCGCCGCGTTCGGCCAGGCAGCGGGTATAGAGGATCAGGCCTGCGGCGTTCTCGTTGTCTTCGACCAGCAACTGCTTGAGCAGGTTTTCCGCCTCGCCAATGCGCCCTTCGGCGAACAGCGCCTGGGCGGTTTCCAGCAGGTCGGTCTCAGGAGCGGCGGGTGCGGGTACGTGCGGTTCGAGCATGGCGCGAATTGCCGATTCCGGTTGGGCTCCGGCGAAACCATCGACCGGCTGGCCGTCCTTGAACAGCACCACGGTAGGCAGGCTGCGCACGCCGAAACGGGCCACGACGTCCTGTTCGATGTCGCAGTTGACCTTCGCCAGCAACAGCTCTCCCTGGTATTCCTCGGTGATCTTCGCCAACAGCGGCATCAGCGCCTTGCATGGCGCGCACCACTCGGCCCAGAAGTCCACCAGCACCGGCTTGTGGAAGGAGTTTTCCAGCACCAGCTGCTCGAAGTTGGCGTTGCTGACGTCGAAGATGTAGGGAGTCTGGCTCATCGGAGTTCTCGAAATGGGCGCATGCGAAATGAGGCGTGCATGTTAAGTGGGGGCGCGCCGAAGCGGAAGCAAGTGGCGCACGCGTCACGGTTCAGCCGCTTGGCGCCTTCAACGGCCAGTTCTCCAGCTCGCGGTAGCGCACACCGTTCCCGGTGTTTTCCGACAGGAAGAGGCCGAAGCGCTCCACCTGCCATTTGAATGTGGGCGGTGCGCCGTCTGGCTGCGCCTGGGCTTCGCGCGACAGTGTCATGTGCGGCAGAAACGGCCGCGAGTCGAGAGCGAAGCCGTGGGTGGACAGGCCGGCATGCAACTGTTCGACCAGTTGGCTCAATGGTGGCGGGACCTGGCTGGGAATCAGGCAGGCGAAGCCGTGGCCGATCGTCTGCAGCTGATCCAGCCGCAGCGTGAAGGCGTCAGCGCGCAGGTGGTCTCCGAGCTGCTTCAGCCCCTCCAGCTTCGCCGTCGGCTGGCCACCCAGAAACGCCAGCGTGAGGTGCAGGTTGGCCTGCGCCACGGGGCGACCGCCTAGGTTCTGGCTGTCGCGCCAGCTACAGATGGCTTCCGCCAACGGAGGCGGGCAGGACAGGGCGAAAAACAGACGCAGGGGTTTCTCGGTGGACATGATGGCCTCCTCTGGGGCTCGGCTCATGCTGCAGCGACGCTACGCCAGCTATCTGCGATAGACCTCAGCCGGCACCCAGGGATTCAGCCTCGACGTGGCGACTGGCGTGGTAGAGACTGACCCGACGGAACTCCGCCGGCTCGGCCAGATCCGGCCAGGTGCAGGCATCCAGAATGGCCAGACGACCATACAACGCATGCTGAAAATCGCGCACCCGCGAATCGGCGACCAGCGCCTGGCGGCCACGGCTGAGGAATTGATCGAGCAGCGGCAGATTGGCGCGGTCGTAGAGCACATCGGCGACGATGATCAGGTCGTAGCGATCGGTCTCGGCGAAGAAGTCTTCCGAATAACCGAGCTGCACACCGTTGAGCTCCGCGTTGGCGCGGCAGGCGGTCAATGCGATCGGGTCGAGGTCGCAGGCCACCACTTCCAATGCGCCGGCTTTGGCCGCGGCGATCGCGGCGACGCCCGAACCCGAGCCGAAATCCAGTACCCGCTTTCCGCGCACCCATTCCGGATGCGTGGCGAGCCAGCGTGCCAACACCAAGCCGCTGGCCCAGCAGAAGCACCAATAGGGCGGTTCTTCGAGAATCCGTCGGGTTTCCTCCGGGCTGAAGGCACGGTCCATGTTTGCCGCATCGATCAGCCACAAGCGAATGTCGGTATCGGGCAGCGTCTCGATGCTCAGGCGAGCGTCGCCAAGCAGGTCGGCCAGCGCCGCCTGTAGTGCAGCTGGCGGTCTCAAGGCGCCGGAACCAATCGCAGCGGGCCCAGCGATTGGCTGGCCGGGCTGCTGATGCGCACCGCCGGAAGGCGCATGATCAGTTGCCCGGAGCGGGTCGCCCGGCCGCGCAGCTCGACTTGCTGATCCAGAGGAAACTTTTCGGCGTTGAATTTGAGGATGAACGGCAGTTCATTGCCACGGCCTTTGAGTTGCACGCTACTCAACAAACGATCGGGCTGGTCGCGACGGTTGACTTCCAACAGCGCCAGCTCGACTTCGCTGTCAGCTGGGACGCCGATCAGACTGCCATGCAGTTCGTGCAACGGTGTCACGGCCGCGGGCGGATCCTCGAAGGTGACGGGTGCCGAGGGGCGCTGGGATTGCTGGCTCGAACAACCCACCAACACCAGCAGTAAAACGGGCAGAACAAAAGGACGTAACGGCACGGACGGCTCCGAAGTCTGGCGATAAATGCGCGCCTGTATAGCAACAATCCGCTCGATTTGTCTTGCCGACGGGATGCGCTACCATGGCTCTCCCGACGTCTGACAGCTCTAAACCATGCATTGTCCCTTCTGTGGTGCACATGACACCAAAGTCATCGATTCGCGCCTTGTGGCCGAGGGCGATCAGGTGCGCCGCCGCCGCGAGTGCCTCGCCTGCGGCGAACGTTTCACCACCTTCGAAACCGCCGAGCTGGTCATGCCGCGGCTGATCAAGCAGGACGGCAGCCGCCAGCCGTTCGACGAGGAAAAGCTGCGTGCCGGCATGCAGCGCGCGCTGGAAAAGCGCCCGGTGAGTGTCGAACGCCTGGAAGAGGCCATCGCCCATATCAAGCATCGCCTGCGGGCCACTGGCGAGCGGGAAATCAAGTCGCGGGTGCTCGGTGAGCTGGTGATGGTCGAGCTGCAGAAGCTCGACGAGGTTGCCTATATCCGCTTCGCTTCGGTCTACCGCCGCTTCCAGGACCTCAACGAATTCCGCGAGGAAATCGAACGCCTGTCTCGCGAACCCGCGAAAGAATGACTGCCGCCGATCACGCCTGGATGGCCCGCGCCCTGCAGTTGGCGCGCAAAGGGTTGTATTCGACGCATCCCAATCCACGTGTCGGCTGCGTAATCGTCAAGAACAATGAACTGATCGGCGAGGGCTGGCATGTGCGAGCCGGCGAGCCGCATGCCGAGGTGCATGCCTTGCGCCAGGCTGGCGAGCGTGCCCGCGGCGCCACCGCCTACGTTACGCTCGAACCCTGCAGCCATCACGGGCGCACGCCCCCTTGCGCCGAGGCCCTGGTCAAGGCCGGTGTCAGCCGTGTCGTGGCGGCGATGCAGGACCCTAATCCCCAGGTCGCCGGGCGTGGGCTCGAGCGTCTGCGCAGCGTCGGTGTCGAGGTCGCCAGCGGAGTGCTGGAGAGCGAGGCGCGGGCCCTCAACGTCGGCTTCATCAAGCGTATGGAAACCGGCCTGCCCTATCTGCGCGCGAAACTGGCGATGAGCCTGGATGGCCGCACGGCCATGGCCAGTGGCGAAAGCCAGTGGATCACCGGCCCTGCGGCCCGTGCCGAGGTGCAGCGGCTGCGTGGGCAGTCCAGCGTGGTACTGACCGGCGCCGATACCGTGCTGATGGACAATGCACGGCTGACGGTGCGTACCGCCGAGCTTGGGCTGGATGACGAACTGAGCGCGCTGGCCATGCAGCGCCCGCCGCTGCGGGTGCTGATCGATGGTCAGCTGCGGGTGCCGCTGGATGCGCCTTTCTTTCAGGCTGGGCCGGCATTGGTGGCTACGGCGGCGATCGGACGCGCCGTGCTGCACCGCGCCGCTGGCCATGAGGTAGTGGAACTGACGAATGGCGACGGGCAGGTCGATCTGCACGGCCTGTTGCGCGAACTCGCCAGCCGCGGCGCCAACGAAGTGTTGCTCGAAGCCGGTCCTCGGCTCGTCGGAGCCTTTGCCACGCGAAGCTTGATCGACGAATACCAGATCTTCGTTGCCGCCAAATTTCTCGGTTCCTCGGCCCGTCCGCTGCTGGAGCTGCCGTTGGATCGCATGAGCGAAGCGCGCGAACTCAGGATCATCGATATCCGCGCGATCGGCGATGACTGGCGGATCATTGCCCGTCCGTCTGGCTGATCCTGCATCGGGGCTAGGACCGGCCTGGCGGCATGTTCCTTAACTCACCGGCTTCAAGCCATTGTGGTCCAGGCTTGCGCGGCGCTTGTTGGAGCCCAATAACCGCCGTGCGAGCCGGCTGTCGTGATGTGGATTGCCGAAGTGGAACAGCGCAGTGGCGCGCAGCATGGTGGGGTCGCATTGATCGTTGGCGTGCAGGCTGCGGTATCCCCAGAACAGGTAGAGGTTGCCCGGCACCAGCTTTAGTCGGATCGGCCGCAACCAACCGCGCCTGACCGCGAACGCCACCAGCTTCTTGCTGACCGAGTTATGCAGCAGCGCCTTCTCGATCACGTTGCGCAGGGCATTGAAGCGCACCGGCCGAAGGTTGGGAAAGATGATCAGATCGCCACAATGCTCGCCCTCGGTCGGGATGAACAGGGGGAGCAGGGCCGTAACCGCCGTGGCATCGAAATGGTAGAAATGCGACTGCTTGAGACCGCTGCGGCCTTGCAGGCAGCGGACCACCGGGAAGATCTGTTCCATTGCGGCTGGATCCCGGCCGGTCTGGAGCCGGTACAGGCCTGTCAGCATCTCCTTGAATGGCGCGGAAAGCGCCAGCGCCGCGACGATACTGCCGCCCAACGCTTCAATGCCATGGATGGCGAAGTATTCGCCACCATGGCTCGCCGCCTGTTGCTCGATGAAGTCGCGGCCTTGCTCGAGCAGTTCGAGCGAAAGGTAATTTTGCAGCACCGTGAAGCCGTTGGAATCGATCTCGGCCGCCCATTGCGCCGCCGACTCTTCCAAAGAGGCAAGCCCTGATATATCCATCTCTCGGCACCTGAATAAAGGGACCGGAGCGTGTTCCTTATCGCGACCTGATCTGCCGGGGCCGTCAGGTACGAACTGACCCTGGCTCGGCGTATCGGTACGCGTAATGCTGGAGCGACGTTCCATCCTGATCGTCTTTTCTGCCATCTCCTTGGACGGTGTTCTGCCGTAGAGGCGCAGCGATGCCTATGGACAAACAAGCGAAACGGGAGTTTCACCGTGCGGTTAAAAAGGTGTCAGGGCACGCCGCTGCGATGGCTCGCTCGGAGACTACTTTTCGTTGCGCCGCAGTCGTTTGCCGGCTGCAGAGCGGGCGCATCTGTGGTAAAAACTGCGCCGGGCCATAAAACGGCCCACGTTCTCAGGGCGGGGTGCGATTCCCCACCGGCGGTAATGCGATGCGGTTGGTTCGGCCAACGATCGCTAGCCCGCGAGCGCTTGTCTTTGGCAAGGTCAGCAGATCCGGTGCGATTCCGGGGCCGACGGTATAGTCCGGATGAAGAGAGAGCGGGATGCCTCGACGGGCGCCTTCCGTGCGTGCGTCTACTCCCTATCGATCTGCAGCCCTGTTTTTTCCAAAACAGGAGTTGGTCAAATGCATCGTTTCAACAGCCTTCCGCGGGAGGCCGCATGTTCACTGGAATAATCGAATCCATCGGCACCATCCGCGCCATGACGCCAAAAGGCGGTGACGTTCGGGTGTTGGTCGAAACCGGCAAGTTGGACCTGTCGGACGTCAAGCTCGGCGACAGTATCGCGGTCAATGGCGTCTGCCTGACTGCCGTCGAGCTGCCGGGCGATGGCTTCTGGGCCGATGTCAGCCGCGAAACGTTGGCCCGCACGGCCTTCGTCGATCTCAAGGCTGGCAGCCGAGTCAATCTCGAGAAAGCACTGACACCGACCAGCCGTCTCGGCGGGCATCTGGTCAGCGGTCACGTCGACGGTGTCGGCGAGGTGGTGGCACGCGAGGAAAATGCTCGCGCTGTGCAGTTTCGCATCCGCGCGCCGCGTGAGCTGGCTAAGTACATCGCGCTCAAGGGCTCGATCACGGTCGACGGGACCAGCCTTACGGTCAATGCCGTGAGCGGCGCGGAATTCGAACTCACCATCGTCCCGCATACCCTGACTGAAACCATCATGGTCGACTATCGCCCCGGGCGGCAGGTGAACCTGGAAGTGGATCTGCTGGCCCGTTACCTGGAACGCTTGCTGCTGGGCGACAAGGCGGCCGAGCCCAATGCGTCGGGCCTGACGGAAAGCTTTCTGGCCGAACACGGCTACCTGCATAAATAAGGATCGGCCCCATGGCTCTGAATACCGCTGAAGAACTGATCGAAGACATCCGCGCCGGCAAGATGGTCATCCTTATGGATGACGAGGACCGCGAGAACGAGGGCGACATCATCGTCGCCTCCGAATGCGTGACCGCCGAGCACATCAACTTCATGGCCCGTTTCGCCCGCGGCCTGATTTGCATGCCGATGACCCGTGAGCGCTGCGAGACCCTGCAACTGCCGCTGATGGCGCCGCGCAATGGTTCGGGCTTCGGCACCAAATTCACCGTGTCGATCGAGGCGGCCGAGGGCGTCACCACCGGTATCTCCGCCGCCGACCGCGCGCGCACCGTACAGGCCGCTGTGGCGAAGAACGCAGTAGCCGAAGATATCGTCAGCCCCGGCCATATCTTCCCGTTGATGGCGCAACCGGGCGGTGTCCTGGCGCGCGCGGGACACACCGAAGCAGCCTGCGATCTGGCGCGCATGGCCGGTTTCGAGCCTTCGGGGGTGATTTGCGAAATCATGAATGACGACGGCACCATGGCGCGTCGTCCGGAACTGGAACTGTTCGCCGAGCAGCATGGCCTGAAGATCGGCACCATCGCCGACCTGATCCATTACCGGATGATCCACGAGCGCACCGTCGAGCGCGTCTCCGAACAGCCGCTGGAAACCGAGCTGGGCCAGTTCACCCTGGTGACCTACCGCGACGGTGTCGAAGACACTGTGCACATGGCGCTGACCCGTGGTGAGATATCGCCGGAAAACCCCACGCTGGTGCGCGTGCACAACATGGAGCCGCTGCGCGACCTACTACTGGTGACCGTGCCGGGGCGCTGGAGCCTGCGCGCCGCGATGAGCGAAGTGGCCAAGGCCGGTAGTGGGGTGGTGCTGCTGCTGGGCAACCCGCTGACCGGGCCGCATCTGCTGGCTCAGCTGAGCCGCCAGCAGTTGCCGACGCCGGCGACCTACAGCACGGTCGGCGCGGGCTCGCAGATCCTTCGCGACCTGGGGGTGCGCAAGATGCGCCTGATGAGTTCGCCGATGAAATTCAATGCGATATCCGGGTTCGACCTGGAAGTTGTAGAATACCTGCCCGCTGAGTGAGGGCTGCCGCGCTACTGCGCTTGGACATACTGCGTTGAAAACAGGCTCGGCTTGCTCATTTACAACAGTGCTACAGAGATAAAAAGCATCGCCGCCTCGCCTGTTTTCGCCTTGTCTGCTCTGCGCTCGCTACGCGCTGCCCCGCCGGGCTGCCTGAAAGCCCACAAGCTCTTTAACGCTATATGAGATTGTTTCCATGACACTGAAGACCATCGAAGGTACCTTCATCGCCCCGCAGGGCAAGTTCGCCCTGGTCGTTGGCCGCTTCAACAGCTTCGTTGTCGAGAGCCTGGTGAGCGGCGCCGTCGATGCGCTGGTGCGCCACGGCATCGCAGAAGACGCCATCACCATCATCCGTGCACCGGGCGCCTTCGAGATTCCCCTGGTCGCGCAGAAAGTTGCCCAGCAGGGCGAGTACGACGCGATCATCGCCCTCGGCGCGGTCATTCGCGGCGGCACCCCACATTTCGAATACGTCGCTGGTGAGTGCACCAAAGGCCTGTCGCAGGTCTCCATGGAGTTCGGCGTGCCGGTCGCCTTCGGCGTACTGACCGTCGATTCTATCGAACAGGCTATCGAGCGCTCCGGCACCAAGGCTGGCAACAAGGGTGCCGAAGCCGCACTTTCCGCTCTGGAAATGGTGAGTCTGCTGGCGCAGCTGGAGGCCAAGTGAGCCTTAATCACGACGACAGCCAGGACGCCCCGCAGCCCAAGGCCAAGGGCAAGATCGCAACGCGCCGTGTGGCGCGCAGCCTGGCGATGCAGGCGCTTTATCAGTGGCACATGGCGGGTCAGAGCCTCAACGAAATCGAGGCGCAGTTTCGCGTCGACAACGATTTCTCCGGCGTCGACGGCAACTACTTCCATGAGCTGCTGACCGGCGTGGCGCGCGCCAAGACCGAAGTCGACGGCGCCATCGTGCCTCACCTCGATCGTCCGCTCGAAGAACTCGACCCGGTGGAACTGGCCGTTCTGCGCCTGTCCACCTACGAGCTGATGCATCGCATCGATGTGCCGTATCGGGTGGTGATCAACGAAGGCATCGAGTTGGCCAAGGTGTTCGGTGCCACCGACGGGCACAAGTTCGTCAACGGCGTGCTGGACAAGCTGGCACCCAGCCTGCGCAGTGCCGAGGTTGGCGCTCACAAGCGCTGAGTTTGCGTCTTGATGGGTGAGTTCGAGCTGATCCGCCATTACTTCGCCGCTGCCGCTTGTGCCAGGGCCGGCGGCGATGTCGTGTTGGGCATCGGCGATGACTGCGCCTTGCTGGCATTGCCGGCAGGCGAACAGTTAGCGGTATCCAGCGACACGCTGGTCGCCGGCATCCATTTCCCCGATCCTTGTGATCCTTACCTGCTCGGCCAGCGTGCACTGGCGGTTTCCACCAGTGATCTGGCGGGAATGGGTGCGACACCGATCGGTTTCACGCTGGCGCTGACCCTTCCCGATGCTGATTCCAACTGGCTAGCCGAATTCGCCCGTGGCCTCGACACGATGGCGGCGGGCTGCGCGATGCGTCTGATTGGTGGCGACACCACGCGCGGCCCGCTGAGCATGACGCTGACGGTGTTCGGTCGGGTGCCGGCGGGTCAGGGATTGCTGCGCAGTGGCGCGCAGCCGGGCGATCTGCTGTGCGTCGGCGGCGCGCTTGGCAATGCGGCCGGTGCGCTGCCTATCGTGCTGGGTGAGCGCGAGCAGGGGACGGCTGACGCGGCGGCGTTGCTTAGACATTACTGGTTGCCACAACCGCAGCTGGCGCTGGGACAGGCGCTACGCGGCAAGGCGAGCGCGGCGCTGGATATCTCCGATGGACTGCTGGCCGACTGTGGGCACATCGCCGCTGCGTCCGGCGTCCTGTTGTGCATCGAACAGATGAAGCTACCCTTGACGGACGCGCTAGTGCGCTTCGCAGGCTCTGATCAGGCCCTGCAATACGGCCTGAGTGGCGGCGACGATTACGTGCTGGCGTTTACCTTGCCAGCCGACGAGTTGGCGGCCTTGCAGGACGATGGCTGGCCGGTTCATGTGATCGGCCATGTGGCAGTCGGGGCGGGCGTGCGGTTGCTGAACGCCCGCGGCCAGGCGATCACGCTGGTCAGTCAGGGCTACAACCATTTCAGTGGCTGAGCGGGCTGGATAGCGCCGCCAGAATAAGAGAGGACAGCCGTTTGACCGATTCCCTGCAGCCTGCCGTCGAAGCGGTGCCCGTATCAGTATGGAGCAACCCTTGGCACAACCTGGCCTTCGGTTTCGGCTCCGGGACGTTGCCGAAAGCTCCCGGGACCTGGGGATCGCTCCTCGCGCTGGCGTTCGTGCCGCTGTGGCAGGCCCTTCCGGGCTGGGGCTACGGGCTGGTGATCGTCGCCAGCATGCTGTTCGGGATCTGGCTGTGCGGCAAGGTCGCCCAGGATCTGGGCGTACATGACCATGAAGGCATCGTCTGGGACGAGTTCGCCGGCATCTGGATCACCTTCTGGCTGGTGCCTGCGGGCTGGTACTGGCTGCTGCTCGGGTTCGTGGTGTTCCGGGTGCTCGACATCTTCAAACCATGGCCGATCAGTTGGGTGGACCGCCATGTGCACGGTGGGCTGGGGATCATGCTCGACGATATCCTTGCCGGCTTTGCCGCCTGCGCTCTGATGCACCTGGCGGTGCTGGGGCTGGGTTGAAGTCCGGGCTGTGCGGCTGATCGCTGTATCGACCCTGATACTCATGGAAGAATGTCGAGCTATCCCGTTTCAAGGAAGCCGCTACTGATGCGATCCGTAATCCTGCTATTCGCGGCCTCTCTGTCGTTTGTATCCTTTGTCATCGCAGCGGCGCCGCTGGTGCAGGTGGTCGGTCTGTTTCCCGGTGCCGCGGTGGTGAATGTCGATGGCCAGCGCAAACTGGTGCGCGTCGGTCAGGTGGGGCCGGGCGGTGTCGAGGTGATTAGTGCTGATTCCAAAGGCGCGGTGCTGCGGGTCGATGGCATCGAGCGGCGCTATACGCTGAGTCGCGAACTGAGCGTCGGGTTCGCTGAGCCTGATCGCCGGCAACTGAGCATCGCACGGGGGCAGGGCGGTCACTACTGGGTGGCCGGTTCCATCAATGGCCAGTCGGTGCAGTTTCTCGTCGATACGGGGGCTACCTCTGTCGCGATAAACGAGATCCAGGCGCGACGTCTGGGAATCGATTATCGCGTCGACGGCAAGCCGATCGTGGTCAGCACCGCTGGCGGCACGGCCAAGGCTTGGCGAGTGCATCTCAACAACGTCAAGGTGGGTGCCATCGATGTGCTCGGTGTAGAGGCCGTAGTGGTGGAGGGCGGGTCACCTTCGGATGCCCTGTTGGGCATGAGTTTTCTCAGCCGCGTCAGCTGGCGGGAAGATCAGGGTGTCCTGAAGCTCGAATCAAAAATCTGAGCCGGCGCCTTCTTCCCAAACCCAAGCCGTATCGGTCCGCGCCCGCGGCATCTTCCGATACAGCTTGTCGCAGGACTGCTGTTACAATATCCGCTTTTCTGCCTTCTGGAGTTTCTCCGGTGTCTGTCGTGTTCGTCGCCGCTTCCAAACTGCCGACGCCGTTCGGTGTGTTCACCATGCATGGTTTTCTCGATCAGGACACTGGCAAGGAACATGTCGTACTGACGCTGGGCGATGTTGCAGATGGCAGGCCCGTATTGGGTCGTCTGCATTCCGAATGCCTGACGGGCGATGCCCTTTTCAGTTTGCGCTGCGATTGTGGTTTCCAGCTGGAAGCCGCACTGCGCGCGATTTCCGAAGAGGGTCGCGGCGCGCTGCTCTACCTTCGTCAAGAAGGTCGCGGCATCGGGCTGCTGAACAAGATCCGCGCCTACGAACTGCAGGATGGCGGCGCCGATACCGTCGAGGCCAATGAGCGCCTCGGCTTTGCTCCCGACATGCGCGACTATGCGATCTGCCTGCCCATGCTCGAGCACTTGGGCATCGCTGAGATCAAGCTGATGACCAACAACCCGCGCAAGGTCAAAGCGCTACAGGGCTTCGGTATTCGCATCGCCGAACGCATGCCGCTGCAGATCGCGCACAATCCGCACAACCGCAAGTACCTCGCCACCAAGGCCGGTAAGCTTGGCCACATGCTCGGCGAAATTCACCAGGGCGAAGCCGAGCAGTCGTGAACCGCACGGCGACCCGCCGCCAGTTGGCGCTCGAAGGCTGGCGGTATCTGCTTTTCATGGTCGTACCCGTGCTCATCAGCAGCCAGCTTCCCCAACTGGCGGGCCGCTTCGGCGAGCCGCTCGCCCTGCCGTTGTTCCTCGTCGGCCTCGCCACGCTGTTTCTCAATCTGCCCCGTTTTACGGCCTACAAGCACGCCCTGATTGCTACTGAAAAAGATCTGGGTAGTGATGCCGAAGCATCCGCGTGGGCGGCGTTACGCGCCGTCCGGCTGCGGGCGTTGCGGACCGCCGCGCTACCGGCGTGGCTCGCCGCCATCGGTGCGCCGCTCGGCCTCGAGCCCGTCGCACAAGGGCTGCTGGTCTCGGGCAGTCTGGTGCTGCTGTTGCTCTACCGCATTCCGCGTCAGCTGCAATGATGCGTGCGCTACTGCTGGCCGTTGCGCTGTCGACCTCGCCTTTGCTTGCAGCAACGGAGCGGGTGGTCAGCCTGGCGCCTTCGCTGAGCGAAATCATGCTGGAGCTGAATGCGGACGATCTGCTGGTCGGTGTGCTCGACGGCGGCGAGCGGCCAGCTGCACTGGCCGGTTTGCCATCCGTGGGGCGGCTCGGTCAGTTGGAAATGGAAAGCCTGCTGGCGCTGCAACCGACACTGGTGCTGCTCAGGCCGGACAGCATCAGCCAGGCACAACGTGAGCAGCTGACGCAATTCGGCATCCCAGTGCTGGTTGCACAGCCGACCTCGCTGGCTGAGTTGTCCGAACAGTTCGCGCTGATTGGCGAGCGGATTGGTCGAGACGTGCAGGGTCGGGAGCTCGAGCGAGCGTTCAAGCAGGGCCTGGATCGATTACATCGACGTTACCATCGCGAGCGTCCGCTGACGGTGTTCTATCAGATCTGGAACCGCCCGCTGTACACCCTCGGTGGCCGACAGATCATCAGCGATGCCATTGAGGTCTGCGGCGGTCGCAACGTGTTCGCTGATCTGCAACTGCCCGCCCCTCAGGTCAGCATCGAGTCCGTGCTGTCGCGAAATCCCGAGGTGATCCTCGCCGGTAGCGGCGCTCAGCTTTCCGAGTGGAAAGCCTGGCCGCAGCTAACGGCGGTGCGCAAGGCGCAACTGTGGGAAGTGCCTGATAAGGGCTTGGAACGCCCAAGCTTCCAGATGCTTGGGGCGATCGGGAAGCTCTGTGAAGTGATGGGGCGGGCTGAACCGTGAAATGCTCGGGCGGTTCAATTTATAGGGTTGGCGTCCAGGTTACGGCGAACAGAGCAGTGCGGCCTTCGGTGTTGTATCCGTATCGGCCGTTGCCGGTGCTATAGGTCGTCTCGGCATAATCCTTGTCGAATAGGTTGTTCAACTTTACGTCCAGCCTGATGTCTTGGCTGGCAGCCCAGCTGCCACGTAACCCGACTAAGCCGTATCCGCCCATCTCGAGGTCATTATCGGAATCATCGTAGCGACCGCTAAGTGCTCGCCAACTGGCGCCTACAGAGAGCTCTCCCAGTTGGCGGTCCACGTCTAGGCTCAGCGTGCGCTTTGCGCGGCGGGCGAGGGTGTGGCCGCTATCTCGGTCGCGCGGGTCGATAAGGCCCGCCGCTACGCTGGCCTGCCAGCCGAACAGGTCCTGCCGGATCGTGGCCTCCAGGCCGTTCACCCGCGCGGTCTGGACATTCTGAGGGATCCAGTTGGCGTCCGATACGATGGCATCCTCGATATTTGTGCGGTAAAGCGCCAATTCCAATGAGCCGCTGTCGCTGTAGCGGTTGCGCCATTGAAGCTCGTAGCTCTTAGATCTTTCGGGCGTAAGGTCCGGATTTCCGAACCAAGAGTCGTACAGTTCGTTGAATGTCGGGGCGCGGAAGCCCTCGCTGTAGGAAACGACCACGTCATTGCGGGTATTCAGCGGTACGGTAACCGCCGCGTTCCAAGTGTTCACGCTGCCGTACTGCTCGTTCTTGTCGTGGCGCAGGCCAACCTCTGTAGAGAACGCGTTGCCTGTATAACGGTGCTGGATGAACGCTGCCTGGTTCCAACGTGAATCCTGGGCAAAGCCGCTCGAGCTGTGCAGTTGGTCCTCATGCCAATCGGCACCGAACAACAGCTGATGAGCTGGGTCGAGCTGAAGCGTGTTTACCCAGCTGGCCGAGTCACGATAAGTCGAATAGCTGTGGAACACATAGGCAGGAGCCAGTGGGGTGTCGTTTCCGGTGTCTCGCTTATCCTCGCTATGTCCGACTTCGAAACGGCTATTCCAGACCTCATTAAGTTCGGCATTAACGAACCCGGAGATGCTGCTTAGCTGGAAATCCACGGTCGGCTGAAAGCCGTCGAACGTGTCGTCAAACTCAAGTTCGCCTCGCTGGTCCAGCGCGTTGACACCCGCCTCAAGCCGATCACTAAAGCGGTGCGCAAGGTTCAGGCTGAGCGAGCGATTGCGGTAGGCGTCGTCATCGCCATTGGCGCGGAAGCTATCGCGCGTCGCGTCGATACCTTGGGTCTCATCCAGCGCGGCTCCCAAGTTGAAGCGAGTCTGGCCATTGCCCCCGGAAAGACGCAGGCTGCGTTCGAAGGTGCTGTTGCTTCCCGCCCCAAAGCGGACCTCAGGCGCAAGCCCCTGACCGCTGCCTTGGCGAGTGAAGATCTGTACCACTCCGCCGATGGCATCCGATCCATACAGCGCAGACCGCGGACCGCGCACGACCTCGATCCGTTCGATCTGATCGGGGCTTAGAAATTCGAGGCTGCTGGTGCCGCTGGAGGCTGCGGCGATACGCTGGCCATCTACCAGAACCAGAGTCTGGGTGCTGGCGGTACCGCGCACGAACAGGCTGGTAAGGCTTCCCGCTCCGCCGGTACGGGCAACGCTCACGCCCGGCACACGCTCCAGCAGTTCCGCAACGCTACGCACTTGCAACCGTTCTATGTCGTCTCGGTTGAATACAGTGGTGGCGGCCGGGGTCTGGTTGCGACGCTGCGGTTCGCGATTCGCGGAAACTACTGTATCGGCGAGTTTCAACGCATCGTCACGGGTCAGGTCGGCAGCAAGCACTTGGGCATTGGGCAGCAGCGCCACAGCCAAGGCAAGACGGGTCAGTTTCATCAGAATCAATCCTCAAAAGATCAGCGCTTTTGAGGAGGGCAGGAACAAGCGCAAGGATAGACAGCCGCGCTTGACGGTGCTGCCCTCCGCAACACCAGTCGAATCCGCCAGGCCGGTCTCCGGGCTTTCGACACGCACCCGGCTCGCCTTCCCATGCGATGCACAGTGGCGGTTGAGCGGGCGGTGATCCAGCGGATCACGGTCGATTACCGTTGCGGGGGCAGCGCCGGCCTTGCACATGTGAGCGCACCGGCTTCCCGTTTAATGCGGACCTTGCGGTCACGCACACCTGGGCGGATTGGAAATCGCGGGAACCATAAGGGCTGTCCCCGAGAAATACAAGCAAAGCACTCGTAGCCGAGCGCGTCCTGTGCAACGAGAAGGCGGCTGCCGTGGATCGATCAGGTATTTGCAGGGGCTGGGCAGGCGCGACGGCGAGTTCGTGCGCACCTCGCCATATTGCCGAGACGTCCTCTACGCCGCAGATGGCCTCAGGCGGCGTCTGATGACGAACTCAGCGCCGCTTCAAGCAGCCTCAGAGCTGGGCCAGTCGCGCGCGGATAGCCGCTTCGATGCCGACGGCATCGAGGCCGCATTCCTTGAGCATCTCGGCGGGCTTGGCGTGCTCGACGTAGTAATCGGGCAGGCCCATATGGAGGATCGGCTTCTGCAGGTTTTCGGCGGCGAGGAATTCGCCGACGGCACTGCCAGCCCCGCCCATGATACAATTCTCCTCAACGGTCACCAGCAGGTCGTGGCTGTCGGCCATCTGCCGTACCAGTGCTGCGTCCAGTGGTTTGACGAAACGCATGTCGACGACGCTGGCGTCGAGCGCTTCCGCAACCTGCAGCGCTTCAGTCAGCTGTACACCGAAGACCAGCAAGGCGACCCGGCGACCTTCGCCGTTGCCACCTTGGCGACGCACCACACCCTTGCCGATTTCCAGCGGCTCGAGTCCGGGCTCGATCGCTGCATTCGGGCCCGTGCCGCGCGGGTAACGTACCGCCGCGGGACCTTCGAAATGATAGCCGGTGGTAAGCATGCGGCGCATCTCGTTCTCGTCGCTGGGGGTCATTACCAACATGCCGGGGATGCAGCGCAGATAGGACAGATCGAAACTGCCCGCATGGGTCGGACCGTCTTCGCCGACCAGGCCGGCGCGGTCGATGGCGAACAGTACGTCGAGGTTTTGTACCGCAACGTCATGGATCAGTTGGTCGTAGGCGCGCTGGAGGAAGGTCGAGTAAATCGCCACCACCGGCTTGGCACCCTCGCAGGCCATGCCGGCGGCTAGGGTGACCGCGTGCTGCTCGGCGATGGCGACGTCAAAGTACCGATCCGGGTAGCGTTCACTGAACTCGATCAGATCGGAGCCTTCCTTCATCGCCGGGGTGATCCCGGTCAGACGCGGATCGGCGGCGGCCATGTCGCACAGCCATTGGCCGAAGACGTTGGAATACTTCGGGCCGCTGGGCTTCTTCGGGGCTGAAGGTGCACCGACCGGTTCCAGTTTGCTGATCGCATGCCAGGTGATGGGGTCGACTTCCGCCGGGGCGAAGCCTTTGCCTTTCTTGGTCACCACATGCAGGAATTGGGGGCCGGCCAGGTCGCGCATATTGCGCAGGGTCGCGATCAAGGTCGGCAGGTCGTGGCCGTCAATGGGGCCGATGTAATTCCAGCCCAGCTCTTCGAACAGCGTCCCGGGAACCAGCATGCCCTTAGCGTATTCCTCGGTGCGGCGGGCGATTTCCCAGGCGCCCGGCAGGCGCGAGAGGACCTTCTTGCTGCCCTCGCGCATGCTCGAGTAGGTACGGCTGGAGAGGATCTTGGCCAGGTAGTTGGACAGGCCGCCGACGTTGCGCGAAATCGACATGTCGTTGTCGTTGAGCACCACCAGCATGTCGGCGCCGACTTCCGGCGCGTGGTTCAACGCTTCGAACGCCATGCCCGCGGTGAGTGCGCCGTCGCCGATTACCGCGATGGACTTGCGCTTCTTGCCCTGCAGGCGCGCGGCGATGGCCATGCCCAGGGCGGCGCTGATGGAGGTGCTGGAATGGCCGACGCCGAAGGTGTCGTATTCGCTCTCGCTACGGCGTGGGAAGGCGGCGAGGCCATCCTTTTGGCGCAGGCTGGCCATGCGCTCGCGGCGCCCGGTGAGAATCTTGTGCGGGTAGGCCTGATGGCCGACGTCCCACACCAGACGGTCGTCCGGCGTGTCGTAGACGTAGTGCAGCGCGATGGTCAGCTCGATTACACCGAGCCCGGCACCGAAGTGTCCGCCGGTCCGGCCCACGCTGTACAGCAGCTCCTGCCGCAGTTCGTTGGCGAGTTCTTCGAGTTCCGCTTCGCCCAGGCGGCGCAGCTGCTCGGGAGTGGCCGCGCGGTCAAGAACGGGCGTCGTAGGGCGAACCCGAGGAATCTCATGGAACGTCTTGGGCATCGGGCGAATCGTTTTGGCTGAAAAAAGAGCCGCAGTTTACCTGATGGTTACTACGAGAAGAATGATCCAGGCATCAACGGTCATCGCCGCTCGGGTAAGCAGCCTGGCCTGGCAGCTGCGGATTCAGCTTCGACGTTCGACAATGAAACGGGCCAACTGGCGCAAAGGCTCCGCGGCGGTGCCGAAGGCGACGACGGCCTCGAGCGCCATATCTCGCAGCTCCAACGCGTAGGCCTTGGCCTCATCCATCCCTAGCAGTGCCGGATAGGTGGGCTTGTCACGCGCAATATCGGCACCCTGATGCTTGCCGAGCGTGGCGGTGTCGCTTTCCACGTCGAGGATGTCGTCCTGCACCTGGAAGGCCAGGCCGATCGCCTGTGCATACCGTTGCAGAGCGGCCAGCCTTTCGGCATCTGCTCGCCCGCTGGCCAAGGCGCCGAGACGCACGCTGGCTTCGATCAGGGCGCCGGTCTTGTGCCGGTGCATCAGCTCCAACGCGTCGCGGTCGAGTTTGACGCCAACCGAGCCGAGGTCGATGGCCTGTCCGCCAACCATGCCGCCCGGGCCTGCGGCGCGCGCGAGACTGACGAGCATTTCCAGGCGAAGCGCCGGATCCGCAGGGTTGCGCGCTTCGGTGGCCAGTGCTTCGAAGGCCAGGCTTTGCAGGCCGTCGCCGGCGAGGATCGCGCAGGCTTCGTCGAAAGCCTTGTGCGTAGTCGGTTGGCCGCGACGCAGGTCATCATCGTCCATGGCCGGCAGGTCGTCGTGGACCAGCGAATAGGCATGGATCAGTTCGACGGCGCAGGCGGCGCCATCGGCTTGCGCGCTGTCCCCTTCGAGCGCCTCGCAGGCGGCATAGACCAGCAGCGGGCGCACGCGCTTACCGCCGTTCATGACGCTGTAGCGCATGGCCTGGTAGAGGCGTTCGAGTTCGTGGCGGGGCGGGGTGAAAAGCGTATCGAGGCAGCTGTCGACGCGCTTCTGGCAGCGTTGCTGATAGTCGCCGATCATGCGTCGGGATCCACCTCGAAGGGGGCTTCCTGCAGTTTGCCGTCACGCTCGAGCAGGATCTGTACCTTCTGCTCAGCTTGGCTTAGCGCCGCCTGGCAGTCACGGGTCAGGCCGATGCCTTGCTCGAAGCAGGTCAGCGAATCCTCCAGCGACAGCTCGCCGCTTTCCAGGCGCTCGACCAACTGCTGGAGCTCGGCGAGGGATTGTTCGAAATCGAGGGCGACTTTCTTGCGGGCCATGGCGGAACCTGTCTGTGCGGCTGCTCTGAAACGGGCGCGACACTAGCAGAGCTGGGCGGCATTAGCCATAAGCCGCCCGGGCTATGCGCCGCTCAACGCCAATATGTGGCCTGGAAATAATACAGCGTCATGGCACTGCCGACCCCAATGACGAAGGCGCGTAGCCAGGTGGCTGGCAGCTTCTTGCTCAGCGCACCGCCGGTATAGCCTCCAAGCGTGGTACCGATCAGCAGGATTGCCAGTTCGTAACCGCTCACCCGTCCAGCAATGATGAAGGTGGCCGTGGCGACGCTGTAGATGACCGCCGAGATCAGATTCTTCAGCGCGTTGGCGCGAACCAATTGGTGGCCTTCGATGGAAAAGGCCGCCAGCTGCAGAATGCCCATGCCCGCGCCGAAATAGCCGCCGTAGATGGACACCAATCCATGTGCCGCCAATGATGCAGGCGCATGCGGCGGTATTGCACTGTCGTCCTTGCGGCGTGCCGCCAGCCAGCGGCTCAGCCAGGGACTAGCGGCGAAGAGGGCGGTAGCGACGAGCAATAACCAAGGGATCAGCAGGCTGAACACGTCGTCGCCGCTGGCGAGCAGCAACAGACCACCGAGTAAGCCGCCGATCAGTCCCGCCAGCAGCAGCGGGATCAGGTAACGACCCAGCGGTCGTAATGCCGAGCGTGCCGCCCAGGCACCGGCGAGACTGGCCGGCCACAGCGCCACGGCATTGGTCGCATTGGCTGTTACCGGCGGCAAGCCGGTGGCCAGTAGCGCCGGGAACGAGAAGAAGGTGCCGCCGCCGGCGAGGGCGTTCATTCCGCCGGCGGCGAAACCGGCGGCAATCAGCAGCAACAGGTCGAACAAGGGCATCGGGCGAGCTCGCGACAAAAGGGCGCAGGTTATCTCTGCCGCTTCGCCTCGCCAAGCGGATCCACGCAGGACCCACGACGGAGGGGACCCATGCGATATCGCGCCGGCGGCAAGGGCGAGTGATCGACGGCAGGGAGGGTTCTAGCGGTCGGACGGGTGTTGGCCTTCATCCATCCGGGCGCTGGCCAGCTCGTTGAGGATCCCGCAGTCGCCCGCCGGTTGATTACCGCTGCAGCAGCTGCGCAATTGCTGCAACTGGCGCTCCAGTCCGTGAAGGCTATCCAGACGCGCACGGACACGTTCGAGTTGTTCGTCGATCAGCAGGTTGATGTCGCCGCAGTCAGCCTCGGGGTGGTCGGAGAATGCAAGCAGTCGCCGAATTTCGGCGAGGCCGATGTCCAGCGCTCGGCAATGGCGAATGAACACCAGCTGCGTCAGCTGTTTTGTCGTGTAGGCGCGATAGCCGTTGGCGCCCCGTTTCGGAGCGGGCATCACTCCGATTTTTTCGTAATAGCGGATCGTCTCGACATCCACCCCCGCGGCTGCGCTCAATTGGCCTATACGCATGATCGCTCCCGTATTCAGACTTGACCCTGGAGCTGCTCCAGGGTGTGCAATAGGTTTCGAATATAAACGAGGAGGGCAAACCATGTCGTCGAAATGCTGTGATTCCGGCTGCGGCACGAGCCCGGCGGTGAGCCCCGGTTTCCGCAAAGCACTATGGATAGCGCTGGCAATCAATCTGGCGATGTTCGTCGTGGAGATCGTCAGCGGTCTACGGGCGGGCTCGGTCTCGCTGCTGGCCGACGCCATCGACTTCGCCGGCGACGCCGCCAACTACGGCATCACCCTGGTGGTGTTGTCGATGGGGCTCGTCTGGCGCTCGCGTGCAGCCATGGTCAAAGGCCTGTCGATGCTGGCATTCGGTGTGTTCGTGTTGGGTCGCGCTGGCTGGTCCGCCTACGCCGGCGTGGTGCCGGAACCGCTGACCATGGGCGTCATCGGCGCGCTGGCGCTGGTTGCCAACGTTGTTGTGGCGCTAATGCTCTATGCGTTTCGCGAGGGCGATTCGAACATGCGCTCGGTCTGGCTGTGCAGCCGCAATGATGCGCTGGGCAACATCGCGGTGATGATCGCCGCGGCAGGCGTTTTCGGTACGGGTTCGGGTTGGCCCGACCTCATCGTGGCGCTGATCATGGCTGGGTTGGCACTGTCGGCGGGCTTCTCGGTGGTACGCCAGGCGCGGCAGGAACTGGGCACGCCGCAGCATCAGGGCTGAAATGGGTCAACCGGCGATGGCCGCCACGACCGCGATGACGATCATGCCCGTCACCGCCAGTCCGGCCGCGGCCAGCTTGCCGACCGTCTCGGAACTCAGGCCCAGCGCTTTGTGTTTGGCCTGAGCGCCGAAGCGGCCTTCGGTGCGGTGCAAGCCTTCCACCGGCTGGAATAGATTGTCCGGCTGCTCGTCGCTGGCCGGTTCGTCGGTCATCTGTCCGCTCCAGGCTTGCTTGGCCATCATCCGGTCGAGCAGGCCGGGCATGAACATGTTACCGATGATCGCCTGGAACGAGGCGCGGCCGAGCCATAGCTCGCGCGGCGCATCGGTTGCCGCGCGGACGATCGCGCGTGCGGCGACCTCTGGCGTATGGATCGGCGGGACCGGCTGTGGCCGCTTCTGCATCTTGTTGCGCGACCAGTCGAACTGCGGTGTGTTGTGTGCCGGCAACTGAACCATGGTCAACCGCACCCGGCTGTTGGTATGGATCAGTTCGCAACGCAGCGAATCGGTGAAACCGCGAATCGCGAATTTAGCGGCGCAATAGGCCGACTGCAATGGAATCGCCCGGTAGGACAATGCCGAGCCCACCTGAACGATGGTGCCGCGGTTGCGCGACTCCATGTAGCGCAGCGCCGCCAGCGTGCCGTGGACGAAGCCCAGGTAGGTCACCTCGGTCACACGCTTGAATTCCGCCGCGCTGATCTTGTTCACCGGGCCGAACACCGTCGCCATCGCCGCGTTGACCCAGATCTCGATCGGACCCAGCTCTTTTTCGATCCGCTCGGCCGCACGATCGATCGCTTCTGCGTCAGCCACATCCGCGGCGATCGCCAGAACCTTTGCGCCGGACGCTTCCAGCTCGCTGCGGGTATCGGCCAAGCCCTGCTCGCCGCGTGCGATCACGGCGACTCGGTAACCCGCCTGGGCCAGCGCGTGCGCCGTTGCCCGCCCCACGCCGGCGGTGCCGCCACAAATCACGGCGGTCTGTTCGCGGTCGGTCATCTCCGGACTCCTTTTCTAAGAGGCTGGCTGGCACTATCGCAACAGTGCGTTCCAGCCGGCATAGCGATGATTGATCGGGCCACGCGGCAGGCTCAGGCTGATCACCAGCGCGCCGGCGATCAGGCTGCCCAGGGTGGCGGCGAACCCGGCGCCGTCGAGCAAGGCGGGGGAGGCCAGTAGCCAGGCACCGATCGGCAGGTTGAGAAAGCGCAGCGGCCGCGCCACCTCGGCGAACGCCAGCACCGAGACGGTGATCAGCAGCGAGCCCATCAGGTGGTCGCTGTTGGCCATCGCCCCTTCGGTGCCGAAGATCAGGCGAGTGCACATCAGCCAGACACCGAGGACACAGAGCAGCGCCAGGCCCCATGGCAGATTCACGCCGCGGAGCCCCTTGAGCATCATGGCTGAAAGGGCGCCCTCGAATTCTGGCGTATTGTCTTCACGCGCGCCCTCCATGGCGTCGCCTTGGAAGAAGGTCTTCCAGAAAGGCTTGCCGCGGCGCCGCGCGTCTTTGAGGAACTGCCCCATGGCAACCAGTTCGTCCAGCGCGTAGGGCATCATCACCAACATGGCCAGCGCCTGGATCAGGCACAGGGTGCACCATGTATTGATGAAAATCGGCTGGGCAATGATGAAGAAGATGCTCACCGCGCCAAGCGGCACCACCACAATGCCGAATGCCGCGACCATCCAGGGCATGGTGCGCCAGCGACGAGCGTCGCCCATCACCGCCATCAGCAGCTCGATCATGTAGGCCATGACGCCGACTCCCGCGTCGGAGACAGGCCAGGCGCGGGACATGTCGGAGGTTATGATGGTTTCCGTGCCGTTGGGCTGAGTGCCAAAAAAGGGATCCCAGGCATTCGCCGTATGGCCGAGTTGGTAGGCCGCCAGATAGCGCGCCAACAGAATGCCGATGACCGCGAGGATCGCGATGGGCAACCGCTGCAGCCAGGTCGAGGGATTGTAATCCCAGCCCGGCGGGACCGCGGCCTTCTGCATCATTCCGGACATGCTCATTCCGGGCATCATCGGCACTAGCGTCGAGAAGGCAATCACCAGTCCTCCGACCAACAGGGCATTGCCGTAGCTGGCTGGCGACGGGGTCCAGAACAGCAGCGGCGCGAACATCAACCAGAGGCCCATTGCCGTGTTGGCCCATTGCGCCCAGGCGATTCGCTTGAGCGAAAGGACCGAGAACAGAATGATCAGGACGCCGCTGATCACATCATTCCAAGTCATCAACAGCGCGCGGGTCGCTACCTCGGGCACGTCGCGCTCGGCGGCCAGGCGGGCGAGATCCAGATCCGTGCTGGCAATGTTCGAATAGCCGAAGATGAAGGGCGCGCTGAGGATCCAGAAGCCCAGCAGGGCGTTAGCGAAGTGGCACCACAGCGTGGCGAGGCGGCGGCGCTCCATCATTTGCATGTGGTCTTCCATGCCCATGTCCGAAGGCATGGCCGATTGCCGCAAATATTCGCCTTGATGCTCCATGTACCTCTCCTCTTGTCGAAGCGATGGCTGCATGTCGCGTTCGGGCCGGCGCGGGTATTCACGGCCGGCTGTCGATCAACCGCTGGTCAGTGGACCGGAGGAGGCGGGGAGGAGTTGCAGAAAAATAAATGCTGACCGAGCTGTTAAACGGCCCATGCCTCGGAGGTTGTCCTGCAGCTCCGTCGGCAGGCGCTACGTACGAAATCTTCGCGCCGCGGCTTTTATGCCGAGCAGTCCGGCTCGACAGTGAAAGTCTTGGACGAATCCACCAACCCGATGTCTTCCAGCGCGCGGCGGCCGATGAGTACCGGATAATTCATTTTGTCGCGATCGTTCAGCGAGAACTGTTCTTCGTAGGTCCGATTGCCCAGGCACACTTTCATCAGCACCACAGGCCGCTTTTCGGCGCCGCCAGCCCCGCGCACCTTGATGTCCCGTACCACCTCGCGCTCTATGCGTTTCTCGATTTTCTTGTCGGTATCGACGTCTTCAAGCTCAAGGGTGAAACGCACCCAGTCATCGCCGTCCTTTTTGAATCGATCGATGTTCTCGGCGTGCATCGAGGAGGTCAGCGCACCGCTGTCCAGCTTGAATTTCACGGCAATTTCTTCCGGAAGGATCAGACCTTTCTCGATCCAACCGAGCACCTGAGGTGAATCTGCCAGAGCCTGTGCGGTACAAGCGGATAGCAACCCGGCCAATGCGAGCGCTTTGGCCTGTCTGGGACGTTTCCAGCGGAGCATTTTTCACCTCGAAGTCAGTGGGGCAACGGAAACGATAGAGTCGATGGCCCTGGATACGTTCAACAAACAGGCAAGCACACCTTTGCGGGCGGACAGCATCGGCGGCGCATCGCTCCATTGACTCGCTGCATAGCCTTCATTGGAAAAAACAATCGGACGGCTGTCGCAGCTTGTACTCCACCCATAAGGTCGCCTGCGATCGCTGTTGCATTCGAATCGCGGTGATCCATTAACGGAGCGAAGGAGGCAGTCACTAGGAAAGTCCAAAATTAAGAGGTGAACCATGTTCGTCCACAACAAACGACTTCAGTACACCGTGCGAGTGGCCGGCCCGAATCCCGGGCTAGCCAACCTGATGCTTGAGCAGTTCGGCGGGCCGCAAGGCGAGCTCGCTGCCGCCATGCGCTATTTCACCCAAGGCGTATCCGAGGACGACCCAGGTCGCAAGGACATGCTGATGGATATCGCCACCGAGGAGTTGAGCCACCTCGAAGTGATCGGCTCCATCGTCGGCATGCTCAACAAGGGCGCCAAAGGTGAGCTCGCCGAAGGCGTCGAGAAAGAGGCGGATCTGTATCGCTCACTGACGGGCGGCGGCAACGATTCGCACATCACCTCGTTGCTGTACGGCGGCGGGCCGGCGCTGACCAACTCCGGTGGCATACCCTGGACGGCGGCTTACATCGATACCATCGGCGAGCCGACGGCGGACCTGCGCTCCAACATCGCGGCCGAGGCGCGAGCCAAGATCGTTTACGAGCGTTTGATCAACGTGACCGACGATCCTGGGATCAAGGATGCGCTGAAGTTCCTCATGACCCGGGAAATCGCGCACCAGAAATCGTTCGAGAAGGCGCTACACGCCATTCAACCCAACTTCCCTCAGGGCAAGCTGCCGGGTGAGCCACAATTTGCCAACGTCTACTACAACCTGTCGCAAGGCGAAGGCGACCTGCGCGGGCCTTGGAATCAGGGGCCGGAGTGGGAGTTCGTCGAGAGCCCGCAGCCGGCGGTGGACGGTGGTGATGGCAAGCCTTCGGTCGATCTGAGCAAGGCTCAGCAGAAGGTGGTGCAACAGATGGCGGTACGGACCCAGTCCGATGTTTCCGTCGACCCCATGACCGGAGCTGACCTGGGCTCGGGCCAAGCGGTAACGAAAGGCAAGGCCTGACGGCGCGGGCGGCCGGTGCGGCTGATATCAATCGCACCGGCTGCTTTTTCGCTGTCGTGTCTTGGGGGCATTGAGGCCGTGCTTCGACTTCTTTCGTCCCGCCGAGGCGGGCTCGGGCCTCGGGTCGGTTCTCGACCATGACGAAGAAATGTTCTAGATCGATGCATAGCCTTAGTCTGATTGGACGATCTGCAGCATTGTTTCGACGATGAGCAGCCGAAGCGGCAGCGCGTCGGTACATCCTGTCTCCACGGTCTGACACAGACCGATCACTAACCAAGGAGACAGCCATGACTCGCATTAACGCACTGACTATCGAACAAACCGCCGAATCCGTACGTCCCGCACTGGAGGGCATCGGCAAAGCACTGGGCTTCGTTCCCAACGCATTTCTCACCCTGGCCCACGCACCGGCTGCCTTGGGTGGTTACTTGGCGTTGTCGCAAGCGCTCGGGCGCGGCAGCTTGACCGCCCGGGAGCGTGAAACCGTCGCGCTGGCTACCTCGCAGGTGAACAGCTGCGATTACTGCCTCGCCGCGCACAGCCTGTTCGCCAGCAAGGCCGGGCTCGACGACAATGCCATCGGCCAGGCGCGAGAGGGTCGGCTCGATGCCGTGGCAGTCCTGGCCCGCGAGATCACCGAAAGCCGGGGCCTGGTGAGCGACGAACAGCTCGCCGCCGCCCGAGCAGCCGGGTTGGATGATCGCCGTATCGTCGAGGTCGTCGCCCATGTCAGCCTGCTGACGCTGACCAACTACCTCAACAACCTGGCCGATACCGAAGTGGACTTTCCAGTCGTTGCGGCCTGAGTGGCAGGCTTTATGCCGCGCCAGTTGGGTTTGCCGAACCTCGGCAGGCCCAGCTTCGGTGACGCTCGGTGTGCCGGGGTTGAATCGCCACGCTCGATCATGCTTCTGCGAGCGATTGAGTGGGGCCCTGTTAGCCGACGCGGCAGACGTCTGAAACGGCGCTCCGAAAATGAAAAAAGCCGGCTTGTGGCCGGCTTTCCGTTAGCGGTATTGGCTTATTTTTGGTAAGCCGCCACAGCCTTGGTGATTGCTGCACGGGCGGCGTCGGCGCCTTCCCAGCCTTCGACCTTGACCCACTTGCCCTTCTCCAGATCCTTGTAGTTCTCGAAGAAGTGCTTGATCTGCTCGATCAGTAGTGGCGGCAGGTCGGTGTATTCCTTCACGTCCACGTACAGCTGGCTCAGCTTGTCGTGCGGGACGGCGATCAGCTTGGCGTCGCCGCCGGCTTCGTCGGTCATGTTCAGCACGCCTACCGGACGGCAGCGGATGACCGAGCCTGGGGCAACCGGGTAGGGGGTCACGACCAGTACGTCGAGCGGGTCGCCGTCGTCAGCCAGGGTATGCGGGATGAAGCCGTAGTTCGCCGGGTAGAACATCGGCGTGGCCATGAAGCGGTCAACGAACAGGCAGTCGGTGTCGTGATCGATTTCGTATTTGATCGGCGCGTGGTTGGCCGGGATTTCGATGGCGACGTAGATGTCGTTTGGCAGGTCTTTGCCGGCCGGGACTTTGCTGTAGCTCATGAACATTGCTCCGTGGTCGGCCGAGGCGGCCTGGGGCGAAAAAAGTGGGCGCGATTATAGGCGCACTGTCGGGCGTTTTGCCATGCCGGTCGAGGTGGACCTTTGCAAGCACGGTGATGCGCGCATTCGACGATGCCAGGTCAATGAGGTTCCGCATACGCCGGGTGCCCATGCTGAAGCTTCTGCAGGCGCGTCAGTGGATCCTGGCGGTAGAACGTGGCGAGCTGTTGGTAGACCTCGGGAAAGGTCTCGTGCAGCACGTCTGGTGCGCTGAAGAAATACTCACTGGTGACGGCGAAAAACTCGGCCGGGTTCTCCGCGGCGTACGGATCGATTGCCGTGTGGGCATGAGGATCGGCGTCCAGCGTGGCGTTGAGCGAGTCGTAGGCGCTTTGCATCACTGCTGCCCAAGTGTCGATGCGCATGTTGCGGTGCAGCGGGGGGAGGCCATTAGCGTCGCCGTTGAGCATGTCGAGCTTGTGCGTCAGTTCGTGGATCACCAGGTTGTAGCCTTCCCAGCCGCCGCTTTGCTGCACGCCCGGCCAGGCCAGGATCACCGGACCCTGCAGCCAGGCTTCGCCGCTGTGTTCTCCGTCCCATTCATGCACCACGCCGGACGAGTCGCGGTGCTTCTGCGGGCTGTGGAAGTCGTCGGGGTAGATGACGATTTCATGGAAGCCCTGATACCAGTCCAGATCGGCCAAATGCAGCAAAGGCAGCTCCGCTTGTGCGGCCAGGCGCAGGCGATCAACCAGCTGCAGTTCGACCCCGGGCAGCGCGGTCAGGCGCTTGGCATGCAGAAACAGCAGGCTTCGCTCACACAGGCGCTCGGTTTCCTCGGCGCTGAGACCATCGAGAATCGGCAGGCTGTCGAGCACGCTTTGCCAGAGCGCCGGTTCGATGGCGAGACGGGCGAGGATGCGCTTGCGGCGCCAGTCGCGAAAAGACCACATGAGCAGGTTCCAGCCGGGAGGGCACAAACCTTAAGCCTGGCGAGGGCTGGCGGCAAGCCATCAAGCGGGAAGCTGCTGCGCTGGCTCGCGCGCCAGCTGCCCGAGCTTGTTGGGGTTGACCACGGAATAGATAGTCACGACCTGCTGGCCGTCGCTGACCAGCGTCATGGCGGCCTGGATCCGCTCGCCGCTGCGGATCACCACACCGGGTTCGCCATTGATGGTTTCGACGCTGGCACGCCACTGCCCGGCGGCGCGGCGCGCAATGCCGATGGCCAGACGATGCGCTGCCCGTATGCCGTGCACGACCTTCGAGGCCGCCGCGGCCTGACCGCCGCCGTCCGCCAACCAGCTGACCTCGTCGGCCAGCAGATTGACGAAAGCATCACCGCCCGGCGCCAGCAAGGCCTCGGCGAAACGCTCGACCAATTGCCGGTGTGCCTGCGGGTCCACGACGAAGCGCGGCTGGGCCTCACGTACCCGTTTGCGCGCACGGCTGACGATCTGCCGGCTTGCCGCGGCGCGCTTGCCCAACACCTCGGCGATCTCTTCGTAGCTGCAATCGAATACTTCGCGCAGCAGCAGCGCCGCGCGCTCTTCGGGTGCCAGCCGCTCCAGCGCCACCATGAAGGCCATGGACAGGTCGGCCCGCAGGTCGATGGCCTGCTCGGCTCGGTTGCCGGTAAACCCCAGCAGCGGTTCCGGCAGCCACGGACCGTAATAGTCCTCCTGACGAGCACGGCGCTGGCGCAACTGATCGATGCCCAGCCGCGTCACCACCGTGACCAGCCAGGCTTCGGCATCGCGAATCGTTGTGCAGTCGGCCTCGCTCCACTTGAACCAGGCGTCCTGCAGCAGGTCCTCGGCGTCCACGCGGCTGCCCAGTAGCCGATAGGCGAGGCCGAAGAGCTTCGGCCTCAGCCCCTGATAGAAATCAATCTTGTCGTTCACGTTCGCTCCGCAGGCATTCCTCTCCAGCATGGACGAATGAGCCCGGTCGATTGTGACAGCGCCTCCGCTGGAGGCTGGGCTGTCACACATCGACAAAGGCATGCGTCCTGGCAGTGTCATTTTCGACACTGCCTATGGAGCGATCTTGCCATGACCCCACGACTGGATTTTCTGAAACATGTCGATGCGTTGCCGATGCAGGCACTGACTGCCGTCAGCGCCTATGTGCATGAGAGCGACATCGATCCGCAGCTGCGCATGCTCATCGATCTGCGCGCCTCGCAGCTCAACGGCTGCGCCTATTGTCTCGACATGCACACCAAGGACCTGCTGGCGATGGATACGCCGCTGCCACGCATCTACCTGCTGCCCGCCTGGCGCGAGACGGCTGTCTACAACCCTGCCGAGCGAGCGGCTCTGGCCTGGACCGAGGCGGTGACCGAACTGCCTGATGGCGCCTCGCTGGATCGCTGCTATCGCGACCTGGCCGAGCACTATTCGCCACGCGCCATTACCCAGCTGACCTTTGCCATCATTGCGATCAACGGCTGGAACCGCCTCAATGTAGCCTTCGGTCGCGAGCCCGACGACTATCGCACCGGCGATCTGCAGCCTCGCTTCACTCAGGCGTTGCAACGCTTCGAGGATCTACGGCCGGCGCCACGTACCTGAACCTGTATGGAGACGAACATGAGCGAACCCCGAAATACCCTGACGATGCTCAATCCGCCCGGCCTGTACGACCCGGCACCGAATGGCTACTCGCATGTCGGCATCGTGCCGGCTGGCACGCGGTTGGCCTTCATCGCTGGCCAGGGCGGCGAAACGGCGGACGGTCGGCTGCCGAGCGATTTCCAGCAGCAGGTGCGGCAAGCGATGGACAATCTTTCGATCGCCATCGAGGCCGCCGGAGGGCGACCATCGCAGGTGGTCAAGCTGACGGTACTGATCGTCGATCACAACGAGCAGCGCCTGGGCATCCTCGGCGAGGAGTTGGCGCGGCTGTTTGGTGAGCAGCTGAAACCGACCTGTACGCTGATTCCGGTGCCGCGGCTGGCACTGGACGGGATGCTGTTCGAAATCGATGCGGTGGTGGCGTTGACGGAAACCTGATCGTTGACTTGGGGGCGACACTGGTCCGACGCTGTTGTGGGTGAGGCAGCTTTGCCGCCTCGCCCCACGTGCAGCCGCAGCTTCCGCAGCTTCGGCGAATTGCGTTTGGCTTAACCGAGCAGGAAGTTGCCCGCTTTCGGCGTGCCGTCATCCAAGCTGAGCACGTCCGCTTCGTCCTTGAGCGTCACGCCCGAGAGCTGGCGGCGGCAGGCTTCGCGCATCAGATGGATCAGCCTGTGGGCGGCGAGGTTGTAGCTCAGGCCTTCCAGGCGGATGTTGGAAATGCAGTTGCGGTCGGCATCGGTGCGGCCGACTTTCGGCGCGAAAGTGAAGTACAGGCCGAGGCTGTCCGGCGAGCTCAGGCCGGGGCGTTCGCCCACGAGCATCACCACCATTTTCGCCTTGAGCCGCTCGCCGACTTCGTCACCGAGCGCGACGCGGCTTTGTTGTACCAGGCAGATCGGCGCGAGGCTCCAGCCGTCCTTTTCGATCTGCTCCTCGATGCGCTGGAGCAAGGGCAGGGCGTGACGCTGCACGGCCAGCGCCGACAGGCCATCGGCGATGACGATGGCCAGGTCGTAGCCCGTCGCGTGTTGCTGCGCGTGATCGTTCACCCGCTCGGTCGAGTCGTCACTCAATCGCCGCCCCAGATCTGGCCGCTGCAGATAGGTGTCGCGGTCCGGTGCGGCGCTGTGCAGCTGCAGGACGCGATGGCCGCGCCGTTCCAGCTGCGTCGCCAGCTCTTCGGTGTCCAGGGCGAGGTGCACGGCGTCCCGCGCCTGGGCATGGGCGAACTGGAAATCCAGCTGGGCGTCGGTGGGCAGACTGACGCCCGCACGCCCCAGGGCGATCCGCGCGGGCGTGAGCTGACGCAGGTGAGCCCAGGGATTGGTGATGGCGGTGGGCGTTGGCGATTGCCGGCTCATGGGGCATTCCTTGGTTCAGGTCGACGGGCGGGGGCGGGGGCGGGGACGCGCCGCGTCGGGGGCTTCATGTCATGCGCTCCAGCGCCTGTCGGAAGGCCGGTGGAAGCTCGCTGCCCATCTGCAGGCGGCCGCCGTCCTGGCGCAGGATGTCCATTTTCGCCAGCCATTCTTCGAATTCTGGCGCCGGCCTGAGCCCTAGGCTCTGGCGCAGGTAGAGGGCATCGTGAAAGGAGGTGGTCTGGTAGTTGAGCATTACGTCGTCCGAGCCGGGGATGCCCATGATGAAGTTGATGCCGGCAGTGCCGAGCAGGGTCAGCAGCACGTCCATATCGTCCTGATCGGCTTCGGCGTGGTTGGTGTAGCAAATGTCGCAGCCCATGGGCACGCCGAGCAGCTTGGCGCAGAAGTGATCTTCCAGCCCGGCGCGGATGATCTGCTTGCCGTTATAGAGATATTCCGGGCCGATGAACCCGACCACGGTATTGACCAGCAGCGGCTTGAATTTGCGCGCCACGGCATAGGCACGCGCCTCGCACGTCTGCTGGTCGACGCCATGGTGCGCGTTGGCCGACAAGGCGCTGCCCTGGCCGGTTTCGAAGTACATCAGGTTGTCGCCCACAGTGCCGCGCTTCTGCGACAGGCCGGCCTCGTAGCCTTCCCGTAGTACCGCCAGATTGATGCCGAAACTGCTGTTAGCCGCCTCGGTGCCGGCGATGGACTGGAACACCAGATCCAGCGGCGCACCGCGGTTGATCGCTTCGATGGAGGTGGTGACGTGGGTGAGGATGCAGCCCTGAGTCGGGATTTCGTAGCGCTGGATGATGGCGTCGAGCATCTTCAACAGTTCGCAGATGCCGCTGGTGCTGTCGGTGGCGGGGTTGATGCCGATCACCGCGTCGCCGTTGCCGTAGAGCAGGCCGTCGACGATGCTCGCGGCGATGCCGGCGGCCTCGTCGGTCGGGTGGTTGGGCTGCAGGCGGGTAGACATGCGTCCGCGCAGGCCGATGGTGTTGCGGAATCGGCTGACGACCCGGACCTTCTGCGCCACCAGAATCAAGTCCTGCACGCGCATGATCTTCGACACCGCGGTGACCATTTCTGGCGTCAGCCCCGGCGACAGCGCCTTCAGCGAGGCTTCATCTGCGTCGTTACCCAGCAACCAGTTGCGGAAATCGCCCACGGTCAGGTGGCTGACCGGGGCGAAGGCGTTGGCGTCGTGACTGTCGATGATTAGGCGGGTGACTTCATCGGTTTCGTAAGGGATCAGCGCTTCGTCGAGGAAGCGCTTGAGCGGGATCTGCGCCAGGCACATCTGTGCGGCGACGCGCTCGGCGTCGCTGCCCGCCGCGACTTCGGCGAGGAAGTCGCCGGAGCGCGCCGGGCTGGCTTTGGCCATCACCTCGCGCAAGCTGTCGAAGCGCCAGTTGGTGCCGCCTACGCTATGCGCATATCCCGCCATGTCGCCCCCTTGTGTGTGCGATGCCTTATTTGTGCAGTGCCGCTTCGGCGTTCTCGATCGCTGCGAACTCTTCTTCCGGCGTGCCAGCCACCAGATGGTGCCGGCTGTAGAAGGCGAAGTAGGCGATGAAGATCCCGTAGATCACCACGGCGGCGATCACCACCCGCGGGTCGACCAGGAAGCCCGCCACCACCGCGATGCAGGCCAGCACCAGCGCGACGCCCGAGGTCAGCACACCGCCGGGCGTCTTGTACGGGCGATGCATATCCGGGCGACGCATGCGTAGGACGATATGCGAGGCCATCATCAGCACGTAGGAGATGGTCGCACCGAACACCGCGACGAGAATCAGCAGGTCGCCCTGGCCGGTCAGCGAGAGCAGGAAGCCGATGATGCCCGGAATAACCAGTGCCATGACCGGCGCCTTGTTCTTGTTGGTCAGCGACAGTTTGCGCGGCAGGTAGCCGGCCCGCGACAGCGCGAAGATCTGCCGCGAGTAGGCGTAGATGATCGAGAAGAAGCTGGCGATCAGCCCGGCCAGCCCGACCAGATTGACGAAGCCGCTCATCCAGGTGGACGAGCCATAGGCGATGGTAAGCGCTTCGACCAGCGGGTTGCCGGACTCGACCAGTGTGCTGGAACCCGCACCACCGGGGCCGACCAGCAGGATCAGCCCGGCAAAGGCCACCAGAATCAGCATGGCGCCGATCAGCCCGCGCGGCATATCGCGCTGTGGATCCTTGGTTTCCTCGGCGGCCAGCGGCACGCCTTCGACCGCGAGGAAGAACCAGATCGCGTAGGGAATCGCCGCCCAGATACCCACGTAGCCATAGGGCAGGAAGTTACTGGCGCCAGCGGCGCTGGTCGGCGCGATGTCGAGCAGCTTGTCCACCGAGAAGTGCGGCACCATCGCGACGATGAACACGCCCAGTGCCAGCGCCGCGATCGCGGTAATGATGAACATCAGCTTCAACGCCTCGCCGACACCAAATATGTGGATGCCGATGAAGATAATGTAGAACGCGAGGTAAATCGCCCAGCCACCAATACCGAACAGTGACTCGCAGTAAGCGCCGATAAACACGGCGATGGCCGCCGGCGCGATGGCGTATTCGATGAGGATCGCCGTGCCAGTGAGAAACCCGCCTAATGGGCCGAAGGCGCTACGGGCGAAGCCATAGCCGCCGCCCGCAGTGGGGATCATCGAAGACAGCTCGGCCAGCGAAAAGCACATGCACAAGTACATGGTCGCCATCAGCAGCGTGGCGATGAACAGCCCGCCCCAGCCACCCTGGGCGAGCCCGAAGTTCCAGCCGGCATAGTCGCCGGAAATGACGTAAGCAACGCCCAGGCCCACCAGCAGCACCCAACCGGCGGCGCCTTTCTTCAGTTCGCGTTCCTTGAAATAGGTGCTGCCAACTGTTTCGAAATCGATGGCGTGATTTGGAGGTGTCGCACTGCTGTGTTCGAGAGCCATGGGAATCATCCTCTGATGGGGTCGGGTACGGCAGGATCGTTAAAGCAAGCGCTGTGCCTGCAGCATGCTTTCGCTCTGCTGCGCCTTATCGCAGGCACCGCCGCACCAGCCCGGCGCGCATGGCGTCGGGCTGGCACCTTGTCGGAGCGTTACAGCGAACGGGCTAGAAGAACCCCAGAGGATTGATGTCGTAGCTGATCAGCAGATTCTTCGTTTGCTGGTAGCTGTCGAGGATCATCTTGTGCGTCTCGCGACCGACGCCGGACTTCTTGTAGCCACCGAAGGCCGCATGGGCCGGGTAAAGGTGGTAGCAGTTGGTCCAGACACGGCCGGCCTTGATCGCCCGGCCCATGCGGTAGGCGCGATTGATGTCGCGTGTCCATACGCCTGCACCCAGGCCGTACTCGGTGTCGTTGGCGATGGCCAGGGCTTCGGCTTCGTCCTTGAAGGTGGTCACGCCGATCACCGGGCCGAAGATTTCCTCTTGGAACACACGCATCTTGTTCGTGCCCTTGAGCAGCGTCGGCTGGATGTAATAACCGGTGGCGAGCGAGCCTTCGAGCTTCTCCACACCGCCGCCAGTGAGTACTTCGGCCCCTTCTTGCTTGGCGATTTCCAGGTAGGACATGATCTTGTCGAACTGCTGCTGGCTGGCCTGTGCGCCGACCATGGTGTCGGTGTCCAGCGGATCGCCGCGCTTGATCTGCGAAACCTTCTTCATCACCGCTTCCATGAACGGCCCGTAGATCGACTCCTGCACCAGCGCCCGCGACGGACAGGTGCAGACTTCGCCCTGGTTGAAGAAGCCCAGCACCAGGCCTTCGGCGGCCTTCTCGATAAAGGTCGGCTCGGCCTGCATGATGTCTTCGAAGTAGATGTTCGGGCTTTTGCCACCCAGCTCGACGGTGCTCGGGATGATGCTCTCGGCGGCGCGCTTCATGATGTGCGAGCCCACCGGGGTCGAGCCGGTGAAAGCGATCTTGGCGATGCGCTTGCTGCTGGCCAAGGCCTCGCCGGCTTCACGGCCGTAGCCTTGCACGACGTTGAGCACGCCCGGCGGTAGCAGGTCACCGATCACCTCCATCAAAACGGCGATCCCCAGCGGCGTCTGCTCAGCGGGTTTCAGCACCACGCAATTGCCCGCCGCCAGAGCCGGCGCAAGCTTCCAGGCGGCCATCAGGATCGGGAAGTTCCACGGGATGATCTGTCCGACTACGCCCAGTGGCTCGTGGAAATGATAGGACGCGGTGTTTTCATCGATCTCGGCGCTGGTGCCTTCCTGGGCGCGGATGCACCCGGCGAAGTAACGGAAGTGGTCGGCGGCCAGCGGGATGTCAGCGTTCAACGTCTCGCGCACGGCTTTGCCGTTGTCCCAGGTTTCGGTGATGGCGAGCATCTCGAGGTTCTGCTCGATGCGATCGGCAATCTGCAGCAGGACCAGCGAGCGCGCCTGCGCGCTGGTTTTGCCCCAGGCATCGGCAGCGGCATGGGCGGCGTCCAGGGCCTTTTCGATATCCGCCGCGTCGGAACGGGGGAATTCGGCGATGGGTTGACCGTTGACCGGGGAAAGGTTGGTGAAATACTGGCCGTTGACCGGCTCGACGAACTCGCCGCCGATGAAGTTGCCGTAGCGGGACTTGAAGGAAACGACAGCGCCTTCGCTGCCGGGATGGGCGTAACGCATGGTGAGTCTCCGGGACTTGTAATTGTGTGGGACTACTGTGATTCAGCGTAGAACAAAGCCCGTTCGTCGGTTGGCGAGGCGACGTGCGGTGCGGGGTTTCGCGGGCGGGTGCTGTGCTAATCTGCGCCGCAGTTTTCGGCGCCGATACAGCGCGGCTGTGCCGCCTGGCCCCATGGGTTTGGCGTAGCGCTTTTCAGAGGTCATTCATGCATATTCATATTCTCGGCATCTGCGGCACCTTCATGGGTTCGCTGGCGGTGCTGGCCAAGGAACTGGGCCACCGCGTCACTGGCTCCGACGCCAACGTCTATCCCCCGATGAGCACCCAGCTGGAAGCCCAGGGTATCGAGCTGACCCAAGGCTACGAGCCCAGCCAGCTCGAACCGGCACCGGATCTGGTAGTGATCGGCAATGCGTTGTCGCGTGGCAACCCAGCGGTGGAGTACGTGCTGAACAAGGGGCTGCCCTACGTGTCCGGTCCGCAGTGGTTGGCCGATCACGTGTTGCAGGGGCGTTGGGTATTGGCCGCTGCCGGCACCCATGGCAAGACCACCACCAGCAGCATGCTCGCCTGGGTGCTGGAGCATGCCGGCATGAGCCCGGGCTTTCTCATCGGCGGTGTGCCGCAGAACTTCGGTATCTCGGCGCGGCTGGGCGGCACCCCGTTCTTCGTGGTCGAGGCGGATGAATACGACAGTGCCTTCTTCGACAAGCGCAGCAAGTTCGTCCATTACCGTCCGCGCACGGCGATCCTCAACAATCTGGAATTCGACCACGCCGATATTTTCCCGGACCTCGCCGCGATCGAAAGGCAGTTCCACCATCTGGTGCGAACCGTGCCGAGCGAAGGGCTGGTCATTCATCCCGAGTCAGAAGCAGCGCTAAAACGGGTGGTCGGCATGGGGTGCTGGACGCCAGTGCAGACAACCGGCGAAGGTGGGCAATGGCAGGCCAAGCTGCTCAGCGCCGACGGCTCGCGTTTCGAGGTCATCTTCGACGGTGCCGTGCAGGGCGTGGTGGACTGGGAGCTGACCGGTCAGCACAACGTCAACAATGCCTTGGCCACACTTGCAGCAGCCCGGCATGTCGGCGTATTGCCCAAGCAGGGCGCCGAGGCGCTGAGCGAGTTCTTGAGCGTCAAGCGGCGCATGGAAAAGGTCGCCGAGGTCAATGGCGTGACCATCTACGATGACTTCGCCCATCACCCGACCGCTATCGCCACGACCCTCGATGGCCTGCGCAAGCGGGTGGGCGATACGCCGATCATTGCCGTGATCGAGCCGCGTTCCAACTCCATGAAGCTTGGTGCTCACCGCGAAGGCCTGGCCGATTCGGTGGTATTGGCCGATCGGGCGATCTGGTACGCGCCGCCGAACCTCGGCTGGGATCTGGCCGCTACCGTGGCCGGCTCGCCGGTCGAGACGACCGTCTGCGATTCGCTGGACGCGATCATCGCCAAGGTGAAAGCCGACGCCAAACCGGGTACGCAGGTGGTGGTGATGAGCAATGGCGGTTTTGGTGGGCTGCACGTCAAGCTGGCCGCCGCTTTGAGCTGATCGCTCAAGGTGGAAAACGCTTCGCGGTTTTCCACCCTACGGTGACCGTGGGTAGGGTGGAAATCGCCGAAGGCATTTCCACGCGCAGGACAGGTAGGGTGGGCTTCAGCCCACCGGAACACGACCAGGCGGCAAAGGGAACAGATATATGAACGGACCGGAACGCATCACTCTGGCCATGACCGGCGCCTCCGGCGCGCAGTACGGCCTGCGCCTGCTCGACTGCCTGATTCAGGAAGACCGCGAGGTGCACTTCCTGATCTCCAAGGCCGCGCAGCTGGTGATGGCCACTGAGACCGATGTTGTGCTGCCGGCCAAGCCGCAGGCCATGCAGTCGTTCCTGTCCGAATACACCGGCGCGGCGGCGGGGCAGATCCGTGTGTTCGCCAAGGAAGACTGGATGGCACCCCCGGCTTCGGGCTCCGGCGCGCCGACCGCGATGGTGGTAGTGCCCTGCTCCACTGGCACCCTGTCGGCCATCGCCACCGGCGCCAGCAACAATCTGATCGAGCGCGCGGCAGACGTTGCGTTGAAAGAGCGTCGCCAACTGATCCTGGTCCCGCGTGAAGCGCCGTATTCGAGCATCCATCTGGAGAACATGCTCAAGCTGTCCAATCTCGGCGCAGTCATCCTGCCGGCCTCGCCGGGCTTCTATCATCAACCGCAAACCCTCGATGATCTGGTCGATTTCGTCGTCGCGCGTATCCTCAACCTGCTCAACATCCCGCAGGACATGTTGCCGCGCTGGGGCGAACACCATATCGTCAGCGACGACTGATCCTAGCCGCGCCTGCGTTCGACAATCACCGAGGAGGCGCACATGAAGGGATCGGCCATACGACTCGGCGCCACACTGGCGCTCGTCCTGCTGCTCTCCGGTTGCGCCACGGTGCGCACCCTCGACGCCGCCAAGCCCGGCGCGCCCATCGTCTATTCGGGCACTCGGCTGGACTGGTACAGCCTCAACGGCGGTTGCTGCCCGCTGGACCGCTTCGGGGCCAAAGCGCCGAAATATGCGGCCCTCGACCTGCCTGCCAGCGTTTTGCTGGACACCCTGCTACTGCCGCTCTCGCTCGCGGCCGCGCTTGGGCTGGGGATCAACGTACAAGGCGGTCTCTAACCCCTCGGTTCAATGCGCTTGCCCTCGTGACGAGGCTCGTTTGCCGATAAGTATTGGTTATCGCACGATCAGCAGCTGTCACTAGGCAGCGCTCGCGGTGCTTCTTAGAGTGGCCGGCACCCAGAACAATAAAAGCGAGGAAAGACGATGAGGCGTTGCCTGATCGCGAATCCCGAGCGTGGCGCGCAGACGCCCGACATTCTCTATTCATATGATCAGAAGGCTGGCCTGCTGGGTCATCCGACGGTTGGCGGAATCAACAACCGCCGTTCGGCACGACAGGGTGCCTTTCCTGTAACCGCCCATGAAAGCTGTAGTCGCTTCGTCAGGTTGACTCCGTGGCGTGGCGCCGGCCGCTTGCCCGCTCAATCGTTCGGGCGATTTCGATGTGAGAGTTGCCAACTTCATTTGACAGCCAATCATATGATGATAGGGTTCAGTAGACCCAAGGGCAGTCGCACAGAGGCTCGCATGTCGAACAACTATCACAGCGCAACGGTGGAATGGCTGGGTTCCTGGATCGCGTCGGGTAAGGTTCAACCTGGCGAGACACTCAAGGTCGAAGCCGGTCTCTGCGAAGAGCTGGGCGTCAGCCGCACCGTGATCCGCGAGGCGATCAAGACGCTGGTGGCCAAGGGCATGCTCGACGTCGGGCCGAAGGTGGGCACACGAGTGACGCCGGTGCGTTCCTGGAATCTGTTCGACGTCCAGGTCGTAGGCTGGTTGGCTGAGAACGGCCTGCCGGAAAGTTTCGTGATGGACCTGATCGACCTGCGCCGAACCATCGAACCGACCGCCGTGCGCTGGGCATGTGAACGCGCGACGCCGAAGCAGATTGCTGAAATCCAGGCTGCCTATCAGTCGCTTGCCGCCTCCCTGGGCGACAAGGACGACTACAACCGCGCCGACAAGCTCTTCCACGAGGCGGTGCTTGCTGCCAGCCACAATCAATTCATCGAACGCATGGTGCCCGCGTTGGGCGCCTTGCTGGCGGTGTCCTTCGAAGTGTCATCGACGGTGCCTGACGAACTCGGCCTGACCCTGCCGCTGCACAAGGAAATTGCCGACGCCATCGCCAGCCGCGATGGCGCGCGCGGGGTCTGGGCGTGCATGACGCTGATCGAGCGTGCGGCCCTGACCATTTCACGTCATTACCCCGAGCTGGTCGTATTACGCGGCGAGCAGACTGCGCCATAAAAACAATGAAAGCGGAGTGCGACCATGCAATGGCTGCCCATCTCGCAACAACGTTACCTGCTGGCCGAGGGCCCTTTCTGGGATGTCCGGCAGCAGACGCTCTATTGGGTCGATATCATCGGCCGACTGGTCTGCCGGCTGGGCCCGGACGGCTACCGCCAGTGGCAGCTGGCCGAGCCGGTCTCGACGTTCATTCCCTGCCGGCGTGGCGACGCGCTGGTGACGCTGGCCAGCGGTGTCTACCGCCTCGACCTCCACGCCGCTGACGACGAGTCTGCGCTCAAGCGCTTCTGCATCGCCGACGGTACGCCCGGCAACCGCGCCAACGAAGCGCGCTGCGATGCCCAGGGGCGGCTCTGGCTCGGCACCATGCAGAACAACATCGATGAGGATGGCGGCGACCTGCCTATCACCCGGCGTTCCGGTGGTCTGTTTCGAGTCGATCCGGATGGTTCGGTCACGCAGCTGCTCAGCGATCTGGGCATCGTCAATACGCTGCTGTGGAACGAGGCGGGTGATCGCGTCATCTGCGGCGACACGCTGGACGAATCGCTGTACAGCCACCGCGTCGCTGACGACGGGCAGCTGATCGACCGAGACACCTGGGCCGGCCCGCATCCGCGTGGAGTTCCCGACGGCTCGGCCATGGATGCCGAGGGCTACGTCTGGAATGCACGCTGGGGTGGTCATTGCCTGCTGCGTTTCGCGCCGGATGGCTGCCTGGATCGCATCGTCGAATTGCCCGTCAGTCACCCCACCAGCTGCGTATTCGGCGGGCCCGACCTGACCCATTTGTATGTCACCTCCGCCAGGACGGGCGAGGCGTCGACTGAACTGGACGGCGCCGTGCTGATGGCTGATGTCGGTATCACCGGCACGCCTTGTACACGTTTCGCCGGTTGATCTGTTTATCCGGCCGCACTGTGGCCACTTAACTGCTTAGGAGTTGTTCACATGGCCTCACCGCTTTCATTGCCACCGACACCCGAACCCCAACGCGGCGAGCGCCTGAAAGGCAAGGTCGTGGTCGTCACCGGTGGTGCTCAGGGCATCGGCGAGGCGATCGTGGCCTGCTTCCAGGCGCAGCAGGCCAAGGTCGTGATCGGTGATATCCAGGGTGAGAAGGCCGAGCGGGTCGCCGCTGGCTGGCGAGCGCGAGGCGGTGAGGTGCGTGCCCTGAAGACCGACGTCACCCAGCCGGCGGAGCTGGAGGCGCTGGTTGGTCTGGCGCTCGAGCACTACGGCCAGGTCGATGTGCTGGTCAATTGCGCAGGCGTCAACGTATTTCGCGATCCGCTGGAAATGACCGAAGAGGACTGGCGGCGTTGCTTCGCCATCGATCTGGACGGCGTCTGGTTCGGTTGCAAGGCGGCGTTGCCACATATGGTGCAACGCGGCATCGGCAACATCATCAATATCGCCTCGGTTCACTCGACCAACATCATTCCCGGCTGCTTTCCATACCCCGTCGCCAAGCACGGCCTGCTCGGGCTGACTCGCGCACTGGGCATCGAATATGCGCCCAAGGGCATCCGCGTCAACGCCATCGCGCCGGGCTACATCGAGACGCAGCTCAACGTCGATTACTGGAACGATTTCGCTGACCCCCACGCCGAGCGCCAGCGCGCCTTCGACATGCATCCGCCGCGGCGCATCGGCCAGCCGATCGAGGTGGCGATGACCGCGCTGTTCCTCGCCACCGACGAGGCGCCTTTCATCAACGCCGCCTGCATCACCATCGATGGTGGACGCTCGGTGCTCTACCACGATTGACAAGGGTTCGTTTCAAAGGGGCCGGCAGTGCCCCCAGCGGCAAGCCGCCAGCAAGGCATCCGGTGGTGACGTGTCAGGGGGATGAGCTCTGACGAATCAACAAAAAGCTATTCAATAAGAACAATGGAGGTAGCTATGTTCCGGTCTTTCGGAATCCGTTCGCTTTGCTGTGCCGCGCTGACTGTTGGCGCGATGAGTTTCGCCGGTGCGACTCTGGCCGAAGACGAGGTCAAGATCGGCTTTCTGGTCAAGCAACCCGAAGAGCCCTGGTTTCAGACCGAGTGGGCCTTCGCCGAGAAGGCCGCCAAGGAGCATGGGTTCACCCTGCTGAAAATCGCCGTGCCGGATGGCGAGAAAACGCTGGCCGCCATCGACAGCCTGGCGGCCAATGGCGCTAAGGGCTTTGTCATCTGCACCCCCGACGTTGCGCTCGGCCCGGCCATCGTTGCCAAATCCAAGTTCAACGACCTCAAGGTCATGGCTGTCGACGATCGCTTCGTCGATGCCAAGGGCCAGCCCATGGAAGAGGTGCCGTATCTTGGTATGGCCGCTTTTGAAGTGGGCCAGAAGCAGGGCGCGGCCATGGCTGAAGAAGCCAAGAAGCGCGGCTGGGACTGGAACGACACTTATGCGGTGATCAACACCTACAACGAACTCGACACCGGCAAGAAGCGTACTGACGGTTCCGTCGATGCGTTGAAGAAGGCTGGCTTCCCCGAAGACCACATCTTCTACACCCCGCAGAAAACCCTCGACGTGCCGGGCAGCATGAACGCCACGACCTCGGCGCTGGTGAAGCTGCCGCGTGGTGCGAAGCACCTGATCATCGGTGGCATGAACGATAACACCGTGCTGGGCGGCGTAAGGGCCACCGAAAGCGCGGGGTTCAGCGCCGAGAACGTGATCGGCATCGGCATCAACGGCACCGACGCCATCGGTGAGCTGAAGAAGGACAACAGTGGCTTCTACGGCTCGATGCTGCCCAGCCCGCACATCGAAGGCTATGAAACCGCGCGGATGATGTACGAGTGGGTCACCACCGGCAAAGAACCACCCAAGTACACCGCGATGGACGAAGTCACCCTGATTACCCGCGAGAACTTCCAGGAAGAGCTGGAAAAGATCGGTCTCTGGAAATAAGCCGGTCCATTCGCGGGAGGCCTGATCTCAGGTCGATTTCAGTATCGAACTCGTCCAGTCGAACGGGCGAGGGTGGAGACGCTCCATGCTTCAACAAGTCAATTCGGGCGACAGCCTGCGTTTCAACGGCATCGGTAAGAACTTCCCCGGCGTGCGTGCGCTGTCGGAAATCAGCTTCGAAGCCCGGCCCGGCACCGTTCACGCCCTGATGGGTGAGAACGGCGCCGGGAAGTCGACGCTGCTGAAAATTCTCGGCGGCGCCTATCAGCCGAGCAGCGGTGATCTGCAGATCGGGGCGCGCACACTGGCATTTCGATCCGCCGGGGAAAGCATCGCCAGCGGTGTCGCGGTGATCCACCAGGAGCTGCATCTGGTGCCGGAAATGAGCGTGGCCGAAAACCTGATGCTCGGGCACATGCCTTCGCGCTTCGGGCTGGTGAATCGGAGGGCGATGCTGCGTCAGGCGCATGAACTGCTCAAGGGACTGGCTGACGAGATCGATCCGTCTGCACGCCTGGGCAGCCTGTCGCTGGGGCAGCGTCAGCTGGTGGAAATCGCCAAGGCGATGTCGCGCAACGCCCATGTGATCGCCTTCGACGAGCCGACCAGCAGCCTCTCGGCGCGGGAAATCGAGCGGCTGATGACGATCATCGGCCGGCTGCGGGACGAGGGGCGAGTGGTGCTTTACGTCTCGCACCGGATGGAAGAGATCTTCCGTATCTGCGACGCGGTCACGGTGTTCAAGGACGGCCGCTTCGTCTGCACCTTCGACGATATGAGCGAGCTGACCCATGACGCGCTGGTGACCTGCATGGTCGGGCGCGATATCCAGGACATCTACAACTACCGCCCGCGCGAGCAGCAAGGCGAGGCCTTGCGCGTCGAAGGGCTGCTCGGCCACGGTTTGCAGGAGCCGGTGAGTTTCTCGATCAGCCGTGGCGAGGTACTCGGCTTCTTCGGTCTGGTCGGTGCCGGGCGTACCGAACTGCTGCGCCTTCTCGCCGGGTTGGCCCCGCACAAGGCCGGTACGGTGCAGCTCGATGGCCAGCCCTTGCAACTGAAGTCGGCACGCGACGCCATCGCTTCGGGGATTCTGCTCTGTCCCGAAGATCGCAAGAAGGAAGGCATCGTGCCGCTGGGCAGCGTGGCGGAGAACATCAACATCGGTGCGCGTGGCCGCAACGCCCGTCTCGGCTGTCTGGTGCAGGGCCGCTGGGAGCGCGAGAACGCCGACCGGCAGATCCGCGCCCTGAATATCAAGACCCCGTCGGCGGACCAGCAGATCGTTTTTCTCTCTGGCGGCAACCAGCAGAAGGTGATTCTCGGGCGCTGGCTGTCGATGCCAATGAAGGTGCTGCTGCTCGACGAACCCACCCGCGGCATCGACATCGGCGCCAAAGCCGAGATCTACCAGATCATCCATGACCTCGCGGCGAGCGGTATCGCGGTGATCGTCGTCTCCAGCGACCTGATGGAAGTCATCGGCATATCCGATCGCATCCTGGTGATGAGCGAGGGCGCGATCACCGGTGAAGTCACCCGCGACCAGGCTGAAGAATCCCGCCTGCTGCAACTGGCACTTCCGCGCTCGCGCGGCTGAACAACCATGAAGAGGTGCTCTATGTCTGCTCAACAAAACGCTCTGGCCGCGCCGCGGCAGGGTCTCAACATGCGCCGCTTCCTCGACGACTGGGTCATGGTGTTGGCGGCGCTCGGCATCTTCGCGTTGTCGGCGATCTTCATCGATAACTTTCTCTCGCCGTTGAACATGCGCGGCCTGGGGCTGGCGATCTCGACCGTGGGCATCGCCGCCTGCACCATGCTGTTCTGCCTGGCGTCCGGGCACTTCGACCTCTCGGTCGGCTCGGTGATTGCCTGCGCCGGCGTTGTGGCGGCTGTGGTGATGCGCGATACCGAGAGTGTGTTCCTCGGTGTCTCGGCGGCGCTGGCGATGGGGTTGGCGGTCGGGCTGATCAACGGCATCGTGATCGCCAAGCTGCGCATCAATGCCTTGATCGCCACGCTGGCGACGATGCAGATCGTGCGCGGGCTGGCCTATATCTTCTCCAACGGCAAGGCCGTGGGGGTGATGCAGGAGGACTTTTTCCTGTTCGGCAATGGCAGTCTGTTCGGCGTACCGGTGCCCATCCTGATCACTGTCGTCTGCTTCGCCTTCTTCGGTTGGCTGCTCAACTACACCACCTATGGTCGCAACACCATGGCCATCGGCGGCAATCAGGAAGCGGCGCTGCTGGCTGGGGTCCATGTCGATCGTACCAAGATCATCATCTTTGCCGTGCATGGCCTGATCGGCGCGCTGGCCGGTGTGGTATTGGCGTCGCGGATGACCTCGGGGCAACCGATGATCGGCCAGGGCTTCGAGCTGACGGTGATTTCAGCCTGCGTACTCGGGGGCGTCTCGCTCAGCGGCGGCATCGGCATGATCCGCCACGTGATCGCCGGGGTGCTGATTCTGGCGATTATCGAGAACGCGATGAACCTGAAGAATATCGACACCTTCTACCAGTACGTCATCCGCGGCACGATTCTGTTGCTGGCGGTGATCATCGATCGGCTGAAGCAGCGCTGATCCCAATCGCGCCGCGTGTCGGCGCGCTGGAGAAATCCCGTGGATACACACCTGATCGCCCTGGATTGGGGCACCAGTTCGCTGCGCGCTTATCGGCTCGGTGCGGCCGGCGAAACGCTGGAAGTGCGCGGCTTGCCACTGGGTGTCATGCAGCTCGATGGCTGCGAGGCCGACTTCGAGCGCGCACTGGAGCAGGCGTGTGGTGACTGGCAGAGCGCCGCGCCCCAAGCCCCGATGATTGCCTGCGGCATGGTTGGCAGCGCCCAGGGCTGGCGTGAAGCCCGCTATATCGAAGCGCCGCTGCGTGCCGATGAACTGACATTGCTGCCCATCGAGCGCTCGCACGGAATGCCGCTATGGTTGGTGCCCGGCGTGATTCAGCGCGGCGGCGTGCCGAACGTGATGCGTGGCGAAGAAACCCAGGTGTTCGGCCTGCTCGATGGCGATGACAGTCAGCTTGCGCCATTGCTGATCGGCCTACCGGGTAGCCACAGCAAATGGGTCACGGTGGAAGGTGGGCAGCTCAGCCGATTCCAGACCTTCATGACCGGCGAGGTCTATCAGGCGTTGCTGGGCCATACGATTCTCGGGCGCACCGCGGTGACCAGCGACAGCTTCAATGCCGCGGCTTTCGAGCGTGGCCTTCGCGTCGCAAGGTCGAGCGAAGGGCAGGCCGGCCCGCTTTCGACGATTTTCAGCAGCCGCACGCTGGTGCTGACCGGCGAGCTCAGCGGCGCAGCCCAGGCCGATTACCTGTCCGGGCTGTTGATAGGGCACGAGCTGGCCGCCATGAGCGCGATGCTGCAGGTGCCGCCATCGCAGTCCATCGTCCTGATCGGCAATTCGACCCTGTGTGCTCGCTACCTTTGGGCGCTCGAGCATTGCGGCTTCGAGTCGTTGCGCTTCGCGCCCGAGGCCACGGCCGCCGGGCTCTGGAAGATTGCCGCAGGCGCCGGCCTGGTCGCCACCGATACTGCAGGAGAGTCAGATGTTCCACCGCACGCTTGCCATTAACGGGCTGGTCGCGATCCTCCGTGGCCTGCGCCCCGAGGAGGCCGAGTCGGTCGGCAGCGCGCTCTATGCCGTCGGTATAAGGATCATCGAGGTACCGCTCAATTCGCCGCAGCCGCTGCGCAGCATCGAAATCCTGCGCCGGACCTTGCCCGACGATTGCCTGGTTGGCGCCGGTACGGTGCTTTCAACGCAGCAGGTGCAAGCGGTGAAGGAAGCCGGCGGGCAGCTGATCGTCATGCCGCATTGCGACGCCCAGGTGCTGCACGCTGCTAAGGCCGCGGGTCTTTATCTCGCACCTGGCGTTGCCACGCCCAGCGAAGCCTTCGCGGCACTGGCGGCGGGTGCCGACGCGCTCAAATTGTTCCCCGCCGAGCAGGTCGGTATCGGCGCGATGAAAGCCTGGCTGGCCGTGCTGCCGACCGGTACGGCGCTGCTGCCGGTGGGCGGCATCACGCCGGAGAACATGGCGCCTTACCTGCGGGCCGGGGCGGCCGGCTTCGGTCTTGGCTCGGCACTTTATTCGCCGGGATTGTCCGCCGACGAGGTGGGTCGCCGGGCGCACGCCTTCATGCTGGCCCGCCACGCGGCGATGGCCTGACCACTTTCTGCGAGAGAGCTGCGATGAAAATTACCCGCCTTACCACGCTGGTTGTGCCGCCACGCTGGCTGTTCCTCAAGATCGAAACCGATGAAGGCGTCACCGGCTGGGGCGAGCCTGTCGTCGAAGGCCGCGCGCACAGCGTCGCCGCGGCAGTGGATGAGCTGGCCGACTACCTGGTGGGGCGCGATCCGCGCAACGTCGAAGACCTCTGGACGGTGATGTACCGTGGCGGCTTCTACCGGGGCGGGCCCATTCTGATGAGCGCCATTGCCGGTATCGATCAGGCGCTGTGGGACATCAAGGGCAAGGCGTTGGGTGTCTCGGTCAGCGACTTGCTCGGTGGGCGGGTGCGCGAGCGTATCCGGGTGTACTCCTGGATTGGCGGTGATCGCCCGGCGGATACCGCCAACGCCGCCCGCGCTGCAGTGGCGCGTGGCTTCAGTGCAGTGAAGATGAACGCCAGCGAGGAGCTGCAGTTCGTCGACAGCCATGCCAAGGTCGATGCGGTGTTGGCGAACATGGCTGCCGTACGGGATGCGGTGGGCAGAAATATCGGTATTGGCGTGGATTTTCACGGCCGCGTGCACAAGCCCATGGCGAAGATCCTGATCAAGGAGCTCGAGGCGTATCGGCCGATGTTCATCGAGGAGCCGGTGCTCAGCGATAACTATGAGGCGCTCAAAGAGCTGGCGCCGCTGTCCTGTGCGCCCATCGCGCTGGGAGAACGGTTGTATTCGCGCTGGGATTTCAAACGCATCCTCGCCGACGGTTACGTCGACATCATTCAGCCGGACACCTCTCATGCCGGCGGCATCACCGAGACGCGCAAGATCGCCAGCATGGCCGAGGCCTACGACGTCGCGCTGGCGCTGCATTGCCCGCTCGGACCGATTGCGCTGGCGGCGTGCCTGCAGTTGGACGGCGTCTGCTACAACGCCTTCATTCAGGAGCAGAGCCTGGGCATCCATTACAACCAGGGCAACGACCTGCTCGACTACATCAGCAACCGGGAGGTGTTCGAGTACGAGGATGGCTTCGTCGCGATACCGAATGGGCCGGGGCTGGGCATCGAGATCAATGAGGATTACGTGCGGGAACAGGCGCGTATCGGCCATCGTTGGCGCAACCCGATCTGGCGTCACGCCGATGGCAGTGTGGCCGAGTGGTAGGGCGGCGACATGGTTGTAGTCAGGCGCACGGCAGGCCTCACGGCCCGTAGCTGCAGCAAGAGCCAAAAGCTTCGCCCCGAGGCGGGCCTCCCACAAAAGCGGCCAGCGCGCACCGAACCGCTGTAGGAGGCGCGCCCCGCGGCGAACGCTGGTTCGGATCCACAACGGTCTATGAAACCAACCGTGCTGCAAGCAAAGCGGCTGCTAAAAAAGCGACCTCGCCAACCGCGAGGCTCGTTACAGCCTGAAGGCCCCTTGCGGGGCCTTCTGCATCAGGGCTTGGGAAATTTGTAGATCGTGGTCTGGGTGTAGGTCTCGCCCGGGTCGAGGCGAGTGCTCGGGAAGTCTGGTTGATTGGGCGAGTCCGGGTAGTGCTGCGTTTCCAGTGTGAAAGCGCTCCAGTGCGAGTAGGTCTTGCCGCCTTTGCCCTTGATGCTGCCGTCGAGGAAATTGCCGGTATAGAGCTGCACACCGGGCTCGGTGGTGTACATCAACAGCCGCCGTCCGGACTCGGGGTCGTGCACTTCGGTAGCCAGCTTGCTGAGGTCGCCATCGGTATCCAGCACCCAGTTGAAATCGAAGCCGCCGGCCTTGGCCTCGGCGAACTTCAATTGCTCGTGATCATCCTTTATGTGTTCGCCAAAGCGGGTCGGCTGGAGGAAATCCATCGGTGTGCCCTTCACCTCGGCCAGCTCGCCGGTGGGGATGAGTTTCTCGGTGACCGGTGTATAGCGCGAGGCGTGCAGCGTCGCGACCTGATCCAGCACGCTCGGGCTGCCAGCGCCGGCGAGGTTGAAGTAGCTGTGGTTGGTCAGGTTGAGCACGGTGGGTTTGTCGGTGGTGGCGCGGTACTGAATGCGCAGCTCGTTGTCTTCGTTGAGGCTGTAGGTCACATGGGTGGTCATTGTGCCTGGAAAGCCCATCTCGCCATCGGGCGACACGTAGCTCAGCTCGACACCGACCCAGCCGTCCTCGTCGGCGGGCCTGGCCTTCCAGACCCGTTTGTCGAAACCCTCCGGCCCGCCATGCAGGGCGTTGCTGCCGTCGTTCTGCGGGATCTGGTAGGTCTTGCCGTCGAGTTCGAAGCGGCCATCCGCGATGCGGTTGCCAAAGCGCCCGATAGTCGCGCCGAAGTAAACGTTGCCGTTCTTGATGTAGCCATCGACATCATCGAAGCCGAGCACGATGTCGTCGGTCTTGCCGTTCTTGTCCGGTATCAGCAATGACTGCAGCACGCCGCCGTAGGTGATCACCACCGCTTCCACCCCTTGGCTGTTTTTCAGGGTGTATTTTTCGATGGGCGTGCCGTCCGGCATCTTGCCGAAGCTGCCGTGCTGGTTGGACAGACCTGCCGCTTGGGCGCCGAATGTACTGATCATGAGTGACAGGGCAATTCCGTTGAGTAGCAATCTGGGTTGCATGGCTTCACCTGACATTGTTGTTGTTTTTTGCGTGAGCGCACGCCGCCAGGGCTGTTTGGATGTTGGGCGACGTTGCGTCGGCTAAAGCCTAGACAGTGGAGTTATTCCCTCCCAATACCAATTACGGTGTCTTCGATATGCAAACCGATATATCTTCAAGTTCTGAGACATGATCTGATCAGCTGTGCTGGCGGGCTCCGTGTTGCGCCAGTGCCCACTCGACGTGTTCGCGCACCAGTTCAGATGGGTCCTCGCGGCGAGCCTGCAGCGCTTCAAGCACGGGAATGCTCGAGGGGGCGTTGCCCAACCCGACGGCCAGATTGCGCAACCAGTTCTGGTAACCCGTCCGCCGCAGCGGCGAGCCTTCGGTACGGCTGAGAAATTCCGCTTCGGTCCAGCGAAACAGCGCCGCCAGTTCGGCATTGTCGAGGCTGTGGCGGGGCTGGAAGTCGGTCTGCTCAGTTGGTTTGGCGAAGCGATTCCAGGGGCAGACGATCTGGCAGTCGTCGCAGCCGAACACCCGGTTGCCGATCTTCGGCCGCAGCTCGACCGGTATCGGGCCTTTCAGCTCGATGGTGAGGTAGGAAATGCAGCGTCGCGCGTCCAGCATACGTTCCCCGACGAAGGCCTCGGTCGGGCAAATGTCCAAGCAGGCGTGGCAGCTGCCGCAGTGGTCGCGCGCACTGGGCTCGTCAACCGGCAAATCGATGTCTACGAAGAGTTCGCCGAGGAAGAACCAGCTTCCAGCCTTGCGGTTGAGCACCAGGGTGTTCTTGCCGATCCAGCCGAGGCCGGCCTGCTGCGCCACGGCTTTTTCCAGCACTGGCGCGCTGTCGACGAAGGCGCGGAAGCCGAAGGGACCTATGACTTGCTGAATGCGCTCGGCCAGCTGCTGCAGGCGCTTGCGGATCAGCTTGTGGTAGTCGCGCCCTAATGCGTAACGCGAGACGTAGGCCTTCTCGGGATGCGCCAGTTGCGCGGCCATGCGCGTGTCGCCCGGCAGGTAATCCATGCGTAACGACACGACTCGCAGCGTGCCCGGCACCAGCTGCTCCGGGTGGGAACGTTTGCTGCCGTGGGCAGCCATATAATCCATCTCGCCGTGGTAGCCGGCTGCCAGCCAGCGCTCCAGGTGCGCTTCATGCTCGCCCAGGTCGACACCGGTGATGCCAACCTGCTGAAAGCCGAGCTCGCGTCCCCACTCCTTGATGGAGTCGGCAAGTGCGACGGGGTCGAGAGTGGTGCTGGACATGGCTTCGGTTGTCGGGCGTTACGGCGTGTGATGGGCAACTGATGTTCGTTTCGGTGCGGTGGCTGTTACAGCTGCCGCGCTGTGCGCTCTGAGGTGGTGACATCCATTGTTGTCCGCCGTCGACGCGCTGCGGGCGGCCAGGCAGGCGCATGCGTATAATTCTGCCAGATATTCGCTCGGGTGATTCATGTCCCAGACCACCGATACACTCCCCAACCGTCTTTACTCGGTCGCGCAGGTACGCGAACTCGACGCTCGGCTGATCGCCGCCGGGACGCCCGGTTTCGAACTGATGCAGCGCGCCGCCCACGCAGCCTGGCGTGCCTTGCGCTGGCGTTGGCCGGATAGCGCCGAAATCACCGTGCTGGCTGGGCGCGGCAATAACGCTGGAGACGGGTACCTGATCGCAGCGCTGGCGCAGCGCGCCGGTCGTGAGGTTCAGGTCATCGCAGTGGGTGATCCCCTCCAGCTGCAGGGCGATGCTGCCAGCGCCTTCAATGAAGCACAGGCAGCCGGCGTGCGGGTGACCCCCTGGTCGTCTGGCGCCGAGCTGCGCGGTGTGCTGGTCGATGCGCTGCTCGGCACAGGGATTACCGGCGAGGTGCGCGAACCGTACGCCAGCGCCATTCGCGCCATGAACGAAAGTGAGCTAGCGATCCTTGCAGTCGATTTGCCATCGGGGCTGTGTGCCGACACCGGGCGCCTGCTCGGCGAGGTGGTGCGTGCCGAGCTGACTGTGACATTCATCGGGCTCAAGCTCGGGCTGTTCACTGGAGAGGGGCCGGATCGGATCGGCGCGCTGGTCTTCGATGACCTACAAGGCGACGCGCAGGTGGTCGAGCAGAGTGCGTACGCCGCCGTGCGTTTGTCCGAAGCGGTCCTGCCCAAGCTCGCGCCCCGTTCCCCGACCGCTCATAAAGGGAGCTTCGGTCAGGTACTGGTCATTGGCGGTGACCTTGGCACGGGCGGTGCTGCCTTGCTGACAGCCGAAGCGGCACTGCGCTGCGGGGCCGGCATGGTGACCCTGGCAACGCGGCCGGAGCATGTCACCGCCTCGCTGGTGCGGCGCCCGGAGATCATGTGCAGTGGTGTCGAATCCACCTATGCGCTGACGGGGCTGACCGGACGCGCCGATGTGCTGGTCATCGGGCCAGGCCTGGGGCAAGCGCCGTGGGGGCGCAGTTTGCTGTCGCTGGCTCCGCAGTGCCGCATGCCTCAAGTGTGGGACGCCGATGCGCTGAACCTGCTGGCGACCGGCGCGGTCGAGTTGCCGAGTGATTGCCTGCTGACGCCGCACCCAGGCGAGGCCGCACGGTTGTTGGGCATGACGGTCGCACAGGTCCAGGCCGATCGTCCCGCGGCAACCCAAGCACTGGCAAAGCGCTACAGTTGTAGCGTACTGCTCAAAGGCGCAGGTACGCTGATCGCAGGACCTGATGGACGTTTGGCGCTATGTGATCGCGGCCATCCGGCCATGGCCAGTGCGGGGCTGGGCGACGTTCTGGCGGGCGTCGCGGGCGCCCTACTGGCGCAAGGCCTTAGGCCGTTCGATGCAGCCTGTCTGGCCGTGTGGCTGCATGCCGTGGCCGGTGAGCGCGCCGGCGAGCAAGGCCGTGGATTGGCCGCCGTCGATATGATCCCAGCCATTCGCCAGCTGCTCGAGGAACAATCGCCATGCCGGATGTGACGCTATTTGCAGCCGACGAAGCGGAGATGCTGGCGCTGGGTGCGACCATCGCCCGGGCGACCGATGGTCGGGGCGTGATCTATCTGCATGGTGATCTCGGCGCAGGCAAGACGACGTTGTCGCGCGGGCTGATTCGCGGTTTCGGACATGAGGGCAAGGTCAAAAGCCCGACCTTTACCTTGGTCGAACCTTACGAAACGCCGGCCGCACGCGTCTTTCACTTCGACCTGTACCGGCTCGTCGATCCGGAAGAACTGGAGTTTCTGGGCATTCGCGACTATTTCGAAGGGGACGCATTGTGCCTGGTAGAGTGGCCAGAACGTGGCGCCGGCATTTTGCCAAAGGCCGACCTGGACATTACCATTACGCCCCAAGGCGCTGGCCGCTCGCTGCGTCTGACGCCGCGAGGCGAACGTGGAGTTGGCTGGTGTTCTGTCCTGACCATCGGTAATCAATGAATAACATGGGGTTGGGTATGCGCATGCGCGCGCTGGTAAGTGGTTTGGCATTGATGCTCGCGGCCGTGCAGGCCCTGGCTGCTTCCGACGTGCAGAGCGTGCGTTTGTGGCGGGCGCCGGATAATACGCGTCTGGTATTCGATCTCTCCGGTCCGGTAAAGCACAGCGTGTTCACCCTGACGGCGCCGGATCGCATTGTGATCGACGTCGATGGCGGTAATCTGCCCAAGCCGTTCGAGCAGTTGCCACTGGAAAAAACGCCCATCTCCGGGCTGCGTGCGGCCAAGTACGATGCCGATACGTTGCGGGTGGTTATCGACCTCTCTGCTCAGGTGACGCCCAAGAGTTTTACCCTGACCCCGAATCAGCAGTACGGTCATCGGCTCGTAGTCGATCTGTACGATGAGGGCGCCGACCCGTCCGCAACCGCAGACGTGCCGGCGACGACCACGCCGAGCACACCCGCCGCGCCCGTATCACCAACCTTGCCGTCGCTCAGTTTGCCGTCGCTGCCAAGCAGCAAGCGTGACATCGTGATCGCTATCGATGCCGGCCATGGCGGCGAGGATCCAGGGGCGATCGGCCCGGGTAAGATCTACGAGAAGAACGTGGTGCTGCAGATTTCCAAGGAGTTGCAACGCCAGATCAACGCCGAAAAGGGCTTCCGCGCCGAACTGGTACGCACGGGGGACTACTTCATTCCGCTGCGCAAACGCACCGAGATTGCCCGCAAGAAGGGCGCCGATCTGTTCGTCTCGATACACGCCGATGCGGCGCCTCGTTCGTCCGCCTATGGTGCCTCGGTGTTCGCCCTGTCGGATCGAGGCGCTACCTCGGAAACCGCACGTTGGCTAGCTGACAGCGAAAACCGTTCGGATCTGATTGGCGGCGCCGGTAATGTCAGCTTGGGAGACAAGGATCAGATGCTCGCTGGCGTGCTGCTGGATCTATCGATGACGGCCTCGCTCTCATCCAGCCTCAACATTGGGCAAAAGGTCTTGAGCAATATGGGACGTATCACGCCGTTGCACAAAAGCCGAGTGGAGCAGGCTGGATTCATGGTGCTGAAATCTCCGGACATTCCTTCAATCCTGGTGGAAACCGGCTTCATCTCCAACCCGTCCGAAGCGCGCAAACTGCAAACCTCCGCCCATCAACAATCGCTGGCACGCTCGATTCGCAGTGGTGTGCGGCAGTTCTTCCAGGAAAACCCGCCCCCCGGAACCTACATCGCCTGGATGCGGGACTCAGGCAAGATCGCCAGTGCGCCTCGCGAACACGTGGTTCGCTCCGGTGAAAGCCTGGCGCTGCTTGCCGAGCGCTATCAGATCAGCCTGTCGGCGCTGCGCAGTGCCAACAGCCTGAAGAGCGACGTGATCAAAATCGGTCAGACTCTGACGATTCCAGCCACCACCCTGGCGGCCCAGCCATGACCGAGGCGGCGCGTATCCAGTTGCTCAATCCGCGGCTGGCGAATCAGATTGCGGCGGGGGAAGTGGTTGAGCGACCCGCTTCGGTTATCAAGGAACTGCTGGAAAACAGCCTCGATTCGGGCGCCTCACGTATCGAGGTGGATGTCGAACAAGGCGGGGTGAAATTGCTTCGCGTGCGTGACGATGGCTGTGGGATTCCCGCCGACGACTTGCCGCTGGCGCTGGCCCGGCATGCGACCAGCAAGATTCGCGATCTTGAAGACTTGGAGCGGGTGATGAGCCTGGGCTTCCGGGGCGAGGCGCTGGCGTCGATCAGTTCGGTGTCGCGTTTGACGCTCACGTCTCGTACCGCTGACGCCGCCGAGGCCTGGCAGGTCGAAACCGAAGGTCGCGACATGGAAGCTCGTGTCCAGCCAGCGGCGCATCCGGTTGGTACGTCCGTCGAAGTGCGCGACCTGTTCTTCAATACGCCGGCCCGCCGCAAGTTCCTGCGCACCGAGAAGACCGAGTTCGACCATTTGCAGGAAGTGATCAAGCGACTGGCTTTGGCGCGCTTCGACGTGGCCTTCCATTTGCGCCACAACGGCAAGGTGGTGCTTGCGCTGCATCAGGCCTGCGATGCCGCATCGCGGGCACGGCGTGTGGCGTCGGTGTGCGGTCCAGCCTTTCTCGAGCAGGCGCTGCCCGTGGAAATCGAGCGCAACGGCTTGCATCTTTGGGGCTGGGTCGGTTTGCCGACATTTTCGCGCAGCCAGGCGGATCTGCAGTATTTCTACGTCAACGGACGCATGGTCCGTGACAAGCTGGTCGCCCATGCCGTGCGGCAGGCGTACCGCGACGTGTTGTTCAATGGTCGTCATCCAACCTTCGTGCTGTTTCTCGATGTCGATCCGGCAGTGGTGGATGTCAATGTCCACCCGACTAAACACGAGGTGCGTTTCCGCGATAACCGCATGGTGCACGACTTCCTGTACGGCACTTTGCACCGCGCGCTCGGTGATGTGCGTCCGGAAGATCAGCTCGCTGCGCCGACCAGCGCTGCGCCGGTCGCCCAGGTCAGCGGTCTGGCCGCCGGGGAATTCGCCGGGCAGAACGAAATGAGTCTCGCCGCCAGCGTGCTCGAGCAGCCGCAGGGCGAACAGCCAGCTTGGCGAGGGGCCGGTGCCGGCTATCAGTCACCCCGGCCAATGCCGGTGGGGAATGTTGCCGAAGCTCAGGGCGCCTATCGGGAGTTCTTTTCGCCACTGGCCGAAGTCGGTCCGGCGGCGTTGCCGGAGAGTCAGCACGATATTCCGCCGTTGGGCTATGCGCTGGCCCAGCTCAAGGGCATCTACATTCTGGCGGAGAATGCGCAGGGGCTGGTGCTGGTGGATATGCACGCCGCTCACGAGCGGATCATGTATGAGCGGCTGAAAACCGCGATGGCCAGTGAGGGTTTGCGAGGGCAACCATTATTGGTGCCCGAGTCGATCGCAGTTGCCCAGCGAGAGGCTGACTGTGCCGAGGAGCACGCTCACTGGTTTAAGATGCTCGGTTTCGAGCTGCAGCGACTGGGGCCGGAAAGCCTGGCGATTCGCCAGATCCCTTCGTTGCTCAAGCAAGCCGAAGCGACGCGACTGGTTCAGGATGTGCTCGCTGATCTGCTGGAATACGGCACCAGTGACCGCATTCAGGCGCATCTCAACGAGTTGCTGGGCACCATGGCCTGCCACGGGGCGGTTCGAGCCAACCGGCGCCTTACCCTGCCGGAGATGAATGGTCTGTTGCGCGATATGGAGCAGACCGAGCGCAGCGGTCAGTGCAATCATGGTCGCCCGACTTGGACCCAGATGGGTATGAGTGAGCTGGACAAGCTGTTCCTCAGGGGGCGGTAAGTTCTATTCGCCAGCCTCGCGGTTACATCGGTTGCGCGTTGCGTAGCCAAATCACCTTCCTCTCGAGCTCTCGATGTCCCAACTGCCTCCCGCCATTTTCCTCATGGGTCCCACTGCCGCAGGCAAGACCGATCTCGCAATGGAGCTTGCTAGACAGTTGCCCTGTGATCTGATCAGTGTGGATTCGGCGCTGGTATATAGGGGCATGGATATCGGCACCGCCAAGCCCTCGACAGAGCTGCTGCAGGCGTTTCCCCACCGGTTGATCGACATTCGTGATCCGGCGCAGAGCTACTCGGCGGCCGATTTTGTCGGTGACGCACTGGCCGCGATGGCGGAAAGTACCGCGGCAGGGCGTATCCCGCTGCTGGTTGGCGGCACCATGCTGTATTTCAAGGCGTTGAGCGAAGGCCTCGCCGATATGCCCGCTGCCGACGCATCGGTGCGCGCCGAGCTGGAAGCGCAGGCGGAGGCCGAGGGGCTGGCGGCGCTTCATCGGCAGTTGGCAGAAGTCGACCCGGAGTCTGCGGCGCGGATTCATCCCAACGACCCTCAGCGTCTGATCAGGGCGCTTGAGGTCTACCGAGTCAGCGGTATCAACATGAGTGAGCACCGTGCCCGACAAAGGTTGCAAAAAGCTGGAGCAGGCACGCCAGACGGCTGCGTCTTGCCTTATACTGTCGCGCAGTTGTCCGTTGCGCCCGCGCAGCGACAGGTCTTGCACGAGCGTATCGAACAACGCTTCGTGGCGATGGTTGAACAGGGCTTTGTCGAGGAGGTCGAAACCCTTCGTAGGCGTGGCGATCTGCATCCCGAACTGCCTTCCATGCGCGCCGTAGGCTATCGTCAGGTCTGGAGTTATCTGGACGGTGCCTATTCGCGAGAGGAAATGGTTCAGCGCGGCGTCATCGCCACCCGGCAACTGGCTAAGCGTCAATTGACTTGGTTGCGGGGGTGGGAGGGGGTTCACTGGTTGGAAAGTTCGGCCTGCGACAATCTGCCGCGAGCATTGAAATACTTGAAGACGCTCACCATATTGAGCTGACACTGCAATTCGACCGGCTATTCTCAAATCACTGATCGGCCGTGTTTGATTCTAAAAATTAATGAAAAGATCCTTTAAGGAGTGCGGCACATGTCAAAAGGGCATTCGCTACAAGACCCTTACCTGAACACTTTGCGTAAGGAACGCGTTCCGGTTTCCATCTACCTGGTCAATGGCATCAAGCTCCAGGGTCAGATCGAGTCATTCGACCAATTCGTTATCCTCTTGAAGAACACCGTTAGTCAGATGGTCTACAAGCACGCTATCTCGACCGTCGTTCCTGGCCGTCCGGTGCGCCTGCCTGCAGCCGGCGATGCGGAGCAGTCAGAGTCGGGTAACGACTAAAGGGGGCCTTCATTGTTCTTCGAACGTCCCGATGGTGGTGAGCGGGCTATCCTGGTTCATCTGGATGGTCAGGATCCAGCGGCGCGTGAAGACCCTCAGGAGTTTCGGGAGCTGGCACGCTCAGCGGGCGCCGAAACTGTCGGTTTCGTCAATGTGGCCAGGCATCAACCTTCCGCCAAGTTTTTGATCGGTAGCGGCAAGGTCGAGGAGTTGCACGATCTCGTCAAGGATGGCGAGGTCGAGTTGGTCATCTTTAATCACATTCTGACACCCAGTCAGGAGCGCAATCTCGAACGTGCGCTCGAGTGCCGCGTGCTCGATCGAACCGGTTTGATTCTGGATATCTTTGCCCAGCGTGCACGGACGCACGAAGGTAAGCTGCAGGTCGAGTTGGCTCAGCTGGAACATATGAGCACGCGCCTGGTACGTGGTTGGACTCACCTTGAACGGCAGAAGGGTGGTATCGGTCTGCGTGGCCCGGGCGAGACCCAGTTGGAAACAGACCGTCGCCTGTTGCGCGTGCGTATCCGTCAGATCAAACAGCGCCTGGAAAAGGTACGTGGCCAGCGTGAGCAGGCTCGCCGGGGGCGCCGCCGTGCGGATATTCCGCTGATATCCCTGGTGGGCTATACCAACGCCGGCAAGTCTACGTTGTTCAATGCGTTGACCGAATCCGACGTCTACGCTGCCAACCAGTTGTTCGCCACGCTCGATCCGACCTTGCGTCGTCTGGAGCTGGGCGACCTGGGGCCGGTAGTGCTTGCCGATACGGTGGGCTTCATTCGCCACCTGCCGCACAAACTGGTCGAATCCTTCCGGGCCACACTCGAAGAGTCGAGCAATGCTGATCTGCTGCTGCATGTCATCGATGCGCATGAGCCCGAGCGCGATCAGCAGATCGAGCAGGTGCTGGCGGTGCTGACCGAGATCGGCGCAAATGAGCTGCCGATTTTGGAGGTCTACAACAAGGTGGATCTGCTGGAAGGTATCGAGCCGCAGATCCAACGCAACGCTGACGGTGTGCCGCAGCGGGTCTGGGTGTCGGCACAGAAGGGGCTGGGCCTCGATCTGCTGAAGCAAGCCGTCGCCGAATTGCTCGGCAATGATTTATTCGTGGGCACGCTTCGACTTCCGCAGCACCTTGGGCGGCTGCGAGCGCAATTGTTCGACTTGGGAGCGGTGCAGTCCGAGTCCCATGACGACGAGGGTGGCAGCCTGCTTGACGTACGACTACAGCGAGTCGAGCTGCACCGCCTGATAAGCCGAGCAGGCCTCGAGGTGGAGCAGTTCTTCGAACAACACACTTTGCAATAAAGCTCGGGGGGCTTTTGAGCCGTTCGTTCCGGGCTTTCGGTAGCATTGGCGGGCGTGCCGTTTGGCGCGTCTTTAGCTTTATTTGAATGGAGAGCGCTATGGCTTGGAATGAGCCGGGTGGCAACTCGAACAACCAGGATCCCTGGGGTAGCGGTGGCGGTGGTCGTCGCGGCGGTGGCGATCAGAAAGGTCCGCCGGACCTGGATGAAGCTTTCCGTAAATTACAGGACAGCCTCAATGGCATGTTCGGTGGCAAGAAGCGTAGCGGCGGTTCCTCAGGTGGCGGTGCCGGGCGGCGTGGCGGGTTCGGGCTGGTCTGGGTCGGTCTGGTGCTGCTGCTCGCCGTCTGGCTGTTCAACGCGATCTATATCGTCGATGAGCAGGAGCAAGCTGTGGTATTGCGCTTCGGTAAGTATCACGAAACCGTAGGGCCGGGTTTGAACATCTATTTCCCGCCGTTCGATCGTAAGTTCCAGGCCAATGTCACCCGTGAGCGCTCCTACAGCAAGCAGGGGCAGATGCTCACCGAAGATGAGAACATCATCGAAGTGCCACTGACCGTGCAGTACAAGATCAGCGACCTGCAGGCCTTTGTGCTCAACGTTGAAGATCCGGAGGCCTCTTTGCAGCACGCGACCGACAGTGCCGTGCGCCACGTGGTGGGCTCGACGGCCATGGATCAGGTGCTGACCGAGGGTCGTGAGGCCATGGCGGGTGAGGTGAAGGAACGCCTGCAGCGCTTCCTCGATAACTACGGCACCGGCATCATCGTCACGCAGGTCAACCTCCAAAGCGCGGCGGCACCGCGTGAAGTGCAGGAAGCATTCGATGATGTGATCCGTGCGCGTGAAGACGAGCAGCGCGAGAAGAATCAGGCCGAGTCCTATGCCAACGGCGTCATCCCTGAAGCGCGCGGCCAGGCTCAGCGCATGCTGGAAGAGGCCAGTGGCTACCGCGATGCGGTGATCTCACGTGCTCAGGGTGAGGCGGATCGCTTCTCCAAACTGGTTGCCGAATACCGCAAGGCCCCGGACGTCACGCGTGAACGCCTCTACTTGGAAACCATGCAAGAGCTCATGAGCAATACCAGCAAGGTTCTCGTAACTGGTGAGAAGGGCCAGAACAATCTGCTCTATCTGCCGCTGGATAAGATGATCAACAGCCGTGGCGCTTCTTCCGAGCGTTCTGCTGCGACATCCTCTTCGGGCGCTTCGACTCAAACCACACGACTGCCTCCGGAGCTGGATCCGCGTGAAGTGCGTACAAGGGAGGTCCGCTAATGAGCAATAAATCCCTGACCGCCCTGATTGTGGGTGTGGTGCTGGCGATCGTGCTGTGGAACAGCTTTTACATCGTCTCCCAAACTGAGCGTGCGGTGATGTTGCGCTTCGGTCGTATCGTCGAGCCCGATGTTAAGCCAGGGCTGCACTTGAAGATCCCGTACGTGAACAGCGTGCGCAAGTTCGACGCGCGCCTGATGACGCTCGATACCAGTACGGCGCGCTTCCTGACGCTGGAAAAGAAAGCGTTGATGGTCGACTCCTACGCCAAGTGGCGTGTGGATGATGCCGAGCGCTTCTATACCGCAACGTCCGGTATGAAGCAGATCGCCGATGAGCGACTGGCGCGGCGACTAGAGGCTGCGTTGCGAGACCAGTTCGGTAAGCGAACCCTGCACGAGTCGGTGTCGGGGCAGCGCGATGAGCTGATGAGTCTGGTGACCAACAGCTTGAATCGTGCGGCTCAGCAAGAGCTTGGTATCGAAGTGGTGGATGTTCGCGTCAAGGGCATCGATCTTCCTCGCGAAGTGAATCGCAGCGTGTTCGAGCGCATGAGCTCCGAGCGTGAGCGTGAAGCGCGCGAGCATCGGGCCAAAGGTAAGGAGCTGGCTGAAGGCATTCGCGCTGATGCTGATCGTCAGCGTCGCGTTCTGCTGGCCGAGGCGTTCCGCGAGGCCGAGGAGCTGCGCGGTGATGGTGATGCGCAGGCGGCAGCCATTTATGCCGCGGCGTATGGCCAGGATCGGGAGTTCTACTCCTTCCATCGCAGTCTGCAGGCCTATCGCGAAAGCTTCGCCAACAAGGAAGACGTGCTGGTACTGGATCCACAGAGTGATTTTTTCCGCTACCTGGAATCCTCGACGGCCCAGTGATCCTGAGGTCCCCGGTAGGACGATATCGTCCACCGGGTGACCCGTTGGCGAAACATTGTTATGATCCGCGAGCCGGGGAGAACCCGGCTTTTTTGCGTCTGCGCCCCAGTGGAAGGCAGACGGACCCTTGCATGGTTAGCCATGCTAATCCCCTTGCGGGGCGTGGCGCTGTCGCCATGGTTCGAACACAATCGCACGCGACCGATGGGCGGCTCAGGCTGTAGCCCCGGTGTTCGTCTGCTTGACTAGGCTTGCCGTATCGAGAGGTGATTGGCGAAATGGCAACGGTAGACCGCTGGCTCCTGCCAGATGGCATCGAAGAGGTGCTGCCGCCCGAGGCGGCGCGTATCGAAACCGCGCGACGTCGCGTGCTGGATCTGTTCCAGCGCTGGGGCTACGAGTTGGTCATCACTCCACATGTGGAGTTTCTCGAGTCACTGCTTACCGGCGCGGGGCAGGATCTTGATCTCAAGACGTTCAAGGTCATCGATCCGTTGTCGGGCCGACAAATGGGTTTGCGCGCCGACATCACACCGCAGGTGGCGCGTGTGGATGCGCACACTTTGCGCCGCGAAGGTCCCAGCCGCCTGTGCTACGCCGGCAGCGTGCTGCACGCCAAGCCGCAAGCGCTCGCTACTTCCCGTAGCCCGATCCAGCTGGGCGCCGAGCTTTACGGTGACAGCAGCACCTCCAGTGATCTCGAGGTGATCAGCTTGATGCTGGAAACCCTTGGGCTCGCCGATGTGCCTGATGTGCATATGGACCTGGGGCACGTAGGCATCTATCGCGGGCTGGCGCGTGCGGCGGGCTTGTCTGGGGATGTCGAGCAGCGCCTGTTCGATGCGCTACAGCGCAAGGCGATGGACGAGATCGCGGCGCTGACGGCCGATGTAGAGCCGGCGCTCGCGAGCATGCTGCGCGCGCTTGCGCGACTCTGTGGCGGGCGTGAGACATTGGATGCTGCGCGTGCTGCTCTGGCTGGTGCGCCAGCCGTGGTGCGCGAAGCGCTCGAGGGTCTCGTTCAGATCGCCGACCAGCTTGCGTTGCGGTATCCGGCTCTCCCGCTGTATTTCGATCTGGGTGAGCTTCGGGGCTATCACTATCACACCGGAGTGGTGTTTGCGGTGTTCGTACCGGGTGTCGGACAGTCGATCGCTCAGGGCGGTCGTTATGATGATATTGGCGCGGACTTCGGGCGGGCACGTCCTGCGACTGGCTTTTCGACGGATTTGAAGACCTTGGTCAGTCTAGGTAACGCCGAGCTCATGACTCCCGTCGTGGGTATATGGGCACCCCACAGCGCCGACCCTGCGTTATGGCAGACAATCTGCCGTCTGCGCGAGCAGGGTGAGCGCGTGGTGCAGGCCCTCGATGGTCAGCAGGGTGACGCGGCCATAAGCGTTGGTTGCGACCGGCAGCTACTGTTGCAAGAAGGTTCCTGGACGATAACGCCGCTGGCTCGCTGATGTGGGCTGCGCAAATGCGCCAGGCAGGTTTCCAGATTTTTTCGCCGGTCGTAACCGGCATGCTTCGCCAAGAGGACAAGGTTTATGGGTAAGAATGTCGTGGTCCTGGGCACCCAGTGGGGTGATGAGGGCAAGGGCAAGATCGTCGATCTGCTGACCGACCAGGCAGCAGCCGTGGTTCGTTTCCAGGGCGGCCACAATGCCGGTCATACCCTGGTCATCGATGGTGAAAAAACCGTTTTGCATCTTATTCCTTCGGGCATCTTGCGTGAAAACGTTCAATGTCTGATCGGCAACGGTGTGGTCGTCGCGCCGGATGCGTTGATGCGTGAGATTACCAAGCTGGAAGAAAAGGGCGTACCGGTGCGTGAGCGTCTGCGTATCAGTCCTGCCTGTACGCTGATCCTGCCGTATCACGTGGCGCTGGATCAGGCGCGCGAAGCCTCGCGTTCCGAAGGCAAGATCGGCACCACGGGCCGTGGCATCGGTCCTGCGTACGAGGACAAGGTGGCTCGTCGCGGGTTGCGTATCGGTGATCTATTCAACCCCGAGCGCTTTGCAGTGAAGCTGCGTGAGCTGCTCGAATATCACAACTTCATCCTGCAGAACTTCTACAAGGTCGAGCCCGTCGATTTCCAGAAGACGCTGGATGAGGCACTGGGCTACGCCGAAATACTCAAGCCGATGATGACCGACGTGTCGGCTCGTCTGCATGAGCTGCGCAAGCAGGGCGCGCGTATCATGTTCGAGGGCGCCCAGGGTTCGTTGCTCGACATCGACCACGGTACCTATCCGTACGTGACCAGCTCCAGCACCACGGCCGGTGGAGCCTCGACAGGCTCTGGCTTCGGTCCGCTGTACCTGGACTACGTGCTCGGCATTACCAAGGCCTACACGACCCGTGTCGGCTCCGGTCCGTTTCCGACTGAGCTGTTCGATGACGTGGGAGCGCGTCTGGCGGAGCGTGGTCACGAGTTCGGCTCTACAACCGGGCGTGCACGGCGTTGCGGCTGGTTTGACGCGGTGATTCTGCGTCGTGCCATCGAGATCAACAGTGTGTCGGGCATCTGCTTGACCAAGCTAGATGTGCTCGATGGGTTGGAAACCATTCGGATCTGCGTCGCATACAAGGATCGCAACGGTGAACTGCTGGTGGATGCGCCGACTGATGCGGATAGCTACCAAGGCCTGCAGCCAGTCTATGAAGAGCTGCCGGGCTGGTCTGAATCCACGGTTGGCTTGAAGTCGCTGGAAGAGCTGCCGGCCAATGCTCGTGCTTATATCAAACGTATAGAAGAGCTGGTCGAGGCGCCGATCGATATCATTTCGACCGGTCCGGATCGTAACGAGACGATTGTGCTGCGCCACCCATACGCCTGATCGACTACAGCAGAGGAGGCCGCCTTCGGGCGGCCTTTTTCGTTAGGTTGGCGCCCGGCCTGAGGCTCGCTATGGAAGGTTGAGCGATTGACAGGCAGAAACGAAAAAACCGAGCCAGTGGCTCGGTTTTTCTGAAGAGTGGTGCCCAGGAGAAGACTCGAACTTCCACGATGTTGCCATCGCTAGGACCTGAACCTAGTGCGTCTACCAATTCCGCCACCTGGGCACATTGCGACAATTGCTCATCGACTTTGTTTGTCGGTTGCTGGTCGAGGTCGACAGCCTCGTGTCTATGAGATGCTTGCGAAACGCAAGAATTTCATCAAATAAATGGTGCCCAGGAGAAGACTCGAACTTCCACGGTGTTGCCACCGCTAGGACCTGAACCTAGTGCGTCTACCAATTCCGCCACCTGGGCACTGCAAACGATGATACTTCATCGTTTCCGTGTTACAACGTCTACCAGACATTGTGGGCGCGAACTATACGGGCGAGGTTATGCCTTGTAAAGCCCCGCACAGGAAAAATAATTCGCTCGAAACGTGCCGCCGGCATGCGTTTCGCGCTTCAATAGATATAGGGCGTTCTGCCTCTATAAATGAATGAAAGGTGACATCTCTTAATGTCCGATTGGCAATCCCTCGACCCCGAGGCCGCACGTGAAGCGGAAAAGTACGAAAACCCCATTCCAAGTCGCGAGCTGATTCTCCAGCACCTGAGTGAGCGCGGCTCGCCAGCGGCGCGTGAGGAACTGGTGGAAGAGTTCGGATTATCCTCCGAAGATGATATCGAGGCTCTACGCCGCCGTTTGCGTGCGATGGAGCGAGACGGGCAGCTGATCTATACCCGGCGTGGCACCTATGCCCCGGTGGATAAGCTGGACCTGGTTTGTGGCCGCGTCAGCGGTCATCGTGACGGCTTCGGTTTTTTGATTCCCGACGATGGCAGTGATGATCTGTTTCTGAGTCCAGCGCAGATGCGTCTGGTCTTCGATGGCGATCGCTGCCTGGCGCGAGTTGCCGGGCTCGATCGTCGTGGCCGCCGCGAAGGCGCCATCGTCGAGGTCATCAGCCGTGCTCACGAGACGATCGTAGGTCGTTATCAGGAAGAGAGCGGCATCGGCTTCGTCATGGCTGATAACCCCAAGATTCAGCAGGAAGTTCTGGTGACGCCTGGCCGCTCCATGGAAGCCAAGCCGGGTCAGTTCGTCGAAATCAAGATCACGCATTGGCCAACTCAGCGCTTCCAGCCGCAGGGCGATGTGGTCGAAGTGATCGGCAACTACATGGCGCCGGGCATGGAAATCGACGTCGCCTTGCGTAGCTTCGACATTCCGCATATCTGGCCGGACGCCGTAAAGCGCGAAGCGGCCAAACTCAAACCGGAAGTCGAGGAAAAGGACAAGCAGAAACGCGTGGACCTGCGCCACCTGCCGTTCGTCACCATTGACGGCGAGGATGCGCGTGACTTCGACGACGCCGTCTACTGCGAAAAACTCAGCGGCTGGAAACTGTTTTCCGGTGGGTTCCGCCTGTATGTCGCCATCGCCGACGTGTCGCACTATGTGAAGGTGGGCTCCGCGCTCGATCAGGAAGCCGAAGTGCGTGGCACCTCTGTGTACTTCCCCGAGCGGGTGGTGCCGATGCTGCCCGAAGAGCTGTCCAACGGGCTCTGCTCGCTGAATCCTCACGTCGATCGGTTGGCCATGGTCTGCGAAATCACCCTGAGCAAATCGGGGAAGATGACCGACTATCAGTTTTACGAAGCGGTCATCCACTCCCACGCCCGACTGACCTACAACAAGGTCAGCAGCATGCTGGAACAGCCGACTTCGGCGGAGGGCAAGCGTCTGATCGGTGAGTACGGCGAAGTACTGCCGCACCTCAAGCAACTGTATGCGCTGTACAAGGTATTGCTCAAGGCGCGTCACACACGCGGTGCGATCGACTTCGAAACCCAGGAAACGCGGATCGTGTTCGGTGCCGAACGTAAGATTGCGGCGATCAAACCTACCGAACGCAACGATGCTCACAAGCTGATCGAGGAATGCATGCTATGCGCCAACGTGGCCACAGCACGCTTCCTTCAGGATCACGATATTCCAGGCTTATATCGCGTTCATGATGGCCCGCCACTGGAGCGCCAGGAGAAACTACGGGCCTTCCTAGGTGAACTGGGACTGAGCTTGCACAAGGGTAAGGAAGGGCCGACGCCCAAAGACTATCAGGCGTTGTTGGAGCGCATTCAGGGGCGTCCCGATTTCCATGTGATCCAGACGGTGATGCTGCGGTCGCTCAGCCAGGCTGTCTACAGTCCGGACAACAATGGTCATTTCGGTCTGAACTACGACGCCTATGCGCATTTCACTTCGCCGATCCGCCGCTATCCGGATCTGCTGATCCATCGCGCGATCCGCAGTGTGATTCGGTCACGCCGCGACACCTCACATGTGCGGCGCGAGGGGGCGACCAGCATGCCCAAGGCCCGCATCTATCCGTACGACGAGGCGGCGCTGGAACAGTTGGGTGAGCAGTGCTCGATGACCGAGCGCCGCGCCGACGAGGCAACTCGTGACGTGGTGAACTGGCTCAAGTGCGAGTTCATGAAGGATCGGGTTGGCGAAAGCTTTCCTGGTGTGATCACGGCGGTAACCGGGTTCGGCCTGTTCGTCGAGTTGACCGATATCTATGTCGAAGGCCTGGTGCACGTAACTGCCATGCCTGGCGATTACTATCACTTCGATCCGCTGCACCATCGTCTCTCCGGTGAGCGCAGTGGCCGAAGCTTCCGTCTCGGCGATAGCGTCGAGGTGCGGGTAATGCGCGTCGATCTAGACGAGCGCAAGATCGACTTCGAGTTGATCAGTGGTGGCAGCAAGACCGGGAGTCGCGAATCCGGCTCGGCGGATAACCGCGGCGCCCGTAAAGATACTCGCAGCAAAAAAAGCGCCGAAACTTCGAAAGGGCGTGAGCCGGTCAGTGCCGATGTACGCAAAAGTCGCGAAGTGAAGAAGGCATTATTGTCAGATGCCAAGAGTGGTACGGCGAAGAGCAAGCCCAAGCGCAGTTCAGCGAAGCCCAAGACGTCGGGCAAGCCCTCCTCCAAGCCGGATGGCGGCGCACCGCGCAAGCGTAAGGCCAAGTCATGAGCGATCTGGAAAAAATCTACGGCCTGCATGCCGTAGAGGCCTTGCTGCGTCATCATCCGAAGCGGGTCAAGCAGATCTGGCTGGCTGAGGGGCGTGACGATCCGCGAGTGCAGGCGTTAGTCCAATTGGCCGCACAGTTCAAGGTGCGTGTCGGTCAATGCGAGCGTCGCGAGATGGATGCCTGGGTCGAAGGTGTGCACCAGGGGGTGATCGCCGACGTCAGCCCCAGTCAGGTGTGGGGCGATGCGATGCTTGAAGAGTTGCTGGATCGGACGGAGCGCGCGCCGCTGCTGCTCGTGCTCGATGGTGTCACCGATCCCCACAATCTGGGGGCCTGCCTGCGGACGGCCGATGCGGCCGGTGCGCTGGCTGTAATCGTTCCCAAGGACAAGTCCGCCACCTTGAACGCCACGGTGCGCAAAGTTGCCTGCGGAGCGGCGGAGGTTATTCCACTGGTTGCAGTCACCAACCTCGCCCGAACGCTGGAGAAACTGCAGCAGCGCGGCTTGTGGGTCGTGGGTACGGCCGGCGAAGCCGAGCAGGAAGTCTACGATCAGGATCTCAGTGGCCCCATCGTTCTGGTGATGGGTGCCGAAGGAAAGGGCATGCGGCGCCTGACCCGTGAACACTGTGATTTCCTGGTCCGGCTGCCAATGGCTGGGAGCGTCAGTAGCCTCAATGTCTCTGTCGCCACTGGCGTCTGCTTGTTCGAAGCGCTGCGCCAGCGTCGTTCGGCGACTCGCTGAGGACCAGTGACGGCGCCCTTCCTGCGCCGATCCGCTCTTGAAAGCCGCTCCTCTCGAAACGGATTGTTCCTTGTGCGGTCAATTACCTGTTCTGAGGCTGACTGGCGGTCTCTGAGTTAATGTTTGGTTGGGGCCTGGGTCACGGGCACCAGCGTTTGATCGCGGCCGGCGACAGGCTCGCATCATGGAGGTTGTATGCCGCAACGCCCGCCTTTCGAGGCATTGTTCAGGTCTTCTCCGAACGCCTATCTGCTGCTTGATCGGGAGCTCGTCATCCTGGATGCCAACGAGGCATACCTGAGGCTTACGGCGCGGACGCTCGAAGACATCGTCGGGCGGCGCATAGACGACGCGTTCGCCGCTGATCCGCAGGCGCCTGAAACCACTCACGTCGAACAACTACTGGACTCCTTTGCCCGGGTGCTGCGCAACAAGGCTCTGGATACGCTGCCGGTCATCCGCTACTCGATCGCGGTGAGCTCCGATCGCGGGGCGTCCTACGAGGACCGTTACTGGAGCGCGACTCATACACCGCTGTTCGATGAACAGGGCGAAGTGAGCGCTATTCTGCAGCACACCGTGGATATCACTGAGTTGCAGTCGCTGAAGGCATCGCTGCGTTCGACTGAACTAAGAGGCCAGCCCTTGCAGCAGATCGAGGCCGCAATCATGTCGCGCGCCAAATCGATACAGGCTGAAGGCACACAGCTGCGCCAGTTGTTCGCTCAGGCGCCGGGTTTCGTCTGTTTTCTGCGCGGTCCGGGGCACGTGTTCGAGTTGGTCAACGAGGCTTATCAACAGCTGACAGGTCACCGCGAGCTCATTGGGAAAAGGGTGGTCGATGCCTTGCCCGAGCTCCGAGGGCAGGCGTTCATCGATCTGCTGGATCAGGTTTATCGGTCCGGCGAGCCCTTCATCGGCAGAAGTATGCGGGCGCTGCTACAGCGCCAACCCGACACGGCACCTGAAGAGGTATTCGTCGATTTCGTCTTCCAGCCGATCATCGAGCGTGATGGGCAGGTCTCGGGCATTTTTGTCCAGGGCAGCGACGTGACCGAGCAGCAGCGCAGTCAGCGGGAACTGCAGGAGCATCGTGAACATCTCGAGGAGCTGGTTCGCGACCGGACGCGCGAGCTGATGCATAGCGAATCCGAGCGGCGAGTGGCGGAGGCTGCGCTGATCCAATCGCAGAAGCTCGAGGCGGTGGGTAAGCTGACCGGTGGCATTGCCCACGACTTCAATAACATGCTGCAGATCATTGGTGGCAACCTCCAATTGCTGCGCCGTAACCTGGGTGCCGACGAGACCGCGCAGCGACGTCTGGAGTCGGCGGTCGGTGGCGTGGAAAAAGGTGCACGACTGGCATCACAGTTGCTTGCGTTCGCCAGCCGGCAACCGCTTCAGCCGCAGTCGGTCGATCTGGGGGATCTGCTGGGGCAGATGAGCGAGTTGCTGGACGGCGCGTTGGGGCGGGCTGTCCGGGTGAATGTCGACGTCCAGCCGGATCTGTGGCCGGTTTTTGTCGACGTGGGCAACCTGCAGGCCGCGATTCTCAACCTTGCGGTCAATTCGCGCGACGCGATGGCAGATGGCGGTGCGTTGCATGTGCGTCTGTGCAACCGCTCGCTGAACACTGAGCAGTTGGCGGCGCAACCGGATGCCGCTGCGGGTCCCTACGTGGAGCTAAGCGTCATCGACGAGGGTGAAGGGATGCGTCCGGAGGTCCTGGAGCGAGCATTCGAGCCGTTTTTCACGACCCGCAAGGATGCCAATGGTTCTGGTCTCGGCTTGAGCATGGTTTATGGCTTTGTCAGACAGAGCGGTGGCTTCGTCGTGTTGGAGAGCGAAGAAGGCCGTGGCACGTCCGTCCGGGTTTATCTGCCGGCCACCGCTGCTGAGGGTGCACAAGAGACTCCCGGGCCGTCGATTGCCGGCAATCCGGAGCCAGCGATCGCGACAAGTGTCAGTGCGGTCGAGGTGACGCCGAAGGCGTCCGATGGCTTGAGTATTCTCTTCGTAGAAGACGATCCGACGTTGCGGATGTTGACCGGCGAAGTGATCGAGGAGCTCGGACACGAAGTCAGCCTCTGCGAGTCGGCGGAGGCTGCACTGGAGATGCTGGGGCAGCGTCGTTTCGATGTTCTCCTGACGGATGTCGGGCTGGCGGGTATGAGTGGCATTGAGCTGGTGCGTCAGGCCAAGTCGCAGGATGCGGCGCTGAGCGTGGTCATCGCTTCCGGTTATGCCATCAATGCCCGAGACGAAGGTCTGGAAGATCTGCGCACCATGCTCAAGCCTTACGACATTCATCAGGTCAGGACCTTGCTCGAAAGCATTCGGGCCGAGCGGTCCGCCGCGGGGCACGGCTGAGGAGGGCTGGTTAAATAATCACCAAAGCGCCTTGCGTGGTGGGCCGGGCTTCTCTAGAATTGCGCCCCTTGCCCGGATGGCAGGTGTTTGCGCGCCTCTCTGGCAGGCAAGACAACATACTCATTCACTCCTTGCCTGACCCGTGTTGTGCGGCAGGCTGCAACCCGTAAGGAGCAACAATGCGTCATTACGAAATCATCTTTCTGGTCCACCCCGACCAGAGCGAGCAGGTTGGCGGCATGGTGGAGCGTTACACCAAGCTGATCGAAGAGGACGGTGGCAAGATCCATCGGCTGGAAGACTGGGGTCGTCGTCAGCTGGCTTACGCCATCAACAACGTGCACAAGGCTCATTACGTGATGCTGAACGTTGAGTGCAGCGGCAAGGCACTGGCTGAGCTGGAAGACAACTTCCGCTACAACGACGCCGTCATCCGTAACCTGGTCATTCGTCGCGATGAAGCCGAGACTGAACAGTCCGAGATGCTGAAGGCCGAGGAAAACCGTAGCGAGCGCCGTGAGCGTCGTGATCGCCCTGAATCTGACTCTGTCAACGATAACGACAGTGACAGCGACAGCAGCGACAACAACGCTGACGAGTAATCCACGGACCTATTGAGGAGCCTATTTCATGGCACGTTTTTTCCGTCGTCGTAAGTTCTGCCGTTTCACTGCAGAAAACGTGAAAGAGATCGACTACAAGGATCTCAACACGCTGAAGGCCTACATTTCCGAAACCGGCAAGATCGTTCCTAGCCGTATCACCGGAACCAAAGCACGCTATCAGCGCCAGCTGGCTACCGCTATCAAGCGCGCCCGCTTCCTGGCCCTGCTACCCTACACCGACAGCCACGGCCGTTGATCGAACTGTTCGGCAGACGTAAAGGATAAATCGCATGCGCGCCCTGGCTGACTTCATCATGCGCGGCCGCATGCAGGCGATTGTTGTAGTGGCTGGCTCTGCGGCGCTGCCGATGTTGTTCTGGCTGTGTGCTGCTGCAGGAAGCCTGGTGTTGTTGCGCCGCGGGCTGAATGACGCGCTGGGCGTATTGGTCTGGGCTGTATTGCCCGCACTGGTCTGGTGGTACTTCGGCGATCCGCGCACGTTGCTGGTATTGCTGGGATCGTTCGGGTTAGCGCTGCTGTTGCGCAACCAGCGCTCCTGGCCCCGTGTGATGCTGTGTAGCGTAGGGCTCGGGTTGTTGTATGCCTGGGCGCTTGGAGTGGTTTTTGGCGAGCCGATCGCGGCGCTCGCTGCCGAGTTGCAGAAAATGTTGCCCGACATGCTGTCGGACGCCTATCAGCAACTTTCGGTGGAAGAGCAGGCGCGTTTGGGGGCTTTGCTGACACCGGTTCTAACCGGCTTGTTGGCGGCGCTGCTGCAGATCACTACGCTGCTCAGTTTGATGCTGGGACGGTATTGGCAGGCGCTGCTGTACAACCCAGGTGGCTTCGGTCTCGAGTTTCGGACGCTGCGTTTTTCGCCAGCGCCGGCAATGGTGCTCCTCGCGGGCATGTTGCTTGGACCGAGTCTCGGTGTGCAGATGGCGATGCTGGCCCCGCTGTGCAGTGTTCCGCTGGTGTTTGCCGGTATTGCGCTGGTGCACGGGCTGGTGGCGAAGAGCCGGATGTCACGGTTCTGGCTGGTGGGGCTTTACGTCACGCTGGTGCTGTTCATGCAATTGATTTATCCGTTACTGGCCATCTTGGCCATTGTCGACAGCTTGTTTGATTTTCGCGGTCGGGCATCTCGTGATGACGATGCGGGACCTGCGAACGGTGAAGGTTAAGTTAAAGAGGTAAGACTCAAATGGAAGTCATCCTGCTGGAAAAAGTCGCAAACCTGGGCAACCTGGGCGACAAGGTAAACGTCAAGTCTGGTTACGGTCGCAACTACCTGCTGCCGCAGCGCAAGGCTACTGCCGCTACCGCGGCTAACATCGCCGAGTTCGAAGCTCGTCGTGCCGAGCTGGAAAAAGCGGCTGCCGAGCGTAAGGCCTCTGCCGAAACTCGCGCTGCTCAGCTGTCCGAGTTGGAAGTCACCATCACCGCTACCGCGGGCGATGAGGGCAAGCTGTTCGGGTCCATCGGTACTCACGACATCGCCGATGCGCTGACCGCTTCTGGCGTTGAAGTGGCCAAGAGCGAAATCCGCTTGCCAAACGGCACCATCCGTCAGGTTGGTGAGTACGACGTAGCCGTGCATCTGCACACCGACGTCGAAGCGACCGTGAAGCTGATCGTGGTTGCTGGCTGAGACCGGCCTGCGTCTGGCACCCCTGGTGCCTGACGCGTAACATCGGGCACGTTTCCACGCGAGTGGAACGTGCCCTTTGTCTTTTCTGAACATAAGAAGTCTGTTGCCGTTTCGTCGAGCCGCACTGAGACGATGACAGGCTCCGAGAATACCGAGTGCCATGAACGACATCAGCGTCCCCCAACAGTACGATCTGGAAACCGCCGCACTCAAGGTGCCGCCGCATTCCATCGAGGCCGAACAGGCCGTTCTTGGCGGCCTGATGCTGGACAATAATGCCTGGGAGCGTGTGCTCGACCAGGTCTCCGATGGCGATTTCTATCGCCATGACCATCGGCTCATCTTTCGCGCCATTTTCACCCTGGCCGAGCGCAACTCGCCATTCGATGTGGTAACGCTGTCCGAACAGCTGGACAAGGAAGGTCATCTGCCTCAGGTGGGCGGGCTCGCCTATCTCGGTGAGCTGGCGAAAAACACCCCGTCCGTGGCGAACATCAAGGCGTACGCGCAGATCATCCGCGAACGCGCAACGCTGCGCCAACTGATCGGCATCAGCAACGAGATCGCCGACAGCGCCTATGCGCCGCAGGGCCGTACCGGTGAAGAGATCCTCGACGAAGCCGAGCGACTGATCTTTCAGATCGCCGAAGCGCGCCCCAAGACGGGTGGGCCGATGGGCATCAACGACATCCTGGTCAAGGCGATCGACCGGATCGACTCGCTGTTCAATGCCGGTGAGGCGATTACCGGCCTATCGACCGGCTTCACCGACCTGGACGAGGCCACCAGTGGCTTGCAAGCAGCTGACCTGATCATCGTTGCTGGTCGCCCCTCGATGGGTAAGACGACCTTCGCGATGAACCTGGTGGAAAACGCCGTGCTGCGTTCCGATAAGGCGATTCTGGTGTTTTCGCTGGAAATGCCAGCCGATTCCATCGTGATTCGTATGCTGGCCTCGCTGGGCCGTATCGACCAGACCAAGGTGCGGACCGGCAAACTCAGCGACGACGACTGGCCGCGGTTGACCTCGGCGGTCAACCTGCTCAACGACCGCAAGTTGTTCATCGACGATACCGCCGGCATCAGCCCGTCGGAAATGCGCGCCCGAACGCGGCGTCTGGCACGCGAGCACGGGGAGATCGGCATGATCATGGTCGACTACCTGCAGCTGATGCAGATCCCTGGTTCCAGCGGCGATAACCGGACCAACGAGATTTCCGAGATTTCTCGCTCGCTGAAAGGTCTGGCGAAGGAGTTCAATTGCCCGGTGATCGCGCTGTCGCAGCTCAACCGCTCGCTTGAGCAGCGACCCAACAAGCGTCCGGTCAACTCCGACCTCCGTGAATCCGGAGCCATCGAGCAGGACGCCGACATCATCATGTTCGTCTATCGGGATGAGGTCTATCATCCGGAAACCGAGTACAAGGGCGTCGCCGAAATCATCATCGGCAAACAGCGGAACGGTCCAATCGGCACGACACGCCTGGCATTCCTCGGCAAGTACTCGCGCTTCGAGAACCTGGCACCTGGCAGTTATCAGTTCGACGACGAATGATTCAGGATCTGTAGACCGGTGTCATGGCCTCGCCACACAGATACGGGGCGAGATAGTCCTCCAGTCGCTGCCCAGGGGCCGGATGGTAGGTCTCGTCGAGGTCGTCCAGGCTGTCCACCCGGTCTATGCGGAAGTTGCGAAAGCCATTGCGCAACTCGCACCAGCTACACAGCGTCCAGGTCTGCCCCCAGAAGAACAGGCCCAGCGGCCAGATACGCCGCAGGCTGGCTTGCCCGCTTTCGTCGCGGTAGCTCAGTTGCAGCTTGCGTCGTTGACGGATCGCCTGGCGCAGCTGACCGAGCCAATGCACCGGATAGACGTTCACCTCCGGGGCGAATAGGCGGTTGCCATTGAGCTCTTCACGCAGGGCAGCGGGTAGCACACCGTGGATTTTCGCCAGTGCCGACTCAGCGGCCCGCTGCAGGTCGGGGTCAGCCCAGGCGTTGACCATGCGCGCACCGACCACTAGCGCTTCGATCTCTTCACGTTCGAACATCAGCGGCGGCAGATCCATGGGCTGGCGCAGCACATAACCGACCCCAGCTTCGCCCTCCAGCGGCACTCCGGAGAGTGACAGATCCTGAATGTCGCGGTAGATGGTGCGCACCGAGACCTGCAGGCGCTCGGCCAGCCACTGCGCCGTGGTCAGGCGACGGCTGCGCAGGAACTGGACGATCTGGAACAGGCGGTCGGCGCGTCTCATGCTCTTCCTTGGCGGTCGCGATGATCGGGCGAGCGATTGCTCGCCCGCCCGGGTGGCGGGTCAGGACATGCTGTGCAGGCCTACTTCATTGCCTTCGCTGTCTTTTATCACAGCGATGTAACCATGGGGAGCGATGGACATCTTGCCCTGAATGATCACGCCCCCGGCCGCCGGTACCCGGTTCACCACGTCAGCCAGTTGCCCTTCGACATTCAGATAGATCCGAGTGCCGCCGATACCGCTTTGCTGTTCAGGCGCGTGGCTCAGGCACCCACCGACGCCGTTGTCCGGGCCGTGGGGAAACAGGGCCATGCGTCCGCCCATGCCCTCCATTGTCTCCAGCGAGGTTGCCAGGGCCTGCTCATAGAACCGACGGGCGCGCTCGAAGTCACTGACGAACAGTTCGAACCAGTTGATTGCATTCATCTCTCTCTCCTTGGAATGGCAATGTCAGCAGGCGAGTGCCGTGGATGGCGTGCTTTGGCCTGCGTAGACCACTCTAAGTCAGGGCTACTGACAGCTTACTGTCAGTAGCCTCAGCGGGCTTCGTCTGGCGGCTGGTGCGTGCTGGAAGGTTGGTGCGCTTAGGTCGGCTTAACAGCACACACTGCTGAGTGAGCAGTTTCGTGGCGCCCGGTAAGTGTTGTTGATCGCCAGACGTTTGCAGCTTGAGGGGCGAGAGTTAAGATGATTGGCTCCAGTACCCCCGCAGAGCCCGCTCCATGCGCCCCCTAGTTGCAACCATAGATCTGTCCGCGCTTCGTCACAATTATCTCTTGGCCAAACGTTGCGCTCCCGGTCGCCAGGCATTTGCGGTGGTCAAGGCCAACGCCTATGGGCATGGCGCGCGCGAGACGGTGACAGCGTTGCGTGAGATTGCCGACGGTTTTGCCGTGGCTTGCCTGGAAGAGGCCGAAGATATTCGCGCCAGCGCGCCGGGCGCGCGGATTCTGCTGCTCGAAGGCTGTTTCGAGCCCGCCGAGTATTTGCGAGCCGCCGAGTTGGGGCTGGATGTCGCCATACAGGACCAGCGCCAGGCCGAATGGTTGCTAGCCGCTGATCTGTCCCGTCCACTGAACGTCTGGCTGAAGCTCGACTCGGGCATGCACAGGCTGGGCTTCACCCTGGAAGGCCTGCGGCTGTGCCATGCGCAGCTCAAAGGATTGGGACAGGTTGCCGAGCTGAATCTGATCAGCCACTTTGCCTGCGCCGACGAGCGCGGCCATCCGCTGACCGGGCTTCAGTTGGAGCGCTGTGGCGAGCTGCTGGAATTGGCGTTCGACAATTGTTCGCTGGCCAACTCAGCCGCTGTGCTGACGCTGCCCCAGGCGCACATGGCCTGGATTCGTCCCGGTATCATGCTGTACGGCGCCACGCCTTTCTCAGAGCTGAGCGCGCAGACGCTAGGGCTCAAGCCCGCGATGACGCTGACAGGCGCGCTGATCGCGATTCGTGAGCTGCAGCCTGGTGAAAGTGTGGGCTACGGTGCCGGTTGGGTGGCACAGCGCGCCTCGCGGATTGGCACCGTCAGCTGTGGGTACGCCGATGGCTATCCGCGCACCGCCCCTTCCGGCACCTCGGTGGTGATCCATGGCCAGCGCGTGCCGCTGACCGGTCGGGTGTCGATGGATATGCTGGCCGTCGATCTAACCGACGTGCCGCAGGCGCAGCTCGGTGATGGGGTGGAGTTGTGGGGTGCGCAAATGCCGATCGACGAACTGGCGCAGGCCTGCGGGACTATCGGCTACGAGCTGCTGACCAAAGTCACCGGCCGGGTGCCGCGCCGCTACGTTGGCTGATTCTCCGACGCTCGTTGCCCATCCTGCTGCATCCACTTCCCGCGGCCTTGATGCTTGGCGCGGTAGAGCGCCTGGTCCGCTGCCTTGTAGAGCTGAGCGAAGTCCTCCGCGTGATGGGGAAAGAACGCAGCGCCAACGCTGATCGTGACCGCCAGGCTAATCTCGCCATGGGGTACGGGTTGCGACAGCTCCTGCAGCAATCGCTCGGCGATGCGTCCGGCTACCTGCTCTACATTTGGACCAGTCAACAGCACGGCGAACTCATCGCCGCCGAGGCGGGCTGCCATGTCGTTGTCGCGAAGCTGGCTGGCAAGGCGCTGGCCTAACGTGCGCAGCAGCAGGTCGCCGGCATCGTGGCCGTGCTTGTCGTTGATAGGTTTGAAATGGTCCAGGTCGATCAGCAGCAGGGCGACGGATTCGTGGCGGCGTCGAGCGTCGCTCAACGCCATCTCGACACGCTCGATGAGATAGCGGCGGTTGGGCAGCTCGGTCAGCGGGTCGTGGAAGGCGACCTGCTTCAATTCGACCTCCCGTTCGCTGAGATGTCGGTTGGCTTCGGCGAGCTCGGCGGTGCGGGTTTCCACGGCGAGGCTGAGCTGCTCGGCGCTGGCTTGAACCTGTTTCAGTCGTGCGGTCTTTTCCTTATCGGCATGTTCCAGAGCTGCTGCCCGCTCCTGCTTGAGGATCTGGATGCGGTAGGCCAGCGCGAAGGAGAACAGGATGGATTCCGCGGTCACCGCCAGTGGGAAGAGGTAGGCGTTCCAGGCCGCGGGCTGAACCACACCGGTGGCACGTAGCAAAAGCAGATTGACGCTACCTAGGATCACGCCGAAACCGAGCAGATAAAGCAATGCTGGGAAGTAACCCTGACGCCAGCGACGGAACGACGCCCACAGCGAGGCAGGGATGGCGGTGAGCGCCAGCGCCACGAATACCCAGGCGCCGAACGCGCGCCAGCCAAAGGCATTGAGCAGCACGGCGGTGACATAAAGGGTCAAGGCAAAGGTCAGTAGGCGGTGCGCCCAGGGCACGAACTGGCGCGTCTGCAAAAGCGTCTGGGTGAAGCGGCAGGCACTGAAACCCCATAGCGCCGGGATGCTGATGCGGTCGAGCCAGAAGGGTACCGGGCCGTCCGGCCAGAGGTACTGAAAGCCATGGCCGGTCATCGCCAGGATCATCAGTAACGCGCCGCTGGTCGTTACCACATACCAGAAGTAGGCGTTGTCGTGCAGGCTGAGAAAGATGAACAGGTTGTACAACAGCATCGCCAGGATGACGCCATAAATCAGGCCGAGAAACAGGTTCTCGCCTACCGCCTGTTCCTGCAACGCGTCGAGCTGCCAGACCTTGAGTGGAAAGGAATTGCCGGCCGGGTCGTAGCTGCGCAGATAGAAGGTTGATGGCTGTTGGTCGCTGAGCTGCGGAAGGCGGAACAGCATGCGCCGATAGGCATGGTCACGTCCTTCGTCAAAACTCACCAGCTCTCCGGATTGCCGCTCAATCCAGCCGCCGTTGCCGTCCGGCAAATAGATGCGGAGGTCCTTAAGGGTGACCGATCCGACCTCCAGCCACCACTGCGATGGCGCGTCGCTATTTCGTTGCAGGCTGACGCGGATCCACCAGGGGTGCGGGCTTTGCCCGACACTGGCTTTGCCCTCGGCTGGCTGAAAGCGCGCCTGAACCTCTGGGCGTTGCAGGTCGGCCACGCTCAGTTGCGCACCTGGGTCCGCCAGCAACGCAACCTGCTCGTTCAAGCTGCGACCACTGTCGCTGGCGCTGAGGACGGCGGTTTCGGCATGGGCTGAGCCCTGGTTGCAAAGGCTCAGGAGCAAGGCGAAAAGGACGGTGCGCACCGAATACTCCCGGGCTTGAGGCAATATTGTCGCGCGATTATAGCGGGCGAAAGTGACAAGGCGCGCGCCCGTCGCGAAGGCCGATAAGACCCCGCGTAGCAGTCGGATTTGGTCATTTTTTGTGCTATATTCCGCGCCCGTTTTCGTTGCCCCGGTTCCTCGCCATGCACGCAGCCAAGCCCCTTTTCGACTATCCCAAGTACTGGGCCGAGTGTTTCGGCCCGGCACCGTTCCTGCCGATGAGCAGGGAGGAGATGGATCAGCTAGGCTGGGATTCGTGCGACATCATTGTCGTCACCGGGGACGCCTACGTCGACCATCCATCGTTTGGCATGGCCATTATCGGTCGTCTGCTGGAAGCGCAGGGATTTCGCGTTGGCATCATCAGTCAGCCCGACTGGCAGAGCAAAGATGACTTCATGAAGCTCGGCGAGCCGAATCTGTTCTTCGGGGTTGCTGCCGGCAACATGGATTCGATGATCAATCGCTACACTGCCGATCGCAAGGTGCGCTCTGACGACGCTTATACCGCGGGCGGCTTGGCCGGCAAGCGACCGGACCGCGCCAGCTTGGTCTACAGCCAACGCTGCAAGGAGGCCTACAAACATGTGCCTGTGATACTCGGCGGTATCGAGGCCTCGCTGCGCCGCATCGCCCATTACGATTACTGGTCGGACAAGGTACGTCGTTCGATCCTGATGGACGCCACGGCCGACATCCTGCTCTACGGCAACGCCGAGCGCGCCATCGTCGAAGTGGCGCAGCGCCTGGCCCGGGGTGAGTCGATCGAAGCCATCACCGACGTGCGCGGCACCGCGTTCATCCGCAAGGATTCACCGGACGGCTGGTTCGAGATCGACTCGACCCGTATCGACCGGCCGGGCAAGATCGACAAGATCATCAACCCCTACGTCAATACCCAGGACCTTTCTGCCTGCGCCATCGAGAAGGACAAGGGCCCGCAGGACGATCCCAACGAGGCCAAGCCGGTCGAGCTGCTGCCGCACCCGAAACTCGAGCGTGACCGCACGGTGATCCGCCTGCCGTCGTTCGAGAAGGTGCGCAACGACCCGGCGCTATACGCCCACGCAAACCGTGTGCTGCACCTGGAGACCAACCCCGGCAACGCCCGCGCACTGGTGCAGCGTCACGATGATCACGAGCTGTGGCTCAACCCACCGCCGATTCCGCTGACCACCGAGGAGATGGACTACGTGTTCGCCGCGCCCTATGCGCGCGTTCCGCACCCGGCTTATAACGGGGCGAAGATCCCGGCCTACGAAATGATCCGTTTCTCGGTGAACATCATGCGTGGCTGCTTCGGTGGCTGCACCTTCTGCTCGATCACCGAGCACGAGGGCCGAATCATCCAGAGCCGTTCCCACGAGTCGATCCTGCATGAGATCGAGGAGATGAAGAACGTGCCGGGCTTTACGGGCGTGGTCTCCGACCTCGGCGGCCCGACCGCCAACATGTATCGTCTGGCCTGCAAGAGCCACGAAATCGAGAAGCACTGCCGCAAACCGTCCTGCGTATTCCCCGGTATCTGCGAGAATCTCGATACCGACCATAGTTCGCTGATCGAGCTGTACCGCAAGGCGCGGGCGCTGCCTGGCGTGAAGAAGATCCTGATCGCCTCCGGGCTGCGCTACGATCTCGCCGTCGAGTCGCCGGAGTACGTCAAGGAGCTGGTCACCCATCATGTTGGTGGCTATCTGAAGATCGCGCCGGAGCACACCGAGCGGGGCCCGCTGGACAAGATGATGAAGCCGGGGATCGGCAGCTACGACAAGTTCAAGCGGATGTTCGAGAAGTATTCGAAGGAGGCGGGCAAGGAGCAGTACCTGATCCCGTACTTCATCGCCGCGCACCCCGGCACCACCGACGAGGACATGATGAATCTCGCGCTGTGGCTGAAGGGTAACGGCTTCCGCGCTGACCAGGTGCAGGCGTTCTATCCGTCGCCGATGGCCTCGGCTACTGCGATGTACCACACCGGCAAGAATCCGCTGCGCAAGGTGACCTACAAGAGCGAAGGCGTCACCGTGGTCAAGAGCGAGGAGCAGCGCCGTCTGCACAAGGCATTTCTGCGTTATCACGATCCCAAAGGTTGGCCGATGCTGCGTGAGGCGCTGATCCGCATGGGCCGCGCCGACCTGATCGGCAATGGCAAGCATCAGCTGATCCCGGCGCACCAGCCAGCCACCGAGGGTTACCAGAGCGCGCGGCGCAAGAACTCCACCCCGGTCGGTAGCAAGAAGGCCGGGCAGGGCGGCAAGATCCTCACCCAGCACAATGGCCTGCCACCGCGCAGCCATGATGGTAATGCTTGGGACAAGCGCGAGCAGGCCAAGGCCGCGGCCGAGGCCCGGCGCAAGGCAGCTGCCGGTGGCGGCAAGCCATCCGGCAAGGGGCGCAAGCCTTCCCAGCGTCCCGTCGCGCCACGTTGATAGCCGCTATCAGCGGCTCTGGCCACTTCACGACTGGGCAGGGCGCGCTTAGTCCTTGAAGGCAAGCGTCGCCTGGTTCAGTTCGCTGGCCAGGTGCAGCATCCGTTCGCTCTGCTCGCGGCCGCGATTGATGTGCGCCAGATTGCTGTCACCGAGCTGATGGATGCGTTCGCTGTGATCGCGGATCTCGCTTACCGCCTCGCTCTGCTGTGCGGTGGCATCGGCAATCTGCACGGCCATATGTTCGATTGAGCCGATAGTGACGACGATCTGATTGAGTGCGGAGTCGGCGGTTTCGGCCAGTTGGGCGGTCGCTTCGGCATGATTGACCTGCGTTCGCATGGCCTCGACGGATTGGTGGGCGGCCAGCTGCAGGTTGCCGATCAACTGCTGAATTTCATCGGTGGCGCCACTGGTGCGCTGCGCCAGTGTGCGCACCTCGTCGGCGACTACGGCGAAACCGCGACCTTGCTCGCCAGCTCTGGCGGCCTCGATCGCGGCATTCAACGCCAGCAGATTGGTCTGCTCGGCGATCGAGCGAATCACGGTCAGCACTTTGCCGATGGTGCCGGTTTCGTCGGCCAGATGCTCAATCGCGCGTGCGTTGTTTTGCACTTCGCTAACCAGACTATGCAACCCCGTCAGACTCTTGCTGATGACGGTCTGGCCGTGGTTGACCGCCTGGCTTGCGGCGCGACCGGCTTCGGCCGTCTGCCCGGCACCGTTGGCCACGGCCTGGATGGTTGCTTCCAGTTCCTCCAGAGAGTCTCGAATCTGAGCGGTATCGCTGTTCTGGCGGCTGGCGCTCTGATGCAGATCACCGCTCAGTTCCGCGAGGCTGCGGCTATTGCCAGTTACCGCCTGGGCATGCTGGCGCAGCGTGCCGACGAGGGTGAGTAAATAGCTGCGCAGCTGGTTGAGCGAGGCACCGATCTCGTTCATTTCCGGCGTTCGGAAACGAAGCCCGATGGGCTTCTCGAAATTACCTCCCGCCCAGGCTGAAAGGACGGGTACAAGCTGCCCCAGTGCGCGCGTCAGCTGGCGCTGCAAGCGATCGATCGCAAAGGCAATCAGCAATATCAGGGCGATGATCGTGCCCTGGATAATGCGTACTTCCGATTGGATCCGTCCATGCTCGGCGCGTATCACCGGCTCCAGCTCGGCAAGCGCACGTTGCAGAGCGGCGATTTTCTGTTCGCTGCTGGCCAACAGTTCGCTGCGCTGGAGGATCAGTTCGCGGGTCCGCTGAAGCTCGCCGGGATAGCGTTTGATCAGAGCGAGCAAGTCGCGCTTGAGCGAGATGCCCTGGTCTTCGCTGGTCGGCCCCTGTGGTTGGTCATCCAGATCAAGCAATGCGGCGAAAGCGCTGGCGCCGGAGCGTTGTTCGGTTGCGATGCCAAGCAGGGGCAGCGAATCAAGTTTGCTGGCTTCTTCGCCCAGCGCCTGCAGAGCCTGCTCCACTTCCGTCGCCAATTCGTCCCGCCCGCTGCTCACCAGCTTGCCGCGTGCATGGCTGAGGCGCAGCAGCTGGCGGACGGACTCGAACAGGGGCATCTGGTATCGGCTTGCAGTCGGCTGAGTGCTTTGCGTCGTATAACGCTGCAACTGCGCCAGCGCGCCGGCCATCTCCCGTTCGGCCTGCAAGAGCAGACCCTGTGGATCTCCGGCGAGTTTGCCAGCAGCCAGAAGCTCAGTGGCAGTGAACTGATTGAGCTGCGCAAGGCTGGGCCGTAGACGGTCGGCGAACTGGCTCGGCAAGACCGCTACATCGTCTGCCAGACTGTCCAGCGCCTGCATCGCGGCGTTGTGGCGTACCGCGTTGCCGTCAGCTAGATAACCGTGGATGTTACTGGCAACTTCATGTTCGAAGCGTTGCGAAAGGCCCAGGTAGCGATCCATCAGCTGATAGGGACGCTGTAGCGCCCGCTCCGACCACCAGAGCGTGATGCCTAATGCGAGGCAGATTGCAACGAGCAGGCATGTGTTGAGGGTGGTGATCGACTTCAGACGCATCCTGACCTCCGGTCGTTGGGGAGGTCAGCAATGTATGGCTATTTGATGTCACTCGCGTGACAGGAGGAACCGCTCTACTCGGTTACGACCGGCGTTTTTCGCACGATAAAGCGCTTCATCTGCTTGTTGGGTCAGCGACTTGATGTCGGCGTCTGGCGTCAGTTCGGCGATACCACAACTGAAGGTGCAGCAGAGATCCGCCTGTTGCGCCGGATAGCGTATCTCGGCAAAACGCTGACGGATATCGTCGAGCACTTTCACCGCGTCTTCCGCCTGGGTATCTGGCAGCACCACAGCGAACTCCTCGCCGCCATAGCGACCGATATGGTCGGTCTTGCGCAGACGCTGCTTGAGGAACAGGGCCAGGCTCTTGATGACCCGGTCGCCCATGGGGTGTCCATAGGTGTCGTTGACCTTCTTGAAATGGTCGATATCGATCATGGCGAAGCACAGTGGCTGGCCGTCGCGGCGTGCGCGTGAGCTGGCATCCTCGAGCAATTGCAGGCTGTGTGTATGGTTGTAGAGCCCGGTGAGGCTATCACGAACGATTCTGGCCTTAAGGTTGCGTGCTCGCTCGGCACGGGTGCGCACTGTGGCGATCAGATGGCTGGGCTTGATCGGTTTGGTCAGGAAATCATCGCCCCCTTCATTCATCGCATCGAGCTGTTTTTCGAGGTCGTCTTCTGCCGACAGGTAGATGATCGGTACGCTCACGTAGCGTTCGTGCTGACGAATCACCTTGGCCAACTCGGTACCCATGCATTCAGGCATGTACATGTCGAGGATGATCAGGTCGGGTTGAAACTCGGCCAAATAGTTGATGGCCTGAATCGGCTCGTTGAGCGTCTGGGTGATTATCCCGGCATTGTTCAGAACCCGCTCGGTGTGCGTCGCCTGTGCACGTGAATCATCGATGATGAGCACCCGGAAAGGCTCGTAGTGGGCGGTACGGGTGAAAATTTCGATCTTTTCCAGCAGGTTCGAAGCGTCAATGGTGCCGGTAAAGAATTCCAGCCCACCGGCACGTACGGCGGCCAGCCGCATCGGGGTATCCGTTTCCTGATGGCTGAAGAAGATCAATGGCAGCTTCTCCTCCAGACCTTGCTGCACGCGTTCGGCGAGCTTCAGGCCTTCACCGGAGCCGTTGAAGTCGACATCCATGACCAGCGCCGCGGGATGGCGCTCATGCATGGCGGCCAGAAATTCGCTGTCGCTGGTGAAAGCCCGAGCGGCCATGCTGAAGAATTCGAGTTGCCGGACCACATGCTTGGCGCGCTCATGGTCGTCCAGCGCGATGTAGACGGGCTTGCTCAACGGCGGAACGTAGCCCGATTGCCCACGCGGGTCGCCGTGACGAAGACCGGTACGCGCGAGGCGATAGACCAATTGACTGAGCGTGGCGATGGTGTCGCTCGATAAACGTCCGCGGTTGTCCTTGATATCAGCCAGGCAGCTATCGATGCCGAGTGCCAGTTGGCGATGCTCGGTCTGCTCGAAGCGCTCGGCAAATCGACGCAAGCGCTGATTTGCGTCAGCGAGCGCGGTCCGGTAGTTGTCGTTCCATTCGCCGCGCTGCAGCTGTTGCCAAACTTCGAGCACCTCGCGTGCCTGATGGATGACTCGTTGCGCGAAGTGCTGTTTTAGTTCTTCCTGGTCCGACATGTCCGGTTCCCTGGCCCGCTGGCGCAGTGCTTTCAGAGGTCGCTATGGTGGCGTGATGCTACCACTGTATGGGCGTTGCAAAGGCGCTGTATAAGCGGTCTGGTTCTCATTATGGGGCTTGCTGTGGATGAGCTGCGTTATAGTGGTTCACACGCCGTAACGCTCCCCGTTACCGGTGGTCGAATCTTGAACTCCGAAAGAAGGACAGACGCCCATGTTGGACTGGAAGAACCGCTTTGGCCGCCTCGGCTCATCGGGAAATACCGCCAGAGCGGAAGGGGCGACACGTAACCCGCTAGTGCTGGCTCTCGCCGTGGCGATCGGACTCTACTTGCTGGTTGCGCTGCTGGTGGGCTGGTACTGGAGCTCTGAGCCCGACCGTTTCCCAGTGCAACAGCATGTGCGGCAAGCAGCCGAAACGTCACAACGGCAGATCGTCAACGGCTACACCACGGTCGAAACGCTCAGGCAGGTTGCCAGCACCCTGCTGGACAAGCCGGGTGGCTACCTGACCAACGACATCGCGCCTCCCGGCCTGTGGCTGGATAACATGCCCAGCTGGGAATACGGCGTGCTGGTTCAGGTTCGTGACCTCAGCCGTGCGCTACGCAAGGATTTCGCGCGTTCCCAGTCCCAGTCTACTGAGGATGCCGACCTGTCCAAGGCCGAACCCTTGTTCAATTTCGACAATCGCAGCTGGGCGCTGCCGGCTAGCGAATCGGAATACCGTAACGGCATCCGCTTCCTGGATCGCTATTTGGCACGCCTGAGCGATCCCGCGCCCAAGGCGCAATTCTATTCGCGCGCCGACAATCTCAATAACTGGCTGGGGGATGTAGGGACCCGGCTGGGGTCGCTGTCGCAGCGACTGTCGGCCAGCGTCGGCCGGGTACGCCTGGATGCCCGCGTGGCACCTGAGTTGGAACGTGAAGGGGTACAGCAGGTGGTCGAGGAGCAACGCGTCGAGACGTCCTGGCTGCAGATCGACAACGTGTTTTACGAAGCGCGAGGGCAAGCTTGGGCCTTGTCGCATCTTCTGCGTGCCATCGAAGTGGACTTCGCTGACGTGTTGGCCAAGAAGAACGCGGCGATCAGCGTCAGGCAGATCATTCGTGAACTCGAGGCGGCACAGGAGCCGCTCTGGAGTCCGATGGTGCTCAACGGCAGCGGTTATGGTGTGCTGGCCAACCATTCGCTGGTGATGGCGAACTATATCTCGCGGGCCAATGCGGCGATCATCGATCTGCGCAATCTGCTGTCGCAGGGGTAAAGCTCAGGCGGCTCTTAGGGGCCGCCGCCGCTTGCGGTTCAATCCAGTCCGAGCTTCTTCAAACGGTAGCGCATGGAGCGGAACGACAGGCCCAGACGCTGGGCCGCCGCGGTGCGATTCCAGCGGGTTTCCTCCAGTGCCTGCATGATCAGCTTGCGCTCGATTTCCTCGAGGTGGTCTTCGAGATTGTCGATCTGCGCAAGGCTTGCCTCGCCGTTTTCGGCTATGCCCGGCGCGTCGGACAGGCGCAGATCGCTGGGTTTGATTTCCTCACCTTCACAGAGTGTGTAGGCGCGCTCCAGCATGTTTTCCAGCTCGCGTACGTTGCCCGGGAATCGATAGCTCTGCAGTTTCGCCAGCGCATCGGGATGCAGGCGGGCGGCCGTATCGCCACATTCCTGGGCGAGGCGACGGAGCATGACCTCGGCCAACTGGGCAATGTCTTCGCGGCGCTCGCGCAGCGGCGGCACACGTAGCTCGATGACATTCAGGCGATAGTACAAATCCTGGCGAAAACGCCCAGCGGTGACTTCGTTGGCCAGATCCTTATGCGTAGCGCAGAGAATCCGTACATCGACCACGACTTCCTTGGACCCGCCAACCGAACGCACGGCTTTTTCCTGAATGGCGCGCAGCAGCTTCACTTGCATTGGCAAGGGAAGGTCGGCCACCTCATCGAGAAACAGCGTGCCACCATTGGCTGCCTGGAACAGACCCGGTTTGTCTTCCATGGCACCGGTGAAACTGCCTTTCTTATGCCCGAAGAACTCGCTTTCCATCAATTCCGACGGGATCGCACCACAGTTGACCGGAACGAATGGACGTTCATGACGTGGGCCCTGCTCATGGATCAGCCGTGCCACCAGTTCCTTGCCGCTGCCCGACTCACCGCTGATATAGACCGGCGCCTGGCTGCGCGCCAGTTTGCCGATCTGCTTGCGCAGCACGTTCATAGGGGGCGAGGCGCCGAGCAAGCGACTATCGACCGTCAGCTCGTTGGGGTTCGGATTACGCAGCCGCAGCGCGGTGTTGACCAGTTCGCGTAGCCGCCCGAGATCCACCGGCTTGGTCAGAAAATCGAAAGCTCCGGCCTTGAGCGCACCGATGGCGGTGTCGAGGCTGCCATAGGCGGTGATCATTGCCACGGGCAGGTGCGGATACTGCTGCTGAATGAACTGCACCAACTCCAGTCCGCAGCCGTCCGGCAGACGCATGTCAGTCAGGCATAAATCATAGTGCTCGCGCGCCAGGCACTCGCGAGCTTCCTTGAGATTGCGGGCGCTGCGGGTGTCCAGCTTCATGCGTCCAAGGGTGATCTCCAGGAGTTCCCGGATATCGGGTTCGTCATCGATGATCAGCGCTTTCTGGCGGGCGGTCATGGTCTCGGTCTTTTAGCTGACGGGTGGCGCGGGGCCGCAATGTTAACGCTACAGTGCGTGCTTTGTACCGCGACCGTGGCTGATTGTGACCTGTGCCTGCTTGGCACGCCTCAGCTCAGCTTACGCGGATGCGCGAAAACGATGCGAAAACAGCTGCCACCCTCATCTCGTTCACGATAGTCCAGGCGTGCTTGATTGCTTTCACAGAGTTCTCGTGAAATATAGAGCCCCAGGCCCGTGCCCTTGTTCTCTGTCGTGAAGAAGGGCTCGAAGATATTCTGCAGTTGCTCGGACGGCACACCGGGCCCGTCGTCGAGGACCTCGAGCACCGGCAAATCGCTGGTCTCATCGCGGAATACCTGCAGCCATACCTGCGCCTGGCCATTTTTCTGAGCACTGTAGCGCAGGCCGTTCTGCACCAGGTTGGTCAGCACCTGGATCAGCTGGTTCGGATCCATGCGAGTCTGCAGCGAGCTGCCGCGGGTTTCCACGTGTATGCGCTGGTCAGGCGGCAGCGACTCGCGAAATTCGCTGGCGAACCGGTGTACCCAATACTTTAGGTCCAGCAACTGCGGTTCGGCTTGCCGGCGGCGTGACAGCTGAAGCACGTTCTCGATGACCAGATTCATGCGTCGAGAATGATCCTGAATGATCTGCGTCAGACGCAAATCGCCTGCATCCAGCGCGTCGGATTCCTGTAGCAGCTGCGCCGCATGACTGATTGCGCCGAGCGGATTGCGGATCTCGTGGGCGATGCTGGCGGTTAGTCGGCCGAGCGAGGCGAGCTTGAGCTGCTGGGCCTTCTGCGCGATTTGCGAGGTGTCTTCAAGAAAAATCAGGGTGTCCTGCTTTACCCCATGCTGCAGCGCGGCGAAGCTTGGTTGCAGCGTGGCGCCGTCCGGCGTTGCCTTGAAGTTGCGCGGGCGCAGGGTTGGATTGTCGCGCCATTGCTGAAGCGCTCTGATCAGCTCGGGGCAGCGAGGGGCCAGACGCTCGCCGGTCAATGATTGCTGGCCGAGCAGCTCAAGTGCGCCTTGGTTGGCCAGCAGCACGCGCTCCTGCGGGTCGAGCACGATGATCCCGGTGCGCATACGCTGCAGGATCTGGGCATTCAGCGCTTCGAGATTGGCGACTTCCTCGGCACGTTGGCGGGCGAGTGTTTCGCTGACCTGCAGCCGTCGAGTCAGGCCTTGCACCAGCAGCGCGGCGGCAAAGCATAGCGTGCCCAGCGCCGCGGCCTGGACGTACTGACTGCTGGCCGCGGTGTCGCTGAGGCTGAGGTAGAAGGTCAGGTAGATGAGGCCGGTCGCGGCCACCGCGGCGATGAAAAAGCCGATGCGCCCGTGCAGCAGAATGTTGGCGATGGCGACTGCGACAATCAGCAGGTTGCCGATCCCGCTGGGTGTGCCGCCGGCGAAATAGAACAGTGCCGCGAGCAGGGTGACGTCCAGCAGCGCGAGCGCCAGCACCGGCAGCTCCCGCTTCGGGTTCTGCAGCAGCACGGCGATGAGGATGTTGAGAATCAGATAGAGCCAGGCGCCGTGGTAAAACGCCGCCGGGTTGATCATGCGCATCAGGTCGTTGTGCAGGTCGCTACTGATGAGCAGGACCAGCACGAGGCCGATCGCGACGCGATAAAGATGGTAGAGCCGAAGGATTCGCCGGCCCTGGAGGCCGAGAAACGTCAGGCGCTCAGTTCCCACCCGATTGACGGTCCTGTTCCAGGTGGGCCTGACTGCAATACCAGCGCTCTTGGCTCTGCAGCGCCTGTTCACGCGGCAGGTGCACGCCGCACTGCGCGCAGCGAACCGTCATCACGGTGGTTTCTTGCGGTTTACGGGCCGTAGTGGGCTTGCTCGTCAGTCGACGCCAGAGCCAGAACGCTGCGGCAATCAGAACGATCCAGAACAACAGGCGAAACAGACCCATATTTCTACTTCCTGGCTAAGCCATGCGGGCCTGCCGATCTGGCAGGCTCCGTGCGTGGTGGTGCACTCTGGTCGATGTTGCCGGTATCGTGGGCGTCTCAGTCGAACAGGCCGAAGGTCAGATAGCTCCACCAAGAGCGGCCTTCGTCTTGTTGTTCATTTTCCGCTCCAGCATCCCTCAATACCGGACGCAGCTCATCCGGAAGATCCTGGGCGGCGTTCTCATACTGACGTACCACGTCGCGGTTGGATTGCGAACTGTCCGGGGCCTTATTTTCCGTTTCGATCAGGCCGAGGGTGGCGCGGGACAACCAGCTCCGATTGTCGGCTTCCTGCTGGCGAGGCACGAACTTGCCGTCTTCCAGGCTTGGATGTTCCGGGTAGTTGAGCTTGAGCGTTTCCAGGCTGGTGTTCGCGAGGTCGTCCAGCCCCAGGCGCTGGTAGGCTTCGGTCATGACCGCCAGGCCATCGCCAACGGCGGGGGGACCCTGGAAGTTTTCTACGATGTAACGCCCGCGATTGGCAGCGGCGACATAAGCCTGGCGGCGCAGATAATAGTCGGCGACATGGATCTCGTTTGCGGCCAGCAGGTTGCGCAGGTAGACCATCCGCGCCTTGGCGTCCGGCGCGTAGCGACTGTTCGGAAAACGTGTGGTCAGTTGAGCGAATTCATTGAACGAGTCGCGCGCGGCGCCCGGGTCACGCTTGGTCATGTCCAGCGGCAGAAAGCGTGCAAGCAGGCCGCGATCCTGGTCGAAGGAGGCCAACCCTTTGAGGTAATAGGCATAGTCGACACTAGGGTGCTGCGGGTGCAGGCGGATAAAACGGTCTGCGGAAGAGCGAGCGGCTTCTGGCTCTGTGTTGCGATAGTAGGCGTAGATCAGTTCCAGCTGCGCCTGTTCGGCGAAACGGCCGAAGGGGTAGCGGGATTCCAAAGCCTTCAGTTTGTTGATAGCGCTGGTGTAGCTCTTGCTGTCCAGGTCGGCCTGCGCCTGACGGTAGAGTTCCGCTTCGCCGAGGTTTTCGCTAATAGTTTCGTTGGACGAACAGGCAGCGGTAAGGGCGAAAATGGCGATCAGCAGCAGGTGTTTCACTCGCATGGCGGCTTGCGTCCCTGTGACGGCTGGCTGTCTCGCGCGGAGCCGTCCTGTTATGATGGGCGCCCCGGCTGGCCGGGACAAAGACGCCGTATTTAAACACAAGCGTGTTGTCGAAACCAAAGCCCCACCTGTGTCTCCGTCGAAGAGGTTCCTTGGCGGGTTGCCCAACCATGCGGCATGCCAGTCGACCCGAACATCGCGACCATTGTCGCGCGCAGTTGCCGATCGCCTGTCTCGTCGAACCGCATTATTGCCTCTCCCTATTTATGAAGCGCCCTTAATTATGTCCACGATCTCCACCCAGGCCATTCATCTCCGCGCCGAGGTGCCGTTCGCCCTCGGTGGACAGCGCCTCGATCAGGTCGCGGCTCAGCTGTTTTCTGAGCATTCCCGGTCACGCCTCGCCGCATGGATCAAGGATGGGCTACTTACGGTCGATGGCGCCGCGCTGCGCCCGCGTGACACGGTGCATGCCGGCGCGGTTCTGGAATTGTCTGCCGAACAGCAGGCACAGGGTGAATGGGTGGCCCAGGACATTCCGCTGGATATCGTCTTCGAGGACGAGCACATCCTCGTATTGAACAAGCCGTCTGGCTTGGTGGTGCATCCCGCCGCCGGTCATGCCGATGGCACCCTGCTCAATGCCCTGCTGCATCATGTGCCGGACATTATCAATGTGCCGCGCGCCGGTATTGTGCATCGCCTGGACAAGGATACTACCGGGCTGATGGTCGTGGCCAAGACGCTGCAGGCGCAGACGCGTCTGGTCGAGCAGCTGCAGGCGCGCAGCGTCAGTCGCATCTACGAGGCCATCGTCATTGGCGTGATCATCACTGGTGGCACGGTCGATGCGCCGATCGGGCGCCACGGTCAGCAGCGTCAACGCATGGCTGTGGTCGAAGGCGGCAAGCCCGCCGTCAGCCATTACCGCGTGCTCGAACGCTTCCGTTCGCATACGCATGTCAGGGTCAAGCTGGAGACCGGCCGCACGCACCAGATCCGTGTGCACATGACGCATATCGGCTATCCGCTGGTGGGCGATCCGCTGTACAGCGGGCGCTTCCGCATTCCGCCGGCGGCAAATCCGACCATGGTGCAAACGCTGCGCGATTTCCCGCGCCAGGCCCTGCACGCGCGCTTCCTCGAACTCGATCACCCGGTCACGGGGAAACGGCTGAAATGGGAGTCGCCATTGCCGGACGATTTCGTCTGGTTACTCACCCTGCTGCAGCAGGACCGTGAGGCGTTCGTCGGGTGAGCGACTGGCCAGCGGACTGGATCCGTCCCGAGTGGCCGGCGCCTGCCCGCGTGCGGGCGTGCGTCACGACCCGTGGCGGTGGGATGAGCCCGGCGCCTTTCGATAGTTTCAATCTGGGCGACCATGTTGGCGATGCCGCGGATGCAGTGGCTGCCAATCGTCTGAATTTGCGCCGCGTGCTCGGTTGCGAGCCGGCCTGGATGAGTCAGGTTCATTCGAATATCGCAGTCGAAGCCGATCCGCGCGGCTGTCCTACCGCCGATGCCAGCTGGACGGGCGCGCCGGGCATCGCCTGCGCCGTATTGACCGCCGACTGTCTGCCGGTGCTGTTTTGTGACCTCGTCGGGGCCCGGGTCGCGGCCGCGCATGCGGGTTGGCGCGGGCTGGCCGCGGGCATACTCGAGGCTACCGTTGCATCCATGAGCATTCCTGGCACACAGCTGATAGCCTGGCTCGGCCCAGCGATCGGACCCGAGGCCTTCGAGGTCGGTGCGGAGGTGCGCGAGGCGTTCGTGTCACAGCATGCCGTCACAGCCGAAGCCTTTTCCCTCAGCCGCAACGCCGGCCGCTACATGGCTGACATCTACCAGCTCGCCCGCATCCGTCTGGCCGCTTGCGGCGTCACGGCGGTGTTCGGTGGCGGCTTCTGTACGGTCAACGACCCGCGTTTTTATTCCTATCGCCGTTCTGCCCGCACCGGTCGCTTCGCCAGCCTGATCTGGCTCGACTGAGCGCCGGTTCTGTTTCGGTGCCTCCGCTGAGGCGGCCAGGTCGCGCGGTGCGTCGCCGAGATGACCTGCGTCAATGCCATTCGGCTTGAATCTCCAACAATCAACCTCATCTAAGTTCCATCTCGCAGGCTTTTGTCGAGGTGCGATTGAGTGCGCCGGCCTGCCAAACCAGAAAGGGTGATTACATGCGTATCGATCGATTGACCAGCAAGCTGCAGCTTGCGCTCTCCGATGCCCAATCCATCGCCGTCGGCCTCGACCATCCGTCTATCGAACCGTTGCACTTGATGCAGGCGCTGCTCGATCAGCAGGGTGGTTCGATCCGGCCGCTGTTGATGCAGGTGGGCTTCGATATCAACGGCTTGCGCCAGGCGCTGACTAAGGAGCTGGATCAGTTACCCAAGCTCCAGAACCCTACGGGCGACATGAACATGTCGCAGGATCTGGCGCGCCTGTTGAACCAGGCTGACCGACTGGCGCAGCAGAAGGGTGACCAGTACATCTCCAGCGAACTGGTGCTGCTCGCCGCGCTGGATGGCAATACCCGACTGGGCAAGCTCTTGCTGGCCCAGGGAGTGAGTAAGAAAGCACTGGAAAACGCCATCAGCAATCTGCGCGGTGGCGATGCGGTCAACGATCCCAACGCCGAGGAGTCGCGTCAGGCGCTGGACAAATACACCGTCGATATGACCAAGCGCGCCGAGGACGGCAAGCTCGATCCGGTGATCGGTCGCGATGATGAGATCCGCCGAACCATTCAGGTGCTGCAACGGCGTACCAAGAACAACCCCGTGCTCATTGGCGAGCCTGGCGTCGGCAAGACCGCGATCGTCGAAGGTCTGGCCCAGCGCATCGTCAACGGCGAGGTGCCGGACGGGCTCAAGGACAAGCGTCTGCTGGCACTGGACATGGGCTCTTTGATCGCTGGCGCCAAGTTTCGCGGTGAGTTTGAGGAGCGTCTGAAGGCGGTGCTCAACGAGCTGAGCAAGCAGGAAGGGCGGGTCATCCTGTTCATCGACGAGCTGCACACCATGGTCGGTGCCGGCAAGGCCGAGGGCGCCATGGATGCGGGCAACATGCTCAAGCCGGCGCTGGCCAGAGGCGAGCTGCATTGTGTTGGTGCGACCACGCTCGATGAGTATCGCCAGTACATCGAAAAGGATGCGGCGCTGGAGCGGCGTTTCCAGCGCGTGCAGGTCGATGAGCCGAGCGAGGAGGACACCATTGCCATTCTGCGAGGCCTGAAAGAGCGCTACGAAGTGCACCACGGCGTTTCCATCACCGACGGCGCGATCATCGCTGCGGCGAAACTGTCGCATCGCTACATCACCGACCGGCAGCTGCCTGACAAGGCCATCGATTTGATCGACGAGGCGGCCAGCCGCATTCGCATGGAAATCGACTCCAAACCGGAGGAGCTGGATCGCCTCGATCGCCGCCTGATCCAATTGAAGATCGAGCGTGAGGCGCTGAAGAACGAGGACGACGAAGCAACCAAGAAGCGTCTGGCCAAGCTCGATGATGAAATCGTCAAGCTGGAGCGTGAATACGCCGACCTGGAGGAAATCTGGAAGTCGGAAAAGGCTGAAGTGCAGGGCTCGGCTCAGATGCAGCAGAAGATCGAGCAGGCCAAGGCCGATCTGGAGGCTGCGCGGCGCAAGGGCGACCTGTCGCGTATGGCCGAACTGCAGTACGGCATCATTCCCGATCTGGAGCGCAGCCTGCAGATGGTCGACCAGCACGGTAAGACCGAGAATCAGTTGTTGCGCAACAAGGTCACCGACGAGGAAATCGCCGAAGTCGTTTCCAAGTGGACCGGCATTCCAGTGTCGAAGATGCTCGAAGGCGAGCGCGAGAAGTTGCTCAAGATGGAAGACCTGCTGCATCAGCGCGTAATCGGGCAGCACGAGGCAGTTGTCTCGGTCGCCAACGCGGTGCGTCGTTCGCGCGCCGGACTGGCAGATCCGAATCGTCCCAGCGGTTCCTTCCTGTTCCTTGGCCCGACCGGCGTGGGCAAGACCGAGTTGTGCAAGGCGCTGGCCGAATTCCTCTTCGATACCGAGGAGGCGATGATCCGCATCGACATGTCGGAGTTCATGGAAAAGCATTCGGTCGCACGTCTGATCGGCGCGCCGCCGGGGTACGTCGGCTACGAGGAAGGCGGTTACCTGACCGAGGCAGTGCGCCGTAAGCCTTATTCGGTAGTGCTGCTCGATGAGGTCGAGAAGGCGCATCCCGATGTGTTCAATATTCTGCTGCAAGTGCTTGAGGACGGCCGCCTGACGGATAGCCATGGGCGTACGGTGGACTTCCGCAACACCGTGATCGTGATGACGTCGAATCTGGGGTCGACCCAGATTCAGGAGTTGGTGGGTGATCCTGATGCTCAACGCGCAGCCGTGATGGATGCGGTAAGCAATCACTTTCGCCCCGAGTTCATCAACCGTATCGACGAGGTGGTGGTGTTCGACCCGCTGGCCCGCGAGCAGATCGCAGGTATCGCGCAGATCCAGCTCGGTCGTCTGCGGCAACGCCTGGCAGAGCGCGAGCTCAGCCTGGAGCTCAGCAACGAGGCCATGGACAAGCTGGTTGCCGTTGGCTACGACCCGGTCTATGGTGCGCGACCCCTGAAACGCGCCATCCAGCGCTGGATCGAGAACCCGCTCGCGCAGAACATACTGTCTGGCGCGTTCGAGCAGGGTTCTTCCATCGTCGGCAAAGTGGAGGGCGACGAGATCCGCTTCGCCAAAGCGTGAGCCTGGCAAAGAGCCGCCCATGCGGGCGGCGCTGAGGTCATTGCGACGGGCTCGTTGCCGTCGCTCGACGGGAGGGCTGAGGTAACTCGCAAAGCATTGTAGTAAATCGCATTTTTTCTGTTGACAGGCGCGTCGAGAACCGTAAAATGGCGCGCCTCTGAGGGGGGTTTGCAAGGCGGCACAGCAAACCATCCAACGAGCTGGAAGTGATAGTTCCGCGATAGCTCAGTCGGTAGAGCAAATGACTGTTAATCATTGGGTCCCAGGTTCGAGTCCTGGTCGCGGAGCCAATTTCCAATCGGGGTATAGCGCAGTCCGGTAGCGCGCCTGCTTTGGGAGCAGGATGTCGGGAGTTCGAATCCCCCTACCCCGACCAATTTTGGGTCGTTAGCTCAGTTGGTAGAGCAGTTGGCTTTTAACCAATTGGTCGTAGGTTCGAATCCTACACGACCCACCAAACTGCCTTGCAGAAAGGCATGAGAACCGGAAGATTCCGAGCGAATCTTCCGGTTTTTTTATTGCCTGCCAATTATTTCGCGGTCACCCGGTCATGGTTGCGCCATGTTCTGCCGGCACCGTCCTCGTGTAGGGCGGTGCTGGCTCTGTGCGTTCGGTCAGTGCAGCTTGAGGCGGGGTACCGTGCTGGTCGTGAGCTTGTCACCGATCATCATCAGCCCTGTGCGCGCGACTCCGTACAGCGCGATCTGGTGCATTCGGTACAACGAAACATAGAACATCCGGGCCAGCCAGCCCTCGAGCATGACATTGCCGGTGAGGTTGCCCATCAAATTGCCGACGGCGGAAAAGCTCGACAGGGAAATCAGGGAGCCATAATCGCGGTAGCGATAACTGGGCAGGCTCTGCCCTTGGAGTCGTCGGGCGAGCGATTTAGCGAGCATGGAGGCCTGCTGATGTGCGGCCTGTGCACGCGGTGGTACGTTGCGGTCGCTGTCCGGTTGCGGGCAGGCCGCGCAGTCGCCGAAGGCGAATATGTTTTCGTCTCGCGTGGTCTGCAGGGTTGGCAGTACCTGCAATTGATTGATTCGATTGGTTTCCAGGCCATCTATTTCGCGCAGGAAGTGCGGTGCTCTGATGCCGGCCGCCCAGACCTTCAGCGTAGCTGGTACGAAGTCGCCATTCTTGGTGTGCAATCCTTCATCCGTCACTTCACTGACTGCGGCGTCGGTGAGCACGCTCACGCCCAGGTCGCGAAGAGTCTGGTGTACCGGTTGGCTGATGCGCTCCGGTAACGCTGGCAGAACACGCGGGCCAGCTTCTATAAGCGTGATATGGACGTTTTCCGGCTTGATGCCGTCCAACCCGTAGGCGGCGAGTTCGCGCGCGGCGTGGTGCAGTTCCGCGGCCAGCTCGACACCGGTAGCGCCAGCACCGACGATGGCCATGTCGATGGTGCTGTGGTGACCTTCGCTGGCGTGGGCGCGCATGTAACGGCTGAGCAGTTGGCGGTGGAAGCGTTCGGCCTGCTCGCGGGTGTCGAGGAAAATGCAGTGCTCGACCGCGCCCTTGGTGCCGAAGTCGTTGGTAGTACTGCCGACTGCGATCACCAGGGTGTCGTAGCTGAGCGTGCGAGCCGGCACCAGTTCGACGCCATGCTCGTCGAACGAGGCGGCGAGATGTACGCACTTGCGTTCCCGGTCCAGGCCACTCATACGGCCCATCTGAAACTCGAAGTGGTTCCACTTCGCCTGGGCGACGTAATTGAGCTCATCGGCGGATGAGTTCAGCGAGCCGGCGGCCACCTCATGCAATAAAGGTTTCCAGATATGCGTCAGGTTGGCGTCGATCAGCGTGATGCGGGCCTTGCCGCGCTTGCCCAACGTTCTACCCAGGCGGGTGGCAAGCTCCAGGCCGCCGGCGCCGCCGCCGACGATTACGATGCGATGTGTCATGAAATGAACTCATAAGGCTTTGCGGAATTCGGTCGTCATCTGGGCGAGGAACGGCTTGCTCATAACACCAGATGGCTCAGGAAGCGGCTCAGCAGGCCTAAGCCGGCGACCACGACCAGTACCAGCACAAGAAGCAGCCAGGGCCGAAAGGGCCGGCGCTCGACTTGATGCTGCGGCGCGCTGAGGTACTGATCAACGCGTTTCTGGTCTTCGGGATTCAGGCGGCTGGGCATACGCACCTCGAAAGGGAATGCAGGCATTCTAGCGGTGCGACGGTAAAAGCCAAGCGCGATGGCAGAACGCCTGAGGCTTCGGTGGAATGGCGGGACGGTGTGGGGCGGTGGTGCGGTTTCAAAAATTGCACGGCATGCAGGCTTTTTCCTGCATGCCGTGTGGGGGCTATCGACCGTTATTTTTCAGGTTTCGAAGGTTGCCGATCACGGATTCCAGTGCGCGGTCGAAGAGCAAGGCATCGTTGAGCAGGCGTATGGCGTTGCGACGGAACTCGATGGCGAGTCCCATCCGGGTCTTTTCCAGGACCTTCATGCCGGTGCGATTGACGAAAATGTATTTGCCCGTGGGTTTGATCACGGCGGCCAGCTTGCAACGAAGCTTGTGGTCCTCGTCTTCCTGAAATTCGACCCAGCTGCCGACGCGCAGATTGTCAACCTGGATCAGCGCTTCGTCATTATCAGCCAGGTTGATTTCGGGCTCCTGCTCACGACTTTCGCCGGGAGCCAGCAGGACGATCTCCTCGTTTACCTCGACCATTGCGGGAACAGCGGTCTCATCGGCGTGATCTTCACGCGGAGGTAGCTCCAGCTTGTCTCCGGTGAGGATCTTGTCGCGAGCGAGCGGATTTGATTGAGCCTGCTGCGCCGGCGGGTTGAGTTGCTGCAGTGTCTGTACGTGCAGCGCTTCGAGTCGGGTGAAGAAGTCGCTGGTGGAGAAGGGGTCGAACGCCGCGCTGACCAGTCCTTCACGAAGGTTCTTTAGCAGGCTTGGAACCAGCTCAAGCAGCTGTTCCCGGGACTCGGGATCATCATGCGGTGTAACGCTCCAGATTAGATCGTCCATGGTGGCAAGAGCGGCCTGCCACTGCTCGGATTGGGTGCCATGTTTCAGGCAGGTCAGCAGCAACACTTTGCTCCAGGCTTCCTGCAGCAGGCGGACGACCACCTCGGGGAGGGTTTTGCCAAGCAAGCGCTGGTTGAGCGCGTGCTCCACTTCCTGACGGGCCATTTCGGCCTTGGCGCGTCCTTCCTCAGCGTCGCGTGTGCGCTGTTCGAGAAGCTCGCTGCGTCGGCGCTCGTCACCTGTGAAGGCAAGGAAATCGGCAAGCAGCTCGGAAAAGATGGCAGGGTCGTCGACGAAATCGTTCAGCAAGCGAGACACGACCTGCTCGATCTTCTGGTACAGGCTGTCGCGTTGGGCTGCGTCCTGATCGACCCAACCCATGGCGGCTGAGGCGATCTCGTTGAGCAGACGGCGTGCCGGATGACTGCCACGGCTGAAGAAGGTCTTGTCGAGAACGGCAACCTTCAGTACAGGGATCTGCAGGCGTCCGATCAGGGCCTTGAGTGAGTCGGGCAGGGTGCGGTCGTCGAGAATGAATTCGAACAGCATCGACACCAGATTTATGACGTCTTCGTCGACCTCGCCGACCACGCGTGATTTGCCGCTCTTGGCGCTGACACGATGCAGGAGCTGCTCGAGCTGGCTCTGCAGATCGTATTCATCGATCTGCTGAGGTGCGCGTGACTGAAGATGCGACAGCAGGCGCATCAGGTCATTGCTGGAAATCGGTACGGCGTCGCTGGGCATGTTGCGAGCTGGCAGCGCGCTTCCACGCAGCTCTGAAAGCAGCGCCTGCAGGGTGCCGAATGCTTCCTGGGCGCCTTCATCGGCGAATGCCGGGGCCTCGCTGAATCCTGTGCCTGAGCGCGGTGCGCTGCCGCTCGAGGCACCGGGGCGGCCATGCGAGCGGCGCGGCTGGGCGGATTGCAACTCTGGAAGGATGCCGGCTGCGACCAGTGTCTGGTTCGATTCAGCGTAGAGCTGGTCAAGGTCCGTCAGCACGTAGCGCTCGAACAACTTGAGAATGATCAGCTTGACCTTGATCTCAACGCCCAGGCTGCGGCAGGCCTCGAGGAAGTATTCACAGAGTTGCTGGGGGCCGAGCGGGTTGTTCTTGTCGTCCAGCTTTCTGCTGACCAGCACATTCATGCGAGTGGTGAGGTGGCTGAGTGACTGGCTGGCGCGGCTCATGACCTTGGCGACCATGGTGTCGATCGCGACCGACTCTTCCAGCTCGTCGTTCTGCACCAGTGCCAGGCTTTCAAAGGATGTTTCCGGCTGTGCCGGTTTGCCGATTTCGTACTGGTTGAGCTTGGCGAACGACTCGAAAACCTGCTGCAGGAAGCCGCGCTCGATACCGCGGCGCTTCATGCGCAGGTCGCGCATGGCCTCGAAGAACGCATTCTGTTCGGCATTGCTGGTGGCGCGATCGGCGATTTCAAAAAGTGAGTCGTCGGCGTTATCGAACAGGGTTTGCAAGGCCAGGCGCAGCTGCTGTGCCGCTTTGTCGCGCACGCTGATGAGCGCGACAGGTAGTCTACCTGCCGGCGAGGTCGGCTTTTGCTCAGGGGCGGCCTTGAGGTGCACCACTTTCGCATCGGTTCGCATCGAGACTCTCCGGTCGCCTGTGATTCAGGCGCTCAACACCGCGTAGCATGCCGCTGATCACGGGCAGGGGCAACGGCTTGTCAATTCGGCAAGGGTTCGCCATTTCCGTGGCGCCAATTTACGGGTCCATTATATGCACCTTGTTAATAAGCCTAGCGCGGATTTGTTATGGACATGATGCAGCTCACACATACTCGCCAAATTCCTACAGGCGGTCGGAAAAGTCATGAGACGGTGGCATTGGCCTGACGTCATTCATCCCCGTCTCCAGTCCCATGCTGCATGATCGGCCGAAGCTTTATACTCTCGCCGAATTATATGGGAGCCCGTCGTGACCAATATCACCCTTGCGGACTTGTCCGCGGAAATCGAAACCAATGTACGCAAGGCGCTGGCCGAGGATGTCGGCAACGGCGATATCACCGCGCAGCTGATTCCGGCAGAGCGACTCGCTCATGCCTCGGTCATTACCCGTGAACCGGCCGTGATCAGCGGTACGGCCTGGGTCGACGCGGTGTTTCGGCAGTTGGACCCGCGGGTTGCGGTGCATTGGCAGGTGACGGATGGCGAGCAGGTGGCGGCCGACCGTGTGCTGTTTCACCTTGAGGGTCCTGCGCGTGCGTTGCTCAGTGGTGAGCGCGCGGCGCTGAATTTCCTGCAGATGCTGTCAGGCGTCGCAACCCGTTGTCGACACTATGCCGATCTCGTCGCAGGCACTGGTGTGCAGTTGCTCGACACCCGAAAAACCATTCCCGGCTTGCGTCTGGCGCAGAAGTACGCGGTTACCTGTGGGGGCTGTCATAACCATCGAATAGGTCTTTACGACGCCTTCCTGATCAAGGAAAACCATATCGCCGCCTGCGGCGGAATCGCCGAGGCCGTTGCGACGGCTCATCGTATCGCGCCCGGCAAGCCGGTCGAAGTCGAGGTGGAGAATCTTGATGAGCTGGAGCAGGCGCTCGGGGCCGGTGTCGATGTCGTGATGCTCGATGAGTTGAGTCTGGTCGACATGCGTGCCGCGGTTGGCATTGCGGCGGGGAGGGCGAAGCTGGAGGCGTCGGGGGGGATCGATGATGAATCGCTGCGCACGATTGCCGAAACCGGCGTGGATTACATTTCGATCGGTGCTCTGACCAAGCATGTCAGAGCAATCGACCTGTCCATGCGTCTGACCCAATAAGGAATGCACGAAAGCGGCACCAACGTGCCGCCGATTCGACTCAATGCTTGCTTTTCAGTCCGAAGTTCTCGTGTAGCGTGCCGGGAACATCGGTGTCCTTGGGCGCGTAATCCTTCGGTGGCTCGGTGAACGTCGGTGAGGTAAGACGCTCCCGGTGGCTGTGGCTTTCCTCGCTGTGCAATGCGGCGAGCAGGCGCTGCCGGGTCTGTTCGTCCAACGCGAGCTTATCGGCGCCCTCGGACAGATGATCCTGCATGTCCTGATAGCTGTTGGTCAGCTTGCGCAGCAGGCTTGCGGTCGTGTTGAAATGAGTCACCACTTCGCTTTGATAGGTGTCGAAGCGCTCCTGCAGCTCATCTACCTGACGCTGTGTGCTGGTCGGCGCGCTGTTGCGCGCGATCAAAAAACCAATAGCGATGCCGACAATCACGCCGACAATTGGGAGCAACCAGGTCGCGAGGGTCTGTTCCACGAGTACTTCCTCTATATAAACGGCTTGCCTTCAGGCCGCGAAAAACCGTGTGGCGGCGCTCAAATGGGGCGGCTATCAGGCCAGGACACAACTGATAGCCGGGTTCTGCAGCGCCTTGTGCAGTGGTTTTCCCACGGCCTGATACGTTAACGTCTCGTACCTGCCCTGTATACCGCGATGCCATGCGAGCGGCCACAGGCGACGTCTATGCAAGACGAGTCGACTTGCCCCAAGGTCACGGAGTTACTTTCTTGAAACGTGAAAACCCTATATCGATCGACGGTCCGGCCGGCGTGCTCGAAGGCTTGTATTTCGATCAGCCGGATGCACGTGGGCTGGCATTGATCTGTCACCCCAATCCCGTCAAGGGCGGGACCATGCTGAACAAAGTGGTGTCGACGCTGCAGCGCACGGCCCGCGATGCGGGCTATGTCACGCTTCGCTTCAACTTTCGCGGGGTCGGCGGCAGCGCGGGCAGCCATGACATGGACACGGGAGAAATCGACGATGCAGAAGCGGCGCTGCAGTGGTTGCGGGCGCAGCACCCCGAGTTGCCTCTGACATTGCTCGGGTTTTCATTCGGAGGGTTCGTTGCGGCGGCGCTGGCCGGGAGAGTCGAAGCGAGAGCCGAGCCGCTGGAAAAACTGTTCATGGTCGCGCCGGCGGTGTCGCGACTTGCAGATCAGCCGCTGGCCGAGCGCTGTGCGCTCACCATTATCCAGCCGGACGATGACGAAGTGATCGACCCGACCTCGGTGCATGCCTTCTCCGCCGAGCTTCAACGTCCCCACGAGCTGCTGAAAGTGGCAGAATGCGGCCACTTTTTCCACGGCAAGCTGGTGGACCTGAAAGAGCTGGTGGCATCGCGGATGGCGTAGCGCGCTGACGGTGTGCGGGCGATCTCGCCTAGCCCCGCGTGCACGCCCGCTCAACGGTCCACTGGCCGTTTGCGCTGACTGAATCGAGATGATCGTATGAAAACCCGAATCCTTACCGGTATCACCACCACCGGCACGCCCCACCTGGGCAACTACGCCGGTGCCATCCGACCGGCTATCGTGGCCAGCCGGGAGGCTGATGCCGACTCCTTCTATTTCCTCGCTGATTACCACGCATTGATCAAATGCGACGATCCGTTGCGTATCCAACAGTCGCGCCTGGAAATCGCCGCCACGTGGCTGGCCTGTGGATTGGATGCGGATCGGGTGACCTTCTATCGCCAATCCGACATTCCGGAGATTCCAGAGCTGACCTGGCTTCTGACCTGCGTTGCTGGCAAAGGGCTACTGAACCGCGCGCACGCCTACAAGGCCTCGGTGGACAAGAACCTCGAACTGGGCGAAGACCCGGATGCCGGGGTCACCATGGGATTGTTCAGCTACCCGGTATTGATGGCCGCGGACATTCTGATGTTCAACGCACACAAGGTGCCGGTCGGTCGCGACCAGATTCAGCACGTGGAAATGGCTCGTGACATCGGTCAGCGCTTCAATCACCTGTTCGGCAAAGGCAAGGAGCTGTTTACCCTGCCAGCCGCCGTGATCGAAGAGGGCGTGGCGACACTGCCGGGGCTCGACGGGCGCAAGATGTCCAAGAGCTACGACAACACCATCCCGCTGTTCTCCAGCGCCAAGGCACTCAAAGGCACTATCGCCCGCATCGTCACCGACTCGAAGTTGCCCGGGGAGCCGAAAGATCCGGACGATTCCCACCTGTTCACGATCTACCAAGCGTTCGCAACACCGGCGCAACTGACCGAGTTCCGCGCTGATCTGGTCGGCGGCTTGGCGTGGGGCGAGGCCAAGGAACGTCTTTTCCAGTTGCTCGACAATGAGCTGGGCGAGGCGCGCGAACGCTATCACGGGCTGATGCAGCGCCCCGGCGAGCTGGAAGACATCCTGCAAGCGGGCGCCGCCAAGGCGCGGAAGATCGCTAAGCCGTTCCTCGGCGAGTTGCGTGAGGCGGTCGGGTTGCGCAGTTTCCGTAGCGAAGTGACGAGCGCCGCGCCGGTCAAGAAGAAGGGCGGCAAGGCCGCTCGATTCGCCAGCTTCCGCGAGAGCGACGGCAGCTTTCGCTTTCGCTTTTTCGCCGCTGACGGTGAAGAGCTGTTGCTGTCGCTCCCATTCAGCGATCCCAAGGCGACAGGCGTGATCAGTCAGCGCCTGATTGCCCAGGGCGTGGACGCGTTGGAACTCCGTGCCGACGAAGACAATCAATTCACCGTGTGGCTGGATCACGAATGCATCGCGAAAAGCCCGGTCTACGGCGATGAACAGGCACTGGATGCCGCCATGCAGCGCCTGCGCCAGGCGTTGGCCACGCTTTCCGTGTAATCCCACACGGGTTCGCCGGTCGCGGCTTGGCCGGCGCATTTCTGCCGAAATCCTGTTACCACTCGAGGCTCGAGCGCTTGAACGACCTGCGTAAATTGCCAACCACCGAGGGCACGGCTAAAGTGTCGGCCCCGTTTCACTACCCAGACCCCGCCATGACCCCTCTTGAGCGCTATCAGGAAGACCTGAAACGTCCCGATTTCTTTCACGATGCCGCCCAGGAAACTGCTGTGCGACATCTGCAGCGTCTGTACGACGACCTGATTGCCGATGACCGCAACAAGTCCGGGCTGTTCGGCAAGCTATTCGGCAAGAAACAGCAGGAACCGCTCAAGGGCCTGTATTTCTGGGGCGGCGTCGGTCGCGGCAAAACCTATCTGGTCGATACGTTTTTCGACGCTCTGCCGTTCGAGCAGAAGACGCGCACCCACTTCCACCGCTTCATGAAGCGCGTGCACGAGGAAATGCGTACCCTCAAGGGCGAGAAGAATCCGCTGACCATCATCGGCAAGCGCTTCGCCGACGAATCGCGGGTGATCTGTTTCGATGAGTTCTTCGTATCCGACATCACCGACGCGATGATCCTCGCCACTCTGCTCGAAGAACTGTTCAAGAACGGTGTGAGTCTGGTGGCGACCTCCAACATCGTTCCGGATGGCCTGTACAAGGATGGACTGCAGCGCGCTCGCTTCCTGCCGGCGATCGAACTGCTGAAGAAGCACACAGAGATCGTCAACGTCGACAGCGGCATCGACTATCGTCTGCGCGCACTCGAACAAGCCGAGCTCTACCACTTCCCGTTGGATGCCGAGGCGGAGCAGAGTCTGGAAAAGAGCTTTCGTAGCCTGCTGTCGGAACAGTGCCGCGTTCAGGAGAACGAAGCGCTGATGATCGAGAACCGCGAAATCGTCGCGCGCAAGACGGCGGGCGGCGTCGCCTGGTTCGAGTTCCGCGAGCTCTGCGACGGTCCGCGCAGTCAGAACGACTATATCGAGCTGGGCAAGATCTTCGATGCGGTGCTGGTTTCCAATATCGAGCGGATGGACGTTTCCAAGGACGACATGGCGCGGCGCTTCATCAACATGGTCGACGAGTTCTACGACCGCAACGTGAAGCTGATCCTCTCCGCCGAGGTCGAACTCAAGGACCTATATGCTGGCGGCCGCTTGGAGTTCGAATTCCAGCGCACGCTGAGCCGCCTGCTGGAAATGCAATCGCACGAATATCTGGCGCGTCCACATAAGCCGTAGAGAACCAGCGGTAAGCCTGAAGCTAGAGGCTTGAAGTAAGCGCGAAAAGGTTGACAGCGTTGCGGCTGCGACCTTCTTTCCACTAACTGCTCTTATACCGATACTGCTGCCGGTACTGATTCGGCGATAGCTCGGTATGCTGGCGGAACAGCCGTGCGAAGAAACTCGCATCGTCATAGCCGACTTCATAGCTGATGGTTTTGATGCTCTTGCGGGTGGTGGAGAGCAAGGTCTTGGCCGTCTCGATGCGCAGTCGCTGCAAGTAGTGCAGCGGCTTGTCGCCGGTCGCCGTCTGAAACCGCCGCATGAAGTTGCGAATGCTCATGCCATGATCGCGCGCGACGTCCTCGAAGCGGAACTTCTCCGCGAAATGCTCTTCGAGCCATTCCTGAATCTGCAGGACCCGGGTATCCAGGTGGAGCTTTTGACCACCAAAACCGATGCGGCCAGGACTGTAGTTGCGTCTTACCTCGAACAGGATGTCGCGCGCCATGCCCTGCGCAATATGCGCACCGCAGAAGCGCTCGACCAGATGCATGTAGAGATCGCACGCCGAGGTGGTGCCGCCTGCACAGTACAGATTGTCGCTGTCGGTCAGATGCTTTTCCTGCGTAAAGAGCACGCGCGGAAAGCGCTCGGCAAACTCGCGGGCGAAGCGCCAGTGTGTAGTGCCTTCGCGGTCGTCGAGCAGTCCTGCGGCAGCCATCCAGAATGCTCCCGAGGCTTCACCGCAGATGGCGCTGCCGGCCAGGTGCCGCGCCTGTAGCCAGGGTGCTACCTGCGGATATTGGCGGCTGAGTGCGTCGAAATCGCCCCAGAACGCTGGCAGGATCACCGCATCGGCGTCGTCCAGCATTCCGTCGACTTCGATGCGGGGGCCGCTGAAGGTACTGACAGGCAGCCCATCGGGGCTTACCAGCACCGTTTCGAAGGCGGGTGTGAGATCCAGGCCCAGTTGCTTGCCATATCGCAGGCTGGCCATGTGAAAGAAATCCTTGGCATGCAGCAGGGTCGATGCAAATACCCCGTCGGTGGCCAGAATACTGATACGTTTCAATGGTGGGGCTGTGTGCATGCCGTGTCTTCTGACTATTCGGATTATTTTTTTGTACGGGCAAAGCAGGGTGTAACTGCCGCAGTTCGGCGGGAGCGTCTTATTTTTTTGCGTGACTGTCCAGTCGCTCTTCAGTCTAAGTCGGGGAACCGCTCTGAGTGTTGCTGATCTGACAGGCAGGAGGGCTTTTCATGACAGTCAACATACCGTTGGTTCGCCCCGATGCATTCGACGGCTGGGACGGCAGCCCTGCCGCCGCCCGGGAGATGCAGAAGCAGCTGGCCGGCAAGGTCGTATTGGAAGATGATTTTGGTTTGCTGCGGCTGATTGCGGGCGTCGACGTCGGCTTCGAGGAGGGTGGCAACATCACCCGCGCCGCGGTGGTTCTGCTCGATGCAGAGTCCCTCGCGCCGGTGGCGCAGGCATTGGCGCGAATTCCGACCCGCATGCCTTACATCCCTGGTTTGCTTTCCTTTCGCGAGCTGCCGGCGGTGCTGCAGGCACTCGAATCGCTCGGGCAGACGCCCGATCTGATCCTTTCCGATGGGCACGGCATTGCCCATCCTCGTGGCCTCGGCATTGCCGCCCATCTTGGCGTAATCACGGGTTTACCAACCATTGGCGTGGCGAAGAAGATTCTCACGGGCCACCATGCGCCGCTTGGCGAGCGGCGCGGCGATCAGGTCGATCTGCTGGACAAGGGCGGCAAGGCGATCGGCACCGTGTTGCGGAGCAAGGACAAAGTACGCCCGCTGATCATCTCGCCGGGCAACCGCGTCAGTCTCGCCACCGCGCCGGAACTGGTGATGCGCTATGTCACCCGCTATCGATTGCCGGAACCGACACGACTGGCCGACCGCTTGGCCTCGCGTCGCGATGAGAAGCGTGTCGGCCCTCAGCAGGCCATGGATATCGAATAGCCTAGGCCGCTTGCAGGCTGACACTCGCAGGCGCTAGCCTGCAGACCCGCAGGTTACCCAGGTCTCGCCACGATGCAGCTGGATCACGCGACAGGCTGGTGCCGAGGCATTCACCATTGCCCCTCGCCCAATTTCAACCAGCGCCCCGATGGTGAGATTTCGCTGCTAGTCATCCATAACATCAGCTTGCCACCGGGGTGCTTTGGTACCGGTAAGGTCCAGCAGTTCTTTCAGAACTGTCTGGCCCGCGACGAGCATCCCTTCTTCGAGGAGATCGCTAGCCTGCAGGTCTCGGCGCATTTTCTGATCGAACGTGATGGCGCGATCACCCAGTTCGTCTCCTGTCTGGATCGTGCCTGGCACGCTGGCGTGTCGCGCTTCGGCGGGCGTGAAAGCTGCAACGACTTCTCCCTCGGCATCGAACTGGAAGGCACTGATGAAGCGCCATTCAGCGAGGCCCAGTACGACAGCCTGATCCGCCTCTGCCAGTTGTTGCAGCAAGCGTACCCGGCCATCAGCCCGGAGCGAGTCTGCGGCCATAGCGACATCGCACCTGGGCGCAAGACCGACCCGGGCCCGGCATTCGACTGGCAGCGCCTGCGCGCGGCCTCGATCGTTGCCTGAGAAGGCCTTCATAGGATACGAACATGATTTTTCTGGTGCTGCTGCTGGTTCTGCTCATCGACAAACTCACCGATTGGCGGCGTGATGTGCAGCACGACGGCCCCTGGCTGAGCCTGCTGCGGCGAGTCGAAGGCCATTCGGAAGTGGCGTCCAGGCCATGGCTGGGCCTATCGCTGTCGGTGCTCCTGCCCGTGCTGTTATTGGGGCTGCTGCTGATGGCACTCAAGCCGCTGGCGTACGGTTGGCTCAGCCTGCCATTGCATCTGCTGGTGTTGCTCTACAGCTTGGGTCGTGGGCAAGGGAAGCTCGAGTTCGGGGCCTTTCGCGACGCCTGGCGTCGAGGCGATGACGAGGCCGCCGTGCTGGTGGCCGAGCGCGACCTGGGGCTTACTGCGTCGGATGCTCCGAGCCTGCTGCACGCCGTCGAAGCGCAACTGCTCTGGCGCAGTCACCAGGGCTTTTTTGCGGTGATTTTCTGGTACGTGCTGCTGGGTCCGATAGCTGCGCTGGCCTACCGGCTGCTTGCATTGACGATCGAGCATGCCAGCAGCGAGGCCATGCGCGAACGCGCCGGGCAAATCCGGCACGCCTTCGATTGGTTGCCGGTGCGCGTCCTGCTTGCCAGCTTCGGCCTGGTCGGAAACTTCGTCGCGGTCAATCGCGCCTTGTTGCACGACCTGCTGCACTGGGAGATTCCCGCTCAGCGGCTGTTGGCCGAGGTTGGTCCGGTTGCGGCCGACCTGGGCGAGCGCTGTGAAGGCGAGGCGGGCATCGCCCGGCTCGACAGCCTGGCCGCGCTGCTGGTGCGTGCCCGCATGCTCTGGTACGCCGCCATCGCGCTTTGGGTTCTTCTTCTATAGCCCTATTCAGAGCCCCGCTGCGGAACGCATCTGGCTTCATCTGGCGCGGCTACCGGACGTCGGATAAGCCGGGTGGATATGCCGGAATCGGCGCGCTTTCTGCCAGTTGCTGGGCCATCATCCTGCCATTACCTTAAGTTACATAAACCGCGACCGATATCCCGTATAAGTTTCTCGCGCCACTTCTCTGACGAGCCCTGCTGCGGCCTCGATGCTGCCGGCAATACAACAATAATTGGGAGACGTCTTTTGAAACGTTTGTTGTATCCCGCGATCGCGTTCATGAATCGCTTGAGCTTCGGGATGAAGTTCAGCCTGATCAGTGTCCTCTTCTTCGTCCCCATGCTGTTAACCAATTTCTATCTGGTGCGCGACTCGTACCGGGAGTTCGTTGGTACCCGCACCGAATTGCAAAGCCTGGAACTGCTTGGGACGGCGTTGCAGATGCGTCGCGAGATGGAAAGCTGGAAAGACCTGGTGGAAATCGAAAGCATCATCGGTCAGGCCGGCGAAGTACAAGCGCTGGTGACCCGGCTGACCAATGCCGAAGGTGAGCTCTCGACGCTGATGCAGAGCCTGGCGCCAGTCAGCGAAAACCCTGAGCAGGTCGCCGAGTTCAGCACGCGCCGAGATGAGCTCGATGCGGCGTTGCGCGAGGCAAAGGCGCAGCAGTCGTTGCAGGCCAAGGTAGCGATGGCGCGCGCACTGCTGGGCAAGGCTCAAGTGATGATCAAGCTGATCGCCAGCCAATCGGGCCTGAGCCAGGACGGCCAGCGCGATGTGCGAATGCTCGCCGAATTGCTGACTTCGGTCACGCCCACCATTACTGCGGCGCTCGGCGAAGGCAGGGCCGTGGGCTCCTACACGTTCGGCCAGGGCTACCTGAACTCCGACGCGAGCAACAAGCTGGACAACCTGCTCCTTGAGCTTGAGAAGCAGCAGGCGCAGTACAATGCCCAGTTGCAGGACGTGCTTGGCAGCAGCGCTGCAGCATTGCGCCAGCTCGAACGCTATACCGAAGCCAGCCGCGCCTCCCTGCAGAACAGCAGTGATATCTTTCAAGATCAGGTGATCATGGCCGAGGCCATGGATCGCCCCTGGGAGAGCTTTTACGACCAGATCAGCACCGAGATGGCGAAGACCTACGCGCTCAATGACGCCATTCTCGCTTTTCTCGATGATGAGCTCGAACAGCGACTGGAGCAAAAGCGCCGGCTGATGACCCTCCTGCTTGTCGCCCTGGCAATGGTGTTCCTCCTCGTGGTTTATCTCTACAGCGCCTTTTACATGTCCACTCGCGCGTCGCTGCGTAGCCTCGGCGCGACCATGGACCGTGTGGCTGCCGGGGACATGACCGCCCGCTTCAAGGTGCAGAGCCGCGACGAGCTGGGCGAGCTGGGTCAGGTCTTCAACGAGACTGTGGCGCGGATCCGCGAACTGATCGAGCGTGTCGGTCAGACGGTGGGCGAGGTGGAGCGCCAGGCGTCGCGGGTCGAGACCGTTTCCGGCGAGAGCAACCAGACCGTTTCCGAACAGCGCGGGCAGATCGAGCAAGTCGCCACCGCCATGAACGAGATGTCGGCGACCGCGCAGGAGGTGGCGACCAGCGCCGAAGCCGCGGTTGGCAGTGCGCAAAGCGTCAATGACGAAACCGTCAGCGGTCGCGGTCTGGTGGCGGCCCAGGTCGATGGGATCGGGCGATTGGCCGCGGAGATCGATCAGTCGGTCAAGGTCATCAATCAGTTGGCCAGCGACAGCAAGGCCATCAGCCAGGTGCTGGACGTCATCAAGGGCGTGGCCGAACAGACCAACTTGCTGGCGCTCAACGCGGCCATCGAGGCGGCGCGTGCTGGTGAGCAAGGGCGCGGATTCGCTGTGGTAGCCGACGAGGTGCGCAGTCTGGCCAAGCGCACCCAGCAGTCCACCGAGGAAATCGAGCAGATGATCGGGCGGCTGCAAGGCGGCGTCGGCGCTGCGGTCAAGACGATGCATTCCAGCCATTCGATGGCCGAGGAAACCGTCAGTCAGTCGGCTCAGGTCCAGCAGGCTTTGGAGAACATTCTCGGTGCCGTCGGCGTGATCGTCGATCAGAACCAGCAGATCGCCGCGGCAGCTGAAGAACAAACCGCCGTCGCGCATGACATCGATCGCAACATCGTCGCCATCAACGAGGCGGGCCAACGCACTGCCGAAGGCGCAGGCCATACCGAACAGGCCAGCCGTGAACTCACCGAACTGGTTGGGCGCTTGCAACAGCTGATAGGGGCGTTCCGGGTCTAGGACCGCTTTAAGAAGGTCAGCGCCAGGCAAACAACTCGCAGCTGTTTCGGTAGCTCGCCTCGGCCAGTTGCTCAGGGCTGATGCGTTTGATGTCGGCCAGCTCGCGGCAGATGTCCGGCAGAAACTCCGGGCTGTTGCGCTGGCCGGCGTGGCTGTAGGGCGCGATGTCGGGCGCGTCGGTTTCCAGCACGATGCTGTCCAGCGGTAGCTGCTGAAGCACCCGGTGCATGCGATGCGCCTGCGGCCAGGTGCCCGCGCCACCCAGGCCGAGCTTGTATCCCAGCTTGATGTACTCCCGCGCCTCCTCCCAACTGCCGCTGAAGGCATGGGCGATACCGGCGCGCTTGAGCTTGCGCTGTTTCAGGGTGGCAATCATCTGCGCGTGGGCGCGGCGCACATGTAGTAAAACCGGTAGTTCGAACTCCTCAGCCAGTTCCAGCTGGGCTTCGAGCAATTGTTGCTGACGGGCTTTGTCGGGGGCCTCGATGTAGTAATCCAGACCGATCTCGCCGATGGCGCAGAGCTTGTCCTGTCCGCGAAGACGGCCCAGCCAATCGCGCAGATCATCGATGTGTTCCGCTTGATGGTCCTGGAGAAACACCGGATGCATGCCCAATGCGGCGTAGACGGCTGGTTCGTCCATCGCCAACTGCCAGACGCGCGCCCAGTTCGCCTGGTGTACGCCGAGCACGAGTAGCCGTTCCACACCTGCCTCGCGGCAACGCGTGAGCACCTCACCGCGGTCTGCGTCGAACGGGTCGAAGTCGAGATGGGTGTGGGTGTCGATCAGGCGCACGGGTTCTCCTGGTCTGGTGCGGATACGGGCGTCGTTCAGCGATTCGGTTCTTCCTCGATCTGGATGTCGCTGACACCGAGTTCGGCCATACGGCTGTCCTCGCTGGGGCGCACCGGAATTTCCCAGGGGGCATCGATCGCCGCGCGTGGCTCACGGACATGATGCAGCAGAATCTCCAGTTCGGCTTGCTCCATGTCCGGTTCTTCAAAGGAGCTGAGCGTCAGCGACGACGGTTTGCCATTGATCAGGTAGTGGATGCGATAGCGTTTCAGTTCGGTCATGGCGGCTCTCGACTCCAGTGTGTGGAGTATCGGACCGCCAAATTGCCTTCAGGCTCCCGAATCCTCGCGCTCCGATTCGAGTAGCGCGGCCTTGCGTTCGAGTCCCCAGCGATAGCCGGTCAGCGATTGATTGGCGCCGACGACTCGATGACAGGGCACCAACAGCCCGACCGGATTGCTGGCGCAGGCCCTGGCGACGGCCCGGGCGTGGCTGCCAAGATGTTCGGCCAGCTCGCCGTAGCGCCGAGTCTGGCCCCTGGGGATGTCTTGCAGCGCTTGCCAGACCCGTTGCTGAAACGCGCTGCCACGCAGGTCGAGTGGCAGTCGGGCGGCGCGCGAGGGCTCTTCCAGCTGGGCCAGGATCGAGCGTAGCCACTCACCCAGTCCTTCCTGATCCCGGAGCAACTCGGCCGCGGCAAAGCGCGACTGCAATTCGTTCAGCAGCGCCTGTTCGTCGTCGCCAAACAGCAGCGCACAGATTCCTTGGTCGCTGGCGGCGATCAGTAACAGCCCCAACGGACAGGCGCTGACGGCATAGCGCAGCGACTCGCCGGCGCCTTTGCGGCGACGCTGCGCCGGGCTCAATGCCGTGACGTTCTGATAGGCGCCGCGCGTACTGCCATAGCCTGCATCCAGGGCGGCGCCCAGCACCGAGTCGGCTGCGGGCAGGCGCGTCTCCAGCCGTTCGCGGCGTCGGGCGGCGGCCCAGGCGCGTGGCGTGAGGCCGGTGCGGGTTTTGAACGCACGAGCTAGGTGCGACGAGGACAGACCGATACGCGCGGCCAGTTGCTCCAGTGTCATCGGCTCGGGGCTTTCATCCAGCAAGCGACAGGCGGCGATGACCAGCGCGTCCAGTTGCTCGGCCGGGCTCTGCCCCTGCGGGGAGCAGCGCCTGCATGCGCGGTAACCGGCGGCTTCGGCATCCGTGGCCGTGCTGAAGAAGCTGACGCCGTCACGCCGCGGACGACGTGCCGGACAGCTGGGGCGGCAGAAGATTCGGGTCGAGCGAACGGCGAACACGAAGCGATCGTCGTAACCGGCGTCGCGTTCGCAGAGTGCTTGCCAGCAGCGGTCGAAATCGAGCATTGCGGTGCTCCCTGAGTGGTTGATTGCGATTGTCCGTCCAGCTCGCCCTGGATGCCAATCCACAACGCGCTTTTAAACTTGCTAGCGAGCATGGAAGCCCGCTGACGATTACCGTAACCTGCAGACCTGCATAGTCGAAAAGGGTCTGTAAGCTGCTGATGAAAACGCCAAAACGACTCGAGCCGCTGGTCGAGGATGGGCTGATCGACGAAGTGCTGCGGCCGCTGATGAGCGGCAAGGAAGCAGCGGTCTATGTGGTGCGCTGCGGTGATGAGCTGCGTTGCGCGAAGGTATACAAGGAAGCCAATAACCGCAGTTTCCGTCAGGCCGTGAAGTATCAGGAAGGCCGCAAGGTCCGTAGCAGCCGAGATGCCAGGGCCATGGCCAAGGGCTCCAAGCACGGGCGTAAGGAAAAGGAAGAGAACTGGCAGAACGCCGAAGTGGCCGCCTTGTTCCGACTGGCGGACGCCGGTGTCCGCGTCCCCAAGCCTTACGACTTCCTCGACGGCGTGCTGCTGATGGAGATGATTTCAGGCGAGGACGGCGATGCCGCACCTCGTCTCAATGACGTCGACTTGCATCCTGACGATGCGCGCGAATTTCACGCGTTCATGATTGGCGAAGTGGTGAAGATGCTCTGTGCCGGTCTGGTGCATGGCGATCTGTCCGAATTCAATGTGCTGCTCGACGAACACGGTCCGGTCATCATCGACCTGCCGCAGGCGGTGGACGCGGCAGGCAACAACCATGCGTTCGAAATGCTTGAACGGGATGTTGGCAACATGTCGGCCTACTTCGGGCAGTTTGCGCCGGAGCTAAAATTCACCCGTTACGCCAAGGAGATGTGGGCGCTCTACGAAGACGGCAAGCTGACACCGGATTCCGAGCTGACCGGGGAATTCGCCGAGCCGGAAGACGCGGCGGATCTGGATGCCGTGATGCGGGAGATCAAGGCGACCCTGGCCGATCAGGCGCGCAAGGAAGCCCTGCGCAACGCAACGGACGAACCCAGCGACGAGCCGCCCACGCCGCCCTGGATGCGTAACTGACTCTGAGCCCCGAAAGGGCTCGCTCGTTGTCGTGCCACGCTTGCGTATGGGACGGGCTGCTGCACAGGACGGCTGCTTCGCTCGGCGAAATTTCGCGTTTCCGCTCTGGTCCGGGAGTTCGCCTATGCTCAAGTGAACGGCCACTGATCCGTCTGCGGCAATGCACAGCAGCTCGCCGGCCGCCGATGGGCGTATCATGGCCGGCGTTCCAATTTCGAGCGGGAGAGTCGTGATGCAAGGTAAGCCACAGGTCGTTGAATACCTGAAAGAACTGTTGCGTGGAGAGCTGGCCGCGCGCGATCAGTATTTCCTGCATTCTCGGATGTATGCCGACTGGGGCTTCAGCAAACTCTACGAGCGCATCAACCACGAGATGGAAGAAGAAACCCAGCACGCCGATGCGCTGCTCAAACGCATCCTGTTCCTCGAAGGAACGCCTGATATGACGCCGGAGACGATGCATCCAGGCCACACTGTGCCGGAGATGCTACGCGCCGATCTGGCATTGGAGTACAAAGTGCGCGAAGCGCTGGCCAAGGGCATCGAGCTGGCTGAACAGCATGGCGACTACCCTACGCGCGACATCCTCGCGGCGCAGCTGATGGATACCGAAGAAGATCATGCCTACTGGCTTGAGCAGCAGCTCGGGCTGATCGATCGGATCGGCCTGCAGAACTATTTGCAGTCGCAGGCTTAGAACGGCCGCTCACCGTTCAGCAGCATCCTCCCGATTCCAGATCCTCGAGGATCGGGCAATCCGGGCGGTCGTCACCGTGGCAATGCTCGATCAGCTGTTGCAGCGTATCGCGCAGGCCCACCAGTTCGGCAATCTTCTGGTTCAGCGCGTCGATATGCGCGCCGGCCAAGGCCTTTACATCGGCACTGGCGCGCTGACGGTCCTGCCATAACGTCAACAGCTTGCCCACTTCCTCCAGGGAAAACCCAAGATCGCGCGAGCGCTTGATGAATGCGAGGCGGTGCAGGTCTTCCTGACCGTAATAGCGATAGCCGTTGGCGCTCCGTCCCGCAGGACTGATCAGGTCGATGGATTCGTAATAGCGAATCATCTTCGCTGAGAGTCCGGTCTTCTTTGCGGCTTGGCCAATGTTCATGATGATATCCCCAGGCGTGTCAGGGTTGTGCTGGAAAGGCGTCGCTGCGCCGGAACGCATACTGCGGGCCTGGTGGTGAGCCAGTGGCCAAGCACAGCGTCATCGTTCTATTCTTCGGGCTTCCAACGCTTGAGCAGCAGCGCATTGCTGACCACGCTGACGCTGGACAACGCCATCGCAGCCCCGGCGACCACCGGGCTGAGAAAGCCCAAGGCCGCCAGCGGGATGCCCACCAGGTTGTAGATAAAGGCCCAGAAGAGGTTCTGCTGGATCTTGCGATAGGTGCGACGGCTGATCTCCAGCGCCGCCGGTACCAGCCGGGGATCACCGCGCATCAGGGTAATGCCCGCGGCGTGCATGGCCACATCGGTGCCGCCGCCCATAGCGATGCCCACATCGGCGGCTGCCAGTGCCGGCGCATCATTGATACCGTCGCCAACCATGGCCACCACCGCGCCGCCTTGTTTCAGCTCGGAAACCGTAGCGGCTTTATCTGCCGGTAATACCTCGGCGTGCACACTGTCGATGTGCAATGCGTCGGCCACCACCCGCGCGCTGCCGCGGTTGTCCCCGGTGATCAGATGGCTGCGGATATGCCGCGCGTTGAGGCTGGCGATGGCCTCGGCTGCTCCCGCTTTGAGGCTGTCACCAAAGGCGAACAGACCGAGTATCTGCGGCTGCGGGGCCGTCTCGATCAGCCAGGACAGTGTACGTCCTTCGGCTTCCCAGGCCTCGGCCTGGGTAGCCAGCTCGCCTGGTTGCAGACCGCTGTCGTCCAGCAGCCGTCGGTTGCCCAACGCCAGTGATCGCCCGTCGAGCTTGCCAGCGATGCCACGACCGGTTAGCGACTGGCTCCTGTCCACGTCAGCGATGGTCAAACCCTGTTCCGCACAGCGGTCGAGCACCGCCTGTGCCAGCGGATGTTCGCTGCCGCGTTGCAGCGCACCCGCTTGTTGCAGCAGGGCGGCCTCGTTGCCATCTATTGCGTGCAGATGAACGATGCGCGGCTTGCCGGATGTCAGGGTGCCGGTCTTGTCGAAGGCCACGGCACTAACCGCATGTGCGACCTCTAATGCCTCGGCGTCCTTGATCAGAATGCCGTGGCGTGCCGCCACACCCGTGCCCGCCATGATCGCCGCCGGGGTGGCCAGGCCAAGGGCGCAGGGGCAGGCGATTACCAGGACGGCAACGGCGTTGATCAGCGCGACCTCCGCCGGCGCGCCAGCGAGTATCCAGCCGATCAGCGTGAATAGGGCAATGACCAGCACCGCCGGGACGAACACCTGGCTGACCTTGTCCACCAGCTTCTGGATCGGCGCCTTTGCCGCCTGGGCATCCTCGACCAGGCGAATGATGCGCGCCAGCACCGTCTCGCCGCCTAATGCAGTGGTGCGGACCAGCAATCGGCCTTCGCCGTTGATCGCCCCGCCGGTAATCCGATCGCCGGGCACCTTGGCCACGGGCAGACTTTCGCCGCTGATCAGCGCCTCGTCGGCCTGGCTCTCGCCTTCTACCACCTCGCCATCGACAGGGAAGCGTTCCCCGGGCTTGACCAGCACCAGATCGTCCAGCCGCAGCGCGGCGATGGCGACGTTCTCCTCGCGGCCATCAACGACGCGCACCGCGCGATCCGGACGCAACGCTTCTAGAGCGCGGATGGCGGCGCTGGTCTGACGTTTGGCGCGGCTCTCCAGGTATTTGCCCAGCAAGACCAGGGCGATGACCACCGCCGAGGCCTCGAAATACAGGTGCGGCATCTGCCCGGCCGACGCCGCCCACCATTGATAGAGGCTCAGACCGTAGCCGGCGCTGGTGCCGATGGCGACCAGCAGATCCATGTTGCCGGCACCGGCGCGTACGGCCTTCCAGCCAGCGATATAAAAACGCGCACCGAGAATGAACTGCACCGGGGTGGCGAGCGCGAACTGCACCCAGGGTGGCAGCATCCAGTGCAGACCCAGCAGGTCGCCAAACATTGGAATTACCAGCGGTGCAGCCAGTGCCAAGGCAATGATTACGGCCCAGCGCTCTTGGCGTAGGCGGCTTTCGCTGCGGTCCGCACCGGGTGGGATATCGGCGCTCGCCTGTGCCTGATAGCCGGCCGCTTCGACGGCCTGGATCAGGACCGCGGCATCGACAGCGCCAAGTACCTCGACCCGTGCGCGTTCGTTCGCAAGGTTTACCGACGCACTGCGCACGCCTGGGACCTTAAGCAGGGCGCGTTCAACGCGGCCGACGCAGCTGGCGCAGGTCATGCCCTCGATGGTCAGTTCCAAGGTCTGCACCGGCACGCCATAGCCGGCCCTTTCCACCGCCTGCACCAGTCCGGCGAGATCGGCGTCCTTGGCTTCCACTCGCACCTGCTCGGCGGCGAGGTTCACTGCGGCGGTAGCAACGCCTGGCACTTTCAGTAGAGCGCGCTCGACCCGTCCGGCACAGCTGGCGCAGGTCATGCCTGCGATCGGCAAGGTGTAGGTTGCGCTGGTCATTTTTCGCTCCCGGGGGTGATCTGATGCATCGATGGTCAACCTTCACCTAATGGCAAGGTCAAGTCGAGGGTCGGGGTGTCGCAGGCAAGTGTTTGACCTTCCCGGTATGGCAAGGTTGAGCATGCTGATCTCGTCAATAAGCGAAAGGAGCATCCGATGCAGACGTTCAATGTGAGAGGCATGACCTGCGCACACTGCCAGCGCGCAGTGGCCCAGGCGATCCAGTCCCGTGATGCCGCTGCCAAGGTCGACGTCGATCTTGAGGCGGGCATCGTGCGAGTGGATGGAAAACTGGAGGAAGCCAGCATCCGTGAGGCAATCGAGGAAGAAGGCTATGAGGTTCAATGACGGACGGAACGGGCGGCAGCAGGAGGCTGCCGCGTCTGTGTCAGTGAGCGGCGAAACTGTCCCAGTCTCTGACCAGGCCACGGAACACGGGGTCGATCAGGGCGGCGCAGTCCCTTTCCGGATCGAACAAGGTCGGGTCACGGGTCCAGTCGCTGAACAACCCGACGATCAGTGCGTGCAGGGTACGAGCGGCCAGGCGTGGTGAGATGCCCGGGTACAGACTGTCGGCGGCGCGCTCGAGCAGCTTTTCACAAAGGTCGATGAACATATTGATGAACGCATGATGGCGCTCTTCGGCTTCGCGTAGCTCCTCAGTGAACTCGCAGCGGTGCAGCAGAATGGTCATTACGCGGCGCTTCTGTTCATCACGGCCCAGCGCGCTGATCCCTTCGATGCAGAGGTCGCGCAAGGTCCGCAAGGGCTGCTGCTGGGTGCAGCTGCAAAGTCGTTCGGTCATCTGCTCCGGCGGTAGCCGTACCTGATTGAGCATCTCGTGAAACAGGTGAGCCTTGTTTTGAAAGTGCCAATAGACGGCGCCGCGGGTCACCCCGGCATCACGGGCGATCTGATCGAGGCTGGTGTGCGCCACACCCTTGTCCAGAAACAACCGCTCGGCTGATGCGAGCAGAGCAATACGGGTCTTTTCGGCGTCTTCTTTGGTTCTTCGCATGTCTGAGCTACGGCAGCATCGGGCTGCGTTGGGGCCCTTGAAGGGCGGATGATGCGGAGTTGTCCTTCAGACTCTGCAACTTTGGCTGTTTACAATCGTCTTTGTATGTAACAGCATCTCACCATCTCTGTAAATGTTCGATATCAGCCACGACCCGGTCGTGCGCTGGCGAGACGCTTTTTCTTCCTGCGAGTTGCCAATGCCTCTTCCTATTCTGCTCATTCTGGGCGCGCTTAGCGCCTTTGGCCCGTTGGCCATCGATTTCTATCTGCCCGCATTCCCAGCGATGGCGCGGGCTTTCGCCACTGACGTGGAGCATGTTCAGCTGTCGCTGGCGGCGTACTTCATCGGCCTGGCCATTGGTCAGCTGATTTATGGACCTCTGGCGGATCGGTATGGCCGTCGCTGGCCACTGTTGGTTGGTGTCGCATTGTTCACCCTGGCCTCGCTCGCCTGTGCTTTCGCGCCCTCGTTGGACTGGCTGATAGCGGCCCGTTTCGTCCAGGCGCTGGGCGGCTGTGCGGGCATTGTGGTAACACGTGCCGTGGTGCGTGACAGCTGCGATCCGGTACAGAGCGCCAAGGTCTTTTCGCAGCTGATGCTGGTGATGGGGCTGGCGCCGATCCTTGCGCCGTTGGCAGGTGGGGTTTTGATGAATGCCTTTGGCTGGCAGGCGATCTTCGTTTCGCTGACGCTCTTCAGTGCACTCTGCGGTGTTGCGGTCGCGCTGCGGCTGCCGGAAACGCTGCCAGCCGATGCCCCGAAGCATCCGTTGCGCGGCACCTTCGGCCGTTATATCGCCCTGTTCGGCGACCGCGAGTTCATCGCTTTCGCGCTCGCCGGGGGCGTCGCGATGGCGGGTATGTTCGCCTATATCGCCGGTTCGCCGTTCGTCTTCATCGAACTGTACGGCGTTCCGGCTGAGCACTACGGCTGGCTGTTCGGCAGCAACGCCGCGGGTTTCATCCTCGTCTCACAGATCAACGCTCGGCTGTTGCGTCTGCGGGGGCCGGGCTTATGGCTGCGGCGTTTCGTCTGGTTCTACTTCGCTTGTGGGGTGGCACTGCTCGCCGTCGCATTGAGCAGACCGGATGTGCTCTGGCCGCTGCTGATTCCGTTATTCGCGGGCATGGCGAGCCTCGGCAGTATCCTGCCGAACGCCACGGCCTGCGCCATGGCGAAGCAGGGCCAGCAGGCCGGATTGGCGTCGGCGCTGATGGGTAGCCTGCAATTCTGCATCGCCGCCGTTTCGTCGGCTGCGGTCGGTTGGCTGCACAACGGCACGGCCGTACCGATGGCGCTGGTGATCACGGTGTGCGCACTACTGGCGGCGTGTCTGGCCTGGTACACAGGGCAAATCGCCGCTGCGTCGCGCAGTCAGGATGCCGCCTCGTCCTGAGGCGGCACTCGCTGAGTGGTCAGAATCCCTCGAGGACAATCTTCCCCTTGGCCTTGCCGCTTTCGATGAAGGCATGGGCGCGGCGCAGATTCTGTGCGTTGATCGTCCCGTAATGCTCGCCCAGAGTGGTTTTGAGCACGCCGCTGTCGATCAGCTCGGCGACGCGGTTGAGCAGTTCGTGTTGCGCGATCATGTCCGGCGTCTGGTACAGCGAACGGGTGTACATGAACTCCCAGTGCAGCGACAGGCTCTTGCGCTTGAGCAGGCTGATGTCGAGGCTCGCCGGATCGTCGATCAACGCCAGACGGCCCTGAGGCTGCAAGGCCTCGACGATTTGCGGCAGATGCAGGTCGGTGTGGGTCAGGCTGGCCACATGGGTGACGCCAGCGATGCCCAGGCGTTGCAGTTCGGCGGCGAGCGGCTGGCTGTGATCGATCACTTCGTGGGCGCCGAGCTCACGCACCCAGGCCTGGGTATCGCCGCGTGAGGCGCTGCCGATCACCTGGAGTCCGGTCAGCTGCCGTGCCAGTTGGGTGAGGATGGAGCCTACGCCACCGGCCGCGCCGACAATCAGCAGGCGCTGATCGCGATTTTCCTTCCCTTCGCTGATCTGCAGGCGTTCGAACAGCAATTCCCAGGCAGTGATCGAGGTCAGCGGCAGCGCCGCAGCGGCGGCGAAATCGAGACGGGCCGGCTTGCGGCCAACGATGCGTTCGTCCACCAGGTGCAGCTCGCTGTTCGCGCCGGGGCGGTCCAACGCGCCGGCGTAGAACACCTCGTCGCCGGGCTGGAACAGGCTGACATCGCTGCCAACCGCACGCACCACACCCGCCACGTCCCAGCCGAGTACCTGATGCTGGCCCTGGTCCGGCTGCACGCGCATACGGATTTTGGTATCGACCGGGTTCACCGAGATGGCGCGCACCTCGACCAGCAGGTCGCGGGGGCCGGGTGTCGGCTCGGGTAGGTCGATATCGAGCAGTGAGCGTGGATCATCAATGGGTAGCGATTGCTGGTAGCCGATGGCTTTCATGGCAGTTCCTCAAGTTGGAAGGGGATACGTGCCATGTTCGGCTTTCGCGCCGGGAAGAAAAACAGCATATTCTGCAGAGGCTCTTTCAACGGAATATTGAAAATGCTGCGCAGTAATGACTTGCAAGTGTTCGTATTGACCGCTGAGTTGGGGAGCCTTTCTGCTGCCGCTCGCCAGTTGGAATTGTCACCCGCCGTTGCAAGCGCGGCTCTCAAACGGCTTGAGGCTGAGCTGGGTTGCCGTTTGCTGGTGCGCTCGACTCGCAGCCTGAGGCTGACGGGCGAAGGCGAGCTGTATCTGCCTCATGCGCGCTCGGCCTTGCAGAGTCTGGTAGAAGGTCAGCAACTGCTGGCCGGGGGAAAAGCGGTCATCAGCGGCACGCTGCAGTTATCGGCGCCGTCGGACTTCGGGCGCAATGTGCTTTTGCCCTGGATGGACGAATTCCAGTTGCGCCATCCGCTGCTGACGCTTCGATTGTTGTTGGCTGATCGCAATGCGGATCTGTTTCGACAGCCGGTCGATATCGCGCTGCGCTACGGCCAACCGGAGGATTCCAGTCTAGTGGCGCTGCCCGTGGCGGCCGCTAATCGACGAGTGCTCTGCGCCGCGCCGAGCTATCTCGCGAACCATGGATCGCCGCGCTCGCTGGCTGCACTCTCCGACCATAATTGCCTGCGCTTCATGCTGGCGGGGCGGGCGCATGAGCGCTGGTGCTTTTACGACGGTCGGCATGAGCTGGAGCAGGTCGTGAGCGGTGATCGAGTCAGTGACGACGCCGATGTGGTGCGACGCTGGGCGTTGGCGGGGCAGGGGCTGGTGTACAAGTCCTGGTTGGACGTTGCCCAGGATGTGCAGGCGGGGCGTTTGGTTGTGCTGTTGCCGGAATTGCTGGGCGAGCCGGCGCCGCTGAATCTGATCTGCGCCCACCGCGCGCATCTGGGCGAAATGGTGCGGTTGCTGCGTGAGCATCTGGTCGAACGGTGCCAGGTGCTGCTTGAGCAAGCACCGTTCACCAGTTGATGCAGGTCGCGCCTGGCTACCCGCTGTTGACTACTTGGCCAGGCGGGCGTCCAGGCTGTTCTGCGCCAGGCGCCGCGCCTGGCTCTCGGTCATGCCCAGGCTATCGTGCAGGGCCATGAAATTCTCGGTGACGTAACCGCCGAAATAGGCCGGGTCGTCCGAATTCACCGTGACTTTCACGCCCTGTTCCAGGAGATTCAGGATGTTGTGCTGGCTCATGTCGTCGAACACGCAGAGCTTGGTGTTCGATAGCGGGCACACCGTGAGCGGAATCTGCTCGTCGATTAGCCGTGCAATCAGCTTCGGATCCTCGGCGGCACGCACGCCATGGTCGATGCGGCTGACCTTGAGCAGGTCCAGTGCCTGCCAGATATAGTCGGGTGGGCCTTCCTCGCCGGCGTGTGCAACCGCGAGAAAACCTTCGGCGCGCGCCTTGGCGAAGACCCGCTCGAATTTGCTGGGTGGATGCCCCATTTCCGAGCTGTCGAGGCCGACCGCGAAGAAGGCATCGCGAAACGGCATCGCCTGTTCCAGCGTCTTGAAGGCCTCTTCCTCGGGCAGGTGACGCAGAAAACTCAGGATCAGACCGCTGCTGATGCCCAATATCTCGCGCCCATCGGCGAGGGCGCCGCTGATGCCGCTCATGGCGACTTCGAACGGAATGCCGCGATCGGTGTGCGTCTGCGGATCGAAGAAAGGCTCGGTGTGCACCACGTTCTGCTCTTCGCACTTCTGCAGGTAGGCCCAGGTCAGGTCGTAGAAATCCTGTTCGGTGCGCAACACGTCGGCGCCGGCATAGTAGAGGTCGAGGAACTCTTGCAGGTTGCCAAAGTTGTAGGCGCTGCGTAGCGCCTCGACGTCGTTCCAGGGGAGGGCGATCTTGTTGCGTTCGGCCAGGCGGAACAGCAGTTCAGGTTCCAGCGAGCCTTCCAGGTGAAGGTGCAATTCGGCTTTGGGCAAGGCATTGAGCCAGTCGTACATGGTCGGGTTCTCGTCATCTGGTTTGCGAGGCATTCTAGTCATGAGTGCCTGCAACCGATATGCCGGTGTGCGGCCTGCTTCGATAGTTGAGCAGGGCAAGATTGCCGGGGCATGGCGGCAAGATGAATAAGCGATGACATTGGCGGAATTTTGATCAGTATCGCCAAGCGCAGCAACCATCAGGGCTCGGCGGGTTATTACCAGGGTTATCCACAGACTTCTCCACCTCTTTCGGGCATAACTATCGAACCGTTTCGCCATGATTGATAGCAAAACGATTGCGCGGTCGAAAAAGTCAAAAAAAGCTTGATATTCATGCGCTTGAGAGTTGCGTCTCAGGCGATAAGGCAGCTTTGTTCAATAAGTGAGCAAGTTTCCGTAAGCCGCGCCGTTTCGGTGATGCAGCCACTCATCAAAAGGTTATCCACAGCGCGCTCCACAAGAAATGTGGGCAATAAACGCGGCGTTGTCAGCATTCAGCATCCGACAGACGGCTCCGTCCGCGGCTGATATCGGCGAGCAGTTGCTGCAGCCCATCGCGTTGTGCACTCGGTAGTGCGAGGACCAGCTCAGCGCCTTGGGCATCGAAGGTTTCGCTTTCGATCAGTGCCTCGTGATCGCCCAGGCGGGCTTTGAGCAGCGCCAGTTCAGCAAAGCGGCAATGGCAGCGGCAGCGAACCCTCACCACCAACGCCAATCGCTCGCCTGCTTGCAGGCATTTCGCCGCGGAGCCGCCATAGGCGCGTGCCAGCCCGCCGGTGCCGAGCTGAATCCCGCCGAACCAGCGCGTCACCACGACGACTACCTGATCGCAGCCCTGGCCTTCGATGGCCGTCAGCATGGGCCTGCCGGCCGTGCCGCCGGGTTCGCCATCGTCACTGAAACGGTACTGATTGCCGATTTTCCAGGCCCAGCAATTGTGCGTGGCGGTGCTGTCGCTGACTGTCTGGATGAACGCCTGCGCGTCCTCCGGTTGAGCGATCGGGGCAGCCCTGGCAAGGAAGCGACTCTTGCGAATCACTTCCTGGTAGTCGCAGGGCATGGCGAGGGTAAAAGGCATAGGCGCTAGGACAGCAGCAAAAGCGTGCATTGTAACGGGTCACCCGGCCCGGTGTGCCGCTCCCGATACCGCCCAGCCACTGACGTGAACTTCCGCGGATGATGCGACACACAACTGTATGCGTCTGACTGTCGGTTCGAGACCAGACGCGACGGATTTCGTGGCTCGGTAGCGTGCGTCAGGCCCATCCGCCCGGTCAAGTGGCCAACCTTCTATCAGCGGAGGCGGCCGCAGATGGTCGGCGTTGCGCATTCCTGCTAACGAAAAAAGATCGGATACCAGAGGCGATCAAGGCCTGCGTTATCTGCCACTTACGGGAGGATCATTTCATGCTCAATTCCACCTACCAATCCTGCATCCAGGCCTGCTCCAATTGCGCCGTTGCCTGCGAGATATGCGCCGCATCCTGTCTGCGCGAGGACGACGTGAAGATGATGGCGCGCTGCATCCAGCTGGACCGCGACTGTGCCGATCTCTGCGCGCTCGCCGCGGTGCTGATGACCCGTGACAGCGGCCTGGCCAAGGAAATGTGCCGCATCTGCGCACAAGCCTGTCGTGAGTGCGCCGAGGAGTGCGGCAAACATCAGATGGATCATTGCCAGGCCTGCGCCGAGGCGTGTCGCAAGTGCGCTGGTGAATGTGAAAAGATGGCCGCCTGATCGAAACCACGCTGTACCGTGGGGCCGTGCAGCTATGGCTGCCGGCCCTTTTATTTCAGGCTAGCCAGTCAAGTGTCAGGATCAGCCTGCGCTCCCCGGATCCAACCTGCGGTGAACGGTGAATGATTCCGGCGCCCTCGTTACCCTGCCATTTCTCGCCTTTGAACAATGCGACCTCACCCGCCTGCAGTCGCTCGATGTCCCCTATGTCGGCGGGCTCGGCGCTCGGTTCGCCCAAGCGCTGGCGGAGCATGGCCTCTTCGCGGAGCCACTCGCTGCCGATCCCCGCATAGGTCGTGATCAGACGTAGCGGTACGTGATCCACGTGAAAACGCGGACACATCGCCTTATCCAGCACGCGTAGGCGCAGCCCGACGCGGCGTGCATCTATCAGGCAGGCGAACGCGCTCGTCAGCCAGGCGACATCGGCGACAAACCCGGCGTGTCCGGCGATGTCCCGATAGGCCTCCGCCAGGGGAAGAGTCTGCAGGTTGTCTGCATCGGGTTCGAGCGTCAGTGATTCGGCCAGTGGCTGGCCCTGCGCCAACAGGGCCTGGGCGAAGTCGGCGATGGGCTGCGGCAACGGGCGCTGCCACACCGCCAGGTTGACGCCATCGCGCAACGCGTCGCCCAGCACCGCAGGCGTGCTGCCGAACACTTGCTGCGGGTACGGCCGGGCGAGAGAGGGCGCTAGCATCAGGCGACTTCCTGCTGCCACGGGCCGAACGGATCCGGCATGCGCATCCAGCGCTCCGGGCCGAGGTTCCATTCGAGTTCGCTTAGCAGGCACCCATCGAGCTCGGCGCGCAGCCGGTCGAAGTCGATGTTCTGGCCTATGAAGACCAGTTCCTGGCGGCAGTCCCCGCTGTCCTCGTCCCATTTCAGGCGAATGGCGGCGCGCGCATCATTGTCGGTGGGCCACTGCGCTTCTGGTGTGAAGCGCCACCAGCGTCCGGCATATTCGTAACGCATCAGCCCGCCAGCCTGAGACCAGGCACCGGCGTCCTGCGGACGACTGGCCAGCCAGAAGTAGCCCTTGGAGCGCAGCAGGCGGCCATTGGTCCATTCGCGATTGAGGAAGTCGTGAAACCGCTGCGGATGGAAGGGCCGCCGCGCGAGGTAGGCGGTCGACGCGATGCCGTACTCCTCGGTTTCCGGCACGTGCTCGCCGCGCATTTCCTTGAGCCAGCCGGGAGCAAGGGCGGCACGCTCGAAGTCGAAACGGCCGGTATCGAGGATGTGCGCCAGCGGTACGCGGCCCATGCTCATCGGCAGAATCTCGGCGTGGGTATTGAGACGACTGAGGATCGCCGTCAGCTCTGCGCGCTCGGCGCTGGATATCAGGTCGATCTTGCTGATGAGGATGACGTCGGCGAATTCGACCTGTTCGATCAGCAGGTCGGTAATCGAACGTTCGTCCTCTTCGCCGAGGGTTTCGCCACGGCTTGCCAGGCTCTCGGCTGCATGAAAGTCCTGTAGGAAATTCACGCCGTCGACTACCGTCACCATGGTGTCCAACCGCGCCAGATCCGCGAGACTCTGTCCCTCGTCGTCCCGGAAGGTGAAGGTTTCAGCCACCGGCAAGGGTTCGGATATGCCGGTGGACTCGATCAGCAGATAGTCGAAACGGCCTTCGCGAGCCAGCTTGCCGACTTCCTCGAGCAGGTCTTCGCGCAACGTGCAGCAGATGCAGCCGTTGCTCATCTCCACGAGTTTTTCCTCGGCGCGGTTGAGGCTGACGTCGCGCTGGACCTCGCTGCCGTCAATGTTGATTTCGCTCATGTCATTGACGATGACCGCCACCCGGCGGCCTTCGCGATTCTTCAGGATGTGGTTGAGCAGGGTGCTCTTGCCGGCACCCAGAAAGCCGGACAGCACGGTGACAGGGAGGCGATTCATGGTGACTTCTCAGGCGGTTCGTTGGTGTTTTTCGCGCTGTTCCTGGCGCTCTTTCGCTTCAATGCAGAGCGTGGTGGTGGGGCGTAGCAACAGCCGTTTCAGCCCGATGGGCTCGCCGGTTTCGGCGCACCAGCCGTATTCGCCGCGGGCGAGGCTGTCCAGCGAATCATCGATCTTGTCGAGCAGCTTCTTCTCCCGTTCCAGCAAGCGCAGCTGCCATTGGCGCTGCTCTTCGGCGGTGCCGATATCGGACGGATCGCTGCTCGGCTCCTGCTCGCGTAGCGTCTGGAATTCCTCGGCGATACGTGCCTGCAGCTCGGCGCGCTGGCGCAGCAGTAATTCACGAAAAAAAGCTTGCTGGGCCTCGTTCATATAGGCGTCAGCGGGTTGGGCGAGGAGTTCGGCTTCGGTCATGGGTGGCACGTGCAGATGGAAGTTATGCAATAGTTATAACATAACAAATACTAAGGTGTGTCAGCCGAATCTTGAGACCGCCGCTACACTGCATCCCGTCGCGTTGCTATGCATCGGGCGTCAGCGAGGCCTGTAGGATTTATGCGGGTGCCACTGGAGAGAACCATGAGCTTGACGACACTGCTGTTTTTTCTGCCTGCGTGCTTTGTATTGAACATGGCGCCCGGGCCGAACAATTTGCTTTCCATGGCCAATGCGAAGCGCTACGGGGTTCGCGTTGCCTGCTATGCGGGCATCGGTCGGCTCATTGCATTCGCCGGCATGATCACGCTCGCGGCGACAGGGCTCGCGTCGATTCTTTATGCATCGGAGAAGCTGTTCTTTGCCGTCAAGCTGGTAGGCGGCCTTTATCTGCTCTGGCTGGCGTATCAGCTATGGAACGCCGATCCTTCGGATAGCGACAGTGGGCCGGTGGCGCGCAGGGGGCTCTTTGGTCTCGCAAAGCAGGAGTTCCTGCTGGCGGCCGGCAACCCTAAAGCGATATTGATCTTCACCGCGTTCCTGCCTCAGTTCGTCGATCCTTCGGGTGACATGGGCTTTCAGTTCCTCGTGCTCGGCGTTTGCTTTCTGATACTCGAATGGGTGGCCATTGCCGGCTATGCATATTTCGGTAGCGCGCTGAGACACTGGTTTTCCCGCCCGTCCATGCGGCGGGTTTTCAACAGAGGATGTGCGGGGTTGCTTGCTGGTGCGGGAGTTGGACTGCTCTTGGCGCGCAAGGACTGACTCCGCTCCGAGGCGGCGCGCGCCCGCGAGGTGGAAGCCTCCTCCCAATGCCTTACGCCACCTGCCGCTTCCGATAAGCCTCGCCGATCTGCACCAGCACAACCAAGGTCACGATCGGCAGAAGCCCGACGTTAACAGCGGACCAGCCCGCTCCTGCGATAAGCGCGCCAGAGGCGAAGGACATCACGGCCGCCACGCTGCCGTTGCTCAACTCCATCAGGCCCTGCGCCCGGGCCCGCTCTTCCGGCCTGTGGCCCTGGCCCAGTTGGGTGGTACCGGCGACCAGCATGAGGTTCCAGCCGATACCGAGCAGGCAGCTGCTGATCATGAAGTGCCAGTGGCTGAGGCCGAGCAGGGCGACGACTGCACTGGATATCAGCAAACCGCCACCGACGCACGCCACCAGCCGACTGCCCAGTCTGTCTACCAGCGGACCGGCGATGAATGCGGGCAGGAACATCCCGAGCATGTGCGACTGGATTACCTGGCTGCTGGCCTGAATATCCAAGCCTTCAGCGTGCATCGCCAATGGGGTCGCGTTCATGACCAGGATCATCAGACCATGGCCGGCTGCGGTAGTCAGTACGGCAGCTCTGACGGTGGGCCGTGTGAGCAACTCGCGCCATGAGACGGCCGCCGAGGCGACGGGCGAAGCAGTCGTTCCGCTACCAGGCTTCAAGCCAGCCAGGATGACGAATCCAATTGCGGCCAATGCGGCGATCAGCAAGTAGGCGCCGGCGAAGGGCGTCGTGACCAGCCCGCTTGCCGCAGTACCAAGTGCCGCCGCAATCAGGGCGGCAACCACGCCACCGCCGATTACGCAGGCGGTGGCCCGACCCTTGAACGCTTCCGCCACCGATTCCAGGGCGGCAAAGCGGTAATACATGGCCGAGGCCTGATAGGCCCCGATGGGCAGCGCACCGAGGCAGAGCAGGGTGAAGCTGTCGAGCCAGAGCGAAAGTGCGCTCAGCAGACCACCCAGTACGCCGGCCAGCGCGCCGAACAGGAAGCCGACCCTGCTACCACGGTGCTGCATGAGCCCGGCGATGGGTTGCAAGGCGAGCAGGCCGCCCAGCATCAGCAGGGCGAGTGGCAGAGTCGCCAGACCGGCAAAAGGGGCAAGTCGCAGGCCGACGATGGACGTGAGGATGATGCCAATCATCGAGCAGGACCAGTACAGCGCCTGGGCGACGAACAAGCGAAAAATCTGGGCGTTGCTGAATAAGAGGGGCACGGGGTTCGTCCTTTGTCTGGAGATAAGCGGGCACAGCCACGCCTGGCTTGGCGCCGCGTGCGTGAGCAAACATGTGTTCGAAGCGGGTGATGCTCGGCTGGGGTTGCCGATCAGCCGAAACGCTGGAAAAAGTCTCGAGGGCTCACCGACAAATGTTTCTGGAAGGTGCGCCTGAGGTTTTCCGGATGGCCGAAGCCGGTCAGCCGCGACACCGTCGCGATCGATGTTTCCGCGCTCAGCAACAGGCTCCGCGCGGCCTCCAGCCGTACGCGCTCGATATATTGCCCTGGCCCCATGCCCACTTCCTGGCTGAACAGGCGGCACAGGGTGCGCGGGGTCATGTGCGCCTGTTCGGCCAAGGCTTCGATGGAAAGATCGTCACCCAGGTGACCAGGAATCCATTCGAGCAGCGCGGCGAGCCGTGCCACGGCGCCGGTTGGCGTGGCCAGCATGGGGCTGAACTGCGTCTGCCCGCCTGGCCTTCGCAAAAACATCACCAGCCGCTGAGCGACCGAGAGGGCCAAGGCGCGCCCCAGATCGGCCTCGACCAGGGCCAGCGCGAGGTCGATACCCGCGGTGACCCCGGCCGAACTGAACAGGTGGGCGGTCGCCGGATCCTTCGGGTCATAGGTGTGCAGACGGTCGCCTTGTACGTCCACGGCTGAGTACTCGCCGAGCGCCTGCAAGTCGGCCCAGTGGGTGGTCGCCTTGCGCCCATCGAAAAGCCCGGCTTCGGCCAGGACCAAGGCCCCGGAGCACACCGATCCCAGTCGTCGCACATGCGGTTCGGCGCGTCGCAGCCAGTCGAGCAATGGGCGATTGCGCAGCTGCGCTTTCACGCCATTGCCTCCCGGAATCAGCAGCGTGTCCAGCGTGGCCGGATCTATGCTGGACCAATCCATGTCGGCGACCAGCTTCAATCCTGCAGAGGTCGGGAAGGGGCCGGGCTGCTCGCCGATCAGCAGCAATTGGTAATGAGCCGGCAAGCCCTGGCGCTGGCGCTCGACATTGGCCGAGGCGAACACCTGCATCGGGCCGGTGACATCGAGGCTCATCACATCCGGGTAAACCAGGCAGGCGACGGTGCGAGTGGTGTTCATCGCGGCAGCTCTACAGGGAAGGTGCTGGCAGTCTGCGATGGCGGCGTGTATGTCGCAATGACAAGGTTCACACGGATCTTGCCATTGCAATAATTTCAATGGCCTGGATTGTGACGGCGAGCCGGCTCGGCATGCTCTATACGCGGCGCTATTACGTCTCGGTGGGCTGCGCGCGGAGACGGTACTGGCCGGGTGTCATGCCGACCACGGCTTTGAAATCGTGGATGAAGTGGGCCTGGTCGGCGTAGCCGCAGGCCAGTGCCGTCTCCAGTAGCGACTCACCGGCCCGAAGTTCGCGGCGGACCAGCGCCACGCGCTGGATGCGGCTGAACTGTTTCGGCGTCAGCCCGACCTGATGACGGAACAGGCGCTCCAGTTGTCGCTGGCCGAGCGGTACCGCCTGCATCAACTCGTTCAGGCGCGCGCGGCCCTGGCTGTCGGCGATCCGGGTGAGCAGCTGTTGTACCGGCGCTCGTGGGTCCTGCGCATCTTTCAGGCGCGCAAGCAGCTCGCGTTCGACCAATGCCTGCTGGGCGTCCAGATCCAGCTCGGCCAATGCATCGACCAGGCTGCTCAGCCGCAGATCGGGCCAGTCATCGCCATGAAAGCCGGAGAGTTCGTCTAGTCCCACGCGGAAGAAAGCGGTGCCCATCCCGGGACGAAAACGCACGCCCATCAGGTTTACCCGAGCGGCCAACTGCAATCGGCTGCTGGCCAGCTGCGGACCGGCGATCAATGCGGCAGGCAAGTGAGCGACGCCGTTGACGCTCAGCGGCTCGGCGAAGTTGAAGATCACGCCGCTGCCGCCATCCGGATGCAGCAACTGTGCGTCGTAAACGGTTGCGGCATTGTCCTTCAGCCACCAGAAACGCTGCACATACGCGGCCAACGCCGGGCTCGGCGGTCGGGTGATGAAGCCCTGGATGCGTGGCAGGCGCTCGTGCAGTGAGGACATGGCAATCCCGCATTCGAAGATGTCGAAATTCTACAATAGCGCGCCTCCGCGGCTGCGTAGGCTACGCCCATATTCAATCCGAGGAGAAACATCATGCGTATGAACTACCAAGCAGCCGCTCCCGAAGCCGTCAAGGCGATGATCGGGCTGGAAACCTACCTGGCACGCCAGAGCCGCAGCGAAGACGGCGTCGACAAACCATTGATGGAACTGGTGAAGATCCGCGTTTCGCAGATCAACCGCTGCGCCTTTTGCATCGATATGCATACCAAGGATGCCCGCGCCCACGGCGAAACCGAGCAGCGCATCTATGCACTGAGCGCCTGGCGCGAAACGCCCTTCTTCACTGATCGCGAGCGCGCCGCGCTGGCTTGGGCCGAGGCCAATACGCTGTTGCCAAACGGTGTCGAGCAATCCTTGTTCGATGAAGTGCGCCAACACTTCTCCGAAGCGCAGCTGACCAATCTCACACTGGCCATCGCGACCATCAACGCGTGGAATCGATTCGGAGTTTCCTTCGCGCCGGTGCCGGGCAGTTACCAGCCGGCGTAAGCGCGATTCGGTTGACCTCGTGCGACGCCCCTGGCTTGGCTCCCGGGGCGTTCGCCGCTCAAGACTTGAGGTCCTGATTGCTCATGGCGCATAAGCTCTGCGCCTGCCTGGCCAGGGAAAGCGCGCGCAGTTGTGCCATGCATTGGGCCTGGCTAGGGATTCGCGACACACTGAGCACTGCCTTGTCGTCGACGCTGATCAGGTACGCCCGGTTGTAGCGCGGGCCGTCCCCCCAACTGCTGAACCGTTGCTCGCTGAAGGCACAGCGGTACTGCATATGGCCGGAAAAACCTTTGAACCGGTCGCTCCGAAAGATGTGCCGGTATTTTTGCCAGTCGCGTGAGCGCTGGCCCTCACGGACCGCTTCGAGACAGCCTTCCAGCTCGGTAATGTCCGGCTCATGCAGGAATATGGTCTGAGCCAGGGTGGACCCATCCAGCTGCATCGTCGCCACTAGATAGATGCGCTGCTCGTCTGCCTGAGCCGATAACGCCATCAGTAGGCCAAGCGCCAACATCCCTGTTTTGATCATCTGTAGTACTCCGGAGTGAACCCTGCTGTCGAGGGCGGCACCCTAGCCGACGAGCGCGGCCGGAACAAGCGGGTAATGGATCAAACTCGGCCGTTCCAACCCGCGCAGCAAAATCGGTCAGCAGCACGAGCTGACGATGAAATCTTCAGGCCATCCGATCTGCAATCAGGAAATGAAATGTTGCATGCGCTTCCAGCCATGTGTGGTCTTTGCGGTAATTTACACTGCCTTTGGCAACGAAATTCCTCTACATGACCTCCTGATAGCATTCGCTGTCTTATCCATCCTCGTTTCATTCATCTGTTCCATCCTTGAAGCCGCGCTGCTATCGCTTACGCCTAGAGCGAACCCGGGAGGGCTAAGCTCGATTGCCCCTCGCCCGCCCAGGAAGGGTGGGCGAGGGGCTTGATCTACCTTAGCGTTCGACCATCCCCAACCGCATGAAACGCGTCTCGCCGCTGGCGTCCTCCACGCCGTCGTTGTCGGTTACCACGAACAACCGGCCCTGCTTATCGACCGCAGCGCCTTCGACCTTATCCAGCACCCAGCCGCCGGTGCTCTTCAGGTCGGGCAGAAGGTCACGTTCCAGACGTTTGCTCACCACCGGGAAACCCTGGCCTTCCGCGGCGGGCTGCATGCCGCTCAGATCGATGCGGTACAGCCGTTTGACTTCGGCGGCAGGGCCTTGCTGGTTGTCGCGTTCGATAACCAAAAACTGGCCATTGCCGATCGAGGTGAGCTCGGACAATCCGACCCAGCCGCCTTCGACAGCCGGGTCGAGCGGGTAGTGGTAGAAGCCCCATTCGCCGCTGTTCGGATTGAACACGCCGATGCGCACCTTGCCGGCTGGGTCGTTCTTCCATTCGCGCTGGAAGGCGACATACACGCGGGTGCTGGCGCCTTCCCCGACCACCGCAACGCCCTCGAAACCGTTGCTGGTCTGCTGAGCCGCCACGTTCGCCGGCAGCGCATTCTCCTCGAGTACCTCGCCCTTTGCGTTTGTGCGGATCAGCAGGTTCGGCTTGGCTTTGCCGTTGCCTTCGGAAGCCAGCCAGAAATCGCCATTGCTGGCCTGGGCGATGCCTTCCAGATCGTAGTCGACCGTTTTGCCAGCCTTGCGCAATTCGATCTGCCCGTCGATGACGGCGGGCGTCTTGCTCGTATCGATGCTGAAGATGCGCGAGCCTTGTAGTAGCTGTCCGGGACGGCGTAGAGGCGGTCGTTCTGCGTGCGGTCGGCGACCAGGCCGCTCAGTGCGCCCCAGGGGATCAACTGGCTCTCGGTCGAGCGGATCTCCGGATACGAGGCCGTTTTCGCGCCGTACTGGTAGATCGAGATCGTCGAACGATAGCCATCCTCGGCCGAATCCTCTTCGCTACTGACCACCAGCAGATTGCGCGACGGGATCGGCAGAATGCCTTCCGGTCCCATGCCTGCCGGTAGCAGTTGATGCATCACCGGCGCCCATGGGCGTGCGACGTCATACACGGCTACCGCATTGCCGCGCTCGCTGCCCACAAATAGAAGGTCATGCTTGCGGTAGCTCGCCGCGGCGATGCCTTCTGGCTCGATGCCCTTGTTCTCCGAGCGGCTTTCCGGGTAGTGACCGGCACGGATGAAGGCGTGCTCCATCGAGGTGCCGGCTTCGTGCCAGACGCGTCCATTGTAATCAAACAGGGTGAAGCTTCGGCTGCCGCCTTCTTCGCCATTGGCGTCTTCGTAATCACCTTCGTTCGCCGTCGCTATCAGCGGGCCGACCCAGGCGATTGCATCCGGTTCGCGGCGCTTGCCTTTGAGCACGCCGACCGGCTCGATGCGGTCGTTCTCTTTAACGTCGACACCTTCCAGGTCGACCTGGCCCGCGCTGAAATGGCGCATGATGCGGCCGCGACGTAGATCGACCAGCACGATGTGATTGTTTTCCTGCAGCGTGACGGCTGCGACGTCCTGATCGTTGATGCTGACGTATTCGGGCTCCGGATCGCCCGGTGCGACGTCCGCCAGGCCGGTCAGATCGACGTCCCGTGTCCGCCAGCGCGAGGGCTGGCCCTTGAGGTCGACGATGCGCAGAAAGCCGGCCGGCAGTTGTGGAAGCAACCCGTCGTTCAGATCCTCATCCCGCTCGTTTTCGATCGCCACCGCGGCATAACGGCCCTTCGGGCTGATGGCGATGGAGTCCGGTTGACCGCCCATTGGCAGCGTGGCGACACGCTTGGGCTGGGCGGGATTGCGGATGTCGAACACCGCCAGCACACCGTCGGGCTGGGCGAAGCTGAGGGACGTGTTGATGGCGACCAGAGCGAAGTGCTGATGCACGGCGACCGAGGTCGGCTCGCCTTCGAGCTGCACGAAGCCAGCAGGTTTCGGCAATTTCGGGTCGCCAATGTCCACCAGGCCAATCCGCTCGCCAGGACTGTCGGTGTAGATCAGCGTGCGGCCGTCGCGGCTCACAGCGGTGATCTCGGCGACGGTCTGGCGCGCGACGTCCTCATCCGAGCCGAGGTTGCGGTACACCGGAAAGGTCGCGATCCGCTCGAAGTATTCCGCGGCCCGCGAAACGGTGGCCTGCGAGGTCAGCGGCAGCAAGGCCGCTATGAGCGCGGTCGAAAGCGCAGTGCGGGTCAGGCAGGTCGATCTGTTCATGCGGGCCTCGGCGTTCGGTGATTGGGGTTAGCCAAAACACGCTAGGCCGGGTTTGTTACCGGACGGTGACGAGGTTGTGCTTGTTTCGCCTCAATAGGTCAGGGCACACCGAGACGGCAGGAGCGTCCCGCAAATGCCCCGGCCAAAATAGCCAGCGGTGCCATCGGCCGAAGCCGCCTGTCATTCAAACGCAGTACCTCAACCGCGAGGCTTTGGCGCGTCGGCTGCCGCGCCCGGTTGCGCCGCCGCTGCGCCGGCCTCTTCGAAGATGCGGTTCAGTTCGGAGAAGGGGGCTGCGTCTGCAAGCCCGCTAAAGCTGCCTTCTTCAGCGATCGCCCGCGCCGCGCGGATGAAGCTGCCCCACGCCGTTCGCGCGAGGGCAGATCCGACACTGATGCGGCGGACGCCAAGCGCTGCCAGATCCGCTACCGTCATGCCCATATCACCCATCACGATCGCGTTTACCGGTTTCGGCGAAACGGCGTTCACGATCGCGCGAATCTCTTCCGATGTCCGTGGACCGGGAGCGAACAGAACGTCTGCACCCGCCTCCGCATAGGCGGTCAGCCGCCGCAGTACGTCGTCGAGTGGTTCGGGGCGGCCCACCAGATAGCTTTCGGCCCGCGCCGTCAGAAGCACCTGCACGCCCTTTGCATCGATAGCCTCGCGGGCTGCTCTGATGCGCTCGACCGCAAGCGGCAGTTCATACAACTCGCCAGGCTCCCCGGTTGCATCTTCAATGGACAGGCCGGCAACGCCCGTATCGACGCATAGCGAGACATTGGTCGCGACACTATCGGGCTCATGAGCGTAGCCAGACTGAAAATCCGCGTTGATGGGCAGCTCCGTCGCCTCGACGAGGCCGGCGATGTGCTCCAGGACCGTCGTCAGGGGCAACCCCCATACCGTGTCCGGTTGACCCAGTGTGAACTGGAACCCCGCGCTGGTGGTCGCCAGCGCTCGAAAGCCGCAGTGCGCCAGAAAGCGCGCCGAGCCGACATCCCAGGGATTGGGGATGACAAAACAACCTGATTCGTGGAGTTGCGCAAATGTCGCGCGACGGCTCGCGAACCTGTCCATAAAGAGCTCCTTGATATTTTCTTTAGGCGTATGGCTTTAAACGTATGGCACTGGCAGGCGCAGCGTTCGCCTGATCAATCGAGAAGACCCTTCGATGAAAAGCAGGCGCGCAAGCGGCGAATTCTCTCAGGTGTGAATGAGGCGACCGCCCCCGAACGACCAGTTTTCCCAGGTAGTTTCCTTGAAACAGACCATCACGTTTTCGGGGTTCAGCCCCTGCTCGGAGAGCCTGGGCATAAGGTCATCAAGGAGCTTCTTCTTGACCTTTACGCTGCGGCCGGCGGACCACAGAACTTCAATAAGAACGAAGTCAGCGGTCCTTTCCGAGGTGAGATCGGGGTAGCTGGCGTCGAAGCGGAAGTCTTCTTCGGACAGCTCCAATACGCGCTGGAATTTATCGGTCGGTGGCACCCCTGACGAGACCAGCGCAGCGTGGACTGCGTCGAGCACGCCGGATTTGAAGGCGCTGGACTTGGGCTTACGAACGGTGAGCGTGACGAGTGGCATGTGATCTCCCGGTGCGGCTGATCATGACAAGGGCTGCGGCTGACGTGAGCGAAGCGGGGTGAACAGCGCCCGCCCGATGGGAATGGCTAGGTGCTGCTGCTCACGCTGAGCCGCGTACGGACAAATGCATGAGGACGAGTCGTCCGTTCTCAGGGCTTTCGAACAGCTTGTCGCAAGGCGTTTTCTCGGTCCGGCAGCGAGCGACTCGCTTGAATATAGACGCCACTTGCGCGTTGGCTTGAGGAAATGACGAACGACTGTTGTGCAAGGTCGAAGTGCTCATACGCGACCACTGCGCAGTGCCGGTTCGGCAGAATCGCGGACCGATGTCGCTCTGATCAGCGCAAAGATCCATTTGAGCGCGCCGGCAGGCTCGGCACTGTTTCTCGTTCTGAGGCTTTTTTCAGCCCGGAGCCGAGTGGCATGCGACGCACAGCTTGTTGCCTTCGGTGTCCCGAAGGTACGCCCCGTAGTAGTTGGCGTGATATTCGGGCCGCAGCCCCGGCGCGCCTTCGGATATGCCTCCGTTCGCCAGTGCGACGGTAAAGGCTTGATCGACGACGGCTTTGCTGCTGGCCAGAAAGGCAACCATCTGCCCGTTACCGACATCATGCGGCTGTTTGTCGTAGGGCTTGCCGATTACGAATAGCGGCCGGGGTTCCGGATGGGACTGCCAGCCAGCCCAGGGTTTGCCTTTGTCGCAGAAGCGCTCCTGGACGCCTAGCACTGGCATAAAGGCCCGGTAGAAGGCCAATGCGCGATCGAAATCCGAGACGCCAACGAAGATATGGGAGAACAAGCTGAGTACCTCGCGTGAAGCGTTGTAGCCGACGCCAGGGCGTAAGCGAAGAAGCCGGGCGGGCCAAGCCGTAGCCTTGGAGCGTTTTCTACCTTACTCAAACACCGGCCGGAAGAAGCTGCGCTCGTAACTAAGAATGCAGCGCGTTTCTTCGGCGTACCTGAAGGCTGCTTGGCACTCCGGATCGTGCAAGGACTTCTCTCGGTATTCCTCATAGCGCGCGAGACTCGGGAAGGTAAACAGAGCCAGAGCCACGTTATTGGCACCCTCCGATGGCATGAAATAGCCATGGTGGCTACCTCCGAATTTCTCCACCAGAGGAATCCACAGCCTCCCATAGTGCTCAAATTCCTTCGACTTGAACGGATCAATAACGTATCGGAGATAGCAGGTGATCATGTTCTGCCTCGGTCTTGTTTGCTGTCTAGGCTGGACTTAAGCCGCGCCGCGAAGCGGCGTCAGCTTAGACGCCCTGTACTGGTCCTGCATTTATTAGTGGGTGATTAGAACCAAAAGCAAGCCTATTGCGCCTGGCAGCGCCTGCACAAACAGAATTTTTCGGCTGGCTGTAACTGCGCCATAAATACCGGCCACCACGACGCATGCCAAGAAATACAACTTGAAGTCATAGCCAGCCGCTCCTTGTATCAGGCCTACCAGAAGACCCGCCGCAATAAAGCCGTTGTAGAGGCCTTGGTTGGCTGCCAATACCTTTGTATTAGCGGCTTTCTCCCTGGAATTACCGAAGACTTTAAGGCCTATCGGCTTTTCCCAAAGGAACATTTCCAAAACCATGAAATACCCATGGAGCAAGGCGACTAATAAAACTACTAAATCGGCGATCAGTGTCATCTCTATTGCCTGTTTTGCTAATCAAAGTTCGGTTTTTATTTTTTATGGATAGAAACTTTCGATATGTGTTAAGCCATGCTCATCCTTTTGATCTCAATCCATATGTTGTTAGCTCCCGCAATGACCTAACGCCTCGCTTTGACCGATCGCATGGAGTGGAAAAACGCCGGTGCTGGGCTGTCCGACCAAGCCAGCCAGTGAACGAGCCTCATAGCCGAGCGACCGCAAGCCTTACAAGCTTCAAAATGTTCTCTATGTCATCAGCATTGCTGTACCGCAATTCAATCCATGGTGAGCTAGGCGACCTGTTGGGGTGATGAACAGAGCCGGGCGGGTGTGACAAGCCAAGCGCCTGGATGACTTTCTTGGTAAGCCTCAGGTCCAGCTCATTCTCGTCATGGAAGTGCGCAAACTCCCTCCCGTGAAAAAAAATCGCTGAGCCGCCTGATACCGGGGATGGCCTGTCTTCGACGCCGTCTATATTTCGCAGTCCTGCAATTAACGCTGCCTTCAATGCGACCATGGGGCTCTGGTTCCTTTGGGCCCAACGTGAACGGACTGACGCTCGGGTTGATCCTCAGCGCCTAGCGCTTGAATCTAGCTGCGACACGAAGCGACGTCGATATGAATGAACGGTCCGGGCGGTAACTTGCTCCACAACCAGGCAAACGCAAGCCCGTACAGAAGCCACTGCAGCACCATTGCCGCCACTACCAGCGCTGCCGTTGGGGCCTGCCCGCCAAACGCACCGAGTGCAAAAAGCATGGTTGGCAAGTTCGCAGCCGATGCGAGATTCGTAGGCAGCGGGTGGCTGAGCACCCAATCGGCCGCTGGTGAATTTTCGCCAAGGACAAGCCAGCTAAGGAGCAAGCCAAGCGATGCTATCGCGACGCTGTGGACGATGAGTCTCGGCATCTATTCCTCGGAGCCTTGCGTTCGGTTGAGGGGAGGGTTTTAGCCCGGTCTCGGTGATATGCGTTTTATGCCGGGACGACATAAGTGCTTTTGCGCAGGACGTTTACGGTTTTGAACCCTTTCCATCGTGCTCGTTTATCAACGACAGCACGGCTTGCGCGAACTCATGTGGAGCTTCTTGTGGGAGATTGTGGCCAACGCCGGGAATCGCCCGATGTTCGTAGTGACCGGTGAAGAAATGAAGGTGGCTGGCCGAGCCACCTAAAGGGGCAACGCCATCGTCGAGTCCATCCAAAGTGATGGATGGCACCGAGATTCTGGGTAGTGTCGTAAGGCGTCGCTCGGTTTCTTCGACTGTAGGATCGCCAGGTACCAGACCATAGCGATGTCGGTACGAATGAATGACCACGTCTGCAAAGTCGGGGTTTTCAAAGGAATCAGCCGTCTGGTTGAAATCCTCGTCGGTAAAAGTCCAGGTCGGCGACCACTGCCGCCAAAGCAACCTGCAAAGCTCGCGGCGATTGTCGATGAGCCCTGCCCGGCCCCGTTCGGAGTGGAAATAGTACTGATACCAGTACCGGCACTCGTTCTCTGGAATCTGCGGTTTCACCGAGCCCGGAATGTCCTGAATGTTATAGCCACCTGCCGACACGAGGGCACGTACACGCTCAGGCCAGAGGGCAGCCACGATGCAAGCCGCACGGCCTCCCCAGTCATATCCGGCAAGCACAGCTGTGGAAATCTTCAGCGAGTCCAGGAAGGCAAGCAGATCATGCGCAAGCACTGCCTGCTGGCCGGAGCGTGGCGTGTCTGGATAGAGAAACTGCGTAGGCCCATATCCACGCAGGTAGGGAACGAGTACTCGGCAGCCTTGCGAGACCAGGATAGGCGCCACCTGGTCATAAGCGTGCACATCGTAGGGGAAGCCGTGGAGGAGCAGTACGGGCGTGCCGTCCGACGGGCCGCTATCGAAATAGGCAACCCGCAAAACGCCTGCCTCGATCTGTCTCAACATGATCGGTGCTCCCCTTTGGCCACCAAGGTCAACGCCTGACTAAACCGCTTGAACACTACTCCAGCAGAATCGAGCCTGTCTATGCGGCCTCAGGCGCTGCACTTGGCACATGACCAGGTCCGTTGACTGCATCGCCTATCGTTCAGGTCACCCAGGATGGTCCCAGGTCGGGCGTGCGGGCAGCGGCTGGGCTATCTGCTTCGACGTATTGCAAGCGCTGGCGTTCAGCTGCCCGTCGCTGACGGGCCTGTCGAAGTGCGCGGGCTGGAATGGGGACGCATGGAGAGGGCGAACGCGCCGGTTTGGCGGCACGTTCGCCACAATCGCCGTTACAGCTCGATGGAAATACCCGCCTGCAGGGTGCGCGGCGCACCCGGATAGGCCCAGATGTTGCCCCAGGCGCGCTCGTCGTACTCCTCGTCGAAGACGTTGTCGAGGTTGAGGTTGAGGCGAACGCGGTCGGTGAGCGGGTAGTATGCCAACAGGTCGACCACGGTGTAGGCGCCCATATCGAAAGCGGTGTCCGAAGTGCTGCCCTTGCGCGAACTGACGTACTTCACGCCAACCCCGAGCCCCAGTCCATCCAGAGCGCCGTTGTCGAACTCATAGGTGTCGAGCAGGTTGAAGCTGTGCTCTGGCACGTTGGCCAGGCGGCTGCCCACCGGCATGGTGGCGCTGTTGCTTTCGGTCACTTCAGCGTCAACGTAGGCATAACCGCCGATTACGCGCCATTGCGGCGTGATGTTGCCGGCAACGCTGAGGTCGAAGCCACGGCTGCGGACTTCACCGGCAGCGACTTGGAAGTTGCTGTCCACCGGATCAGCAGTCAGCACGTTTTCCTTGGTGATATGGAAAACGGCAGCGGTCACGCTCAGGTTGTGTTCGGGCAAGTCGTATTTGATGCCGGTTTCGTAAGCGACACCTTCCTCCGGGTCGAACGCTTGGCTGCTGCGGTCCGCTCCGCGGTTGGGCTTGAACGAGCGGGCCGCATTGGCGTACACCGCCAGCGATTCGGTGAGGTCGTAGATGACGCCGAGTCGGGGCGATACCGCGTTATGCGCCTGGTCCCAGCTGCCTGCCTCTGTCAGCTTGTTGGTGTAGCTCTGCTCGAAGCGCTCCAGTCGGGCGCCCAGCTGAAGCGTGAGACGCTCGGTGAGTTCGACTTGATCCTGTACGTACAGCGCATAGGACTTCAGGTCTTCGTCGTCAAAGGTGGTGGTGCGGGTCAGGGCGGGCAGAGGCTGGCCGTAGACCGGCTCGTAGATGTCGATCGGAAAATCGTTGACGCCTCCGGCGGAGCGGTCGATGCGCGACTGGTAGTTGAAGTCGTCGTACTCGACGCCGGTCAGCAGGGTGTGGGCGAAGCCCAGCGCCTGGAATCGGCCCTCGAGGTTGAACTGGGTGGCGACGTCGTTCCACTCCAGCCATCGCTCGCTGTAGTTGCGGCCGACAGTACGGCCGTCAGCGGCCAGGCCGTTGTTCTCCACGGCGCCACCTTCCAGAGAACCGTCGAGGTATTGCACACCACCGCGCAGGGTCCACTGGTCATCCAGCAGATGCTCGATGCGCAGCTGGGTCGTGGCGTTCTCGTTCGCGAACTTGCCGGCGCTTTCTTCGCCGAGGAAACGGTCCCGTGGCAGCTGGCCTTGCTGGTTGGCGTAGCGCGTCACGCCCCGGTCGAGCGGGTGGCGGTTATGCAGATAATCACCTTCGAGGATGATGGCGGTGGCGTCGCTCAGGTCCCAGCGCAGCACCGGAGCGACGTTGTAGCGCTCACTTTCGACATGGTCGCGGAAACTGTCGTTGCCCTCGGCCACCAGATTCAGGCGATAGGTGAACTCGGCCTGCTCGTCGACCGCGCCGGTTGTATCCAGCGTGCCGCGGCGCAGCCCCTCGCTGTTGAACTGGGTGCCCAGCACGGTGCGTCGCTCGACCTGAGGCTGTTTGCTGACGATGTTGAAGGTGCCGCCTGGGTCGCCACGGCCGTAAAGCATCGAAGCCGGTCCGCGCAGCACCTCGATGCGCTCCAGCGTGGCGGCGTCCGGCATGTTGGGATAGCCGCGATTGATGGCAAAGCCATTGCGGTAGAACTCTTGGGAGCTGAAGCCTCGCACTAGAAACTCGGTCAGCCCCTGACCGCCGAAGTTATTGCCCCGCTCGACACCACCCGCATAGTCCAGCGCATCCTCGAGCCGCGTCGCGCCGATATCCTGCGCCACCTGTGCAGGCACAACACTAATCGACTGCGGAATTTCATGGATGGGCGTGTCGGTCCGCGTGGCACTGACCGAGCGGGTGGCGCGATAGCCCTCTACCGGCCCGTCGGCGCGCTCGACTTTCGAGGCGGTGATATCCATTTGGCCGAGCGCGATGGGGTCGCTGGAGGGAGCTGGCTGTTCAGCCGCGTGGGCCGTGCAAACAAGGGCCTGGAGCGACAAGACCGGTACGATAAAGCGACGCATTGCTGACTTCCCTACAAGAAGAGGCTTCGGGCGGAAAAGCGGCAAATGCTATAGATGTTGATAATTATTATCAATAAGGATCGAGGCCGGTGAGCTTTGCTCAGATGGCACCGGCTGGGTGATCCTCATCGTCCGAAAAACAAAATGAAGTGAACGGTTTCTGGTGGTTCTGGTGAGAAGCGAGACTGTCGGAATGAGCGAGTCCTGCAGCAGAGCAAGGTCATCTAACAAAGATGATCTCGGTGATCGTTTGAATGCTTAGCCCCTGCTGCGCGAACTACAGAATGGCGAGGACAGCACCAGGAACAGGCCGGGATTTGACCGCATCGGTTGGGTACGGCATCCGCGGCGGCGACATCGAGCTCGACGCTCAATCCTCCAACCTATAGCTCCAATGCCAACAGATACCGCCGACTATCCTCACGTTACGCCGCAAGCGGCTCGGCGAGCCGCTTGCGGGCGTAATGATTGCAAAAGCGATCAAGGCCGAACCTCGGTCGGGCATATCAGCTGGCGCGGTTGGTTTTGTCGTATTACTGCGCTCGGGTCACGCGCCACAGGGTATTAGCCAGATCGTCAGCGACGATCAGTGCTCCGCTCGGGTCAACCGTCACGCCGACTGGCCGGCCGCGCGTTTTCCCATCGGCGGTCTGAAAACCGGTGACAAAATCCACTGCCTCACCCGCTGGACGGCCGTTGCTGAACGGCACGAAAACGACCTTGTAGCCGGACGGGACCTCTCGGTTCCAACTGCCGTGCATGCCTACGAACGCACCCTCAGCGAACTTTTCGCCCATAACCGCAGAGGAGAAGTCCACGCCGAGGGCGGCGACATGAGGGCCTAGCGCATAGTCCGGCTTGATGGCAGAAGCGACCAGATCGGGCTTCTGCGGCCGAACACGATCGTCGACATTCTGGCCCCAGTAGCTATACGGCCAGCCGTAGAAGCCACCTTCGCGTACCGATGTGAGATAGTCCGGAACCAGGTTCGGTCCGAGCTCGTCACGCTCGTTAACCACCGCCCAAAGCTGGTCGGAGCCAGGCTGTATCGTCAGCGCCGTCGGGTTACGTAGACCGGTTGCGTAAGGTTTGTGGGCTCCCGTCTCGGCGTTTATCTGCCAGATCATGGCTCGGTCGACCTCGGCCTCCATGCCGCGCTCGGTAATGTTGCTGTTCGACCCGATGCCTACGTACAGAAAACGACCGTCGGGGCTGACCGTCAGTGCCTTGGTCCAGTGGTGATTGATCTCTGAAGGCAGGTCGGTGACCTTGACCGGTTCGCCACTGGCTTGGGTCTGGCCTTCCTTGTAATCGAATCGCACAAGCGCATCCTGGTTCGCCACGTATAGATTGCCGTCGTAAAAGGCCAGCCCGTAGGGGGCGTTGAGGTTGTCCGCGAACACGTTCTGCGTTTCGTACGTACCGTCACCATCGCCATCGCGCAGTAACGTCAGGCGATCGCCGCCTTTGACCGACGTCGTACCTTTCGACTTGATATAGCCGGCAATCACATCTTTCGGTTTGAGCTTCGGTGCATTGCCGCCTTTGCCTTCTGCAACAAGAATGTCCCCATTGGGCAGCACCAGGGTCTGACGTGGCACTTTCAAGTCGGTCGCGATGGCGGTGATGGTGTAACCCTGCGGCACAGTCGGCTTCTCTTCGCCCCAGTTGACCGGGTCGGCAATCGTCATGCTGGGCAGCAAGCCGCGCTGGGGCTCCCCGAGCTTGGGATCGGGACCGGTAACCTGGGCGATGTCATCATCCTGGCCACCGCAAGCACTCAGCAACAGTGCGACAGTCAGGGCGCTTAATGGGCTTACATGTTTCATGCTTCACCTCCATCACGCAGGTTGGTGAAACCGATCCATGTCGCAACGCAGGCCAGCAGGGTCACGATGACCGATAGGACCAGGCCTGCGGGCATCGTTGCCCAGGCGTCCTTGGCATGCTCGAGTGCATTGATGAAGCCCAGCACCCAGGTCACTAGCAGGAGAGCGAAATAAACCAGCGGCCGGCCTTTTTTGTGCTGCGCTCGAACTAGATTGACCAGCGCGAACAGGATCGCCAGCCCACAGAAAACCAAGCCTCCGACGATCAGCCACGAAGAGAAGTTGCTCCACTGAATCTCGTACGTGCGGTAGTAGGCGATATCACTCAGCATGCCGCCAAGAAACAGGGGAATGGTCCCGGCTAGCAGCGTTGCGTGCAACGGATTGGGTAGGTGGCGGGAGATGCTGTGTGTCGTGTGGTGAGTGCTATGGGTAACAACGGTCACGAAGGCGTCCTCATCGCTGGGCGACTTGGCGGGCTGTCGTAGATGCGCTGGCCCGCCATGTTCGCTCGGAATGTGCATAAGAGAGGATCGTGCCGCTGGGGCGTTAGTTCACTGCGATCGCGCTTCGGCGAATAGTGGGCCGTCACTCTTGATTAAAGTTATGGTTGTTAACGTAACCCGCTGGAATAATTAGACTTCTGCAGTCAGCGATGGGAGCTTTTAGCGCTGTTATAGCAGCATCTGTTGGGTTGGCTACGTTTCACGAAAGCTGTTTTTTGAAAATATAGTTAATTGACATAACTATATTTGCACGCTAGCTTTGCCTCACGAGCTGACAACCCCAACAAGAGGTGCGTGATGAGCAACTACGAGAATCGCTGGCAGACCGTGAAAGTCGAGGTCGAGGAGGGCATCGGCTGGGTGGTCCTCAACCGGCCGGAAAAGCGCAATGCCATGAGCCCGACGCTGAACCGTGAGATGGTCGAAGTGCTGGAGACCTTGGAGCAGGATGCAGACGTCGGCGTGCTGGTGCTGACCGGTGCCGGCGAGTCCTGGACTGCCGGCATGGACCTGAAGGAATACTTTCGCGAAGTTGACGCCGGCCCGGAGATTCTTCAAGAGAAGATTCGTCGCGAAGCCTCGCAATGGCAGTGGCGGCTGCTGCGCATGTACAGCAAGCCGACCATCGCCATGGTCAACGGCTGGTGCTTCGGTGGTGGCTTCAGCCCGCTGGTGGCTTGCGACCTGGCGATCTGCGCGGATGAGGCGACTTTCGGCCTGTCGGAAATCAACTGGGGTATCCCGCCAGGCAACCTGGTGAGCAAGGCCATGGCCGATACCGTGGGCCATCGCCAGTCGCTGTACTACATCATGACCGGCAAGACCTTCGGTGGACCGAAAGCCGCCGAGATGGGGCTGGTCAACGAGAGCGTGCCATTGGCGCAGCTGCGCGAAACCACCATCGAGCTGGCGCGCAACCTGCTGGAGAAGAACCCGGTAGTGATGCGCGCGGCGAAGATCGGCTTCAAGCGCTGTCGCGAGCTGACCTGGGAGCAGAACGAGGATTACCTCTATGCCAAGCTCGACCAGTCACGCCTGCTCGACAAAGAAGGTGGTCGCGAGCAGGGCATGAAGCAGTTCCTCGACGAGAAGAGCATCAAGCCGGGGTTGCAGGCCTACAAGCGCTAATGCGCCTGTTGCGACCGCTTTCAGGCCGCTGCTGCTGACGTGGCGCTACGCAAAAGACGGGGTCATTAGCTCTCTCGACTCCATTTTTGCCTTGGCGCGCCTTGCCGGGAACGCTTGGAAACGCTCTCGCTACGGCGATCGATTTGAACAACCACAATAAGAGGAATTTCCCCATGTTCGAGGTGCCCCTGCTGATTGGTGGTCAGTCGCGACCGGCTGCCGATGGTCGTATGTTCGAGCGCTGCAATCCTGTGACCGGTGAAGTGGTCTCTCGGGTCGCCGCCGCCACTCTGGAAGATGCCGATGCGGCGGTGGCCGCGGCGCAGGCGGCGTTTCCAGCCTGGGCCGCGCTGGCACCCAATGAACGGCGCGCACGCCTGTCCAGAGCTGCCGAGCTGCTCGAGGAGCGTGCGGCGGAATTCCTCGCGGTGGCAGGTGAGACCGGGGCCATGGCCAACTGGTACGGCTTCAACGTGCATTTGGCCGCGGGCATGCTGCGGGAGGCGGCGGCAATGACCACGCAAATTAACGGCGAGGTGATCCCCTCCGACGTGCCCGGCAGTTTCGCCATGGCCCTGCGCCAGCCTTGCGGTGTGGTGCTCGGCATCGCGCCGTGGAACGCGCCGGTAATTCTCGGTACGCGCGCATTGGCGATGCCCTTAGCCTGCGGCAATACCGTGGTGCTCAAGGCTTCCGAGCTGAGCCCGGCGGTTCATCGGCTGATCGGGCAGGTGCTGCAGGATGCCGGGCTCGGCGATGGCGTGGTCAATGTGATCAGCAACGCACCAGAAGATGCGCCGGCGATCGTCGCCCGGCTGATCGCCAACCCGCTGGTACGCCGCGTGAATTTCACCGGCTCCACCCATGTCGGGCGCATTGTTGGTGAGCAGGCCGCGCGGCATCTGAAGCCGGCGCTGCTGGAGCTGGGCGGCAAGGCGCCCTTGCTGGTGCTGGACGATGCCGATCTGGATGCGGCGGTGGAGGCCGCGGCTTTCGGTGCCTACTTCAACCAGGGACAGATCTGCATGTCCACCGAACGGTTGGTCGTCGACGCCAAGGTCGCCGATGCTTTCGTCGAGAAACTGGCGAACAAGATCGCTAGCCTGCATGCCGGCGATCCGCAGGATGCGACTTCTGTGCTCGGCTCGTTGATCGACGCTTCGGCCGGGCAGCGGATCAAGGCCTTGGTCGACGATGCCCTGTCCAAGGGCGCGCGCCTGGTAGCGGGTGGTCAGCTGGAGGGCAGCATCATGCAGGCGACGCTGCTCGACGGCGTCACGACTGAAATGCGCCTATACCATGAAGAATCCTTCGGTCCGGTGGCGGTGGTGCTGCGCGGCGACGGCGACGAGGAGTTGTTGCGCCTGGCAAACGATTCCGAGTTCGGCCTGTCGGCGGCGATCTTCAGTCGCGACGTGTCTCGGGCGCTGACCTTGGCGCAGCGGGTCGAGTCAGGTATCTGCCATATCAACGGACCGACGGTGCACGACGAGGCGCAAATGCCGTTCGGCGGGGTCAAGGCCAGCGGCTACGGCAGCTTCGGCAGCAAGGCGTCGATCGATTTCTTTACCCAGTTGCGTTGGGTCACCGTTCAGAACGGGCCGCGCCACTACCCGATTTAAGGGCGTTCGATCTGAAGCATCTGATCTCAGGAGCATTCGATGCGAGCTTCCATGCGGGATCAGCAGCGCGATCCAGAAGCAGCACCATAAGAACAATCGACCCGGCAACCCGGGGGCGCTTTGCGGAGGAGTTTCACTGGTGAACAGTCAATCCAGCACCTCAGGTGGTGCGGCCTACCGTCAGGTATCGATCGGCATGCCGGCCGTGCAGCTGCGTCAGGCCGGGCAGACGCTTTATATGCAGTCTTCCGAACCGTTGCAGGACCATCCGCCGCGCCTGCTCGACCGTCTGTTGCGGTGGGCCAATGAGCGTCCCGAGCAGACGTTTGCCGCCCGCCGCGGTGCAGATGGCGAATGGCAGCGTATCGGTTATGCCGAAATGCTCGGGCGAGTACGCAGCATCGCCCAGCGGCTGTTGGGCTTCGAGCTGTCGGTCGAGCGGCCGCTGATGATTCTCTCAGGTAACGATCTGGAGCATCTGCAACTGGCCTGCGCCGCCTTGTACGCCGGCGTGCCCTATTGCCCGGTGTCGCCGGCCTATTCGCTGGTGGCCCAGGATTACGCCAAGCTGCAGCACATCTGCTCGCTGCTGCAGCCGGGGCTGGTGTTTGCCGCTGACGGGCGAGCCTTCGCTCGCGCCATTGAGGCGGTGGTGCCGGCCGACACGCCGCTGGTGCTGACCGCGGGCGAACTGGCGGGGCGCGACTGTCGGTCGTTCGCCAGTCTGCTGAACGCACCGGACTGCAATGAGGCTGATGCGGCCTTTGCGGCAACCGGCCCCGATAGCATCGCCAAGCTCCTCTTTACCAGCGGTTCGACCAAGCTGCCCAAGGCGGTGATCACCACCCAACGCATGCTCTGCGCCAACCAGCAGATGCTCCTGCAGACCTTCCCGGTGTTCGGCGAGGCGCCACCGGTACTGGTCGACTGGTTGCCGTGGAATCACACCTTTGGTGGCAGCCACAACGTCGGCATCGTCCTGTACAACGGCGGCACCCTGTATATCGATGATGGCAAGCCGACTCCGCAGCATTTCGCCGAGACCTTGCGCAACTTGCGCGAGATATCCCCGACCGCCTACCTCACCGTGCCCAAGGGCTGGGAAGAGCTGGTTGCCGCCCTGGAGATGGATGCCGAGCTGCGCGAGATGTTTTTTTCGCAGATGAAACTGTTCTTCTTCGCCGGCGCCGGGCTGTCGCAGGCAGTCTGGGATCGCCTCGACGAAGTGGCCGAGGCGCATTGCGGCGAACGGATCCGCATGATGGCCGGGATCGGCATGACCGAGACCTCGCCATCCTGCACTTTTACCACCGGGCCGCTGTCCATGGCCGGCTATGTTGGCCTGCCGGCGCCGGGCTGCGAGGTCAAACTGGTGCCGGTCGACGGCAAGCTCGAAGGGCGTTTCCGCGGTCCGCACGTGATGCCCGGCTACTGGCGTTCGCCTGAGCAGAGTGCAGCGGTCTTCGATGAGGAGGGCTTCTACTGCTCTGGCGATGCCTTGAAGCTGGCTGATCCCAGGCGCCCGGAGTTGGGCTTGATGTTCGACGGCCGCATCGCTGAAGACTTCAAGCTCAACACCGGGGTGTTCGTCAGTGTCGGCCCGTTGCGTACGCGGGTGATCATGGCCGGCGCGCCCTATATCCAGGATGTGGTGGTGACCGCACCGGACCGCGAGTGCATCGGTTTGCTGGTATTCCCACACCTGCCGGCCTGTCGCGAGCTGGCCGGTTTGTCGTCCGAGGCCACGGTTGAGCAGGTATTGGCCGCGCCGCGGGTCCGGGACTGGATGGCCGAACTGCTCGCGCGCCTCAATCAGCATGCCACCGGCAGCGCCTCGCACTTGGCCTGGGCCTGTCTGATGAGCGAGCCGCCGTCGCTGGACAAGGGTGAAGTCACCGACAAGGGATCGCTCAATCAGCGGGTGATCCTCGACTGCCGCGCTGCGCATATCGAGGCGTTGTACCGTGGCGACGATCCACAGCGGGTCACGGCGGAGCGGGGTGCCTAAGTGCTGGGCGAGCCAGCGGGTGGGGTTGTCGGGTTCGCCGACATGAGTAGCGACCGTAGACGCACACCCCCGGATTGCCTTCGCGCTACAAGCGCGCTCCCATTGTAAGCGTGGCTTGGCCGCGATCGGTGGTAGGTCGTGCTCGCGCCCCACGCGCTCAGGCGGCGGCTGGCTCGTCTTACCGATAGATCTTGTGCAGTAGCTGCAACAGTTGCTGGCGTTCGGCGTCGTCGAGGGCGGCGGTTGCCTCGCGGTCGCTTTGTGCGGCTACCTCCTTGAGTTGCTTGAGCAGGGTTTCTCCGGCCTTGCTCAGGAAAATGCCATAAGAGCGTTTATCCGGTTTGCAACGCACTCGTAACGCCAGGCCAAGCTTTTCCAGTTTGTTCAGCAGGGTGACTACCTGCGGCGGCTCGATGGCAAGAATCCCCGCAAGGTCGGTCTGCATCAGTCCTGGGTTGGTCTCAATGATCAGCAGGGCGGAAAACTGCGCGGGACGCAGGTCGAAGGGGGCCAGTTGCTCGACCAGCTCCTGCGCGACTTTCAGCTGGGCGCGCCGCAGGGCATAGCCGATCAGTTGATCCAGCAGCGGCGCATTTTGCACCGGAGTCGTACTGCTCTGTTCCTGAGCGGGAGGGGCTTTCTTGGCCATTGGCTGGGACCGGGTACTCGCTAGAAATGGAATATAGGGTACTGATTAATAAACCTAATCAGTTTCGCACCGACAGGCCGGTTCTGGCCAGTTTCCGATTTCCGTAATGCGGCATATGGCGCTTGGAGTTTTCGGGTCGTAATTTGCCGTTCGCCGGGCGGCGCTGCAGGTGGCTGTTTTTAGCTCATCCGTAAAAAGCTAAGAAAGGAAGTTCCTCGCCTTTGCCGTACGGCACTGTAGAGCCGCTGGGGCTGCGTGCTCATCTAGCTATTTAGTGCTGACTGATAACGATCCCGAACCTAGCTGGCCAAAGGAACAAGGTCGATGCTTTCTGTTGCACGGCCTGTAACTCACTTGGTGGGTTGCAGGCCGTGCAGCAAATTCGATGGGTGTCGCCTGATTCCAGTAAAAGGGCTTCGTACGGCGGGCGCTTTAGGCCTGCACGGCTGCGGAAGACTGCTGTGCAGCCTTTTCCCGATCGCGCAGCAGGAAGCGCTGGATCTTGCCGCTCGGGGTTTTCGGAAGCTCGGGGACGAACTCGATCTCGCGCGGGTAAGCGTGGGCGGACAGCCGCTGCCGCACATGTTGCTGCAGCTGTTCAGCCAGCACGGCGTCGCCCTGGTGGCTGGCATGCAGCACGACGAAGGCCTTTACCAGTTCGGTGCGTTCCGGGTCGGGCTTGCCGATGACCGCCGCTTCGATCACGGCTGGGTGCTCGACCAGTGCGCTCTCGACATCGAATGGACCGACGCGGTATCCAGAGGTGGTGATCACATCGTCGGCGCGGCCGACGAAGCTGATGCTGCCATTGGCATTCAACTCGACGGTGTCGCCGCTCAGGTAGTAGTCGCCGACGAATGCTTTGGTCGGAGTGCCCGCATAGCCTGAGAACCAGAGCAGCGGCGAACGGCGGCGGTCCAGCGCCAGTATTCCCGGCGTGCCAGGTTCCAACTCACGCTGTTGGTCGTCCAACACCACGACGCGATGCCCGGGCATGGCATATCCGGCGGTGCCGATGCTGACCGCGTGGCTCAGGGCGTGGTGATTGCACAGCACCATGCCCAGCTCGGTCTGGCCGTAGTGATCGTGGATGGTGCAGCCGAGACCGCTGCTGAACCAGCGGATCACCTCGGGCGTGAGCGGTTCACCGGCGCTGCTTACGGCACGCAGGCGGCCCTTGATCCTGCCTTCCACTTCGTCGCGGGCCGCCAGCAACAAGCGGAATGCGGTAGGTGAGCCCGCCATGTTGGTGATGCCGTATTCGCTTACCACACGGCAGGTGCTATCGACCGTGAAGCCGCCTTCGTAGAACAGTGTGGCGTGCCCCATGGCGAGCGGTCCGGTGACGGCGTAGTACAGGCCATAGGCCCAGCCTGGATCAGCGATGTTCCAGAAGTTGTCATCGGGACGCAGGTCGACCGCATCGCGCATGTAGGTGACGAAGGCGACGATGGCCTTGAGCGGCACATACAGTTGCTTCGCCGGCCCGGTGGTGCCGGAGGTGAACATCGCCAGAAAGGGCGCCTCGCCACTCAGCAGTACCGGCTCGAATTCGGGCGACTGGCGATTCACCTGGGTCCAGAAGTCTTCGGCACCGTGGCCGACCACCAGCCGGCGCGGTGCCGCCGCGATGGCGTCCAGCTTCTCGTTGTTACCGGCATCGGTGACGACCATCTTCGCGCCGGATTCCGTGATTCGATGCTCGACCGCTTTAGGGCCGAAGGCGGTAAACAGCGGCTGATAAATGGCGCCTACACGCCAGGTGCCGAGGATGGTGATCAGCAGCTCAGGTGTACGTGGCAGCAGACCGGCAACCGTATCGCCCGGCCCGATGCCATGGCTGTTCAGGAGATTGGCGAAGCGTGCGGCCGCTTCCTTGAGCTGCGCGAAGGTCCAAATGGCTCGCTGGCCATCGCGCCCCTCCCAGATGAGCGCGATTTTGTCCGAATCGGCGTGGCGGTCGCAGCACTCGACGCAGGCATTCATGGCCGATAGATCGCCGGACAGGATCGCCGAGACGGTCTGGTGATAATCGAACTCGCTGGCCGCGGTGGCGTAGTCGCGCATGGCTGGCTCCTGGCTTCTTGTTATTGGGGTGCCTCGGATATTGGCTCCGCGTCCCGCACGCAACAATGGCAAAAGCCACCAACCTGGATGAGCGGTTTGGACAAGCGTCGCTGACAGAAACGAGGGGTCGGGTTCCGGGCTCGGGTCTCAGCGTAGCAGCCGGGTGATATGGCGATTTCGTTGTCGGCTTTGGCTTGCGAAGCCGGCGTGCCGCCTTCAGGTCATGCCGCGGTCAGCTGATCCGATCCGTTCGTCAAGCGCACCTCAAGGCGCCCTGGATACAGCCGATAGCTGTGTTACGGGCTCAACCCGCAGTTGGTGCGGTTCTACGTCCGGAAAGCCCGATCTGACAGACCTCCTTGCAGGTGCGTTGAATGAACATAAAACAAAAATTGACATGGGCCTTCGCAGCAATTGCCTGCGTGCCCATGGTTCTGGTTGCGGCGGTGGTGATCACGCATCTTCGCAGCCAGGCGATGGAGGGATTCGCCGATAACAGCACGCGCGAGATTCGGCAGATCGAAACGGCGATGAAGCTGTTCTTTGAAGGAATTTCACAAAACGTCGACTACTTGGCGAAGCACCCTGAGATCGTCCAGGCTCAAGGCCTGAAGAGTTATATCGCGGCAGACGCGGCCAGTCTTCCGTTGCCAGAGATCAACCAGCGCGTGCTGGATATATTCACGCACTTCGCCGAGACTCATCCCACAACGGCTTACCTTTCGCTTGGGCTCGTTGACGGGGGCTATGCGATCTGGCCGGACGATTCGAAGCTGCACAGCTACGACCCGCGCGTTCGCCCTTGGTACAAGGCGGCGATGGCCGAGCCAGGCAAGACGGTTCGTTCGAGTGCGTATTACTGGGCTCCGGACGACGCCGTGCTCATCGGCACGGTGCGGACCGTTCAACGTAGCGGCCAGCCGGTCGGTGTGGTGGGGCTTGACGTTTCCCTTAAGCAGCTGACTGACTTGATCAAGCAAATCAAGCTTGGCAAAAGCGGTTATCTCATGCTCGTGGAGAAAGGCGGCAACGTGCTCGTCGACCCGAGCAACGCGGAGCACAACTTCAAGCAACTCTCCGAGCTCGGTGCCGGCTACGCTGAGCTCGCCAAGGCAAACGGCACCGCCGAGGTAGAACTCAACGGTAGCGTCTACATGGCTAACGTGTGGTCGTCCGAGACGCTGGGTTGGCAGTTCATCGGCCTCATTCAACGCGATGAAGTCATGTCCACCGCGAACCGGCTGACCTGGCTGACCGCTGGCGTGGCGATTGTACTGGCCGTCGTGTTCGCATTGCTCGGCGCGGCGTTTGCCGGCCTAATCGCGCGGCCGATCCGCAGCGTCGCCGGTGGGCTCGAAGGTATCGCCCAGGGTGAGGGTGACCTCACGCGTACCCTGGAGGTGCGAGGGAAGGATGAAACAGCCCTGCTTGCCCGCTGGTTCAACCAATTCCTCGGCGCGATCCGAGAGCTGGTACAGCGCATCGGCAGTGCCTCGGCGTCGCTGCAAACCGCTTCCGAGACTGCCACGCGTGTCGCCGACGATATGAACGACGCAGCAGGTCGGCAACGCGAAGCCGTGGAGCTTGTTTCGACGGCATTCAACGAAATGGTCGCTACGTCGAACGAAGTGGCGCGCTCTTGCAGCCAGGCGGCAACGTCTGCGGATGAGGGGCAACATCAGGTCTACGAAGGTCAGCTGCAGATCGACGATGCGAGCGGAAGCGTTACCCAACTGAGCGAAAGCCTTCTGCGGTCGATGCATGCGATGAAAGAGCTGGAGCAAGACAGCCAGAACATCAACGCCATCCTGGATACCATTCGGTCGATTGCTGATCAGACCAACCTGCTGGCACTCAATGCGGCTATCGAAGCCGCGCGCGCAGGCGAGCAGGGTCGAGGATTTGCCGTCGTGGCGGACGAGGTGCGTGCGCTGGCTAAACGCACGGCGGATTCCACCGGCGAAATCGACTCGCTGCTCGGCGGACTTGCTCGCCGGACGCAAGGCGTGAGCAGCGAAATGCAAAGCAGCGTTGAAATATCCAAGTCCAGCGTCGAGCGAATCCATAAGGCACGGGAAAGCTTTGAGCGCATTCGTGGATCGGTCGACCATATCCGGGACCAGAACACCCAGATCGCGACCGCAGCGGAAGAACAGCATCATGTCGCCGAGGAAATTAACCGCCATATCGTCCAGATTCACGAAGACGCTCTGCTGGTGGAGCAACTGGCCGGGTCTTCCATGAGCGACTCGCAACGCCTCGCCCATCTTTCCGGTGAGCTGCAAGGGCTGGTTGGACGTTTCCGGACCTAAGCCCGACGATGTGCGGAATGCTTGGCGCGCTGCCAAGCAAACCCAGCTGCCGCGTGACTGGCCACGCGGCAGGCCATCCAGCGGTTGCGTGCCGGGCGTTAAGGCCCCTGTTTCGAGGTCCATGCGCGGCAAATAATGCGGAACAGCCGCCACCGCATCGCAGGTGATCCCGTAGCGTGCGACGGGGTTATGGCTGCTTCAAGTCGCTGCTAACGCCGACTGAGCGACGTCGGTCACGGGGTTTTCCGATAGAGAGGGTCCATCCGTCGATCCAGCCTGATTTCCTTCGAAGGTCGGTGCCCGAAGTACTCGGTGTAGCATTTGCTGAAGTGGCTCGATGTCACGAAGCCGCATGCCAGGCCTACCTCAATGACTGAAAGCGAAGAGTGCTGCAGCAACCGTCGAGCCTCCGTTATACGAAGCTCGAGATAGTGGCGCTGAGGCGTGGTGCCGAGCTGCTCGCTGAAGAGCCGCTCGATCTGCCGACGAGACTTACCTGCGTAGTGGGCAAGCTGATCAACCTGCAACGGGTCTTCCAGATTGGCTTCCATCAGGCTGATCACTTCCTGGAGGGAGGGCGAAAGGTTTCGGTAGCGCGCACCGGTGACCGCACGCACACGGGTCATGTCGAACGCCAGGATATCGACGACTCCGTTCACCAGCCCGCAGCCGTACAGCCCCCTGATCCACTCCAAAAGCATGTAGAAGGCGCCGTTGGGGCTGGCGGCCGTCAACCGGTCTCGATCAACCATGTGGGTGACATTGGTGACCTGGGTAGTGGGCGCTATTTCAGTCAGCGCCAGACGCTGTTCCGGATGGATCGCGCAGCGGTATCCGTCAAGTAAGCCGGCTTCGGCGAGGAACCAGGCGCCGTTCCATAGTCCTCCCAGCGCCACGCCCTGGGCCGCAGTCTTCTTCAGGATTTCGCCCAGCTGCCGCGTCATGTTGCATGGGGTTCGCAGGCCGCCGCAGACGATCAGCGCATCGAGCTGCGCCGTGTTGGCAGCATCTATGACTTGGTTGACACCAATCGGTATCCCCAGATCACTCAGAACATCCTCCTCCGTCAGGCCGAAGATGACGAACTCGAAAGCGTGGGCTTGGATAAGGTTGGCGGTGACCAGCGTGTCGAGCGATTGGGTGAAGGAGGGTAGCGAGAAGTTGCTGAGCAGCAGGAAACCGACTCTCGACGTGGTGCCTTCGAGACCTTCGTCGTGTCGTGCAGGCTTAATGTTTCGGCCCTGCAAACTGTCACTGAACGTGCGCGTGGACGTCATGGTGAACCTTTACCCTAAGAACCCAGGGGCTGACCGCTGGCATGGCCCGAGCCAGGCTGCATACGGATTGGGCGGCTTCGCTCGAAAGTGATCCGATGGTGCAGGGGCGCAGTGCCGAAGAACTTGCGGAATCGACGATCGAATGCGGATAGCTTTTGAATCCAGTAGCCAGGGGCAACCTCAGTCAGCGACCTGTTGCTTTTGTAGTACCAGCTGACGGGCTCGTGTCAGCCTTTGCTCAAGATAGTAGCGCGTCGGGGGTGCACAGATGAAACGGAAGAGCCGACGTTTCAGCTGCCGTCGCCAGACACCTATGCAGGTTGTGATCTCGTCGACGCCAGTAGCTCCTCGATGTTTTGCCACAGTTCGAGGTCGACTTCTCGCGATTGTGGCGGAGTCGGGGCCCGGTCTGGGTGAATGGAAAAGACGTCGACACGCCAGCGGGGCCGATTCGTTGCGGCGGGGCTTCCGCTGCCGATTGGCAGCGGACGTTCCGGTAAATGAATCGCAGAAGGGGGGAGGACCTGTGATCAACCGAGCGCTACGGCGGGGCGGGCGCTAGGCAGCCGGAACATCAGAACGACGCAGGCAGCCGCAACGAATACCACGGCGTAAGCCATATATAGCTGGTTCGGGGTCCAGTTGGCGTCGATCAAATGGCCAGCGACTAGCGGCGAAAGGATTGCACCGATACGACCGATACCGATGCCCCAGCCCACACCGGTAGCCCTCACTGGCGCGTCATAAACCAGCGGCGAGGTGGCATACAACCCGGCAACACAACCGTTGGCGAACAGGCCAATCAATGCGCCAATGACGAAAGCGGCGGTCAGATGAGATGTCGTGCCCACGAAGACGGCCAGCAGAATCGCGGTCACGATCATGAACAGCGCAAGAATGTGGTGCAGCCTGAAGCGAGCCGAGGCGAGGCCGAGCAGGGTTGACCCGAATATGCCGCCTACGCTCAACAGCACACCGCCGGTCACACCCTGCTCTGCGGAGAGACCTGCCGAGACAAGCAGTTTCGGCGTCCAGCTCATGACGAAGTAGAAACCGAACATCACCAGAAAAAAAGCGACCCACAGCAGCAACGTGCTGCTCAGCAGATCTGGTGCGAACAACCGCTTGAAGGTGCCGCCGGCGGTGGTGGGGGGTTCGCTGGCTACCGGCATCGAGCCGAGTGGCGCCTGCCCGAGGCGCACGGCCAGCTTATTCAGGCGCTCCAGTGCGCCGGCGGGGCGACGGGAGATCAGGTAATCGATGGACTCCGGCAGGCAGAGGATCGTCAGCGGAATGGCCACCAGCGTCGCTGCGCCTCCGAACATGAACACCGACCGCCAGCCGAACTGGCCGAGCAGATAGATCGCGATCATGCCGCCACAGGTTGCGCCCAATGCGTAACCGGTCGACTGCAGGCTCACTGCCAGACCGCGCCAACGCTTGTTCGAGTATTCGCTGGCGATGACGTTGCTGCTGGCCAGGATCCCGCCGATTCCCAGGCCGGTGATCATCCGCAGCAGGCCCAGCTGGGTTGGGCTCTGGCTGTACGCGGCCAGGATCATGCTGACGCCGGAGATGGCCAGACACAGCAGGATCAACGGGCGGCGTCCGAAGCGGTCGGCCCAGGGAGCGATGAACAGCGAGCCACCTGCCATGCCGAACAGTCCGGCACTGAGCAGCATGCCAATCTCAGAGCCGCTCAGGCCCCACTCGGCGGATACCGATGCCGCCGTAAAGGCCATCACCAGCACATCGAAGCCATCAATCATGTTCAGCACGATGCAGATGCCAATGGCAGTCCACTGGAAGCGGTTCATCGCACCGGCATCCACGGCTTGACGCAGTTGGTTGTTCATAGGGGGTTTCTCCGTCAAAGGGCCGAGCCGAAAAGGCGATGCGGGGAAACCATCTGGAAAGGCGGGTAGGCGAAACAAAGCGCAAGACGCGGCATCACGGTCAGTCCTCGTAATTATTTTTGTAGTGCGAGGCTAACTTTCCACTAATGGATCCATTGAGCAATAACCGAAGACGACATTTGTTCGGTAAACGAACGGATCATTCTCCTGAGGATGATTGCGCGAGCCTTGCTCGGCGTCGCTGAGGATTCTGATAGAGGGAGTGACGCTGGCGACATGGTGTAATGCTGCAGGCCAAGCAGAAGCCGTTGGTCTTCGAGGTTCTCGCTAACGCAATGATCGATGCGAATGGCGGCTCTGATCTTCATCCAGCTTTACGGCAATGGTTGTCTTTTGTTGGATCCAATAGCCGGAAAGCATAGAAGGCCTCCGATGGCTTCTGGAGCGCTTGGTATGAGTGAGTTGCTGCGCGCAGGCGGACATTTCTCTTAGATACGGCAGGCTCGGACAGCACAAAGCCCTGGGTACGGGCTCTATGCGCCGGGGGATTTGAACCCCACTTTTTGCTCGGCTTTTGCCTGCAAAGCACCGCATTATCGGCCTCGCCGTCCCCTACAGCCCGCTTTGTACTGCATTTATCAGCTGTGATTTCGACAGTTTTTCGACAGCTGCTATCTTTCCACTTTCATACGATTCATGGCACATTGCTGTCATGTTGAACAAGCCTATCGGTAGAAAAATGAGCAAAAAGAATATACTGACCGTCGGATTTTCAATTTGTGATGATGATGTTGAATTTAGTGATTTTGATTCTGAGCAGTCACTTCTTGACTGGGACATAATTATATTCAAGCCGGAAATCAACGATTTTTTAAGAGGGTCTTCTCTTTTTCAGGGAAGACCTTGTTTAACCGACGACCATTCATTTCGCCTAAAAGAGCAGGTAGAGCACTGGCGGCGCGAAATCAAGGCTGCGGTTGAGCATGGCAAGCTTGTCTTAGTTTATTTGACGGAATTATGTGAAGTTTCTGTTGCAACAGGCAAGAAAGAGTTTTCTGGCACGGGCAAGAATCAAAAAGTCACTAGGATCGTTGAGAATTACAGTAACTATCAGGCGATTCCAGCTCAGTTAAATGCAATAAAGACCAAAGGAAAGGAGGTTAAACTTTCGCCTAAAGGTGGCGAGATAATTGCGTCTTACTGGCGAGAATTTGGTGATATTTCAAGCTACAAAGTGGTTTTGGGTGATCAGTTAACAGCATGCGTAGTAACCAAGCATGGTGATAAGCCTGTTGGTGCCGTAGCAAAATCCAAAGACTCTAATGGGGCTCTAGTATTGCTCCCGGATGTGGATTTCTATGCAGATGAGTACTTTGGCGAAGATGGCGAATGGAACGCTGCGGGAAGGGCTATAGCCGCTAAGCTGGTTAGTGCTGTTGTTGCAATGGATAAGGCGCTTAGAAATGAGGGCGAATTGACTCCCGAGCCTGATTGGGTGAAAGATGACTGCTTCAAATTGACTTCTGAATTAGCAGCCACTCAGGAGTTGCTTCTGATTGAGAAAAAAATGGAAGCGATTCAAACTGAGAAGGACGCGGCATTAGAACGGTTAAAAAAGCATGGGAGACTTCGAAAGCTCCTTTTCGAAAAGGGTAAACCTTTAGAATATGCCATATTGGATGCTCTAGAAATTCTTGGCTTTAAAGTAGAGCAATTTAATGATGGGAACTCAGAATTCGATGCTGTATTTACTTGCAAAGAAGGCAGGTTGATTGGTGAGGTTGAAGGTAAAGATAATAAGGCTGTGAATGTGGAAAAACTTAGACAGTTGGCTCTCAATATACATGAGGACCTGGCGCGTGATGAGATTGATGCGCCAGCCAAAGGTGTATTGTTTGGGAACTCCTATAGACTGCAGCCACTATCTGAAAGGGAAGTACCTTTTACTACGAAGTGTATTTCAGCTGCGGTTACTAGCTCCACTGCTTTAGTACCCACGCCTGAGTTGTTCAAAGCTGCCAAATACCTGTCGGATAAACGTGATAGCCGCTTCGCAAAAAGATGTAGAAATGCTTTGCTGAGTTCTGTGGGTATAGTCCAGTTTCCTGAAATTCTGGATGGATGCTCAGAACCCACCACGTCGCGTGACGAAGTCAAATTATCTGGCTAGCTCCCGCTGATAAGACCTGTACAACGAAAGCAGGTCTTCTCCCTCTACTTTCTCTATCTCCATAAACCTGCCTGTTACGCTTGGGCATACCATCGCCTAGCTACTTTCCGTGTGATTGCTATCCCGCGTTGGGTTGGCTCAAGTTTCGGTTGGCTTCGTCGTAGTCGGGGCTGGTCTGGCCGATCTCCGGGGCAATCTGCCCGCTTGCAATCCAAAAAGCGTATTGAGGAAACATCTTTACGATGGCCTCTATGTCTTCTTCGTTTGCACGCCTCTTGCCGTTTCGCAGGTGATACCAGCTGCTTCGGTCGATACCCGTCAGCTTTTCGAGCTTAGGCGCCGAGAGCCCTTGGCAGTCCCAAACGGATATCAATCTCTCTCTTATCATTCCGAAAACGTCTAAAAAGCTTGCACATAGTGGTGGTTTCTATGTGAAGGCTAGCCTATATTCTTGTTCGTGCCTTGCACTATTTGTAATGCATCTAATGCTGGATAAAGCAGAACAAAGCGGAGATACGGAATGCTACCACCGGAAGGGATCGACTCCCAGAAGCTGCACGGCGCCCCGCCCCTGATGCCGTGGCCGAAGTTCGCCGAGTGGATCGGCATGGGCGACGAACCCATCGTGGTGCGCACCTGGTTGGACAGGGGCTACCTGCCTTCGAAGAAGGTAGGCAAACGCACTATGGTGAACGTGGCCCTGCTACAGCAGCAGCTCCTCGAACAGGAGTGGACGCTATGAGCAAGGCAGACGACAGCCTCGACCTGTGCAGCCTCAAGACCTTCGCCGAAATGAGCGGGGTCTCCGTCGAAGAGGCCGCCGATTGGGCTGCTACCGGCACCATCCCGACGATGCGCCTCGCGGACTTTCGCATGGTCAACCTGGCCCGCCTGCGGGCTGACCTGAAGAAAGGCAAAAAGGTGTTCAAGGAAGGAGACTACAGCCATGCGTAAGCCCGGCATCACCCTGGATACTCAAGCCGCCATGGCCTACATCGGCGAGTCCGTGCTGATGGAGCTGTACATGGACGAAGACGAGCCGCCTTACTGGTGCTGCGTGCACGTCGTTGGCGTGGTGTTGGAGAAGGAAGGCGTCTGGGATTACCCCTACTTCATGGCCATGAGCTTCACCAGTGACGGGCGCACGCCGAGCGAAATCCCGTTCATGGACATTCTTACC